>NZ_JAAHGH010000012.1 GCF_010672525.1 Okeania sp. SIO2B3 | reverse complement strand
ACAAACGGGAAAATTTACCAACTTAGTTCACTCTCGAACCATAGCTTTTACTCTCAGGAGATTATTTCCATTGTTAAAAAAAAATTGTGTTGATTAGTTTTCAGTTTTTACGTTGTAAAGTAATGCTTATTAGTTTTGTCTACATTAAGAATTATAAAGTAACCATAAACTATGGAAGCCCTTTATCAATATGCCTGGCTGATTCCATTATTGCCCCTACTTGGAGCAATGGTAGTCGGCCTGGGACTAATATCCTATAGTCAAGGCACAAGTAATTTGCGACGGGGATCTGCAATATTCATTGTCTCCCTGTTAGGAACTGCAATGGTTCTCTCCTTTGCCATACTCTGGAGTCAAATTAATGGCCATGAAACTTATACTCAAATGTTTGAGTGGGCAGCAGCAGGTGACTTTAGACTCAGTATGGGCTACACCATCGACCATCTGACTGCCCTAATGTTAGTCATTGTAACTACTGTTGCCTTTTTGGTAATGGTCTATACAGATGGTTACATGGCTCACGACCCCGGTTATGTACGCTTTTATGCCTACTTGAGCTTATTTAGCTCCTCAATGTTAGGTCTAGTTGTCTCTCCAAACCTCGTCCAGGTTTATATCTTTTGGGAACTGGTGGGTGTATCTTCCTACCTACTAATAGGTTTCTGGTACGACCGGAAAGCAGCAGCAGATGCCTGTCAAAAAGCTTTTGTGACCAACCGCGTCGGTGACTTTGGTCTGCTACTAGGGATGCTCGGAATTTACTGGGCGACTGGTAGCTTTGAATTTGAGGTAATGGGCGTTCGTCTAGAACAACTGGTAGAAACAGGCGCTCTGAGTGCTGGTTTAGCTACCCTGTTTGGTGTTTTGGTCTTTTTAGGACCTGCGGCCAAGTCGGCTCAATTCCCATTGCACGTCTGGTTACCAGATGCGATGGAAGGCCCTACTCCAATTTCTGCTTTAATCCACGCAGCGACAATGGTAGCTGCTGGGGTTTTTCTAGTTGCGCGGATGTATCCAGTATTTGAACATCTGCCAGTAGTAATGAATATTATTGCTTGGACAGGAGCTTTCACGGCTTTTCTTGGAGCAACGATCGCCATTACTCAAAATGACATTAAAAAGGGTCTTGCCTATTCCACTATTTCCCAATTGGGATATATGGTCATGGCAATGGGTGTGGGAGCTTATAGCGCCGGACTTTTTCACCTAATGACCCACGCTTATTTCAAAGCCATGTTGTTTTTGTGTTCCGGTTCAGTTATTCATGGTATGGAAGTTGTTGTCGGTCATAACCCAGTTTTGGCACAAGATATGCGGTTGATGGGCGGACTGCGCAAATATATGCCTGTTACTTCTGCTTGCTTTTTAATTGGTACTCTGGCAATTTGCGGTATCCCTCCTTTTGCTGGTTTTTGGTCAAAGGATGAAATTCTGGGCAGTGCTTTTGGAGCAAACCCCGCTTTGTGGTTTATTGGTTGGGCAACTGCTGGAATGACTGCTTTTTATATGTTCCGGATGTATTTCTCTACTTTTGAGGGAGAATTCCGGGGTAATGATGAGCAGATTAAACAGCAATTAATGGCTGCAAACTCTACAGGTGACAAAGCCGAGATGACCCCATCGGTGGCTTTCGGACCAGGTGCTATGGACCCGAAAGAATTAGAACACGGCCATGATGACCATGACCATGACCACGGTCATCATAGTGACTCTCCCCATGAGTCTCCTATTAGCATGACTCTACCATTGATGGTTTTAGCGATTCCTTCAATGATTATTGGTTTGTTAGGAACGCCTTTTGCTAATTATTTTGAGCAATTTATCTATGCACCAGGGGAATCTTTGACAGAGGTGCTAGAGGGACTAGCTGAGTTTGACCTGACTGAATTTTTGATTATGGCAGGTAACTCTGTTGGTATTGCTTTAATTGGTATTACCTTTGCTTCCCTGATGTACTTGAGTCGTAAAATTGACCCTGGTGCGATCGCTGAAAAAATCAAACCTCTTTACAATTTCTCTCTCAACAAGTGGTATCTAGACGACCTCAATGACTTTCTATTTGTTAAAGGTAGTCGTCGTTTAGCACGTCAAGTGTTGGAAGTAGATTACAAAGTGGTTGATGGAGCTGTTAATTTAACAGGTTTTATTACACTTCTGACTGGGGAAGGTTTGAAATATTTAGAAAATGGTCGCGCTCAGTTTTATGCCCTCATTGTATTTGTAGCGGTGTTGGGTTTAGTAGTCTTTTCTGGCGTTTAGAGTGAATAGGGAACAGACAGAGCAGTTTCATTCTCGATAGACACGGAGACGCACCAGACACGGAGGCACGGGGATGGAGGCTTTTAATTTATGATTAAAAGTTGGCTTTTCACCAAAAGAAGTAGAACTGTCCATAACTGTCTCCCTGTCAGGCTTTGAGAGAAACGGAAAAATTTAGAATGAAACAGCCCTGAAGGAACAGGGAACAGAAAATTAAGAATTTCGAGTAATATTTTTTCTTCTTCCTTCTTCCTTCTTCCTTCTTCCTTCTTCCTTCTTTCTTCTTTCTTCTTCAAACATTTTAAAAGTGAGATTTGATATTTATGGCTAATTTTCCTTGGTTGACTATAATCATCCTATTTCCAGTAGTTGCATCGTTACTAATTCCGATTATTCCGGATAAAGACGGCAAAACGGTAAGGTGGTACGCCTTAATTATTGGATTAATTGATTTTGCTGTTATTGTTACTGCCTTCTGTACTGGATATGACACGAGTAACCCCGAGCTTCAACTGGTAGAAAGTTATGCTTGGGTGCCACAATTAGACTTAAATTGGTCAGTGGGAGCTGATGGTTTATCCATGCCATTAATTATCCTGACTGGGTTTATCACAACTCTGGCAATTATGGCAGCGTGGCCTGTAACTTTTAAGCCAAAGCTATTTTATTTCTTGATGTTGTTAATGTACGGCGGTCAAATAGCTGTGTTTGCCGTGCAGGATATGTTGCTATTTTTCCTGGTTTGGGAATTAGAATTAGTACCAGTTTACTTAATTCTCTCCATCTGGGGTGGTAAAAAACGGTTGTATGCAGCAACTAAGTTTATTCTTTATACCGCAGGTGGTTCGCTGTTTATTTTGATAGCAGCGTTAACAATGGCGTTTTATGGCGATACTGTTACTTTTGATATGAGGGCGGTTGCTGCGAAAGATTATGCTCTGAATTTGCAACTCTTATTATATGGAGCATTTTTGATTGCTTATGCTGTAAAGTTGCCAATTTTTCCATTACATACCTGGTTGCCTGATGCTCACGGGGAAGCAACTGCACCTGCTCATATGTTGCTAGCAGGAATTCTGTTGAAAATGGGTGGTTACGCTCTGTTGCGGATGAATGCAGGAATGTTACCTGATGCTCATGCAGTATTTGCTCCTATTTTGGTAATTTTGGGGGTTGTCAATATTGTCTATGCCGCTTTGACTTCCTTTGCCCAACGGAACTTGAAGCGGAAAATTGCCTATTCTTCGATTTCTCACATGGGTTTTGTGTTGATTGGTATGGCTTCATTTACCAATATTGGTATGAGTGGAGCTGTACTGCAAATGATTTCCCACGGTTTAATTGGGGCGAGTTTATTCTTCTTGGTGGGAGCTACTTATGACCGTACCCATACTTTAATATTGGATGAAATGGGTGGTGTCGGTAAGAAGATGAAGAAAGTGTTCGCGATGTGGACGACTTGTTCGATGGCTTCTTTGGCGTTACCTGGAATGAGTGGGTTTGTGGCAGAGGTGATGATATTTATTGGTTTTGCCACCAGTGATGCTTATAATCCAACTTTCAAAGTGTTGGCAATATTCTTGGCTGCAGTGGGAGTGATTTTGACTCCAATTTATCTGTTGTCAATGTTGCGGGAGATTTTATACGGTCCTGAGAATAAGGAGTTGGTAGAACACGAAGTACTCAAGGATGCCGAACCCCGTGAGGTATTTATTATCGGTTGTTTGTTGGTGCCAATTATTGGTATTGGTTTGTATCCCAAGATTGTGACTCAGATTTATGATGCGACGACAGTACAGTTGACAGCGCGGTTGCGAGATGCTGTACCAACGTTGATAGAATCTGGGGAAGTGGCATTGAATGATGAGTCTGAGTTGTTGATGCGTGCGCCTGTGATTAAGTAGTAAAACTTTTAGAGTGCGTTAATAAACCGGGTTTATCAAGGAAATTTAGTGGTTTGAACCACAATACCATGACCATAAACCCGGTTTCTTGGTTGCTTTGCGTAAGTCGTGCTGATGAAATTGGTATAATTGATATAGCACTAAGAATTACAGCGCTTTTCAGACAAATGAACCACATCGTCACCATCAAAACCTTGTAGGGACGTTCCATGGAACGTCCCTAATGTGTTCTATCTACATGAAAACTGCTGTAAGGTTAGGACATTTCTAAATCCCGTTTGCGCAGCATTCCGTAGGAAAAGCCTTTAAAAGTCCCCTGTTCCCTGTTCCCTAGCGCGTAGCGCTATAACTGAAATGACAGTCACCATACCTATTAACAAAATTGAGCTTCACCCAGGTAGTCTCATTACCCTAAATGACTTAACCTGGGAACAGTTTGAAGCATTTCTAGAAGAAAAAGAAGCTAACGGAATCAAGACACGAGTCGCTTACAGTCAAGAAACTTTAACCATTATGTCTCCTCTTCCTGCTCACGAACGACCGCACCGAATTATTAGTGATATTGTGAAAGTATTGCTGGATAGTCAAGAGCGAGACTGGGAAGAGTTCGGTTCAACAACCTTTAGGAAAAAAGCTAAAAAAGTCGGTCTAGAACCTGATACTTGTTTTTATATCCAAAACGCTCAAAAAATGCGCTCTCGAATGAGGATAGATCTGACTGTAGATCCACCTCCAGATTTAGCTATTGAGGTAGATGTCACATCCAAAACTACTCTTGATGCTTATGAAGCTTTAGCAGTTCCGGAATTATGGATTTATACTGAAGAAAAATTCACGATTCAGGTTTTTACCGATGGATTATATGTAGAATCATCTATCAGTCCTACTTTTCCCAATTTACCTATTTTAGAATTAATTCCTAATTTAGTCAACCAGGTATTAACGATGGGTAGCAGTAAAATGCTAAGAGAGTTGAGGAAGAAAATGAGTTAGAGTCCAGTGTAGACTAACACAAATAAAACTGTTTGTAGATATATGGGGATGGTTAACTCTGCACGATAAAAATGAGTTAAAACATCAGGAAACTGTAAATTTGTATCGGCATTTTACCTCTCAGAATCAGAGAATTTATACAACAGATTATGTCTTCTTAATATCGCCACTCACAAAACCAGCCATTCCGCTGTTGACACGCTTCTATTTTATTCTGGCGCAAAGACTTATGCTGATAATCCATGTAAGAACACGTAGCTAATCCACCCAAAAGTACAACAGCAGTAACAATATAAATGATAATTTGTTGCTGCTTAGTTTTTCCACCTCGAAAAAGAATATCTCTCAAAGCTGTAAAATCAGGATTATGACTTTGACTGGCACGATTTTTTGCCTTTTTAATCAATGTAAGCTGCATATCAATATGCTCAATAAGTCGTCCACCAAACCAAGCATGAATTCTGAAGAACGCATCTAAAACATCACCCACTCCAACAAAAATACCAATGAGAATATCAATCACAGATAGAAATACTATTAGAAACATATCGCCGAAGGAAGCATGTACGCGACTGGCTTGCATCAACATCCAAAGTCCAGCAAATCCAGTATAGATTCCACCCACAACAGGTATAATTCCGATAAAAGCATCTACACCAATTGTTCCAAGTAATAATCCGTCCGAAAGCTTCTTAAAACTTTCAATATCATTACGAGATTTAAGCAATCTGGCTTCATACATTTCTATATCAGCAGGAATAGCATCGAAATTACTTGAATCGATCATTGATTTACCTCATACAAGTTTTAAGTTTAATTGGCGTAAGTCCTGTAACTGTAATTAAGTGCCAAGTTATCTGCAATCACAAACTAGGTAACGAATTTACGACATTTCAGCTTTCACTATTCATTAGAAATAGTTCATACAAGGTATAACATACCTTTCTAGGCAAAGATTTAAAAGCCTTGTATTGAAAGGGTTATAAAATAAATTGGCAATAAATACTAACTTCCCTAGTTTTGCACCTTGTAGAGACTAAACATGGTTAGTCCCTACTGTTGTCTACCCAAATGAAAACCGCTGTAATTTCCATTAGTTAGTCTGACTTTAAAAGAACAGCAAAGACTCCACAATTTTTGGTGCGACATCCTAGCATTTTGATATCGTAGAAAAATCGACCAGGCCTGTATACATTGAATTTGATAAACCCTGTACTTGCACGAGTCGAATCAGAACCAATACCTTGCAGTGTAATATCTAAGTCTTGTGTATCGTTGTCACCTCCCACTAAGAGAATATAACTGCCGGTTTGCTTAACATCTACAAAAACAGTTTGTGTTGTGTAAGCACGCATGAAACTGTGGTACATTGGGACATCTTGTAGACTAATCAGGTCATATCCCTCAGCACTTAAACGTCTTCTTAGATTTACACCAGCCTCGTACATGGATTGCCTAGAAGCTGTTGTTTGTCCCAGGGCTGGATGGATGCCTCCTGTAAATGTAACCATCACGGCAGCTATTGTTGCAGAGAACTGGTGAATAATTGAGCTTTTCATGAAAGTAAGATCTCCTATGTAGGTGTAAATATAGCGAAGTTGTTATAGAGGGCAATTTAGATATTATTGAAGCTTTCAGAGGTTGGGAGAGTGATGGCGCACTTGGCACGCAAAAGCAAGTAAAACAACCACCATATATGCTTTTTAGCCATTCATGTGTAAGAATTCTTTAAACCCTGATTAATTTGTAGACACTGCACTTCTGAAGTTTATGGGTTGTGAAATCCACCTAAATTTTTAGTAGCTAAAACTCATCTATAGCAAGGATTTCAGCCTTAACGTACGATTTCGTTCGGTTACTACTGATCACCCTTGTACTGATGTTCGATATAGGTTCCCTGGTCTTGAATATTAGTTTCACGGTAGTCACCACTACCCATGTGAATATTCCGATTTTCTGATTTATTGTTAGCCATAGTACTTACTTTTGCTAAATCAATAAATGAAAATCAAAAAAATATATTGATTACTGATAATAATGCGCCCGTGATTGTAGCCTAAATTACTAGCACATTTTATCAAGCTCCAAAAATAGAAAATGCATAGATAGATTTAACCCTGAAGAAACGACATTATATTTTGAGCATCACCAATCAAAATTATGTCTTGCTTATATATAATATCATAAACTTTACCAGCTATTCCTTAAATCAGCAATCCCAAATAAGTTTTCTCTTTGGCCTTATTTGAAAGCTTTACCTTTTCGCCATTTAGAAATTAATCATAAGGGCCAATCTTCCGCCACTGGCAATACCAATAGTATTGAAGATCGCGGAAGACCTAAAATTAATACTGAAATTTCCGAGTGTGAGTTTGTCGATCGCCAGACTCAAAGGCAACCAATTAATGAAAATTATCTACGTTTAACGACAGTTTATCCAATTGATTAATAGAGATAAAACGAATGAATGACATCAAGTTACATGATATTGTAGCTTTAACAGAGAATATGAAAATTCCACAATTTATGACTTATAAAGAAATAATATTACCTAGAGGTCAAGTAGGAACTGTAGTAGAAAATTACGAGCAAGGAAAAGCTTTTGAAGTGGAATTTGCTAATAAAAATGGGCAAACTTATGCATTGATATCCCTCGAACTTGAAAAACTAATGTTGCTGCATACAGACTGATAACTGATAACTGATAACTGATAACTGAAATGACTTATACCTCATCCAAACAACTTAGCTTTGAAGAATTTATTGCCCAATACGGGGATAATACACGTTATGAACTAATTGACGGAGAATTAAGAGACATGGAACCCACAGGCCCTCACGAAGCTGTTGCCGGGAGTATTGCTGGTAGAATTTATGTCGAAATTTTTCGTAATAATTTTAATTGGTTAATTCCTAAAAATTGTCTAATCAAACCCCTATATACTGAAGCTACAGCACTACGACCTGATGTAATAGTATTAGATAAAATCGAACTAACTAAAGAACCTCTTTGGCAAAAAGAACCTGTAATTTGTAATGGTAGTACTATTAAACTTGTTGCTGAAGTAGTTAGTACAAATTGGCAAGATGATTATGCCAGAAAAGTAGAAGAATATGCTTTTTTAAATATCACAGAATATTGGATTATCGATTTTAGAGGATTAGGTGGTTTACAATTTATTGGTAATCCTAAACAACCTACTTTCACAATTTGCCAGTTAGTTAATGGTGTTTATCAACAGCAACAATATCGCTTGGGTGAGGCAATTTATTCTGATTTATTTCCAAATTTAAAACTGCTATTAGACGACGTTATGCCAACTTCATAATTCTGAAATAAAGCTCGAAAAATTTACCACGATCGCTCTTTTTCCTAAAAACTATTCTGCAATGATATCATGTCCCCTTGAATACTTATTCTTTGGTGGAAGGAAGGCAGAGGGCAGAAGGCAGAAAGTTTTCTTCTTGGTGTTTGACATAGATGATGAACCGTATGCTTTTCCCACTGTTGCCTGTTGCCTGTTGCCTGTTGCCTGCTATATCTCCGTTGTCACCTACTTGAGCCAGTGAGCGTATTGAATTGGAAAAGTAATTTTATCTGTGTGCCCTAGTGCTTTAGCCGCTTGCTGAGGCCAGTACGGATTCACCAGCAACTCACGTCCCAGGAAAATCAAATCGAGCTTCCCACTGGCTATTTGTTCATTAATGAATTCAGGCTGTGTTCCATTGTCAGGATCGGAGAGCGCACTTGCTCCAACCAGAACTTCAGCTGACTGTTTGATAGTAGTGGCATCCGGGACTAAAAATGCCGGACCAAATGGAACTTTTGCACCAGTTGCAACCGCTCCAAACGCCATATTGTCGATTAGATCGACACCTTCATTTTTGAGTAGCTTAGAGAGCTGAATGGCTTCTTCAAGAGTCCATCCACCTTCAATGTAATCTTGAGCTGCCAACCTTACGCTTAACGGCAGAGTTTCAGGCCATTCTTGACGTACTAATCGAACAACTTCTAGAAGGAAGCGAATCCGATTTTCAAAACTGCCTCCATACTCATCATTCCGATGATTGGTAATTGGCGAGTAAAATTCCTGAAAGAGATAGCCGTGAGAAGCGTGTAGCATCAAAAATTTGAAACCAGCTTGATAAGCACGTCGTGCCCCGTATTGAAAAGCTTCCTTAATAGATTCAATATCTTCGATAGTCATCTCTTTCGGTATTCGAGGGCGTTCATCGCCAAACGGAATGGCACTGGGTGCGAAGATTTCCCAACCTCCTTCATCAAGCTCAAGATGACGACCTTCTGAGCGGGGTTTACCCCCTTCCCAGGGAAGAGAAGAGCTGGCTTTGCGACCTGCATGACCCAGTTGAATACCAGGTACAGCGCCGTGAATGGATAAAAAATTTGTAATACGAGCCAGTGGTTTAATATGGTCGTCTGACCAGATACCAAGATCGCCTGGGCTAATTCGTCCATCAGGAGAAACTGCTGTATCTTCTATTACGACCAGTCCCGCTCCTCCAATTGCTCTCGACCCTAAATGAACAAGATGCCAATCATTTGCCAAACCATCTTCTGCCCAATACTGGCACATGGGTGACATACCAATCCGATTGCGAAGTCTTACCTCTCTAATTTTTAGCGGTTCAAATAGATGAGTCATTGCTTACTATCTCCAAATGTTGTGGTCTTAAATTAAAACTATTATGAAACCAATGAGGTCTTTTTTTACCGAAAAATTGTGGTTATCAAGCCTCTCCTTTTAAGGGGATAATAAAGAAAAATTTTCCTTTGAGCCAATCCTATCCGTTTTCAAGGAGAGGTAATAATTAATTATTAATTTTTGGCGTTGCTGATTCTGGGTATGGTTTTGCCCCTCTAGCCCCCCAATTTTGGGGGGAATAAAACTCTAAAAGTCCCCTTTATTAATCCCCCTCCCGTCCCCCTTGGAAAGGGGGAAGCCAGATGTTACTTCGCTCTTTGTTGAATGGGGAATGCGCGGGGGCATGGACCAGAACCAAACAATCACGCATTCATACTTCAATTCAGCAACGCCAGCCTTTTTATTGCAGAGATACTGATAACTGATAACTGAAATGACCCCACTGGTTAGACTAGAAAAGCTAATTTTTTTTAAGCATCACCCAAACTGGGATAATCTATATATCCTTCTTCACCACTGGTATAAAAAGTATTACGATTATATTTGTTAAGTTCAGCATTTAGAGCAAAGCGTTTAGGCAAATCGGGATTCGCTAAAAACAGACGACCATAAGCTACGAAATCAGCAGTGTTATTTTGAAGAGCTTCCTCTCCTGTGTCGCGAGTATATCCACCTGCGGTAATAATTGCTCCACCAAATAGCGGACGGAAAAATTTTGCTCCCAAACCTTTACCATCATCTTCAACAGTTACATTACCTTTGATACGGGGTTCAACAACGTGAAGATAACCTATCCCCAAGCGGTCTAATTCTTGCGCAACATAATTGAAAGTAGCTGCGGGATTAGAATCATGCATATCGTTGAAGGTACTACTAGGAGATAAACGCACCCCTACTCTTTCTTTTCCCCAAACATCTATTGCTGCTTGAGTAATTTCTAGAAGGAAACGCGCTCGGTTTTCTATCGAACCTCCATATTCATCTGTTCGATGATTAGAATTATCTTGGAGAAATTGATCGGGTAAATAACCATTGCCAGCATGAATTTCCACTCCATCAAAACCTGCTTCTTGAGCATTTTTTGCCCCTTGTCGAAACTGCTCGATAATCAGAGGTATTTCTTCTAGTTTGAGTTCTCTAGGAGTAACATGGGGGAATTGTCCATTGGGAAGATCCGCTAAATAATCAGCCAAAATAGAACTAGGAGCGATCGGAATGTCTCCCTCTTCTAGTAAGTCTGGATGAGCAACTCGTCCAGCGTGCCACAATTGTAAAAATATTTTGCCACCTTTGTCGTGTACTGCTTTTGTTATCTGTTTCCAACCTTCTATCTGCTCTTGACTATAAATTCCTGGTGTATTGGCGTAACCCAAACCATTACGAGAAACCTGAGTAGCTTCACTAATAATTAATCCCGCAGAAGCACGTTGAGCATAATAAGTCACATTCATCGGTTGAGGAACATAGCGATCGCCTGCACGACAGCGAGTTAAAGGGGCAAGAATCATACGGTTTGTTAATTCTAGGTCGCCTAAAGTAGCAGGAGAGAGTAATTGGAGTGTATTAGTAGTCATAATTTATCTCTTTAATAATTGTTTGCTGAGTTTCAGGTGAAAAATTTACAGGACTTACGCATTTTTCTGGCAAAAACGCTACATATACCATAGTGCTATAGTTTTTATCTACTATATGTAGTGCCTTTGCGTAAGTTCTGATTTAATTAGGGTTTGCGCTCAAAAGTCTTATGGGTAAGGGTAGGAGACAGGAGACAACCCACCCCTCGCCCCTCCCCCTCCCCTCCTGGGAGGGGAAGACAGGAGAAATGGGAATTATAGAGGAGGCAGGAGGAAGAATAATCCCTTGATTATTCTGCGCAACAAAGCCCTAAAATGCGCTCTTTTTTGAACCATTACGACCATTAAGCTTGGACTTTTTTTGACTAAAAAATGCGCTCAACCTTTATATGTCAATGCTTTTAGGTTTAATCAGCAAGCCCTAATTAGCTTAGTGAGCAATTTCCAGGCGATCGGGAATTACACATTTTCAGTTTTTAAACCTATGGATAGTGTTGCACTATAGTTTTTTACTACTACATACAGTGTTTTTGCGTAATTCCTAATTGTTTTTGTTTCCTTTTCCTAACCATGTTTTTACTTTAACTCCATTCATAGAAGATGTTAATATGGCTTTTATGCCAAACAGTTTTGCACTTTACGCAATAATTTACCTGTAAATAGGGTTTGCGTATGGAAATGCTGGGGTAGGAGACAGGAGACAGGAGACAACCCACCCCTCGCCCCTCCCCCTCCGGTGGAGGGGAGAAATGGGAATTTAGAAGAGGTAGGAGTAAAAATTGTCCCTTGATTTTTCTGCCCAACTATGCGCCTAAAATACGCTCCTTTTTGAGCATGAAGAGCTGAAAACCAAGTTATTTCAGACCCAAAAAGGCACTTGTCTTTATATGTCAATGCTTTTAGATTTAATCAGCAAGCCCTAAATAGAAATCTATGGATCAATTGGCGGCCATGCGTGCCTTCACCCTTGTAGTTGAGACGGGGAACTTTTCAGAAGCATCTCGGCAGTTAGGAGTTGCTGTTTCTTCAGTTACTCGCCAAGTTAATGCTCTGGAAACCCTACTCCATACCCAACTAACCAACCGTTCCACTCGTAGTATTACCCTCACTCCCCAAGGACGCAGATATTATGAGAAAGTGGTGCAAATTCTTCAAGATGTAGAAGCAGCTAATCTTTCAGTTGCAGAACAGGATGAAGTACCACGAGGTCTATTGCGAATTAGTTTACCTGTAGCTTTTGGCAGACTCTACATTGCACCTCTAGTTCGGGATTTTCTCGTGCAATATCCTGAAATGCAACTAAATTTGACTTTGAGTGATGGATTAGCTAATCCTGTTGATGAGCAACTCGATGTGGTGATTCGTTTGGGTAATCTTGAACGCTCTGGCGCTAGTTGGATCGTCCGCAAACTCGCCTCATACACGCGCAAAGTTTGTGGCAGTCCAGCCTATTTTCAGCAGTATGGTAAACCAGAGCATCCTGAAGATTTAGTTCACCATAATTGTTTGTGCTTTAGCTACTCCACTGGTTATGAAATTTGGCGATTTAAACGAGACAAAGAGGTGTGTGAAGTTAAAGTTAATGGCTCGTTGGTAGCAAATAATTCAGAAGTCCTTCGGCAAGTTTGTTTAGATGGTGGTGGTTTGATTTTAATGCCAACCTGGTTAATTGGAGAAGATATCCGTGGGGGTCTTCTCGAAGCTGTACTTAATGATTTTCAGTTCTATCCCCACATAGATATGGATACAGGTATTTACGCACTTTATCTACCGAATCGTCGTAATTCCTTAAGAGTTAAAACTTTCATTGATTTTTTAACTCAACGCCTTGGTAACTCACTTTTATGGGAAAAATTTTGAACAATATGTAAGCATTCAGCTATTAGCACTCAGCTATCAGCAATGTGAGTAATAGACATCTCCATAAAATAGGGAACAGGAAGGAGAAATAATTGACAATTTATGGATAATAATTGATTTGATTTTTAATTTCCACCAGATTTCAATGAATAATTAAGAGCTGATAGCTGACCGCTGTTTGCGCAGCATTCCGGAGGAAATGCTTACAACAATACTTGGCAATTTTAAGAGAAAATCTAAAAATAAACGCCTATTAGCTGATTTTGAGATTATTGTAGAAAATCAGCTCTAAAAATCACCTTTAGTGCTACTATAAATTATAAATTCTATTTTCTAGCACAGAATAATGAATAACAAAAATCTAGCAATAACTTTAGCTACAGTTGTTTTTCTAGCAGCCTGTGACGTTGGTAATAATAGTCATATTAAACTTAAACATGATGGCTATCACAGTTCTGGTTATCCTAACTATATAAATCGTAGAAAAGTAGGAATTAAAAATCACATTCCAGCTAATTCTAATACCAGCTATGTTGTCAGTTATTGTCAAGAATTTATGGAATACGAAATGGGAATTCCTCGTAATAGTCGGTGGTCTTCAAGAGAAAATATAACTGAATCTACATCTGGTTGGCAATGGCAAGGTTGGGTAGAATTTGATGGGGAACGAAGCAGTTTTATTTGCAATATTGATAACAATGAAGTAACAGCACATTTTCATCAAGAAACTTATCCTGATTATTTCCCTGATCGTTTTTATGAAGGTGGCGATCGCATTAATAAAAGTAATATTAGTGTGGTAAGTTCTTGTAAAGAATTTATGCAATATGAAATGGGAATTCCTAGTAATGGGCGGTGGTCTTCTACTCAGAATGTGACTAAAACTGCTGAAGGTTGGCAGTGGCGAGGATGGGTAAATGTTTATGGAGAAAGAAATAAGTTTGTATGTACTGTCGATCCTAATGGTGTTAGAGTCGCCACTAATTTTGAAGACTCTTATAATTATGAATATGAATATAATTATAACTACTAACAGGACTTACGCACAGACACTAAATAGAGTTAGGGCGTTTTGCTCCGCAACATATAAAGCGGAGCTTGGCGTTAGCCAATGCCATTTGCTTCGCATAACTATCGTTAACGCCCCTATAGATGGCATTTTCAAGGTGAATTTGCGTAACTCCTAACTAATATAAAATCTGGTTGAATACTTAATTATATAGTTGGGGGAGATGGGGAGATTGAATATTTAATTGTGAATAGAATGATCAACAGATATTGTATAACCGGATTTTATTTCTATATAACTAATAAGTATTATTCAATTTACCGAATAATTCAGGTTTAAAGCTTCTTCTTTAAATAAGAAATAAAGAAAAAAATCCTTTTCATCAATCCTATCCATTTTCAGGAAAGATAATGATTAATGATTAATTATTGTATTAGTAAACTAAAGCTTCAAATTTACTAAGGTAAGGATAAAATTGGTAGTTCTAGTGCAGAATGGCGGAAATAACTGGTTACAAAGTCTTAAAACAATTACAAATCAAAAATGATTGACTTTTAGCTTCCGCGTAGTGGCTCTAATATTGCTTCATTACTCTTTGCATAGTCCGTTTATCGTCTCGTTGTTTAATAGTTTCACGCTTATCATAGAGCTTTTTACCCTGTGCTAAAGCAATATCAACTTTTACCCAACCGCGCTTAAAATACATCCTCAATGGTACTAAAGTTAATCCCTGTTGTTCTACCTTACCAATCAATTTACGAATTTCTTGTTTGTGTAACAATAGTCTCCTACTACGACGAGGTTCGTGATTGAAAAATTCTCCTGCTTTTTGGTATGGAGAAATATGAACGTTCAGTAACCATGCTTCATTATTACGGATTAAGGCATAACCATCTCGTAAATTGACCTTACCTTCTCGAATTGATTTTACTTCTGTTCCTTGTAATGCAACACCAGCTTCATAAGTTTCAATAATATGATAGTTAAATCTAGCTTGGCGATTATCACTAATTATTTTATATCCTTCACCGCTTTTTTTATTCATAAAATATTCTAATTACACTTGATTTTTTATCTGTAATTTTTGATTATACTACAAAATTATTGGTTATGGCAATATATTAATTAAAGCACCACTATAAATAAAAAATTTTAATAATATACTTGTAAGCATTCAGCTATTAGCATTTCCCACGGAATGCTGCGCAAACAGCAGTCAGATCTATGAACTATTCAAGCAATAACTGAGGTTAGGTTATAGCCAATTTCATTAATGAATTTTGATTCTCCTTGATGGATAATTCCCTTCTAGTATGATAATGAGTTAATAACACATAGCTGATAACGCAGTTCCTACCATAGGAGGCTGGCGGACTGCTGTTTGCGCAGCAGTCCGCAGGAAATGCTTACATATACTTTTTGTATAAATGCCTTGGTTATCAATAGCTGAATCAACTATAAATAAATATTTTGCGGATAATTAAACTATTTTAATTTAACTCCCCCGGCGGGAAGTCCCGCGCTCTCCCGGAGGAGAGCGCCGTATGGGAAAGCCGGGCGTTATCTGTGTTGTTCATCGGGGATTTTCTTTTTGTAGTATATATATTGTATTGTAGCATATGCATTGATAGCTATTGACAATTACAAATAAATAGATTTTAATTGTTCTAAACACAGGGGGAGGACATCACCTCTGTATAAACAGCAGTCAGCTTTTTTTTCTGAGAGACGAATTCCGTGTTGTCGCGTTAGCGCAACGTCGGGAGTATGTCAAATTGATACTATAGTTTTCCTAATCAGGAGTTAGGAGGAAAGAAAGAAGTAAGAAGAAGGAAGAAGAGGAAGAAAAGGAGAAAGTTTTTTTTATCAAAATAAAGCGAAGCTCAAATCCCCTACTTCCCCTCCCCTCCACCGGAGAGACCCGCGGGTGGGTTAACTTATGACTTCTGACTTCGTTAACCTGGTATTTCCAAAAGCGATCGCTCTAAAACAATCATCTCAGAATTAATTACTGAACTACGAGCTATAACTCTACCTTGAAAGTTCATAACTTGTAAGCTACTAAAGTCTAAATCTTGTGCTTCTTGAAACATTTGGTTAACTAATTTATCTTGTTCTTCCTCAGTTTTGTCATACCAATCATTATTCAGTTCAACAATTAATAAACTACTGGGAAAATTAACTCTTAAAGATTCAATAATTCCAGCACCATATTGATTAGTAAGGTCATCAATTTGATTTTGAATTGACACAATTAAAATTTGCTCTGGTGTCAACTTTGGAGGTCCAACTATAATTGGTTCCACAGATTCAGGAGCTTCATAAAATGAATTTTCAGATACTTCTGGATCTACACTTAGAGGTAGAGACTCTTCCAGGGCGATCGCTTCTTCTATTTCTTCAGAGATAGGAATATCTGCCACCTCAGTAGCAGGTTGACCAGAGGAAACAGAAACAAAAATAATTACCAGAATGAGGACAAAAATACTAGCGATCGCCCCCGTCAATAACCCATCAGAAAGCTTTTGACTTAGGGACGCTGGTAATAAGGAACGAACTAATCCTAAAACCTGTTGTCCAAGACTAGGTTTGTCCACTACTGATTTTTCCTCAGTAGTAGATTGTTGTTCAGGTGGACTTTCAGGTGTCACGGAAGCAGTTTCTGTTGATTCTTGATAGACTGCTTCAGTTTCAGGTTGTTCTAAATTTGGTTGCTGTGGTTGGTCTTCAGACATTTTATCTATACCTTTTGAACTAAACAAATCGATGGATAAAACGATAAATTAATAAAAGACAAATTTGTATTCTGGACTATAGTTCTTTTTATATTTTATTCTGGACTATAGTCCTTTCTCTATTTAATTTGTTTTCTCAAATATTTAAGTCAGGTAGTATCGGTATTATAAAGTTGCTAAGGAAAAAGGAATAAAGAAAAAATAGATATTTCTCAAGTTTTTACTATTCAACCTTCATTCGGAGGCATTTCTTTATTTGTAAATCGCTGAATTATAATTTGTATAGCTAAGGCGATTAAACCTAAAGTAACCATCGCACACATACAAGTAGCTAAAGCAGTAACTCCCACCACTAAAGCACGAACAGCAGTCGAAATATTCACCACAAAAACGTTATCTGAAATAATAGGCTTACTAGCAAATGTCTCAGAAATAGATTTCATTAACATATAGGCAAGCGTGGCTAAACCACCAGCAATTATCGCACTAGCTAAACATTGTAAAGGATTGACATTTGAAGCAGATGTTTTCTGAGATTTGGGACTTAAATTTGTCATATATTTTGAATGGTTGAAGTCGGAATAAAAATTGTTTGTAACTATAGCAGGTAACAGGCAAAATTGGAAAAAATATTGCCTAGTCTAAGATTCATCATCAGCATAAGTTCACCGCTCTAGCTATTGCTATATTAGAATTATGGGAAAAATGAAAATTCAATATAGCAGTTGATAACTTGGCAAAAGAAAATACATATTTCTAGAACTTTCAAGAATAAGAAACAGAGTATAATAGTTATTAACAATTGCCAATTTAAAGCAGTATATTTTCCTTCTATAGCGCTGTGCGCAGGCAACAGCTCCGGAAGGGGAAATAAATTGCTGATAATATAAGACTTTTAGCTATTTGGCCCCTCCTGCAATTTGTAAATATACCAGCGCTCATTGCTATACTTTCTGCCTCCTGTTCTCTTCCCTCTTCAATGAGCAACAGTAATGCCACTAGAGTTAAACTGTGCTATCCAGAATTCTAGACCGGGGTCAGCCATTTTTGCTTTTACTGCGGCCTCAACTTCCTGTGCTTGAGCAAGAGATTCTGTCAAAGCAAATATAGTAGGTCCAGATCCCGACATCATAGCTCCTAAAACATTTTGGGACGCAAAAGCTTCTCTTAATTTTAATAATTGTGGATATTCTGGTAAAGCCACCTTTTCTAAATCGTTGTGCAATAGTTTTCCAATCTCTATATTATCTTGGTGAGCGATCGCCGAAACCATTGGTCCAGAATGTACTCTTTGTATACTATTTTCCCGAGCTTCAGTATCATCAATATAAGTATGACCGAATTCTTGACGATAAGTTCGATAACTCCAAGGTGTAGAAATAGAAAGATTCTTGTATTTAGCCAAGACCACATACAATCTGTCTAAATTTGGTAGTGGGGAGAGAATTTCGCCACGTCCAGTTGCCAATGCTGTCCCGCCACTAACACAAAAAGGAACATCTGAACCCAACTGTGCCCCCAACTCTTGCAACTCTCCCTGAGTTAAACCAAGTTCCCACATTAAATCTAATCCCACTAATACCGCTGCTGCATCTGTGGAACCTCCTGCTAACCCTGCTGCTACAGGAATCTGCTTATTGATGGTAATTTCAACACCACCATACCTGGCAAATACATCTGGAAATTGTTTACCGATCAAGGAAGCTGCTCGGTAAGCAATATTGTCACCATCAGCAGGAACCAGGGGATGTTCGCATCGAACCACAATATTTTCAATTCCAATGGCACGAATATCTATTCTGTCCGCAAGACTAATGCTTTGCAAAACCATTGCTAATTCATGATAACCATCTGGGCGATCGCCTATAATTTCCAGATACAGATTAATTTTAGCAGGAGCAATTAATGAATAGGAGCGCATTTTAGCTAGTTTAGTATTAGATATTTTAACTCGAAGGAAGTCAAGAAAAAGGTTAATTTTTTGAGCAAAATCATCTCTCGTGACTTCCAGATGGCAAGAATTGATATTCCTCAGTTTCTTACTTTAGAGAGATTCTTTTAATTTATATTAGTATAGTCACAGAAATCAATACCTTATATCGCTTTTGCTGATTGATAAACCTGCGTTGGTGAAGCACGTGTATGATATTAATCTTAATTACTCAGGAGTCAGGAGTCAGGAGTCAGGAGTCAGGAGTCAACCCACCCCTCGCCCCTCCCAGGAGGGGAAGAAAGAAGAAGAAAGAGAAAGTTTTTTGGTTGCGGAGCGCGGAACAGAGTTCTATGGCACTCTGCTCCGGATACGATATCATACCTCTTTTCACCAACGCCGATAAACCAAATCGTCATAACCAAAATCCTGTAGGGGCGCCATTCGGCAGCTTTGCGTTAGCCAATGGCCATTCGCCCCCTACTGTGGTCTACTGAAATGAAAACCGCATCTGTTCAATTTACAATAATTAACAATTCTCCAAGTATGCAAATTCAATCACTAGCAGCAATAACAGCAGGAGCAAAACTAGAACCCTAAAGTTTTGAAGTATCACAACCACAAGGTTACGGATGTATTATCAAAGTTTTAGCTTGTGGTATTTGTCACTCTGACATACATATCATTGATCATGACTGGGGAGTATCAACATATCCCGTGGTGGCAGGCTATGAAGTCATTGGAGAAGTAGTAGAAGTTGGGACTCAGGTCAAACATCTGCAAAAAAGCGATCGCGTTGGTGTGGGTTGGCAGCGATCAGCTTGTTTAGAATGTCGTGACTGTCTGGGAGGTAATGAAAATCTCTGCAATCAAAATCAGGTACTATATCATGTCCGTTGGGGCGCGTTTGTGTAAACCCAAGGGTGAATATCTGGAAATTTAAGTTTTTTTCTTGCTCTTAAGCATTCCTACTTCTTCCTTCTTCCCTCTTCCCTCTTCCCTCTTCCCTCTTCCTTCTTCCTTCTTCCTTCTTCCTTACCTTAGCTATACAATACTGATGCTACCGGACATGATATTAATTGTTACTGGAGCAGGTGGGTTTGCAGATTATTTATCAGTAGATTCACGGTTCGCATTCCCTATTCTTCCAGAAATTGATACTAAAATTGCAGGACCTCTATTATGTGGTGGTATTACTGTGTATTCTGGTTTACGTTCTGCTGGAATGACTTCTGGACAAGAAATCGGTATATAGTTGTCGGTGGTTTAGATCATATCGCGGTACAGTTTGCTAGCAAATTAGGAAACCGAGTCACAGTATTTACAACTTCTGAGGGTAAGGCAAAATTTGCTAGTGAATTAGGAGCTGATGAAGCAATAGTGACAAAGAAAGGAGAAGATCCTTCAGCGCCTTCGCGTCAGTTAAATATTTTGTTGAGCACGGTATCTATCTCTTTGAATTGGTCTGCTTATGTTGAATTTCTTGACTCTGATGGTACTTTGGCATTTGTAGGTGTACCCGATGCACCTTTGACTTTATTTGTGTTTCAGTTGTTGATGAAACGGCGACGGATTATCGGTTTTCCTATTGGAGGTCGGGCAATAATGAATGAAATGTTATCAGTAGCAGCACAATATAAAATTGAACCGATAGTAGAAGTATTTTCTTTTGATCGGGCGAATGAAGCAATGCAAAAAGTTAAGGATAATTAAGGTGCGCTATCGGGCGGTTTTAACTGTTAGTTAGAAATGTTTTTATTGGGTAGTGAGAGTATTTTGTCTCCCGCGCACCTCACATTATCAACATTTTGAAATTAAAATCTGAAAAGAAAAATTTCTTTCTATTATACCATTTCTCAAAAAGAATGCTATATCTGATTGGGTAGGTAAATGTGGTTCCTGTATGAGGTGTGGGGAGAGGAAAAGTAGGAAAAATAATTACTAACAGACTAATAATTGTCAAAAACAGACTTTGAATCTTGGTAAATATTTGACTGTTGAAGTCTAGCTGAAGTATAGGATTACTTTTGGTAATTGGTATTAGACATCTCCAGAAATTAAAAAAAATCAATTCTTATCGATAAATTGTCAATTATTTCTCCCTGTTTCCTGTTCCCTCTTTTCTGGAGATGTCTATATATATAAAAGGCTATTAAATTATGTCCAATAGTCAAGATTCGGTAAGAATCTTCTCAACATATTTACCCTAACTTAAAGTCTAATAAAAGTTTGATGAAAATTGATGAAATATCAACAGTTTAGAAACAAGTGGTGATGATAGTTATTCTGCCTTATTCAAAGCTACGAAAAATCTACTTTTAAAGATGTTGGTAAAAAATATTTAGATTTTTTATTATTACCGAAATAACATCTCTACAAGCTTGATATATTTGCCAATCGTACTATGCCTATTTCGCTTAATTAAACATAATAAAAATATTCTTATCCCTTGTTTCTATTCCCTATCCCAATATCTATGAGACATTATACTAATCAGATTTTTTCAGTTTAGATGGTGAAATAGGCCGATCATTTAGTTGAGAATCATCAGGAGAGTCTCCCACTAATTCAACTAATGCTTCTGACATCGCTTTCGGGTCCATAAATAGAACCTTAGAATTAGCACTTTCACTTAATTTCTGATTAGTTTCTAAATACCTTTGAGCAATCAGAAATTGCATAAATTCTGGACTATCTGGGCGCAAATTTAAAATTTTGGAAAGAACCTCTATAGACTCTGCTTGTCCTTGAGCTTTAGCAATAGCAGCTCTTTTTTCTCCCTCTGCTTGTTCAATCATAGCTTTTTTCTCACTTAAAGCCACTCTTTCCGACTCCATCGCTGCTTGCACTTTTTCAGGAACAATAATATTTTGAACCTCGACACGAATCACCTTGACACCCCAACTAGAAGTAGCTTCATCCAATTTCTTCAACAAAGCTTTATCAATTTCATCTTTTGTAGATAAAACTTCTTGAAGTGGCAAGCGACCAATTTCAGAACGCAGAGAAGTTAAAACAATATTATCAATAGCATTTTCTACGTCTTCAATTGCATAATACGCTCTCTCTATTTCTATAATCTGCCAGTAGACTACTGCATCTACCTTCAAAGTCAAATTATCCTTAGTAATAACTGACTGAGGGTCAATATCCAATACCCTTTCGCGGATGGTATCAACGTGAGCTATTTTTTCCACTAGAGGTAAAACAAATTGAAGTCCAGGCTTCAAAGTACGCTTATACTTACCTAAGCGTTCTACTAAAGCCTCATCTCCTTCATCAATAACTTTTACTGATGAATTAACTGTATAACCAATAATTGCAGTTGCTATAAGAGCCACAAGATATTGAAGCATAAGATGTTAGAAATTAGGTTGATTATTTTGATCCTAGCATTATCAATTCGAAAGTAGTCAAGTCAAAGGTTAATAATTTTCTTTTTGGCTGTTGATATTTGGACTTAAACGAAAAATTTTAGCCCCAATCAAGTCTAAACCCTCTAAGCTATTGTTTAACTGTTTAATACCAAATGCAAAAAAGATAGTTACATATTAATTTGTGATTTATTCCTACAAGAAAAAAACTAAATTCCATAAATTCTAAAAATTAAACTTTTTTTCCTCTTTGTTTATTATTTTTTTCTTTCCCTGTTGCCTGTTCCCTGTTTCCATAACCGGTGTTACCTGCGTTGTGACTGTAGCAATATTTTATGAAATTGGTATAACAAATAAGTAGAAAATCTAAAATTATTAATAATTGTCCCAATAATCACAGTTTTTGATTTTTACTTAAATTAGTTAGTTAATAATCTGAAATTTTATTCTTGAGGAGTATACATGGTGAATGCTGCAGAACAGGCCAAAAATTTTCAAGTAGCTAGTAAGATTGCTTCAGTTGTAAATTTATTTAAGTCCCAGTTTGCAAATGTTAAGGTCGATCTCAAGCCCTGGATGAATGACCCAGATACTTTGGAGTTGGTTGACCCAGATTCTATAGATATTGGTTTTCATTTGCCTGGTAGAAGTCGGTCTCTCGAAAGTCGTTGTTTATTGGTGCAAATTCGTTTATATCAAGATCCTATTGAAGCTTATTCTCGTGTAATTGGAGTAGAAGTTGCTGGTTACGATCATCGTGGAGAACAATGGAAATTATCAACGGTGGGTGGCTGGCGTTTTGTGGGAAATACCCAACCCACAACAGAATCTGCTGCCAAACTGAAATATTTCTGTAGGCAGATTTTTGAGCTATTTAATAATGATGATTTAGCTGCTTAATTGAGATTAGCCAAAACCTTTTGCTTCTCGATCTTGGAAGATTTTACGGGTAACTTGAATCTCTGGCTCTACTTCTATCCATAAGCGCGCTCCCCCTGCCTGACTTTTGTTAGGTTTGTGGGGATGATATACAATTTTGCAAGGTCCGAATATTTCCACTTCGTGACAGTAATCGTTTCGTCCCCCTATCTTAACCGCAATTGCTGGATCGGTTGTACCATTATCTCGATTGTCATCTATAACTTTTCGCAGCACATGAATAAAGGTATTGCCTGTACGTTGTCCTTTATTCCAAGTTCCTTCTGGTCCTCGGCTACCAGAACTGATTTCTGGCATTCCACGACCATTTAGAGGAATTATCCAAAATCTTTTAACTTTTCGCGCTCCTTTAACCCGTCCTTGTTTTAGCAGAACTCTGAGTCTGGCTGTAGATATATTTAAAAGGAATGCTGCTTCTGTAGTACCTATTTCTGTCATTATCTTCTCCTTAATTAATTCGCAATAGTTTATATTTTCACATTTTAAACTAGATTACATTAAAAATTTAGGTAGTTCTGAAATAATTTCTTGGTTATTTCGGAAAGACTTAAGCTCTATTATAAAAAAATAAGAAAATTATTCAGAGCTTATAGCACGTACAAGAGTTTTAGGGTACCGAATAATAATGAATCGAATCAGGGGAAACTTTTTCCCCGTTGTTCCCTGTTTACCAAAAAATTGGGTTTAAAGCCTCCCCCTTTTAGCTATCCATTACCCACAACTTTCTTAACAGAAAAATTAACAAAAGGAAGTAATTATGTAATGGAGTATGGAGAAAAAGTCACCAGTGACTCTAGTTTAAAAACATCAGAATAAAGAGAGCTTCAAAAAGCCTCATTTTCTAGAATTCATGTTCGATCAAAATAGAAATAAAGAGACAGCATCAGGCAATGGTTAATTAATTGCATAAGTAGATAAAAAATAATTTTGCCTACCTACTTGAGCCGAGTGTCAAACAAATAATCATATCATGTCCAGTTGAACAATTTTAAATAATTAGAGAGGAGTAACTCAGTTAGAAGAAAATAGAAGAGAAAAAGGAGAAAGTAACCCTTGTATAAGAGGATAAAGGCAGAAGGAAAAAATTAAGGTTGTGAGGTACAAAGGAATTATCGCGCTATTATCCGGACTTGATATTAGTTGTTCTTGATTAAGTATTCAAGCCCATTGTTTGTAGAAATTCGATGCTACATCTACAGAACATTTTTTCTGCTCAATACTTATTCCTTTAATGAATAGTAATTGGTGGTAAATTTGGCTGAGGATTAGTAACTCTTCTCAATAATTCTTGTCTGGCTTGTTGAGGATTTTGACCATTAGGAACTTGATATAATAATCTACAAGAACCATCTTGAGGATTAGCAGCACAAATCATTGGCTGTCCATTTTTAGAAATACTGACAGTGATACTTCGATATCCGTTTCTTTGTTGAGTAGATAAAATTCCAGATACTCTAGTACATCTAGTCAGAGCATCTTCTCCTGATTCGGTAAAATAATTATTAGAATTCCAGAGAATAATCGGAATATTTTGGCCTTGTTTAGTGGCTATTGTTGCTGGAGTTGCGCCAATTCTCCCACAGAAAAAATTAGTAGTTTGAGCTTCAGCAGAACGATTATTTATAGGAAGATTTAAAAATCCAATTACTGTGGCAGCAACAATAGAAGTTAATGATAAAATTTTCATTGATTATAATCTACATAGATAACAATACTAATATTCTATAAATTTATATATAGTTCTTGACTGTCAGTAATGGCATTTAAGCAAAATTTTTTTTTTAGTATACCTGGGAAATTCTGGAAGTTCTGATTATCAGTGATTCTTGTGTAGTTATAATTTTTAATTAATAAATTACTTGCTTTGCTTATATTCCTGATTCAATTTATTATCTGCCTTAACTTCGGTTCAGGAAAACCTTCCCAATAATGGTAGTCAATCAACCAGATATAATTTGGAATAATCAACTTATTGGGAGTGGGTTCAAAAATAGTGATTCAGTGTCAAACTAAAGTAAGCATTCAGCCATCAGCTAGCCTCTTTCAGAGGAACTGCGTTAACAGCTATCAGCTATGAATTGTTAGCTCATTATCAGCTCAAAATAGGAATTAGTCTCCAAGGAGAATTAAAACTTATAAAAAAAATGTCTTCAGCTAACCTTAGCAATTTCTTGAATATGTTCATGTATCTGTTTGCGCAGCATGACAAACGGAAATGCTGAATGCTGAATGCTGAATGCTTACAAACTAAAAGTTTAGTCAAGATATTTTTGGAAAAATTCTATAGTGCGACTTTGGGCAAGATTAGTAGTTTCTAAGTTATAGTCTTTTCCTTCTATCCGAGCAAAGCCATGATTAACATTTGGATAGGAATGTATTGTTACTAAAGGGTAATTACTCAGTTCAATTTTTAGTTGAGACTGAATTTCTAGAGAAACATATTCATCTTTTTCAGCAAGATGAAGCATTAATGGATTTTGAATATTAGCTGCTTCCTCAAGATTTTTTTCTATGCCAACTCCATAATAACTAACGTTACATTTTGCTTGGGAACGAGTAGCCATTAAATAAGCGAGTTTTCCTCCTAAACAAAAACCTACACTGCCAATTTTGCCAGTACATTCTGGTAATTCTTTGAGAGTTTTCATTGTAGAAATTAAATCATCAATTCCTTTATTTTCATCAAAATTTTGGTAAAGTTCAAATGCTTTTTGCCAGTCACTCTCAGATTTATCGGTAAGTTCGATATCTGCTTCTTGACGCCAAAATAAATCAGGCACTATTGCCACATAACCTGCTTGAGCATATTCATCAGCTATATTACGCATTACTTCATTAACTCCAAAAATTTCTTGGATAATTATTAATCCAGGAGCAGGTGTAGAAGTAGGTGTTTTTAAGTAAGCGGAAAAAGTCTCGCCGTTATTGCTAGGAATTTTAATTTTCATCTTGGTTAATTGATTTGATATTGCCATTATATTTATAAATTACTTTAACATTAGTTAGTCAATTCAGTTAGCCTCCTGTCAGAGGAACTTTCCTATCGGAATTATGTACAAACGTTAATAGTCAGCCTCTTTACAGATGAGCTAAAACTGCGGACTTAAGTACCTCCTGCAATAGGGAGGCGAGAAGATACATGATTTTCTTTTTGATTACCTTAAAATTTGAGGCTTGATACTTAATTTTTTGTATTTAAAAATAGCATTTAATAAATAATTTTGGTAAAAATCTTATTGAGACTCTCAGTCATTGTTTATATTAATAGTGAGTTAATGATTCGGAAATTTTATATTTATTTACCTCAGATTAAAGTTAATATAATCAAACGTAAGCATTCCGCTATTAGCTGTCAGCTTTCAGCAAAAAGAGGGGGTTTAAATGAATATAGATTTTAAAGCAGACTTTGGTAGTAATATTTAATTATGCCTCCATTAGTAAAGCTTTTATCTCAAACTAAAAGCAATAGTTTAAGCGCTGATAGCTGACCGCTAACCGCTGAATGCTTATAATCAAACTAATTACTTAAATAGTTATACTTAAGATTGAATTTAAGTGAATTTTGTTTGAATATAACATTACCATGAAAATTGACAAAGAGAAAAGTAGTTTTTTTACTATAAAATCTTTGTGTACTTTATTTTCTATTACCTTTTCTTCAAAAATATATTTACAATCCAAATGTAAATGCTATATATCTGAAAAATATCAAAGAGTAATATCTATTTCTTAGTCGAGATTTTTGATTCAAGAAAAAATTTAACTTATTTAAGCTATGATTACTAAATTATTGAGTTAAATTGGATAAAAATTATCCATAATAAAATTAGAAAGATATTTAAGAGTGGACTTCTAAAAAAAATACTTGACAAAAATTATAAGTTTTGTTACAAAAATTTTAAAAATTAATATACTTTAAGAGGATTTTAGATTGTGAAAGTAGCGATTGTTGGTTTTGGATTTAATGCAGAGAAAGCCCATGTACCAGTATACAGAGATCGTTCTGATATTCATCTCACAGCAGTAGTAGATCCAGTAACGTCTAGACGTGCAGCAGCGCTTCGACAATATGCAGATATCCGAGTTTATGAACAATTCAGCGATTTATTAGAAGAATATTCTAGTGAAATAGACGTAATAGATATTTGTTTACCTAATGCTTTTCATGTAGAAAGTATTAAACAAGCATTAGCAGCAGATAAGCACGTCTTATGTGAAAAGCCATTAGTATTGAATAAAGCTGAGTATTATGAATTAGTCAATATAGCAAACGAACGAAAACGTATTTTATATCCATGTCATAATTATAAATTTGCTCCTTCAATAGTTCACGCTGCCTACTTAATTAATTCAGGTGAAATAGGGATACCTTTATTTGCATCATTTAATATATTTGGTGTAGGTTTTCAACCAGGTGTACGGGGAAAAGATAAAGAACTATCTGGTGGTGGTATTATGATAGACCATGGTTTAGATGCAATTTCTGTTGCTCAAACTTTATTTGGTGGTTTCCCTCAACGTATATCTGCACATACTAGAAGTTTCAATGAAACAAATAGTCAACTTGAAGATGTAGCTGTTTTTTGCTTAGATTGGGAGAACAAATTAATCAATATTAGTGTCAGCTCTTTAGGGTCTATTCCAAAAGCTTATTACAGAATTCAGGGAACAGAAGGAGAAATTAGCATTGAGAATAATGATGTATTTTTAAGTGTTAAAGATCAACCAGTTCAGCACATTTTTGTACCTACATATTTTGACGATCCCGGTCATACTAATTGGTTTAATGGATTGATTGAGAATTTCCTAGATTGTGCTAATAATCCAGATACTGAACCATTCTCTTTGATGGAAGCTGGTTTAGTTCTAGAGATAGCTGAAAAAGCTAGTCATTCTAGTAATAATGGAGGTAGTTGGATGGGAATAGACTTTACTACTAAGTCATTACAAATGGTTGGTTAATTTATGAGTAGGTGTTGGAACTAGGTCTACAATTCAAGAAGGTAGTAGGTGGTAGGTTTTAGGTAGTAGATATTCTGCCATCTACAACTTATTACCTTCTGATTAATTTGACCAAGAAAAATAGTCATTTCAGTTATCAGTTATCAGTACCTCTGCAATACGGAATTATCTTTTTTTATCCCCTTAAAATGGGGAGAATTTAGACCACAATTTATCGGTAACAATTCTCTCCTTGGCTATAATACGAGTTATGGCTTGACAAATTGCTATATTTTATAGTGCTAATTATGACTATTTATAGCAGAAGAAAGGAGGAAAAATTCATTAATGGATAATTGATAATGGATAATTGATAATTACCTCTGGTTAAAACCGTTACGGAATTGAAGATAAGGAAATATTATTTCTTTTCTCTTGGTATCATGGATATGATGAGGAGAACTCGCCATCCCTAGACCGCTTTTTCCTCTTAAAAGGGGAGGCTTCAAGGCACGAATTATTTAATAATTAATAATTAATTATTCGGTAAGAAGAAAAAATCTGACATTATTTGAGTTTTAAGCTTTTGATATCTCCCCATCTTTCCTGCGAATGCTATATCAATTTAAATCAACTAAATATCAATCACCAAACAATTATCAAAATCATAAGGGTCGCGCAACCCCGCCTTGACTGGCGATCGGGTTTTTGGAGAGTTGCTCACACATCCCCTACTTCCCCTCCCCTCCACCGGAGGGGTTAGGGGTGGGTTGGGAGGGGCCCGCGGGTGGGTTAACTTCTGACTGTAATGAAGTGTGTCTTACATTCTGGAGGGGCTGTGTGCGGAATTACTTCCGCACAGTAGGCGTCCCGTAGGAGACCTCAGAATTACACACTCGCTTCTGACTTCTAACTTCTGACTTCGTTAATAGTGCTGCTCTATAATAATATACTAATGGTTTAGCAATAGGAAATTTTGAATTCCAAACTATATAATACCAATTTGATAAATGTTTGCTACAAATAGCTAGGGTATTTATTCGAATTTCCTACGGAATGTTCCGCAAACAGCAATCCTGCAATTCAGGAGTCGTATGGGAATAGATTTAATACCAGTTTTTAGGTCGTAAATTCTCTTTTTCGTCAAAGGGAAATTTCCTGCAAAATCTTTTTATTGCACTTATTATTCGTAACATTCTTTTTTCACGCTTGGTATAACTAGGACTTGCTGATTAAATCTAAAAGTATTTACAGATAAAGGTAAGTGCCTTTTTGAGGCTTTTCAAAAGTGCCTGGTACTACGTCTAAAACGCTCAAAAAGTTAGTATTTTAGGCGCATAGTTGGGCAGAAAAATCATTCTTACAATTGTTATACCAATTCCTAAAAGTAACGCTATACTTGGGTAAGACTTCAGTTATTAATTAATAAAAACAGTTATAATTACCTTTTTGCTAAAAATAGCCCAGTTAATGTTAATTATTCTTACTTTTTACTTCTCCCCTACTCCCCCACTCCCCTACTTCCCCTCCTGGGAGGGGGAGGGGCGAGGGGTGGGTTCCCTGCTCAACAAAATGTAGAAAAGTTTTTGAGAAATGGTATTACTCCTACCTCCTCGCTCCCAAGCCATTTCTCCTGTCTCCTGTCTCCTGTCTCCTACCCTCACCCATAAGACTTTTGAGCGCAAACCCTAACTATGTTATCCAAAAAACTTCCTAAGTCTCATCGTTCACGTTTACTATTATTGAGTGAACGAATTATGGCATTACTAATTCTTGCTAATGTAATGTTAATAATATTTGATATTACCTATATAAAAATTCGTCATTGGTACTTAAAAATAGATTTATACTTACAAAAAATTACTGATACTCCTCAAAAAAAATATCTCCAAAAAGTAGATAATCTACAAGAGGAGTTAGAAAAGAATGGTTTAGAGTCACCAAAAGTAGAAAATTTATTAGACGATTTACGCATTAGTAGCTTTGAAATTTTCATTAATCGTCCTCCATTTAAAGTTATTGATAATTATGGAAATTTAGCAAAAATTAGGCAAATATTCACTACTCATACTAGAAGAGAAAGTTTTTCACAAGCAGTACAGATGTTTTGGGATGAAAATTACTTAGAAACACAAGGTTGGCAAAGTCAGTTAGCATTTTTCAACCAAAAAATTCGCCCTCTAATATTATTGTATGAGCCGAAATTACAGTATGATTTAATTAAAGGAATAGAGCCATTCCGAGACTCACAAAATTATCTCATCGCAGTTAGTGAACTGAAGATATTACTCGAAAAAAAAGGTCTAGAAGCAGAAGAAACAGAACCTTTACTCAAAGAATTACGTGGTCGTAGTACGGAATTAATTGATAAAGATTATGATTTCCAGATAGTTAATCAGATTTTAGTTTTAACTCAAATAAAATACCGGATGAAGCAACATATTTATAGCCAGATTCCAGATAGCAATATGAGTTTAACTCCTACTCTTCAAATTTTACAGTCATTAAACCTACTCCAATATTTAGCACCAGAAATTTTGTTGGCAGATAAATCATCAAAAATAGCGTTTAATACCTTCTGGAGTCGTCAATATCTAGAAAGATATCAATGGGAAGAAGAGTTAGATTTTTTTTCAGAAAATATTCAGTTTTTAATGCACTCTTTTTACTTTCGCGATTTAGGTAAGGATGGGGAATTTGTAGATAGATTTTGGTTAGTAGATTTACCTTGGATGATTATATTTTGGATAGAGTTTATTGGGCGGACTTTACTAATCAGTTGTCGTTCTAATCTAAGTTTATGGGGTGCTGTTAAAAAGCGTTGGTATGATGTTTTTTTACTACAACCTTGGCTACCTTCGCTGCGAATAATTACTGTATTTATTCGTTTACAGAAAGTTAAATTGCCAGATATGAAACATTTCTACACAAATATCCGATTCCAACTTATTGGTAGTTTTGCTCAGGAAATAATTCAAGTTGTAGTAGGTGGGAGTATAAATCAGCTTCAGAATAATATTAGTCAAGGTTCTCTAAAAAAAGCTATTTTTGAATCAAAAAATAAATCAGATAAAGTTGGTGTAGATAAAAATGACTATGGAAACATTCAGGAAATTATTAATAATATACTTGAAGTAACTGCTTGTAGAGTTCTTCCAGAAATTTATCCAGATATTGAAGATTTTTTACGCTATCAGGTTGAAAAGTCTATGCAGCAGTTATCTATATATAGACGTTTACAAAAAATACCTTTTTTACGTCGTTTACCGGATAAAATTGCCAATAATTTAGTGATACAAATATCAAGTACAGTTGCTACAAGTCCACAAAAAGTCTATCAAACAGATGTACCTCCAGACCCTGTAAGTATCAAACTTAGACAGAAGTTAGTTAAACAATTTACAACTAAGTTTCTATCAGAATTGCAAGAAAAACAAACTTTTGAAGAAATAGAAATTTTAATGATTAATTGGCTTGAGGAAATTAAAAATAGTTACGTTAAACCATCAAATCAAACTAATTTACAACCTGCGGAAACAACTATTGGGAAAATTATACCTACAGAAGTAATTGAGTTAAAAAATGGAGATGGGAGTAATATAGAATCTCGTTAATAAAGTACCCTGCTTACCGGATAAAATAGCCAATAATTTAGTTATACAAATATCAAGTTCAATTGCTAGAAGTCCACAAAAAGTTTATCAAACAGATGTACCTCTAGATCCTGTAAGTATCAAACTTAGACAGAAGTTAGTCAAACAATTTACAACTAAGTTCCTATCAGAATTGCAAGACAAACAAACTTTTGAAGAAATAGAAGTTTTAATGATTAATTGGCTTGAAGAAATTAAAAATAGTTACGTTAAACCATCAAATCAAACTAATCTACAACCTGCGGAAACAACTATTGGGAAAATTATCCCTACAGAAGTAATTGATTTAAAAGCTGGAGATGAGAGCAATATAGAATCTGGTTAATAAAGTACCTTTTTGGGGAGATGGAGAGATGGAGACCCACCCCTAACCCCTCCTGGGAGGGGAATTTGAGGAGATTGGTATATTTGCACAATTAAATGTATTTGAAATTATACTAAAAAAACAATTGATTTATCAGCTAAAAAAAGTTCTAATTATATAGATAATTAGAATAAAAAAAGCTATGGATTAAATTTAGCTGGAGGTGTAAAAAGTGGATTCTCTGAGAAAGATTGAATTAGGGGCGTTGGTTACACTACTAATTGCAATTGTAGGTTTAGCTGCCTATTTTGGTAAAATAGATGCAGAAGTTCAAAACCTTAAACCTGAGAAAATAAGAGAAGAACAGGATAAAGCTCTAAAAGATTTTGAGAAAAAAACTGAAAAAATAATGGAGGAAGCTAAAGGGAAAATTGCCTCTCTAGGATCTATTGAAAATGTTAGAGCAATTGTTACAAAGTCTGATGCTGATAAATTTTGCTCATCTGTATCTGGAGCATTAGCTGCTCATGTACCACCTTCGTATCTTGGTAAGACTGGACAAGAGATTTGTGCTGCCAATAATAGAGAACAGAAACGTTGTTCTCAAGTACCCTTCATGTGGGTATCAAATAATAATATGCACGGCAAATACATACCTAATGACAAGAGTTGTAATGAAACTGTGAAATATGCATGGCCGTGGGGCGATCCGTATTCAAACCCGAATACATATGGCGGTGAATGGCATCATGGAAGTACTTGGGTTGTATGCTGTTTCTAGGTAAAGGCATTTAGAGCAGAAGTAATACCAATTACTATAAACTTTGCGATATCTTGGATTTTCTATTTCTAAATAGGGTTTGCTGATTAAATATCGCGCTTATTGACTGATATTGGTTTGAGCAATTTTAAATCTGGAAAAAGTGCGAGGTTTTAAGTGGTAATGGTTCAAAAATTCAGGATTTTGGTCAAGAGTTGGGCAGAACCATCTTGGGAAAATTCTTACTCCTACCTCCTCCAAATTCCCCGTTCCTCCTGTCTCCTGTCTCCTGTCTCCTGTCTCCTACCTTCACCCATAAGACTTTTTCAGCAAGCCCTAAATATTATTTATTCGAGCAAATGCTTGATATTTGGTAACTTCAGTTATGAAGGAAAGTTATTTTTGCCAGAAATATTTGCGATAGACGGTGCGTTACATTTCATTAACGCACCCTACTGGACTAACCAGTGTAACCAAATACAGAGAGAGTCACAAAAAGGTCATTAAAGTCGGGTTTTGCATTAGAACCACCATCATTAGTGATGAAAGAGTATCGGTGCAAAAATACTTCGCCTTTTTCTATAATAGCGTCTTCACCTACCAATATATCAGAACCTTCGGTTAGGGTAACTGTGTAATTTCCATCTCCTGCTGATGTGAAGCTACCACCACCGATATAGGTGAATACTCCACCACTTCTGCTGCTACCAGAAGCAGAAAATACTTCATTACCATTAGAGTCAACAATTGTTACTGTTTGATTAGCACTTGATTGAGCAAAGGCAGCAACTGTTACTAACTTGCCACTTGGGTTAATACTGATTTTCTGCGGACCAGTGGAAGAACTAGGCATAATCACCTCATAATAGTGTTTTATATTACACTTAAGAATAATATGTTCACCTTTTCTAGTCTACTGAACTTTATTATTTGTAATACAGGAATTACCAAAGGAAATATTATTTCTTTTTTGATCCTTGAAAGGGGAGGCTTTAAACCAGAATTATTTAATTATTAATTATTCGGTAATTATTAATTAGGGTTTGCTGAAAAAGTCTTTTTGTGGAGGGTAGGAGTCAGGAGTCAGAATGAATGGGAATTATACCATTTCTCAAAAACTTTTCTACATTTTGTTGAGCAGGGGACCCACCCCTCGCACCTCCCTCTCCCAGGAGGGGAAATAGGGGAGTAGGGGAGTGGGGGAGAATAAAACATAAGAATAATGAATATTAAATTAGCTAAAATTAGCAAAAAAGTGATTCTGCTTCTGCTAATTAGTTGATAACTGAAGTATTGCGCAAATATAGCACTAATGCATGGGAATTGGTATTACAGAGAAGGCAGTCGCAAGAATTGTCGCTCAATTTTTCTGTCCTTGTCTGCTCAAAATTTTAGTATTTTGGGCAATTAAATTAGGAGTTAAAAGCTGACACTTTTTTCGCAGCAAAAAGGCTACAACCTTTATCTGTAATACCAAATTCAAAAAAGGCAGTTACATCTTAATTTGTGATTTATTCCTAAAAGAAAAAATTATAAATTCCATAAATTCTAAAATTTACACTTTTTTTCCTCTTTAATATTTATGTTTTTCTTTCTCTGTTTCCTGTTCCCTGTTCCTTGTTCCCTGTGTCCTCACGCTTTGCAATATTTTATGAAATTGGTATAAATACTTTTAGAGTTAATCAGCAAACCCTAATTATTAATTATTAATTATTAATTATTATTGAACCCCTACTCCTTCTTTTAAGGAATTAATATGACTATTCATTTGAGTTAAATATTTTTCTAGCAATGAATAATCTCTAGACTTAAGTAAAGGATCGTTTTTAGTATTAACAACTTCCTCTAATGGTAAAACCCGAAAGTTTAATTTCCCATTTTTCCGATAACGATGCACCCATGTCGGTAAACCTTCCACAGCAGAAATTTCAATAGTTTCTTCTGGAAAACTTTTCTGAATATTAACCTGAAAAATAACTCCCAATTTAGTATATTTTTTCGTTTGATTGGAAATAAAATTACCCATAGAATAAATCGCAACTGCTTGACGAGTATCTCCATTTTTTGATGTGACGTTAAATATTTTATAGGGTTGAACTACATGAGGATGACTACCTAAAATAATATCTGCTCCTCCATTAACCAAACTTTCCACTAATTGTTTTTGTTTAGTATTAGGTAAACGCTGATATTCTGCGCCAAAATGTAGAGAAACTGTCACAATATCTGCTCCTTGTTGTTTTGCTTTACTAATATCTTGAATAATTTTTTGTTCGTCAATTAAATTTACCAAGTAATCTTTGCCTTTAGGAATTGGGATACCATTAGTGCCATAAGTGTAAGCCAAGAAAGCCATCAAAATTTCATTCTTTTCCACTATTAAAATTTCTTGAGATTCTGCTAAAGACGCTGCCGTACCTACTGGATAAATGTCGCGATCGCGTAAATTTTCTAGAGTTTTTAACAGACCTTTTTCTCGTCTATCTAATGAATGATTATTAGCAGTACTTAAAATATTAAAACCTGCCCATTTAATAGCATCAGCTAATGTTGCCGGAGCATTAAATAAAGGATATCCAGTATATTCAGATTCTGGTCCTGCTAATGTTGTTTCTAGATTACCAATTACCCAATCACCAGCAGATAAAATATCTTTTACTTCTGTGAAAAAACCTTGATAAGAATAAGTTTTAGTTTGAGAATTATAACCAGATTTGATTTGCATACCGTGCATCATAATATCTCCAACCGCTATTAATTTTGCCTCGGTAACGTAGGGAGTTGGTTGAGTTGGTTGAGGTGATTCTACAGGTAAAGTTTCTGATAGTTTTTCTGTTTTAGTTTCGGGTAATATATTACAGCTAGAAATAAATAGTATTCCAGTCAGAAAAATCAATCTAATTAATTTATTATGCTCAAAATCCCTGAATTTATCGATACAAATAATCATCTTTATTGACTCAAATTATTGATTTTTTTTTAACACCTGTGATACCAATTTTATAAATGTTTGTTACACATGGTAGGGACGCCCTTATGCAACGTCCGTACGAAAGAAGGAAGAGGGAAGAAGGAAGAAGGGATAAATATTTTAAAAAATGGAAAAACGATATAAATAACTATCTAAAATGAACTAGACTGGCTATTTTTAAGCATATCCGATCAAGGTCTACCTTTTTGTAGTCAAAATGAGTGAAAACCGCTATAATTTGACACCCCGATTAATATATGATATTAGTTTATTGTAGAAAATTTGATAAATAGCAATAATGAATTTCATTTTTTTTCAAGAAGGAACCACAGTATCTATTATTCCCATTTTAACTTTAATTGAACACAAGCCAGAATCAATTGTTGGTTGTATATTGATGGGAGAAAATAGACCTGAAAATCTGCCTCCCGATTGGTTTATTTATGCTGAATCATCAGAAAACCCTGCATCTTTCCTATTAAAAAAAGCTGAACAAGGATAATTTTTAGGTGCTCTAGATGTATTTTTAATTGTTAAAGAGCCTGATTCATTACTACAGATTACAGTTTTAGTTGCTATAGGTTGTTGCAATATTAATCACAGTGGAGAAGCAGGTAGAGGAGGTAAAACTATCCTAAGTTTATTAGCAAAATATAACATCAGAACATCCCCCGCAGAAGTTATTCGACCAGTTTACAATTATCGTAATATTGATAAGCTACATCAGAAAGCAAAAAAAATCTTTTTCAAGGCATTTAATAAGACTGGTATATACTGGCTTCCAGAAGCATGGGGAGTAGAACCTTTCAGATACTAAAATGCTGAGGATTTACTACTATTATAGTTATGTAGCTTAATATTACTTAAACCTGAGAACTTTTTATTACTTAAACTTGATAAATTTTGCCAATAATTTATTTATATCCCTACAACACAAAACCCATTGAATCTAACCCTTGCCTAATTCGCTTTGCCTCCAGAGGATTATATTTTTCATGTAAACTAATAGCCTTCCTAAACGCCTCTAAACTTTCTGGAACTTGACCAACTTTCAACAATACAACTCCCAAATTTTGATAAGCTTCTGCATAATTACTATCAAGCTTAATTGCCTTTTGATAAGAAGCGATCGCTTCGGTAAACCAACCAATTTCTTTCAATACCATTCCTCGGTTATAGTGAGCAACTGCAAAATTAGGGTCTATCTGTAAAGCAATTTCATAGTTAATTTTTGCATCCTGTAAATTTCCTTCTTCCTTCAACAAACTACCCAAATTATTGTATGCTCCCAACTTTAATTTAGGCATAACATTTAATTCTATTGCTATTTTATAATGACTCTTTGCCATTTCTCTATCTTGTTGTTGTCGATAGGCAATAGCTAAGTGATAATGCAGCTCATACAAAATTGTCTTATCTATCTGGGGGTCTTGTAAACCTCGAAATAACAATTCCATTCCTTTCTGTTTTTCCCCAATTTCTATATACAAAGCACCTAACTTACTACAAACATAAACATCATTAGGATGATTACTAAAATAACTTTCCATAGATGCTTTTGCTCTTTGCAGTTTATTTTTAGAAGTAATTTCTCCCTTTTGATAACCCTCATGTAAAACTGCTATTTCTGGCAACGAAGCTATTTCCCAGTGAGATTCCTTCGCCAAAATCTCAGTAATACTATCATCAACTATAGCGTGATAAGGTCGAGAAAATTTTATTTCAGGATGATTTCTAAACAGACGAGAAACCAAAGAATAAGGAGATTGTTGTGCCCCTATTTCCTCTCTAATTAAATTAATTAAAATGTAGCGATCGCTCTTAATTGCTTCCTGAATATGTGGAGCTATTTTTGGTGAAAGATATTCATCAGCATCTAATACTAAAACCCAATCACCCGTAACATATTTCAAAGATTCATTTCTTGCTGCTGCAAAATCATTACACCATTCAAAATAATGTACTTTTGCCCCAAATTCTTTAGCTATTTCTGGCGTTCGATCAGTTGAACCCGTATCTAACACCACCATTTCATCTACTACATTTTTCACACTTGCCAAACATCGAGGCAAGTTTTTTTCCTCATTTTTAACAATAATACAGAAACTCAAATTCATATTTTAGCAATTAGCATTCAGCTATCAGCGATTAGCATTAAAATTATATCATTTTCGTTGGTATAAGTAATGAATAAGGAAAAACACAAAAATCAGAAATAGAAGAAAACCAAGGTTTTTTAGTTTACTTAGATAAAACGGAAATTCTGTGCAACCAACGGAAATAATTCAAATAATCAGGGTAATTAAAATAATTTAACCAAATTTCCCTTTGATTATAAAAGGATATTTAAACTAAAGATTTATTACTCCTGTCTTCCCCTCCAGCGGAGGGGCGAGGGGTGGTTTGACTCCTAAGCGATAACCTAAATATTTGTAGCAAAAATTTATCAAACTGGTATAGCTTCTTTCTTTAATTTATAAAACTTACTAAAAAACCCCATTCTTAATTAACTTCTGAATGAGGTATGTTCAAATTTCTACCTTTTGATACTGATAGCTAATAATAGAATGTAATACTAATTAGGGTTTGCTGAAAAAGTCTTTTTGTTAAAGCAGGGAGTAGGGAGTAGGGAGTAGTTAAGAGTTAGGATAAGCGGGGAGTTGTAGAATAAGTGGTTATTCATAATTACCCCTTAACTTTTCTATTATAATCATCCCAAAGTTCTCACTTTTTCCCCTCCATCAACCGAAAAGCTGGTACTTTTTCAGTACCTAAAATCCTTCAAACCTTTATTTAATTGTGCTTTGATATTTATTCAGCAAACCCTAATTATATCTGAGTGGTAGAATCACAGAATCAATAACATGAATTACACCATTAGTTGCAGGTACATCTGGAATAATTACATTAGCGTTATTCACCTTTACACCTGCATTAGAAACTCTAACGTAGATATCATCACCTTCAATAGTTCTTACTTTTCCAGATTCTAAGTCTCCAGACATTACCTTACCAAAAACTACATGATAAGTCAGAACATCAATTAGTGTGTCTTTGTTTTCTGGCTGTAATAAATCTTCTACTAATCCTGGTGGTAAAGCTGCAAATGCTTCATCAGTAGGTGCAAAAACTGTAAATGGACCATCTTCTTGAAGCACTTCTACTAAATCAGCAGCTTCTAGTGCCGCAGCTAAAGTATTGAATTTACCTGCTTCTACTGCAGTTGATACAATATCTTGAGCATAAGCAATTAGTATAGGTTGATTAACTACTTGCTGATTAGCTACTGCGGGTAGACTATAAAAGGCACTAGCAAAGATTAGCGCTAAGGTAGTACAAATTAATCCTAAGATATTGATGGACTTTTTGAAGAGAGTGAGAATATTTTGGGTATTCATGTTTTCCCAATTTCATTAACTACGTTATTAAAAATAGTACAAAAACTGGAACTTATCTGAAAAATATTTCAAATGTAGAACTATGACTTCTGACTTCTGACTTCATAAAAAAACCCATTCGTAAGCATAGTTTAAGAATGGGGTAGATTTATATATTTCCAATAAATTAAATGGTATAACACTAATTAAATTACTCAGGAATAATTACTGTGTCAATTACATGAATTACACCATTACTTGCAGGTACATCTGCTTTCAGCACTTTGGCATTTCCTACCATTACATCTGCATCAGAAACTTTGACTTCTACTTTGCTACCTTCGACAGTCTTAACCATTCCAGATTCTAGGTCACCAGACATTACCTTGCCAGGAACTACATGATAAGTCAGAATTTTTACCAATTTATCTTTGTTTTCTGGTAACAATAACTTTTCTACTTTTCCTTTTGGTAAAGCTGCAAATGCTTCGTCAGTAGGAGCAAATACCGTAAAAGGGCCTTCTCCTTGAAGCACTTCTACTAAACCAGCAGCTTTTAATGCCGCAGCTAAAGTATTGAATTCACCTGCTTCTGCTGCAGTTGCCACAATATCCTTAGAGTGAGAGTCAGCAATTAGTAAAGGTTGGTTAACTACTGACTCAGTGGAAGATTTTTGAGAGAAATTAGCTACTGCGGGAAGACCGAAGAATGCGGTAGTACCAACTAATCCTAAAATAGCGATCGCTTTTTTCATCAGACTTATATTTTGAGTATTCATACCGATCTACTTTTCCTTTTTGTTAAAAAGTGTAAACTTCATTCTATTTATCTTAACAAAGTTTTAATAAGTGTCAAGATAATTTACATAATTGTACTTAACTTTTACTTTTCAGTTTTTAATTACTTCCGAGAGAATCCGGAGATACCTGATCGAATCCATAACTCAAAACTTCTATGATCGAGCCTTCTTGAGGAACATCAGCTCTAGTAATAGAAATTGTATCCTGATTAACAACTCTTACTGGAGTTCCTTCCATCACACCGAGAAATTCTTCGATAGGAGCAATATCACAAGTAGCTTCATCAGCAGCTTCAGTTTTGTAATGAGTGGGAATCACAATTCTGGGTTTTAGGACTTCCAATGTCTGTTTTGCCTCCAAAGGGGTATATGCTTTTGGCCCTCCCCCTACAGGAATGAATAGCAAATCTGGACGACCAATTAAAATACGTTCTTCTATGCCAATGGGACTTGCTAGTCCCCCTAAATGTAAAATTTTGATTCCTGCTTGCTGCCATAACCAAGCCACATTAGTCCCGAACCGACGTCCACCTTCTCTATCTTTAGTAGTGCGAATTCCTTGAATTTGTCTATTATCAACCTGATAAACTCCAGGTTCATATAACAACATTGGTGGAGGATTACTTGTAAAACCTTCTACTACTCCCTCATCTAATAATCTACTACTAATTAAAATTAAATCTGTATCTACTGTAGGGTTGCGATATCCTGCGGTACAACCTATTGGGCGAAAAGGATTTACTAATACTTTAGTTGCTGCATCTTCAAATAAAAAGCAAGTATGTCCTAACCATTTAATTGTTAAAGATTCTCCTGTTTGTGCCTGAGAATGGTGAAATTTAGATGTTAAACCTGTTCCTATTAAAGCTAATAAACTTGCCTGTGTATAACGTATAAATTTTCGTCTTTTCATCTTTTATTTGTTAGTTTCACTCCAATTTATCTTCTTAATACTATACACCTCGGTTAGATTGATTGAAATATAGTATTTACATTTTAGATTTGAACAGAGATTTAAATGCTTGAGAAAATAGGGAATTCTCAAAGGAGGAAACAGTGGAAGGTTAAGAATAGCAATTTGATAAGTATTTGCTACAAATAAATTAGTTATTTTTTAGGAGTCAGGTAGGGGAGCTTTCGGATTGGCGACGTACAGAATTCAGGAGTCAGAATAAATTAGGAATTTATCTTTATTATTCCAAGGGACATCTCCTATGAGGTTCGGTGAAAAATATACCTATTCTTAATGCGAATAATCAATTATTTCCTGCAAACAAAATTTTAATACCTGATGCTCATTGGTGGCGAGATTATATCGATAGTACCTGGTTATTACATCCTCAATTATCTCCAAAATTGGCAAAACTAGCAGGTAGTTTATCTTTATTCAAAGATATTATTGAAATTCCTCAAAATGTAAAACCTGCTGAGAATAACCAATCTAATGAATGGTGTGAAAAATGGCAAAATACCCTCAATTCCCCAGAATTTATTCATGGTCTACAGAGATTAATTTTTCACTACCACGACTTAGAATCAGAAGTAGACTTAAACTGGTTAAAAACTGCTAAAGTTATCTCCGCTAATGAAATTAATGTAGATTTAATTTTGCCAGATAAAACTTTGGTCGCATCATCTATTCCTGGAGTTTATTATTTTGATGCTGACCAGAGAATTTTTTATCTTATTTCCAGTGCTAGTAGATATATTATGCTCTGCTATCTCACAGAAATTATTAACATTCAACTGGGAAACTTTTCTCTAGATCATCTTCTACCTCTTGCCAGTATTATTGATGCTGAAGCTGAAAATGGGCTTGAGATGCGGATTGACTAATTTAATCAATTTCTGTGATGATGAAAGTTTTGATGCTTGTTTTTGGATTTTAGTAATTATTAATATCATCAGTAGGGAAAGCAAATACAATTCCTATCCCCCAAGCAATACTTGGTACTAAGGCAAAAATTATTATTTCTAATCCTGTCATAATTAATTTCCTAATTTATTGTAATGTTGTGTGTAAAATGTGTGGTTTTTATTTAAGGAAGTTAAACAAGTATTTTAGATCGATATTTGAGTGTTTATAATTGCCCTAACCTATTTGCGTAGTGCTAGAATATTTTTGCTAAACACCCTAAATATTTTGATAGTTCAAAGCCACAAATTAAGTCATTAAAACATCTTTTGCTTAAACAAATAAGCTGTTAAATAATTAATGATTAATAATTACCTCTTTTTATAAAGAAAAGGATTGACTAGAATGATTTTTTTCTTTTCTCTTGGTCTCATGGATATGGCGAGGAGACCCGCTCTTATCAGAGCCGCTCCGAAGATCGCCATCCCTCGACCGCTTTTCTCCATAAATGGAGAGGCTTTATACCAATTTTATGAATGTTTGCTACAAATAGTTAGGCTATTTCTTAGGAGTCAGGAGTCACACGGGAATAGCTTCAATACCAGTTTTGAGCTAGTAAATTCTATTTTTCTCTTGGTGCGCGTTCCCTCTCTTGGTCAGCATTCCCTCTCTTGGTCGGCGTTCCCTTACGACTGGCGTCGTCGCGGGGTCCGACCGCTTGCGCCTGACGGCGACGCGGGGTCTGACCGCTTGCGACTGGCGTTGTCGCGGGGTCGCACCGCTTTGTCAAAGGGAGACTTCCTGCATTTGTCTTTTTCTCATGCTTATTATTCGTAACATTCTTTTTTCATGCATGGTATTATACCTGAATTTTTCGGTAAGGGCTAAAGCCCAACGACTAGCGGTTTGTTAAAATGTTAAAAATAGTGGGATAAGTTCCAGTATTGTCAGGGCTTTAGCCCAACTACTAGCATCCTTCCTCAATTAATTATTTATTTGTAAGTTTCTCTGGTTTTCTATTCGATCGATTTTTGCTGTTAATTGAGTTAAGTTACTGTCAATAATTCGTTGGTTAGTAACATGATCGTAAGCTTCCCATTCTTGAGTAACTTCTGTATCTTGCCAAATAAACCAGTTCCGATAAATTTCTCCACTATCAATATCGTTACATAGAGACAACCAATCATCTCCTGTAAAATACTCTGTTTCTTGAATGACTAAATAAAGACCTATGGAGGTTAATAATGTTTCTAAATTATTCAATTTTGTCTGAGATGGTTTATGGGTTTTTCTGTGGTTCATCAATCTAATATTCATGGTTTTTATTGATTTTGTGAAAGAAAATTTTAATTTATTAACTATTTGAGGAATGAGAAAGTAGAGCAGTACAATTTTTTTTAGCTATCTACTTTTAAGGAATATTAAAAAATATTTCTGTGATTTCTGACTCTTCAGTTTTTAAACCTTCTGCTGTTGCTGAATGTGTATTATCATCAACCTCTAAACCATCTGGAATTTGAGCCTCAATCTCAGATATTCTTTGCTCAACCTCAGCTTGTTTAGCAGCAAAACTATCATAACTAAAATAAAAATGACCAAGCACTTTTCCTTGATAACTACGTTTAGTAAATTGCCAACCAGGTTCTAGAAAAATTTTCATCATTCCATTACTAAGTCCGCGACTTCTACCAATCAATTTTTTATCTCCTGTCAAAGAAATGCCAAATAATTTAATTTCACCACCAACATTCTGCAAAATTAATCTATGACTAACTGATAAATCATTACTATCTACTCGAATTGAATAACCATTACTATCAGTAGCTCTTCCACAAATGCCAGAAAAATTAAAGTCTAACAGCAAAGGCTCAACTAAAATTGGATATAATCCTGTTTCACTTTCACTCCAGCAAGGTCTTTCATTAGAACGCTGCTCTAAAATAATTAGTTTATAACCAGAATATCCGTTTAGATCACTCAGAGGCATTGCCGTGGCAATAACTTGATTTTGGTCAATTTCTACCTCATCAAAAGTAAAATTTGCTTGGGCAGATGTCGCAGTATTAATAGTAAAAAATATTGTGCTAAAAGCAGTTAAAATTGAACGATTAAAAATATTTTTCACTGGCTTGCTCCCTGTTTTGTGTTTCTCTAGATACTTTAAAAAAATCGGCTTTTTTTTGTAGAGAATATTAGGAATTTAATTAAAAAAGCTTGAAAAAAATCTAGAAAACCGTCAATTATGTTAGGCAGTATAGTTTCTAGATAAAAGCAGTTAAAATGTTGTTAATTAGTTAACTCCCTTAAATTAGAAAGAGTTAGCTATCTTCGTTAAAGTAGCATTCAGCTATTGGGACTTAAACAAAATAGAGCCAGAAAATAGGCTCAAGTATAGACAGGCAAAGGTTTTTACGTCAAAAAGGTATAAATCCTGAATAAGCACGGGTTCTAGCCATTTTTAGGGCATCGACGTAATTCCCTTGTCTAGAGTGGCTTTGACGCATTTTTTCGACCAGAAAATGTTTAAGTACCACTATCAGCAATCAGCTTCTCAAGGTGTATAATGGAGGTTTGAGTCCCCCATTAATATCATGTCCGGTTGAATACTTATTATTAAGTACAGTAGGGGAGCGGGGGAGTAGGGGAGTAGGGAAGTAGGGGAGTATGGGACCCACCCCTAACCCCTCCCAGGAGGGGAAAATCATACCCAGAATCAGCAACGCCTGAATTTTTAGCTGACAGCTATTTGCGTTTGCGTAGCATTTTGCAAAAAAGTATTCCGGAACAGAAAAGCTGATAGCTAGTTAAAATCATCTACAGCACTTTTGAGGAAGCGTGAGGTACAGTTATAAGATTATTTAAAAGTATTCCGGAACATAAAAGCCGACAGCTATTTGCGTTTGCGTAGCATTTTGCAAAAAAGTATTCCGGAACAGAAAAGCTGATAGCTAGTTAAAATCATTTACAGCACTTTTGAGGAAGCGTGAGGTACAGTTATCTCAACGTTGCTTGAAGACCCGCGCTCTCCCGCAGGGGAGCTAGGGCATGAAAACCAATCAATGTTGCGGGTTTACACATAATATGTTAGAATGTTTTTGTTGAAAATTAAGCAGTAGATGGTTGAAAAAGCGTACAAATTTAGATTTTACCCTACTCCGGAGCAGGAAAGTCTGTTGCGGAGGACGTTGGGATGTGTACGCTTAGTCTACAACAAAGCTTTAGCTGCAAGAACTCAAGCTTGGTATGAACGCCAAGAACGAGTGGGTTACAAACAAACTTCAGCTATGCTGACGAACTGGAAAAAACAGGAAGATTTAGATTTTCTGACTGAAGTAAGTAGTGTAACACTTCAGCAAGGTTTAAGACATCTACAGGCTGCTTTTCCTGCGGAATGCTGCGCAAACACCAACTTTTTTGGTGGACGGGCTAAATATCCCAACTTCAAGAAAAAGCGCAACGGTGGTAGTGCTGAATTCACAAAATCTGCATTTAAGTGGAAAGATGGTCAAGTATATCTAGCTAAATGTGCACAACCACTACCTATTAGATGGAGTAGGCAACTACCCCAAAACTGTGTGCCTAGTACAATTACTGTCAAACTTGACCCAAGTGGTAGATGGTCTATATCTTTGAGAGTCAACGACACCAGAGAGTTGAGACTCAACCCGACTAACAAACAAGTAGGTATTGACTTAGGTATCACCAATCTATTAACAACCAGTGATGGAGAAAAAATTGCTAACCCAAAAAAACTCAACAAGTTACACAAAAAATTAAGGTTAGCTCAGAAGTCTCTATCTAGAAAAACCAAGGGGTCTAATAACTATCAAAAGGCCAGGCTGAAAGTAGCTAGGATACACGCAAAAATTAAAGATTCAAGAGAAGACTATACCCATAAGCGCGCCCACTCAACTAATTAGAGAAAATCAAACTATTGTAGTTGAGGACTTAGCAGTAAAAAACATGGTGAAAAAGCGGTGCGACCCCGCGACGAAGCCAGTCGCAAGCGGTCAGACCCCGCGTCGCCGTCAGGCGCAAGCGGTCGGACCCCGCGACGACGCCAGTCGCAAGGGAACGCCGACCAAGAGAGGGAATGCTGACCAAGAGAGGGAACGCGCACCAAGAGATCACAAACTAGCTAGAGCTATCAGTGATGCTAACTGGGGAGAAGTGGTGAGGCAATTAGAATACAAAGCCGAATGGTATGGGCGGGAATTAATCAAGATTGACCGATATTTTCCCAGTTCTAAGCGTTGCTCTATTTGTGGTCATGTAGTAGAAAAATTACCTCTAAATATTAGACAATGGGATTGTCCAGAGTGCGGTAGTCACCATGACCGTGATATTAACGCCGCAATTAACATTTTGCGGATGGGAACCCGCGTCGGCGAAAGACGCAAGTGGTCAGACCCCGCGACGACGCCAGTCGCAAGGGAATGCTGACCAAGAGAGGGAACGCCCACCAAGAAGGCTGCGGGACTCGCAGTTTCAGTCTGTGGAGCGACTGTAAGACCCGAAGAGAGTAAATCTCGGAAGGCGGGTGCTATGTTAGCGCAGCTCCTCTGTCAAGAGGCAGCAGAAAGCCCCTACCAGCAATGCTAGGGAATCCCGCGCTATCTCGTAGAGCAGCGTCGGGAGGATGTCAAAAGACTATTTATTCGTATATTCCCTGTTCCCTGTTTCCTGTTCCCTAGAGCAATAAAACTTTATACCTCATCAACTCGATAACTGCTGTAAAATAAATAACAATAAAAATACAAATAGGGATAAACAGTGGAAAAAAAATCAAAGCGCGATCGCGGACGAATTCTCACAACTTCTGGACTGAAAAAATTGAATGAAGCTATTGAAGAATGGAAACAACAGTACAACCTCAGAGCTACTCTTGCAGAAATTGAAGCTGAGTCTGGAGTCGGTTCCGACACCATCAGTAAAATTAGACAAGGGCGAGTGGGTGCAGACCTGAGTAAAATTCAACAGCTTTTTGCCTCCTTTGGTCTGACATTGGATGAAGCAGACCACCGTTCGGGAAAACAGGGTCAACCCTCAAATGAAACAGAACCTCTAGGAGAACTTTTACCACTACTAAATAACGAAGAAATAGTGACTCACAATAGTTCCAAAGTTTTCATCAGTTATTGCAGTCAAGACCCGGATCGAGAATTAGCACGACAGTTTGAAACGGCATTGAATGCTGCTGGTCATCAGGTTTTCATGGCAGCAGACCGCATCCGTCTGGGAGAAAATTGGTTTCGGCGTATTAATGAAGAGTTGAGACGGTGTGACTATTTGCTATTATTTTTGCCTCCCCAGTCAGTACAAAGTGAGTTGCTGACTTATCAAGTACAACTTGCAAGGGAGTTACAATTTTCCCGACCCAACCGTAAACCTGTAATTTTGCCGATACGGGTGGGGTTTTCCCTGAGTACACCCCTCAACCACGACCTACGGGGTTATCTCTATCGCATTCAACAACGAGAGTGGCGATCGCCAGAAGATAGTGTGGTCATTCTGAGGGAAGTTTTGACTCTTTTAGCTACTCCACCGGAGAATATTGCGTCGGAAGTAGAGGAGCAACAAGAGAATTTACCTGCGGAAGAAATTAGTAGCATTGCATCAACAAATAGCGCTCCTTTACCCTCTGCTGAACCTGAAATACCGGGGGGGCAAATTGATGTGGCATCTACTTTTTATATCGAACGTCCACCTATTGAAGAACGTTGTTATCAAACTATTTTGCAACCAAGTGGTTTAATAAGAATTAAAGCGCCACGACAGATGGGAAAAACTTCGTTAATGGCAAGAATTTTACACCATGCGACACAGGAAGGATATCGGACTGTACCTTTAAGTTTTCAGTTAGTAGATAAAGAGGTTTTTAGTAATCTTGATAAATTCTTAAAATGGTTTTGTGCTTATGTGGGACGAGAATTACGTTTGCCTAATCAATTAGATGATTATTGGGATGATATTTTTGGTAGTAAAGTTAATTGTAAGGATTATTTTGAGAAGTATTTATTAGCTCAAATAGATAATCCTTTGGTGTTGGGTTTAGATGAAATTGATAGAGTTTTTCAATATCCTGATATTGCGGAAGATTTTTTGGGATTATTACGAGCTTGGCATGAGGAATCAAAGCGACGAGTTATTTGGAAAAAATTGCGATTATTGGTAGTACATTCTACGGAGGTTTATATTCCCATGAATATTAATCAATCTCCTTTTAATGTAGGATTACCTATAGATTTACCAGAGTTCAATGCACAGCAAGTTCGGGATTTAGCATCGCGACATAATTTGAATTGGTCGCAGTCAGAAGTTGATAAATTAATGGCAATTGTTGGGGGTCATCCTTATTTAGTTAGGGTGGCTTTATATCATATTTCTAAACAAGATTTAACTCTGGAAGATTTGCCAGAAAATGTAACTGCTGAAACAGGAATTTATAGCGACCATTTACGACGACATTTGTGGAATTTAGAAGAATATCCAGAGTTAGCTGAAGCAATGAAAAATGCGATTTCTGAAAATTATAACGGGCAGTTAACAGGAATGTTGGGTTTTAAGTTAGATAGTTTAGGTTTAGTGAAATGGCAAAGTAATAAATGTTATCCCAGATGTGAGTTATATCGTCAGTATTTTCAGGCACATTTGTTATGAGAGAAGGAAGAAGGAAGAAGGAAGAGGGAAGAGGGAAGAAGGAAGAAGGTGTTTAGTTATAATAAATAAACGATGGAGTCCTCAGGAGTCAACCCACCCCTAACCCCTCCCAGGAGGGGAGGGGAAAGACCGAGTCAGGAGGAAAAAAGAAGGAATAAGGAAGAAGGTGTTTAGTTCTCTAACACAGAAGAGCATTTAGTTATTTAGCACAGAAGGAAGAAATAAGGGTCCTAGTGCATTGTAATGGTATAGCTAGTGGGAGCATCTTGCTCCCGTTCTAATTATTTCTATGTGTTACGAAACAGATATTCTTAAGTCAAAAATAGTAATGGCAGTTGCTATAGTATTATAGCAGTCGAAGGAAAGGTGAGGACATCGGCTAATTATAATGATTCATAACGCGAGCAAGATGCTTGCACTAACAACGCCAGATTTTTCCTTCTTCCTTGTGCTATAAACTATGGCTATGACAGTCTTTCTTCTTGCTTATAGCGCTTTTAATATTGATGAACCACATCGTCACAATCACGCGCCCAGTAGGGACGTTCCATGGAACATCCCTACTGTGGTCTACCGTGCAGGAAAACCGCTGTATAGCGATCGCCATATTTGATATTTCCTAATATCATGTCCGCTGGTATCGTTTGTGTAAATCCAAGGGTGAATATCTACAGGAAATTTAGGTTTTTTCAACAGGACTTACGCAGAGACTCTACATATAGCGAGGGCAAATACCATTTGTAGGGGCAAATGGTGCTTTAAAAGTCAATTTGCGTAAGTCCTGTTCAAGCTTTTAAGCCTTCTTCCTTCTTCCCTCTTCCTTCTTCCTTACCTTCGCTATACAATACCGATGCTACCGGACATGATATAATTAGGGCTTAGGGCTTGCTGATTAAATATCAAAGTATTGACATATAAAGAGTTTAGCCTTTTTGGAGCCTTTAAAAAGTGCCTGTTATCACGTCTAAAACGCTCAAAAAAGAGCGTATTTTAGGCGCATAGTTGGGCAGAAAAACCATTCTTACAATTGTTACTCCTACTTGCTCGCTCATTCCCATTTCTCCTGTCTCCTGTCTCCTGTCTCCTACCCCTACTAAAAGATTTTTGAGATCAAATCCTAATTATCTGATAAATTTCTAGGGGGAGTTTCTCGACCTTGATAAAACTGTTTTTCTAATTGATTTAACCATAACCATGAAATCACCCCAAGAGGTAAACTTAAAATCATAAAAATCATCCCAATTATATTTAGATTTTCCAAAATCAACAGTAATAATAGGATAATCATCAACATAGCTGAAGTAGTAATTATTACTCCTATTTTGATTCGTTGTAAATTTTTTAAAGCAGTGCGACAACTACTACATTTTTTAGTATGAGAATGATATCTATCTAATAATATTTCTGAAGAAAGAGCAGAACCTAAAGTTGCATTAGGAAATAACTGAGCATGATATTTATTCACCCAAGAACGCAATTCAAATACAAATAAATCTGCTTTTGTCGGTAAATAAAAAGCCTTGGAAAAATTCGCACTGCCACCTTTTGCTTCTAAATACCGTTCTTGATGATGTAAAAATATTTGGTCATCTTCCAATACTCCATTTTGCCCAATATGAGAATACCAACGAGGGCTTAACTGAATAAAAAATTTGGGAAATGGAGAAGAAAACTTAAAAGGAAAACGAGCAAATAAACGACATTCTCCTTTCCGAATAGGTGTTGCATATACAACTGTTAATGTACGACCAAATTGTTTAGAAGTAAGGTCATGCCACATCATTGCAGGAGCCATAAAAGTAGTTTCTTGTCTTCCCAAAGTTCCTTTTCTCGGACCTTCTTCCCAGACTCCTTTAAACCCCCACTTTCCTGATTCTACTATTTCTAATTCTACAGGAGAAACATTGGCGCGGTTTCCCACAGTACGATGATGAGTATATGGAATATGACTAGCATCTAAAACATTTTCCATTAATGTTAAAGCATCATAAGGTAAATCTCGAAAAGTATTTAAACAAACCCATTCATTAGAACTTTCATCTAAAACATCAACTGTAGGAATAGGTATTTGAGCCGCATTTTCTACTTTTCCTGCATAGACAAATAAAAGACCTTGACACACTTTTGTAGGCAGAGATTTAACCGTTGCTCTTGATGATTTTTCAGCCTCTCCTCCTTCTTTTTGTTGAGGAATAATTTCACAGTTTCCTCTGCCTGAAAATGCCCAACCATGGTAAGGACATTCTAAACATCCAGCCTCATTAATTCTACCTTGAGAAAGCGGCGCTAAACGATGAGGACATTGGTCTTCAAATACGCGCCATTGATGTTTTTTTTCCTCCCACCAAATCACAATATCTCGTTCTAATAATGTAAAGGGTGTAGGTTTAGTTTTGTCTAAATCTTCTACATAATGAACTGGATACCAAACTTCTTGCCAATCAAAATATTCTGGGTCAGTTCCACCTGCACTTAAAGAGGTATTGTGGGAATTTTTTACAGCGTTAGTAATCATCAGAATGTTAATTATTTTAATTAAGGTACTTAGTATTATATAGCTTTATGTGCAAGGCAGACGAGAGAAGTAATCAGTTACTGGCTTTTTCCACTGATTATGAAGGTGATAATTTTGGTGGTCTACCACCTGATGCTGCAATAATTATGACTTTTTGAGATTAGGTAATTCTTGTTTATTATTGTGCATTTTTATGGTTTATTTTAATAGCTATTCTAGGGGATGCACTAACAGATAGGAGTTGAGTTTATTTATGAAGAAGTGCAAGAAAAAGAAATCAAACTAACAGGGGAGATATTAACACTAATTTGAAAAAAGATGTGTTTGAATAATAAGTGCGATCAAAAGATTTTGCAGGAAATGTCCCTTTGATAAAGCGGTCGATCTTCTGAGCTTCCCTCGCCATATCCAAGAGAAAAAGAGAATTTAGCGACCTAAAAACTGGTATTAAAGCAATTCCCGTGTGACTCGGTCCGACTGAGTTCCCCTCCTGGGAGGGGCGGGGGTGGGTTGACTCCTTACGAAATAGCCTAACTATTTGTAGCAAACATTTATCAAATTGGTATAAAACGAGAAAATTTAGCGACATTACCCGAAGAATGGCAAATAGAATTAAAGGATGCTATCCTGAGTTCAGATCGCAAAACCATGAATGGTATAGTGGAGAAAATTTCTCTGGAACACGAGGAGTTAGCGGAAGCTTTACAAAAATGTCTTTATAACTTCAAGTATGAAAAAATCTTGGCGTTGGTAAAGCGCGTGTATGATATTAATCTTAATTCTTTAGGAGTCAACCCACCCCTGACCCCTCCCAGGAGGGGAAGTCAGTCCTCAGGAGTCAGGAGGGAAGAAAGAAGAAGAAACCCCGAGTAGAAGGAGAAAGTTTTTCGGGGAGCGTAAACAGAACGGAGTTCTATCGCGCTCTTATCCGGACATGGTATCATACCTCAAATTACCAACGCCAAAATCTTGAATATTTTATCTTAAAAACATTAGTGAGGAGTTAGCGGAAGCTTTACAAAAATGTTTTTATAACTTCAAATATGAAAAAATCTTGAATATTTTATCTTAAAAACATTAGTTATGATTAAAAATAAAGATAAAAAAATGAAAAAACTCTTTTCCTCCATTTCTCTTCGCACAGTTTTTGTTATCCCATTTATTATCCAAATTGTTTCTGCAGTTGGAATTGTTAGTTATCTGTCATTTAAAAATAGTCAGAAAGCGATCCGGGAAATCACTCAAGAACTGCGGGAAGAAATTACGTCAAGAGCAACCCAGTATGTTGGTGACTATCTCGAAATTCCTCACACTATCAATACATTGAATGATTCGGCTTTCAATATCAATATTCTCAATGTCAATAATCCGGAAAAAATCAGAGATTACTTTTGGAAACAAGTTAAATTCACTCCAAAAATTAACACCATTCAAATTGGCATACACGAACAAGAAAAGTATATCGGAGTAGGACGAACCGATGGAAAATTAGTCTATAAGATATCCGATCCATTAACCACTCAACGAGAGTTTCAATCCTATGCGATCGACGCTCAAGGTCGTCCCACGAAAAAAGTTAGTGGTCGTCCTAACTATAAAATGCGATTGCGACCATGGTATCAAGAATCATTTCAATCTCAAATTTCTACATGGAGTCTTTATATTTTCTTCTCTCACAAAACCTTGGGGATGACCCTCTCAAAACCTGTTTATAATGAATCGGGAAAATTATTGGGTGTAACGGGAATTGATATTACTCTCGAAGAAATAGGTGATTTTCTCAAAAATTTACGTGTTGGTCGAACAGGAAAAATTTTTATTATCGAACGCGATGGCAATATTGTTGCTTCCTCAACAGAAGAACAGCCATTTCTAAGTCAAGGAGAAGATTTAGTCCGTCTCAATGCAAGCAATAGTCAAATTTCCACCATTCGCTCGACAACAAATTATTTACAAAATCATTTTGGCAATTTAAACAAGATTGAAAAATCTCAACATCTCGAATTTTTGATCAATGATGAACGCTATTTTCTCCAAGTTACTCCTTTTGAAGATCCCAACGCCAAAGGTTTGGACTGGTTAATTGTCGTGATTATTCCAGAAGCAGATTTTATGGCACAAATTAATCAGAATACGCGAGTAACAATCATTCTTTGTATTATTGCATTAGTTATTGCTGCCACCATAGGAATTTTAACAGCTCGTTGGGTGACTCATCCTTTAATTGCGTTGAACCAGTCAGCTAAAGATATCGCTCAAGGCAAATGGGAGCGCACCGTTCATTTGGAACGTCACGGTCACGATGAATTGGGAGAATTAGCCCAATCATTCAATAGCATGGCCGGTCAATTAAAAGAATCTTTTCAAACCCTCGAACAAACTAATGCTGAACTTGTAGTTGCCAAAGAAAAAGCCGAAGTTGCTAATCAAGCGAAAAGCAGATTTATTGCCAACATGAGTCACGAGTTGAGAACTCCATTAAATGCCATCCTGGGTTTCACCCAAATTATGACCCGTTCCCAAACCCTCCCCCGCGACTACCAAGAAAACTTTGCTATCATCTCTCGCAGTGGAGAACACCTCCTCACCCTCATCAACAACGTTCTCGAATTCTCCAAAATTGAGGCTGGTAAAATCACCCTCAACCAAAAGAACTTCGACTTGCATCGCCTTCTCGACGACATCCACCATATGTTCCAACTCAAAGCCGACGGCAAAGGGTTGCAACTGTTACTGGAAAGAGAGGAAAGCGTGCCCCGCTACATTCGCACCGATGAAGTTAAACTGCGCCAAGTCCTGATCAATTTGTTGAACAATGCCATCAAATTCACCGAAGCAGGAGGTGTCACCCTGCGAGCAACTCCTATCGAAATCTCAGAAAGTTCCCAGTCCAAACGGATATCCTTTGCTGTAGAAGACACCGGAGCCGGAATTGCCCCAGAAGAACTTGAGAAACTCTTTGAAGCCTTCGTCCAAACCAAAACTGGCAAAGAAGCACAAGAAGGAACGGGGTTAGGCTTGCCCATCTCCCGTAAATTCGTGCAGTTAATGGGCGGCGATATCCAAATCACCTCGCAAGTGGGACAAGGGACGACCTTCGGTTTTGAGATTCAAGTTGAAGGGGTGGATGCCGAAGTCGTAGAAACGGAAAAGCAAAAACGGAGAGTCATCGCCCTCGCTCCCAACCAACCCCGCTATCGCATCCTGATCGTAGATGAAAAAATCCTCGATCGCAAGTTGTTAGTGAAACTGCTCAACCCCCTCGGATTTGAAATCAAAGAAGCCAGCAACGGCAAAGAAGCTATCGAAATTTTCGAGGTCTGGGAACCCCATTTGATTTGGATGGATATGCGGATGCCAGTCATGGATGGTTACAAAGCCACCCAGAATATAAAAGCCACGACCCAAGGACAAGCAACGGCAATCATTGCCTTGACTGCAAGTGTGTTAGAAGAAGAAAAAGCAGTAATCTTGTCTGCAGGATGTGATGCTTTTATGAGAAAGCCATTTCGAGAGGAAGATATATTTGAGGCGATGCACAAACATATTGGTGTCGAGTTTATCTATGAAGAAGTGCAAGAGAAAGAAATCAAACTCACAAGGGAGATATTAACGCCAGAAAATTTAGCAAGATTACCCGAAGAATGGCAAATAGGATTAAAGGATGCTATCCTGAGTTCAGACCGCAAAGCCATGAATGGTATAGTAGAAAAAATTTCTCTCGAATACGAGGAGTTAGCGGAGGCTTTACAAACATCTCTTTATAACTTCGAGTATGAAAAAATCTTGAACATTTTATGTGAGTAGTCCTGCATATCATAAGTGCTTTAACAGTAAATCTTTCTATTTTCCCTACTCCCTCACTCCCCTACTCCCCCACTCCCCTACTATCTTAATTAGGGCTTGCTGATTAAATCTAAAAGCATTGACAAGTAAAGGTTTTAGCCTTCTTGAATTGCCCAATTGTGCGCTGATTTTAGTCTAAAACCCTCATGCATGTTAGCATAAAAGGCAAACCTTCGGACAGAAAAATCTTAGGACAATTCTTAATCCTACCTCCTCGCTCCCGATACATTTCTCCCGTCTCCTGTCTCCTCTCTTCCCCTCCCCTCCTGGGAGGGGTTAGGGGTGGGTTGTCTCCTACCCTTACCCATAAGACTTTTGAGCGCAAACCCTAATTATAAGTATTCAACCGGACATGATATTACCTCCTGTCTCCTGTATCCTCTCTCCTGTCTCCCCAAAAATTAATTTTTTGCTCATTATTATCACAATTTATTGATTTTGCAAAGATGTCTAATAATTGGACTGTCAGAAAAAAATGAAGTAAACTAGGCTCAGGAGCAAAAAAATTAGACTCAAGGACGAACAAATTAAGCCAATGATAGAGAGAAAAACAATTGAAGTTGCTAATTATCAGGCAGTTGAAATTATCAAAATTAGAGCCGTATCAATGTACTTCAACACTTAACTCCGATGTTATACCAAATTCAAGAAAGATTGTTACAGTAAAACAGGACTTACGCAGAGACTCTACATATAGGGAGGGCGAATGCCATTCGCCCCTACAACAAATGGTGCTTTCAAAGTCAATTTGCGTAAGTCCTGTAAAATATAGATGCTTAAGGGAATTGAAAAATTTTCACTGTTTATTTCTTATACCTAACACCTAATACCTTGAATAGCCAATGTAGCAATATTTTTTGAAAATGGTATTACAACCAAAAACCCCCTCTAGTCCCTCAACTGCTCCACGTAGTTTCAAACTCCCCCTCCGTTTGGTTTTAATTATCCCCTTTATTTTGCAAATCTTTGCAGCGGTGGGATTAGTGGGTTGGTTCTCCTTTCGCAATGGACGGCAAGCAGTGAATAATGTTGTAGATCAGTTAAAACAAGAACTGACTGAACGCGTAGAAGCAACAGTCCTTTCCTTCCTAAAAGTTCCTCACCAAGTCACTCGCATTAATCTAGATGCCATTCGTCAAGGTTATTTGGATGTAGACTCTTCCCTTGATATCAATCTACCCTTGAGACGTTACTTCCTCAATCAAATTCAACAATTCGATACAGTTAGTGTCATTGGTTATGCTAATGAAAAATTAGAATATCTTGATTTAGAAAAGGAAATCATTGGGGATCACAAGAATCTGATCGTCACCCTATCCGGTAAATCAACAGGTTACACTCAAATTGTTTATGAGATTGACGAGCAAGGATATCTCGGACGAGCATTTTCCCAAACCCCTAATTACGATCCGACAGAGCGTCCTTGGTATAGATCGGCAGTTGAAAGTGGAGAAGCGGTTTGGTCTCCCATCTTTGTGTTTGTGAGTCAGCCAAAAATTGGAATTGCTGCTGTAACTCCTATCTTTGAAGCAGACTCTAAAACTGTAAAGGGTGTCACTGGGGTCAATATAACCCTCGAAAACATTAGCAATTTTTTGGAAGAGCTAAGAATTGGCAAATCAGGGCAAGTGTTTATTGTTGAATTGGATGGTTCTTTAGTTGCCACATCTACAGGTGAACCCCCCCTCCTGATTAAAAAACAGAATCAAGAGTCAGTCACCAAAAGAATCACAGCAACAGAAAGCCAGAACAAGTTAACTCGTGCCAGTGCTGACTATATTCTAGGGCAATTCAGCGCGTTAAACCAAATCAAAACCACCGAAAAACTCGACTTTAAATTGGATGGGGAGCGTCAATTTCTGCAAGTAACTCCCCTTAAAGACGAGCGGGGTATTGAATGGCTGATTGTCCTCGCCATTCCCGAAAAAGACTTCATGGAACAGATCGATGCCAACCGTCGCCAAACCATCGCTCTCTGTTTGCTGGCTCTAGGAGGAGCAACCACTCTAGGTCTGTTCTCATCCGAGTGGATAGCAAAGCCGATTTTACGCTTGCAAGAATCCGCAGGGGCGATCGCCAATGAAAGCAAACTCATTCACAAAGTTGACATTCGAGGTATCACTGAATTAGAGAATCTCGGCACATCCTTCAACAGAATGTCTGAGCACTTGCAAGCATCCTTTAGTGCTTTAGAACAAGCTAATACCCAACTTGAACAACGAGTGCAAGAGCGAACCGCCGAATTAGAAGTCGCTAAAGAAAAAGCCGAAGTGGCGAACCAAGCCAAAAGTTCATTTATTGCCAACATGAGTCACGAGTTGAGAAGTCCATTAAATGCCATCCTCGGTTTTGCCCAAATGATGACTCGTTCCCAAAGCCTCCCTCTCGAACACCAAGAAAACGTCGGCATCATCTACCGCAGTGGAGAACACCTCCTGACCCTCATCAACAACGTCCTCGACCTCTCCAAAATAGAGGCTGGTAAAACCACCCTCAACGAAAAGAACTTCGACTTGCACCGACTCCTTGAAGACATCCACGATATGTTCCAACTCAAAGCTGACAGCAAAGGGTTGCAATTGTTACTGGAAAGAGACGAAAGAATACCACGTTACCTGCGCACCGACGAAGTGAAACTACGTCAAGTCCTGATCAACCTGCTCAACAATGCCATCAAATTCACAGAAGTGGGAGGTGTTATCCTGCGAGCTAGCACCGTTGATCACCACAAAAATTCCCAGCTCAAACGGATATCCTTTGCTGTAGAAGACACCGGAGCTGGAATCGCCCCAGAAGAACTAGACAAACTATTTGAAGCCTTTGTTCAAACTGAAACCGGCAAACAAGCACAAGAAGGAACGGGGTTAGGCTTGCCCATCTCCCGTAAATTCGTGCAGTTAATGGGTGGCGATATCCAAGTCACCTCCGAAGTAGGAAAAGGGACAATCTTCAGTTTTGAGATTCAAGCTGAAGAGGTGGAAGCCGAAAACGTAGAAAGCCAAAAACCAAAACGGAGAGTTATTGCTCTCGCCCCCAACCAACCCCGCTATCGTATCCTGATCGTAGATGACAAAGCCCTTAATCGCCAGTTGTTAGTGAAATTACTTAATCCCCTAGGTTTTGAACTCAAAGAAGCGAGCAACGGCAAAGAAGCCATCGAAATTTTCGAGGTATGGGAACCCCATTTGATTTGGATGGATATGCGGATGCCAGTCATGGATGGTTACGAAGCCACCCAGAAGATCAAAGGGACAACAAAAGGACAAGCGATAGCAATAATTGCCTTGACTGCAAGTGTGTTAGAAGAACAAAAAGCGGTAATCTTGTCCGCAGGGTGTAGTGCTTTTATGAGAAAGCCATTTCGAGAGGAAGAGATATTTGAGGCCATGAGAGAACATATTGGCGTAGAATTTATCTATGAAGGAGAGCATCAGAAAGAAATTAAACTAACAAGCAAGATATTAACGCGAGAAAATTTAGCAACATTACCCAAAGAATGGCAAAGAGAATTAGAGGATGCTATCCTGAGTTCAGATCGTAAAACCATGAATGGTATAGTGGAGAAAATTGTTGTGGAGGACGAAGAGTTAGGGGAGGCTTTAAAACAATGCCTTTATAATTTCGAGTATGAAAAAATCTTGGCGTTGCTGAATTAGTGTATGATATTAATTATTTAGGAGTCAGGAGTCATTTCAGTTATCAGTTAGCCTCCTCCGGAGGAGCTACGCTAACAGTATCTCTGCCTGTTTGCGCAGCATTCCGTAGGAAAGTCAGAGTCTTGAAATATTGAACTTTATTTTCTCTTGGTCGATTAGATATGGCGAGGTTTCCTCGCCATCTCTCGACCGCTTTTTCATCCCCTTGTAGATAAGCAAGAGAACTAAAAGTTCTTCACAAAATTATTTTCCTTACCTTTTTCCTAAAAATATATTCCCTGTTCCCTATTCCCTATTCCCTGTTCCCTATTCCCTCTTTTCTGGAGATATTTATTAGTTATGATTGAAAATAACGGTCGAATTATTGTCGTTGACGATACCCCCGCGAATCTGCATTTATTATCCAATCTTTTGGAGGAACGCGACTATGAAGTTAGAGCTTTCCCCAGTGCTAAATTAGCACTAATAGGAATGAAAAGTTTCCTTCCGGAGTTGATTTTATTGGATATTATGATGCCACAAATGAATGGTTATCAAATGTGCGAGTATCTCAAGGAAGATGAACAATGGCGAGATATTCCCGTGATTTTTATCAGTGCATTGAACGAAATTTTTGACAAAGTTAAAGCATTTAGCGTCGGGGGAGTAGATTATATTACCAAACCCGTACAAGCAGAAGAAGTTTTAGCTCGCGTTGAAACTCATTTACAACTTTTTCGCTTGCGAGAAATGCTCCAAAAAACTAACTTTATTCAGTCTGAAAAATTAGCCCTACAAAATCGACAACTCAAGACACTCAATCAAGATCTGGAAAAGGCAAATCAAGAACTTAAAGAGAAATACTTACAACTTGAAGAGGCACAACTGCAACTCGTACAAAATGAAAAAATGGTAACCTTGGGTAATCTCGTGACTGGAATTGCCCACGAAATCAACAATCCTGTTGGGTTTATCGGTGGCAATGTCAGGGCAGCAAAAGAATATCTGCAAGATTTATTGGCAGGACTTTCTCTCTATCGGGAACATTCCCACCTTGATGATGAAATCCTCACAGAACTAGAATACCTCGACCTAGAATTTGTTGCTGAAGACTTCCCAAAATTGATTGCATCAATGCAAGGGGGATGCGATATCATTCGCAATATCAGCACATCTCTGCGAACATTTGCTCGTACGGATACCAATAAGAAAACCGAGTTTAATTTGCACGAAGGTCTCGATAGTACCTTATTAATTTTAAAATATCGCCTGAAAGCCAACGAAAACCGTCCTGCTATTGAAATTATTAAAAATTACGGTAATATGCCACCAGTAAAATGCTATGCGGGGCAACTCAATCAAGTATTTATGAATATTTTGGCGAATGCGATTGATGCTTTAGATGAAAGCAATGCCGGAAAAACCTTTCAAGAAATAGAAAAAAAACTAAATCGAATTACTATTACGACAGAGTTAAGCGAGGATAAACAGAAGGCAATAGTGCGAATTGCCGACAACGGAATGGGAATGCCAGAAGATGTAAAAGCAAAAATATTCCAACAAGGATTTACCACAAAAGAAGTAGGAAAAGGAACAGGTTTGGGTATGGCGATCGCCCATCAAATAGTCACAGAAAAACACGGTGGTCAGATTACCTGTAATTCTCAGGTTGGGCAAGGTACAATTTTTACAATCATTATTCCCAGATAAAATCTTGCACCTATTTCAACTGTAGCAATAACCAGCAAGCAAGTATTCCAACTGCACTAATGATTTACACAGACAACTGTAAATATTCTTAACTAGCTGGAGTTTCCGAAAAAAAAGAAGTAAACTAGATTTAATAGAATCAAAATTAGACTCAACGATGAACAAACTAAGCCAATGATTGAGACAAAAACAATTAAAATCGCCAATTATCATGCCCTTGAACTGATTCACGAAAGTAGTCGTACCGAAGTCTATCGCGGTCATAACGTGGAGAATGGACAATCAGTCATCATCAAATTGATGCGCAATCAATATCCATCCTTTAGAGAATTGGTGCAGTTTAGAAATCAATATGTAATTAGCAAAAATCTAGAGATAGAAGGCATCATCAAAACATACACCCTGGAACGATACGAAAACCGCTACGCTCTAATTCTGGAAGATATGGGGGGGGTATCCTTAGCCGAATATCAGGGAAAAGCATCCCTGTGTCTGTCTCAATTTCTCAATATTGCCATCCAACTGTCAGAAATTCTACACCAACTCCACAATAACTCGATTATTCATAAAGATATTAAACCCGCCAATATACTGATTCACCCAGAAACCAAACAAGTAAAATTAATTGATTTTAGTATTTCTACCCTCTTACCGAAAGAAACCCAAGCAGTTCAAACCCCCAATTTCTTAGAAGGAACCCTAGCTTACTTGTCTCCAGAGCAAACAGGACGGATGAATCGGGCAGTAGACTATCGCAGTGATTTTTATTCACTAGGAGTCACATTTTATGAATTACTGATGGGAGATGTACCCTTTAGGAGTGATGATGCCTTAGAATTGATTCATGCTCATCTGGCCTTGTCTCCAGAACCTCTCAGTAACTCGGTGGTATTAGGGGGTTCTTTATGTCCGCCAAGCCTTTCAGATATTGTTCTCAAGCTGATGGCGAAAAATGCCGAAGAGCGGTATCAAAGTGCTTTGGGACTGAAATATGACCTGGAAAAATGTCTGAGTCAATATCAAGAAAGTGGGAAAATAGAAGCTTTTGAATTGGGACAAAGAGATCGATCCGATCGCTTTGTGATTCCCGAAAAGCTTTACGGAAGAGAAAACGAAGTCCAAGTTCTACTTGATGCCTTCGAGGGAGTGGCTGAAGGAAAAAGTGAAATGATGCTGGTGGCAGGGTTTTCTGGCATCGGTAAAACGGCTGTGGTTAATGAAGTTCATAAACCGATTGTGAAACAACGAGGCTATTTTGTCAAAGGGAAATTCGACCAATTCAATCGAAATATTCCCTTCTCTGCGTTTGTACAAGCCTTCCGTAGTTTGATGGGGCAAATTTTCAGCGAATCTGATACCGAATTAGACAATTGGAAAACCAAAATCCGGGAAGCGCTGGGAAATAACGGACAAGTTCTTGTTGATGTCATTCCCGAACTCGAACAAGTCATTGGTCAACAACCTCCCGCCCCAGGACTTTCCGGGAGTGCCGCCCAAAATCGCTTTAATCTGCTCTTTCAGAAATTTATTGCGGTTTTCACCACAACAGAACATCCCTTAGTGATGTTTTTAGACGATTTGCAATGGGCGGATTCGGCATCGTTAAATCTAATGAAAGTATTGATAGGAGATAATGAGACGGGCTATTTATTGCTATTAGGAGCGTATCGAGATAATGAAGTGTTTCCTGCTCATCCTCTGATGTTAACCTTAGCAGATTTAGAGAAACAACAAGCGGCTATTTCAACTATTACTCTCGCTCCTTTATCTACACATCACATCAATCAACTTGTCGCAGAAACTCTGAGTTGCCAAGCTGAACAAGCTCAACCTCTGACCGAATTGGTTTATCAAAAGACCCAAGGTAATCCCTTTTTCACTACACAGTTCTTGAAAGGATTGTATGAGGATGAATTGATTGTGTTCAACCCCAACTTGGGATTTTGGGAATGCGATTTAGTCAAGGTGCAAGATGCTGCACTCATCGATGATGTGGTGGAATTTATGGCATCTCGATTGCAAAAGTTGCCCGCAGCAACACAGGAGGTGTTGAAATTGGCCGCTTGTATTGGCAACCAGTTTGATTTAGAAACTTTGGCTGTTGTTTGTCTAACCCCCTCGGAAGAAGTAGCGAGCGAGCTTTGGAATGCGCTGCAAGAAGGGGCGGTCATACCGATTAGCGAAGCCTACAAGTTTTTCCAAGGGGAAATTGATTCTAATTCAACAGAGACGGTTACTGTAAATTATCGTTTCCTGCACGATCGCGTGCAACAAGCTGCTTATTCTCTCATTCCTGAAGCTCGAAAACAAGAAACACATTTAAAGATTGGTCGTTCGCTGCAAAAAGAGACATCAGAAGTAGATTGGGAAGAGAAAATTTTTGGTATTACCAACCACTTGAATAGAGGAAGAAGCTTAATTGTTAATCCTGATGAGAGGCAAAAGTTAAGTCAGCTTAATTTGCAAGCAGGGTGCAAAGCAAAAGCTGCAACTGCTTACGAGTCAGCTCTTGAGTATTTGTTGTTAGGGATAGATTTACTAGAGGCTGATTGCTGGACATCTCAGTATGATTTGACTTTAGCACTATACGAATCTGCAACAGAGTCCTTCTATCTTGATGGCGACTTGCAAAAGATGGAGGAGTTTGCTGATATCGGATTAAAGAACGCTCAAGATTTACTTGATACGATCGCGATTTATGAGATCATAATCCAGGCATTACAAGCTCAACTTAAGTTCCAAGAAGCAATAGATACCGCAATGATTATTCTGGAAAAACTAGAGATTCGTAGTTTCCCAGAAAATCCAGAGTCTTTCCATGTCGAGCTTTGGTTAGATGAAGTACGGAAAAACTTGCGAGGTCGTGCGCCTTCGACTCTAGTGAACTTACCAACGGCAACCGAACCCAGAGCAATTGCAGCCATTCGGATTCTCGCAAGTATTTGCAGTGCGGCTTATAAAGCGGCACCAATGTTGATGCCATTAATCACTTTTGAACAAGTCAATTTATCAATTAAGTACGGCAATTCTTCCGTTTCTGCTTTTGCCTACGCCGATCAAGGCTTAGTGTTGTGTGGAATGTGCAACGATATTGAAGTTGGCTATCAATTTGGCGAGCTGGCATCTAAGCTATTGCGAAAAAGTGATAAAGTTTATGCTGCCCGAACGTTTCACATTATTAATGCTCATGTCAAGCATAACAAAGAACATTTACGAACAACTTTTGAAGGTTTAAAAACTGCCTATTCAGTAGGACTAGAAACGGGAGACCTTGAATTTGCTGGTTATGGAGCATTGTATTACTCATTGTATTCTTACTTATGCGGTCAGGAATTATCTGAACTCGAACAAGAGATCACCGCCTATAGTCATGGGGTAGAACGCATTAAACAGGCAACTTCCAAAAACTATATTGAGATCTATCGTCAAGCCGTACAGAATTTGCTGGGATGCTCTCAAAATCCTTGTTTGCTTGTAGGTAAAGCTTATGACGAAGATAAAATGTTACCCATTCACCAAGAAGCTAACGATCTGACGGCTCTATATTATTTAAACTTTAATCGAGGGCTTCTTTGTTATCTGTTTCAAGAATACGACCACGCATCTCGAAGTCTCGCGGTCGCGCAAAAATATTTAGGAGGAGCAATTGCCACGCCACTCGTTCCACTTTTCCACTTCTACCAGTCTTTGGTGATGCTCATCCAGTTTGATTGGCAAACAGAAATCAAGCGTCAAACTATTCTCAAACAGATTACAGCCAATCAAGCAATTCTGAATGACTTTGCAAGTTATGTTCCGGCAAACTATCTCCATAAATGGTGCCTTGTTGAAGCAGAAAAACATCGCGTACTGAGCAATAAACTAGAAGCGATTGAGCTATATGACCGCGCAATTTCTGGAGCAAAAGAAACCAAATATATCCAAGAAGAAGCCCTAAGTAACGAACTCTTCGCTAAATTCTACCTCGACTGGGGCAAAGAAAAATATGCTGTCATTCATATGCAAGAAGCTTACTATTGCTATGCTCAATGGGGAGCAAAGGCGAAGACGAACGATCTAGAAGAACGTTACCCCGAACTGTTAAAGCCAATTTTGCAACGCGATATCGCTACCACCAATCGCGTCTCTTCCACCTCAAGCACAAGCATTTCTCAAATTACCAGCAATTCTTATTCTCAAACCGCAACTGTTGCCAATATTTCCTCCATTCTCGATTTTTCTTCCCTCTTAAAAGCCTCCCAAACCCTATCGGGAGAAATTGAACTAGAACGTCTGCTATCAACAGTAATGAAGATTATCATCGAAAATGCCGGAGCTACCAAAGGTGCATTATTATTAACCAGTGAAACCGGATTGACCATAGAAGCGATCGCCAATCGTACTGAAGATAGCAGTAAATTAACCATAGATTCATTAAATCAATCCATTCCCCTAGAAGATACTATTGACTTACCCGTAGGATTGATTAACTATGTCCGACGCACTACAGAAACTGTACTTTTAGATGCCAAAGCTGCCCTAGAGCAGTTTGCTGCCGATCGCTATTTACTACGTTTTCATCCCCAAAGTTTGCTATGTATACCTTTACTAGAGAGAGGAAAATTAATCGGCATTCTCTATTTAGAAAATAGTTTAACTGCTGATGTGTTTACTAGCGATCGCGTAGAAATTCTCGATTCCCTCTGCGCTCAAGCAGCGATTTCTATTGAAAATGCCAGATTGTATCAACAAGCGCAACAAGCTCTCAAAGATTTACAAGAAGCTCAACTGCAATTAGTTCAAAGTGAAAAAATGGCAACCTTGGGCAATTTGGTAGCAGGAGTAGCTCACGAAATTAATAATCCTGTTGGGTTTATTGGCGGGAATATTAGCACAGCACAAGAGTATGTACAGGATTTACTTCAAGCTCTGTCTCTCTATCAAGAAAATACATCTCCTTCAGAATCAATGATTACTGCACTAGAGGATCTTGATATTGACTTTATTGCGGAAGATTTCCCGAAAATGATTGCGTCAATGCAAGCTGGATGCGACCGCATTTGCAATATAAGTAAATCCTTGCGAACTTTTTCACGCACGGATACCGCAGCCAAAACTGAGTTTAATCTGCACGACGGAATAGATAGCACCTTATTAATCTTAAAATATCGCCTCAAAGCTAATGAAAACCGTCCAGCGATTGAAGTGGTTAGAAATTACGGTAACATGACGCCAGTGAAATGCTATGCGGGACAACTCAATCAAGTATTTATGAATCTGTTAGCTAATGCGATCGATGCTTTGGAGGAAAGTAATCCTGGAAAAACTTTTCAAGAAATAGAAAAAGAACCCAATCGTATTACGATTGAAACAAAATTAAGTAACTCCGATCATAGTGTAATTGTGCGTATTTCTGATAATGGAGTGGGAATGCCAGAAGAGGTAAAAGCGAAAATATTCCAGCAAGGATTTACCACCAAAGGAGTGGGCAAAGGAACAGGCTTAGGGATGGCGATCGCTCAGTCTATCGTCGAAGAAAAACACGGTGGGGCAATCTCTTGTCATTCGGAACTCGGAAAAGGGACAGAGTTTATGATTGAGCTGCCGATTGGCTGAATTTGACGATCGCTTATCATCTTTGTAATAATTAATTGTCAACAATCAAAGAATCGGAGGTCTTTATGAACACTTACGATCATAATTTGTGGGTTCTCGACGATGAACGACACACAATTTCCCTCGCAAAATGGCAAAAGACCATTGATGTGATGGCTAACATTTTTCAAGCACCTGCAGGGTTTATCGTGCAGCATACAAATCAAGGATATCAGGTGGTCATTGCCAGTCAACAAGAGTCCAATCCTTATCCTGCGGGAGGAGGAGTTATTCCTCTCAATTGTAATATATTCTGTCGCAAAATTATGCAAACTCGTGAAAAGCTCTACGTGAAAAATGCTAAAGTCGATCCATATTGGGATGATAATCCCGAGGTTGCGCAAGATGGTTTTATGTCCTACTATGGCTTACTCGTAAGCTGGCCTGACAATACTCCCTTTGGCACAATTTGCGTGATGGATTTCAAAGAGACAGATTACCAGAAAGACTATTTGGATTTGATGGAAGAACTGCGAAATCTCGTTGAACACGATCTACGACTTTTTGAACAATACCAAACTACAGCCAAACTCGCAACGAATCTGGAAAAAAACAATCACGAATTAATGGAAGCCAAAAAACAGGCCGATATCGCCAACCAAGCGAAAAGTTCCTTCATCGCCAATATGAGCCACGAATTGCGATCGCCCCTTAACGCCATCCTCGGATTCACGCAAATCATGACTCGTTCTCAAACTCTCCCCCCAGAACATCAAGAAAGCGTCGGCATTATCAACCGCAGTGGAGAGCATCTTTTAACCCTAATTAATAACGTCCTCGACCTCTCCCAAATCGAAGCGGGACGCATTACCCTCAACGAAAAAAACTTTGACCTGCATCGCCTGCTCGATGACATTCACGATATGTTCCAACTCAAGGCCAATGATCAAGGCTTGCAGTTGCTCTTAGAACCGGCAGAAAATCTCCCCCGCTACATTCGCACCGATGAAGTCAAACTCCGCCAAATCCTGATTAATTTGATTAACAATGCCCTCAAATTTACCGAACGAGGAGGCATTTCTATTCAAGTCAGCCAGCAATCCTCACTTACTAAGGGGGGTAAGGGAGAAGGGGGGATGATCCAACAACCAAAAACAATATATTTTGCAGTCGAAGACACCGGAGCAGGAATCGCCCCGGAAGAACTCGACAAGCTCTTTCAAGCCTTTAGCCAAACTGAAAGTGGCAAACAAGCGCAGGAAGGCACTGGGTTAGGACTCTCCATCAGTCGTAAATTTGCAGAGTTAATGGGGGGAGAAATGAGGGTTACCTCTCGCGTCGGAGAAGGAACAGTCTTTAGTTTTGATATTCAATATCAAGAAGTGGCAGCCACCGATGTAGAAGTATTAAGGGCTAAACGTCGCATCATTGCCCTTGAACCCGGTCAACCCCGCTATCGCATTCTCATTGTCGATGATAAACCCGTCAATCGCCAGCTTTTAATCCATTTGCTCAATCCTTTGGGTTTCGAGTTGCAAGAAGCCAGCAATGGTAAAGAAGCTATTAAAATGTGGGAGGAATGGGAACCCCATCTGATTTGGATGGATTTGCGGATGCCGGTGATGGACGGATTTGAAGCAACCCAAAAGATTAAAGCTAGCACCAAAGGAAAAGCGACGACAATTATTGCTCTGACTGCCAGTGTTTTGGAGGAAGAACGGGCGGTGGTATTATCGGTAGGATGCGATGATTTTCTGCACAAACCCTTCCGAGACGAACAAATCTTTAAAGCTCTCGAACAACATATAGGAATTCGTTACATCTATGAAGAGATAGAGCCTCCCTCTGAGGACAATGCTCAACAAAAGGAAGTACTAACAGCAGAAAATTTGCAAGCACTCTCCCCAGAACTGCAACGGCAATTGCGTCAGGCGGTGATTAGTGCGAGCAAGAAAAAAATCGAGGCAGTGGTAGCGGCTATTGCAGAACAAAATCCGGCTTTATCGGAAGCTATCGCTACTTGTTTCCATAACTTTGAATACGATACAATTTTAGATTTAATTCCCAAAGAGGAGGTTTAAAGATGAATGCGGACTCCATGTCACTCGGTCAAATTGCTGTGGTAGATGATACGGCAGCGAATTTGCATCTCCTCTGTAATCTGTTGGAAAATGCTGGCTATGATGTCCGTCCTTTTCCGAGGGGAGCAATTGCCTTAGAAGGGATTACCTATTCGCCTCCAGATTTGATCCTGCTGGATATTCAAATGCCAGAAATGAATGGCTACGACATCTGCGAGAAACTGAAAAGCAATGAATCTACGGAAAATATTCCCGTGATTTTTATCAGTGCGTTAAATGAAACCTTTGATAAAGTGAAAGCCTTTCAGGTTGGAGGGGTGGATTATATTACCAAACCCTTCCAAGCGGAAGAAGTTCTCGTAAGGGTGGCGACTCACCTCGAACTGTACCAAATTAAAAGGCAGTTGCAAACAACCAATAGCATTCAAGCAGAACAACTTGCAGTACAGAATGCTCAACTCCTGCATCTCAATCAATCTTTACAACAGGCAAATCAACAATTGCAACGCAACTATGAGAAACTCAAACAGACTCAACTGCAACTGATACAAACAGAAAAGATGGCGACTTTGGGGAACTTGGTAGCAGGAGTAGCTCACGAAATTAATAATCCTATTGGGTTTGTTGAAGGGAATATTCGTGCAGCTTTTGAGTATTTGCAAGATTTACTGACTATACTTTCTTTATATGCAGAAAATACCTCTCCACCAGAGTCAATTATCTCAGAGATTTCGGATCTAGATCCGAAATTTATTGCGGAAGATTTTCGTCAACTAATGGTATCAATGGAAAAAGGATGCGAACGCATTCGCAAGATCAGCATATCTTTGCGTATCTTTTCCCGCAAGGATACCGCCAGTAAAACTGAGTTTAATTTACATGAGGGAATTGACAGCACCTTGTTAATCTTAAAATATCGCCTCAAAGCAAATAAAGATCGTCCAGCCATTGAAGTGGTTAAAAATTACGGTAACATTCCGCCAGTGAAATGCTATGCGGGACAACTCAATCAAGTGTTTATGAATCTGTTGGCTAATGCGATCGATGCTTTGGATGAAAGCAATGAAGGTAAAGTTTTTGAAGAGATAGAAAAAAGGCCGAATTGCATTACAATCAGCACAGAGTTAAGTAGCTCGGATAATAGTATAATTGTGCGTATTTCTGATAATGGAGTGGGAATGCCCAAAGATGTAAAAGCGAAAATATTCCAGCAAGGATTTACTACCAAAGGAGTGGGTAAAGGAACGGGTTTGGGCATGGCGATCGCCCATCAAATAGTAACAGAAAAACACGGTGGTCAGATTAGTTGTGATTCAACAGTTGGGCAAGGTACAATTTTTACAATCATAATTCCCAGATAAAATATTGTATTTTTCATTTTTCCTAATATTAAAAATATTACCACAATTAAACAAAAAATTCAACTCTTTAAGTATAAATTTATATGATGTCTGGTAGCATCGGTATTGTCAGGGCGAAAGTAAGGAAGAAGGAAGAGGGAAGAGGGAAGAAGGGAGAAGGCTTAAAAGCTTGAAAAAACTTAAATTTCCTGTAGATATTCACCTTTGGTTTTACACAAACGATAAAGTGCGGACATGATATTATAGATTATTCTAAATAAGCAGACAAAATTAAATGTCAAATAATTTTAGGAAGATTTGCTTCCTCTATTATATCATGTCCGGTTGAATACTTACACTTTGGAAGAAGGAAGGCAGAAGGGAAAAAAAGGTTCCAAGGGTAATGGTTTTTTGAACACTAATTATCCGGACATGTATTACTACAAAATTCAGCCCTGGTTTGGAGAGCAAACCTCTACGCTATTGATGTTAAATTAATTTCATACAGGTAATTATATTATGTCCGGTTGAACAGTTATAAAATAAATAACGACGGAGTCCTCAGGAGTCAGCCCACCCGCGGGCCACTCCCAGGAGGGGAAGTCAGAAGGACTGAGTCAGGAGGGAAGAAAGAAGGAGGAAGAAAAAGAACAGGATCAGAAGGAGAAAGTTTTTTGATCACTAATTATCCGGACATGATATTAATCTACAATCTGTGGAAAAAATTATGAATGATATAGCAACAATACTTGAAACAAAAATTGCTTTGAGAGAAGTTTTGAAGACCTATGATGGAGATGTTAAACAGCAGAATGTTAAGGAAAAAATTGACCAACTTTCTCAACTTAACCCGATAGTAGACCCTACCCATAGCTCCCTTCTAGAATCTCAAGATTGGCTATTAATTAGTGCCCCTTCTTTTCCTCAAGGAGAAAAACTTTCTAATGGTAAATATGCTTATACTCTGGGAAGGTTAGCATTTAATATGTTTGAACCTACCAATTTAAAGTTAGTTATTGATTCTGTTAGACAACCTGTTGTGTTGTTAGGAGAAGGGAAAAAACGTAGCCATGATATTGTAGTTGAGTTTAGTATTATTGATGAATTATTCCCACCATTAAAAGGTATTGTTCGTAATTTAGGTGTTTGTTATCCTGCCGATAATAAGACCTTACAAGTCGAATTTACCGGAGGAACTTTAACTCCACAAAAGGGTGAAAATTTGTCAATTTGGAAAGATATATTTGGTCAAGATAAATCATCAAAGAAAGGTTTAAAAGAACAATTAATGTCTGTATTTTTAAAGTTGATGTTTGGGTTAGTGCTACCTAAAGGTATGAATACAGAAACAGGAGAAATTTCTTTTACGATGAAGCGATCGCCTAAAGGTCGTTTAGAAATGCTTTATTTAGATGAAGAACTTCGCATTACACGGGGAGAAAAGGGAACTGTTCTAGTTTGTGAGCGACAGTATAAATAGTCGATCAAAGCTCTAATTTGAGTATTTAATTTATGGAGATATCTATTAGACATCTCGACCAAAAGAGGGAGTAGGACGTTGCATGCAACGTCCGTACAGAGTAGGGGGAAAGAATTAATAATTTCTGTGCGATAATTGATCTGATTTTTTATTATTGGAGATGTCTATTGATATAGTCAAAGCTCCAGCAATATTTAGGCAGTTCCGATTATAGTGTGCTAACTGATAACTGATAACTGAAATTACCGAATAATTAAGGTTTAAAGCCTCTCCTTTAAAGGAGAAACAAGTGGTCTATCTTCGCAGCTTCCCGCAGGGTGGGATGGCGAGGTCTCGGAGCCATATCCAATCGACCAAGAGAGAAAAAATTTTCCTTTTAGTCAATCCTCTTCTTTTCAAGAAGAGGTAATTATTAATTATTAATTATTAATTATTAATTGTTGAACTATTCTGCTTAATTTCCTCAATTAACTGTGATACTTTAGCAGGTTTCATCGCTGCTGTTTCTGGTGCTATAGCAGAAGGCCAAGCCTTTTTTAATTCTGTCATATTTGCTTGTATTTTTTCATCAATATCAGAATATTTACTCGCCATTTCATCCGCTATATTTGTGTATAAAATCTCTGCATAGTCAACAAAGCCTCGTGAGTCTTGATACTCAATAATTTCGACAATTTTTCCATCAATAATTGCAGCTTCATATTCTGCTCCAGCAGTATCTAATAATCCATTAATCACCTGTAGTACAAATGCTGAATTTTGACGTTTTTCATCTGGCAAATTAGAAATAGCTGTATCAATTTCCTGCACAGTTTCTTCATACATACTATTCAATTTATTAGTATCTCCAGCACCAGCTACTACAAAATCATTCAAATTATTAAGGCTACTTTTGAACTGTTTAACACCCCGCTCATCCAACTGATTTTCAATATCTATATATAATTCTTCTACCGGATGCCCAAAATGAGGTTTTGCCTGGTCTACTTTTCCGGCTGCAATTAATTCTTTTCCTACTAATAAATGCCCCTTCATTAATCCCAAGTTTGTCATATAGTCAACATCTTTACTTTCCGAATCAACAGCCAAACTAGGAGTAGACAAAAACATAGAATTATTACTCATAGTTGGCTGAATATTAGGATGAAAAGCGATCGCTAATAAAGTAGTAACAAACCCAACAAACAAATAACGGAAAACTGAATTTATTTTAACCATAATTAATTACCCGATAAATTGATAATTTACTCAAAATTTCAAGTCTGAGACAAAACCTCAAACAGACCAATACAACCACTTTCTGCAATTGCATCTTGGTGGGGATGAAACATATATTTACCTGGATAGGGATAGGAAAATTCTAGAATATGTCTTTCCGCAGTTCCCATAGTAATTACATCTGTTTCTTGTGAGGGTTTAAGACTCATACCAGTAGAATAAACCCGGAAAAAATTTGCATGAATATGAAATGTTGCGGCCGGGTCAAACTCAATCATATTCAGTAAATACAAACGTACCAGTTGATTTTGCTGAATTGATATCGGATGGGTTTTGTAATAGTTTGGCAAACCATTAAAAGCATAAAGCTCATTTTTGCCATCACCATTAGTGTCATAACCTCCCATTACTAATACGATCTCATCTGCAGGGGGACGAGAGTTGGGAGGGTCAACAATAAACATTCCGTACAACCCTTTAGTGACATGACGAGTTACTGGGGTAATATGGCAATGATAGAGATGAACGCCAAAAGGTTGAGCGTCAAATTCATAAATGGTTGTTTTCCCATGACGCACTGGACGCACTCCATCTACTTCTGCTGGATGAATACCGTGGAAGTGCATTGTGTGGGCGTGACCACCTTCGTTCTCGAAAATTATTCTGACTCGTTCCCCTTCTGTTGCTCGTAATGTTGGCCCAGGCACCCGACCATTATAGTTCCAACTAATAAAGGATACTGCTTGATTTAGTTGTAATTTAGAATTAATTGCTTTAATCTGAAATTCTCGGATTTGACGACCGTTTTCTTGTTTGATAATTCCATAATCAAATTCTCTTAGGGTATTTGTAGGATTTAATTCTATAGTATTGATGGCTGCCCTAGCTTCGAGTGATGATGACAATGCAGGTATAATATATTGAGTGGTAATGCCAGCTAAAGTTACTCCACTACCTACTAAACCTAGCTTTAGGAATTGCCGTCTGTTCCAAATTACTGATTTTTCTGGCTCTAGGGGATTAGCCATAGTTTTAGAAGATTATTGACACTTTTTATTAATAAGTCAATAATTACAATATAGTTATTTTCTATTTTTGTCAATAAGTAGCGATAAAAGTAATTCTGCTTATATCATGTTCCCCCGGAGGGGGAAGCTACGCTAACGGTTGAATACTTATAAATAACTGTTGTTAGGAGTCAGGAGTCAACCCACCCGCGGGCCCCTCCCAACCCACCCCTAACCCCTCCCAGGAGGGGAGGGGAAGAAAGGAGGAATACACAGGAAATATTGGAGATGGGGTATTGATAATTTCAGTATTTATTTGGTACTGTCGGTACCCGGAGTCCTTAAATTTTATTATAACTGACCCGTCCGTTAGCGTAGCTCCCCCGGAGGGGGAACATTATATTACCTATATTTATTGATGGATATTTGCTTGAGGAGATGAGGAGGAATTTTATATAAATAATTATTGGTTAAGCAATGTTATTTCCCAAAGTTGATGGGGAGAGGTAACAGACCTACCCCATCTACTGGTATTGCTCAGAAAAGGTATTTAGTGCGATCGCATCAAAAAAAATTAGGTTTATAAAAACTGATGCTTAGTTTCTAGAAACCGTTACGACCCCAGACTACCATAGAAATAGAGAAACCGAACACAACTAAAAGTGAAACCCAGCCTAATGACAAAATATCCATAACTACAATTTAGAAAAAGATAAACATTTACTCCAAACTTTATAATATTTGATTTAGGGTATTTTGACTAGATGAAAAAATCAAAAGTATCAAACAGGATAATAATATTAAGTTTATCGCAATTTATGTATAAATTTAAGTATGTCAAGCCGTCTGAAAAACAAGATAAGATTAAGTGAGACAAAAAACTGATGGTAATCAATAAAAAGATATAATATATGGTCAATAACTCATCAAATTTTACCTTCACAGAAAGAATAGAATCTCTCAAAGCAGGAACTATAGCTGGTATTTCCCTATTTTTAACCTCTGGGGCGATCGCTTTCGGCAACAGCCTATTTTTGGCCCATAAGTTTGAGTTATTGGCAGATTTAGAAACAATAGCTCTAAGCTGGAATGTTTTGTTTCAGGGGGCGATCGCTTTTATTAGTGGATTTCTGTTTGGCGTGACTTATCGTTATATTATCCGTCAGGATAGCAACCCCCATCTAAAATCTGGAGCAGTAGTGGCCTTTGGTAGTGTCAGAGGTTTGGGACAAATTGATGTGGGATTAAGTTATGGGGATACATTTCTTGATTTATGGCCTTTAATGGTCTTGGGAATAGAAAGTGTAGTGGCTTTTGCTGTGGTTGGCCTTGTTTTGGATTGGAGTATTAATCAAAAGTGGATTAAATCTTTTCCTTCTTTATAGCAATATGATTTTAGTTGTGAGATATTGAAAACTTTTACGGAACAGAGACCAGGGAACAGGGAACACAGAAGAAGAAAAAAACGTATCATATAAAAATAATAATTGCTATATTCTATACTTTTAAGGAATATCTCAATTCTCACAACTAATTCCTGATTGCTATACCTAATTAAGATGAATAAATATTTAGCAATAAAAAAGCGGATAATTTTTGGTAAATAATCGATTTTTTTTAATCAAAATAGTTGATATTTTTCTTTAGTATTGGATAAAAATGAAGCAATCCGATTGCTCTTTCTCTAGTCCTAAATAATATGTAATTTCTGGGCAGATATTCACATTTTTTAGACGGATTGCTATGATAATTTTAGATATCTACTCTAAGTTAAATTAATCAACTATAGTCACGCAACATTTTTTTGATTTCCATGTTATGTAACTCTTCTTGACCAATCATGGTGCGAGCATATTCTTCTAAATATATACTTGCGTTTTCTACAATTTGTAAGAAGCTTTTATATAGTTCTAAAGCTTTAGCTTCATGGTTAAGGCTTTCCTTTAAAAGGTCTGGTACTGAATGTTGATTTGTTTCTTCAATTGGAGCGACTTTTAATGTGGGATGACCTTCTAAACCTGTTAATATTTCTCCTGCTTGTTGAGCATGAAGTAAAGATTCATTTGCTTGGGCTTGAAAAAATTGTACAATTGGTATGCGATTAGGTCCTGTTACCATGAGGGAGTAGTGAGTATAGCGCACCACACCTGCTAGTTCAAATTCCATAATAGAGTTTAATAACTCTACAGCTTTTTCTGTATTAAGTTCTATCATTTTAGTGTCTCAATTCTTAATTTGTTCAGCTTAATTGTCACTTCTGAATTATATATATTTAATCCCAAAAATACATGATTTTAACTTTTATTTAAAGAAGCACTCAGCACTCAGCAGTTAGCAATCAGCAGATTTTTTTTCAGATGTCGATCGGGTTGCTTTTACCTTCCCCAAAATTAATTGCTGATAGCTAATAGCTGATGGCTGTTTGCACAGCATTTCCTGGGAAATGCTTATATTAATTTTCTTCTTCTTCTTCTTCTTCTTCTTCTGGTGATGGGCTGGGTTTTGCAACAGTTATATCATTCTTCACAAAGTCTAATTGTTGAGGACTAATAACTTCTTTGACCGCCAGTTCATTAATATCTTTGTAAGGACGATTTTCCTTAATTTTTTCTGGTAGCTCCGGTATGTTTAACTTGATTGCTAATTTTTTTAAGTCTGAGTCTGAAGCATCATTTATATCTATTTTGCTCATGTTGTCAGTAGCAGTAGATACTGATGAATTTAAACTATTAGGACTAGCGTTAGGATCTACAGTTGGAGTAGTTGTATTTGCACAGGAACTCATGGCGATTAAACTAGCAATGATTCCAGATAAGGATAGAAAACGAAAGTGATTCATCATATGAGTTAAGTAAGTTTTTTGGCTCATGCTAAGACAATTAAATATTGTAAGGGGTCTTAAAAATATTGACAATTTTTTACATATTAGTTTTTTTTATTTTATCTTTATTAAAGTCATAATCCTATCATCTTATTTTTGATAGTAATAGTTATTAACTCAAAGTTTAAAAGTAATTTTAAATCTTTAAAAGATAAATAATGACAGAGGTGGCTAAAAGTGAATAACGAATGGGTGTGCTATTTGATTTCTCTGGCGTTGCTACTATAACCATCTCTCCACCCTGCAATACTTCTACTAATACTTATGGGTAAGGGATAGCTTTGAAAGGGGGAATGCCTTCTGCCTCATTCAAAAAAAATTTTAAAACTTAATTATTATTTTGTCCACATATAGCACTACACAAAATAGGTTAGGGAAATTATAAACACTTAAACTCAGTCAGGGATTGCTTCTGACTTCTGACTTCTGACTTGCGCGTAGCGCTATAATGCCCTCCCTGGGGATTGTTAATTTTTGTAAAAAAGTGTTTACTAAATAACATAGATATGTAAATCATCAAGGCCAAAAAAATCAGCAATATTTGAGAAAAATGGTCACTGGTGTCCTTGAAAAAGGCAGAAGGGAAAATCTGGCGTTGTCTGAGTTTTCAGCTTTTGATCTGTCCTCACCTTTCCTTCCACTGCTATAGCAATGTGCGCTGGCATATTTACAAATTGCAGGAGGTGTCCAATAGCTAAAAGTCTTATATGATAAACTTTTTATTCCCCCTGTTGCTTTCCGGAGCTGTTGCCTGCGCGCAGCACTATATAACCCCCTTGAGGGTGGGGTCTTAAACCCGCCACAGAAAAGATAATTCTCTGTAAATCAAAATGCCATACCTAAAAATTTGCTTACTTTCAAAATCCTATCCATAGAACTAAGTAATAAGTAATGAAGATGAGAAAACAGCTTTTAATATGGTTAAAATTGGCCTTTGTCATCCCTAGTGTCCTACTGAGCAGTTGTCAAACCCAAACAACTGAAAATACTCCAGGCACTCTCCAACTTCGTGCCAATGGAGAAGACTTTGTCAGAGAAGGTTTCGTTACTAAAGATGGGTGGAAAGTAACATTTGACCAACTCTACGCGAATTTAGTCGAAGTCACTGCCTACCAAACAGACCCACCCTATAATGCTGAAACGGGAGGAAAACCAGAGGCAAAAGAAAAAGTCATTCTTGCTCAAACTAAAACAGTAGACTTGGCAGAGGGGGATGAAACTGCGGAAGCTATTTTGGTAAGCGAGGTATCTGCACCTCCAGGTCGCTACAATGCTCTCTCTTGGAAAATGCTCAAAGCAACAGTTGGCCCAGCTCAGGGTTATTCTTTATTAATCGATGGCACAGCAACTAAAGATGGTCAGACTATACCTTTCACCTTGAAAGTTGACCAGGAGCTAGAATTTACCTGTGGAGATTTTGTTGGGGATGAGCGCAAAGGTATTCTCCAAGGTGGAGATACTGCTGAATTGGAAGCAACATTCCATTTTGACCATCTTTTCGGTGATGGTAATGTGGCCTTAGATGAAGAAATTAATCAAGAAGCATTAGGTTTTGCACCTCTAGCAGCGATCGCTGAAGCAGGAAAAGTTGAAGCAGATATGGCTACATTGAAAAGCAAACTTTCTGCTGATGACTACCAAAAGTTAATGGCAATTTTACCCAGTTTGGGTCATGTAGGTGAAGGCCATTGTTATGAGTCATTAGTCAGTCAAAATTAAAAAGTCAAAGATAATTTTTGTCTGGTAATTTTTAAGCATTCCGTAGGAAATGCTTACGGTAATTTATTGGACTTTTAGCCTTGTAAGAAATCTAATCAATTAAATTGGCTAATTTTAGTAATTCGGGAATTTCTATAAAATAAATCCAATTTAATTGTAAATAATGGCAAGATTGCTAAGGTAAAAATTATCCATAGGTAAGATATGAAATGGCAATTTGTTATTCCTTTAATATTTTTATCTTCAGTAAGTTTACAGGGAAAAGCCATCGCTCATGGAGTGAAAATTCAGCATCAAATTACTCAGGCAATTAAGATTAATGCTACTTACGATACTGGCACTCCTTTACCTAATGCTTCTGTCACAGTTTATGCTCCTATCGAACCAAATAAAGTTTGGTTAAAAGGTACAACTGATGAGCAAGGAAATTTTATTTTTTACCCTGATTCTTCTCTGTCTGGAACTTGGGAAATTAAGGTGCGTCAAGCTGGTCACGGTGGGCTAGTCAGTATTCCTTTTCAAGTAGACGAATCTAACAATTATCATCATCATAATGTCAGCAAAAACCACAAGTATTTAGCAAATATTTCTAATGATTATAACCCACTACAAAAAGGATTAATGATTGGTTGTACTATGTGGGGTTTTGTGGGAACTGGTTTATTTTTTTGGCGATTTAAAACTCAAGACCGACCGCAAGAAGAACATTAGAATAATGTTTATTAATGGATAATTGATAATTATCTCTGGTTAAAACCGTTACGGAATTGAATATAAGGAAATATTATTTCTTCTCTTATTCGATTGGATATGGTTAGGAAATCCATCCATCCCATCCTACGGAATGCTCCGCAAACTACCGCTTTTTTTCCCTTAAAAGGGGAGGCTTTAAACCAGAATTATTTAATTATTAATTACTATATTAATTATTAATTATTCGGTAAGCATTCAGCTATCAGTAATTAGTAATGAATAATTACTTCTCAGGTTTTGTCCTGGGACTTTGACAATAACTTTTTAGTCTTTTTCAATTTCAAAGGTTGCTTTTACGCGGACCGAAAATTAATAGCTGAAGTCCGCAGTTCTGACCTAGGAGGCTAGCTAATAGCTGACGGTTGTTTGCGAAGTATTCGGCAGGAAATGCTGATAAATAACGCAGTAATCTTCTTTCATATTTGACCTTTGTCAGGATAATTTTAAATCTTTAATAATGCATATTTCAGAAGGCATTTTGCCTGCTCAACTCTGTATTAGTGGCTATGGAATTACTTCTTTAATTACCTGGTATTCTCTACGCCAAATTAATCGTTTACCAAATCCTCAAGCTAGCATTCCTAAAGCTTCTTTATTAACAGCAGCTTTTTTTGTGGCTTCTAGTATTCATATTCCTATTCCACCAGCTAGCGTTCATTTAGTACTCAATGGTTTGTTAGGAACTGTTTTGGGTTATTATGCTTTTCCAGCTATATTGGTTGGTCTATTTTTTCAAGCAATAATGTTTGGGCATGGTGGTTTAACTACTTTAGGAATTAATGCTTTAATTATGGGAATACCTGCACTTTTGGCTTATCAAATATTTCAGCTACGTCATATTTTAGGAAATGGAATTAAGGAAAATTTATCTATGAGTATTTTTGGATTTATTGCTGGAGCTAGTGCTATTGGAGTTTCTAGTTTAATATTTTTTACGATAATTATTACAAATGTACCTTCTGGGTTTGATACTGTCTTAGAGCAGAGAGTAATTTATGGATTAATGATTTCTCATATTCCTTTGATGGGAATAGAAGGTATTTTGACTGCAATGATTATTAGTTTTTTGCGTCGAGTTATGCCAGAGCTTTTACCTTCTTAGGACTGTTGTATAGTTAGGGGTGGGGAGTAGGGGAGTAGGGGAGTAGGGGAGTAGGGGGAGATTAAATATTGAAGTAATTATAGAATTATCAACATGTATATAAGCTATATAAGTAAGCATTTCCTGCGGACTGCCGCGCAAACAGCTTTTTAATGAATGAACCAAGTATTTGCTTAACTTCTACTACATTTTTTAACAAAGAATTGAAGCACAAGAACAACGAGCTGAAATTGTCCACTAAAGGTAATAAAGCTGATAGCTGAACGCTGACCGCTGAATGCTTACCTATATAACCAGATTCTATATGAAACTCTTACTAGGAAATATCGTGATGGAAAATAGGTGAGGGAGGAAATTTCATAGGTTATACGCAGAAGGAAGAAGGAAGAAGGAAGAAGGAAAAATCTGGCATTGTCTGAGTTTTAAGCTTTTGATATGTCCTCGCCTTTTCTTCGACTACTATATCCTTCAAATTAATCTTGAATAACTATTAGTTAGTCAAATTTTTAACTACAAGTTTTTCCTTCTTTTGTTATTTGTTTCTTTGCTTTCAAAGTTAGGTGTTAGATAGAGCAGTAAACTTTTATCGTATACAGCAAATAACAGTTAACATAAAGTATTAGGTAAGTGAGGAAAACTTTTAAAAATTTACTGAATAATTACAGCAGTTTCCGAAGTTCTGAAGTACAGAAATTAACAATTTAATGATTCCAGTGTGGGCATCTTGCTCGCTTCGAGGTATACCTCACCCTTGCTAGAATTTTCTGTAAGATTTAAGTCCTCTTCTTTAAAAAATAAATCAAGAAAAAATAACAATTATGCCAATCTTATCTATTTTAAGGAGAGGTCATTTCAGTTATCAGTTAGCCTCCTATCGGAGGAACTTTCCTATCGGAATGCTACGCAAACGTTAACAGTAACTCTTGCAATAAGGAGGCTTGAAATATGGAATATTTTCTTTTTTTTATCTCCTTAAAAAGGGAGGCTTTAGACCACAATTTATCGGTAACAATTAATTATGCAGCCATATAAAAATAAGTTGTACAAATTTTATCTGGTTTTATCTGAAATAAATTGTGAAATATGGCTTCCATCAAAAAAACTGTTCGGGTTATTTTTACACGAGTCCTATTAATTGTTGAAAATTTATTACCTACAAGTCTGGATAATAGGGATTTGGAAAAAATCTATCCTTTTACACAGATCAAATACTCCTATTATCAAAATAATTGGGTTGCGCAACCCCACCTTTTAAGGCGAAATATTTTTGGAGTCTTACTCAAATCCTCGTTACAAAAATAACTTCTGACTTCCCCTCCTGGGAGGGGTTAGGTGTGGGTTGACTTCTGACTTCTGACTTCGTTAACCCTACTCCCTTATTTATAAGTATTCAAGCGGATATAATATAACACCTAGCACCTATTTATAGTAATGAAATTTGCCCTAGATGAATATGCCAATTTAAACTCTCCAATACATCAGTGGGATGTGAGATATAAACTTATCGCTTTAATGGCATTAATGTTTGCTTTTGCTACTGTGAATAGTTGGTATTTAATTCCACTAATGCTTTTAGTAACTATTCTGCTTTATGGAGTTTCAAAGCTACCTTTATCATTTTTAATTAGTCGATTACGTTATCCAGGATTTTTTTTGTTAGGAGTAATCGTATTATTACCTTTTTTATCTGGTCAAACAATTATTTGGCAATACGGATTTTTGACAATTCGCCAGGAAGGATGTCTGGCAGTTATATTAATTGTTAGTCGTTTTTTTGCTATTATGACTACTTGTTTGATTTTATTCGGTACAAGTTCGTTTCTAACAACAATAAAAGGAATGAGACAGTTAGGAATTTCTCCCATTCTTACCGACATACTGTTGTTATCTTATCGTTATATTTTTGAAATATCTAATCAACTGAGTATGATGCTTAAAGCGACTAGATTAAGAGGTTTTCAACGCAGCAAAATTAGTTTGAGAAATCTATCAGTTTATGCTGCTCTTGCAGGTAGTCTTTTAGTCCGAAGTTATCAACAATCAGAACGAGTTTATCAGGCAATGTTGTTGCGCGGTTATGGCAATGTGTTACATAATAAAAATAATAGAATATATTCTAGCTCTAGAAACAATCTTAAATCTAGAACTGACTCAATATATCTATTCCTCTGTCTGATAATTGCTGCTAGTTTTGTCATGGCAGAAATATTTTTTTTTACTGTTAATAATTAGTCATAGATCAAATGCAAGACGATTACCCACAAGCTGGAGTCTATGTTAAAGATTTATTGTTTGAATATCCACAAAATGAACCGATTTTACGGAATCTTTCATTGACAATTAAGCCTGGAGAAAAAGTCGCTTTGTTAGGACCTACAGGTACAGGAAAAAGTACTTTTATGGAAACTTTGGTAGGCTTAAAAAAACCTGTATCTGGTGAAGTTTGGATTCAAGGAATTCTCCTAGAAGAAAAAACTTTATCTCAAGTACGTCGTCAAATAGGTTTTTGTTTCCAAAATCCTGATGACCAACTATTTATGCCTAGGATTTTAGAGGATATAACTTTTGGTCCGCTTAACTATGGTTTATCTCCAGAAAATGCTACAGAAATTGCTAATGATTTGTTAGTAAAATTTGGTTTAGAAAAGTATGCAGATAGATCTGTATATGAACTTTCAGGAGGTCAAAAAAAATTGGCTGCTTTAGCCGCTGTTTTAGCATTAAAACCAGAAATTTTAATATTAGATGAACCGACTAATGGTCTAGATCCTTTATGGCGAAAAAATTTAGCTAAAATTATCTTACAATTACCAGTTAAAATTATATTAATTGCTTCCCATGATTTAAACTGGGTTGCTAAAGTAACTCAACGTACTTTGATTTTGCAATCTGGTCAAATTCAAGTAGATACTTCTACTGAAAATATTATTCAAGATAGTTCAACTCTTGAATATTACGGTTTACCTATTGATTATTAGACATTTCTAGAAAAGAGGGAGTAGGCGGAAATAATTAATAATTGATAATGGATAATTGATAATTACATCTGATTGAAAATAGCAGTCAGCATTCAGCACTTCAGCGGTCAGCTTTCAAGGCATAATATGGGGGATACTCAAGAAAAGCCGATCCGCGTCTTATCACACCAAGAACACGCACACCACGCGCTTTTTCACCCTAAGCGTGCGGGACACCGAACCCGCCAATTTTAGCTGATAGCTTGTTAAAGTGGTAGGTGTTCAACAATTATTAATTATTAATTATTAATTATTAATTATTAATTATTACCTCACTCCTTCCTGACTTTTAACGATGAAATTTGCGCATTGTTTCTTGATAAAGAACCATAGCAAAATCTTTAATAATTTCCTCATTTTGAAAATAATTTCCGTACTTTTTCTTTGCGGTTTCGATGCAAATTTTCATAATCTCAGATGATTCCTCAATATAGTCAACCATCGCCTGCTTTTGCTCTTGTTTTGTATGATGATGTCTAAAGTCTGGGTGTATATGATGTCTGAGTTCTGAATGTAAGGGAAATGTAGTTTCTGCACTTATTTTAATATCTTTTCCTACTGGATGAACTATTTTTTTACCCCTTCTTTTTTGAACTTCTTCTGCAAAACCAGATGCAATTATACCTGCTGGTAGACCAAAAATTCCGATACCTAAAAATGCTACAGCAGCACTTAATAATTTGCCTACATTAGTCGTAGGATAAACATCTCCATAACCCACAGTTGTTAAAGTTACTACTCCCCACCACATAGTCTCTAAAATGCTAGAAAACTTTTCTGGTTGTGCTTCATTTTCAGCAAAAAACATGAGGCTTGAAACAAAGACTAATACAAAAATTACTATTAGCAATGTAGCTATTAGTTCCTCTTTTTTGAGAACTATAACTTTAATAATAGTCCGCAATGACTCAGAATATCTACTAATTTTAAATAAGCGAAATAAACGCAGTAATAATGTAAACTTTATAAATCCTAAACTGGGAAATAATACTTGCAAATAAAATGGCAAAATAGCTATCAGGTCTATTATGGATAAGGGGGTAATTATATATTTTAATCTCCCACTAATAGGATGACGATATTTAGGATTAATTGTACATACCCATATTCTGATAAAATATTCTAAAGTAAACAATCCTGTGATCATTATTTCGATTAATTCTAAATCTTCAGAATAAATATCTGAAAATGTGGGAGAAGTTTCCAAAATAAACGCACTGACACTAATGCTTGTTAAAATAGTAATCAGCAAATCATCTAGCAAACTAAAAAAATTTTTCTGGTCTGAATATTCAAAAATATAGTAAATTTGCTCTTTCAAAGATTTACGTTTTTTCTCTATTTTCATAATTTTTTTTACTAACAAAGTTAATGTTTACATTGATTTTTTTCTGCAATTTTAAGAAGGGAATATGGAATAGCGGTATGACCTAGTGCCGCTACGCGGAAGTTAAAAGCGAGTGCGTAATTCTGAGGTCCCCTCAGAATGTAAGACGCACTCAAGACAGTCAATCATTTTTGATTTGTAATTGTTTTAGGATTTTGTAACTGGTCAGTTATTTCCGCCATCCTGCACTAGGGTAGACAAAGCGCTTTAGCTCCTTTATCAGAAGCTAAAAGTAACTGGTAGTACATCAGGAGAAGTAAGAAAATTCTGATAAATATAGCAGTACGTTCTTTGGCGTTTGACAATAAATCTGAGTGAAAAGGGAGTAGGGAGTAGGGAGGTAGGAAGTAGGAAATAGAGGAATATTTATGTAGTGCTATAAATTCCGTAGCGCCGTGAATTAAGCATAGGGGTTTAGGGATTTTTTTTGGTACGCATTTTTTTTGGCGCTGCGCTTTTAGAAAAAGAGGGTTTATAATAGTCTAATTTTATTCTAGCAATAAAAATTTCCATATTCTTACATCAAAATATATTGACTAATAATTTCAAATATTAAATCCAAAATTGTTTCTTTTAATACTTACTCATTGATGCCAATAAGTTAAAATATAAAAGTATACTCTTTCCTGAATATCGCTACAAAGGGAAGTGTTCAACAATTAACAATTAATAATTAATTATTAATTATTAATTATTAACAATTACCTCTTCTTGAAAAAAAGATGATTGATGCGGAGCGTGAAAATTTTTTCTTTTCTTGGTGATGGTCGGCCAGCGAAGATATATAGCGCTGCGCGCAGGCAATAGGCAATAGGGGGAATAAAAATCTGTTTGCGCAGCATCTCCGTGGGAATAATATAACGCTTTTAGCTATTGGGCAATTCCTGCAATTTGTAAATATGCCAGCGCACATTGCTATATCGCCATCCCACCCTACGGGAATTTCCGAAGATAGACCGCTTTTTTCTGCTTTAAAGGAGAGGCTTTAAACTTTAATTATTCGGTAAAAATTAAGTTATCTCTATATCTTTCAAGATAGAAAAAATCAGACTAATAGCTGAGGTGCAAATTTCTATAGTCAGACATTAAAAAAAATCTCTACCATGGCAGTAAGTTGATATAAATTAACCTAAAAGACTAATCTTTATTGATTGACAAAAAAACAATATTGATTTATCAAGTTAGTCATTTTTCAGCTCACCAAAATTATTTAGTATTTCCATGAAGATTAGCAAAAAAATTTTGATGTTAAGCGACTAACTTAATTTTCATAACTAACTTAAGTAGTAGTGCAAAAAATTTGTATATAACTGTAAGTATTTCCTGTGGAATGCTTACCGAATAATTAATAATTAATAATTAAATAATTCGCGCCTTGAAGCCTCCCCTTTTAAGGGGAAAAAGCGGTCGTTAGCGCAGCTTCCCGTAGGGTGGGATGGCTCCGAAACCTGCGCCATATCCAATGGACCAAGAGAAGAAATAATATTTCCTTATATTCAATTCCGTAACGGTTAAAACCCGAGGTAATTATCCATTATCTATTAATGAAATATAACTTCCTCTGTAAACCCTTAGAGAGAGAGAAGTTAATATCGCAGTCAAAGAAAAGGGCACACACAGGTCAAAAGCTTAAAACTCAGACAACAATATTCTTCCTTTTTTATTCTGCTAAACAATTAATTTTGCTGAAGTACCTATACTAAACTTTTTCAGGACTTAGGCATAACCACCAGATATAATTAACGGCCGTTAACCTCCTACAAATGGTGTATAATTTCATCTTTTGTGTAAATCCTGTTTTCTTTTTGTAGCCTAAAAAATATAGATAAGATATTTCCTATTTTCTGTAACTTAAACTATTTATTTTATTTCTTTAACCGAAAAAAAATCTTTTCTTAACCTCCTGGAAATATTTATTTAATCTTCACCCAATAAGATGTCTTGGGAATTAGTAAAAATTTCCAATTGATTTATATATCAAAGCTGAAAGAGTCAAATAGACATTTCAGCTTGTTCAGACATTTGGATTTAGATTGATTCCTCAAAATCAACTACGAGGCATATTTCTTGACTGTATTTTCATGCCTTAGATAAAACTTTTTTTTATCAAATTTCCAAATAAAAAATCAATCTAAAACATCAATTTTAAGGTGAGAGGAGAATCAAATGGCAGAATTAACAGGATTTGCTGTATTACCAGCAGACACATTTGCAGAAGGTCCCCCATCAGGAAACTTCATTGATACAGATAACCGACCCACGCCATTTGACAGTCAACCAGTACAAGGATTTAGTGGCGTTCAATTTGCTCCTGGTAGCGAAGATGGCAGCACCTATTGGTTTCTCTCTGATAACGGTTTCGGTTCTCAAGGAAATAGTGCAGATTATTTGCTCAGACTATATCAAGTTGACCCCGACTTTGCTGGAGTTGAAGATGGCAATGCTAGTGTTGAGGTTCAAGATTTTATTCAACTAGCAGATCCTAATAATCTGATACCTTTCGATATTGTTAATGAAGATACAAGCGATCGCCTCCTCACTGGAGCAGACTTCGATCTCGAGTCTTTTGTCATCGCGGATAATGGCGATATTTGGATTGGAGAAGAATTCGGACCTTATATCCTACACTTCGATAGTATCGGAACTTTATTAGAAGCTCCTATTGCCACTCCCAACCCTATTGAACTCAATACCCTTAACGGCCAAGATCCTCTAGTTATTGCCCACAGGGGTGCAAGTGGAGACTTACCAGAACATACCCTAGTAGCTTATGAAGCAGCGATCGCCGCTGGTGCTGATTTTATTGAACCTGACTTGGTAACAACATCTGACGGTGTACTTATCGCTCGTCACGAACCACTGCTAGATGATACCACCAACGTTGCTGAAGTATTCGGTCCAGAACGCCAAAGCACTAAATCTCTTGATGGTGTAGAAAAAACTGGTTATTTTGCTGAAGACTTTACTCTTGCAGAAATCAAACAACTACGCGCAGTTCAATCTCGTGACTTCCGCGACCCTGAGTTTGATGGGTTATTTGAGATTCCGACATTAGAAGAAATCATCGAACTTGTTCAAAGAGTAGAAGCAGAAACAGGTGTTCAAGTTGGCATCTATCCCGAAACCAAACACCCTACATTCTTTGACGAACAGGATTTATCTTTAGAAGAACCCCTAATTCAAACCCTGCAAGATACAGGTTTCACAGACCCAAATCGCATTTTTATTCAGTCGTTTGAGTTTGCCAACTTAATTGACTTACAACAACAGTTAGATGATGCAGAACTCGGAGATATTCCTTTAGTTCAACTATATGGAAATACTACTGAAGGAGCTAATCCTGAAGCTGGGTTCTCCTTCCCCTTCGATATCCGGTTTAATGTTGCTGAAGGTAACGACTTAGCAGCTATTTACGGTCAAGAATTCCTAGATGCACTAGATACTCCTCTCTCTGAAAATACAGTTTATGCAGACCTGGACAGTGCAGAATTTCTAGAAGTTATTGGCGACCTTTATGCAGAAGGTGCAGGACCTTGGAAAAATAATATTCTGTTGCGCAACTCTTTAGATACTCCAGTTGATGTAAATGGAGATGGAGAAGCAGAAATTGACGATCAGTTGACAGGAGAAATTACTTCCTTTATTGATGACGCACACGATGCAGGTTTACAAGTTCACCCCTACACTTTGCGAGATGAAGAAAGTTTCCTCACACTCAACCCTAATGATACTGAGGAATTTGACAGCCCGCAATTAATTGTCAACGCCTTAATAGGTATAGAACGTCCCGGTGGAAATGCTGCTCTTTATAGTCGTATTGATAATACTCAAACTGACGAACAAGGTAATAATCTAGAACCATTCTTTGACTTTACATTCACTCCAGCAGATTTAGTCTTAGACCCAGATACAGGAATAGTTTCTACGCCAGCTATTCCCTTATTGGTTGCTCCCGAATTTGCTGAAGAAATAGCTAAACCTGAGTTAGCAGGTGAAGAAGCAGGTTTCTTTATTGACAACTTTTTGTTAGAAGAGAATGAGGAAACAGGTGAGTTTGTCATAGTTGGTGGTCCAGACTCAGGTAGCTTCAACAGCGTCTTTATATCCGAAGACTTTTTGAATGATAACGATCTAGATATTGTTCAAGGAAGTGGTACAGTCGATCCAATTGATACTGAAGTTGACACTTCTGGTTTCGTGGGATTTGGTTTTCCTCTGTCAGAAGATTCCGACGTCAGTTTTATAACAGACCCAGATACAGGGTTACTTATTCCAACAGGAGGAGCTTATGTTGCTGAGGGAAGTATTTCCTTTGAAATTTTAGGAACAGGAACACCTCAAACTCCTGAAGAAGAATTTGAACAACTGATAGACATTGGTGCAGATGGTTTCTTTACCGACTTCACACGTACAGGAATTCCCGTTCGGGATGCTATTGTTGCTGACGAAGTACGAGCACCCCAAAATCCTAACCTCAATAATTTCAATACCCTCGACGGTAGCGCACCAATAGTTATCGGACACCGAGGTGCAAGTGGTGACTTCCCAGAACATACTCTAGAAGCATATCGTCTAGCGATCGTTCAAGGTGCAGACTTCGTTGAACCAGACCTCGTAACTACTTCCGATGGTGTTCTTATTGCCAGACACGAACCATTACTAGACGATACCACCAACGTTGCTGAAGTATTTGGTCCAGAACGCCAAAGCACCAAAATTCTTGACGGTGAAGAAAAAACTGGTTATTTTGCTGAAGACTTTACCCTAGCAGAAATCAAACAACTGCGTGCTGTTCAATCTCGTGACATCCGCGACCAATCTTTCAATGGTGAGTTTGAAATTCCTACCTTCCAAGAAGTTATCGAGTTAGTACAAGAAATGGAAGAATTCGGGTTTGAAGTTGGTATCTATCCTGAAACCAAACACCCCACATTCTTCGATGAGCAGAATTTATCCTTAGAAGAACCTTTAATTCAAACCCTGCAAGATACAGGTTTCACAGACCCTGACCGTATTTTTATCCAGTCCTTTGAAGTTCAAAACCTACTTGAGCTGCGCAACGAAATATTACCTGCTCAAGGTCTCGAAAACCTAAAGTTAGTGCAGTTACTCGGTGACACTGAAGATGACTTCATCAACGAAGGTGGCGGTGGGTTCTCAGTACCCTTCGACTTCGTTGCTAATGCTGAGGAGTTTGAACCCACTGGTATTGATGCGATCGTAGACCAGGTCAACTATGCCACTTTCACCGGTAGTGCTTTTACCGTAACCCTTTTAGCTGAGAAAAATCCCGGACCTGGAGCTCCCCAAGAGATACTCGATCAGTTTGGCAACCTCCAAGATACTAACCAATTTATTCTACAGGATGCCACCAATCCCGATAACACTGTCGTTCTATTTGCTGGTCCAGACAGCGCACCTAAGTCCATCGAAGTTACCATTAGCGAGGCAGGTACAGTTACCATTAATGGCGATGAAGTCGCCAATAACTTTAGCCAGCAAGTTCACTTTGGCCTAATAAACAGCTTACCCATTGGCGATCCTACCGGATTAGGAGCCGAAAGCTACACCTTTTCAACTAACAATACTCTGAATCCAGAGAGCGATCCTCAGTTTGCTATTTATTCCGAAGTTGAAAACGAATTCATCATTGCCGCCGAGGAGTTGCCCTTTGCTAATTCCAATCAAGACTTTGACGACATGATAGTTAAAGTTAGTGGAATTGCTCCTGTGGGAGAAACTCAAGCAGACATTTCCTTTGATCCTGAAAGGCTACAACCTCTCTTAGAAACGGCTAATACTCGTGCTATCTACGGCAACCTAGCTGACCTAATCGACTTCTCTAGTGTTCCTACCTACGCCGACCTAGCAAACCCGGAAGTAATCGAACTGATCGGTGCCTACGCTGACGGTTTAGGACCTTGGAAAAATAGTTTCTTGCTCCGGGATGATATAGATACACCTGTTGATGGTGACGGTGACGGTAACGCGGAAATTACCACTCAATTAACTGGGGAAGTATTACCAATAATAGATTGGGCACATGATGCAGGTTTACAGGTTCATCCCTACACTTTGCGTGATGAAGAAAGTTTCCTTACTCTCAACTCCGATGGTACACCTCAAACACCTGGAGAAGAATTTGAACAACTCATCGAAATTGGTGCAGATGGTTTCTTTACTGACTTCCCTGCTACTGGCAGCATAGTTGTAGAGCAATTTATTGATGAACCAAATATACGGACTTCCCGTGGTTATGAAGGTATGGCATTCAGTCCCGATCGCCAAACTTTCTATCCTTTATTAGAGGGTGCAGTTGTTGGCGATCCAGATAATGCTCTCCGGATCTATGAGTTCGATCCTGAGTCTAGCTCTTTCACCGATCTAATTGGTTTCTATCCTACCGATGTAGTCGGTCATGCCATTGGTGATTTTACTCCCATCAATGACGATGAATTTTTAGTTATTGAACGAGATGGTCGTCAAGGGGATGAAGCTCAATTCAAGAAAATCTTTAAGATTGACATTTCTGTAGTTGACGATGAAGGTTTTGTTGCCAAAGAAGAAGTTGTAGACTTACTAGATATTGACGACCCCAACGACCTCAACAATGATGGCGACACTACCTTTGACTTCCCCTTTTTCACAATTGAGGATGTGTTAGTTATTGATGAAGACACCATTCTAGTTGCCAATGACAACAACTATCCTTTCTCTGAAGGGCGACCTCCGGCAATTGATAATAATGAAATCATTCTGTTGGAGTTAGATGAACCTCTGGAATTAGCAGAAGGAATAGGAATAGAAATAGAAATTCCTACAGTCGGTATTGAGGTTGAACCTGATACTGTTGATGAAGATGGGGATGAATACACCTTAACTTTCAACTTAAGTCAACCTGCTCCAGAAGGAGGTTTACGGGTAGTTTGGTCAGAAACAGATTCTGATGATGCTTTCGGCGATATAGATTTTCCTCCTGAGCTAACTAATGCTTCTAACCTGGAATCTCTGGACCCAGTTGGTGATGAACTCGCACGTTCGGCAATTACCATTGAGGAAGGGGCAACCACAGCAACCGTTACCTGGACAACTCTTTTTGATGGTGAGGAGGAAGGAAATGAAACCACAACTATTGAGTTGCAACCAGAAGATGATTATGAGGTAGATCCAGAAAATCAAGAAGCTCAAATCGTTATTGAAGATACACCTCCTGAGGAAGACCAGTTAATTGAAGGTACTCCTCAACCAGAAGTTCTCAATGGTGACACTGGTGACGATACTATTTCGGGATTGAATGGCGCGGATACCTTAGCAGGTAGTTTTGGTGACGATGAAATAATTGGTGGTCGTGGCAGTGACTTCCTATACGGGCAAGATGGAGATGATACACTAGAAGGTCGTCCTGGTTTTGACTTCTTGTTTGGTGGTGATGGAAATGATGTCCTGAATGGTGGTCAAGGTCGCGATCGCATTAATAGTGGTCCGGGATTTGATTTGCTGACTGGTGGAGCAAGTATTGACCTTTTCATCTATAGTGGTAGTGAACCATTCGACCCCAATAATTTCGGTATTGATTCGATCACTGATTTCCAACCAGACCTCAGACCAGAAGAACCAGGAAACCAAGGCGACTTAATTCTTTTAGATAAGTCAACTTTTAGCGACCTTAATAGTTCTGCTGGAATAGGTTTCAGTGATAATAGTGATTTTGAAATAGTTGCTACTGATGACGACGCATTTGCATCAGATGCTTTAATCGTCTACAGTGAAGATTCTGGTTTTCTTTTCTATTTCTATGAAGGTAATTTAGGTGGTGACTTGACTATATTTGCTGAACTTGATGGTGCACCTACTATTACTGAGGATAATTTCCAAATTAGGTAAGAAGGTAACATCTTTCAAGTAGTAGAGACAAATCTTTACCTTTATTAGGGAGGTTCCATGGAACTTCCCTATATTTATTTTTGAGAGACCTTTATCAAAAAAGATTAACCAAAAGGAAAATCCTACCTACTACATATCTATGAATAAAGAAGGAGAAATATGGAAAAATTTACCGAAAAATTGTGGTTTAAAGCCTCCCCTTTTAAGGGGATAATAAAGAAAAATTTTCATCTCTTTGTCAATCCTCTCCTTGAAAAGAAGAGGTAATTATTCATTATTCATTATTCATTATTCATTGTTGAATCAGCTCTTGAATTTGATTTTCTGAAAGTTTATAGTTGCCATTCAATACTTCTAAAATAATAGATTCACTGCCCAAAATAGGAATTAAATCTTGAGGAAAAATCTGAGATTCTTCTAATAAAGCTTTCAGGAGTTCAACACCACGAATAGTAGGAATTGGTTCGTGTTTTTCTTCATATTCATAGACTAACATTCCTAATACTTTGAGATAATCGCGGTCGTCTTTTGTCAGGGAACCTTTATCTAAAATAGAATTAATCCGATTTTGAGTAGCAATTAATTCAGCTTCGTTAGTTATAGGGCGAGGCGGAAATGTGGTAATTAATTCTAGATAATAATTGTTAGGAGTTTTGAAACCAATCGTCATTTTTCCAATTTTCCTTAATGAAATTTCCTCTATTTTCTCAAGTTCAATTAATTCAAGATATTCCTGAGTTTAATCTCAAAAAAGGTAGTATTGGGGTAATTGTTGAATATTATGCTATTTCTGAAGGATAAGATGGCTATAGTGTAGAAGGTTTAATTTTTCAAGATACAGTAGAAGTTGCTGAATCTCAAATTCAAGTAATTGAATTTGAATTCTTGAGCAAACCTTGTACATTTATTTAGGCGATCGCCCTATTTGATCTACTCAAGGCGATCGCCTCAAATCTTTAGCTAAATCTCACTACTGACATAAGTTAAGGCTGACTCCATCTAGATGAGTACCATAACTATTAGGTTCCTCAAAAAGCGAAGCATCCTCTGGCTTCCCCATCGTTCAAAAGCGAAGCATCCTCTGGCTTCCCCATCGTTCAAAAGCGAAGCATCCTCTGGCTTCCCCCTTCCCAAGGGGGACGGGAGGGGGATTCCCAAGGGGGACGGGAGGGGGATTTCCAAGGGGGACGGGAGGGGGATTAAGGGGGACTTTTAGAGTCTTATTCCCCCCAATTTTGGGGGGGTAGGGGGGCTTGCATCATACCCAGAATCAGCAACGCCTAAAATCCTACTACTGACACAAGTTAACGCTTACTGCATCCAGACGAGTACCAGCACCATCAGTTATGTCATTGAGGTTATCAAAGCTGAGAACAGTTTCAGTGCTTGTTGCTTCCAGGTTGTAGGTTTTCACCTCCCATGTATCACTGTCAACTTGATCAAATGCTTCAACTAATTCCGAACCCCAATATACATCCATTGTGTTATCTTCCACTATAGTGGAATCATCATTACCTTTAAATGCAAAAGTTAGCTTGTAGGTTTCTCCTGGTTGGGTAGAAATTGTCTGAGAAATTTTAGTCGTTGCATTTAAACTATCTAGATCCACAAGTTGTAACCCATCGTAGGGACTGGTGACTAATCTGTTATCAATTTCGATAAATGGCCCGGTAACTAGCTCCCAACCTTCGATCGCTCTTTCAAAACTAACACCAGGGACTGTTGGAATTTCTGGTGTTTCAAAGCTGCCATTGACTACTAAGTTATCTGGTGCTACGTTGTCGCAAAGGTTGTACTCATCTAGGTTGTTTAACCAAACCTTGTTAGGCTGATCAAGATTAGCAACAAAAGCATCAAAGTCACCATCTCCATCTACATCTCCTAAACTCACATCTAAGCTATTGGAATTCCCCAAAGCTTGCTGTGAGTCAGTGAAATTGCCGCTACCATCATTTAACCAAACTTTGTTAGGCTCTTCGTAATTAGCAACGAAAGCATCAATATCGCCATCTCCATCCACATCTGCTACACTCACATCCTCGCTCTTGGAATTCCCCAAAGCTTGCTGTGAGTCAGTGAAATTGCCACTACCATCATTTAACCAAACTTTGTTAGGCTGATTCTCCACATTAGCAACAAAAGCATCAAGAGCGCCATCTCCATCCACATCTGCTAAACTTACATCTCTGCTCTTGGAATTCCCCAAATTTTGCCCAGAGTCAGTGAAATTGCCACTACCAGCATTTAACCAAACCTTGTTAGGCTCTTCGTAATTAGTAACAAAAGCATCAAAGTCACCATCTCCATCCACATCTCCTAAACTCACACCTAAGCTCTTGGAGTCCCCCAAAGCTTGGCCAGAATCAGTGAAATTGCCACTACCATCGTTTAACCAAACTTTGTTATTATAATACATAGTACTAAAAGCATCAATGTCACCATCTCCATCCACATCTGCTACACTCACACTTATGCTATTGGAACGATCCAAATTTTGCCCAGAGTCAGTGAAATTGCCGCTACCATCATTTAACCAAACTTTGCTGGAAATACTACCGTTAGCAACAAAAGCATCAAAGTCACCATCTCCATCCAAATCTGCTAAACTCACATCATTGCTAAGGAAATTCCCCAAAACTTGGCCAGAGTCAGTGAAATTACCGCTACCATCATTTAACCAAACTTTGTTGGACTGAGCGCCATTAGCAACGAAAGCATCGATATCGCCATCTTCATCCACATCTGCTAAACTTACATCCCTGCTATTGAAATTCCCCAAAGCTTGCCCAGAGTCAATGAACTCAATAGTCGGAGCAGCATGGACTGTTGTTATCGGCATGGCAAACATCACAACTGCCATTACCACTGCCAGCACAACCCGAAAACATTTACCCAAAGTTTGTTTCAGTTGTGGTAAAGAATTAAATTCATTCGCCATCGTAGTTTCAGTCACATTTGTTTTCTGTAGCCATCTTGAAAATGTCATAATCGAAATTAGTCTCCTTGGTTATTTTTGTGATCTACGTTAAGAACATCACAGTATGAAAAATTAATGTTGATTTCCTGCTACGAATACTCCGCAGCTAGACTTCCATAGATATTGAAGGGTCTTGCCCGACCGCATTTCTGGGTCTTCCAGCTATTTCAAATTACGGTCACATAGATGCACTGTGATCAACAATAAACCAAAAATTCTCTAGAATTGTCAAATTTAATAATTCGTTATCAATAAACAAAAATTTTAATATACAACTTTCCGGAATGATCAACAATAACTTAGAATTAATATCTTTTTTTTTTTGACTTTTAACTTTTGACTTTTGACTTTTGACTTTCTTTCCATCGATCCCAAAAAAATGCTATATTAGAAAATTAAGCTAGGGGTGCCTAAATATTCAGGCTGAGAAATACCCTTAGAACCTGAGACTGGTTAATACCAGCGGAGGGAAGCTGTTTATTTAAGGGAAAAAATATGCGGAAAGAATGGATCGCCAAGCGTAGTGGACACAAAAACGTCTCTCAAATGCACTATGCTCGTCAGGGAATCATCACTGAAGAAATGGACTTTGTGGCCAAACGAGAAAAACTCCCTGCTGAGTTAATCCGCGCAGAAGTAGCTAGGGGACGGATGATTATCCCTGCTAATATTAACCACACCAACCTCGAACCGATGTGTATTGGCATTGCTTCTCAGTGTAAAGTTAATGCTAATATTGGTGCCTCTCCTAACACTTCGGATATTGAGAAGGAAGTTGATAAACTGAAGCTGTCTATTAAATACGGTGCAGATACCGTGATGGACTTATCCACAGGTGGCGGTAACTTAGATGAAATTAGAACTGCAATTATCAACGCCTCCCCAGTTCCTATCGGTACAGTACCTATTTACCAAGCTGTAGAAAGCGTTCATGGCAGAATTGAAAATTTGACTGCTGACGACTTTCTTCATATTATCGAAAAGCACGCTCAACAAGGGGTAGACTATCAAACCATCCATGCCGGAATTTTAATCGAGCATCTACCTCTAGTCAGAAGTCGTATCACTGGTATAGTTTCCCGTGGCGGTGGAATTATTGCTAAGTGGATGCTACACCACCATAAACAAAATCCTCTTTATACTCACTTTGACGACATCATCGAAATCTTCAAAAAATATGATGTTTCTTTCAGTTTAGGAGACTCTTTGCGACCTGGTTGTACTCACGATGCTACTGACGAAGCACAGTTAGCAGAACTAAAAACATTAGGTCAATTAACTCGCCGTGCTTGGGAACATGATGTGCAAGTTATGGTAGAGGGTCCTGGTCATGTACCGATGGATCAAATTGAATTTAATGTGAAAAAACAAATGGAAGAGTGTTCAAGTCCTCCTTTGAATGCTTTGGAGCTAGATCCTTTAGCATCTAACGCCAAGGAAAAAATGGAAGAGTTTAATGTTGTAGGTCCAGCACCTTTCTATGTTTTAGGTCCGTTAGTAACAGATATTGCTCCTGGTTATGACCATATTACTTCTGCTATTGGTGCAGCAATGGCAGGTTGGTATGGTACAGCAATGTTATGTTACGTTACTCCGAAAGAACATTTAGGTTTGCCTGATGCTGAGGATGTGCGAAATGGGTTAATTGCATATAAAATTGCTGCCCATGCTGCAGATATTGGTCGTCGTCGTCCGGGAGCAAGAGATAGGGATGATGAACTTTCTGCTGCTCGTTATAATTTTGATTGGAACCGTCAATTTGAATTATCTTTAGACCCAGACAGAGCAAAAGAATATCACGACGAAACTTTACCTGCGGATATTTATAAAACTGCTGAATTCTGTTCTATGTGCGGACCAAAATTCTGTCCGATGCAAACTAAAGTTGATGCGGATGCTTTGACAGAATTAGAGAAGTTTTTGGCTAAGGAAAAAGAACCTGTAACTCAAAGTTAATAGTTACCAGGACTTACGCAAATTGACTGTGAAACCACCATCTGTAGGGGTGTGAAACCACCATCTGTAGGGGCGTGAAACCACCATCTGTAGGGGCGTGAAACCACCATCTGTAGGGGCGAATGGCATTCGCCCTAATAAGCGAATGGCATTCGCCCTAATAAGTAGAGTGTCTGCGTAAGTCCTCATAAATAGTTTTGTATAGGAACTATTTTAATTATGGCTTACCGTTCTGATATAAAAGCATTGACATATAAAGGCTTTAGCCTTTTTTTTTTGTCGAATTGCAGTGCAAATTTTTCAGCTCTTTATGCTCAAAAAGTTATAGCAATGTGCGCTGGCATATTTACAAATTGCAGGAGGTGCCCAATAGCTAAAAGCCTTATATTATCAGCAATTTATTCCCCCAGATGAGCTGTTGCCTGTTGCCTGCGCACAGCGCTATAGTATTTTAGGCAAGACTATGGCAGAAAAATCATTCTTACAATTCTTACTGGCTTTGTTGCATGAAACTATATAGCTGCCGCACTTGCTTGTGCATATCTATAGCAATGAGCGCTGGTATATTTACAAATTACAGGAAAGGCAAAATAGCTAAAAGTCTTGTATGATAAGCAATTTATTCCCCCAGATGAGCTGTTGCTTTCCGGAGCTGTTGCCTGCGCACAGCGCTATACTTCATAATGCGCCGAAACTGCTGTAACTATTGTCCAATAGATCAATACAACATCAATGTTTGAGGTGAAAAAGGCTGAAACTTTTACCTGTAAAAGCTTTTAGGTTTAATCAGCAGAGAATAACTAGGGTTTGCGTATGGAAAGTCTTTTTGTTGGGGTAGGAGACAACCCACCCCTCGCCCCTCCCCCTCCCAGGAGGGGAACTCAGGAGGGAAGAAAGAGGAGTTGAAAGAGAAAGTTTTTTTATAACTAATTATCCGGACATGATATAACTATTGGGCAATAGATCAATACAACATCAAGCCATCGCCAAACACAGCGATCGCTTTGCAGTGCAGAGCAATAACTATTGGACAATAGATAAATACAACATCAATAGTTTGAGGTGAAAAAAGCTGAAACTTCTACCTATAAAAGCTTTGAAGTTTAATCAGCACAGCAATAACTATTGTCCAATAGATCGATACAACATCAATAATTGCCAAACACAGCGATCGCTTGGCAGTGCAGACTAATAACTATTGGACAATAGCTCAATACAACATCAATAATTGCCAAACACAGCGATCGCTTGGCAGTGCAGACTAATAACTATTGGACAATAGCTCAATACAACATCAATAATTGCCAAACACAGCGATCGCTTTGTAGTGCAGACTAATAACTATTGGACAATAGCTCAATACAACATCAATGTTTGAGGTAAAAAAAACTGAAACTTTTACCTGTAAAAGCTTTGAGGTTTAATCAGCACAGCAATAACTATTGGACAATAGTATCGATACAACATCAAGCCATCGCCAAATACAGTGATATAGCTGCCGCACTTGCTCCGCCAATGCTTTGCAGTGCACAGCAATAACTATTGGACAATAGTATCGATACAACATCAAGCCATCGCCAAACACAGCGATATAGCTGCCGCACTTGCTCCGCCAACGCTTTGCAGTGCACAGCAATAACTATTGGACAATAGTATCGATACAACATCAAGCCATCGCCAAACACAGCGATATAGCTGCCGCACTTGCTCCGCCAACGCTTTGCAGTGCACAGCAATAACTATTGGACAATAGTATCGATACAACATCAAGCCATCGCCAAACACAGCGATATAGCTGCCACACTTGCTCCGCCAACGCTTTGCAGTGCACAGCAATAACTATTGGACAATAGTATCGATACAATATCAAGCCATCGCCAAACACAGCGATATAGCTGCCACACTTGCTCCGCCAACGCTTTGCAGTGCACAGCAATAACTATTGGACAATAGTATCGATACAATATCAATGTTTGATGTGAAAAAGGCTGAAAATTTTACCTGTAAAAGCTTTGAGGTTTACAGCGGTTTTCATTTGGATAAACCCCAGTAGGGACGTTCCATGGAACGTCCCTACAAGGTTTGATGTATGAAGATGTGGTTCATCAATTTGAAAAGCGCTGTAATCAGCACAGCAATAACTATTGGACAATAGTATCGATACAACATCAAGCCATCGCCAAACACAGCGATATAGCTGCCGCACTTGCTCCGCCAACGCTTTGCAGTGCACAGCAATAACTATTGGACAATAGTATCGATACAACATCAAGCCATCGCCAAACACAGTGATATAGCTGCGGAATGGATGTTAAGAACACTACTTTCATGGAACAAAGCCATTGTTACTCCTACCTCCTGGCTCCCGAGCTATTTCTCCTGTCTCCTGTCTTCCCCTCCTGGAAGGGGGAGGGGCGAGGGGTGGGTTGTCTCCTACCCCTACTGAAAGACTTTTGAGCGCAAACCCTAATTAAATTAATCCAGCTCAAGAAGCATTTTGAGTCTTTCTAAAACTATAGCTTCTTGTTGACTAATTTTAGGTCCTGTACCAAATATGCCTTCTCCAGAAGCATTAGCTATTTGAGTAGCTATTTCAAAGAGAAATTCTTTGTATTCTTGAGCTTCTTTCGGAGTCGCTTTTAGATGAGCGATCGCTACTGCAGCTTTAATTTTTTCTTGTGCATCTTCCAGAAAGTCTGTAAAATTTACCGCATTTTCTATCTCATTTATTCGAGTTGTTTTTTCTGCAATATCTACCAACAAATTCTGAATCAGTTGATTATCCTGATAATTTAACTTAGCGTGCTTAACTTCTTTGTTAAAAGTAAATACTTCTTTTACAGCCGAAAAAAGTGTAAATTCAGAGGCAATAATTATCATCGAAACTAAAGTAATTGCTTGTAACAATAACCCCCATTCTGAATTTGTATAATCTGCTTTAGTCGTCATTTTTCTGACTCATATTTTTCAGATTTTCTTGTAGCTCTGATATAGTAAATATTGACTCAAACTGAAGACCTTCTTTTTGATAAAGTTCTCTACCTCCTTGCTCCCTATCTACAAGGGCAAAAACCCGATCGACTTGATAGTTTGCTTCTCGCAGTCGATTAACAGCTAGCATTGCTGAAGCTCCAGTTGTGACAACATCTTCCAAAACAATAACCCTGGCATTAGCTTCTAGTGTTGGTCCTTCTATATAAGCCATTGTGCCATGTCCTTTAGCTTGTTTTCGGATAATTAAAGCTGGTATTGGACGATTTTCATAAGCTGAGACCACACTAACAGCAGTAACCATTGGATCTGCACCTAAAGTTAAACCTGCTACACCTTGAGTATCTTCAGGTAACATGGACAATAATAACCGTCCAATTGCTAAAGCACCTTGGGGATGAAGAGTAACGTATTTACCATTGATGTAATAGGAGCTACGTTGTCCAGAAGATAAGATAAAATCCCCTTCGCGATAAGCTAACCGACATAACAAATCGAGTAATTCTTGTTTGATAGTGGTTAAATCAACAGTAGCTAAGGATGAAATTTGATTTGTCATACTTTTAATTAAAATAGTTCCAAAATATATAACTTTTTGCCCTATAATCTCACTGCTATAATATGGGCAATTTAGCAGTAATAACCCAAAATAACATAGTAAAGTATGGCCATGAACTTGAAAAGCCTCAGTGGCATAATGATTTTTTCAGCGATCGCCACTCTAACATCTGTCCAAATTGCTCAAGCGGGACATCCTGAAGCTCCTGTTCGTACATATCAACCTTTTGCAGAAGAGTTTAACGAAGCAAGTCAAAGATATTCTGGTAACTTTTTTGATAAAACAGAGTTTTTGCACCAAATAGGTCGTTATTTTGGTATTTTAAGGTTTCCTGATGAAGCTATTTCTGACGACTTACGCCAAGTCAACCAGCTTTATATAGAGGAGCAAAGGCGACAGTTTTCTAGTACACCAGTCATTAGAACTCCTGATTTAGTTAATCCCTATAATTCATCAGTAATGACAGCTCCTCCTTCTGATTCAATTCCTACTTTTGGTGGTAATTAGGTAAGCATTTAGCCGTCAGCTATTAGCTAGCCTCCTATCGGAGGAACTGCGTTAACAGCTATTAATTTTGAGGAAGATAAAGCAACCTTTGAAATTGAGTTTGAATAAAATTTACTGGCAAAGTCCTCTTCCTAAACCTTAGAAGTAATTACTCATTACTGATAGCTGAGTGCTAATAGCTGTTTGCGCAGCATTCTGCAGAAAATGCTTACATCCTATCTGCCTTCAAGTAGAGGTAATAATTAATTATTAATTATTAATTATTAATTATTAATTGTTGAATAACCCCTCGGTGTAATCATCCAATTATTATAAATACCTGTAGATTCATTACCAATCAAAATTACTGTCAACATATCAATAGAAAATTCCAATAATTTATCCAAACTTGTCAAGGTAATTTCCTCATTTTCTCTATAAACAGACCTGACAATTGCTACTGGAGTTTCTGGTTTACGATATTCTAAAAAGATATTCACAGCTTTAACTAATTGTTCTGTTCTTTTCTGGGATTTAGGATTATAAAGTGCCACGACAAAATCTGCCATTGCTACAGCATTTAAACGTTTTTCTATTACCTCCCAAGGTGTTAATAAATCGCTCAAACTAATAGCACAAAAATCGTGCATCAAAGGCGCACCAACTCTAGCAGCAGCAGATTGTAAAGCACTAACTCCAGGAAATACTTCTACCATGGGAATTTTGCCATCCCAACCTGTGGCTCGAAGTTGTTCTAAAACTAATCCTGCCATGCCATAAATTCCACAATCTCCAGAAGAAACTACTGCAACATTTAAGCCAAAATTTGCCAATTCAATTGCTCTTTCTGCTCGTTCCTTTTCTTGAGTAATAGGTAGTTTTTCTACTATTTGCCCAGGATTTAATAAGGGTTGAATTAAGTCAATATAAAGAGAATAACCAATGACAACATCAGCATAACTAATAGCAGTTTGAGCAGCGGGTGTCATCTGTTCTAATTTTCCTGGACCAGTGCCAATTAACAATAATTTTCCAGTTCTTCCTGTATATTCTTTTTGCGCTAAAGCAACAGCAATAGTTGCTGCTCCTGGTTCTCCTTCTAAACGGAATATTTGTTTGCGGACTAATAAATTACCTTCATTAATTCCCTGAAAATTTGAGGATAAATTATCGGTATTCTCTTTTAATTCAGAATTAAAATTATCTTCTTCTTTTGGGTTTAATATCCCGCCTTCTACACAGTATTTATAATTGGTTGGAGCTTGAGTCTCTATCCACTTCTTCCTTCTTCCTTCTTCCTTCTTCCTTCTTCCTTCTTCCTTCTTCCTTCTTCCTTCTTTTGCCCCTAAAATTGCAGCAGCTTCAGCCACACTAGGAGTTCCTACTTCTTGAGCAACAACATTAGAAGGAGTAGGTACTTCAACACAGCTTAATAACTCAGCAGGAAAAGTCAGCAAAGGTAAATTTTGTTCCTGACAAAATTCTACTAACCCTATTTCATCAGCTTTAATATCAATAGTAACAATTCCAGCGATCGCTCCCTCAGCTAAATGATTAGCTTGAAATACTTGCTGAATACCAGTTGCAATTAATTTTTTAGAAGTACCTCTTTCACAACCAACCCCTATCCACAAAACTCGTGGATGCCATTGCACTTTCGGTAAATCTGAATCTGGAGCAAACTGACGCTGAGTAAAACTAATCCAAATTCTGGCCTTGGGAGTAGGGGATGAGCGATCGCCTATTTCTGGAAATCCAAAATCAAATGGATGATTCTGGGGTAGATGCTCTTGCCACAACCTCGAACCCACTTCCTGAATTACTTGTACAGCTTCTCCTCTAGCAACTATTCCACTGACTCTATTCCAATCTCCCTTCCCTCGTCGCCAACCAAAAGGTTTACCCAAAATATCAATACCAGGTAATCCTAAATTATGGGATGCCCCTGTAATAATTGGGGTGGCGTTCAGGAGGCGAGCAAGTACATTAGTCATTTTATCGGCACCACCTTGATGTCCACTACATAAACTAATGACAAATTTACCTGCTTCATCCACAACAACTACTGCTGGATCATGATATTTATCTTGTAAAAGTGGAGAGATTAAACGTACAACTGCACCACTGGCGAGACAAAAAACTATAGCACTATAGTTTTGCCAAATATTTGCTAGATGATTTTTCAGAGAGTCGGTGTAAATTTCGGCGTTAACAGTAGAATTTATTGCCTGTTGACAAGACTCTGGCATCCATAGAGTTGCCCCCAATGTTTGGCAAATAGGTTGTAATAATTTTGTTGCTGCAGGAGTTGTGGCGATCGCTGCTATTTGTGGAAATTCTTGGCCAATTAAATTCATTTTTTAAGTATAATAAACATTGTACATAAATATAGTCATATAGAACCCCCGATCGTATCTTCATAAATATGCGCGTTTTTTTAGCTAGGAGACAGAAGACAAGAGAAAGGAGACAGAAGACAGGAGAAAGGAGACAGATTGAGGTGATTTATGAAGAAATGCGAAAAACAATACGAGCTAGAGAAAAATCGTTGCGCCACTATTGATAGAGGATTAAACAATTTAGCTACATTTTCATGTCGGCGACAGCCGAAACTTTTAATAAGCGCCGGAATAAAACCCAAGAGTGATAAGTGGCAGACCATTAAAATCTATCAATCAATACTATAATAAAGTTAAAAGCTTCCGACAATCTCAACTCCGGGAAAATCAATCAAGTCTGAGACTGAAAAAGCTTTGCAATAAAAGAGAATTTAAAATCAATGATTACCTCCATAAAGCATCTCGTTTGATTATTAATACCCTGATTAATCATCAAATAGGAACATTGATAATAGGTTACAATGAAGAGTGGAAACAGGAGATAAACTCAGGGAAAAGAAATAATCAAAATTTTGTATCTGTCCCCTATAATAAGTTAATAGAAATGTTATCTTATCAAGCCGAGATAGTAGGAATAGATGTAATTATTACAGAATAATCTTACACCTCAAAAGCGAGTTTTATAGATAATGATTTGATTCCTGTGTACAAAAAAGTTCAGAAAAATAAAGTCACCTTTAACAAGGAGAAAAAAAATGAAGCAAAAAACAAACACCATTATTTTACAGATGAATGGGACTAAAAGTAAAGATATCCGCAATTTGCGGAAGGGTCAAGGTAAGATATTCAAGAACATAGGCAAAATACTAGAACAACTGAAAGCAACAGGTAAAACCCCAGAAGATGCACAACCTATAATTATAATGGTCAGGAAAAAAAGTAAAAGCAAAGGAATTTTTGACTAAGTAAGCGTTCAAATTATCCAGCTCTTGCTATGGAGTGAGAGCTTGATGATTTTGTTTGTAGCCATAAATGGTGAGAGAGTAATATCATGTCCGTTTGAATAGTGATACTTTGCAGCAAGGAAGGCAGAGAGCAGCTATGCTGCTATGCTGAAGGGAAGAAAAGGCTAGAAGGAAGTAAAGTTTTTAGACCGCGTCAGCGGAACGGATTTTGATCACTGACGATCCGAACATGATATAATACCAAATCTCAAAAATTTTGCTACATTTTCTTGGGTGGAGGGAGTGGGGGAGCAGGGGAGCAGAGGAATTATAAAAATATGAATAATTATTATAACAGAACTTACGCAAATTGACCTTGAAACCACCAGATGTAGGGGCGAATGGCATTTGCGCTCCGCAGAGCTGCCGAATAGGCACCCTCACTCGATTTAGCCTCCGTGCGTAAGTCCTGTATAACTAGAATGAGGTTAAATTATCCAAATCGTCCAAAAATGAACTTAATCAGCAAACTATTTTCCAAAATTAACATCCCTCCGAATATTCGCTTTCGACCCAAAAACCTCCTCTGGGTTTCCCTAATAATATTTGGACTAACCCTCACTCAAATCTACACTTATCTACCAACCGCCACTGCTCAACAACCCTCCTCCTTTTCCCCCAGAGAATTTCGAGGAGTATGGGTAGCATCCGTTGCCAATATTGACTGGCCTTCCCAACGTGGTCTATCTGTCGCGCAACAGAAATCAGAATTACTCAACATCCTCAACCGGATGCAAGAACTTAACCTCAATGCTTTAGTCTTGCAAGTTCGACCCAATGGAGACGCTTTGTATGATTCTCCCATCGAACCCTGGAGTGGTTGGATGACAGGCAAACAGGGAACCCCACCAGAACCATATTACGACCCACTAGAATTCGCGATCGCCGAAAGTCATAAACGCAATATCGAACTCCATGCTTGGTTTAACCCATACCGCGCTCAACTTAGTCCCAATGATGGTTCCTTTGCTGGAAATCACATGGCAGTCAAATATCCCCAATATGCTTATAGATACGGCAACAACATTTGGATGGACCCAGGGGCGAAAGTTATTCAAGACCAAACTTTCAACACTATTATGGATGTAGTCCGTCGTTATGACGTTGATGCTATTCACTTTGATGATTATTTCTACCCCTACCCTAAACGGGGACAAGAGTTCCCCGACTACCAAACCTATAACGCATACAAAGCATCTGGTGGTACTCTCTCTTTATCTAACTGGCGACGACAGAATGTGAATAACATGGTGCAACGTCTTTACCAAGGTATTCACGCTGAGAAACCTTATGTAAAATTTGGCATTAGTCCATTTGGCATTTATCGCCCAGGAAACCCTCCTGGTATTGTCGGGTTAGATCAATATGAAAGTTTATATGCTGACGTGAAATTATGGATGGAGAAGGGTTGGGTAGATTATTTAGCACCCCAACTGTATTGGCGTATCGACCCCCCTCAACAAAGTTATCCAGTTTTGTTAAATTGGTGGTTACAACAAAACCCACAACGTCGTCATATTTATGCCGGAAACTATTTAAGTCAGTTGCAAGGTGCGGGTTGGTCAGTATCTGAGTTTGAGAGACAAGTTGCTATTTCTCGTCAGAGAGCAAGTCAACTTTCTTTAGGAAATATCTTTTTTAGTATGAAGATGTTTCGAGATAATTTCGCAGGTGTGAATAATGTGTTCAAAAGTTCAGTTTATCCAACTCCAGCATTACCTCCAGCGATGCCGTGGTTAGATAACCAACCTCCCGCACCACCTACAGGAATACAAGTTAATTCTGATGTTATTAGTTGGAGTGCTGATAATACTGGTGATGTTCGGTCTTGGGCGTTGTATCAGCAAACAGGTAATCAATGGGCACTTGTACAAGTATTAAATTCTGCTACTAATGCGGTGAGAGTTACGCCAGGAACTTATGTTTTGCGCGCAGTAGACAGGTTAGCAAATGAAAGTCTAGAAGAAGTAGTAAGACTGCAGTAAGTTAGAATTTTGAATTCAGAATTTAGAAGTTGTTTTTTTAATGGGAATTTTGAGAAACCCTCCAAAAACATTTCGCCTTAAAAAGTAGGGACATTGCATACAACGTCTTTACAGGGTTCAGGACTTACGCACAGCCAGCATATCTAGTAGGGGCGAATGGCATTCGTCCTTACAGGTAGTGTATATTTTCACATTATGCGTAAGTTCTGAGGGTTATCATTTTTTCAATGTGGCTCATTCTAGGGGTTTAGTCACCAAACCCCCAAACTCCCCTGTTACCTATTTTCTCTATTCGTTCAAAATATTAATGGTTGTTAAAAAACGAGGTTTCTGCTAATTAACGAAAGCTCATATTCGAGAGTCAAAGTATCTATCAACCAAGGATTGATATTTTGGTAATTGCTTTAACAAGATATCGGGTTTGATATTATTAGGGCAAGCACCCTCAGTTAATTCAACTAATTCAACCAATTTATTCTGTGAATTCTCTTCTTGTGAATTCTCTTCTTTTTTAAGATTATTATATTGATCTTGATATTCTTTGTCTACTGTTTTCAAGTCTAAAATGTTTAAGAATTGAGACTTCTCATTATCACGTATACCATAAACAAAAAGACAAACAGGTTCTTCATTTCTACTCGCCTGAATGAGTCGTGCATTGAGCGTTTCAGAATTTCTTTTTGATATGGGTATTGTGTTAGCAAAACCATCAATTTCACCTACATAATCTACATTTTTTAGAACACTAATATCATACTCTGGAGATACACCTTGATTTAGCAGTTCATCCGTAGGTTGATCATCTGTATAAATCATACGAGTTAGTTTAGATGTTCCTTTTAATTTCTGAACAAAAAAAGCTTTGAGTCCATCTGTTCCTTGTTGTTCAGCGGAATCATAAGATGTGACAGACGATCCTGTGATTTTGACCAAAACCCAGCCCGATTTATAATTGCTGGTATCTCTTTTGAGAAGTTGTTGAAATTCTACAAAATCAACAACAAATCCCATGGTAGAAACAATAAAACCACCAATAGCGCCAGCAATAGTTCCAGCAAAAATCACCTTACTATTGTTAAGGATAGGTTGGATAAATCTCTGAAATAAATTACGATGGGGTTGATTTTCAGGATTGTCTTGATGATTTGGATCTTGTTGAGTATTTTGATTGTTTTGATCTTGTTGAGTATTTTGATTGTTTTGATTTTGTTGAGTGTTTTGATGATTTGGATTTTGTTGAGTATTTTGATTGTTTTGATTTTGTTGAGTGTTTTGATGATTTGGATTTTGTTGAGTGTTTTGATGATTTGGATTTTGTTGAGTGTTTTGATGATTTGGATTTTGTTGAGTGTTTTGATGATTTGGATTTTGTTGAGTGGGCATAATTTGTAACTATAGTGTTAATTTTGAGTATTAGTAAATCAAGAGGTGAAAATTTAAATGTCATCCAAAGCGATCGCCCTGAATACCCGACTAAGAATGTTACCCCTAGCAAAAAATCATCTCTTTAACCGCTAATACCAACAGCTGAGTGTTTGTTCAGGATAAAACAACTAAAAGGCAAGACGCTCATTCTACAAAACTATTCAGGAAAAACAACGTGCAGACAGAGCAGTATAAATGCTCAAGGAAAGAGAAATTAACCCGGATAATGTTTAACGAAGTCAAAAGTCAGAAGTTAACCCACCCCTAACCCCTCCCAGGAGGGGAAGTAGGGGATTTGAGCTTCGCTCCAAAAGCATTTCGCCTTAAAAGGCGGAGTTTTATATAGAATCCGGTTGTATAGTAATATGTTGATAATTTCTTAAATTACTCTTACTATTTAATCTCCCCCACTCCCCCACTCCCCTACTCCCCTACTCCCCTACTCCCTACTCCCACTTTTCTATATATTCAATCAACCAACCATGCAAAAAAATCAACTCAAACAAAAACTCAAAAACGGCGAAGTTGTACTCGGACCTTTTATGAACTGTGCTTACCCTGCATTTATAGAAATTTGTGGTCTAGCAGGATTTGATTTTGCAGTCATTGACCTCGAACACGGACCTCTAAATATCCTAGTAGCAGAAGACCTTTGTCGTGCTGCTGACTGTGTAGGTATTGCTCCCGTTGTCAGAGTCAGTAAAAATGATGCTGCACAAATTCAACGCGCTCTTGATATTGGTAGTGCGGGTGTACAAGTTCCACAAATAGAAACAATAACTGATGCAGAAATAGTAGTGCAAAGTGCAAAATATAATCCCATTGGTTGCCGTGGTTTATCATTCGGAACTCGTGCAGGAGTTTACACTTCAGCAGGTAGTAATATCACTGATAAATTGAATGCAGAATCTTTAGTTGTAGTTCATGTAGAAGGTACAAAAGGTATCGAAAATCTGAGAGAAATTGTTACAGTTCCTCACATTGATGTTATTTTTCTCGGTCCTTATGATTTATCTCAATCTTTAGGTATTCCTGGAGAGGTAGATGATATTCGAGTTGTTGAACTAATGCAAAAAGCAGTAGAAATTATCCGGAGTTCTGGAAAAACTGTCGGTACTTTTACCAATAATTCTGAGACTGCTAAAAAATGGATTGACTGTGGAGTTCAATATATTGGATTAGGTATAGATGTCAGTATTTTCTTACAAGGTTGTCAAGCTTTGGTCAGAGCTGTAAGAGGTTAATTTTGAAGAAGGAAGAAGGAAGAGGGAAGAAGGAAGAAGGAAGAGGAAAGAAGTTAATCTAAGAATGTTATAAATAATTGGAGTGATTAAAAGATTTTACAGGAAATGTCCCTTTGACTAAATAGTATAAAAACCATTCATTCTGACTCCTGACTTCCCCTCCTGGGAGGGGTTAGGGGTGGGTTTACTCCTAATAAATAGTCTAGCTATTTTTAGCCAACATTTATTCAATTGGTATTATACATTTTTGGCGTTGGTAATTTGAGTTATGATGTCTTGTCCAGATAAGAGTGCAAACAAAAAACTTTCTCCTTCTATTCCTCTTTATTCTTCTTTCTTTCCTCCTGACTCCTGACTCCCCCTCCCCTCCTGGGAGGGGTTAGGGGTGGCTTGGGAGGGGTTAGGGGTGGGTTGACTCCTAAATAATTAAGATTAATATCATACACGCCCTTCACAACGCCACATTTTTTAACAAAAATTCACACTTTGTATTCTACTTAGCAACACTTCTCAGAAATCTGAGCTATATTAAAAATATAGTTGTATAAAACGTAAACATTTCCTGCGGAATGCTGCACAAACAGCTTTTGTTAGGTTCGCTGATGACTAATTTCCCTAATAACTTTTCATTCTTCTTTGAGACTAATTCTTCCTGCCAAAATAATGAATTAATAACTCATAGCTGATAGCTGATAGCTGAACGCTGAATGCTTACTACAAAACTAAAATTTTGCTCTATAAAAATAGGGAGAAATATTTATGCAAAAAGTTTTAGAATCAATTCATTTAGACTACGCTTTTATGTTTACCTACAAAAAGGTAAATTCTATTAGTATGGAAGGCTTTGAAAAGTTTTTTGCCGATCTTCCAGTCGATCCCTACATGAAAGCTAAATATCGTTCCAGAAGACTTTCTCGTTTTATTGTGTCTGGAGAAGAATTAATAAAACAGCCTCATGGCTATCTTTTGCAGACTAAAAATTATAATCCCCTAGCAGGAGATATTAAAAGAGAATTTGCTGAAATAGACGACGGACTTATTGTCTTAGATAACTTTAAAAAAATGATTTTAGCTTTCTGTGATTCCTGTAAACTACATCCAGAAGCAGATATTGGAGTTCATCAAATAAGAACTATTTGTTCACCTAATAATTCAGGTAATCCAGCACCGGAAGGTATTCATAGAGATGGCACAGATTTTATTGGCATATTTGCAGTAGATCGACATAATATTCAAGGAGGTGCAACCCATCTTTATACTGCGAAAAAAGAAAAACCTGTGTTTAGTAAAATTCTCAATCCTGGGGATTTATTATTAGTAAATGACCATGAATTTTTCCACTTTACAACTCCAATTAAACCTGTAACTGAATCAGCAGGATATCGAGATGTATTTGTTCTGACTTCTCCAAGTTTGATTCATTGAAGAAGAGAAAAATAAAAACTAAATATTAGATATCTCCAGAAAAGAATGAATAGGAAATAGGGGGAGATAACTGATAATTTATGTACGATAATTGACTTTTTTTTGGGATTATTGGAGATGTCTATTAAGATTTTTCCATCTTCCATCTTCCTTCTGATATGATTTGAAAGATGAAAACTTTCTGGTGAAATCAAATAACAATGGAACGATACCTACAAATACTAAAATTATTTTGGGGTGCAGCGATCGCTGCTGAATTAGAATACCGCTTCAATTTTTTGATAACAGCAATTAGCAGTTTAGGGAATTTATTAGGTAGCTTATTTGGGTTATTTTTATTTTATAGAAACGGCTATAAATTTGAGAATTGGGATTGGGAAGAAGCTTTAATTGTCTTAGCAATTTTCACTATTTTACAAGGTATATCTGCTATTTTTTTGACTCCAAATCTAAATCGTATTGTCACACAAGTACAAGAAGGCACTCTAGATTTTGTACTACTAAAACCCATTAGTAGTCAATTTTGGCTTTCTACTCGTACAGTTTCTCCTTGGGGAATACCAGATGTGATTTTCGGTATTCTATTATTGGGATATGCTGGTAGTAAATTAGGCTTAGGAATAGATAATTATTTACTTAGTTTAGTACCCCTTGTTTGTGGAATAATTACTCTTTATAGTCTGTGGTTTATTTTGGGTTCAACAAGTATTTGGTTCGTAAAAATTTATAATGTGACAGAAGTTCTTAAAGGTTTATTAGAAGCAGGAAGATACCCAATGGCTGCCTATCCTAATGCTTATCGTTTCTTTTTTACTTTTCTAGTACCAGTTGCATTTTTAACAACAGTTCCAACTGAAGCAATCTTAGGTAGAATTGGAGGAACTTGGATAATAGGTTCTTTTGTTTTGGCAAGTGGGTTGTTATTTGTTTCTATGAAATTTTGGAGGCTGGCTTTGCGCTACTATACAAGTGCTTCTAGTTAATAGACATCTCCAGAAAAGAGGCAACAGCTCATCTGGCAACAGGCAACAGGGAGAAATAATTGATAATTTATGGATAAGAATTGATTTGATTTTTGATTTTTACCAGATGTCTAATAGACATCTCCACCAAAATAGGGAGTAGGGAGTAGGGCGAAATAATTGATTTGTAAGAATTCAGTCGTCAGCTATTGCTTTTAGTTTGAGATAAAAGCTTTATTAATTGAGTCAGAATTTATACTTATGCCTAAAAGCTGACTTTAAAGCCTATATTCATTAAAACCCTCTTCTTTTGCTAATAGCTGGATGCTTACATTGATTTTCTTTTTGATTATTTGGAAATTTCTAATAAGTTACTGGGCACAATTATTTGTATATACAGCAGATTCAGCGATTAATGTGGTACAAATAATGGCGTAATGGCGTAAATAATTTTTTGCTTGCTCCCTATCCTCCAACCCATCTTCCTACTCCCTACTCCCTTAAAACTATAAATATATGTACTGCTAGAAAGTAGGAAACTACTGTATATTTATACTTTTATACTCAGATATATTTTCTGTCCCCTATCCCCTACCTCTAAATGTTAAATTGTAGCAGTTTTTAAATAGATAGACTACAGTGGCCAAAGTATTTTATCCTACTGTCTGCTCCCTACTCCCTACTCCCTAATGCCAAAAGAATTTGGTAGTCTACTTAAATGAAAAGCGCTGTAATCTTGCACAGATACTTAATTTAGTTATGGAACCAAATCAACTTTTAAGTGAACTTGAAGAAAGTTTAGATTCTGAAGAGTTACTACAACAAATAGAACAACAACAAGAACAGGAAGAACAACTTTCTGAAGAAAAATCTTTTTCCCAGAAACGTTTAATAATCTTATTATTATCTATTCTAATGATAGAAGTTGGCATCGTTGTCTATGCTCTACAAGCTAGTCAAAAAATAGTAATTGTTTCTCCTGAAGAAAAAACTCTTTTAGAACAACAAAAAGCCGAAAAAGATTTAAAAGATGCTCAAAAACTAAATGTTCAAGGTAAGAATATGGTTAAATATCCACCACTCCCTTTAGCGACTTGGGAAGAAGCAGAAGCAAAGTTACTCGAAGCGATTAAATTATTAGAAGAAATTCCTGATGATACTACTGTTGAAAAAGAGGCGAGTAAACAGCTTCAAACTTACCGCCAAGATTATAATATTCTCCGAGAAAAACTGATTGTAGAAAAAACAGCAACCTCTAAGTTAGTTACTGCTAAAAAGTTAGCCACAGAAGCAAGTGTAATTGTGCAGAACCCGCCTCATCCACCGAAGGTATGGCAAGAAGCTCAAGCTCAATGGCAAGAGGCTATAGATTTACTCCAAGAAATACCTCAAGATACTTTTGTTGCTGCTGAAGCAGTAGAAAGATTAGATGTCTACCGTACTAACTATAGGGCAGTTAGTAGTAGATTAGAAAGGGAAAAAGAGTCAAAATAATTTAAGCTAAATAATTAGTAGTTAGGTAGGGTCGCCGTTGCATTGGCGACCTATAGTTATAAGTTAGGATAAATGGTATAAAATACTCCAATGGTCATGTTTATTAATGGATAATTGATAATTGATAATTACCTCTCCCTTTTAGGGAGAGAATTGACCCATAAGGAAAAAATTTATTCTCTTGGTCGATTGGATATGGCGAGGAAACCTCGCCATCCCTCGACCGCTTTTTTCCCCTTGAAAGGGGAGGCAGAGTAAGCCGAATTGTTTAATTATTTAATTATTTAATTATTTAATTATTAATTATTCGGTAAATAAGTCATAATTTTTGAAGTTTAAGTCCTCACAATTAAAGGAATATACTAACCAACATTCTGACATCTGTAGTACTATCTATCCAACTAGAATAATTATAATAGTTATATCATGTCCGGATAATTAGTGATGAAAAAACTTTCTCCTTTTTTTTCCTTCTTCTTCCCTCTTTTTTTCTCCCAACCCACCCCTAACCCCTCCCAGGAGGGGAGGGGCGAGGGGTGGGTTGACTCCTGAGGACTCCGTCGTTTATTTATAACTGTTCAACCGGACATGATATTATACCTTTTTTACATACTTATCTATTGATCGAGAGATGGCGAGGAAGCAGTTGCCTATGGCACAATAAACGCCATCCCTTGACTGCTTACTGTCTGTCGCCGACGCAGTTATTTAGTGCGGTCTTAGGGTCTCCCCAAGTGAAGCAAAAATACGAATTATTGAGGGGTTATATAGGTATTATACCTCTGCATAAATTTAAGATTTAACAATTTTTTACAGAGGTTTAAGTGAATTATCGGAGATGTCTATTCTGTGAGTTTAGCAATATTTTATGCAATTGGTATATCTCACCTCCATGAGAAATACTATAAACTAGATTTTAGATTCAGATACCTGCCTATTAGAGAAAGAATAACTTTTGACCAATAGTTAATATAAAGTTTGTAAAACATTAAGAACTGGTATAATTAATTGGAAAATAATTTTTCTAAATTCTTGTTTTAGGTGCATTAAAGTTAAAATTTTGATCTAAAAAGATAACTAGGAGTTTTCCAAAATGCTGGCAGTACAAAATTTCTTGGTTATAGTAGCAGAAATTGGTTTGCTACTCGTGATTTTCAGCATAATTAATTGGTTAGCTGGAGAAATTTTAAAACAACTAACCAAAGCTGTTTCAAGCAAGAAAGTTAAAATCACAATTCAAAATACCCAAAAGAATATCCAGACTGTATTAACCCTAAGTGGTGGATTACTCGGAATTCTGATATTAGGATTTAATAGTTGGTTAATATATCAAGGAGAAAATCTACTAGAATACACCAAATCATTTATTAATAGTATTCCCAAAGAATTCTGGGAAAATCTAGGTATGGGAGTAGGCAGAAGTTTATTCTTATTACTCTTCGTCGCCATTACCCAACCTTACATCCAACGTTCAATAGATAACCTGTCCGACCGCACCAAAAGATTTGAATATATTACAGCTAATGATGAAAGTATAGAATCTTTCTTTGACTTTCTCAGTCTCAACCTAATTAACATTATTTGGCTGTTGAGTCTAACCTTATGTACTCAATTTATCCAACTACCAGAAGTAATTCCGCAATATATGTATATTGCTCTGAGGATATATGTCATTATTACAGTAGGCATAATTCTGGTCAAAGCCAACATCATAATTATCGACACACTAGATGCTCTCAGCGAAAAATACTCCAGTCCTAACAAACTGCTGCGCTTATACGATAGTCTCCGCCATCTCATCCCCCTATCAAAACGATGTCTTGAGTATGTAATCTACTTGTCTATGGCAACTCTAGTGTTTCAGCAACTAGAATTTATTAAGTATCTAGCAACTATTGGACCTATAGTTATTCAGATCGTCGGCATATTTTATATTAGTCGTGTGATTGAAGAGATAGGCAAACTTTTGGCCAGAAAATTTCTCCTTGGTGACGACAAAGAATTAGATGAAATTGACAGAAAGAGACGAGAGACTCTCTTACCATTGTTCGAGAGTACTCTCAAATATCTCACCTACGTTGGTGCAATGATCGCTATTCTCAATGTCCTCGAGATTGACTCTACTCCTGTACTCGCAAGTGCTGGTATTCTTGGTCTTGGTGTGAGCATGGGAGCACAGAGTATTGTTGAAGATGTAGTAGCTGGGTTGTTTAATTTATTTGAAGGCTACTACTTAGTAGGTGATTTTGTGGAAATTGATGACATAAAAGGTTATGTGACAGCGATCGAACTTAAAACTACCCGTATTAGTTTTGAGGATAAAAACTATATTATTCGCAACGGCGAAATTGGTAATATTGTTAACTATTCCAGATATAGTGAAGCTGCGGTAAGCGTCGGTGTTGCTTATGATGCTAATCTCGAACACGTTTACAAAGTGATAGAAGCAGTGGGGCAAAAATTAAAGGAAAATAATGAGGATGTTTTAGAAGCGACTGAGGTAGACGGGGTTGAAAAGTTTGATAGATATCAGTTAGTAATTCAGACGACGACACAAGTTAAACCGGGCGCAAACGAAGATGTAGAATTGTGTTTGCGTACAATGATTGTAGATGCTTTTGAAGAAGCAGGGATTGAAATTCCCCATCGTGGCGGTCGCAAAGGTAAGAATAGTCTAGAAGATCAAGACCCCGAGGATAAAGAGGAAGAGGAGGAAGAGGATGAAGATGAAGAAGATGAAGAGGATGAAGAAGATGAAGAGGATGAAGAAGATGAAGAAGATGAATAACCAACTAGCAAATTAAGCTGAAGCTAACGGAATATAAACAATTTGGAGCAAAATACGGCGGCGTTGCTAAATCAAGGTATGAAAATAAAAAACTTGAAGAATATCAAATATTTGCCATTCAATAGTTTAGCAATTGCCAAAAAATACAAATCAGATCAAGTCTCTGGCATCACAATGTCCAAGATGATTAAGTCAGGTTTATGTCTTTCTATTTGCTCCAATGCGGCGTTGGTAATTTGAGGTATGATATCATATCCGGATAAGAGCTTTATAGAACTCCGTGACCTTTACCCGATGAAAAAACTTTCTCCTTCTATTCCTCTTTCTTCCCTCCTGACTCGCTCCTCCTGTCTTTCCCCTCCATGGTCGGGCCCCGCGGGTGGGTTGTCTCCTACCCCTACTAAAAGACTAGTGAAGCGCAAACCCTATTTAATCTTCCCTACTTCCCCACTCCCCACATTCCCCTCCACGGTCGGGGGAGGGGCGAGGGGAGGGTACCCTACTGCCCTACTCCCAACAACTCTAATAAGTATTCAACCGGATTTGATATTATAGAAAGGTAGCACAGTCAAACGTTTTTAATTATGCTACCCAATCCTAATTATTGCGATCGCGGTTGACCTAAAGTAGAAATATACAAAACAGCTTCATCCAAAGGAATACCTAAAACTTCATTCACACGATCGTCAAAGAAACCACCGATACCACTAACACCTAAATCAAGATAAATAGCTGCTAAATTTAGTCTTTGCCCAAGATGGCCTGCATCTGCATGAAGGTAACGGTAAACGCGATCGCCATATTTTGCTACAGCTTTTTTGAGGTCAGCGGTATGAAATAGCACAACAGCAGCATCTCTCCCTAATTCCTGCCCCAAGCATAGAAAATGTAGCTCCTGTCGAAAATTTTTAAACCTAATTTGTCGTAACTCTTGAGCTACTGGAGCATAATAATAACAACCTTCTTCTAAACCATCTACTCCTGAAACAGCAATAAATGTTTCGATTAAACTCAGGTCAAAATAATCAGGGTTACGATCTAAACCTTGATTAATATAATGATCGGGTTGATAAGTAAAATCTAATACCGCTAATAGTTCCTTTAAAGCAATTGGTTCCCCAGTATACTCCCGAGTAGAGCGTCTTTTGAGAATAGTTTTTCTTAAAGCTCCTAAGTCTTTGCCCCATGAAATAGAGGGAGTGACAGTAGAAACTTTTGTACAGAATGGGAAGTTGTATTTATCTTCTGAGTATTCAGGAGTTTCTCTTGTTTTCCAGGTAGGTACTTTTGGAGAATTTGAGTTGATGTGAGCAGCTTGATGTAAATGTTTTAGCAATTCACCATCTGGAATTGGAGGATAATTTGTTTGAGTGCCAGAAGGTAGAGCACTTTCCCATTGTGAGAGATTTTGTTCAATATCTAGTAGATCTGCCAGAGCAACAATAGCGATCGCCTGTTCTTCTTGAGTATCTAGATAAAGTATTTGATTTACTGCTTCATCAGTAAACCCACCAATTAGATGAGGTCGGTAGTTGGTAAAAGCAGAAGCTAATTCAATATTACCTAGTAAATGACCTGTATCTAAAAATATTCTTCTATATGCTCGGTCTTCATAACGCCAAGCAGAGCGATAGAAAATAGTAGTTATGGCGATCGCTAATTTTGTACTTTCTAAAGCTGGATGCCAAAAACAAGCATCTTGCAATTCTGGCCAGATTCTATTATCCCAAAATCTGAGTAAGGAATGAGTTTTGGCCTGATAATTATATAGTCCGGCAGGTAATAGAGGTGTGCCACGGGAAATTAAATAAACCTCCGCAGGATACAAACCTCCAGCAGAGGGAGCAGCTCTTAAGTAATGATTTCCCATCATTGTTGCCACTTTACCAGTTAAGCCATAGCTACATAAAAATAAATTAGATAGCCTTTCTCCTTCTCCTAAATCTTTTTCTTGATTAATTTGTTCTTGCAGATAGGGTTTGAGGTCAATAGTTGTCCCGACTTTATATTTTTTGAATGGTACTGGTTGTTTTTCCCAGTCTAGTTGGCGATTTTTACTTCCTATTGTTTCTGGGTCATATTTTGTCCGCTCATGGTAATGTTGAGCGATGGATTGTTTAACTTCTGTCATATTCTTGTTAGGTATTATTAGATATAGTTATGATTTTGACATTCCTAAATAAAAATTTTACAAATCTTAAAAAAGGATTAGAATCGCAGTAATTTTTATAAGGCAATCTTAATATTAAGCTTAATAAAAACAAGTGAGTATAAATACTCACAATTTAATATATAAATGATAGTTATCAACTGCTAATCAAGTAGCTCTAAAAATATTAAGATGGAGAAAATGAGTGCAGAGGAATTACTGGCAAGATACGCGGAAGGTCAAAGAGAATTTTGTGATATTGATTTGAGTAATATTGAATTATTTGAGGCTGATTTAGAAGGAATTAATTTAAAAGGTTGTGATTTAACAAGAGCTTATATGCCTTATGCAAATTTGAATCAAGCTAATCTTAAAGGATGTAATTTGCAAGAAGTAGAAATGGGAGATATTAAACTTTATCAAGCTAACTTATCTAATACCAATATTTCCCTGGGAAATCTATCGAGAGCTAATTTGCGTAATGCTAGCCTCAGTGGTGCAAATTTGAATCAAGTCAATTTACAAGGTGCAAATTTATATAATGCTGACCTCACAGACACAGATTTAAGGCATGCAGATTTAAGAAAAGCTAATCTAGAGAAGGCAAAATTAGATAATGCTAAATTGGGATGGTGTAATTTATTTCGAGCTAAAAAAGTTGATTTATCCATGGCAGAATACAACGACACTACTATTGGACCTAATGGGTATTAATTAATTAATAATTAATAATTAATAATTAATAATTAATAATTAATAATTAGGGTTTGCTGAAAAAGTCTTATTGGGTGAGGGGAGGAGACAGGAGACAACCCACCCCTCGCCTCTCCCCCGACCTTGGACTTTGGACTTACGCAAAGACACTATATATAGTGTTGTACCTTACCCGGATTTCTCTATTTGGCGATCGCTTGAACAACAAAATATAAAAACCTTAAAAATCAACCAAAAATTACTATAAATTACTTGGTATCATAGGTTAGTATCAGACCAATTACTTGTCAATACTTTAAGATGAATTTTAATTATATAAAATATTGTCAGTATGTAATAAGAACTCAGAACAATTATACTCTCACAAATCTTGCCGATCATCTGGAAGAAGTTAGCCACGATCAAATTAATCGTTATTTGAAAAATGTTGAAACACGGGGCAGAGATTTTGTTTATCTAAATATCTAGTCTCTGAACTCAAATATCCGGCAATTAAAATGACAGTCATTTAAGTTTTTCTGGATTGTTTAGAATCAGCAAAGCTGGGCGATGGCTATAATTTTTTAGGCGTTAGCGGAGCTTTGCGTCAGCAATCGCTCTATTTTCTATGCGCTATATATAGTGTCTTTGCGTAAATCCTGATACTATTGGCATGGGCCGCAAAATTGATTGGTTTTTCCTCCGGAATGCGCTCGCATTCCCATCCCTCCGCTCCCCTAATAGCTGCCGCACTTGCTCCGCCTTTTCCTGACGGAATGCTCCGCTTTCCATGTCGGCGACAGCCGTTAACGTTTGCGGAGCATTCCGTTAGGAAAGTTATGCGCCAGCAAAACGGGAGAGCGCGGGTCAAGGACCAACGTTGAGATAAACCACCATGACAATGCACCACCACTTGGTTATAGAGTGTAGAGTAGAAAATTTTACCGATATTTGATACAATAGAAGTTTTGCATAAATAATATATAGTTGCTGACAGGAGACAAAATAATGGCCAAAATGTACTATGATACCGATGCCAACCTGGACATCTTAAACAACAAAACTATTGCCATCATTGGTTATGGTTCCCAAGGTCATGCTCACGCGCTAAATCTCAAAGATAGTGGCTCAAAAGTAATTGTAGGACTATATCCAGGCAGTAAGTCTGCCCACAAAGCAAAAGAAGCAGGTCTAGATGTTTACCCAGTAGACAAAGCTGCCGAAAAAGCAGACCTAATTATGATTCTTTTGCCAGACGAAGTGCAGAAAACCGTCTATAAAAACGAAATTGAACCTAATCTCACAGAAGGAAAAATTCTAGCCTTTGCCCACGGCTTTAATATTCATTTTGCTCAAATTATACCTCCATCAAACGTAGATGTCGTTATGGTTGCCCCCAAAGGACCTGGACATTTGGTTAGACGCACTTATGAACAAGGAGAAGGAGTACCTTGTCTATTTGCCATCTTCCAAGATGCTTCTGGTCAAGCACGCGATCGCGCCATGGCTTATGCCAAAGGTATAGGTGGAACTCGCGCAGGTATTCTCGAAACCAGCTTCCGGGAAGAAACTGAAACTGACCTCTTTGGCGAACAAGCTGTTCTCTGTGGTGGCCTAAGTGAATTAATCAAAGCCGGGTTTGAAACTCTAGTAAATGCAGGTTATCAGCCAGAATTAGCTTACTTTGAATGTCTCCACGAAGTCAAACTAATTGTCGATCTCGTTGTTGAAGGTGGCCTAGCAAAAATGCGCGACAGTATCTCCAATACTGCTGAATTTGGCGACTATACTCGTGGCCCTCGCATCGTTAATGACCAAACTCGTGCCGAGATGCGGAAAATCCTAAGCGAAATTCAATCTGGTCAATTTGCCCGCGAATTTGTCATGGAAAACCAAACAGGCAAACCTGTATTTACCGCCATGCGTCGCCAACAAGCAGAACACCCTGTTGAAGAAGTGGGTAAAGACTTGCGCGCTATGTTTAGCTGGCTGAAAAAACACGCTTAATTTTTTGAGTCTAAAGAAGAAGAATTTAAAAAATAACTTTAAATTTTCCACCTTGATCAGAAACCTACATAATTAGTAAAATCTGGGATTATATTTTTCTGTTTGGTGCTTCTAGCAAGAGTGTCAGCAGCAAATTGTCCGCAGACTTTATGGTGTGGTAGCAGGGTAAGCTCAAGCTAAATTAATCTACCAAGATTAAAGTCAATAGCTCTCGCGAGAGAGCATTGACTTAATCAAGGAATAATATCATTTGACATATCCAGGGGTTGAAACACCCTGGATTATGTGGTTAACCCACCACAAATGGGACGGGGCGTTTTAAGTGCGGAAGTAAATTCCGCACGCAGCCCCTCATAAATCCACATTTACTTTAAGCCTATCAACTTAAATAATCCAGGACTTATATTATGAAGATTTCTTCAGCAAACCCTAGATATATCTCATATCATGTCCGGTAGCATCGGAGCGTGTATAAAATTAAGGTGACACTCTTGAGAAAACCTCCTGCCTCCTGCCTCCTGCCTCCTGCCTTCCTTCCACCAAAGTCTAATTATTCAACCGGACATGATATCAAATGGGTTCTATATAAATCAAAAGCCAAAATTCTTTAGTCAAAATTAAAATACCTTCCCTCAAAACATACTTTGATTTTGAGCTTTGAACTTTGACTTTTGAATCTTAATTAGGGCTTGCTGATTAAATATCAAAGCATTGACTGATATTGATTTGCTGCCTTTTTTTGCCTTGAAAAAGTGCAAGCTTTTCGGTTGCTCAAGCTCATGCACGCTAGTATTTTGGGGCGATTATGGCAGAACAATCTTGGGACAATAATTCCTCCTACCTCCTCTACAATTCCCATTTCTCCTGTCTCCTGTCTCCTGTCTTCCCCTCCACCGGAGGGGTTAGGGGTGGGTTGTCTCCTACCCCTACTAAAAGACTTTTTCAGCAAGCCCTAATTACATTCCATTACGCAGGATAAATTCGCAGACGTCGGTTAGGCTCATCTCCAAAACTAGCAGACTTCAAGCGATAATGTTCCACAAGTTCATGCTGCATCTTCCGCACCTTTGGAGACCGTGGCAAAAGTTCCACAGGTTGCCCCTTTGGAATCACAATTTGTTCCACTGCTAACCGTGCTTCCTCCAAAGCCTCCATCTCATCTTCCGAAGCTGAAGCAGCAAACAAATTCAAATCAGCAAATTCAGGAGTGCTAGGATCTTCCATATCCAATAACCGTCGCAATGCCTTAGCAATTTGAGGCAAACCACTATTTTTAATCACATGAATAGGCACATGACGAGCTTTAGCAATATGTCGTAACTTAGATTGTTTCCGGGTATGCGTTCGCAAAGCCAACACCACATCCGCACTATCAATATCCTTAGTCAAAACCACAGGCAAACCCAAAGTACTAATCACCTGTTCCATTTGATGACGTGGAATTGCATAAGGATAAATATGCAAAGGCAAATCCTCACCATTCGGACCCGTCGCCTGAGCTTCCCAACGCCCTGAATTTCCATTAGAAAACATCCCATTTCCCGAGAAAGACTCATCCAATAATTCTTCAAAAGACTTAGACTCAGAAAACTCTACTGGTTGATTAACTTGAGCTTTATTAGGCAATGGCATAATATAACCAGAATCACGAAAACCACTACGAGAAGTCAACATTCCCCCTGACTGTCCCAATAGCGCTCCCGCATTCTGATTAACACCCCCACCCAATCTTGGAGTACTATTATACTCTCGTGTTATCTTCACCTCACCATTCTCATCCACAGTCCTCACTTGTGGATTAGGTTTCTGCCCCCGCAGCAAAGCATCAACAGTATCAGCCACCTGCTCGTGAACTACCCAACGCTGTCTTTCCAACATTTCCACAGCAATTTCAAAAGTTGGCGGCGCTTTACGTTCCAGAACAGTTTTTTGAGAACCCCGACGTCGTGCTTCGTCATCTCCCAAAGTTACAGCCTGAATACCCCCAATTAAATCGGATAGAGTCGGATTTTTTACCAAATTTTCCATCTGATTACCATGAGCAGTTCCCACTAACTGTACGCCACGCTCTGCAATAGTCCTCGCTGCCAGAGCCTCCAATTCCGTACCAATCTCATCAATCACAATTACCTCTGGCATATGATTTTCCACCGCCTCAATCATCACTTGATGCTGTTGTTCCGGGCGAGCAACTTGCATCCGACGGGCACGACCAATAGCAGGGTGAGGAACATCTCCATCCCCAGCAATTTCATTAGAGCTATCAATAATCACCACCCGTTTTTCTAAATCATCAGCCAGCACCCGTGCAATTTCTCGTAGTGCCGTTGTTTTTCCTACACCAGGGCGACCGAGCATCAAAATCGACCTTCCGGTTTCCACTAACTCGCGAATCATACCAATTGTGCCAAAAACTGCCCGCCCTACTCGACAAGTCAAACCAATAACTTCTCCCGTGCGATTGCGAATAGCACTAATCCGGTGTAGCGTTTGCTCAATACCTGCTCGATTATCGCTGCTAAAATGACCAACTCGTTCTATGGAATAATTGAGGTCTTTTCTAGAAATAGGAATTTCGCCCAGGTATTCTGCATGGGATGGAAAACGAGCTTCTGGGAGGCGACCCAGATCCATCACAATTTCGATCAGGTTATTTCGCTGTTGATGTTGCAGTAGAGGCCGTCTAACTTGGTCTGGTACAATTTCTAGTAATCTATTAAGGTCGTCTGTTATCTGCATACTTTGTTAAAAGTGACTTCTATTCTACTGGTGGGTGAGAAAAAAGCTTTTGAGGCAAAAACTGAAACTATGATTTATATCAATTCCGGCGACTGACCGAATTATAAATCTTGAGGGGGCGAGCTTAACACATACATACTGAAGTTTAAGCGTTTTTACCCTGATTTCAACCCGCCTTCTATTTCCATGTTGGTATCAAAGAAAATTCTCTTATGGAAATTCATTACTAATTCCTCATTTTACTTAGATCCGATTTTTTGATTTGGGAAACTAAAGAGTTCGCTAAACTGACTGCTTCCCAAAGAAGTTCCGGTAAAACTTCCAGCTTTGTTAGCTGGGAATCATTAGTGAGTGCTTTGGCATTAGCGGTAGTTGTACTGTAGACAGATTCAATTGCCTGCAGCTGTGATTTGTGCATTTTTTCTAATTTTTCCAAAATTGGTGACAACAAAACGCGGGCATAGCTACCATAAGCTACACCAGAAACAAATCTATTTTCCGGAATATAAGTATTTAAATTTTTAGTAGATTTTTCTTGTTTGTTATTCTCAGAAGCTAGCAAACCTTTAGCAACAAGCTTGGCTACAGTAGAATTATTTGTGCCTCCTGCTAGCTGTACATACCCTGGTAGTTTTGCATTCAAAACCTTTTGACTCAATGCGATCGCAGCCATTGTGCTACCTGCCCCAATATCTCCACTCATCGGTTTACCATCAGTTTGCCAGATTAGAGCGCAAGGAAGAGGAGAAATAATTTCATACAAACTTTGTAAATATTCTACTAGCCCTTCTCCATCAGGGCAACTAATAGCAATTAGTTTTAATTGACTTACCCAAGGTTTTATGCTTTTCCAGAGTCGCCTAAAATCAGTTTCTCTTCCCACTTGAGTATGAATTTCAATGGCATCTACACCAGTCTGCAATACTAATGATGCAATAGAAGTAGGAGTGGATACATAAGAGCGAGCCTGTATTAGCTGCTTAGGACATACAGACAAACATCTTCCACAACCGTAGCAAAGTTCATCAATAACCCCTGAATTACCAGAAGTTATAGTATCTCTATCTTCCGAAAAAACTATAGCATCTGCCGGACAGACTCTCTCACAAGGTCGCCAGCAGTCTGTGGGGCAAACAGTAGGGTCAAACTCAGCTTTCCGGAAATGAGGATCTTCTCCATCATTGATACTGACCATTATCCATGGTACTGTTTGGTAGCCAAATCCCTGACTATTGGCCCAATGTTTGAGAGCCCTTGCTACCTGCAAAGCCTGCCCAGCAGAAGCGATCGCCGCTGGATCGGCAGCCACATCAATACAATCCGCACCTGCCAAAGTATAAGCTAATGTTAAATTTCTTACTGTTGGCAGATGTTGAAAGCTGGCCCCACAGATCAACTTGAACCAGTGGCCTTTTTTTAGGGAAATTAGGGGATAATAGCGTTCTCTCACGCTTATATAGTAGCCTTTAGCTCAAAAAAATTTGAAGTACAATGAATAATGTTAGCTTAAAAACTCTTTAGCCAGGTACCAAAGCATCTTGAAGTGGTGTCCATCTAAAGAAGCGATCGCCTCCCATTTCTACTATCACCTTAACTCGTGGTTCTGATTTAGGTAGGACAGTTAAATACTCAATTTCTTGACTAGATAGAATCTGGCCTTCTATAATCCACAGAACCAAACCCTTAGCTTTAGGTGGTAATTGTTCCAATCGATAGCTAACAATTGGCGGTACATAGTAAACATAACCAACTGCTGGGCCATTACCTGTACTTTTCTTACCTAAGTGAGGAGGTCTGACTCCATGCACCCCTGTCAGATACATGGCCAAATCCCCAAGACCTCTAGCAGTAATATTGTGACTTACATAGCCAGAAGCCCTTAAACGACGTTGATAACGCCCTTCAAAACCTCCTTCCAAAGGAACATAAACGGCCAAAGACCCAGACTTCTCCAAATCTTTAATCATTCCTCGACCAGTAGTAATTAGTGCCATGCTCAATCTTGTCCCTAATTTTTAAATTGTAGGTGGTTATATCTGGATTATAGTTGTTTAAATCAAAGATACTTGTCTTCCTAGCAACCTGAAAAAAAAATTATTTAAACTACTAGACAAGTCTTAGTAAATACTATATAATTATATATTGTCGCCGAAAAAAGTGAAATACTAGGTAAGTATGACCTATGTTAACTCCTATCGGGGTTGTACCAAGGTTAATAAACGATTACTTAGCTATCTATTTCAACTCTAAGAATGAAGAAATAGTCAGTTTTGTAAGTTTCTACACTTCCTAGAAAAAAAAGGATACTGATTAGCAAGCTACTCAAGTCCTGGCGACAATAAAGCTAAGAACTAGAGCTAAAGACAAAAAGCTAAAAAATAATAGCTGGTAAATATAAATATTATCGTTGTTATTAAACGATGATATCTTATTGTCATGCAGAGTATTAGTTCTATAAATTCTCTAGTACTTTAAGAGAAAAAATTAGCTACATCGCCGAGAAGCCTCACGCCATATTTGAAAAATTGGTGTGAGATGAATCGGTGGTAAATTAATTGGATTCGATGTCCAAGTCCAATTGATTGACAATGCCATTCTGGAGTTTTTCACCATTATTTAATTTAAAAATTTCTGTTTCTGGTGGGAAAATCAAGCTTAAAACTTGGGCAATCAACTGGATGGGGACAAATTCTAACTATTTTAACTGTCAAAGCTGAAAATGCTGGATAGAAGACTATAGCTGTGAATCCTCAAAAGACCAGCCAAAATTGTTCAAATTGTGGTAAAAAAGTCCCCAAAAAATTATCAGAAAGAACTCATTCTTGTGCCAATTGCAGTGTGATTATTGACTGCGATTTGAATGCAGCAATAAATATCAAAAATAGGGCGGTAGGGCATTCCGTTCTTAAAGCTTGTGGAGTCCGACGCAATAGCGGGACTGGGAAACGAGAAGCCCACACCATACCTTAAGGTTGGCGTGGGAGTATGTCACAATCAAGACTAATACAAGCTTAAGTCATTAGTTAAATCTAGCAACGCTACTGGTTTAATACTAATAATATGTTTAATTCTGATGTTATTTTAAAAAGCATCAAAGTTGATCATAAACTTGGTTAAAGCAGTAAAACCTATCCTAATACAATCAAACAGAAGTTAACTATTACTAACAATAGACTTAGGGCGATCGCTCCTAAGAAATAGTGATGAAATTAACCACTGTTGTAATTAAGATATAGGGATAAGTTTAAACTATTATTTATGTGTAAATAATATGATTTATTAATTATTAGGTACAAATCTGTTAAAAAAATCAATTATTTCAACTAAAAAGCGTTTCCTGACGGAATGCTCCGCAAACAGATACCTAATACAAATTTTTAGGCTGATAGCTAATAGCTGATAGCTGACAGCTAGTAAAAAAAACATTATTTTTGTAGTGCATAAATAAAGTATAGGAGAGCGACAGTGGTAGTTGGTATCCTTGGGAAAAAACTAGGCATGACACAAGTATTTGAACCTGAAACAGGAGCAGCAATTCCTGTAACAGTAGTACAAGCTGGTCCATGTGTAGTAACCCAAATTAAAACCGAACAAACAGACGGTTATACTTCAATTCAAATAGGATATGGAGAAGCCAAAAATAAAACCCGTCAACTCAATATCAAAGAACCAAAAGAAGTTAATAGGTATTTGACTAATGCTCAACAAGGACATTTAGTTAAATCTGGTGGTATTCCCTTACGTCATCTACGAGAATACAGAGTAGAAAATACAGGTAACTTTGAACTAGGTCAACAAATAAAAGTCGATCTATTTGAAGCAGGCCAACTCGTTGATGTCACAGGAAAAAGTATTGGTAAAGGCTTTGCTGGCTATCAGAAACGTCATAACTTTAGACGTGGACCAATGGCTCACGGTTCCAAAAACCATCGTTTGCCTGGCTCCACAGGTCCAGGAACAACACCAGGGCGTGTTTATCCAGGTAAGAAAATGGCAGGACATTTAGGAAACGTGCGAGTCACTACTAGAAAACTCAAAGTCGTGAGAATAGATACAGAAAGAGACCTATTGCTGATCAAAGGAAGCATTCCTGGTAAACCAGGCACATTAGTCAGCATTGCTCCAGCCAACATAGTAGGTCAAAATTGAAGAAGGCAGAAGGCAGGAGGCAGGAGGCAGAAGGGAAAATTGTATGGGAATAGAAGGGCGACCTTCCACTCCGCGTCTACTCACCCCAAAGAATTTTAAGCACCGCGGGTGACGGTGGGGTATTAAACCCATACATAAAGGAAAAGAAAAAAAAATTTTTGAGAAAAAAAGATGGTTGATTGTATCATAAAAAACTGGCAAGGTGAAGAAGTTGGACAAGCAACTCTCAACTTACGAGTAGCAAAAGAAGAAAGTGCAGCCCATGTTGTTCATAGGTCCTTAAGACTACAAATGGCGAATAACCGCCAAGGAACAGCCAGCACAAAAACAAGAGCAGAAGTCAGAGGTGGAGGTCGTAAACCTTGGCGACAAAAAGGAACAGGTAGAGCAAGAGCAGGTTCCATCCGTTCCCCTCTATGGCGTGGTGGTGGTGTAATTTTTGGTCCTAAACCAAGAGACTACTCCCATAAAATGAACCGCAAGGAAAAACGTCTAGCACTCAGCACTGCCTTCCAAAGTCGTTCAGAAGACTTAATTGCGATCGAAAATATTTCCGAGCAATTAACAAAACCAAAAACCAAAGAATTAGTCCAAGCGATCGCTCGTTGGGGAGTAGAACCAGAATCTAAAGTTCTGCTGGTATTAGAAGAGAAACAAGAAAATGTATATCTGTCAGGTCGTAATATTGCGAAACTGAAAATCTCTCTAGCTAATAACTTGAATATTTACGATATTCTAGAAGCAGATAAAATCATAGCTACAGCAGCAGCAATAGAGAAAATTCAGGAGACCTATGGGGATAAAAGTTGATTCACGAGACTTAGTGGATATAGTAAAATGCCCAGTTGTCACAGAAAAAGCTACTAGATTAATGGAACTAAATCAATACACATTTGATGTAGATCCAAGGGCAACAAAGCCAATGATCAAAGCAGCAATAGAACAACTATTTGAAGTAAAAGTAATAGGTATGAATACCCTAAATTTACCAAGAAAAAAGAAAAGAGTAGGTAAATTTCAAGGCTTCAAACCTAGATACAAAAGAGCAATTGTCAGCTTAGAAGATGGAGAACCAATTAGGAAAGTTCTATTCCCAGACCTCTAAGAAAACTAAACTAAATTTAAAATCTTTAAATCTGTAAAATCTCAAGTGGCATAGAAAATTAATTATGGGTATTCGTTCCTATCGACCCTATACTCCAAGTACCCGAGAACATAGTGTATCAGACTTTGCTGAGATAACTAGCTCAAAACCAGAAAAGTCCCTGGTAAAAAACAAGCATAGACGAAAGGGTCGTAACAACCGTGGTGTAATTACCTGTCGTCACCGAGGTGGAGGTAGCAAGAAACTATATCGTGTTATCGACTTCCGTCGTAACAAACATAATATTCCGGCCAAAGTCGCATCAGTAGAATACGACCCGAACCGGAACGCCAGAATAGCACTACTACATTATCAAGATGGAGAAAAACGTTATATCCTTCATCCTGTAGGATTAAAAGTTGATACATCTGTTATTTCAGGCATCAACGCTCCCATCGAAATTGGCAACGCCTTACCTCTGAGTCAAATTCCTCTGGGTACAGACGTTCATAATGTAGAACTTGTTCCAGGAAAAGGAGGACAAATAGTCCGTGCTGCTGGTGCCGCTGCTCAATTGGTGGCAAAAGAAGGCGAATATGTAACAATCAAACTCCCTTCTGGCGAACGGCGTAAAGTCAGAGCAAGTTGCTACGCCACTATTGGCCAAGTAGGCAACATCGATCATCGAAATATCAGCTTAGGAAAAGCAGGTCGGAACCGCTGGAAAGGTAAAAGACCAACAGTTAGAGGTAGTGTGATGAACCCAGTCGATCACCCTCATGGTGGTGGTGAAGGCCGGGCACCAGTCGGTAGAAGCGGACCAGTTACTCCTTGGGGTAAGCCAGCATTAGGTCTGAAAACTCGTAAGAAGAAAAAACGGAGTGATGCTTTAATCGTACAACGTCGTCGTAAATCCTCTAAACGAGGTAAAGGTGGACGGCAAAGCTAAAATCAGTCTGTGGTTGATGATCGATAAATATTAAATTATTGTGCATCAACTTGAGTAATTCTGACAGCAAAGAAGTTGAAAACACAAGAGTTAGGAAAAGAAGCCTTGAAATCCTGGTTAACTTCTCTAACTTGAATTGTATTAAATCAATCATAAATTTAATTATGGCTCGATCATTAAAAAAAGGACCATTCATCGCAGATCATCTATTGAAAAAAATAGAAGACTTAAACGAGAAAAATCAAAAACAAGTAATTAAAACTTGGTCAAGAGCTTCAACTATTATTCCTGATATGGTGGGTCATACGATCGCAGTACATAACGGACGGCAACACGTCCCTGTTTTTATATCCGATCAGATGGTAGGCCATAAATTAGGGGAATTTGCACCGACGAGGACATATCGAGGTCACGGCTCAGATAGAAAGTCTAAAAGATAAATAGAAAACTTGTTGAAATTGATAATTGGAGAAAGGTATGCCTGTAGATACCAGTGCAGAAGTAAAAGCAATAGCCCGTTACATCCGAATGTCTCCCTTTAAAGTGCGACGTGTACTTGATCAAATTCGCGGCATCTCTTACCGCAAAGCATTGATCATACTTGAATTTATGCCATATCGTTCCTGTGAACCTGTGCGTAAAGTATTGCGTTCAGCAGCAGCGAATGCCGAGAATAATCAAGGAATAGATCCAGAAACCTTAGTTGTATCCAAAGCTTTTGCAGATCAAGGGCCTTGTTTACCACGCTACCGACCCCGCGCTCAAGGTCGTGCTTACAGAATTCGTAAACCTACTTGTCATATCACAGTTGCAGTAGCTCCTGTAGTTGATAAGTAAGGGAAGGAATTTGAACGATTAGATGACATTAATTTAAGTATAGAAGTAATGGGACAAAAAATACATCCAATTGGTTTTAGATTAGGCGTAACCCAAGAGCATCGCTCTCGTTGGTATGCCGATGCTAAAAACTACCCAGATCTGTTGGAAGAAGACCACAAAATTCGTAAATATGTAAAGCAAACTCTAACCAATGCAGGTATCTCTCAAGTCAGAATTGAGCGAAAGGCAGACCAGATAGACTTAGAAGTTAGCACTGCTAGACCAGGTGTAGTGGTTGGTAGAGGTGGAGCAGGTATTGAATCTTTGAGAGTAGGTTTACAACAACTTTTGGGTAGCAACCGTCAAATCAGAATCAACGTTGTTGAAGTTACAAAAGTAGACAGTGATGCCATGCTTCTTGGCGAGTACATTGCTCAACAACTAGAGAAAAGGGTTTCTTTTCGTCGAGTTGTACGCCAAGCTATAACTAGATCTCAAAAGGCTGGCGTAGAAGGCATAAAAGTGCAGGTAAGTGGAAGAGTCAATGGAGCAGAAATCGCTCGTACCGAGGTAACAAGAGAAGGTAGTGTGCCATTGCATACATTGAGAGCGGATATTGATTATGCCTACTGTACTGCTAAAACAATTTACGGCATCCTGGGGATCAAGATTTGGATCTTCAAAGGAGAAATTATTCCTGGTCAAGAAGATGTGGGAAATGCTCAAGTAAATCAACCAAAACGTAGACAACAAAAACGTCGTCAGCAATATGAAGATAGGTCTAACGAAGGGTAAATAACTATCAAAGCATTTAACTGACTTTCTAGGAAAATACTAAATTAAGCACAAAATAGTAGACTATGTTAAGTCCTAAAAGAACAAAATTCCGTAAACAGCAACGCGGACGAATGAGAGGTAATGCAAATAGTGGCAATAGCATTGCCTTCGGTGAATTTGCTCTCCAAGCATTAGAACCTTCTTGGATTACTTCCCGTCAAATAGAAGCTTCTCGTCGTGCCATGACTCGTTATATCCGTAGGGGTGGGAAAATTTGGATTCGTATATTTCCAGATAAACCCGTGACAATGCGAGCAGCAGAAACCCGTATGGGTTCTGGTAAAGGTGCCCCAGAATATTGGGTGGCAGTAGTTAAACCAGGGCGTATTATGTTTGAGTTAGGTGGGGTTGCAGAAGAAATCGCTCGCGAAGCTATGCGTTTAGCATCATTTAAGTTGCCAATTAAGACTAGGTTTATTACACGCGATGGAGATTAATAATCTATGCCTTTTCCTAAAATAGAAGAAGTGAGGAATTTGAGTGATGACGAGCTTGTTGCTGAAATAGTTAAAACTAAGCGAGAATTGTTCAATTTACGAATGTTAAAAGCTACCGGAAGATTGGAAAAACCTCACTTGTTTAAACACAATCGTCATCGACTGGCTCAATTGTTAACAATAGAAAGAGAACGAGAATTAGAAAAAGAAGCAGAAGCTTCTACTCAAGAAGTAGCAGAATCAGTTTCCAACCCATCTTTAACTACCAGTGTTGAAGCAGCAGATGACACAGAATAAATTAAAACTTTAATAAGTGTTGCAATTAGTAAATTATTAATTGTTTACATTGTATTAAAAGTATTTATCGGGAAAATTAAAGAACACTTTATTATTCATAAAACAAGGAAAATTATGGCAGCTAAAGAAAGAGTAGGTGTAGTTGTCAGCAACAAAATGGACAAAACAATAGTGGTGGCGATCGAAAACCGCTCTGCTCACCCGAAGTACGGCAAAACAGTTGTGAAAACTAAAAAATATAAAGTTCACGACGAAGAAAATAAATGCAATGAAGGCGATCGAGTTCGGATTACAGAAACTCGTCCAATGAGTCGTACTAAACGTTGGCAACTTGCTGAAATCCTCAACTCCAAGATTAGTTAATGGTTGGTTTTATTGGCCTTTGTAAACCTATGAAAATTAACAAATCAATTAACTTTAATTCCAACACATCTATCAAACATCACAAAAACAGCAATGATTCAACAACAGTCCATATTAAATGTAGCTGATAATAGCGGTGCCCGAAAATTAATGTGCATCCGTGTAATAGGTGGTGGCAATCGCCGCTATGCTCGTATAGGTGACGTTATAATAGCTGTAGTCAAAGACGCATCTCCTAATATGGCTGTCAAAAAGTCAGATGTAGTGAGAGCTGTTGTTGTCCGTACTAGGAAAGGTTTACGTCGAGAGACCGGCATGAGTATTAGATTTGACGATAATGCAGCAGTAATTATTAACCAGGATGGAAATCCACGAGGAACTCGTGTATTTGGTCCAGTAGCTCGTGAATTACGAGATAAAAATTTTACTAAAATCGTATCCCTAGCACCGGAGGTACTATAAATGGCTTCTAAAAAGAAAAAACCTCAAATGAGCGCACAGGGAAAACCTATACGCTATAAAATGCACGTTAAGAAAGGTGACACAGTTCAAATAATTGCCGGAAAAGATAAAGGCAAAGTAAGCGAAATTATGAAGGTGTTGCCAAAAGTTAGCAAAGTAGTAGTGAAAGATGTTAACGTCAAAACAAAGCACGTTAAACCTCAGCAAGAAGGAGAGTCAGGTAAGATTGTTACAATTGAAGCTCCGATTCACAGTTCTAATGTGATGCTCTACTCTAGCAAAGAAAAGGTAGCTAGTCGCATTTGTTATACATTTACAGATGATGGTCGCAAAGTGCGAAAGCTCAAAAAAACAGGAGAAATTATTGATTAATCATAAGTAAATAATGGTTAAAATTAGTAAATTAAAGACCAGAATTAAACCACTATTTACTGGATAAATTACTAAACTAATAGTTACCAAAACTATGGCAGAAAGACTAAAGAATTTTTACCAAGAAAAAATTGTTCCCAAAATGATGGAGCAATTTAAGTATAAAAATATTCACCAGGTACCAAAACTGGTTAAAGTAACATTGAACCGGGGTTTAGGGGAGGCATCTCAAAATGCTAAAGCTCTAGACTCATCAATCAAAGAAATAGCTACAATTACAGGCCAAAAACCAGTAGTAACTAGGGCAAAAAAAGCGATAGCTGGCTTTAAAATCCGTAACGGAATGCCAGTAGGAGTTATGGTGACTCTACGCTCTGGAAAAATGTATGAATTCCTAGACCGACTAATTAATTTAGCATTACCTAGAATTAGAGATTTTAGAGGCATAAATCCTAAAAGCTTTGACGGTCGAGGCAATTACAGTTTAGGCATAAAAGAGCAGCTAATTTTTCCAGAGATAGAATATGACAGTATTGACCAAATTCGAGGAATGGACATTTCAATTATTACTACAGCTAACACTGATGAGGAAGGCCGCGCCTTACTTAAAGAAATGGGAATGCCCTTTCGGAATAATTAACTTAAAGTAGTTAAGGAAAAAAGGAAAAAATGGCGGCTAACGACACAATATCAGATATGTTGACGCGAATTCGCAACTCCTGCATGGCGCAACATACAACCACAAAAGTTCCAGCAACAAAGATGACTCGCAGTATTGCCAAAGTATTGAACGAGGAAGGTTTTATTGGTGGATTTGAACAAGAAGGTGAAGGTATTAAGAAGTTCTTAGTAATTTCTTTAAAATACAAAGGCAAAAATCGACAACCGATTATTAGATATCTGAAACGAGTTAGTAAACCTGGACTCCGGGTCTATAAAAATCGTAAAGAATTACCACGAGTTTTAGGTGGAATAGGAATAGCTATTATTTCTACATCTAGTGGAATTATGACTGATAGAGAAGCTAGAAAAAGAGGCATCGGAGGAGAAGTCCTTTGTTATGTTTGGTAGTGAACAAAATGAATCAATAGCTATTCATTAACCCACAGAAAACAATATCTAGCAACCTTATATACATATACAAAGAAAGCTATGTCTCGAATTGGTAAACTTCCAATCAAGATTCCCAAAAAAGTGACCATTACCATTGATGGTCAAAAAGTGACAGTAAAAGGCCCGAAAGGTGAACTTTCTAGGGTGATATCGCCAGAAATAGCTGTTGAAGAGCAAGAAGACACTATTGTGGTTAAACCACGAACTGAAACTCGCCGTGCTCGTCAGCAATATGGCCTATCTCGAACTTTAGTTGCCAATATGGTCGAAGGCGTATCAAAGGGATATGAAAAGCGACTACAGATTCAAGGAGTAGGATATCGTGCTCAAGTTCAAGGCAAGAACTTGATCTTAAACGTAGGTTACAGTAAACCAGTAGAAATGCCTCCTCCTGAAGGTATTCAGGTGGCAGTAGAAAATAATACTAATGTAATTGTTACTGGCATAAATAAAGAATTAGTAGGAAATACTGCTGCGCGAATTCGTGCTGTTCGTCCACCAGAAGTATACAAAGGCAAAGGCATTCGCTATGCAGGTGAAATGATTAAACTCAAAGCAGGTAAATCAGGTAAGAAATAATGAAGTATACTCGTAAAGACTCCGTTAGAAAGCGGCATCGTCGGGTGCGAAAAAAGGTCTTTGGTACATCAGAACGCCCTAGGTTGTCAGTATTTCGCTCAAATCTGCATATCTATGCTCAAGTAATTGATGATACTAAACAACATACCTTAGTTGCAGCATCAACTGTAGAACCAGAATTAAAATCAAGTTCAGGAGCTAACTGTGATGCTTCTGTGCAAGTAGGAAAATTAATTGCACAGCGATCGCTGGAAAAAGGAATAGAAAAAGTAGTTTTCGACCGTGGTGGAAATATCTATCATGGCCGTGTAAAAGCTTTAGCTGAGGCAGCTCGTGAAGCTGGATTAGACTTCTAGATAATTAGTAAAGTTACACACAAAAAATGAACTTGACAAAAGGTAACAACTATGGCAGAACAACAGCAGCGTCGTAAAAAAAATAACCGTACAAAAGAGAAAGAAAGTGAATGGCAAGAAAGGGTTGTCCAAATCCGCCGAGTCACTAAAGTTGTTAAAGGTGGTAAAAACCTGAGTTTCCGAGCTATTGTTGTCGTAGGCAATGAAAAAGGTCAAGTAGGCGTCGGAGTAGGTAAAGCAGCAGATGTTATAGGTGCTGTAAAGAAAGGAGTTGCGGATGGCAAAAAACATATGATTGAAGTCCCTCTGACAAAATCTAACTCTATTCCTCATCTTGTAAATGGTTTTGGTGGTGGAGCTAAAGTTATCATGCGTCCAGCAGCACCAGGTACGGGAGTTATTGCGGGAGGAGCTGTGAGAACAGTTCTGGAACTAGCAGGTGTTCAGAATATACTAGCCAAACAGCTAGGGTCTAATAATCCATTAAACAATGCTAGAGCTGCTGTTAACGCCTTATCCGCTTTGAGAACATTGGCCGATGTAGCTCAAGAAAGAGATATGCCTGTGGAACATCTATATGCTTAGTCCTATAGCAGGCAACAGGGAACATGGAATAGGCAACAGGTAACAGGCAAAAGTTTTAAGCACCCCTGTTGATGGTGGGTTATAAAACCCGCAAAAGAAAAGATAAAATTTGAATCTTGATCTTAATGGCAAATTCAAAGGTAGCAAGATAAAACAATATGAGATTAAAAGATGCAATTCCTAAAAAAGGTTCTCAGAAACGCCCTCGTAGATTAGGACGAGGCATATCAGCAGGTCAAGGTGCAAGCTGTGGTAAGGGGATGCGCGGTCAAAAATCTCGGTCTGGTAGCAGTACTAGACCCGGTTTTGAAGGTGGTCAAAATCCTCTTTATCGTCGCTTGCCAAAGTTAAAAAGCTTTCCGATGGTAAATCGGAAAAAATATACAATTATCAATGTTGGTAAGTTGGCATCATTACCAACAAACACAGAGGTAACTCTTGCCTCTCTCATGGAAGCGGGAATTATTACAAGTAATGATGGACCGCTCAAAGTCCTCGGAGATGGAGAGTTGAATGTTGCACTAAATGTTCATGCTATAGGATTTACAGCTACAGCTCGTTCCAAAATAGAAGCAGCAGGTGGTAGTTGCCAACAAATAGGCTCGAACAAATAAACTTTCTAGTTTTTTTCAGGTTATCAAAATCTTGGCAGAAGACCAGCGCTATCCTGTAAGGGATCGTAGTAGAAAAATCACCTCTAAATATTTAGAAAATGCGATTGTCCTGAGTGTGGTGTTCACCATGATCGAGACATAAATGCAAGTAAGAACATTTTGGCTGCGGGACTCGTAGTGTCAGTCTGTGGAGCGACTGTAAGACCCAAAGGGAGCAAATCCCGGAAGGCGGGTGCTAAGAAGCAGAAAGCCCCTATCAGTGATGTTAGGGAATCCCCCGCTCTCCTGTAAGGGAGTGTAGGGATGATGTCAACTCAAGTAGAGTATCAAAAGCTTTAGTTGAAGAAAAACCTTGGTTCTCAAACAAATAAAATCTCTAGAAGCGGAGGATTCTACCTAATTTTGCTAAAATCAAAAATATAAAATATAAATCTCAAATAAATATGGACATTAGTAGAGACAAGTCACCAACTGCTCAAGAAACATTCTTGCAGATGGCCCAAGCAGCAGGCTTGCGGGGGCGACTGCTAGTGACAATAGGTTTACTTCTTTTGGTGCGTCTAGGTGTGTACTTACCAGTACCAGGAATAAATAGAGGAGCTTTTGAAGCAAGTATCGGAGATCAGGCTTTAACTGGATTTCTCGATCTGTTTTCTGGTGGGGGTTTCTCGGCATTAGGTATTTTTGCATTAGGCATCATACCTTATATTAATGCTTCAATCATCATTCAATTGATGACAGCAGCCTTACCAAGTTTAGAAAATCTGCAGAAAAATGAAGGAGAAGCAGGACGTCGTAAAATTTCTCAAATCACTCGCTATGTGGCCTTGGGTTGGTCAGTGTTACAAAGCTTTGGTTTAGCAATATTTCTGAATAGTTCATCTGCAAATATCAATGGATCGTCGGTAAGTGTCGCGATTAGTCCAGGGCCTCTATTTATTGCTAAGACTATTTTAGCAATTACAGCAGGTTCTATGTTCGTGATGTGGATATCCGAATTAATTACAGAAAGAGGAATAGGTAATGGAGCATCATTGTTGATATTTGTCAACATTGTGGCTGTGTTACCTCAATCACTAGGCGACACTATTAAATTGTTTGAAGGAGGAGACCGTGCTATTGTCGGTCGTGCAATTATTCTGCTTCTGGTATTCCTAGTAATGATTGTGGGCATTGTCTTTGTACAAGAGGGAAGCCGGAGAATTCCTATACTTTCAGCTCGTCGCCAGGTAGGTAGAAAACTTTATCGGGAAACAAAAAGCTATTTACCTTTACGATTAAATCAAGGTGGAGTAATGCCAATTATCTTTGCTTCTGCCGTTCTTATATTACCTGTATCCTTAGCTCAGTTTGCCAATAATCCAGTTTTATCTCAGATTATTACTTCTATAAGTCCTAGTGGCCCAACTCCTTGGCTGTATGCTCTATTTTACTTTGTTCTAATTCTATTCTTCAGTTATTTCTACGCTTCCCTAATTATGAACCCAGTGGATATGTCGCAGAATTTGAAGAAAATGGGGGCAAGTATCCCAGGTATTCGCCCAGGTAAAACTACCAGTGATTATATAGAGAAAGTTTTGAATAGGTTGACTTTCCTAGGAGCTATTTTCCTTGGTTTAGTAGCAATTATCCCTACGGCAGTAGAAAGTGCGACTCGTGTACCTACTTTTAGAGGATTAGGAGCTACCTCTCTATTAATTCTAGTGGGTGTAGCTAA
>NZ_JAAHGH010000119.1 GCF_010672525.1 Okeania sp. SIO2B3 | reverse complement strand
AACGTGCAATACCACAACTTGCCCATCACAACGTCTCGCTAACTCTGCAACTTTTAACAACACATCAACAGCAAGGGGTGAAGTATCAACGGCAGCTAACAAAACAACACGACGAGCGATATAGCTGCCGCACTTGCTCCGCCAACGCTACTTTTGTCGGATCGACTTCTCCCTAGTCAGTATGGACAGTAAAGAAAAGGAGTGTTGGTAGTAGCGATCGCCCTTGATGGAGATTGTTTGTTTTATGGCCAGGTTTGATTGTGGGATAGAAAGGAGGAAGAGGGGCGATAGCTTCAGATAAAGTCCGGTTAAATGTGTATAGATAGTAAGGTATTCGGCAACAGTGAACAGGAGTAGCTTTGATCTAAAATCCGGATAATTAGTGTATGAAAAACTTTGTACTTTCTAATCTTACTCTTTCCCTTATGCATAGCTGCTTTCTGCCCTCTGCTTTCCTTCCGCAGATACCATAGGTTTTTAACCTGATTCTATATGAGAGTTTGACAGGAGAAACAAAGTTTTAATGTGGTCAATTAATCGGACTTGATATCATTCCAGAATAGAGGGATTGAGGTCGTACTAAACCACAACCCAAAATTCAAAGTGATCGCCAAGCAGTCTGGTATTCTAGACTAATTAAGAGAACGAATTTATTTTGCTGCAAGGGGGATGGGAGCTAATTGAGTTCTACGTTTCCAGAAGGGTGAATCTAACCACCGTTTTTCCAGAGCATAATACCTCTGTCTAATGCTCAAATAATTATCAAAATTAAGTTTTACTCGCTCCTGGTATTGTTTGAGCAGTCTATCTTCATTGTTAATCAAATATTCGACTACGGCAACAGCAGCATCGCATCCACAAGTTATTGCGTGTCCTACACCCATCGAAGAAAGAGGATCGAAAGCAATAGCAGCATCTCCGATCGCCATCCAGTCTTCGCCCACTGCGCGATCGAGAACGTGAGAGTGAGCGGGTTTTACACTCAGGGGATAAACTAATTGTCCTCCCCGAACCCGTTGTTTGGTATGGGTAGCTTTGGATAACAGTTCAACCCACTGTTTTTCCTTGTGAAATTTGCCCTGTCGCACAATATCAATATCTGTCATCAAGACCGCGATTAAAGTCCCATTGGGCAGCCATGCGGAGTACCACCATCCTTCAGGAATTGACTCAATAAGAACTTCTTCTGTTTTTGAGCGTTCGCGAAGCGGCTCTGCTCTTAGCAGAGCATCGCTTTCAAAATCAAGAATGGCAGTAATTCCGACGAGGGTATCGCAGGCGAGGGATTTTGCCCCTAGTCGCTTGGAAATTCTGGCTTTTCTGCCTGTAGCATCCACCAAATAACGGGTTTCTAGCTCGGAAGACTCTCCAGAATTATCCTTGAGGAAAAGTCGCCATCCTCCTCCTTCTAGTTGTTCCCCTTCAGCGCATTTCGTTTCCAGGTAAAGTTGACCGCCTTGACGAACTAATTGTTCGGCTAACATGATATCAAATTCTGTGCGGTCTAGGAGATAACCTTCCCCCATTTGATTGATGATCGAGGGGCGAGCGTGGAGTTCAGAATGTCCCCAGACGGCAGCAACGTTGTAAACGGGGGTGTGATTGTCTGCGAGAAAAGGTTCTTTCACTTGCAGGTAGTCTAGTAAGGGGAGCAAGCTTGCGGAGACGTGTTCTCCAGTACGGATATTATCGTATGCTGTTTGTTCGATTACGGCAACAGTCAGTTTTGAATAGAGACAAATTGTTAGAGCTAAAGCGATTCCGGCAGGTCCACCACCAATAATAGCAACGTCAACACTGGAAGTTTGTGACATTTTATCCTCTTTAATTTTCAATTCCTAATCTGGAAGCGAATCGCCCAAAAAGTGGCGATTCGGCAAAAGTAAACTCTCCCGCATCATCTGATATGGGAAGAGAAGGGAGACTAATTAAAAGCGAATTCTTCTGCCAGAACGAGGAATTTCTCCCGGTTTGCGGACGACATTAATTTTCCGGAAATTCTTCACAGCTTTCAGAGATTCTCGTAAGGATATTTCGCAACTGTCAATGGATGTTTCTTCTGTTTCACCCGCCATGAGTAACGTTTTCAATCCTTGTTTTTTAGCCTGCCGAAGCGATCGCAATCGTTCCCGTATGCCAGACATTCGGCTTTCTTGGATAGGAATCGGCTGCTTGAAAGAAGTCAGGACAAATTGGCCTTCATCTTCAGAATTTCCAGTAATGCTTTCGTAAGGTACTGGTGTGTAGGTGAATTCATCATAATTCCGTTCTGTCTCCACAAAATACGGAAACAGCTTAGAAGAATTCTCATCCCCTGTCTGGGATTCTTGGGTGTTGCGGATATATCCCAAACTAGACCACCCGCCGTTCACCATTTGCGAGTAACTGTTGATTCCCCGTGCGAAGTTCATCTGCAAGCCTGCCATTTCAGCATCGAATGAGTCTTCTTGTATAGTTGCTGCTTCTTCTATATCTTTAGACGCAATTATGTTTAACCCATTAATGATATTCCAAGGAGCTTGAGGTGGCCACCAGTAGTTATAGTAAGTTGGCCGTTTCGGGATGCGTTCCCCATCTGGGAGTGTGACTTTGTTAACATCTGGATCGGTATAGTTAACTAGCTGAATCGAGCAGTTGTAGAAATCAGCCTGCCAAGGAACAGCCATGCGCTTCGTTAAATCACCAGGTTCGCAGCTTGCATTGACATCTTCAGTTTCATCGCGCATCGGCTCCTCGAAGAATGGTTCCAACGAGTGCTTAATCTGTAGTTGATAAAGAGGATTGTTTCCTCCAACAACATCCACTTTCTCATATATGTTCTTGTTTTGTGTCGTCCAAGTGACCTCGATCCCTGGACATTGAGGAAGTCCAACAACATTACCAATACTGGCACAATCTTGGTAACTTAAGGGATATTTTGAGACCGTAGGCTGGAGGCTACTTTTAGGATTATTGCTCGCAAAAAGCCCTTTCGACCACTGCTCTAGGAGAAAATATTGTGTTTCAGTCAGCGCCAAAAACTTTTTGATACTAATATTTGATACCGAATTGCTACCAGAATTGAGGGGCATCAAAGGAATGCCAGTATAGGTAAAGTCTGCCGGATTTGTTTTATCTTTATCGCTACTAAACAAAGTAGTTTGAACGCTCGGCGCAGAATAAGGAGCATCGTTAGGATCTTCAGGATTGTAATCTGGATTTGGCTCAACTGTCTTAGTTTCCAGTTCGCGGAAATATCCAAAATATTGCTCGCGTTTCGCCTTATTCTCTTCACTTGAATCGGAGAAATCAAAGATATTTGATGAGAATGCCATCATAGACTGTACGTTAGCAACCCAATGGTAGCCAGAGATGCTCTGGATAATTGGTAAAATGTCGCGCTCGTAACTGACGACACAATCAGGGTTCCATCCATTGTTATATCCCCACTCAGTTTTGTTGTACATGGCTGGAACTAGATTCAATTCGCGCACGGCAACGTCAAACGACGTGTCGTCCCATGAGGAGATGTTGACAATCTCTGGAGCAAAATCGGGAGGCCCCACAATGACCCAAGCCTTTGGTTTCTCAGTTACAGGACTTACTTGTCCCACTGGTGTAATCTCGCAGGTAATCGGACCGTCCGACGTGTCGTCGAACCAGTAATTTCCACCTCCGTAACCTGTCAAATCTGTCAAACCCCAAGAGTCTCCATGTCCTCCGAGAACAATAAGATTTCCTTGAGCATCAGTTTTTAGGGTTCCAAGTGTATCAAAAATTTTACCCTGAACAAGTTTGTCTACGTTTTTGTTTCCGTCTAGGAAATCCTCTTTTTTTTCCTTTAGCCACTCTTTGATTGCCTTTGGAAAATCCTTTGGCTTGGGGAAATACCCCCCGGAAATTTCTACATTTTGATTTGCTCCTTCGATTACTTTTGGACCCGGGTTAATAATTAATTTATGGCGGGCATTTCCAGTCTCATCAGGGTTACGCTTATCAACCTTTTGATTGATATAACTATTGTCTTGTCCTAGCAAGAGATTGCCCTCTAGTTCGGAGTATTCATACCAGACAGATTTTTTGTTGGCTAAATGTACAGTCCATTTAATAGATTCCACTTCTATTTCATTTTCCCAATCCTTTACAGTACCTCGTATTACCAATTTTTTAGATTCCCCGGTAGCATCATCGTATTGATAGACGCAAAATTTTTGTCCCTGCCGTTTGATAGCCCCAGCATTTTTAAAATCAGTAATCGCTCCGCTTTCATCGGGTTTAATCGGTAAACCACCAATTTCATTAGGAGCTAAAAAGAAACCTGTACGACTATTGCCAACTCGGGCTACTCCAATAGCTGGATGAATGACATATTTTTCTGTCATTTAATTTCTCCGTTATGCACTACAACCTTAAGACGATAAAAAAGAAAATTTCTGACTTTTTTGAGAAAGAAATTTTTTTTCTGTGTCGCTCTATCCGCATAACCCCTTAATAAAAAAGCTTTCGTAGTTTTTTTGCTGCCTATAGCCAAAAAATGTCTAGGAAATGGATCGAAAAGGCTATGTCCTCCAAATTGCTCCTAATTCCAGAGCAATTGAAAAATACAACTATACTTTTTCAACTACCACCACAGGAATTAAACTCTTTTCCAAAACTGCTTGAGAAACGGAACCAACTAACACATTCTCCCATAAACGATCCCCTCTTTTCCCCATAACTATTTCTGCTACTCCATACTGTTGTGCAACAGAAATTATTTCCTCCGATACCACTCCCGCAACAGTTACAAACCGATACCGAATATCTGCCAAAAGTTGCTGTGTTTGCTGTTGTAGTTGCGCAATACTTTCTGCATTCTCAGACTGCATAACGTGCAATACCACAACTTCCCCATCACAACGTCTCGCTAACTCTGCAACTTTTAACAACACATCCACAGCAAGGGGAGAAGTATCAACGGCAGCTAACAATACAATACGACGAGCGATGTAGCTGCCGCTAGGCTCCGCCAACGCTACTTTGGTCGGATCGACTTCTCCCTTGCGTAATAGTTTGGGTGCAAAGGTAGGTATTGCCCAAGCTCCCAATGGTGCTGTGACTAATATGGATAGGGCAGCGATCGCCCTCTATCAAGATAGTTTGTTTTATGGTCAAATTTGATTGTGGGATGGAAAGGACAAAGATGGCCAATCGCCCCCTGAACAAAAGCAAGAAATTGGGCAATTTATTTCTTTTTGTAAAGAAGTCAGAAAATCAACCTAGTAAAATCTTACTCTTAGTAAAGAAAAAAAGAGTGGACACCTAAAGTCCACCAAAAACTCAGAGAGGAGAATTTATGCCTTTAGATACGATTGACAATCCCACTTGGGAGTACCCAATTAGCAGTTTCTTCAACGCTATCGATATCAACCACATGCTCACAATTACTAGCGGCAGACTGAACTTGGGTAAATACGAAGATGTCAAAGCAAGGGGAGAAGAGATTTATGAGCGAGTTTCTGGCAAGACAATTAATGGCGGAGATAGCAATAAACCAAGAATGCCAGAGCCTCCATCACAAGTCTGGTCTGATGAGATGATTGCTCTCTATAAAAAGTGGCTGAACGACGGCTGTCCCGAAAATTAAGCTAGGTAACTTGTAGCTTTTCCAACTCTATGGTAGTGAATTGCTATCATGGAGTATCTTGATCCATCGTTAGCTTGTTAATGCTATATCCTTTAGGAGTATTTTGTAAAAGTATTTCGATTTGTACCTGTATTAGTGCTGGTAGCCTTGGTGTGTTTGCCTTTGGGTCAGCCAGCATTGGCCGAATCATCGGTCCAGGATCTCCAACTCCGCAAATTCTAGCTAATACCACTATAGAAACATATATCCAGGGCGATCGTGTAGAACCCAAGTTTGCTTCATCTTGCATTGGTTGCCATCAATATGGTGCGCTCCTCAACAGTAAAAAAGCAGACTTCAGTTACTTATTTAGTCGCGCCAAACCCAATTAGGTCTGGTAAGCAATCTGACTTGAATTAATTGATTTATTTAAGGAGTAAAAGATCAAAATGTTGGCAAATCAAATGATTTACAGCGGTTTTCATTTGGATAAACCTTGTAGGGACGTTCCATGGAACGTCCCTACAAGGTTTGATGTATGAAGATGTGGTTCATCAATTTGAAAAGCGCTGTAACTCAATTCTTGATACTTCATTCCTAACCTATATCTACCTACGGCGAATCGCTTTCCCCAAAGTGACTCGCCGTTTCTTTCCCTACACAGCTATATTTTTTCAATTACCACCACAGGAATTAAACTCTTTTCCAAAACTGCTTGAGAAACGGAACCAACTAACACATTTTCCCATAAACGATGCCCTCTTTTTCCCATAACTATTTCTGCTACTCCATACTGTTGTGCAACAGAAATTATTTCCTCGGATACCACTCCCGCAACAGTTACAAACCGATACCGAATATCTGCCAAAAGTTGCTGTGTTTGCTGTTGTAGTTGCGCAATACTTTCTGCATCTTCAGACTGAATAACGTGCAACACCACAACTTCCCCATCACAACGTCTCGCTAACTCTGCAACTTTTAACAGCACATCCACAGCAAGGGGAGAAGTATCAACGGCAGCTAACAATACAATACGACGAGCGATCGCTACTTTTGTCGGATCGACTTCTCCCTTGCGTAATAGTTTAGGAGCAAAGGTAGGTATTGCCCAAGCTCCCAAAGGTGCTGTGACTAATATGGATAGGGCAGCGATCGCTAAAATTGTTTCGCCTCCTTCAATACCTGCTGCTAGAGGAATAGCTCCAATGGCAGCTTGTACGGTTGCTTTAGCGGAATTTCCGGGCAGCAAAAATAGACGTTCTTGCCAATTCCAATTACTGCCCAAAGTGGAGAGATACCAACCAAGCATTCGCCCAACCAAAGTACCGATCGCTAAAATTAACAACCCCACCAACAAGACTTTTTCCAATACTTGCAAGGGGATACTAGCACCGAGTAATACAAACAAAATTATTTGCGCCACCACCCACAAAGTATCAAAACTATTTCGCAACCGTCGCGCTAGGGGTGCATCAAATTCGATGACAAAAAATCCTGTTGCCATGACTGCTAAATAACCAGAAAATATGGGAAATTTTTCTGCTAAGACGACTAACAATAGAGCTAAACTTGCTGCAACCAAAGTATCCTGGGTAGCATTTTGAGTCCAATTTTGTTTGACTAAGAGCAATACTAATATTCGTGCTGTCAGCAACCCGGCGATAACTCCGAGAATAATTTGTAAAATTACTTGAAATGGTAATAGTTGTAATGCGCTGAGAGTGATGCCACCAGGTAAAGTTACAGTAGTTGTTCCCTGGGATAAAAATGCCAGCAAAAGGCTAAAAATCAACAACAGCAAAACATCTGACAAAGCGCTACCTGTCAAAATTGCATCAGGAATGCCTTTAGCTACACCCCAACCCAAACTTTTGAGACGCAACATTCCGGGAACGATAACTGCGGGAGACTCGGCACCGATGATACAACCTAATAACAGTCCAGTGGCAAAGTCAAACTGAAGTAACCACATTGCTACTAGGGCAATAACAATAGCTTCACAGGTAGCAGGGAGAAAACCTAACCGTATCGCAACACTTCCCTGTTGTGCTAATTTTTCTCTGTCTAAACCTAACCCTGCTTTCATTAAAATTACCATTACGGCGATCGTGCGTAGGGAGTCAGCAGCTTGCAAAATACTAGGGTCGATGGTATTGCTAATTTGAGGACCTAATAATATTCCGACTAATACCATTCCCACCAGTGGCGGTGCTTTTAATCTCGAGGCTATTTGTCCGACAAAAAAACCTATTAATAATATTAAGATAATACTTTCTAACATAAGAAGGAAGAGGGAAGAAGGAAGAGGGAAGAAGGAATTGACTACTAATTTAATGTACTATAAAACAATTAGTTAATCAAGTCATCTAGATTCCTGAAATTGTGTAAAATAACTTTTTATTGTATAATTATTGATATTTTTTAACAATTTTTTTTATAACCAATGAAAAAATATAATGAATAACCCCAAAGAAGATTATAGAAAAACGTTTCTGGAACTAGAAAAAGCAGCATCAAAATTTTGGCCTACAGAATTAGCCGAAATGGAAGCAGAGTTAAGCATAATTCCATTGCTATTAAAAACACAAGATCAATTTCTTAATATCTTAAGCATTGATGTATTAGAATTAGAGGACTTATTTACAATAGTAAACTCTTCAGCTTTGTCAGGAAACTTATTTGTTAAGCATTTGGTTATTATGGCTGACTTTGGAGGAGAAATGCTCAAACGTATAAGTAGAGAATTTAAAAGTTTGTTTCCTAATGAAGAAATGAAATATTACTGGAAAAGTAGCCAGCGAATTTATAAGTTTCAAGCCTTACCTACAAAAACTTTAAGTAATCAAACTCTTAAAATTAATGGAAAAGACCTTTTTGTAAAATATTCTTTAGATGAAAGACAAAAAGATGCTATTGCACTTCTTTTATTTGGAAATTCCTATAAGAATGCTAATCAAGAAATTTCTTCAATTTTAGCAAGATGTGAAATTGGTGATTATTTAGGTAAACCCAGTGAATTAGATAGTTTTATTCAGCAGCGATATATTTGGGTTAGTCGTATTACAGGAGGTGCAAAATCTAATGCTTTAGGTCATCTAGCACAAAAATTTGTTGCTCAGTACATAAAAGATGAAATTGGAATCAGTGAAATTGAAGTTAAATCTGATTCTACCTTACCTAATGTAACTCATACTGACCCAACTACAGGACGTTTAACTTCATTTGATATTATAGTGACAAAAAACCAGAAATATGTAGCTATAGAAGTAAGCTTTCAAGTAACTACTAATAGTGTTATTGAACGTAAAGGAGGACAAGCAAAAGCTCGTTATGAACAAGTTGAAGCAGCAGGTCACAAAATTGCTTATGTTATAGATGGAGCAGGAAACTTTGAGAGACAGTCAGCATTACAAACAATTTGTTTGCATAGCCATTGCACTGTGGCATTTTCTAAAAATGAGTTGTCAATTCTTTGTGATTTTTTGAGAGATTACTTAGAAAACAATAATGGTTGAAAAAAACTGGACAATTTATATACTATTTATAACAAATATAAAATGACAAAAATTCGCTTTATCGATCTATTTGCTGGCATTGGTGGAATGAGATTAGGTTTTGAACAAGCTGCCGAATATTTAAAAATTGAAACTGAATGTGTATTAAGTAGTGAAATAAATCCAGATGCTGGTTTAGTTTATCAGAAAAATTTTGCTGAATTTCCTTTAGGAGATATCTGCAAAATTGAAAAATTACCACCATATCAAATATTATTAGCAGGATTTCCTTGTCAATCTTTTTCTTATGCTGGAAAAAAAGCCGGATTTGGGGATACTAGAGGTACGCTTTTTTTTGAGATTACCAGATTAATAGATACATATAAACCCCAAGCTTTTATCTTTGAAAATGTTCGTGGTTTGCTGACTAATGATCAAGGTAGAACTATCGAAACTATTAAACATGAAATTAAAAACAGAGGCTACAGTTTTGACATATTTTTATTGAATAGTGCGAATTTTGATTTACCCCAAAATCGTCTCCGAGTTTATATTCTGGGAGTTTTAGATAGTACGCCAAAATTTAATTTAATTTCTGACCTTGGTCCGAAAGATTCTCATTCTTATCATCCCCAACAATTATCTTTATTTTATCCCCTGAAAAAATCTATAACTGTGGCGGATATTTTGGAAGATAATCCAGATGAAAAATATAATTGTTCGGAAAGATTTGTGGCAGCATTAAAACATAGATTAAATGGAGATTTAAGTAAATTACATGGCATGAGATTAATTGATTATCGCGGTGGAAATTCTATTCATTCTTGGGAGTTAGGGTTGAGAGGAGAATGCAGTGCTGAGGAAATAGAATTAATGAACTGTTTGATTTTGAAACGTAGAAATAGTCAATTTGGTAAACATCAAGATGGTAAATTGTTGAACAAGGAGCAAATAGCTAGTTTTTTTCCTCATCCTCAGTTAGAAAATTTGCTCAATTCTTTAGTGAGTAAAAATTATCTACAAATAGTTGAGTCAAAATATAAACCAGTATCAGGAAACTTTTCTTTTGAAGTCTACAAGTTTTTAGACCCGGATAAAATTGCTGTAACTTTAGTGGCAAGTGATGCCAATAGATTAGGTATTTATCATCAAAATAGAGTCAGGAAAATAACTCCCAGAGAAGCAGCAAGATTACAAGGTTTTCCTGATAATTTTATTTTGCACCACAATGATAATAAGGCTTATTATCAATTGGGAAACTCTGTAAGTATTAATGTAGTTAAAACTGTGGCTCAAGAATTAATATTGAACATAATTTAGGAATATGATAGATTAGAAAAATTAAATTAGAAAAAGAAGATAAAAATAATGGAAAATGTCCTAGAATCAAAAGAACAACAATTAGCAGTAATAGAAGCAAATGCTGAAAAAATAGCAGCGATCGCCCATCAAGGATATCAACTACTTTCCGAAAAAGGCACGGTAATAATTTTTAGACAATTAGAAGAAAATAGTACCATTTTAGCAGACTGGCAAGCTAAGTTTAAACCGATGAGTCAAATAGGAACAATGATTAGTGATTGGCAACAAGCTGGTTTGGGAAATTTGATTAATAATTATAATCCAGAAATTGCTGTGGTCTGTACTTTTTTATATCCAAATGGCAGTCATACCAGTTATCATTTTCAAATTGCATAAACAATAACTGATTAGCTTTTATAAAAAGATAAAAGTTATTTATTTAAAGTTATTAACTATTACCATTTTTCTGGAACTGACAAAATAGATAATACCGAAAAAAAATCTATAAAAATATTTACCAAATTATTAATTATTAATTATTAATTATTAAATAATTCTGGTTTAAAACCTCCCCTTTTAAGGAAAAAAAAGCGGTCGTTTGCGGAGCAGTCCGTTAGGATGGAATGGCGAGGAGACCTCGCCATATCCATGAGACCAAGAGAAGAAATAATATCTCCTTTTATTATATTCCGTAACGGTTAAAACCCGAGGTAATTATCAATTATCCATTATCAATTATCCATTAATGAAAGCAGATTTCACTTTAATGAGGTACATCCGTCGCGGGCAAGATACCCGCACTTGCATTCACTTAATTGTTAATTTCTGTACTTCATATACCTGAAATCCGCTGTATGTATGATTTGACAAAAAAAATCAAAGCAAGCTATTTGTTTACTCTATTAATAGTTTGGAATCAAACTACATCCTAATATCAATTCTCATTAATTAGACGTAATAAACACGATATTCTCAGTTATCTTGAAAATCTATTCTATCAAATTGCCCCCTACTATAGGGACGTTGCATGCAACGTCCCTACTACTCCCTAATAAATGTTATTTGTGGGCATTTAAAGAGACACGAGCTGAATATTAATAACTATAAAATATCACAAAAACCGAACCTTTTGTCAGGATTTCCGACCAAAAGTAAACTGATAATCAAGCTACAATGAAAAAAATATCATAAAAGAGCGATCGCTACCTGATAATAAAATCAGGACTTACGCAAAGGCAGTATATATGGCGTATTGCTCAGTTATGCTAGCGCTAATACACCCTACCAATAGCGCTCATGCGTAAGTCCTAAAAACATAGAAACCATTGGCCTTAAATAGGAGGCAACCTTTATGAACATAGTAAAAACTGTAGCTTTATTAGGAATACTTAGCGGTTTATTAGTAGCAGTTAGTTATTGGTTAATCGGCGGCCCAACAGGTGCTACATTGGGGCTAGTCTTAGCAGCAGTAATGAACTTGGGTTCCTGGTTTTTCTCAGACAAAATAGCTCTAGCCGCTTATAATGCTAGACCAGTAAGTCAAGCAGAAGCACCAGCACTCTATAATATGGTAGAAAAATTGTGCGATCGCGCTCGTCTACCTATGCCAGCAGTTTATATCATTCCCACTGCCGCAGCTAATGCTTTTGCCACAGGTCGCGACCCCCATCATGCAGCAGTAGCAGTTACCGAAGGTATTATGAGAATTTTACCAGAGGACGAACTCGAAGCAGTAATTGCCCACGAACTCAGTCATATCAAAAATCGCGATACTCTCACCCAAGCAGTAGCAGCAACCGTTGCAGGTGGGATATCTTGGTTAACTCAAATAGCTAGTTATTCTATGTGGTTTGGTGGGGGTTCCCGCGACAACCGATCTAACCCAATTGTGATGTTATTGACGATCATGTTAGCTCCGGTTGCTGCTAGTGTTGTACAAATGGCAATTTCCCGGACTCGTGAATTTGCTGCTGATGCGGGTGCTGGCGATTTAACTGGCAACCCCCGCGCCCTTGCTCAAGCTTTGCAGCGACTAGACCAAAATGCTAGACAAATGCCATTGAATGCTAATCCAGCTTTTGAGCCATTACTAATTATGAATGGATTTTCCGGTAAATTCATGGCTAATTTGTTTTCTACCCACCCTTCCACAGAGGCGCGAATTGAGAAGTTGCTACAATTAGAGCAAAAATTATTGGGATAATAAATTTTGAGAAGTCAGGAAGGAAGAAAGAAGAAAGAAGGAAGAAGGAAGAAGAAAGAAGAGAAGAAATTAGACATCTCCAAAAATCAAAAATAAAATCAATTATCACACATAAATTATCAATTCTTTCCCCTCCAGGGAGGGGGAGGGGCGAGGGGTGGGTCCCCTACTCCCGTACGGGCGATTTCCTAAGGTCATGCTCCGCAAACGCGAATCGCCCCTACTCCCTATGCATGGAGGAGATGTCTATTGTAGTATAATAGTGGAATTGGGTTGATTGACAAATTGTACGACTTATGCAGGTAGGCAAAAAAAAAGTGGTGTTTTAAAGCCAAAAAAGTTGTTAGCGGATTGACGCTCGGAATTTGGCGTACTATATACTATAGTGGATGGCAAGGATGACGAAAACTAGCCCTAGCTGCTGGGTCAAAAATTATGATGTCTCCCCGTGCAAAACGGGACAATATTGAGACCGAGCCGCGATGGAAACCGCCTTGGGCTACCTAGTAGCGCAATTTTGGCGGCAATGGGAAGAAGATCGAGACCAGCTCTAACGACTTATAGCTGAACCTCGACCGCTTATAGCTGATTCCTGACCGAGTAGCACTGATCGCTATTTGTCTGATTTGAGGGAAGATATTTAGTCTGTAAGCCCTTCATGTTTTTGATAAATCAGGACTTACGCAAAGACGCTACTTGTATGGTGCCGCACCGCGCACCGGAAACTATATGTAGCTTTAGAACCGATTTGAAAGCGTAAGTCCAGTAAATGTAAAGTCTTGCTTAGTTAAACGTTCTAGGAGGAAAGCAATATCGTGGTTCAAAAAATTATTTTGTGGCTGGGGCTTGTCGGGGTAGTAGTTACCGCATGGCTGCGACTGCCTAGTGCAGCATGGCAGTATGTCTTTTTTCTACGCATACCTCTGCTCATGGGCGCATTGCTTTTTTTGCTCCCTTTCCTCGCAACAACTGCCCTAAAATCTATGCTCAAGAATCTTTTTGTCCTGCGTAACGCTCGTCAAATTGCGTTGACAATTTTGGGTGCAACTGTGGCGGGAATGGCCGTAACCTTTGTCGTTGGAATAATCCTTGGTGGTGCGCCAGCTCGTTTTGGGGTTCCGGAACTGCCAGGAGTTTTTTATTCTAAAGTTTTGCAGTATCTGTTAGCGATCGGCCTGGCATTACCGACCAGCCTGACAGTATTTCAATTATCCCAGGAAGAAATGGATAATAACAACAGAAAGTTTGGATTTTTTCTTGGGTTGTTATTTGGCGTTATCTTTTTGTTTCTTTTCAAACTGATTCGAAACTTTCTCTCGGTCGATAAATTTCCCGTTATTAATGAGGGGTTGGTGAAAGCAATTTCCTTTTTGACCCAAAACTCTTCCAAAGGATTAGGCTATGTCAATAATGGTATTTTAAAAGACACTCATTTTGACGCTCTTGTTTTCTTCCTCGCTCTTTTTGCTATCTATGTAATCGCATTTAAGCGGTTTATGCCAAATTCGTTGCCCCCCGATAAGAAGAGACAAGAACCGCCAGCACTTTTATATGTAATGTTGTTAATTTCCGTATCGGTGCTTTTGTTGGGCAGTCTTACCTTCTTCTTCGATTACTCGCGTATTTCTGTCTTGTTCTTCTGGGTGGTGATTGCTATAGCGTGCTATAGGCTTTTTAAAGTCGATCACTATTTTACATTAAAAGACGCTCCAGAACAGCTGGAAGAGCAAAAAAATTTGACGGCCTTATTACAAAAGCGTCTGGACAAACAAGATCTCGAAGAGCCTCTTGCAAAACAGACTGTAGTTGTTGTCTGTGCTAGTGGAGGTGGAATTCAAGCCGCTGGATGGACGGCTCAAGTATTGACTGGCTTGCAAGAAGAGTTAGGGGAATCATTTACTAAAGCAATTGGATTAATTAGTTCCGTTTCTGGTGGCTCAGTAGGTGCAATGTATTATCTGGATCGCTTTACAGATAAAGGTTTTCCACCGGCTTCAGAATCAGAAGAAATATTTGAGGGCGCTACCGCAAACAGTTTAGATGCAGTAGGTTGGGGATTAGTCTATCCTGACTTGTGGCGCGTGATTTTCCTCCCGTTCCTACCAGACATTCTCACTCCCAAAATCAGAGATCGAGGTATTGCGATCGAGAAGGACTGGCAAGGACATATGAAAACCCCAGAGTCTCCAAAAACCCTAGCCGACTGGCGAGCGGAAGTTAAAGAAGGTAATATTCCGCTCCCTGTATTGAATGCAACTCTGGTTAATAATGGCTTGCGGTTGCTAGTTACACCAGCGAAATTTCCTAATCCCGATAAGAAAAAATTCTTCGACTTTAATAGTCTTTATCCAGGAAAAGATATTGATGTTGTCACAGGTGCAAGACTTTCTGCCACCTTCCCTTACATATCTCCCATTTGTCGAGCCGACGATCGCAATGGTAAAGTTCGCAATATAGCAAATTATCACGTCGCTGATGGTGGCTATTTCGATAATTCTGGTTTTGTGACAGCATTAGAATGGCTTGAGGAGCTTCTTCGTGAAAAACCTACCCAAAAAGGTGAAGAAACTACCCCAGAAATAAAAAGAATTCTGATCTTACAAATCAATCCTTTTCCTGAAAGCAAACCTAAAAAGGAAAAGGAGGGAGGTTTGTTTATGGCAACTATTGGTCCGTTGATAGGCTTATTCAAGGTTCGCGGGCCAATTCTTACTTCCCGGAATTTAACTGAGGTAGAATTGTTGCAGGAATGGGAGAACGCAAGACAGAATGGTGGAAAGGTAGAAATTGAATATTTCCCCATCTTCTTCTCATTTGATAGCGAAGAAGGTGAATACGAGCCACCACTCTCATGGAAACTAACAAAGAAGGAAAAGAACGCGATCCGAAAAGGCTGGAACAAGATAGTGACAGACAAGGAAGGCACAATTGAAAAACTTAAGAATCTTTGGCTAGATAAATGGAATATGAAATAAACGCCAATCATGTTGTCTAAGAGCGATCGCGCTCTTGCAGCTCAGTAACCCGATGAGATAAGCTGAAATCTCGGCTTCCTATTTTCAAGAAAAACGATCGCTCTGTCACTTTCTCCAATAGCAGGCAGAGCAAGCGCTTTTTTTTGAGATTTTGTGCGATTGTTCTTCTTGTTTGCCTCATAAAGCGATCGCCTTTCGTGGGAGCTGCGATCGCTTTTTTTCTGAGAGCGATTCTCCTGCATGCCTTGGAGCAATCTCGCCTTTTTTTGAGCCTTCTGAGTTATTAGTGGGACTTAGACATTTTTTGGTAGGAAAAATGCTTCAAAGTCTTTCTAGACAAGGGAATTATGTCGATGCCTTAAAAATGGCTAGAACCCGTGCTTATTCAGGATTTATACCTTTTTGAGGTAAGAGCCTTTGCCCATCTATATTTGAGATCATGTCCGGTAGCATCGTTTGTGTATAATAGAGGAGGAAGAAAAATAATTGCCCGGAGCGATATTGCTACGCAACGCTACCGCGATCGCTACTCTTCAAGCACGCTTCAAATCATCAGTAGGCCACCAACGAAAACAAGTGAGACCTGTTTGGGAGCGATTGCCTACGGCACGTTTCACGAACGCTGTTTCATTAAGTTGATACATCGCTCAAAAACGATATCTTCCATCTGGGATAAATTTTCAGTTGAGTATAATTATCCATGAGGTAATTATTAATTATTAATTGTTAATTATTAATTATCGAAAATTATCGAAGAGCAATATGCAACGGCGAGTCGCATTTCCGAATACCCTCGCCGTTGGTTGAGATGGCTTAGGACTGGACTTCAAAGGGTTGAGTTACCAGAGAAGTAAAGTTTGGCTGCATAGTTTTCCTTCATTTCCCGTTGCTTGTCTATTACTTCACTCCAACGGTTCATTGCATTCCAGACACCCTGGCTAGCTCCTTTCTCAAACAGCTCAGTCAGCTCTTGCTCTTCAACAGATGTCCGTTTCTTTCTAATTATCTCTAGGATTAAAGGCCGCCATTCTTTTATTACACCTTGTAAAAGCTCTGCTTCCAACAGTTCCCAATGCGGACATTTATAGGGCGACCACGCATATAATAAACCGTCTCGCGATTCCTTTTCTGGACTCAGCAATTCCTTGGGATACCATAAAGACAACCATTCTTTGCGAAACGATTCACTTACAAATCTCTTGAGAACTTTTTGGGTATCTTTATATGTCCAAGAATAGTTTGTTGTGTGATAGTTTTCCATTACCTTGGTTGTAAATTGGGAATGCCAAATTGCTCGTAAATACATTTGTTTTTGCACTTGTTTAGGTGCTATCCAACAAGCTACATTACAGACAAATACCTTGTATCGGTTGTAGTTTGTTTGGTCTGTAGCGTTCTTCATTCCGATTAAATTGATGTTAAACCAATGATGCCAGGTTGAATCAACTACTATACGGCCAACTCCTTCTCCTTGTGCAAAACCATCATAAACTCCAAGTGCACCAAACATCTTTAATCGAGCTTGTCCATCTTTCCCCTCTGTTTTTATTGGCTGACTTTGTACGAATGCAATAGTTTCTGGCTTGACACCACCTGGAAAGTCCTCAGATTGATCTGAAATGTGGTTATAGTTATCATAAACCCAACCTTCATGTGGGTGTTTGGGAAAAACATTTAGTAGCCTTCCGTTATGATCCTCAAGAATAGGATGAGCAGTTGTGACATATAACGGTTGAAGCTCATTGTTTGATTGATTCTGAAAAGGTATATCTTCATTCTGCGACTGGAAGTATTCGGGATAGGTACGATCGCAACGGCGAACTCTTGTCCGGCAATGCAGTTCCAGCTATCTATTCGTTTCTATCCCTAGGGTCGGTTGATTTGACCGTGCTTATCACTCAGATCGGCCTCGGTTTCTGGCATACCAAGTTCTACCCATCTTTCGATTAATTTATCCAAGTTCCATTCCCCTTCAGTTGGGGGGTACTGTAACATTAATTGTTTAATTCTCATTTAAGCCTCCGATTTTCGGGATATAGTTTTCACCGTTGTATTGCCAGAGATTAGACATCTCCATAAACCTTAATTTAGGAAAACTACCATAAGGATTCTAGAATCATTGTTTTCACCAAAAACTGCCTTTCTTAATTCAAAATTGAGATGCACCTAAACAGCCTTAAGGCTCAAATTTAGAGTAGGGAGAAAAGCCAAATTGGAATTGTGGGGTTTGTCCTGATTTCTGACATCCTGAATTGTTAATATTAGGCTCTTCACCAGAACACGCCTCAACTACCTGAATAACTTCAGGACCTTGAGCAGATGATGAAAAGGTTTGAGCAGGCGAGTCTGAAATTTTATTAATTTTGCTATTTTCATCTTCACCTTCAGCAACTAACACGGGGTTGAGAACTCCCACAGGCGTATTTCCTACAATGTTTTGTAAACTAATAGTGAGTAATTGATCTCCGTTAAGAGGTGTATCTTCCGTAAAGAAAAGAGCACACTTAAAATCGTCATTGCCAATATTCCGCAAGTAGTGTTGACTACCTTCAGGGAAGAGGAAGACCTCATTCTCTTTCAGGAAGATTTCCTCAACAATTTTTTCCTCATAGAAATCCTGGCTGTTTGCTGACTTTGGTATGGTTTTAGAGGGCACAATGATTCCTACCTGTCCAATCCCCTGATAACAGTAACCGGCTTCAGCAAACTGTAGATGCCAGTGGGGAGCCCTAATTGCATTAGGCTTAATAATGATTTGGGCGACAACTACTCCTCCCAAAGCAGGAAAATTGTCCCCAGTAATAGATGTCAGACTACCCAGCCTCTCATAGCATTGTCCATTAACAAAACGATTGTCTAAATCTTCATCTGTGCACTCATCTTCAAGTTTGGATGTGACTGCATAGTAATCTTTGGCTATGACAAAATGCCCACTTGGTGGTTGCCTCGCATAAAACTCTTCTTGGGTCTTTAAACCAGAAAATAATTCCAGTGTCTGTTCAACTAGATTAAACTCACACGTACTTTTTCCGGTTTCGTTCTTCAACGTGACTGTTCCACTATTGAAATCAGGTGTATTGAAGTGCAACTCCCAACTGTTTTGAATAGGATAAATTTCCTCAAACTTTTGATCTGGGAATAAGTCATCATTAAAGGTGAATGTTGCGTAAACTGTATCACCATCACAATTCGTTTTGATGATTTTATAACCAGTATTCGGTTTCAAATCGAAGATTGTCACAATTCTTGCAGGCTGATATGAAGTTGTGGCAGAGGCCGGCTCGCCTAAAATGAACAGCCCTCCTAAGACTGCAGAAAGGATAACGGCTAAAAGCCGAATCATTGGTTGTTTCAAGTTTTGCATAAGAATCTACTCAATCGAATTGATACAAAGCCTCACATAATGTGACAAATTGGTGTGTACGGACGTTGCATACAACCTCCCTATCTTCTACTGAGGCCATCAGTGGTTGCTCATCTACACAGGTTGAGGGTGAAGCTGACCGCATTTATCAAATTTATCGTGGACTTTAGACCGCCACTGTTTTTTTGCTTTCTGAAAACATAAGCATTATATTTCACTCGGTATAATTTTGAGAGGGTGGAGTTAGAAAGGGAAGGAAGCGATCGCCTCCTCCTTTTTTTTTCCGAATGCTATGCTATTTAGTCTTTCTGCACCAGCATCTATATATTCATATTCTCCACAGCACGGATAGCCAAAGCAGCAGCCGTCAAAGTTGGATTACCTCCGTTAGCCGTAGGAATAACACCAGGTCCTCCCAGGTACAGATTATCAAAATTCCAAACTTTTGAGTTTAGATCGACAACACTCTTATTTTCATCTGTACCCATCCGATAGGTTCCCATAGTGTGTAGAGAACTTCCAGCTTCTAAAAACTGAGGCGGAGAATCTGGCAGAATTCCCCCTATAGCAAGGGCTGCCTTAGTCATATCCTCCATCATTTCATGCATCTTTTGGCGTTGTTCAGACGGAGATGGCGGGTCTTGCCATGTGCGATCGTATCCCCCCTCGTCATCCCGTACATATTCAAAATCAAATGTTGGTTGAGGAAGTCCATGAATATCAGAAATCCCTTTTTCTTCCGCAGTTTGAAATTCGACACGGTTGTGATAATGCGGATAAACAAAACCAAACCAGCGCAGATCCACAACTAAGCGATCGTCAACATCATCCGACAGTTTACCGTAACTAAAATTATCCTTGTGGATTTGACAATGCCAAGGTCGATCTTTTTGCACAGGTATCCACAAAGTTGGATCGGGATCGTCTAGAGGTATAGGAACTGGCTCGTCCTTCTCATTCAGCACATGATATAACTCTAGAAAATCATAAAAATATTTTGGCAATGGGTGTGGCGCTTCTAACTCTTCAACTATCTTCTTGCTTAAAACAACTTGCGTGAAGGTCATAACATGTTCGTTTAAATAACGACCTAAAGGTCCAGAAGGATCATTGTAAATACCCGAAGCATACAACAGTTGTGGGGTTTTTATGGCGGAAGCTGCGACGATAAAGATATCAGCCTCAATTATTGTTGTCTCCCAAGGATCGAAACACTGAACCTCCGCATGGTCTATGCGACCATTACTATGGACAAGTTTTTTGACTATACTATTAGGCAAAAGTTTAAAATTGTCAGAGTATGCTGCTCGTTCTAGCTGCAGTCGTTCACCATATATATCAGCAGGTCCAGTCCAATGAATAAAAGCCTGTTTATCGCTGCGCCGCGTTGCTGCTACAGGTAACTCCTGAACTTCTTTGTCTGGTTGAAGATTTGAATAAATACCATTCAATACCTCTTTAATTTTCCTTCCTCGAGAGGATTCTTTAAAAGCATCTCTGTTGGTCTTGAAGTAACTTTCTGCCTGTTCGTAGTAGCTTTCCAGATTACTAATCTCACCCTTAAGCCTTCCAAGCTCTGTATCATCGTATCTTGGGGTTGCACAAGTCCAGTGGATACCCATCCCTCCAAGCACAAAGGCTGCCAGAGCTGATGGCATATTTTTATTAGGATCTTGATATGGGTTCATGTTATTGCGAACAAACGCTGAAGCCCAAAATGCACTTGGGTCCAAATTGGGAAGTTCAACATTCTGAGTCGGTATAGACAGGGGATACAGTTCGGCACGAACCATATCCGAGAAATTGGTTCTGTCTTTCTGATACAAATAGGCATTTTTGAGATGCTCGCCTGGCTTTGCAGAACGTTGAGGTCCCGCATCAACTATTGTAATTTTCTTGTCGGAATACTTTTCCCGAATGCGACGGGCAAAGGTTGCGCCTATAGGGCCGGAACCAATTATCAATATGTCTGTTTCTATTGTATTATCGGGCATTTGATTTTCTCCTCATTTTAAGATTAAGACAAGAATGATTCAAAAATGACTGGAAAGTCATATTGCAGGGAATGGGGAATAGGGAACAGACAATAAAGAGTCATTAAACTAATGGGTCTAGAACAATTAGTCTATGTCCGCACCCTACCTGGTAACTGCTATACCTGTTAGGAAAATTGTTTTCGATCCTGATCGTCCCTTAACAGTTGTAGGTAAAGCAGAGTGTCATTTTAAGGCAAAAAAACTCCTCATACACTCATAGATTACAATGGGGTTGCGTGGCGGACTTTTTTAATGCCACTGTTTTTTGCCTTCCAAATACTAGACGTTACTCACCATGATTTTCTGACTATTTTTTCCAAAAAAAATAAAGGGAGACAATAGCCTTTCCTGCTGTCCATCCCACAATCAAACTTGACTATAAAATGGACTATCTTGATCGAGGGCGATCGCTGCCCTATCTAGGGTTTGCGCTCAAAAGTCTTTTTGCTCTTTGTAGTAGTCAGTAGTTAGTAGTCAGGAGAAATGGTGGATTACAGAGGATGTAGTCAGAACAATTTTCTCTCAATTTTTCCGCTGTTGTCTATTCACCCATCCTCGGTTTTTGAGCTATTGAGAGCCAAAAATGGGTACTTTTTTCGACCCCAAAAAGGCTTTAACCTTTATCTGTTATCTGTAAATGCTTTTATATTTAATCAGCAAACCCTATCTATACTTAGTCACAGCACCTTTGGGAGCTTGGGCAATACCTACCTTTGCACCGAAACTCTTACAAAAAGGAGAAGTCGATCCGACCAAAGTAGCGTTGGCGGAGCAAGTGCGACAGCTATATCGCTCGTCGTGTTGTTTTGTTAGCTGCCGTTGATACTTCACCCCTTGCTGTTGATGTGTTGTTAAAAGTTGCAGAGTTAGCGAGACGTTGTGATGGGCAAGTTGTGGTATTGCACGTT
>NZ_JAAHGH010000118.1 GCF_010672525.1 Okeania sp. SIO2B3 | reverse complement strand
GTTAACAGCAACTGGACTATGGAACTTGTACCTGATGGCAGCATAAATAATCAAATCACTAACCAAAATTAATTAGTTTAAGTTTTCATTTTTCGCTCACCTAAGTTATTTCCCAACAACTCTATTAAATATATACTTATCAGTCATTTTTTAATAATATTTTCAAAGCTTTTTGAGCAACTTTTTCTGCTCTTAATGATGTAACTTTTTGATACTTTAGAGTAGTTTGAATGTGAGAATGACCCATCAAGGCCCGTAGTTCCTCAATTCCCATTAAACCCACTCTTTCTGTGGCAAAGGTATGACGTAAATCATGTAGTCTTACTCCTGTTAATATAGGATTTTGATTGGTTAATTCTCTCCATAAGCTATAAACTCGATGATAGGATAATCGGGTAATAATTTGAGTTAAGGGATGTCTTGCTGTAAATAGAGCTTGATGAGGTTTGTATCGATAATATTGGATATAGTTTTCTAAGTGGGTAGCAGCATCTGAACTGTAAAAACACCAGCGTTTTTTATTACCTTTACCCACTACTTGAAATTTACAATTATCTCGGTCAATATCTTCTAAATTTAAGGATAATAATTCGCTGATTCTTGCTCCTGTGCGATGCAGAAGTCTGACAATAGTATGTAGACGAATATCTGGTTTAACTAATTGATATAAGGTTTCTAGTTGTTCATTGGTTAAATAACGAATTACACTATCATCCTGATGTTCGCCTTTGGAGCGATTCGGTTTTTGTTGTCGTATCCCCGTGGCTGGATTAGCTTTAATATAACCTTTTTGTACGGCAAAGTTGAATAAAGATTGTATAATTGTTTGATGACGGTTATGGGTTGTATAAGATAAATGAGTTAAGGAGGTTAGATAATCTTCAATTAGTTTTCTATTAATAATTTCAATGGGGTAACTACCGAATTTTTCTAGTAAGGGCATTAAAGTTACTTCATAAGATAATTTGGTAGAGTTAGATAGGCTGTCTCTATAAATAAATTCAGTGGTAACTTGAGCTAGAGTTTTAGTCACACATTAAGAGATATTAATTGTTCTTTTTCTTGTTCTCTGTGAGTGACTATTAAACAGGATTATTATTAAATTTTTATGTATATTATTGATTCATCTAAAACCCCAAAACCAGAAGAAACCGTGGGCGAGTATTTGAGAAGATTGAGGGAAAGTGCTAATATCTCTCAGCAAGACTTAGCGGAAGCTGCTGGTATTCATTTACAAAGTTTAGGTAAGTTGGAAAGAGGTTTAACTAAACGTTTAAATAGTAAAACTAAGAAAGGATTAGCTATTGCTTTAAATATTCCAGAAGAATTTTTGGAGGCGGTATTAAATGGGAAATCTGTTGAAGGGGTAATCCAAAAACAGTTTTGTCCTCGTTGTTGGAAAGGTGGTACGACTCCTGACCCAGTTTGGACACTTTCTCGTGCTAAGTATTGTTTAATTTGTGGGAATGTTTTATTAAATTCTTGTCAAAAATGTCAGGAACCTTTAATGTCTTTTAAGCATAAGTTTTGTCCGAATTGTGGTACTCCATATACTAAAAAAAATAAGTAGGGCTTGCTATCTATGAACGTTTGAATTTGTGCTGTTGTGTAGTTGTATGCGCTCAGATAGTTGCCAACCAAAACGCTCTTATTTACAAAATGTATGACGCTGCACAGCCGTGACACTCTCCTTGTATTTCTGCCATACTGTCATCTCCCCCGATTTTTTTCACTCTCCAAGTACAAGAACTAAAAGATTGGGTCAAAACTCAACCTCAGGTTCATGTGGATGAGTCCCCGTGGTTGGTACGAGGAGTAAAAGAATGGATGTGGGTAATATCGTCCGAGAAATATAGTTTATTTCATGCCGGAGATACTCGTTCACGAGCCGAACTGGAATATCTACTTGGTCAAAGTTTTTCGGGAGTGCTGAGTTCTGACGATTTTAGTGTCTACAACGGCTATCCAGTCGTAGCCCAGCAGAAATGTCTAGCTCATCTACGACGACATTTTCAGCAAGTAACTCGTCTGAAGCAACCCCATCAGAAAGCTTTGGGAGAAGCATTTCTTTCCTTGATAGATGAAGCCTTTACTCAACATCGTCAGTGGCGTGAAACTCGTGAAGCATCTACTTATGCTTCTTGGGCCGAATCTTTCAAGGTGCGGCTTAAACAGGCAATTTCGACTTGGAGTGCCAAAGCAGGTCATGTAGCAGGGCTGTTGTTGAAGTCCTTAAGGGACAAATCTCATCAATGGTGGTATTTCCTTGACCATCCTCAAGTACCTCCCGATAATAATCGGGCGGAAAGGTCATTGCGTTTGGCAGTGACCAAGCGTAAAGTGGCTGGTGGTTCTCGCTCTTGGCCTGGATTTCGTCGTTCGGCAACATTGTTGAGCGTCATACAGTCTTGTCGGGCCCAGGGTCGCTCTGTTCTTGATTTTTTGAGGCGATCGCTTTCCTTGGCAGTGCGATCGCGTTCTCACGAATTATCTCTCATTCCTGTATTTGAGTAATTGGGATGATTTTGTCAACCCCTACACCTGAATGCTTACAATTCAACAATTAAATAATTAAATAATTCAGGTTTAAAGCCTCCCCTTTCAAGGGGAAAAAAATAAATTTTTTCCTTGATTAGTCAATCCTCTCCCTAAAAGGGAGAGGTAATTATCCATTATCCATTATCCATTATCCATTATTGAATTATAGATACAGCTATTAACTTTTGACTTCTGACTTCTGACTTCTAACTTCATTAAGTCGCATTTCTCCTAACAGTAAAAGAAGTTTGATAACCCTCAGATTCTGAATAAGAATGTTCGACAGTCATCAGATAATAAAGACCTCCAAATTTATTACCAACCCCAGCAATTTCTATCACTTTACCAGCCCGTAAACTTGGATAACCTTGGCAAGTTCCCTCCCCAGTAATATAGTTAAGCAAGCCATCTTTAAACTGTCCTAAAGACATATTGTCAGCTTCGGCCTTACTTGAAACAGATTGATTAACAATTATATCACTAGATAAACCAAAAGCTTTTTGAACTTCTTTAGCACCGGAAGTTGAACCTCCCATTATATTACCTTCTTTACCGGCCCCCGCTGTCCCTAAAACCATTGCTTTATCCTTGGGAATCCATCCTTTTACCTGCACTTGGTAAACTTGATTCATGGTACTTAAACGAGGTTGAAAATCTCGTAAATCATCCCCATAAGTTATAGTAAAAAGTTTTTGTTCCTCATTGTCAGGGGGACGAAAATATAAAGTTTTATTATCAACAACTACTTCATAACCAAGACGTTCTGCTCGCTCTTGTAAAAATTCCCAATCAGTTTGATTTTTTTGTAAAACATATTCTAATTTAATCTTAGTATCTTCTACTTTTGCAGTAAGTCCTTTCGCTTTAGCAATTTGACTAACAATATCACTATCTTTCATTTGAGTAAAAGATTTTGTCTGACGGCCCCGCAACAAACGGTGACGTAAATCATGTCCTCGAATTACTAATATAGGAGTAGTATCTTGGGAAAATTCCGGTTCAAGTCCAGTAATTTCTCCCACCATAATAGTTTCGATATTATTGTTATATCCTATCTGAATTTCAACACTATCTCCTAACTCAAAAACCGTTTTATCTATCCAAGTAAATTCTTGCTTTTCTAGGTCCCAAATAACAAATTTTAATTCAAACATACCAGGTGCTTCTAAATCTTCCGACACCTTTACTGAGATAAAATCTGCTTCTAATTCTGGGGAAATAGCCTTCTGTTGAACTAAAATTTTAATATTAGGATTAAGTAATTCTTCACCACTAGGTTTTTCAGCCATTTTTTATTTCCACTCAATAATATTAATTAAAGCTTGTAGTAGGGCTTTAGCCCTTCTGTAGTTCGGGCTAAAGCCCTACTACAAACAAAAACTTTAGCTATTAACTGACGGCTGAATGTTTACCAAAATAATTGGGTTATTAGCCCCGACTTTTAAGGCGAAATGTTTTTGGAGCATTACTCTAATTCCTGTTACTAAAAAAACTTCTGACTTCCCCTCCTGCTCCCCTCCTGGGAGGGGTTAGGGGTGGGTTGGGTTAGGGGTGGGTTTACTTCTGACTTCTGACTTCGTTAAAGAGGCGGAATAGTTAACACTGTTCCTGGTGTTAATTTTCTGGGATTAATTAAATGATTTTCCTCAGCAATAATACGCCATAGGGAAGGATCTCCAAATTCTTCAGTAGCAATACTACTTAAAGTTTCTCCCCTTTTTACAATTCTGACCGGATCATCTATTGGATTTTCAATTTTTTTCTGTTTTTCGGGTTCTTTCCACTCTTTAAAAGTACAATCTAAGGTTGCTCTTACAGGTGTTCCATCTTGGAGAAAATGGGTTAACTTTTTAGTTACAGTTTCCAAAAAACAATCAGCTAAAATAACACTATCTTTACCAGAAATAGTCCCCCATATTAGTTGACAACGAGGAGGTCTTTTTTTATCTGTCCCAATCCGAGGTTGAGTTAAACTTACAATCTGTTTGGTGTATGTCTGCACATTTTCTGGTGGATATTGATTGAGAGTAGTATCAAAGAATAAATTCAGACTTAAAGTAGCAGATTCTTCTGCTGCTAAAAGTCCATAGTCTCCCATTTTTCCACCAGGTATAGTTATGGTAATTTCACTGGGATTAAAAAGAACTTTAATTTGGTCTTTAAAGTCTCCAGGGCTACTTTTTTCAGCTTTAATAGTTAATTTTTCTAGAGTCATCTACTTTTACCTCTACGTTCACTTTCTATTACTAAACGTCGCATTAATTTACGTTCAACTTTATTGGCTATAGCATCTATATCAATCTTTGAATTTGATTTATTTGCCATAGTCGAAACAGAAGTTTCTGTTGGTGGTGAAGGATTAGCATAAATTTTTGGGAATGAGGAAGAATTAGTATTTGCTCCTATTGAATTTTGGTTTGATATGTTTGGTTGTTGATTAATACTGTTTGATAATTGTGTATTTTTTGAATTATATAAAGGTAAAGGTTGAGATTTTAATTTGGAATTAATTGGAGAAATAACAGGGGTGGTCAGAGGATAAATATTTTGATTGGTATTATTTGGTTTAGTTTGTGAGTTAGAAATATTAAAAGATTGATTTTGATAATTTAGTTCATCTCTGGCAAATGATATTTCTTTCTCAGCAAAATTCACTTGAGAGGTTAAAGGTTGAGTAGTCACGATGGGCAATTTTTGTGAGGATATTTGAGATTCTAAATTCTTTTGTTTGATTGAATTTATTTGGGTTGAATAATTATCATCTTGTTGAGGTTGTTTGAGTGGCACTAGAGTATTTAAAGGATTAACTAAGGGAAGAGATGAGGGCGATAAAGAAGAATTTTGCTGTTTTGCTTTAATGATGGGAAGTGGTTGTTCAGAAATACTTGTAAATTCTTGTCGTAACGGCATTTCTGAAATCTTAGCTAATTCCTCAGAAATTGGTTGTGGAGAAACTACTGGTATTTCTGATGAGGAAATAGAGGTTTGATTAATTCTTTCTGTCTCTTGTTGACTCGAACTTGATGAAATATTTGAATTTAATTCTGAAATATTTGATGAATCAATAAATTTTCCTTGTAACGGCATTTCTGAACTCTTAGCTAATTCCTCAGAAATCGGTTGTGGCGAAACTAACGGTATTTCTGATGGGGAAGTAGAGGTTTGATTAATTATTTTTGTCTGTTCTTGACTCGAAGTTGATGAAATATTTGAATTTAATTCGGAAATATTTGATGAGTCAACAAATTTTCCTTGTAACGGCATTTCTGAATTTGCTAATTTCTCAGAAATTGGTTGTGGCGAAACTAACGGTATTTCTGATGGGGAAGTAGAGGTTTGATTAATTATTTTTGTCTCTTGTTGACTCGAAGTTGATGAAATATTTGAATTTAATTCGGAAATATTTGATGAATCAATAAATTTTCCTTGTAACGGCATTTCTGAATTTGCTAATTCCTCAGAAATCGGTTGTGGAGAAACTAACGGTATTTCTGATGGGGAAGTAGACCTTTGATTAATTATTTTTGTCTCTTCAGAAGTTGATGAAATATTGGGATTTAATTCTGAAATATTTGATGAGTCGATAAATTTTCCTTGTAACGGCATTTCTGAATTTGCTAATTTCTCAGAAATTGGTTGTGGAGAAACTAATGGTATTTCTGATGAGGAAATAGAAGTTTGATTAATTATTTTTTTCTCTTGTTGACTCAAAGTTGATGAAATATTGGGATTTAATTCTGAAATATTTGATGAGTCGATAAATTTTCCTTGTAATGGCATTTCTGAAGTCTTAGCTAATTCCTCAAAAATTGGTTGTGGTGAAACTAAGGGTATTTCTGATGAGGAAATAGACCTTTGATTAATTCTTTCTGTCTCTTGTTGACTCGAACTTGATGAAATATTGGGATTTAATTCTGAAATATTTGATGAATCAATAAATTTTCCTTGTAATGGCATTTCTGAAGTATTAGCTAATTCCTCGGAAATTGGTTGTGATGAAACTAACGGAATCTCTGATGGAGAAATAGAGGCTTGATTAATTTCAGTTTCTAAAGAAAGAGAAGGAATTTTTTCATCAGAAAAATTAGAAGTTGATAAATCTGTTAAATTTTTAACAGCTATAGTCTTATTATCTTTTTGAACTGGTTTGACTTGAGAAAAATCTTCTTTTCGCTGGATAATAGGAACTAAAGGCTGATTTTTAGATTTATTAGACACCTGAACATTATCCTTTCCAGTCACCATTTCCTGTTGCCTTGGTGATGAAACAGGTTGTGCATAAACAATAGGAACAGCATCATACGATAGGGTATTAGTATTATTACCCCAACGTCCCATTTGTTGACTAAGGAGAGGTACGCGATTTAAAAAGCGATCGCAACGATTTATTATCCCCCGACTCATGGCCATTTTAATCATTCCTGGTTGATGTAAGGGACGAGTGAGTCTATTTACCAACCTATTATTGAGAGAATCTTGCCAATTTGATGAAACATTTGTCATAATTTATCACCCAGAAAATCTACGCAACTTAGAAATTCCTTGATGTACCAGTTCAATTCTTTCCACAGCAATTTCATCACTACTAGCATTAAATTGTGGCCCTTCCCACTTGACAGGATATGCCTTTTTCACCGTCCACCACATCACCGGAATTTGCTGACTATTAAGCAACTGAATCGTACCATTTAATTGTTGAATCAACCCTTGAGTTGTTGCTTGATACCAGGTATAAAACAAATCAGTATTAACTAATCCCCGACTTAAAACCAAATTCGGATAAGTAGTATGTTTAGGAAATTTATGTACAAAACCATTTAATCCTCCTTCCTCATAAGATTCCAATTCAATTTCACTACTTAAACCACTAACTTCACTAAACCCACCAACAACAACTCCACCTATTTCTACGGCAAAATTATAACTCATGTAGGGGTCGTGTCCTACTAAACTGGCAGCAGAACCTGCAAGTAAAGCTGCTTTCAGTCCAAGAAATATTGGATTCATCCGTTCCTCCTTCGTTAATAAATAATGAATAATGAAAACTATCTCTAATAGACATCTCCGGTAGCATCGGTATTCTAAAAGGGTAATAATTTAGAATTCAGAATTCAGAATTCAGAAATTGGGGTTGCACATTAAAGAATGATAATAGATTTTCAACTGTACATATATTAAGGAAAGAATTATCCAAAAATATCAAATGTTCGGATTTATCATTCCTGACTGTGTAATGCCCAGAAATTTGCTTTCTCAGGCTTTATTTAAGGGTATTAACCCTGAAAAAACTTAAATTTCCTGTAGATATTCACCCTTTAGTTTACACGCTCCGATACAAGCGGACATGATATAATTAGGGTTTGCTGAATAAATATTTTGGTAAGAGTAGGAGTCAGAATTCAGAATTCAGGGGAATTATAAATGCCCAAACCTTTATCTGTAAAGATTTTGAGAATTAATCAGCAAGTCCTAATTATCAATTATTAATGGCTTTGTTGCATGAAAGCATATAGCTGTCCCACTTGCTCCGCATATCTACAATAATAACGTGCGGAAACTGCAGTAACTATTGTCCAATAGATGAATAGAACATCAATGTTGAAAAGAAAAAGGCTGAAACTTTTGCCTGTCATTGCTTTTAGCTTTAATTTGCCACCCCTAACTATTGTCCAATAGATGAATAGAACATCAATAATCGCGACAGAGAGCGATATAGCTGCGGAATGGATGCTCTATCGTTATTTTCATGCAACAAAGTCATTATTAATTATTAATTATTAATTATTAATTATTAATTATTAATTATCCATTATTATCGTTTAGTCGCTGATTAATTTGTGCTACTTGTCCTACCCACTGCTGACGTTCTCGGTGTTCCATTGTCATAATATGTTCATAAGACCAATGAAAATGATATGCCAGATAAGCTACCTCCTCCATGAGTCTTTCTAGGGGGTAGCTAACTACTCCCCCATAGGAGTAGTTTCCACCTCAAACTCACCACCACAATGAGGACAAGCTACCCGGAGGCGACTATGACCATTTTGGTTAATTCTTTGATAAAAATCTTGCAAGTAAACAAAATCTCCCGAAAATAAACCCTCAATTACCTTAGTATTAATTTGCTCTATTGTTCCTAGTCGAACTACTGTCCTTGCTAAGAGAATAATCACTAAATAACCAGGATTTTTCTGTACCCTTGGATCTCGCATCGGGGCAATTTCATCATAAGCTGTAGAAAGCCTCATAATACCTTCTTTGTGAGTATTACCTTCCGAGTCAAGATATCCTTGGGGCAAGATAAAAGGAAATTCTGTTTGCTGCATAATCTTATTAAAAAAAATTGACACTCGCCCTTTAAATCAATTGATTATAAAGGGTGATTCTTGTATCACCGATTCTTGACTAGATTGCAAGTCAAACAAGTTGAGTACAAACCCCGTCAGACCACCTCCACAAGCTTTTTATTAAACGGTGTGCCCCACCGCCTTTAATCCTCTTTTTTCTATTATTTTGGCAGCAGCTACATCGCGGTTAATTTTGTAGTTACAGTTGCTGCAATTGTGCATTCTATCTGACAACTTTTTCTTCTCAATATGACCACATCGCGGGCATTCTTGAGATGTATAATCTTTGTCAATTTTTTCGTAATACTTACCTCTTTTCCAGCAAACAAACGGTAAGATTTCATTGATAAACTGACCAATCCCAGAATCTAGAGATTGCTTTCTCACAATTCCTCTAGACCAAGAATTAAAGTTAATATCTTCTACAAATATATTGTCAGATAAATCACAAAATTTATGGGCTAATTTGAAATGCCAATCACGTCTTGTATTAGAGATTTTCTCATGTAATCTAGCTATTCTATTCTGGAGTTTTAACCAATTCTTTGAGCCTTTATTTTTATGCTTTAACCTTCTTTGCAGTAATTTCATCTGGCGCAGTTTGCTTAACAAAAACTTAGGAGACTTGATTAATTCCCCAGTAGAAGTAGCAATGAAAGATTCGATTCTCGCATCAATTCCTAATGATATTTTACCTACTGAATTATCAGGTACTGATTCTAATGATTGGAAACTAATCAATACATAAGAACCCGTAGCTTTTTTGACTACCCTAGCCTGTTTAGCCACCATTCCTTCTGGATATGGCCTACTATGTCTAATCTTTAACCATCCCAGTTGTGGTAGTTTTACTCTGCTATTGCCAAAGCAATTTTTCAACATTGCAGGGAAGACAAAGCTTCTCATCCTCTTTTTGAATCTGGGAAAACTTTTACCTAAACTTTTCATTTCCGAAAATGCTCTGTCCAAAGTCTTTAAAGTTTGCTGTAAAACTTGAGCATTAACTGACTTTAATTTGGGATTGGTTTTCTTAGCTATGGTTAGGTTTTTTGCCTGAACATTGTAGTTAGGATATGGTGCCTCAGCAGGAATGATGTATTCAGAAATAATTGAGCAATTATTGATTGATGACTTCCTTGAGCTTAACCAGTCTTTGCGCTCTTTTAAAGCATAATTATACACAGTTTTACAAACATCAAGGATCTTGTTGATTTCTGATTCTTGATGTTTGCTTGTTTTGAGCTTGTACTGGTAAGTTAAAGTAATCAATTTAGTAATGACAACTACTTCTAAATACTCTATAAGTATAACACAAATTTATTCGAGTTGTGCATTTTTTTTGTGGCTTGAAATTCATCTCACCGCTAAATTTATAAATTATAGCGGGAGTCCTCTTTCAAAATTTTTTGATAGACATCTCCGGAAAAGAGGGAGTAGGGAGTAGGGAGTAGGGAGTAGGGAGTAGGGGGAAAGAATTGATGATTTATGAGAGATAATTGATTTTATTTTTGATTATCGGAGATGTCTAATAGACCTCTCCGGTTAACGAAGTCAGAAGTCAGAAGTCAACCCACCCCCAACCCCTCCCAGGAGGGGAGCAGGAGGGGAAGTCAGAAGTCAACCCACCCCCAACCCCTCTCAGGAGGGGAGCAGGAGGGGAAGTCAGAAGTGATTTTTGTAACGGGGATTAGAGCAACGCTCCAAAAATATTGCGCCTTAAAAGGCGGGGTTTTAAACCCACATTATTCTGATAAAGAGGGAGTAGGGAGTAGTAGGGACGTTCTACAATGTCCCTACTTTGTAGGGGAAATCATTGATGATTTATGTACGATAATTGATTTTATTTTTGATTATCGCAGATGTCTAATATTAACCAATGGTAATTCCTTCATGAACCAATTCCAGAGTTTCTACGGCAATTTCATCTGAGGTAGCATTAAAATCTGGAGCATTCCAAGTAGTAGGCCAGCAATTTTCTAAATTCCACCTGATTTTTTCTTCTCCTGTGTCATCTGCCAAAATAATTGAAAGATTGCGCCTATCTGTATCTCCACTTTGTAATTTTTTGTGCCATTCCCAGAGTTCTTGATTATCAGTAATTCCTCGTTTTAAGGTAATGTTGCCATAATCATTCAGACCAGGAACTTTACGCTTCCCTAACGATTTATCTGTTCCTTCTCTATAATCACTTGTATTGCGAGTAGCTGTTAAACCGCTACATTCTTGAAAACCAGCATGAACAATACCATCCCATTCAACCCAGAAATTATAACCACTATAGGGATCATGGGGATTAGAAAGTGTTGGCATAAAATAACCTCCTTTACTCAGTTATCAGTTATCAGTTATCAGTTATCAGTTATCAGTTATCAGTACCTTTGCCTGTTTGCGCAGCATAACCTAGGAAAGTTAGAGGTTTGAGACCTTATTTTTTGGTCAACAGTCGGATACCTCCACAAATAAAAGGTCCCGCATAATTCCGCTTTGTCCTAGTAAACGCAAGGTCAGGAGTATGTCAAGTAACTGTAATTCCACTACTACTTTGAACCAGCAAAAGTTGAATAAATTCTCCCGGAATAGTGGGTGCTAAACCAACTTCTGCTATTACCTGTCCCATCTCTCGATTTTCAGGGGGATTGGTTTCTTCATCACATTTCACATAAAATGCTTCTTGAGGAACAGCACCTTGGATAGCTCCTTGTTGCCACAAAGATTCACAATAAACACTTAATTCCCTTTCCAGTCGCACCCATAAACGGAAATCATTGGGTTCAAACACTGTATCCGTTAGGTTCTGATTTGCCCACCGTGCAAAAGTGAGAAATAAGCGACGGACGTTGACATATTGCCATTCAGGAAGGGAACTTAGAGTTCGCACTCCCCAGACTCGTATCCCTCGTCCTCGTAAGCTACGAATACAATTGATTCCTGGTTCATTTTCAGGATTAAGCTTTGCTTGCTCTGTTGGAGTTAAGGACAAACTCAAATCCAGTACCCCTTCAAGTTCTATATTGGCAGGTGCACCATGTACTCCAACTGTTCTATCAGAACTAGCATATATCCCGGCAATATGACCACAGGGAGGAATGGACTTAGGTTTACTGGAATTTGTCAGATCTTCGATTTTTAGCCAAGGTGCATATAATGCTCCATTATGACTAGAAAGTTGTTCTCTTTGCCCGTTTAGTTGTTTAATCCAGTTTAGTTTGTCAATATTATTATTATTCAAACCATCAAGAATGGCAAAGCGATCGCCCATACGCTCACAATGTTCTAAAACAGTTTGCTGCATTTGAACAATTTCTGCTTCTGTTCCGAGTATGATGTCGGGAACACAAACTAAATCAATATTTTCCAGGATTTCGCTTGCTTCTAAACCTTCTTGCAGTGCCTTAGGAGTATCATCTGCTAAGGCAATGACATAACAAAGACGACCTCCATTTTCAAAAAAACCTTTGACTGCATCTCGCAAATATTCCTCGCTCTCTAGCAAACTAGGAAAATATTGGTCAAACTGAGTCCACAAAGTTAGCTTTTGGGGTTCATTATGGTGTTCCTCTGCCAAGCCAAAGAATACCGGAACACCAGTCAGTAATTCAGGTTCTGCTGTTAGAACAATCTCGTTAAGAGAGATACCTGGAATTGGCATAAAACTCTAGGAATAGGGAACAGGGAACAGGGAACAGGGAACAGGAAATAGGAAAAAATGTGAAATAATTTCCTGCAATTACCATAGTGTCAAAGTTTTGAGTCTATAAAATCTTACTTTTGAATGCATGACTTTTGACTTTTGAATTCCATGAAACGTTTTAAAATTTTAGTTGTCACGAACCAGACCATTGACTGAGACGGAAAATCACAAATTCTGCGGGTTTAATAACTGCTACGCCAATTTCTGTGATAACTTGACCCAAATCTCGAACTTCAGCAGGGTTAGTTTCAGCGTCACATTTGACATAAAAAGCTTCTTGGGGTGTTGTACCAAATAATGCTCCATTGCGCCATTCGTTGGTCAAAAAAGCACTAATATTACGACGAATTTTGGCCCAGAGTTCGGAGTCATTGGGTTCAAAAACTGTCCACTGAGTTCCTTTATCAATGGAGTCTCGCAGATAATTAAACTGACGGCGAATATTTACATATTTAAACTCTCCGTTAGCATCACCACCCAAAGTTCGCGCTCCCCAAACTCGAATATTTCCGTTTAATTTGCGAATGCAGTTAATCCCATCGGGGTTGAGTCCATCTTGTTTGGCTTTACTCAGGTTATATTCTAATTCTAATGCCCCTAAAATTGTTTCATTGGCAGGTGCTTTGTGGACTCCCCTTTGTCCATCCACCCGTGCATAAACTCCGGCAATATGACCACTGGGAGGAACATAAATATTACTATTACTAGCAGGATCGTAAACTTGAATCCAGGGGAAATACAAAGCTGCATAGGTAGAATTGAAGGGTTTCAGGGTATCAACAACTCCTGTACCGCTAAGGTCGATGGTCTCTTCGGTATTTTCACTATCTAGGATAGCAATGCGATCGCCCATTTTTTCACAGTGGTCTTTAATATAAGACCCCAACACTAGATTTCCTGGGGCAACGACAATGGTAATTTCATCAATAGCTTCAAAATCCTCCAAAACACCATCAACTTCACTTTCCTCTGTTGTTATCCAGGTTACATAACAACGAGTTCCCCCATTTCTGAAAAAACCATAAACCGCATGAGCTAAGGTGTTTTGTCCTGGAGTCTCACCACTAGGGAGTACAAAATCACCAAAGAAGTTCTTAAACTCACTAAAGTTAGTACAGAGTTTAATTTCTCCTTTTCCTACTGAATTGATATAGTAATCAACAGTAATGTCCTCAGATGCAGGTGCTGTGGCAAATACAATTTGAGACTTTTGGGCATTATCGTCATTTACAAGGACAAAATCACTTGCTGGAACATTAACATTATCATCAACCTGAACATTCAATTCATTCTCTGCAACTGGATAATTGCTTAGATCAAAACTTTTTGTTGCATTATCTCCAGTTCCAACGTTTTCTCCAACGACATTATTAATGTTATATGATGATTCTGCAATAGTAATTGTGCCGATAAAAGCAGCAATACTTGTTCCTACCCCTACGATGGGAGCAGAACCGGAAGCAATTTCTTCTACATAAACACCGGGCGACAAATAAGTAGGCATTTAATGAACTCCTAGATTATGTTGTACTAATTTGCTTGACGCTAAAGAAATAAATTCTTTTCAGTTACCTTTGTTAGATCGACATCAACTACTTCAGAAACCTCATCATAACCAGTAGCAGATACATTTAGTGTTACCTTGTTGTTTTTCTGAAGTGTTGAAATTTCTACACCTAAGCGGTAGTTCCCCTGAAAATTACTTAACGTAAATTCTGTACTTTTGTCAACTTGTATTTTGGCTAAACCTATTCCTTCGTTGGAAATCGAATCTATAACCTGACCTTGAATTCCAACTGGGAATAAATCAATATCATCTATGACCGTTATAATTCTATTGCTAGAGTCTTCTTCTACAGTAAAATCTTTGGTACCATATTGAGTTCTACTTCCAGGTATGGAAGCTGCAAGAGTATATATACCTTGAGGTAAATCAACAAAGTAAAAATAACCATCACTAGCTGTAATTTTTCGGTCTGGCCGATCGCTCATTTTTTCCCACTGCAAACCGTATTGCAAGGCTTTCAGGGATAAAATTTCTTGGAATTTATCTGGCATTGCGATTATTTCTACCATTGCCCCAGAAATTGGTTTTTCCGTTTCCCCTTCTTCTAAAACCCTACCAGCGATCGATATCTGTGGGTTATATATAATCATATTAAGCATGATTACTTTCCTTAGTCAACTATTGAGAGTTAGGTTGATAAACTCCTACCAGTCCCACTTCTGTTCCTACTTCATCTACAGGAACAGAAATAGTAATAGTACAATGCAATACAACCTTGGGTTTTGTCCCATCTTTTCCACCCATGGCTTGCCAAAATTCCCCAAAACTTTGTAAATTACTAGGACGCAAACTAATTAGTCTCAGGAGGATTGTTTGTCCTTCAAAGTCATTTTCCACAGCATAGGTTTCAGGAATTTGTCTATGGCGCAGTAACACCTTCATAACTTCTCCCAAAAGTTGATGTTCTGCCTGGATATCTTTTTCATCTTCAAGCCAAGCAGTAATTAGATATGAACAATCTACCCTAGCAGGCGGACGTTTTTTGAGAGCTTTACCATTACTTTGCCGTTCAACTAACCAACTTCTGTCACGTAATTCCAAGTTCTCTCGCACGTCGTAGAGAAAACAATTGATTGCTGGCTTTTCTTGGATCGCCCCTTGATAGGGTGTATCAAAACTGATAGAAACCTCTGTTGTTGTTGTTCCAGGAAGGTATGGGATTTCTTTGTTCAGTAGAGATTTTAAGGTATTATCTAAATCCTGAAGCATGAGCTAATTTTTATCGTTGAGTGTAACATATTACAGTAATTTTCACTTTCATAAAATCAATACAACAGTTTACAAGTTGATGAACTTCCACTGAGTTAGTAGGCAACAGGCAAGAGAGAAGAAGGAGTATAAATTCATTGAACTCTCAATTATTTTCTTTTCTGGCAACGCCTACGTCAAAAGTAAGCAAGGTCAATGACTCCTTTACATAGGGGGAGGGATAAACAATTCCCTGGAGAAGACCGCTCTTAATTATTAGCGTGTTATAGACCTTAGATATATAACTTTCACATTCTACATATTCTATCACTACTTTCATGCAAAAAAACCTAAAAAAACTTAAATGGATACTTTAACCTACATTTTTCACGACAAAATCAAAATGTAGTATATAAAGAGGGGAAAATTTGAGTAAGTATTTAGACTCACATCTTGCACAAAAAAAAGTTGATATGAAGAGCAATGGCTGAAATGCTTATCTGACCGTGGTTTAGAGTTAGTTATCTCTTCTCAACAGAGAACTATTATTTTTTAATAATAGAAACCAGATTGTAAATTAATGTTACTCTACCCGATGACCCGCTTTTTCTTCATCGGGATATAAATCTAAGAGCTGATTTATAAAGAGAATCTAAAGAAAGTAGGGGATTAAGTGAATATGGTGCTACATTTACTTATTATGCTATAGTTAAGCTATGTTGTGACTAATGAGCCGTCTACCTGCGATAGCGTACGCTTAACCGGAGGTTATCGCTAATCCTCAACGTCAACCATACCCAAGTGACTTGAGCGACTCGTATGGGGGAAATACTCAAACCTCTAGTACCTTTACCCAAAGGGTTTGGTCATCCTATCGAAGTGGATTTCAGAGAAATTTTTAACGGTATATTTTATGTCCAACGGACTGGATGTCAGTGGGAAATGATGCCTCATGATCTGCCACCCTACAGCACTGTATACAGATACTTCAAAAAATGGCAAAAAGGCGGTTTTTGGCAACAGATTCATGGGCATTATACGCCAAAAATTAAGAACAGAATTAGACAGGGATGAAGACTCAACTGTTGCGATCGCTGATTCGTATGGCAGTGAAAACAACAGAAAAAGGGGGAGGTCTACGGCGCGTGATGGTGGTAAGAAAGTTAAGGGGCGTAAGCGTCACATTGTTGTAGATTCGATTCGGATTGTTAATTGGTGTGCGTGGTAACTGAAGCCAATGCCTCAGAACGATTAGGAGCAGTTGTGGTACTTAATGAGGCCAGAGATAAACTGTCGAAATTACAGGTGATGCAGGGTAGATCAGGGTTATTCTGGCAAGAATTTTGCGAGTGCAGTTCAGGAAGTTTGTGGCGTTCGCGGAGCGTTGCGTCAGCAGTATCGCGTGAGAGTGGAAGTAATCAAGAGAACTACCCAAAATGCATGAGCGGTTACCTAAGAGATGGATTGTTGAGCGGACTTTTGGTTGGTTAAATAGATTTCGACGTTTAAGCTCATATTATGAGGTCTATTCAGATGTAAGTGAAGCCATGATTTATGGCTCTTTAATCCATCTTATGCTTAGGCGACTAGCTAACTTAAGATTTACTTTATAAATCAGCTCTAAGACTTGGATGATTGTTGCATCAGGATTTGTAGATATTTTTGTAGGAGCAGGCTCCACTCTGACTGCTGATTCGGGATGAATAATGCCTCTAATAGTACTGAGTTGGTCGTCTTCTAGTCCCCAGAACTTAAAACGAACGGTAAATATTGATTCCAGGCGTTTGATTAAACCTCGCTCTCCTATATCTTCCCATTCTCCTAACTCGTCCTTATATACGGCTTGAGGTTTTTCCAGTATTGGGTAAATATTTTCATCTCTAGCCTCAGCTTCAGTCATGTTGGTCATCACCACTCCTACACCTACAGGGAATGCCAACTTTCCTTGAAATTCTCCCTCATCCTGACACAGTATTGAATAACCTTTGAACTTGTTCATCAAAGCATCTAGATAACCTTTGCCTTGTCGGAGGGGAGATTGGCAGCATTCAACTTTCCCATCAGTAAGTATTTCAAATATCTGATGGTTGGCTTTGAGAATTTGGTTAGCACTCCAGCCTTTGACTTCTAAAATTAGTAGTCCAAGTTCGGGACTAAGAATAATAAAGTCGGGATATGAACCTTTAATATTTGGCTCGTAGTAGACGAAAAAATCATCTGGTAGTTCATCTCTAAGTATCTTGAATAGGCGCTTTTCGCCTCGGCTGGCTGAAGGAATAGTATCAGGAATAGTTAAGGCCATTGGTCACATCTTTTTTGTTACTGTGTTTTTCCGATAGCAAATGCTATCGGAAAATATCGGACTTAAATAGTTGCTGGAACGATCGCCTTTATCCAAAACCAAGCGATCGCTTCCCACAAAAGTCAATCTATGCCACAGGCAACCTCACATCATTAGGAGTAGCTATTGGTTCAGCAAACATATTTCGGTTGAAACTATACCACTCACCGTTAACCTCAAATCTCTCAAAGTAAGCTTCCAATTTAGCCCAGGTGTGAGGATTCAAAGCAGCATCGTAGTCCCAATTGAAACTACTTTCTTGCCGATATCGTTGCTTCACTATTTCCAAATCTCTAGGTCGCCAATATCCGTCGAGTATGCGCTCTACACAATCTTCGGGCGGGGTTTCAAGCAAATCAACCATTGGCTGATTAACCACTATTTGCTTACTATCACGAACTCGCACAATACAGCAAGGCCGTTCATCTTCGGCAACTTCCAACATTCTTTTTAACAAAGGCAAGGGCAAATGCAGTTGGTGAGTCGCAAAAACGCCCTCAACTACTTCAGAAGCCAATTTAGAATCTTCCGGTGGAAATTCGCTTTCTCCTGTCATAGCTAAAACTGCTGGAATTTGATAAGGCTTACCACATTCTGGGAAAAATATTAAAGTCCATTTTTTCTTTAGATATTTGGCCCATCTAGCTAAATCACGAGCATATTTTCGCAAGCCTAGTGCAATCAACGCATCTGGAGCATAAATATGTATGGAATCCAATACAAAGCTAAGAGAGCAATCTTGTAGAAAAAATTCATCCAACTGGTTGTTACTTATTGCTGCCATTACCTTGTTTCCTTTTTGCTTGATTATTAAATGTGCGATCGCGCAATTTCAACAGCGATTCAGTATCCCATCCAGCCAACACCCTGCCCAATCCTATTAAAGTATCTGTATCGGGATACTCACCGTCAGCTACAGCTTCTAATTTTTCTAGCGGAATCAAAGCTTGCTCAGATAGCTCTTTTAGATCCCGTCCCACAAAAACTTGACTAAATTCTAAAATTTCATTTTTCAATTTCGGTGTTTGGGGTTTATAAGAATTCAATCCTACTTCGATTAGAAAAGCGGCTAAATTAGCTGGACTTCTACCTTGATCTTTGGCTGCTACAGTTAATTGAGCTGCAATTATATCTGGCAGAGTTATTTGAAATCTTTTCGACATTAAAAACACAAAAACTACATATATATGATAGCAAGCAACACAAAATATTCAAGGCCAATAATATCCTACTCAAAATTGAAACAAACAGTTACAAAATTGTAATAGACAGTTACAAAATTGTGTGATATTGTGGTAGGCATAGTAGGAAAACTCAATATCAAAAGTTTAAATGCAGATATAGATGAACAAAACTACTCAAATTTCCGAGTCAAAGCATAGAACCTGGACAGATACTTCCTACAGCCTAGCTGCTGATGACTTGTTGTTTACAGCAAAAGCAACTCATGGGGAGGCCATAACCTTAAACTGTCCGGGGCATAGCCGGGACGGGCATGGGTTTGCAATTCACTTTAAGGTGGAACATCTAGAGGCTATACATAGTTTATTGTCAGAATTGCAACTCCTCAAAGCTGAACAAATTCGTTCTATAAAATAGTTTTTAAAAGCTGTTTTAATAGAGAATTAATTGAACTGTGTAGCGATCGCCAGATATGAGTCAAAAGTAACTATTGATTACTATAGATATAGATATAGTTCAAATTCACCCTAGACAATGTCTTTAACAAAATGCCATGTAGAAAATATTCATATATCAAAACTGGCATGAGTCCTGAAGAGTATTGTCAAATATGGGTCCCTGTGCTTTACAAGACTTTACCTGAACAACGAGGATACAAAGCTCGTTGTATCGAAGAGCTAGCTAAAGTCACAGGTTTTACCGAACAATCTATAAAAAACTGGGGAGCTGATTTCAAAGGGCATCCTGATTATGTAAAGGTCATACTAAAACAGGCCAACATCATCAACGAATTCCGTCAGTTATTCAAGAAACACTTTCTTGATGGTACTTGACTGAATAGTAATACTTAGTTACCATAAGGCTAAATAAAAAGCTACAAGGAAGTTACAACCTTCCCTATAGCCAAAGCATATTGTTTTAAAACTTTCAAATTATGAATATAGCACATTTCGAGGAGACAAATCCAGTCTCCCTACTTTTGCAGTTTTCGTGGCTATCCCAAACGCAACTAGCAAAGATATTAGGAGTAAATCCATCTGCCGTATCGAGATGGATGTGTGGCGCAACAAACCCAAGCCGGACTATTCAACGACTAGCCTGGGAACTTTTACAGATTTTGAATAAGTGGCCACTGCCGTTCCCTCCCAAAATTGAAACAGCAGAATTGGACCCACTACAACTGCTCAAAAATTTCAATATTTCCAGAGATACATTAGCTGAAGCTCTAGGAGTTTCGGTTAGAGCTATTGGCCACTGGATTAATGGCCAGAACAAACCATCTCGAAAAGTACGCCGATTGGCCCATCAATTACACAAAAAGTGGGTTGTACTAACCGGATAGGATGTAGCGATCGCTCCCCCGTGTAACCAAGTGCAACCAACTACACTTGAGCCGAGCATCACTCCATCCGTACCTCCGTTGCATCAAAGTGATATTGCATCCATGTTAAAAATCTTGAACTGCGATCGTTCGTTCAAAAAATACCAAACTATACTGTATATAGCTGCAGTTGTGTTATTTTCGATCGCGATTCGTATATACAAGATTTTCAATTAACCCCCGCAACCCACCACTCTCTCTGATGTACACGGAATTCCCACTGTCTGCAACCAGGAAATTCTGTAAACGATATCAAAAAAATTCATTATGGTACTACATCTACAAAGCCAACAAGAGCTGGTGCGGATTCTTCAAATCCAGTTACAGCAAGAGCAAGAGCGTCTTGAAGACTTGACTAAAATTTCTGCGTTAGCAGCCGAATTGGCTCCAATACTCGGAAAGTATCCCGCAGAGCACACCGATTTTGCCGAGCAACTCGGATTAATCTTACCAATATTACCGTCACCATCACTACGAGTGATTGAAATAGTTGATGGCGATCGAAAAGACGAACAAAAGAATGTATTCTCCGATACAAATAACTCAAAATACGCCGAAAGTACTAATTGTCTAGATGAAAATAGTCTAGACAATCAGACAGAACTTCCTACAACAGAGAACGCATCAAAAGATATTGGTGTAACTTGGTACAACTCCATCAGTGGAGAAGTAAGCGCAGGTTCTGAGAAAAGGTATTTCCGCTTACTTTGGAACAACAAGCACAATATACATCAAGTAGGACTCAAAAAATCCGAATCCGCCAAGAGGTGGAGTAAAGATATCAATCCCACCACTCAACCCTTGATAGATGCGGTATGGCAAGAATTTAAAGCAGGTAAGCCCGCAGAATTTTTTATACAGAAATTGTACGAAGCAGCAAAGGAAGTAGGAGGTAAGTTTACTGGCTCTTTATGTAATTTAGGTGCTTCCGGCACTTTCCATCTAAATGAAACTTTTGGCATTTTCCATATCTTAAATGAAGATATTGAGGTAGGTCATAACGACGGTAACTGGTGGTATATCCGTCCAGGTCGCAACAAAATTCACTGTTCTGGCGACATTCTTGCCTTTGCTGAAATATTGAAAGGTATAAAAACGGATATAGTTTTAGCGGAGCAGAAATCAAAAGATAGCATAACTCCTCAGCTTAAGACAGCAGAAAATACCCAAATAGACACTGCTGAGATAGTAGATGTAGCTACGGTTCCTACTGTCACTTGGTACAACAGCAGTACCGGAGAAGTAAAAAAAGGTTCTTTTAAAAGGTATTTCCGGATAATTCCGGACGATATCAAAGATGAGCATGAAATCAAGTTTAAACAATCTGCCTACTCAGGAAACTGGATTCAACCAGATAACTCTACTAAACTATTTGCGGAGGCTATCTGGGAAGAATTCAAAGCAGGTAAACCCGATGCAGCAGAAGCCATTCTACAGAGATTGTACGATGTGCCAGAACAAGTAGGAGGTAAGTTTGTCAAAAGCCATTCAAGCTGTACTGTAGGTAATTTGGGCACTTTTTATATCCCAAATCAAGAAAGTATTGAAGTAGGCTATAACGACGGTAGTTATTGGTATTTTCGCCCTGGGTATGAAAAAGTTTACTGCACGGGAGATATGCATGAGTTTGCTGAAACCTTAAAAGGTTTAGCAAAAACAGAAAGTGCTAGTGAACCTAACAAAAACAAAACCTCCTCAAAGTCTTCCGACTGTTGGTACACACCACCAGAGATTGTTGAATTAGTAGAACTTGTGTTAGGAAAAATAGACCTAGACCCCTGTTCCGACGACGGAAAACACATACCAGCAAAATACCACAAAACCATAAG
>NZ_JAAHGH010000117.1 GCF_010672525.1 Okeania sp. SIO2B3 | reverse complement strand
AAAAAACTGAAGAAAGAGAATGGTTATCAGAGGTTTCTAACATACCATTGCAGCAATCATTGAATGATTTAAACCAGGCTTATCAAAACTTTTTTAAATCAACTCAAGGCCAGAGAAAAGGTAGACCTGTTAAACCTCCTAAATTTAAAAAAAGTAGACAGTCAAAGCAAACTGCTAGGTTTACAAAGGGAGGGTTTAAAGTTGGTCAACATAAAGTTTATTTAGCAAAGATAGGAAAGCTGAAAATTGTCTGGTCAAGAGAGTTACCTGCTGCTCCATCATCAGTAACAGTAATCAAAGATTCAGCTCATAGATATTTCTTGAGTTTTGTAGTAGAAATTATACCTGAAATCTTACCTCAAACTGATAATTCAGTAGGTATAGATTTAGGTATTAAAACCTTTGCTACATTTAGTGATGGTACAAAGGTTGATGCTCCTAAACCACTGAAGAAACGAATTAAAAAGTTAAGAAAGTTAAGTAAGTCATTATCTCATAAAACTAAAGGCTCTAAAAGGTATGAAAAAGCCAGGATTAGAGTAGCTAAATTCCATGGCAAACTGAAAGATACAAGAACTGATTTTCTACATAAATTATCTACTGAAATAATTCGTGAAAACCAAACAATTGTTTTAGAAGATTTAAACGTTTCTGGTATGGTTAAAAACCGTAACCCACCCCCATCCCCTCCCGGGAGGGGAGCAAGAGGGGTGGGTATCTGATTTAGGTTGGAGACAATTCAGAACACTCCTAGAAGGAAAAGCAGAAAAATATGGTCGTGATTTTAGAGTAATTAATCGTTGGGAGCCAACATCCCAAATTTGCTCAAATTGTGGCTTTAAAGGTGGAAAATTAGACCTTCAGGTGCGAGAGTGGGAGTGTCTCAACTGTGGTGCAAAACATGATAGAGACGAGAATGCAGCAATAAATATATTAGTCGCGGGCGGGCAGTCCGAGACATTAAACGGACGTGGAGGCAAGCATAAGACTAACGTCAAGCTAGCAGCAGCCAGTGTTAGCGGAGCTTTGCGCTAGCAAAACGTCAACTCGCCGAGGAGCTTAGGCTCGGTAGGAATCCCCGTGCCTTCAGGCCGGGGAGGATGTCAAGCATCTTAACTAATCAGGACTTACGCAAAGGCACTATTTATATAGTACAAGTACTATTGTTCAATAGTTTTTAGCGCTATATATAGCGTATCTGCGTAAGTCCTATAATGTTTTTACTACTCCCTCGCTCCCCTACTCCCCCACTCCCCACACTCCCCTACTCCCCCGCTTCCCGCTCCTTTCCCAAAGCAGCAGGAGGAGTAGATTTTCCTGCTAAACCAATTAAAGCTAATAGAGCAATAACATAAGGCAACATCTCTAAAAATTGATAGGGAATATTCAGATTAAAAGCTTGAACTCTTAACTGCAAAGCTTCTGTTGCTCCAAATAATAAACAAGCTAAAACTGTATTAACGGGATGCCATCTACCAAAAATTATGGCTGCCAAAGCAATAAAACCTTTTCCACTACTCATACCTTCAGTGAAAAATTTCACATGAACTAATGCTAAGTAAACTCCACCTAAACTTGCTAAACAACCGCTAAAACCTACGCTTAAATAACGCGCTAAACTAACAGATATTCCTGCTGTTGCTGCTGCTTGAGGATATTCACCAACAGCTCTTAATGCTAAACCCCAACTGGTATTAAATATGATATAAGTAGAAACTGGAATTAATAGTAAAAGTAAATAAAATAATAAGTCTTGATTGAAGAATATTCCTAAAATTGGCAAATCTTTTAATCCCAAAAAATTGATAGTTTCAATACCTGGTAGAGCAATTGTGCCACTGTCAAATAATACCCTAGCTCCATAAGCAGTTAATCCCGATACTGCTAAATTTATTGCTAAACCAGAAACTAATTGATTGACTTTTAAACTGACACAAAGATAAGCATGAATTAAGCCTAAAATTCCTCCGGCAAAAATTGCTACTAAAGTTCCTATCCAGACATTTTCTGTGGAAATAGAAACAGCCGCACTAACAAAAGCTCCTGTTAATAACATTCCTTCTAAAGCAATGTTTAGAATGCCGGAACGTTCGGAAAATATTCCCCCTAAAGCAGCAAAAGCTAGAGGAACAGAAAGTCGAATTGTGGCAGATAAATAATCAGAGAAAAAGTCGATATTTGTCATTTTTTGATGAAAAGTTAGTCATTAAACGGTGGTGCATTGTAATGGTGGTCTATTGTAATTATTTTGGTTAAGGGAATAGTGGGAGCATCTTGCTCCCATCCTATATAATAATTTAATTGCTCCCTTCCTATTTATTCTTAATGAGGTACAATTGCTCCTTTCCTATTTATTCTTAATGAGGTACACCTGTCGCGGGCAAGATGCCCGCACTACAAAGGTTTTATTATTAATACAGGACTTACACAAAGGTACTATTTATAGAGTAAAGTAACTGTTGGACAATAGTATTGAGCGCTATATATAGCGTATCTGCGTAAGTCCTAATTAATATTTATCTAAATGTTGGCATTTATACCTCACATTCCGCAGGGGAGCGCCGGGATGAATGCCAATCAATCTTGCGGTTTTACAGATAATCTGTTAACATACAAATGTTGCTTAACCAAAAATCAAGGTTAAGATTACTGTAACTGTTCAATCAAGTCGCCGAGGGGCACTCGGAGAAGTTAAACGGACATGGAGGAAGTGTTAGACTGGCAAAGCCCAGCATTTTCCAGTGAGGTGTCAACCCGCCCTGAATCTTTCAAGCAGCTTAGTTTGTTTGATTGATGGATGGGAATCCCGAGCTGTCTCGTAGAGCAGCGTCGGGAGGATGTCAAAGTTTATATCTTGGAACCTATTTATTCTTCATCAGGTACACCCGTTGCGGGCAAGATGCCCGCACTACAATATTCGGTACTTAGGCAAAGGCACTATCTATAGAGTTGATTAACTATTGGACAATAGTATTGAGTACTATATATAGCTTATCTGCGTAAGTCCTGATTATTAATATTGATACTTTATATCTTAGAATCTGTTGTAAATCTTTTTCTTTGCTCTTCAAACGCTAAACTTATTGCCAAAAACAACACTGTCAAACCTTGAATAGCATAAACAATAGTTATCGAAACCCCCGCACTCCGCTGCATCACATTTGCTCCACTCCTGAGAACGCCAAAAAATAAAGATGTTAAAACTACTGCTAGTGGGTTGCCTCGACTCAATAACGCAATGGCGATCGCGTCAAAACCATAACCAGGAGAAAAGTTTTCAAATAACCGATATTTGGCTCCTAATACTTCTGTGCTTCCTGCTAAACCTGCTAAACCACCTGATAAACCCATGACTGCCAGAATAGTCTGGTTAACAGAAATTCCGCTGTAACGAGCTGCCGTAGGGTTTTGTCCGACGGCATCCACTTGATAACCGAAGGCTGTTAACGACAACACCACGGCTAAAATTATGGCAATAGTTAACCCCAATAAAATTCCTGCGTGAGCTTGAGTTTTGGGCAAAATGATTGGTAAACGTGCTGACTCCGCAATTAGAGGTGTGTAGGGACTGGGGGCGTCGGGGGCGATAAGTGGTTCATTCACCATGTAATTGACAAAATTTTGAGCGATGTAATTGAGTAGTAGGGTAGTCAACACCTCGTTTAAACCACGGGTAACTTTGAGAAAACCAGCGATCGCTCCCCAAATTGCTCCGAGAAGAAAACCTGCTGTTAATGCTAAGGGTAAATGTATCCATATTGGGAAGTTGGGCAAAAATAGTCCGGCGACAACACTACCTAAAGCTCCCATATAAATTTGCCCTTCCCCACCGAGATTAAATAAACCTGCTCGTAATGCTATTAATATTCCTAAACTTGCTAGTAATAGTGGGGTGGTTTTGCTGAGGGTATCGCTGAAACCAAAGTAGGTAGTGAGAGATTCTTGGAATAGAGCGGTATAAGCAGTTACAGGATTGGTTTTTGCTAAGAGCATTAAAGCTGCTCCTGTTAATAAGGCGGTGAATACGGCGAATATTGGGAGTAGAATTTTCTGCATCAGTTTGTAGTTGGGTTTTGGCACCTACAAATTTTATCTCAATATTATGTCTGCTTTTGTTCACCCACAATAAAAACAATAAACCGTAGGTTGGGTTAAGCGGCAGCGCAACCCAACATAAAACTTCTCGACTTCCTGTACCATTACGGCTTTATTACCACCGTTGATTTTTGTTGGGTTTCCTTTGCTCCGCAACGCTTACGCGAACGTCAACCAAACCTACACAATGCTACTAATTTTTGGAGATATTTATTTGGTTGTTCTGCATAGCAATGGTGAGAATATATATTTTTTAATTTATTAACCGTTGATTTTTGTTGGGTTTCCGGATGTCAACTAAAAATTTGATCTTAATATTATGTCTGCTTTTGTTCGCCCACAATAAAAACCATAAACCGTAGGTTGGGTTAAGCGGCAGCGCAACCCAACATAAAACTTCTCCACTTTCTGTACTATTATGGCTGTATTACCAGCGTTGATTTTTGTTGGGTTTCCTTTGCTCCGCAACGCTTACGCGAACGTCAACCAAACCTACACAATGCTACTAATTTTTGGAGATATTTATTTGGTTGTTCTGCATAGCAATGGTGAGAATATATATTTTTTAATTTATTAACCGTTGATTTTTGTTGGGTTTCCGGATGTCAACTAAAAATTTGATCTTAATATTATGTCTGCTTTTGTTCGCCCACAATAAAAACCATAAACCGTAGGTTGGGTTAAGCGGCAGCGCAACCCAACATAAAACTTCTCCACTTTCTGTACTATTATGGCTGTATTACCAGCGTTGATTTTTGTTGGGTTTCCTTTGCTCCGCAACGCTTACGCGAACGTCAACCAAACCTACACAATGCTACTAATTTTTGGAGATATTTATTTGGTTGTTCTGCATAGCAATGGTGAGAATATATATTTTTTAATTTATTAACCGTTGATTTTTGTTGGGTTTCCGGATGTCAACCCAAGCTACACAATAATTACTGAAACTAAAAATTTGATCTCAATATTGTGTCTGTTTTTGTTCACCCACAATAAAAACCATAAACCGTAGGTTGGGTTAAGCGGCAGCGCAACCCAACATAAAACTTCTAGACTTCCTGTACCATTATGGCTTTATTACCACCGTTGATTTTTGTTGGGTTTCCTCCGTCAACCCAACCTACAAAACACTGAAATGCTTATATGTTAAAGTCTACAAGTCTCTGCGCGAGAGAATAGCCAGAAATCCACCCACTTTCTTTCCCACAACACTATATAGGGGAGGTAGCCTTGGTTAGGCGTATTCTCGTAGTTCACCTCATCGTCCCATCCTACTGTTGCTATAAACAACTTCCACACTTCTTTATAATTCTCTTTCTTGTAACTCTCAAAACCCAAATCTCTTATAATTTTCTTTTGTACAGAAAAGCCAAACTGATTATCACTATATTTTACCCAAAGCTTGTCTACTATATAGAGTTCTGTGCAGGGAAATTTCTCTACATCTTCTTCTTCCAGGTATCCTTGCTCCTCTCGCCCTGCAACTTGCAACATAACTTGATAAGTTTCATAGTCCGCCTCTTTCCACTTCTTAGCAGCTAGGAATTCACGCAGTTTAAAATATTTAGAAGGTAAACTTTGTTGTGGTGGTAAAACTTCCAGGAGTTTTTGAATCGAACCATTTTCAAAAATATACTTTTTGCCAGATTTTTGCTCATTATTCAATGTCATTTCAGAACAAAGTAATTGTTGAATTTTAGGGTAATTTTTCAGCCAATAATTTGCATTTCCTGTTTCCTTATTCTTGGGTGTAGATTTAAGACCGAGTCTGATGGAATTATTTGATTGAATAGATTTATCAACAGCATTTTTTTCTAACTCAGCAAGTAGTTGATAATTATTCTTTATTTCCAAGAGAAGACGTGGATATCTGAGGGTAATAGCAGTAAACTTACCTATTTGTTCTATGGTTATTGTTTCTCTTTCAGCAAAAGTAACTCCAATAGAATAATAGGCAATATAAATCCTGAGTCTCAGTACATTAATATATTGTTTTAAACGACGGGGATTATAATCAAAAAAAGGAGCAACCATCTCTATAACTTGAGCAAGGCTTTCTGAATCTAAATCTTTTTCAATAATTGGGAAAATAGGTAAATCTGGAGATGAATTTTCAACCTCTTGAGATTCTAAGTTTTGTTCTGAAATAGAAGATTCTTCTGCTTCTGTTTTTTCCGCTTCTTTTGATTTTGCTGAAAATATTCTGTATTTAAATTTTTCTATCCATTCTTTTGTATAATTAAATTTTGCCGGAACATCAAATACTTGAGCAATTAAACTATGAGAAATCCCAAAAAAGTATTTTTCTTGTTTTTCTGGAGAAGTTTTTGTTTCTGCTTGCATTTCTGATATTTTTTCAACAAAACTATCCAACGTATTTTGAGAAGCTGTAGGAACAGAGAATGATAATTGCACAAACTTTTCTAGAAAACTAAAACCATAATCAACCTTTTTGCTCAACTTCTGACTTTCATTTTCCTCTGCTTGATTTTCGGCGATCGCTGAAGCTAGAAAAGGAATAACATCTCTTTGTTTAAAACTTATTGCTGCTGCTACCTTTTCTCTATCCATACCCAAAATAAAAATTATCTTTGGGTCATTAGAAATCATCATATTTAGAGCTTGTAATAAATCGGCAGATTTACCCAACTCACAACGGTCAATGTCATCAATAAAAACATAAATATTCTCATTTTTACCCACATAAGCATTGACAATTTTAGAAAAATCCTCGTGAAACTTTTCAATAAAAGCAACTTGTTTATCATAATCAGGATGGTCAAGATATTGAGTCAAATCCATTTTTGGGTCGCCAATTAAATCTCTTATTATTCCGAAAAGTTTTCTTACTGCAGCAAACGAACCGCTAGTCAAGCCACAGCCAAAAACAACCTTTAACAAATCATTTAGAAAATAATTTTGGGTATTTTCCTTGCCTGTTAATTTTGAGTTTTTATTATCATTTTTATCTTTCTCATTGTTAGTTTGTTTATTATCTAATCTTCTCTTTTCATCCTCCTCATTTGAATCTCCTTTAACAAGAACTGCCAAAGTTTCAGACAATTGAGGAATTCTCTCAATGCCAACATTCCAAGACACAACTGGAATAGCTAAAATAGTACCAATAATCAATAAAACTATCATTAAAGTTTGAATGGCTTTCAACGGTTTTCCTTTGAAATTCAAACGATAAAAAAATAGCCTCAAAGCATCCCCACTATTAATTACAAAATCTGAGAAATTGCGATTATTAGATAATTGTTCTAAAAAAGATAGAGCAAAAGTCGCCCAAAGTGATTCAGACTTTTCATGTCGCCAAGCATTAAACCAAACTGTTTGAGTTTCTTGTTTTAATTTTAATCTAAAAAATTCATAGATGTCTGATATATCGCTGAAAATAATCCGGTCTTTTTTAATTCTCTGCCCAACTTTCTTTAAATCTTCTTTATCTAATTCTTTAGACTTATTTTTAACCTCAATTTCAAGTTGTTTCATAAAAGAAGATTTACCGCTACCCCATTCACCTTCGATAGAAATAGTTAGTGGCGGTTTAGTATCTTTATTAGTTAAAAATTCAGCCATTGCTATAACATAAGGGGCAAAACCAAGTTCATCTTTTATCGTAGGTTGGTCGCCTAACGTAACACTCTGCTTTGAGTTTTCTGTAGAATCTGGCATAATTTTAAAAGTCAATAATTAAGGAACTGTAATTATGATGCTTAGAGAACAACAAAAGGTTAATTTAAAAGTTATTCTCGCAGAACGTCTGAAAATTTCCTACTCCGAAATTGCTGAATTTTGCCAACGCTGGAATATTACTGAATTAGCTTTATTTGGCTCAGTATTGCAAGAAGATTTTTACCCTAATAGTGATGTTGATATTTTAGTAGTTTATGAGCCTTATTGCCAGTTAACATTATCAAAATTATTACATATGCAAGAGGAATTAGAAACAAAGTTTGGACGTGCAGTTGATTTAGTAGAAAAAGCTATGATTAAAAATCCCTATCGTTTATCTAATATTTTAAAGACTTATCAAGTAATTTATGCAAAACAATAGAGGTAAGCATTCAGCCGTCAGTCATCAGCTATCAGCTATTGCTTTTAATTTAGGATAAAAGCTTCATTAATTGTCTTACTACAAAAGTTGGCTCCCTTGTCCTTAAAGTTAGTTGTTAATTTAAGCACTGTCCTATATGAGAGAGTATTGTTGCTGATAGCTGACAGCTAATAGCTGAATGCTTACCAATAGAGATATTGCTTCAGTTTGGGATATGGTACAGGCAATTCATCGAATCCAAGAATTTACTACTGGTGTAAATTACAGTGAGTATTTAGAGAGCATTTTAATACAAAGTGCAGTAGAGCGTCAATTTGAAATTTTGGGTGAAGCTGCACGTCGAATATCTTTAGAGTTTCAACAATTACACTCTCAGATAAATTAGCGCAGTCTTATTGGTTTAAGAAATATTATTGCTTATCGCTATGATGAAGTGAGACCAGAAATTTTGTGGGGAGTTATTGCGTCAGATATTCCCATTTTATTAGAGCAGTTAGAGATTTTATTACCTCCCCTTTCTAATGAATGAAGAAATTGGGTTTTGCTCCCTCAAAAATTGTGTTACTTATATGATATAATCAACCAATAAAATTATCAGCAATTAAGGAAAAAAGTCGATTATGGCAACTTATTTAATTACAGGAACTAATCGTGGTATTGGGAAAGAATTATGTAAACAAGTTCATAGTAAAGGTGACAAAGTAATTGCTGTTTGTCGCCAGTCAGACGGAGAATTAGAAAATCTAGGAATTTCTGTAGAAACAGGAGTAGATATTACTTCTGAAAAAGATGTTGCCAACTTAGTTAACCGCCTGCAAAGAGTAAAATTAGATGTATTAATTAATAATGCCGGAATAGTCGAAAGAGAAAGAAATTATCTAGATGATTTAGATTTTGATAGTATTCGCCGACAATTTGAAGTAAATGCCATAGGAACTTTACGCCTAACTCATGCTTTATTACCCTTGATGGAATCTGGCTCAAAAATTGCTATTATTACAAGTAGAATGGGTTCCATTGATGATAATACTTCCGGCAGTTCCTACGGTTATCGAATGTCAAAGGTTGCTGTTAGTATGGCAGGTAAATCTTTATCTGTCGATCTAAAACCACAGGGAATTTCCGTCGCAATTTTACATCCTGGTTTAATTAGCACTAGAATGACAAATTTCACAGGAATACCTCCAGCACAAGCAGCAGAAAATTTGTTAGCTAGAATTGACGAATTAAACTTAGAAAATACAGGTACTTTTTGGCACGCAAAGGGTGAAATATTACCTTGGTAGTCATTTCAGCTATCAGTCATCAGTACTTCTCCAATAAGGAGGCTTGAAATCAGGAATATTCTCTTTTTTTTATCCCCTGAAAAGGGGAAGCTTGAGGCCACAATTTTTCAGTAAATTCAAGAGGGAACAGTGGAAACGGAGCAGAAATTTGGGATATTTCTTCAATATTGAGAGGAGAATATTTTTATTATGTACTTACAACACTTTTGAGGATAGTGAGGTACAGTTATAAGACTATTTATTCCTGTATTCCCTGCTCCCTGTTCCCTAGAGCAATAAAACTTGGTAATTCATCAACTTGATAACTGCTGTAATCATTCGGACATAATATCAGTAAATAACTCCTACTCAAATTCTACATTTGTGTACGGACGTTAACGATAGTTATGCGAAGCAAACGGCCGCTTGCTGACCCATAGCTCTGAATGGCGCCCCTACTCCCCTACTCCCCCGCTCAAGAAAATTCTGTCGATCGCTGGATTTAGTATTACAATGGATATATCAATAGAAACTATATGGTTAAAATTATATTATGCAAAAATTTATTAGTCTATTTTCCCTCATAGCATTATTACAATTGCCAATAATTGTTCAAGCTCAAGAAGAAATAGTAGACCCCATAGAAAGAGTAGTTGCTGCAGGATTAATGACCAAAGATGCAGCCGGAAAATTTAATCGCAATGAAATTATTAGTAGAGCAGAATTAGCATCAATTTTAGTCAAAACATTTGATTTAGAAAAACGTGAATCTTCCCAGAAACCAAATGTTGAATTAAAAGATGTTTCTTCAGATTATTGGGCTTATAATGATATTCAAATTGTCCTAAAAAATGGCGTAATGAGTGGCTATCGTGAGGGAATGTTTTTTCCCAATTATAAAATTAATCGAGCTGAAGCATTTGCGATTTTTGCTCAAGCTTATGGTGTTTTTCAGTTTCCTGAAGAAAATACTAAAAAGCTATTAAATAATTACCCAGATTCAGACAAAATTCCTAGTTGGGCAAAAAAATCAATAGCAACTGCATTGTATGAAGGTTTTGTGAATACTGAATCAGGTACAAACAAAATAAATCCTTTAGAACCCATGACTCGCGGGGATATGGTTTATGCTTTAAATGCTTATTTAGACCGTCAACAACGCCCTGCATCTCTTCCCTGGAATGATGATTTGGTTCCAGGTGTAACCAGGTAATATTCATTAATGGATAATGGGTAATGGATAAATATCTCGTAGGTTGGGTGAAGCGGTAGCGCCACCCAAAATATACCTATTTTTGTTGGGTTTCCTGGCGTCAACCCAACCTACAAACTAAAGTATTCAAGCACTTCAATTTAACAAATTCATAGCTTAATATAGTTAAAAATAGGGAGATGGGAGCAAATTTCAACCTGCTTGGTGCGCGTTCCCGAAAAGGAGTCAGCATTCCCGAAAAGGAGTGCGCGTTCCGCAAGCGAGCTGTCGTCGTCGCGGGGTCGCATCCGCTTTTTCCCCTATTATATTTCTGAATTTTAGGATTATATCAAATCCGGTAGCATCAGTGTAATTAGATGGGGAGATGGGGAGATGGGGAGATGGGGACCCACCCCTCGCCCCTCCCAGGAGGGGAAAATCGAGAAATATTTGGTAATGGTTGAAGATGAAACATTTTTTACGTGCCGAATGAAACGGATTTGATATCAGAGATCAGGAGTCATATCATGTCCGTTGGTATCGTTTGTGTAAAACCAAGGGTGAATATCTACAAAAAATTTACGTTTGTTTTTTCAAGCTTTTAAGCCTTCTTCCCCCTTCCTTCTTCCTTCTTCCTTACCTTCGCTATACAATACCGATGCTACCGGACATGATATTACCAGAAATATACTTTGACAAACAATGAATCTACCTACAAATTTTTCTTCTACAAAAATTACTGTAATAATTCCGAAATTTTTCGGAAAAACTATCAAAATTTATTTTCAATATAGCGGTCTTTATTTGGGTATACCACAGTGTGGACGATTTCCTAGCTCATGCTCCGCAAACGCGAATAGTAAGAATTTAATTTCTAATATCAAATCCGTTTAATTCGGTATAAAAACATTCTCTGTCTTCACCATTAGCAAATCTTGATAAATTTTTTCCCCCCTGACTCCTGACTTCCCCTCCACGGTCGAGTCCCCCAGGTGGGTTGACTCCTGATTTCTACTTCAGAAGATTTTATACCGATGCTACCGGATTTGACATAACTTCTATCGCAACCGCCATAAATGTTAGAACCCTTGACGCAAGACAAATTCTATAGCATCCCGTAAACAATCAAAATCTTTTAGGCAGCGACGAATTCTATAGCAACCGCCTGGTTGTTGTTTGACAATTAGTGCGAGCATCTTGCTCGCGTTATGAATCATCATAATTACCGAATAATTAATAATTAAATAATTAAATAATTAAACAATTCGGCTTACTCTGCCTCCCCTTTTAAGGGGAAAAAAGCGGTTGAGGGATGGCGAAGTTTCCTCACCATATCCAATCGACTAAGAGAATAAATTTTTTCCTTATTTGTCAATCCTCTTTCTTTCAGGGAGAGGTAATTATCAATTATCAATTATCCATTAATGAACCGATGTCTTAACTATAGTAGCGACTGCTATAACTTCTAATTTCCGACTTCAGCTAGAGGCGATCACGCAGCGTTGCATAAATACGCTTGGGATTTTAATAGTTTTGTGGAATGGGTATCTTGCCCCAAAAATCTGTAGTGCCAAATTTGCCCAGGATTATAGGCTAATTTTTGGGAGTCTATCTATATTTTGACAAAGTTCTTCGGATTGGATTCTTTTTGTTGTGCTTCTGTTGGGATAGGCTTTGCAATACATATTGGTTAGGTGCTTGCCATAGACTATTTCCTTCTTTTTCCCTTTCGAGTTTACAGCCTCGAAGGTCTGGTTGAACTTGGGTTCGTGGAAGTAAGCAATGGCAAATCGCTCTTTTTCCTTATTGAGAATTACCTTGTGGATATTGGCTTTTAGCTTTCTGTTTGTAGCAAGTTCCATCATGTCGCCCACAAATACTGTCCAGACACATGGCATTGGGGTGACAAACGCCCAGCCTGGTTGATCGTGATAAGCTCCAATGGTGGTTTCTTCTTCTAGGTAATTTCTTCCCCTCTTTTCACCATTTGGAATCGGTCGAACCCATAATCCACCAACATCATCTTGGGAAGCAGCGACCAGAAAGCCATAGTCAGAGTGAGCAGATATCCCATTGGATACACCTCCTGCTTCTTTTTGGCTCTTAAAGCGTAATACCCTGGCGTGATGAAATCCGTCGCGAACCATTTTTGAGAGGTAATGGTTTGGCTCTAGTCCTAGTCCTAAACCGATTATTTCTATGAGTCGATCGCACATATTGCCAGTGGCTTTCATGTAAGATTCAATGGCATTTTTGTAGTCTACTGAGGGGTAGAGTGCTTCTCCGTGGCAAGGGAGACGAAGTTTTTTGACGCGTTCGTCGTCTTGATTAAAGTGTGGGAACACGGTGTATACCTCAACTTGGTCGTACTGACCTCCTTTTTTCTCTTCACCAGAGAACACATACCCGGTGTAAGTCGTATCGCTTACAAATTTAATTTTTTCATCTTGTGGTAGTTGATTAAACTTTCTGTTTTGCAGGAGTGCTTGTGCAGTTAGTAAATCCTCTTGATAATTTTTTTTGATTTGAATTAGTGAATCTCTCTGCAATGCAGCGACAATTCTTTCTCCTAACTCTCGTTGCTCTTTAAGGTTCTTGGCTGCACGGATATCAAATGTTTCAAAGGTTATAGTAGTAGATGTTTTCATAGTCATATGTAGATGCTTTCTAAACAAAAATTTTGAGTGTAATCTAATTTGAGGGAGATTGCAGATAAGAATTTATTGCAAAAATAAAAATCAAGTAATCAATCGCCATAGTGGATATACTTAGCTTTGTCTAATTAGCTCTTGACTGTTCTAATTAGATTTACTTAGATATTTGAGCTTTGTCTAATTAACTCTTGACTGTTCTAATTAGATTTACTGAGTTATATCTTAGCATTGTCTAATTAGATATTGACCAAATCTAATTATATTTACTTAAATATGCTTAGGTTTTTCTAATTAGCTCTTGAGCAAATCTAACTAGATTTACTGAATTATATCTTATGGAATTGTCTAATTAGCTGTTGACTTGTCTAGCTAGATTTACTTAGATGTCTTAGTTTTGTCTAATTATCTCTTGATTGATATAATTAGATTTACTTAATTAAATCTTAAGGATTATCAATTAGCTGTTGACTTGTCTAATTAGATTTACTTAGACATCTTAGCTTTGTCTATTAGCTATTGGCCAATATAATTAGATTTTTTTAATCATATCTTAAGGATTGTCAATTAGCTGTTGACCTGTCTAATTAGATTTACTTAGATATCTTAGCTTTGTCTAATTATCTCTTGACCCATCTAATTAGATTTACTTAACCCTTTATATACTCCTTTATAGGTATAGATATCTAGGGTAAAATTACCCAACTTTTTTTGGGTAGATATACTTAAGTACTATTTATGTATCTGAATGTTAAATATAATTCTGTGACTATAACTGTGGCCACAGAACAATTTCTACAGGAGCTACTACAAATTAATCCAACTGTTCTTCCCCAATATCCCTAATAGCAACAGGAGCTGCTAAAGGCGATCGCAACTCCTCGACCATCTCTTGTATTTCCAATGGTGGAGGTGCTGTCATTCGAGACACGACCAAAGTCACAACAAAATTCAATAACATTCCCACTGTACCGATACCCTGATCAGACAACCCCAAAAACCATGTCGGCATTCCGTAGAATCTTACACCAATAATATAGATACTTGTAAACACCAAACCAACTACCATACCAGCGATCGCTCCTTCCCGGTTAGTGCGTTTGTCAAACACTCCCAAAATAATTGCTGGAAAAAAAGTACCAGCACCGACACCAACTCCCAAAGTTGCTATCTCAATCACAAAACCGGGGGGGTTGATGCCGAAATAACCAGCAATAGCGATCGCCAATACTACCATTATTCTGCCTAGCATTAATCTTTGTGACTCTGATGCTTTTGGGTTAATGAGGCGGTAATAAACATCGTGAGCAATGGCGCTGGAAATCACTAATAACAAACCCGATGCTGTAGACAAAGCGGCAGCTAACCCTCCTGCTGCCACGAATGCAATTACCCAAGGAGCGAGTTTAGCTACTTCTGGAGTAGAGAGAGTGATAATATCCGGGTCAAGAATGATTTCATTAGTCTCTGCATCTGGGGTCAACTGCAAACGACCGTCGTTATTTTTATCGGTGAATTCTAACAAACCTGTATTTTGCCATTTTGTTGCCCAGTCTAACTGTTGCACTTCCTCCACAGTTTTGTTGTGTAAACTATCAATTAAGTTGTATCGTGCAGAAGCAGCTAAAGCAGGAACAGTTGTCGAAAAAATGGCAACAAACAATAATGACCAAGCTACAGAATATCTAGCTGCTGTTATATTAGGTACAGTATAGAAACGAACAATAACGTGGGGTAAACTAGCAAGACCGACCATGCCAGAAATAGTGATGAATAGAACATCCAGCATAGTTTTTTGGGTGAAGGCAGCAGTATATTCTGGAAAACCTAAGTCAACCTGAACTTGATTCAGTTTTTCTATAAGATCGCTAAAAGTAAAAGCTAATTCTGGAACCAGAATATTTGTCAGAATATTACAAATGGCAATAGCTGGTATTAAATAAGCAACAATAAGTATAAAGTATTGAGCAACCTGAGTCCAAGTAATGCCTTTCATTCCTCCTAATATAGCGAAGAAGGCAACTATAACCATACCGATGATGACACCAACTTCAATGGGAACTTGCAAAAACCGACTGAAGACAATACCTACACCTCGCATTTGCCCGACAACAAAAGTTATAGATATAATTAGGGCAGCAATAACAGCAACGATGCGAGCAATATTAGAGTAGTAGCGATCGCCAATAAAATCTGGCAAAGTATATTTACCGAACTTTCGCAGATATGGAGCAAGCAGCAACCCCAAGAGTACATAACCTCCTGTTCCTGCTATTACATAATAAGAACCATCATAGCCTAAAATTGAAACTGCTCCCGCGATGGAAATAAATGAAACTGCAGACATAAAGTCCGCTGCTGTGGCAGCACCATTAGCAATTGCAGGTACACCTCGGTCAGCAACAAAAAAGCCTTTGCTATCCTGGACTCGCGATCGCCACCCGATGTATAGGTAGAGCATCAAGGAAATTGTTACGAAGATAAATGTCCAAGTTTCTGTTGAAGAAGGAAGAAGGAAGAAGGAAGAGGGAAGAAGGAAGAGGGAAGAGGGAATAAACATTTAACAAAAAGTAAAAGAAATAAGAAGTTCCATGGAACGTCCCTACAATATATTACAGCATATTAAGAAAGAAGGAAGCAATCTCCTAAAACCCTGAGATTGCTTCCTATCGTCGCAATGACAACTATTCAATCGGATTCTATATAATATTCTCTGAGTACAGATGGCACACTGTAGAGATTTTCTTGTTTTTCGATGAGGGAACGCCTACACAAAGATTGTAATGTGTTGAGTAAATCTGATGGTGATATTTCTGTAGTTTCTAACAGTTGCGCCAGACTAATAGGTTGATTTTTCATTCCTCAAAGCTCCAAGATTTGTTTTTCGGTTTCCGATAGGCGATCGCTCTGCTGTTGTAAAGTATCTTTTAAATCTTCTGGTAATAAGATGGCATCATCTGGCAATAACTCAATCAAATTTTCTCCCAATTCTTGAATCTGAGTTGCCACACTTTTTAACCATAGAGGGTTGCCTTGGTAGTGGTGAATGAGTTTTTCCCAGTTATCAATTTCTACCAAACCATAATCTCTGAGTATTTCTGTTGCGCTTGCAATATCTAAACCAGTCAGTTGCAAAATAGGAATTGGTGTTTTTTTGCTTTTGACTTGAGCAAATTTAATGGGTTGTTCCCAACCTATTAATAGGAAGCAACTTTGATGGGATAGTTTTTCTATCTGTTTGAAAAATAAGTGTTTGTACTGCCGAACTAGCTATAATATTAGTATCAACTGTGGCTAATGTTAATCCATAGTAAATAGCTGTAGCAACAATAAATCTGTCTGCGGGATCTTTATGAGGTAGTACAACCTGACGACTAAAAATAGCAATAGCATGATTCATTTGAGCTTCACGAGTTTCTAAACTTTGTAAAGCTAAGTTAATCTATGTAACAGGATCGGGTTGCACAGATATCCGTCCTTTTTCTGCAAGGACGAGTGCTTCCCAAACACTAATTGGACTCAACCAAAGTTCGTTATTAGAATCGGCGATCGCTCTCTGAAGTTGGAGCGATAAACGTGCATCGTCAAGTAAATACCAAACCCAAATATGAGTATCAAGTAGAATTTTCATTCCAATTTCATTCCAATACTTCCCAAGGTTCGTTAACAGGAGCTACTAGATCCCCTAATATTTCACCAGTTCCTTTCATTACGCCACAGGGAGCGCGTTTAGTCTCGGTAACAGCAGGATAAATAATTACTAACGGTTTTCCTTCATGGATAACAGTTAGTGGTGTTTTTGTGCGTTCGACTTCCATAAATAGAGTCTGTAAACTTTCGGGTAATTCATCCGTAGTAATTTTTGCCATTTTTAAGTAAGTTCTCCCATAGCTTTCTAGTGTAAATTTTACCACGTCTCTTCACCTTTAAAGTTGCTAAACTGCATCATAGCAATATTCTCATCTAAGTCCGAGGAGTGTTGAGTGTAAACACTATTAAGTTTTTCGGTAATCTCTTCCGGTAAAGGTTCGTTAAAATCCTCTGGCACGACAAATTTTCCTCTATCCTGCCCCAAACTAGCTAGTCGGTTAGATGAGGGAGAAATAGGAACCAATTTAGCGATCGCCACCCCTTGATTTAAAATAATAATTTCTTCTCCAGGTTTGATACCAGATAATAACTCCGAGAGATTGATTTTGAAGTCGTTAGGTAAGTTTTCTATCTGAAGTGTAGCCATTTTTGTTTCTGAATCACTTTTATATTACATTACCAGTTTAACTTAACTTAGGATATTTTAGCTTAACTACTAAGTAGTCTAGTAGGGTATGTTAATGAAATGTAACGCACCGCCTTTGATTTTCGCTGTGTTACTTAATCCATACATCCGTGCCATAATCTGTGTGAGCACCTCAATCCAACTACATAAAGCGATCGCTTAGATGAAAAACTAAGACGTTGTAGTTTTCAGTGCCTAATTTTTCACTGCCACAACAGAAAAACTAAGACGTTGTAGTTTTCAGTACCTGATTTTTCACTGCCACAACAGAAAAACTAAGACGTTGTAGTTTTCAGTACCTGATTTTTCACTGCCACAACAGAAAAACTAAGACGTTATAGTTTTCAGTACCTAATTTTTCACTGCCACAACAGAAAAACTAAGACGTTATAGTTTTCAGTACCTAATTTTTCACTGCCACAACAGAAAAACTAAGACGTTGTAGTTTTCAGTACCTAATTTTTCACTGCCACAACAGAAAAACTAAGACGTTGTAGTTTTCAGTACCTAATTTTTCACTGCCACAACAGAAAAACTAAGACGTTGTAGTTTTCAGTACCTGATTTTTCACTGCCACAACAGAAAAACTAAGACGTTGTAGTTTTCAGTACCTAATTTTTCACTGCCACAACAGAAAAACTAAGACGTTGTAGTTTTCAGTACCTAATTTTTCACTGCCACAACAGAAAAACTAAGACGTTGTAGTTTTCAGTACCTGATTTCTAGAGGGGGCGGGTTTACCAAGTCCTGGGTAAAACCATTAACTTAACGCGGAACCCGCCCCTACTATTGCACTATTTTAGGCGTGTCACGCTACTACTGAACTGGAAGTTTTCCTTCTTGAAATTAATCCAACTCTTCCTCTCCAATATCCTTAATAGCAACAGGAGCTGCTAAAGGCGATCGCAACTCTTCTACCATCTCTTGTATTTCTAATGGTGGAGGAGGTGTCATCCGAGATACCACCCAAGTAACGATCAAATTCAGCACCATTCCCACAGTGCCAATACCTTCAGCAGACACGCCGAAAAACCATGTCGGCATTCCAGCGAATTTGACACCAATAATATAGATAGTAGTAAACAACAAACCCGATACCATACCAGCGATCGCTCCTTCTCGGTTAGTGCGCTTGTCAAACACTCCCAAAATAATTACTGGGAAAAAACTTGCCGCAGCTAAACCAAAAGCAAAAGCTACCACCTGAGCAACAAACCCTGGTGGGTTCACTCCAAAATAACCAGCAATGGTAATAGCAAACCCTACCATTATCCGTCCTACCATTAACCGTCGCGACTCTGATGCTCCTGGATCGATCATCCGGTAGTAAACATCATGAGCAATGGAACTGGAAATTACTAATAATAAACCAGATGCTGTAGACAACGCAGCAGCTAACCCTCCTGCTGCCACTAACGCAATTACCCAAGGGGCAAGTTTTGCTACCTCTGGAGTAGAAAGCACAATGATATCCCGGTCGATAGTAATTTCATTGATAACTTTCTCGGTATCTTTCTCGGTATCTTTGTCAGTTTCTTTGTCAATATCTTTGTCAGTTTTTTTGTGCGGAGTTAATTGAAAGCGACCGTCATTATTTTCATCAGTGAATTCCAACAAACCCGTCTTTTCCCACTTTGTCGCCCAGTCTAACTGTTGCACTTCCTCTACAGTTTTGTTGTGCAAACTGTCAATTAAGTTGTATCGGGCAAAAGTAGCTAATGCGGGAGCAGTTGTATACAAGATAGCAATAAACAATAATGCCCAACCAGCAGAATATCTCGCTGCTCTGACATTAGGTACTGTGTAGAAGCGAACAATAACATGGGGTAAACCAGCAGTTCCCACCATCAGCGCAATAGTGATAAACAAAACATCCAGCATAGTTTTGTTACTGAAAGCTGCTGTATATTCTGCAAAACCCAAATCTATCTGCACCTGATTCAGTTTTTCAACAATATCGCTGAAAGTAAAGGCAAACTGGGGAATAGGAATACCTGTAATAATTGTAGCAATGGCAATAGCTGGAATCAGATAAGCCACAATAAGCACAAAATATTGAGCTACTTGAGTCCAAGTGATACCTTTCATTCCTCCTAATATTGCGAAGAAGGCAACAATAATCATACCGATGACTACACCAGTGCCAATATCAACTTGCAAAAACCTACTGAAAACAATACCCACACCGCGCATTTGCCCAGCAACGTAAGTCATAGATACGAAGATGGCAGCAATAACAGCCACAATGCGAGCAATATTGGAATAGTAGCGATCGCCTACAAAGTCGGGTACTGTATATTTACCAAACTTCCGCAGGTATGGAGCTAGTAGTAGTGCTAACAACACATAACCGCCAGTCCATCCCATCAAATAAATGGAGCCATCATAACCCAAAAAAGAAATTAATCCCGCCATGGAGATAAATGAGGCAGCAGACATCCAGTCGGCGGCTGTAGCTGCACCATTGGCAATGGCAGGTACACCTTGGTCTGCGACGAAAAAACCTTTGCTATCTTTGACTCGCGATCGCCACCCAATGTACAGATAACTCATAAAGGAAATGATGACGAGTATAAATGTCCAAACTTCTGCAGTCATTTAGTCTCTCCTGTCAGAATTGTATTTTTGATCGAGTTTATCCATTTGAATGGCATAGATGAAAATTAGGATGACAAATACATAAATGGAGCCTTGTTGTGCCATCCAAAAACCGAAAGGAACGCCAAAAAATTGAATATTATTTAAGGGTTGGACTAATAGAATGCTCATAACAATTGAAACTGTAGCCCAAACTATTAGCAAGTTTCTGATTAATGCTTTGTTGGCACGCCAGTATGCTTGACGTTTTTCTTCATTCATTTTTTAAGTTGTTGATTGATTATGGATATTTTGAGCGAATTTTAGGGACAAAAGCTGATTAATTAGCTCTAAACATGGCCTTTTTTATATAAGTTAGGTCAGTTAGATTAATCCCAAGTATGTTATTAAACCATTATTTAGTATGACTTGCAAATTTTGTGAGCGATCGCTGATAACGTAGGTTGGGTTGAGAGAAACCAAACCCAACATATACAAAGTTGTTAGGTTTCCTTAACGTCTTCTTACAAAAATTGTTCATGGGGGAAACTCCCTAAGACAAGACTTTCGGGCAACACAACAGATACATTGGTGTTGGGTTTGGTCGGTTCTACCCTACCTACAAACTGATTAAAAAAACTATTGTCCAACAGATAAATCAAACATCAATGATCGCGTAGGTTGGGTTGAGAGAAACCAAACCCAACATATACAAGAGAGTTATTAGGTTTCCTTAACGTCTTCTGCGGCAAATTCTGGATTTTGTTGTAGGTCTTCTGGAACTTCTCTTGCTTCATGTAAACCGATAGTATTTGACCAGTTAGTGTCATTATCCCATTTGATGTTACTGAGGTAGGCACCACTGAGGTTGGTACGACTGAGGTTGGCATATCTGAGGTCGGCATCTCTGAGGTTGGCATCACTGAGGTTGGCATTACTGAGGTTGGCATATCTGAGCTTGGCATATCTGAGCTTGGCACCAATGAGGTCGGCACATCTGAGGTAGGCACCACTGAGGTTGGCATCAATGAGGTTGGCAACACTGAGGTTGGCAACACTGAGGTCGGCACCACTGAGGTTGGCAACACTGAGGTCGGCACCACTGAGGTTGGTACGACTGAGGTTGGCATCACTGAGGTCGGTATGACTGAGGTCAGCGCTTCTGAGGTTGGCATCACGAAGGTCGGCACCATTGAAAAAAACACCTACTATTTCCACAAAAGCATCAACCTCAAGACATTGACTATAACCAATAATTCGCAGTAATCTTCTTCGATCAAAATCTTCACCACCAGGTTGACCGCAAGGACAAAAATGCAACTGCTCCCGCAACTCTTCCTGAGACTGCCCATAACGATGCAACTTAAACAACAAGATCATTACATTCAACCCCGTATAAATATCCACCTGACGTTGCCCAGACTCAATACCCCACTGCCACAACTGCCTCGTCTTTTTCTGAGGCAAAACTTCCTCCCTCTCCTCAATAAACTTCCCATCACTCCAATTCCAATAAAATTCATACAACCGCTCAAACAACACCACTAACTCAACCTGACTTTTCACCAACAACGCCATCAAATATTCCACAACTTCCACTGTCAAACTGCCATAACCAAACAGATCGTAAACCTGCCATTCCAACTCTTCATCAGAAACCACGTAAGTCTTACGTCGCTTCCCAGTTTTCTCCGTCAAATCTTCCAGACCTTCCACCATCCGTTTTGCACAGAGAAACTCACCAAAACTCTTGTGGAAAAACTCCACCGAATTTTCCGCCTTTGCTGCCGACTTCAAATAAAAAGCAGCTAAAGCATTTTTCAATCCATCCTCTCGTTCATCTTGCCTAGCTTTTTCAATTAAATTCTGCAACTCCTTGTATCCCTGTTTCACCAGTCGGTCTTCAATCATTTTTATTGCAGCATATTCCCCACCAGACTGCACTACACACAACCCCGCCTCTGCCAACAAAATTTCTAAATCTTCTGGCTCAAGAATTCTGAGATTAAGATTTCCTCGCTGCTTCTCCAGCACCCATTCCAACGCTTGCTCATAGACCGAGACTTTCGCCCCACCAACATCAGCATTAGCAAACATTCCTACTTTTAACTGCTCATCCTGGTGCATTGCAGCAAGCAAATACAACAAAAGTGGTTCCCGTGCCAACTCCTTAACCTGCTCCGGACATTGTTCGCTGTGCAAAAATTCCCGGAACTTTTCTGTTTCCTCTTCCGCAACAATAGTCTGCCACTTGTCAAACCACCGTTGCTGAATTTCGTCACCCATCGGCAAAATACTCACTCGCTCTAAATTAGGAGGCATCA
>NZ_JAAHGH010000116.1 GCF_010672525.1 Okeania sp. SIO2B3 | reverse complement strand
TAGAGTATGGTGAGCATCTTCAGCATCCTTTAAAGTATGGTCAAACTCAATTCTTATAGGTAAACTTTCCCCACTAACTTCAGCAGTTAAATTCATACCTTGAGCATCAATAGAAAGCATTTTTGCTGCTGTAGCATTGGGAGAAATACCAAATTTTTGAGAATACAAAAGTACCGCATCTTGATGGTCTTCATTCATATGAGAACAAATGCGATCGCGCAGCGGAACGGATGTTCTATCGCTAATTTCTGAAGTAAACGAATTAGTCATATTTTCAAATCCTGATGATTAAATTGCTCAATTCTAAATTCTTTATTCTACATTCTAAATTTCATCTCAGACATATTTTCAAATTCTGTTCCTCTAGTAGCTATTAGTTGTCGTCTAAATTCTCCAATAAAGTCCTCTGCTGGGCCATAATGGTCTGCTAAATCCCAAGTAGTGAAACCTGAATCCTTACAGTTAAACATACTTTGGCAAGTATTTTAATATTTATAGATAACACAGACTAGGTTATAGCTTAACTAATGAAGAGCTAAAAAAGAATGTGTTATAAAGTTAATATATCCCACTAGGGTATATAGTTAACTATTCAAAAAAAACTTAAAATAAAGTTTCTTTATAGCTTAACCTGTAAGCATTCAGCCGTCAGCTATCAGCGCTTTAGTTATTGCTTTTAGTTTTAGATAAAAGCTTAACTAATTGAGGGATAATTTATACTTACTACCAAAGTTGGCTTTAAAGTCTATATTCATTATAAAGTCTTTCATGAGAGCTGATAGCTGACAGTTAATAGCTGTTTCGCAGGAAATGCTTACGTTAACCTCTTGATAGTTATGCTAGTTATACTATTATTATTTTTCCCTAAAATTAATGTTAATGATGTATAGCGTTGTTCAAAATTTACAGCAAAGTATTGCTCAGTTGAAAGAAGAGTTAAAAAAAGAGAAAGCAGAACATCAATTTACTAAAAATGCTCTCCAAAAAAGTGAAGCACGTTTACGAATACTTACTAATCAAGCATCTTTAATTATTTGGGAGGTAGATAGCAAAGGTATATTTACTTTTGTTGAAGGAGAAAAAACAATTAAATCTTCTGATTTACTTGGCAAATCAATTTTTGAGTTATACAAAAACCATCAAGAAGTATTAGATAAAACTCACTTGGCACTGGCAGGTAATGAAGTTAAATGGTTTGGGGAAGCAGAAGGTATAGAATATGAAACTAGAGTAATTCCTCAAATATCTGAAAGCGGTGAAACAGCCGGATTAATAGGAGTTAAGTTCAATGTTAATGTCGGTCAAAATACTAAACTAGAAGACCCTGAATATCAATTAAGACTAGAAGAAAAAGTTGAGGAAAAAACATCTGCCTTAAGAGAATCAAATGAACAACTTATAGAGGAGATTGTCAGACATAAACAAGCTAGAGAAGAATTAATATATAGGCTAAATTTTGAAGAATTAATTACTACTTTGTCAACTCACTTTATTAATTTAGCCCCAGAGGAGATAGATAGTGGAATTCAAGTAGCTCTGGAATGGATAGGAACTTTTAGTGGTGTAGATCGTAGCTATGTATTTTTACTGGATGAAACTGGTAATTACATTAACAATGATTATGAGTGGTGTGACAGTGGAATTACACCACAAATTGAGCAAAGAAAACAAATACCAATCACAGCATTAGAAGAGTGGAATGAGCAAATAAAAAATCTAGAAACAATTTATATTCCAAGTACAACTAAGCTACCAAAAGAAAAGCCGATAAGTAAAAGATTTTTGCGTATGCAATATATAAAATCTTTGGTTGTTGTACCAATAGCATATCGTGGTATTTTTATTGGATTTTTAGGATTCGATTCAGTTAAAGAGGAAAAAAATTGGTCAGAAGACATTATTGCTCTGCTAAGAATTATGGGAGAAATGTTTATTAATGCTCTAGAAAGAAAAAGGGTAGAAACAGCTTTAGCAGAAAGTGAGAAAAAATATAGGCATCTAGTAGAAACTTCTCAAGATTTAATTTGGTCACTAGATAATGAAGGATGTTTTACTTTTGTTAATCAAGCAGCTAAACGGATTTACGGCTATGAAACAACAGAAATTATCGGTTGTTATCTAACAGATTTTATATATCGAGAAGAAGTAGAAAAATCTACGCCAACAAGCACAACAAATATTACACAAATACCTATATTTACTCAAGATAATTCCTCCAGTTGTCAGTGGGAAACAATACATAAACGCCAAGATGGAATACCTGTATATCTTAACTTTAATGCAATTGCTTTACGAGATAAATTTGGCAATTTTCAAGGAGCTATTGGCACTGCTACTGACATTACTCAACGCAAAAAATCAGAAGAAGCTTTACAAAGAGCTAAAGACCAACTACAAGCAGTTTTAGATGCTGTACCTTGGTTTGTTTCTTGGATTAGTTCAGAGTTAATATATATAGGAGTAAATAGGCAATTAGCAGCCAATTTTAACTTGCCTCCAGAAAAATTTATTGGTCAAGAAATAGGTTTTCTAGGCAGTAGTTCAGACTTCGTTAAATTTATTAGTGATTTTGTCGCTAGTTCGGCACAACAAATATCTCAGGAAGTCGAAACAAAAGTTAATGGCAGTGTGAGAAATTATTTGATTGTAGTTCAGAAATATGCTCAAGGAAAAGCGTTAGTTTCAGTCGGAATAGATATCAGTGATCGTAAACAAGCAGAGGCAATGAAAAGTAAATTAATTGCTTCACTTCAGGAATCGGAAAAAAAATTTCGTAGCCTTTATGAAGCTACAAGCGATGCTGTTATCCTCCTAGATAAAAACGGAATTATTGATTGCAATCTTGCAGCTTTAAAAATGTTTGGTTTGAATAATAAAGAAGAATTTTATCATCATAACTTAGCAGATTTTTATCCCGAATATCAGCAAAATGGAAAAAAATTTGATCAGTTAATCAAAAGATATATAGTTCAAGCAATTGTCAAAGGTAATTGTTGTTTTGAGTGGATAAATCAAAGAGCAGATAAATCAAAATTTCCCACAGAAGTCTTATTAACTGCAATGAAAACAGGTGAATATACTCAAAAAAAATCAAGCAAAAAATCAACTAAAAATATAGTATTTCAAGCCGTAATTCGTGATATTACTCAGAGAAAACGTCATGAAGAACAAATCAAAGAATCTTTAGCAGAAAAAGAAGTTTTACTAAAAGAAATTCATCATCGAGTCAAAAATAATCTGCAAGTAATTTCTAGTTTATTAAGACTACAGTCAAGATATATTCAAGATGAAAGAATTTTAGAAATGTTAAAAGAAAGCCAAAACCGAGTTAGATCGATGGCTCTTGTTCATGAACATTTATATCAATCAAAGGACTTGTCTAAAGTAAATTTTACTGAATATATTTCCAGTCTAGCTGCTCACTTATTCCAAGCTTATGCAGTCAAAGCAAGAGGTGTTAAATTAAATCTAAACGTCATTCCTATTTGCTTAAATATTGATACAGTAGTTCCCTGTGGTCTAATTATTAATGAATTGGTTTCTAATTCTCTCAAGTATGCTTTTCCAGAAGAATGTCAGGGAGAAATTTTCATAGAATTTGATTATGACGATCATGACCAAAACCAATTTATTCTCAAAGTAGCTGATAATGGCATTAGTTTTGCTCAAGATTTAGACTATAAAAAATCTGGTTCTTTAGGTCTGCGTTTAGTATGTTCATTAGTGAGACAACTTAAAGGAAAAATTGAGCTAATTAATCAAGTAGGAACAGTTTTTAAAATAACTTTTTCTAGCTGGAATGCAAGTAAATTATAGAGAGGTATAAATGTCAAAATCAAAAATTCTAATTGTCGAAGACGAAAGTATTATTGCTGAAGATTTAGCAGACAGTCTGACAATCATGGGTTATACAGTTATGGATATTGTTTCTTCGGCAGAAGAAGCAATTGTAATAGCAGTAGAAAAACAGCCTAATTTAATATTAATGGATGTGATGTTGCAAGGAAAAATGGATGGGATAACAGCAGCAGAACAAATTCATTTAAGCTCCCAAATACCAATAATCTTCTTAACAGCTTACACCGATGACAAAACATTGCAGAGAGTAAAAGCAACGAATCCTTTTGGTTATATTGTTAAACCATTTGAAGAAAGAAACTTACATTTAACTATCGAAATAGCTCTCCAAAGATACCAGTACGACCCAATCACTCAATTACCGAACCGTTCTTTATTTACAGATCAACTTAATGAAATTATCTCTTATCAAAATCATAGTAATTTAGGAAAATTATGTCATCTAAATAAATCTCAAAAAAATACATATTTTCCAATAATACCTATCCTTTATATTAGCCTAGATAGAATTAATCGAATCAAAGTAACTTTGGGGAGTAAAAATGGAGACTTAGTACTTTGTAGTGTGGCAAAAAAACTCAATAAATCTATTGATTCAATAGATATGTTAGCTCATTTAGAAGCTGCTGAATTTGGGATAATTCTCAAGGCAGTAGAAAAAAAGCAAGAAGTGACAGATATAGTTCAATCTATATTAGATACAATTTCTCAACCAATTGTTTTAGAAGGTTATGAAATTTATCTCACTGCTAGTATAGGCATTACCTTTTATCCATTAGATGATATAGAAGCAAATGAACTACTAAAAAATGCCAATGCAGCAATGTATTATGCTCAACAAAAAGGAGGTAATAATTATCAATTTCATCAATCAGAAACAGTTTTTGTTTCTCTAGAACAACTAAGCTTAGAAACTGATTTGCGTAATGCTTTAAAACGCTCAGAGTTTCAAGTTTATTATCAACCAAAAGTTAATATTAAGACTGGTAAAATTACTGGAGCAGAAGCTTTAGTACGTTGGTCTCATCCAAACAGAGGTTTAGTATCACCAGCAGAATTTATTCCTTTAGCAGAAGAAACAGGTTTAATCATCCCTATAGGAGAATGGGTCTTGCGTACTGCTTGTAATCAAACAAGAATCTGGCAAGAAGTAGGTTTTGGGCTTTTAGAAATAGCAGTTAATGTATCAAGATGCCAATTTACACAAAGAAATATTCAAGAAAAAATTATTAAAATTATTCAAGAAACTGGTATAAAACCTAATTACTTAGAATTAGAAATAACAGAAAGCTTAGTCATGCAAAATGAAAAAGCTGCAACTCAAATTATGGAAGCATGGCAAACCTTTGGCATTAATATATCAATGGATGATTTTGGTACAGGGTATTCATCCTTAAGTTATCTCAGAGAATTTCCATTTGATGTAATTAAAATAGACCGCTGTTTTATTCGTAATATTACTGAAGATAGTAAGACAGAAGCAATTACAATTGCCATTATTCAAATGGCTCATAATTTAAACTTAAAAGTAGTTGCTGAAGGAGTAGAAACTCAATCCGAATTAGACTTTCTTCGTAAATATGACTGTGACGAAATTCAAGGTTATTTATTCAGCCCCCCATTACCCACATCCAAGTTTGAAAATTTATTAAAAACTAATCAATTATCACAATTCCCTAGTATTTAAAGCTCAGGAAGAAAGAAGAAAGAAGAAGGAAGAAAAAATCATATAAATAGGTTTTTTTAGGATGAGAAAGCAGAGCATTATTAAAAAGTAACATCATCTAGAATAAAATAAGCTAAAATATTGAATACTGATCGATAAGTGAGTACCGGAGCAGAGAAAATAGTTAAATTTGTCGTTGAAGCGAAAGAATAGATATTTTAATAATTAATTAAAAGGACATGATCTTACCGCATAATTGCATAATTAAGGTTTAAAGCTTCTTTTGTCAAGAATAAATAAATCCCAAAAATCATGCTCGCCAATCCTATAATTTTCAGGAGGCGAGTGCCAATCGCCTTTGACAGAGAGAGGGATAGAAGTAGTGATTCCTCCGAAAAAAAACCGTGCGTGAAATCCGTAATGACGATGAGATATTGTACAAAGCACGCCATCTGATAGAAAATTTTTTGGTCAAACTTAAACAGTATCGAGCGTTGGCGGAGCAAGTGCGGCAGCTATATCGCTACAAGCTATGACAAACGTTCAGTAAACTTTCACCGGAGGAATTTATGTGGTGGGCTCAGTCATTTTATGAGCATAGCGATCACTATCGACCCATATCATACAATACCAATTTTGTCAACCTCTTTAATTGATGACACGCCCTAACCTAAAAAATGGTATGGAAGCTATTGATTATGACTCCTGAGGACTGACTCCTGACTCCTACCTTCAAAAGATTTTATACAAATGCTACCGGATTTGATATCAAACTATACTTGTGGAAAGCCACCAGCCAAAACCTAAACCAAATCCAGAAATAATAGCTAAAATCAAAAAAGTAGAAAATCCATTAAACAACTCTACCAATTTTTCTCCCGCCACCATTTGAGCAACTACTCCTGCCACAATACCAATAGCTACCCATAACCCAACAATAATATTAGGCCCAGCACTAGCCAAAGCGATCGCCACAGCTTTAGACCGAGTAGAATTCCAAGCGGCAGACCAAGCTCCAACCCAAGCTCCCACAATAAACCCAAGCATACTGCCAACACCATTACCAGTCTTCAAACCAATCACAGCATCAACTATTGTCCCAAAAATAAATCCAGCAGCAGCCCAAATAATAGAACCCACAATCACCAATAAAACATTTTCAGCCCCATTACCAGCCAAAAATCCCCCCAAAGCAATTACTCCACCAATAGTCACCACAGCAGCAACTGTTCTGGCCTGGGGTTCAGTGCCAGCAATTAACCCTAAACTACATCCAACTATCGCCCATGCCAAAGCAGTAATTATACCCCCTACAGAATTTCCAGCTATCCAACCTGCTCCTCCTCCAGCACCCAATAAGGCGATCGCCCAACATTTTTGAGAACCGGTTCCTTCAATTGCCAAAACAGTCATTCCCATCCATGCCACACCTTCAACTACGGCCCAACTCCAGACAGGAGCTTTGGAAATAACTAATACCCAGGCAGTCAAAGCATAAAACAGGAAAGTAGCAATTAAACTACCCCAAGGAATACTGGAAGTTGTGGAATGTGTTTGATGAGTGTGAACAGAGAATTGTTGAAAATGATTATTGGCGTTAGAATTTTCTGGCCTTTGAGGAGAAGGGGTAGGCTGAGGAGAGGGTGGACGACGAGGTGATGATTGTTGTGTTTGAGTGGGAGTTTTTGGTTTTGGAGTAGCTTGCAGTTGAGAATCATTCAAAAAATACCGTAATTTTCGGTAAGCTTCATTAATTTCTTTGAGACGAATTTGAGCTTTTGCTTGGAGACGAGTATTTTGGGCAAACCGATCTGGATGCCAGACAAAGGCTAAATCTCGGTAAGCTTCTTTGACTTCATCTAGAGAAGCGCCAGGTTCAAGTTCTAGAATTTTATAGTATTGATTTATCTCATCCACATTAGAAAAATAATCAGTAGTTAGAACAGTTAGGAATTTAGTGGTTTGACGTTATCGAAAGTCTGATTTTTTGAGGTTGGTATTATATGGCAGGGAAAAGGTGGCCTAGAAGAGTGGGAAAAACATTTCCTCTTTGATTCATAATTACTCTATGTCTTAAGCAACTCAATATTTGATGTATGAAACAAAACTAACAGACAGTTAGTTCCATTTTGACCTCAAACTAAGAAAAATGCCATAATCTATCTGGCACAAAACTATAGCGCTAGAGATTTGGTTTCATATTCCCTCACAGACAAAGGTAACTCTAGAAATATTTGCAGACGACTGAGGGTAAAAATCTCCATTGCCAAATTCAAACCTGACATCTGGCACAAAACTATAACGTTACAGATTTGGTTTAATATTCCCTCACAGAAAAAGGTAACTCTAGAAATATTTCCTGCTTCTACTAGAGTACTGAGGGTAAAAATCTCCATTGCCAAATTCAAACCAAAACTATAACGTTACAGATTTGGTTTAATATTTCCTCACAGACAAAGGAAAGTCTAGAAATATTTCCTGCTTCTACTAGACCAATGAGGGTGAAAATCTCCATTGCCAAATTCAAACCTTCATCTGGCAAAAAACTATAACGTTATAGATTTGCCTTTATATTCCCTCACAGAAAAAGGAAAGTCTAGAAATATTTCCTGCTTCTACTAGACCAATGAGGGTGAAAATCTCCATTGCCAAATTCAAACCTCCATCTGGCAAAAAACTATAACGTTATAGATTTGCCTTTATATTCCCTCACAGAAAAAGGAAAGTCTAGAAATATTTCCTGCTTCTACTAGAGTACTGAGGGTAAATCTCCATTGCCAAATTCAAACCTCCATCTGGCAAAAAACTATAACGTTATAGATTTGCCTTTATATTCCCTCACAGAAAAAGGAAAGTCTAGAAATATTTCCTGCTTCTACTAGACCACTGAGGGTGAAAATCTCCATTGCCAAATTCAAACCTTCATCTAGCAAAAAAACTATAGTGCTATATATTTGCTTCTATTTCCCTAAAGTGGAAAGGTAAGTCTCGGAAGATTTTCTCTACTTACACTAAAAATTTCAATTCAAAAATCAATATCTTAAATCTGGCAAAAAAACTATAGTGCTATATATTTGCTTCTACTTCCCTAAAGTGGAAAGGTAAGTCTCGGAAGATTTCTTCTACTTGCACTAAAAATTTCAATTCAAAAATCAATATCTTAAATCTGGCAAAAAAACTATAGTGCTATATATTTGCTTCTACTTCCCTAAAGTGGAAAGGTAAGTCTCGGAAGATTTCTTCTACTTGCACTAAAAATTTCAATTCAAAAATCAATATCTTAAATCTGGCAAAAAAACTATAGTGCTATATATTTGCTTCTACTTCCCTAAAGTGGAAAGGTAAGTCTCGGAAGATTTTCTCTACTTGCACTAAAAATTTCAATTCAAAAATCAATATCTTAAATCTGGCAAAAAAACTATAGTGCTATATATTTGCTTCTACTTCCCTAAAGTGGAAAGGTAAGTCTCGGAAGATTTCTTCTACTTGCACTAAAAATTTCAATTCAAAAATCAATATCTTAAATCTGGCAAAAAAACTATAGTGCTATATATTTGCTTCTACTTCCCTAAAGTGGAAAGGTAAGTCTCGGAAGATTTTCTCTACTTACACTAAAAATTTCAATTCAAAAATCAATATCTTAAATCTGGCAAAAAAACTATAGTGCTATATATTTGCTTCTACTTCCCTAAAGTGGAAAGGTAAGTCTCGGAAGATTTTCTCTACTTGCACTAAAAATTTCAATTCAAAAATCAATATCTTAAATCTGGCAAAAAAACTAAAAACTATAGTGCTATATATTTCCTTCTACTTCCCTGAGACGCAAAAGTAAGTCTTTGAAAATTAACATACCTCAATCTTCGTTCCTACCTACTCGCTAAAATAGAGCAACATCTCAAAATATCAATATCAAATGTCTGCTAACCCTCCTACTGCCGTCCTCGTTGATGGCCATTCTCTAGCCTTTCGTTCCTACTATGCTTTTGGCAAAAGTCGTAGTGGAGGCTTAAAAACTTCTACGGGCATCCCTACCAGTGTTTGTTTTGGTTTTCTGAAGTCTTTGTTGGAAGTTATGGAGACTCAAAAGCCAGAATATTTAGCGATCGCTTTTGATTTAGGGCAACCTACATTTCGCCATGAAGCTGATGAAAACTACAAGGCAGATCGAGCAGAAGCACCTGAAGATTTAATTGTTGATGTAGAAAATTTGAAGGATATTCTTAAAGCTTTTAATATACCTATAATTACTGCCCCTGGTTATGAAGCTGATGATGTATTAGGAGCTTTAGCACAAAAAGCTAGTGCTGCTGGTTTTCGGGTGAAAATTCTTTCGGGCGACCAAGATTTATTTCAATTAATAGATGTGGAAAAAGGCATTAGTGTTTTACATTTAGGAGCAGGTAAAGGTAGTACTCCTAAAGAGTTTGGTCCTGAAGAAGTTAGGGAAAAATTGGGTATTTTACCTACTCAAGTTGTTGATTATAAAGCTCTTTGTGGAGATGCTTCTGATAATATTTCTGGTGTTAGGGGTATTGGGAAAAAGACGGCTGTTAAGTTGTTGAGTGAATATGGTTCTTTAGCGGAAATTTATAGTTCTCTGAATAAAATTAAAGGAGCAAATCAGAAAAAGCTTGAAGAGGGAAAAGCTGAGGCAGAACATTCTCAGTTTATGGCAAAAATTGAGGTAAATGTTCCAATAGATATTGAGATAGAAGATTTGCAGCTTAAAAAAATCTCTCGCTCAGAAATTGAGCCTGTTTTACAAAAATTTGAATTACAACATTTTTTAAATCAAATCCATCATTTAGAACAACAGTTTAGTGGGTTGACGGGAATTGAAGCTTTGGCAGAAGAGTCGGAAAATAAACCACAAGAAAAGTCAGATAATATTTTGGTTGAGAAGGAGAGTGATGATTGGTTTTTTAGTGCAGAAGATACAAAGGCAGCTCAACAACAAACCACAACAAAATCAGAAATAAAGCCTCAAATTATTGATACTCCAGAAAAGCTAAAGGAGTTAGTAAATATTTTAAAAGAACAGAAAAATTATGAGACTCCCGTGGCTTGGGATACGGAAACTACATCTTTAGAACCGCGAGATGCAGAGTTGGTTGGTATTGGTTGTTGTTGGGGAAAAAATATAGAAGATATTGCTTATATTCCTACCGGACATAAAGTAGGAAAAAATCTAGATCAAGGAAAAGTATTAGATGCTTTAAAACCAATTTTAGAAAGTTATGATTATCCAAAAGTATTTCAAAATGCCAAATTTGATAGATTAGTTTTTCGCTGTCAAGGAATTAAATTGGCTGGAGTTGTTTTTGACACAATGTTGGCAAGTTATGTATTAAATCCAGGAGCAAAACATAGTCTGGAAGAAATATATATTAGACATCTGAGAACTGCTGGAATAAATTTAAAAAGTTATGGTGATGTGGTCTCGAAAAATCAAACTATTGCTGACTTAGAGATTCTGAAAGTAGCGGACTATTGTGGTGCTCAAGTTTTTGTTACATTTCAGTTAGTAGAAAAATTAAGAGCTGAATTAGAAAAAGCCGATGAAAATAAACCTTCAGAAAAATATTTGCACAAATTATTAGTAGATGTAGAACAGCCATTAGAATCTGTTTTGGCAGAAATGGAATATCTGGGAATTAAGATTGATATTGAATATCTCAAGAAATTCTCAGTTCAACTGAAAAAAGATTTAGAGGCTATTGAAAAAAGAGCTTTTGGAACTGTAGATAGTCGAATTTTGCAGGAATATCTCATAACAGAAATTCAAGATATAGAAGCTGACTCATTTACTAATCAACAAGAATTAAAAAAAGCAATATCTAGCCCTATACTAAAAGCATATATTACCAAATTATCAAAAGAGCAAAGACAAAACTCAGAAGAAATTGAAAATCAAATCGATCGAGCAGAAACAAGTAATTTTTTAAACCTTAACTCACCATCTCAATTAAGCGAACTACTATTTAATATACTCAATCAAAATCAGAAAAAATCCCGGAAAATTAAGACTGGTTACTCTACAGATGTAGTTGTCTTAGAAAAATTACAAGAAGAAAGTCAACATCATCCCATCATTGATGAAATCTTAAATCACCGAACCTTATACAAACTATTTTCTACCTATGTCGAAGCCATACCAAAATTAGTTCGTACAGATACTCAGCGAGTTCATACAAATTTCAATCAAACTCAAACAGATACAGGACGTTTATCTTCCTCCGAACCAAACTTACAAAATATTCCCATTGGTACAGAATTTTCTCGGCAAATTCGTCAGGCATTTATCCCCAAAAAAGATTGGTTATTAGTCGCCGCAGACTATTCACAAATTGAATTAAGAATATTAGCTCACTTGAGTCAAGAACCAGTATTAATAGAAGCTTATCAAAATAATCAAGACGTACATACCGTAACAGCAAAACTATTATTTGAAAAAACAGAAATTACATCAGATGAACGTCGAGTTGGTAAAACAATAAACTTCGGTGTAATTTATGGCATGGGGGCACAAAAATTAGCAAGGTCTGTCGGAATAAGCGTCAAAGAAAGTAAACAATTTTTAGACAGATATAAACAAAAATATTCTCAAGTATTTGAGTATTTAGGGAAGTTAAAAAAACAAGCGATCGCTCAAGGTTATGTAGAAACAATATTAGGTCGTCGGCGTTATTTTGAATTTGAATCTAAAACTCTCCGAGATTTAAAAGGTACGAAACCAAAAGAAATTAATCTAGATGAATTCAAACGTTTAAGTCAAAATGATGCTCAACTTTTAAGGGCAGCAGCTAACTCGCCTATTCAAGGTTCAAGTGCAGATATTATTAAAATAGCCATGATAAAATTCCATGAAATATTGGCAAATTATCAGGCAAAATTATTATTACAAGTCCATGATGAATTAGTATTTGAAGTTCCATCATTAGAGTGGGAAGAACTGCAACAGGTAATTAAATCTACAATGGAAAATGTGATAGATTTAAAAGTACCTCTGATAGTAGATATTCATGCAGGGCAAAATTGGATGGAGACTAAATAGTACTATTTATCAAAAACTTATGTTTTCTTGAGTGGGGGAGTTCAACAATTAATAATTAATAATTAATAATTAATAATTACCTCGTAAACAGAATAGATATCTCCAAAAAAATCAAAAAATAAAATTAATTATTATCGCTAAATTATCAATTATTTCTCTCTGTTCCCTATTCCCTACTCCCTACTCCCTAAATTATCAATCATTCCTCCCTATTCCCTATTCCCTATATAATAATTAATATGCTTCTAGGGTACTGTGCTAATTATCAAAAAGGCGATCCTGTTTGTATTAATTAATTAATTAATAATTGAAGTGCTACCTAAGAGACTGTTTGTAAAAAGAATAGACATCTCCAAAAAAATCAAATCAATTATTATACCTAAATTATCTATTATACCTAAATTATCAATTATTTTTCCCTGTTCCCTGTTCCCTATAATCAGCTATTAATTAATTCACTTATGTCGAATAACCTTTTTGCTACTTTGAGATAAGTTAATGTTAATTATTCTTATGTTGAATTCTCCCTTATTCCCCCACTCCCCCACTCCCCCACTCCCCTACTCCCCTACAATGCGAAAATATAGAAAAGTTTTTGAGAAATGGTATTCCCTGTTCCCTGTTCCCTGTTCCCTATAAAAGATTTTTATTGTGCAAGAGATATGTTAAACTCCTGACTGTAGTTTACCAATAACTTTTATTTGAGTAAATCAATGGATACCAAAAAATTAGTTTTAGGTGGAATTAGTTTGGTATTGGGCAGTGCGATTGTTGCAACTGCTGCCAGTGTAGAACTTAGTGTTGAACAAGAACAAGTAATATGTAAACTGAAAGAGACAGTAGAACAACAAGAAAAAGCTGGCAAAAAACTGGTTTTCTGGCCACTAATTGGAAAAGTGAAAGAAAGAGTAGAAGTTCCTTTTACAGCCAAATTATCTTCTAATATATCCTACACTATTCTAGGAGTATGTGATGATAATTGTAATGACTTAAATTTAACCCTTAAAAATCAACAGGGCGAGAAAATAACCAATGATGAAAAACAGGATGGGATACCAGTAATCTCTTTTACTCCCACAGAAAACAGTGATTATCGAATTACTGCACGACCAGATAAATGTTCAACTGAACTATGTGAATTTGGTATGGTTTTATTTGTTCCTAAAAGTGTTGATTTAGATGTGGCCTCTGAACTACCAGATGAGTTATATCTATTTAAGTTTTGCCAACAGTAAGTAATAAATTAATAAAAGTAATTAAGTTAAGTTAATATTCTCAAAATTTTTCTGAGAAATAAATAGTTATACGAAGAATTAATATTTTTTTGTTTGACCAATACTCATACAGTGAAAAATGCTATAACATTTTTCAACAAATGTGGAGTATATTGTAAATGCTGATATTATCTGCTCTGGTGTTCTGTAGTCCCTAAAAACTCAAATTTTGCACCCATCCAAATGAGAAAGTCTATATACTTTTCTAAGTACAACTTAGTCATCTATATCATTTTCAAAATATTGCTAAATTTAGAGTCTGTCAGGGAATGGGTAGATTTGGTGAAATACAAGTTGTTAAACAAAATGAGAAACAAGCTTTATTTGTTGAATTTTATAGAAATGTAAATGTGTCAGAAATAAACCTGGATAGTTAATCTAACTAAAATTCTACTGTCAAAAAAATTTTATTGAATGGGGATTGGACTCAACCCTCATTCATCTTCTGATTTAAACAAAAAAACTAATATTAACACTCCATCTGGTTTAGATAAATTAGTCATTAAGAGTAGAAAACAGAGAAAAATGATAAATCTGTTTGCTCCACTGGAATTGGTATAATATTGACTTATGCTTAGGAGCGACTGAAAAAATCAAATTAAAATAAAATAATATTTTAGATGTAGTTACCAATATTCTCATCCTATGTTCAGTAGTAATCTAAGTGTAAAGAATTTATATTAACCCTGATCAATTAAAGCGTTAGTAGGATTGCCAAAAAAAATATATTATGGTATGTAGGAAAAACTTCAGTCTACATAATTAATCCCAGGGAAGTAATGAAATAATTTTGACTAACAAGGCCGTTATGAATATTAGATTAAAATAAAATATACTATATGATTATGGCCAAGGAATACCAGTGCAGATGTCTTTAACTTCTACATCAAAAAAACAGTCTATGATCCGAGAGAAAACCGGATCAAAAAATCTGTCTAGTAGCATAGGAATCAGAAAAAAAATAAGTTTTGGCTATATATTACCAATAAGCATTGCGACTTTAGGAATACTTACAGGGCGGATATTTGAGTGGAATTATAAACATCAAATTAGAGAACAAATAGAGCAAGCTCAAGAACAAGTAGATTTACTCACGAAACTCACAACAAAAGCATTGAAAGTTAATATAATTCAAAAAGAGCGGCCAAAATCAGTTAATGACCGGAAAGTGTTAGAAGCAAAAATATCCCAAGAATTATCAAGTATTTATGAGGTTAATACTATTTTTAAACAACTTCAATTAATACCAGAAACTGGAGATGAAAGTATAGAGAAAAAATATTATATCCCGCTTCAAAAATTTATCCAGACTTATTTTAATCCTTTGGCAGCTTATATTCAAAAATTAGAAAATTTAGTTCAAGAAATTAAACAGATTTCTCTTGAAACAACAATAGAAGTAGATAATTTATCATCAGCATCACCTAGTAAAATTACTAATAGTGAAGTAGCAATAAAACTAGAAAAATTATCACAAGATTCAGAAAAGTTAGCTACACTATTTAATCAAAGGGTAGACCAAGGATTTAGAGATTATCAAAAAATAGAAGCATTAGGAATTAAAATATTAATAGGTAGCCTACTGCTATCAATAATTATTGCAGTAATGATGGCTATCTATACCAGCAGATCCATAGTAACTCCCCTCAAAGATATAATCAAAGTTGCCCAACAAGTGACAGAAGAAGCTAACTTTGAACTACAACTTCCTGTAACTACAGAAGATGAAATAGGACAATTAACCTTATCTCTCAATGAATTAATTGGTAAGGTGGCAAAATACACTGAACAACTCCAGGAAGCTAAACTGAAAGCAGAAGCAGCAAACCGCTCTAAAAGTGCTTTTTTAGCTACCATGAGCCATGAACTTCGTACACCTTTAAATGCTATTATCGGATATAGTGAAATTCTTTATGAGGAAGCTGAAGAAGAAGGATATGAAGACTTTATGCTGGATCTAGATAGAATTAAGATTGCAGGTAAACACCTTCTAGAAATGATTAGTGATATCTTAGACATTTCCAAAATTGAAGCAGGTCAAGTAACACTTTATTTAGAAAGTATTGAAGTTGAAAAGTTAGTTCAAGATGTAGTTGGTACAGCGAAAAATCTCACAGAAAAAAACCGTAATACCTTAAAATTACTGTTAGGAGAAAATTTAGGTACAATGTATGCCGATATGCCAAAAGTTAGACAAGTACTGATAAATTTATTGGGTAATGCAGCTAAATTTACAGAAGATGGTTTGATTACTCTGAGTGTGGAAAGAGTAAATAAGAAGGTGAAAAATTCTCAAAATCAAAACTCACAGTCGTTTAATAATTCAAATAATTATATAGTTTTTCGGGTGACCGATACTGGTATTGGCATGACAGAAGACCAGTTAAAGCATATATTTAAACCTTTTACTCAAGCAGATGCTTCTACTACTCGTCGGTATGGTGGTACTGGTTTAGGGTTGGCAATATGTCAACGTTTGTGTGAGAGGATGGGGGCAAGAATTTATGTTAAAAGTAAATCAAACGAAGGTTCTACATTTACTGTTTGGTTTCCAGAAAGAGTAATGATTTGATTTGATAAATGCTTGCTACAAATGACTAGCCTTTTTATTAGGAGTCAGAATTCAGGAGTTACTAACTAGGAGAAAGAAAGGATTTGAATAGCATTAATTTTTAAATTTGTATTCATTCAATAGAACAACCGAACATTTAATCAAAGCTTTATAAAAAAAACTAGAGAAATATCGTTATAGAAAGTACGTCAGAAAAAAAGGTTAAGTCACTGTTTTATTTCTAGAAAAATTAATAAACTAAACAGTATTGATGAAAACATTCTCGAAAAAAAATTAAGAGGATATCTGAAAAGTTTTTTGATACTGAATTTTGCCCCCCGAGCAAGCCAACTTTGGGGGGAACAAGAGTCAATTTGCTTGCTCTAGTCCCCCAAAATTGGGGGATGCGCGGGGGCTTAGATGTAGCAAATGGGACTGTCTCAGACAACCTCTAAGTATTTCCTGCGGAATGCTGCGCAAACAGCTAGCTCGCTGTCAGCTCTCAGCAATAAAACTCTGTTATTAAAACTCTGCTTTATCAACATCTTTCTTAAGATTAAACTTGACCAAATAGAGAAGTTAGAAGTTATGTATTTGCTATTAACTTCATTCACTTAGCTAATATCTGATAGCTGACCGCTGAATGCTTACAAAAAAACAATCAGTTAAATTGAATCAGAATAAAACCAAAGGCTGAATACCCTATAAAAAAAGGTTTTTTCTACTAAAAATACTGCTCAACTATAAGAAGTTAAAATAAAAGCAAGTATAGACATAAAGAAAACTCAAAAATATGCGGCCAAATAATCCTAACCAATTTACACAAAAAGCTTGGGAAGCAATATCCCGTACTCGTGACATTGCTAAAACTTCCCAAAATCAAAAAATTGAAAGTGAACATCTAATGAAAGCTTTGTTAGAACAAAATGGACTGGCAACAATTCTATTTAACAAAGCAGGAGTTTCAACTGCCAAATTACAAGAATACACAGACACCTTTATCAAGCGTCAACCCAAAGTCAAAAATACACCCAATAATATTTACTTAGATTACAGTTTCAGTATCTTAATCTTATTAAACAATGCCGAAAAATATCGCCAAGAATACCGACACGAATACCGACACGAATACAACATATCCATCAAACATTTAATACTTGCCTACTACATATCCATCGAACATCTTATACTTGCCTACCTAAAAGACGATCGCTTTGGCAAAAATCTCTATCAAGAATTTCAATTAGATGAAGCAAAGCTCAAAGAAACAATTTCCCAAGTTGGAGGTAATCAAAAAGTAACAGACAAAAACCCAGAAGAGAAATATGAAGCTTTAGAAAAATACATTTGTGATGAATTAGCAAAATATTTGGAACAATTCCACGAAGCTAGACTTGAACTAGAAGCCGCCGAAAATTCTAGCAATGATTTGCTATCTCCTCACGTTTGGAGACCTCTAGAAGCAATTATTGGTTTTAGCGAGTTGATTTATAAAGAAGCTTCAGACTTAGGATATGACAAACTTTTACCTAATCTTAAGAGAATTGAATTAGAAGGGTTGCATATCTTCGGAATGAGGCAAAATATCTCAGATATTTCCAGAATAGAAGCAGGTAATGTTCCACTTTATTTTAAAAGTATTGAGGTTAATAAGCTAATTCAAGATGTAGTTGCTAGAGCGGAAAATCTCACTCCAAAAAACCACAATACCTTCAAATTAGTCTTAGGAGAAAATCTGGGTACAATGTATGCAGATATGAGAAGAGTTGAAGAGGTACTTATAAAAATACTGGATAATGCAGCTAAATTTACAGAAGATGGTATGATTACACTCAGTGTAGAAAGAGTAAATAATCAGAAACTAAAAAGTCCTCAAAATCAAAATGCTGAGTCATTGAATAATGCACATAATTACATAGTTTTTCGGGTCAGCGATACTGGTATTGGTATGACAGAAGAACAGTTAAAAGATATATTTGAACCTTTAATTACTCATTGTAGCTATAGTGGTTTAGGCTTAGGATTAGCAATATGTCAAAGTTTGTGTCAGATAATGGGGGCAAAAATTGAAGTGGAAAGTGAATACGGAGAAGGTTCAACATTCACTATTTGGTTTCCAGAAAGAATGAATGAGACTTTATCTACTGACAGTGAATGCCAAGAAATGCAACTAGATGAAGCCAAACTTCAAGAAACTATTTCCCAAGTTAAAAATTTAACAGACAAAAACCTCGAAGGCAAGTATGAAGCTTCTGAAATATATAGTCGAGAGGAATTAGAAAAATATATAAAACAATTGCAGGAAGCTAAAATCAAAGCCAAAGCAAAAACAGTTTTCATATTAGATAAACTTAAATTAATCAATGAATTTCGTACACCCCTAAATGTGATTCTTAGAGAGATTGAAATTCTTGATGAAAAAGCTTGTGAATCAGGATATGACGATTCCATGGAAATGATGAAGTTCTTGGGAAACATGAAGGAAATTGTTATAAACCTCCTAAAAACGGTTAGCGATTGCTCATATATTATCCAAATAGAAACTGGTAAAATTACACTTGATTTAGAAAATATTGATGTTAATCAGCTAATTCAAGATGTGGTCGTTCAAGTGAAGAATATTACAGATAAAAATGGGAAGACTTTCAAATTAATCTTAGGAGAAAATCTGGGTACAATGTATGCAAAGATGTCAAAAGTGAAAGATATACTCATAACTTTATTAGTTAACAGCATTGAAAAGACAGAAGATAGTATGGTTACACTCAGTGTTAAAAAGGTAAACAGTCAGGAACTACAAAATGATCAAAATAAATTTGTCCAGTATTTGAATAGTTCTCAGAATTACATATTTTTTGAAGTCAGCGGTATTGGCATCAAAAATAAAAATCAAGTCCAGGTATTACACTATAATCTATTATGGCGTTATCGTTATTTATACTTGAGAGATTATCAAGGTTTATCTAAAATAATGGGAGCAAAGGTTGGTATAGAAAGTACGTCAGAAGAAAATTATAAAGTCACTGTTTGTTTTCCAGAAAGAGTAATAATCTGAACGGTATTTAATTCGGGTAAAAATTCTAATAAATAATTACCAAAATTTAATTAAAGTTACACCCCAGGGTAAATACCCAATAAAAAACAACGGTTTTTTCTACTAAAATTTATTCAAAGGTACAAGTTAAAATTAAATAAAAACATATAGACAAAAAATAAAAAAACAAAAAATTATGCAGCCAAATAATCCTAACCAATTTACAGAAAAAGCTTGGGAAGCTATATCCCGTACTCCTGACATTGCGAAAACTTCCCAAAATCAACAAATTGAAACTGAACACTTAATGAAAGCTTTGTTAGAACAAAATGGACTAACAACCAGTCTATTCAACAAAGCAGGAGTCTCAACTTCCAAAGTACAAGAATATACAGATACCTTTATTAACCGTCAAGCAAAAGTCAAAAATACACCCAATAATATTTACTTAGGTCGCAGTCTGGATACTTTATTAGACAATGCCGAAAAATATCGCCAAGAATACACGGACGAATACATATCTATCGAACATTTCATACTTGCTTATCTCAAAGACGACCGCTTCGGCAAAAATCTCTATAAAGAATTCAAATTAGATGAAGCAAAGCTCAAAGAAACTATTTCCCAAGTGAGAGGCAACCAAAAAGTAACAGACAAAAACCCAGAAGGTAAATACGAAGCTCTAGAAAAATATGGTCGCGACCTGACAGAATTTGCTCGTGAAGGTAAACTCGACCCCGTTATTGGGAGGGATGACGAAATTAGACGCACTATTCAAATACTAAGTCGTCGTACCAAAAACAACCCAGTATTAATAGGCGAACCTGGAGTCGGAAAAACAGCGATCGCTGAAGGTCTCGCCCAACGTATTATTACTGGAGACGTTCCCCAATCTCTTAAAGACCGCCAACTCATCGCCTTAGACATGGGTGCTTTAATTGCTGGAGCTAAATTTAGAGGCGAATTTGAAGAACGTCTCAAAGCTGTTCTCAAAGAAGTCACCGACTCAGACGGTAAAATTATCTTATTTATAGATGAAATTCACACAGTTGTGGGAGCAGGAGCAACTCAAGGAGCGATGGATGCAGGAAATTTACTCAAACCAATGTTAGCTAGAGGAGAACTCCGGTGTATTGGAGCAACAACTCTCGATGAGTACCGTAAATACATCGAAAAAGATGCTGCTTTAGAACGTCGTTTCCAACAAGTTTATGTAGACCAACCCAGTGTAGGAGATACCATCTCAATTTTACGGGGTCTCAAAGAACGCTATGAAGTACATCACGGCGTGAAAATTTCCGATAGCTCCCTCGTCGCTGCTGCTACTCTATCTACTCGCTATATTAGCGATCGCTTCCTCCCAGACAAAGCGATCGACCTGGTGGACGAAGCGGCAGCTAAACTCAAAATGGAAATTACCTCCAAACCAGAGGAACTTGACGAAATTGACCGCAAAATTCTCCAACTAGAAATGGAGAAATTATCACTGCAAAAAGAAAGTGACGCTGCTTCCAAAGAAAGGTTAGAGAGACTAGAAAAAGATTTGGCAAACTTGAAAGAAGGGCAACGCACCCTAAATGCTCAGTGGGAAGCAGAAAAAGGCATCATTGGTAAAATTCAGACTATTAAAGAAGAGATAGATAAAGTCAATATTGAAATTCAGCAAGCAGAGCGAAATTATGACCTCAACCGTGCTGCTGAGTTGAAATATGGTAATTTGATTAATCTACAAAAACAAGTAGAAGAGGCAGAAACTAAACTCGAAGCAACTCAAACCAGTGGTCAAACTTTGTTGCGAGAAGAAGTGACAGAAGCAGATATTGCTGAGATTATTTCTAAGTGGACAGGTATTCCCATCAGTAAGTTGGTGGAGTCAGAAAAAGAAAAGCTGCTGCACCTCGAAGAAGAATTACATCAGCGAGTTATTGGTCAAGATGAGGCAGTAACTGCGGTTTCTGATGCCATTCAGCGATCGCGTGCAGGTTTAGCAGACCCCAACCGTCCGGTAGCGAGTTTTATTTTCCTCGGTCCTACTGGTGTCGGTAAAACAGAATTAGGAAAAGCATTGGCAGCATATTTATTTGACACCGAAGATGCGATGGTGCGCATTGATATGTCTGAGTATATGGAAAAACATTCTGTATCTCGTTTAATAGGGGCGCCTCCTGGATATGTTGGTTATGACGAAGGGGGTCAGTTAACCGAAGCTATTCGTCGTCGTCCCTACACGGTTATTTTGTTTGATGAAATTGAAAAAGCGCACCCCGATGTGTTTAATATTATGCTGCAAATATTGGATGATGGACGAGTTACTGATGCTCAAGGTCACAAAGTTGACTTTAAGAATAGCGTGATTATTATGACGAGTAATATTGGTTCTCAGTTTATATTAGATGTCACCGACGACTATGAGCAAATACAGAGTCGAGTCATGGAAGCGTTGCGTGCTGCTTTCCGTCCGGAGTTTCTCAACCGTATTGATGAAACTATTATTTTCAAAGGTTTACAGAAAGAGCAGTTGCGGGAAATTGTACAATTACAAATTGTACGTCTAGAGAAACGGTTAGCTGAACGTAAGATGTCACTGAAGCTTGCTGATGCTGCTGTTGACTTTTTAGCAGAAGTTGGGTACGACCCTGTATATGGAGCACGACCTTTAAAGCGGGCAATTCAGCGAGAGTTAGAAACGCAAATTGCTAAAGGTATTTTGCGTAGTGAGTTTAATGATGGTGATACTATTTTTGTGGATGTTGAAAATGAGCGACTTTCGTTTAAACGGTTGCCATTGGAGTTAGTGATGGCTAAGTAGTCAATTATTAATATTAGACATCTCTAGCAAATAGATGGGGAGATGGGGAGATGAGGGGATGGGGAGATGGAGAAATATTTGGTAATGGTTGAAGATGGAACATTCTTGTATGCCGAATTAAACGGATTTGATGTAATATCATGCTCAGATAATTAGTGATCAAAAAACTTTCTCCTTTTCCTCCTCTTTATTCTTTCTTCTTGCTTCTTTCTTCTTATTTCTTCCCTCCTGAGTTCTTTCTTCTGAGTTCTGAGTCGTTTATTTATAAGTATTCAACTCAGAAGTAGAGAAAATTATGGTTTTGGTTCAATTCGTCATTTTGTGAAGCACCAAAAATCGCCTGATTATTAACTCTTGCATTGCTCAAATAATTGTGATAGTATTATGTTATTGGGAGTTTTTCGCCCCTACGCATGACTTTTTATTCAACTAAAAAACCGAATTATCTCCCAACA
>NZ_JAAHGH010000115.1 GCF_010672525.1 Okeania sp. SIO2B3 | reverse complement strand
TTAAAGATTGACCACCGAAGTCTTCTAAGAGTATGGCTAAACTATTTTCATATCTTTGTAGATCGTAAGCTTTTATAATACTATCTACATTTAAAGAACGAGTAATTTCATATTCTTGTTTGTAGCGGGTAAGTTCAGAAGCAGTAGGATAGTTTTCTTTGAGGATTTTGAGAATAATCGGGTTATTATTTTCCTTTAAAGTAGCTCGATAGATTAAGGAGTTAGGACTTTCATAGATTTTTTTGATGATATGATAGTTTATATTCATAATGCGAATTGTATGGCATAGAGTTTATTGAAACTAAGGAATCCTACACTTCGCAAGTCAGCTTTTTAGATAATGATTTCCTGCCAAAAATCTGTGAAAAACCCGTTTGCGTTTCATGTAGGTAGCAAAGCATGACCTAGGAAAATCTGGAAAGCATCAGGCAGACGAATTAAGCGATGCAGCGCTTCCAAAGGGGGTTTCTCCCATGAGCGACTGCATCAAGACAGCCAGATGTGTATCAAACTCAAAATGGTTTGTTACTTAATGTGATATTCATGGGGCAGCTAATATCCGTAAGAATTGTAGCGGCAACTTTGAAGCTTTCTCTCAAAGAATTCAGTAGAGGCACTTTGATAATGCCTTTAAGAATCCAATGCATGGATTTGCTTAAGAATCCCCGCGCTAAAGACGCGGGGAGTATCAATCTCATCATCTAGGTTCAATTAACTACAAAGAAGTAAGGGTAATATAAGAATGGGCAGGAGCTATGAACTTTAACTCATCACCAACCCATTTTTTTTCCTTTGAGTTCCACACGGGATAAAATGGGTACTTGCAGTTGCCGTATTTAGAATCCCCACTCTTAGCACCTTCAGATTCCTCCTCAGTGACAAGGTCTTTGGCTTGTGCCCACTCTTCAATATCTTTCTGTTTCAGAGAATTTTCATTTGGTTGAGGAGGGTAAGGTAGAATTACTTGACTATAAGGAGGTGCTGGGTTTAGCCCTGGTTCTGCAATATCCTTCATATAACCATAAAATATATCCCAAGATAACCCGAATCCAAACTCCCAAATTATTTGATAGGTGCTCATAATAGAATCAGAAATCAGTTCGTATTTCTCATCATTCTTGTAATATGCTTGTCCAGATAATAAAAGAGCTAAATATATTGAGTGATAAGTTATGGAATCACGTCTAATTATGAAACTCGATAACCCTTTGTGTTCTTCAATCTTGTCAACATCTAAACCACTAGGCAAGATATCAATATCTTCATCTTTAGGTAGAATAGGGTAGGTATCAAATATTTTTTTGGTTAATTCTGTTTTTATATCTTTTTGATCGAGCCATGTAGAAGTTATAATCTGAGATATCTTTCGAGATTGTAGTAAGGCACGCACGGTGACATATTTTGCTGCTTTTATTGAATTTTGAATCAAGCTTTTGTTCTGATTTTGAGATAAATTTTTAGTGGCGTCTTCATCGTTTTGGGGGGCAAATATTGAGTCGATTGGGATGTCCACGAAGTTCTCATTGACAGGTACTCCAGTTGTAGGCAAATCAATATCATCAAGACCAAGATATTCTGTTAGCTGTTTTTTTGTTCCATATACTAATTTGAAAGAATCATCATTACCGTCATTTACAAGTATTTGGAAATAAAAATCCTCATCTAATGCATTAGAAGGAAGAGAATCTTTACCTTTATTTAGGTCTACTTTAGATAAACTGTGTAGAATATTTTGACTATAGGGTATGTATGGCATTATTTTCTAGTTCTTATTAATGGGCTAACTAATTCAAGTAAACTAAGATTGTTAAGCTAGGCTTTGACATCCTCCCGACGCTTAAGGTGCACCTGCAGCGCGGGATTCCCATCCATCATTCAAACAGACGCTCGCTGAACAAATGACTCAGGGCGGGTTGACACCTCACTGGAAAATGCTGGCTTGCCAGTCTAACTCTTCCTCCGTGTCCGTTTAACGTCTCCCAGTGCCCCTCGGCGACTTGATTAAAAGGCGATAGTAGTCTCAACCTTGGTTTTTGGTTGAGTAACACTTGCATTTTAACAAAACATCTGTTGTAAAACCCTAAGATTGATTGGCTTTCCCATCCCTGTGCTCCCCTTTTGTTCCCCCCTTTCAAAGGCTATAAAAGCGAGTAGGATTATCCCAAACAATCTTTTTCAGTGTTTCTTTCGATAAATCTTTTTCAAGTCCAACCAATCGATCCACAATATCTGGCTGATGATCTATATGGGGATAATCTGAGCCAAAGATTAAATTGTCAGAACCAATGTAATCAAAAACTTGAGTCAGATAAGGTTCAGATGGGTCAATCGCAAGATAACATTGACGGCGAAAATATTCTGATGGCTGTAATTTTACCATATCTTTGATTTCCCAATATAAATTTTTGTATTCTTCATCTAATCGCCATAACCAATAGGGCAACCAACCACAACCAGACTCTAAAAACCCTACCCTAAGTTTCGGGTGACGCTCCAATACTCCCCCTTCAATTAAGGCCAATAGTGCCATCATATGTTCCATGGGGTGAGAACAAGCATGGAGGGCGAAATGGCTATTAAATCTATCTGCTCCTGTAGTAGGTAAGCGACTGTGGCTTCCCTCGTGAATGCCCACAGCTATATCTAATTCCTCGCAAGCTGTCCAAAAAGGTTCGTATGCAGAATCGCTCAAAATCCTGCCTTTGACGGGATTGGGGCGTAAAAAAACTGCCTTCCAGCCAAAATTTACAATCCTATGTAGCTCTTTGACCATCTCCTGGGGGTCATGGAGATTCATCGCAGCGACTCCTTTTAAGTGACTAGGGTCATAGCTACAAAATTCTTCATACAGCCAAGTATTATAGGCATAGGTAAAAGCGCCCATAACTTCTGGAGGCAAAGTATCAATCGCAAATAAGCACAGTCCGGTGGTGGGATAAAGAAAAGCAATATCCACTCCCATCTGTACCATTGCTTGGACGTGGGATTCGGCATTGTAGTGGTTCAAATAAGCATGGGGGTGAGCTTCCATCATCTGCCTATTTCCCTCTTTTTCTAGTTGCTGGGAGATTGTCTCTGTGATTGGTTCCCCTTTTATTTTCATATCTGGAGAGGGGGCAAACTTCTTAAATTCTGGTTTGAGATACTTAATCCACATATTATGAGGTTCAATAACGTGGGAATCAGCATCAATAATTGAATATCCTTTTAGCATTTTTGTTAACTAGGATTTTTAAACTATATTACTGCATTCTGTGCCAGAAATTCTTTTGATTCAATATCCAACCATATTATGATATTCATATCATATAGAAAAAGCAGTCGTTTTGCTAGCGCAAAGCTCTGCTTTTCATGTCGCGCAGCGAAACGGCTGTTGCTGACATCAAAAGTGGAGCTTCCCGAAGAGTGGGATGGCGTTTATGAGGTAATTATTAATTGTTAATTACTAAACAATCCCATGAGATTGTTGTTGACTCCTAAAATACTGCCGATACAAATCACAAGTTAATGTGGCCTTATTTCGATCTAACTTAATTAACCCCATACTACTCAGCTTATAAGCAATAATAGGCTCTAATAATATAGGTTCATTAGTATTAACAAGATTTTGCACAGCGATCGCTAATTCTGGCTCCTCTTCCAACTTCACTTGATGACGTCGCAAATGACTGCCATAAATTCCGGTAGATGTGGCAGCAGTTTCTAATAATTGCCTCATTGTCACATCTTCTCGACTCAGATGATAAATAGCCAGATGCACCAGTGCTGGATGTCCCCCAATGAGAGCCATCAGAAGATTTGCTTCTTTCTCATCACTCCAGTCGAGTCCGTAAGATTGGGCTAATTCTAAAACTGCTTCTAAGCTAAAACTACCTAACTGAATTGGTAACCCCACATTAAAAGGTGACTGTTTCAGTTGCAGAGGTACATAAATTTCAGTGGAGTGAACTACCACTAAACGTAAGTTTTGCCAGACTGGGAGTCTTTTTGCTTCCTCAAACCACGAGCGCAATAGAGGAAAAAAATCTTTTGCTATTTCTGGATACTCAAAAATCTGGTTTACTTCATCTAAAGCTAGAAGTAGAGGAGAATTAGTTGACTGTAATAAATAGTTGCGGAAGTATAGACTACAACTAATTTTGCTTCCAATATCTTCATCCCAATAGCCATCTAAGTTAGGCTCTAGGTTTAGTTGATAAGCAATATTAGCACAAAACCAACGTAAAAATTTGTTGATACCACCACTCAAAATGTCTTGGCCTACCTGTTGTAAGTCCAAGCTCACAGTGCGATAGTCCAAACTTTCTGCATCGTTTATAACCCTCAAAAGAAGGGAGGTTTTGCCCATCTCCTGGGGTGCTTTTATTCTCACCAATGCTCCTGGTTTCTCAATTTCTGCATACACTTGCTTCTCAATATCGGCTCGTTCTATGTAAAATGGTGAATCTAGAGAAATAGATCCACTCGGAAATCTTGGTGACATTAGTTGTGTGACACTAGAAGAAAGTTTTCCGGAATCTTGACTAAGGAAAGTTTTTTTTGAGGTAGCTTGTGAGATGAGATATGTTTGAAGTTGAATCAGACAGTTTTTCTTTGTCACCCTTTGACCAATAATATCAGAAATTCGTCTAAATAACTCAGGAGCAACGACATTACTTAGATAACTTAAGCTGTAATTTGCCTCTTCAGCAACTATATTATAGGTCTTATGATCCCAAATACCTTGGAGAATAATAATTTCTGTGGTATTTAAAGGATGATTGTTGGTTTCTAGTAGCTTACGGTTGATCGCCTCTAAAACAAAATCTAGCTTGATAGAATCTGTAGTTTGTTTTGTATGCATCTGGAATTATTTAAAAAATATCAGGACTTACAGCGCTTTTGATGATTGATGGACCACATCGTCATAGCCAAAACCCTGTAGTGGACTGACACAGCTAAAATGGTGCATTAGATTCAATTCAAAATTCAAAAGTCAAAAATCAAAAGTAAGAATTTTCAAGTTAAAACCTAATGCACAGTTTTAGCTGTGTCGGTCCAGTAGGGGGCGTTTTGCTGTCGCATAACTCCGTTAACGCTCCACGACATATAAAGCGGCAGCTCTACTTTAGCAAATAGCCATTCGCCCCTGGTGGTCTACCAAAATGAAAATTGCTATATACCACTATATCAGGACTTACGCAAAGACACTTATTTGTTGAATAAATATTCATACAAACTTGATGAGATTGACAAATGATTAGACTTATGCAGGTAGCTAATAAAGGTTGATTTTCACTATCGAAGAAAAGCCTAATTATATGATCTTTTACATGAAGTTTGATAGCTCATACCAGTAAATCCCTTACGTCTTTGTTATGTAGATAGTCAGTAGATGGAAGAGGAATATAATGGACTTTGCTTTAACCGAAAGGGGCAATTCCGATCTAGTTTGTCAGTTTTGGCAGCAATGGAATGGACATAGAGAACTACTATATCGGTGCTGTCTCAGGTTAATGAACTCTAACCAAACAGATGCGGAGGATGCTCTGAGTCGGGCGGCGCTAAAAGCTTGGGAAAAGGTGCAAAAGTTTGAGGGGAAAATTACTAATTTTAAGGCCTGGTCTATCAAGCTGACTCGCAATCTCTGTATTGATATTATTCGAGAACGTTCTCGAGGGGCTACAGGTGTTGAAAGTATTGAATGGGTGGGAGATACTCAGGAGATGGGTATTGCTTCTTCGGTGAAGTCGCCAGAAAGTTGTCTGGAGAGAGAGGAGAGGTCTATTGAGATTCGACGGGCGATCGCTGATTTACCGGAAAGATTGCGGGGGACTTTTATTTTACATTTTTATGAGGAGCTTTCCCATACAGAAATTGCGAAACGGCAAGGGATATCCTACGACAATGTATGCAGGCGGATATATGTGGCTAAGAAAAAGCTCAAAGAGAAGTTGAGCAACTATTTTCTAGGAATTGGGGAGAAAGTAAGTTTTACAGCAGGGAAAGGCCGGAAGTTTTCTACTCCAAGGAAAAATAAGGATAAGCAGCAGAGTATTGAGTCGGAAGAAAAGGATGGGTTGGAGATAGGGATGAAACAATTGCCTGGCGATCGCTCTACATTTGATAGCCGTTCTATCTCTCCATTACCCCACCTTCCCCTCCTGGGAGGGGCGAGGGGTGGGTTCCCATGGCAAAAAGAGGTGGTAGAAATAGAAAAATCTGAGTCTGTGGATACTCCTGTGGAGCTAGGGGGTAATTTAGGTCAGACTATTCAGGAAGTTGCCACAGTATTGGTAGAAGTAGAGAGCGATCGCTTAGTTGAGGTAGAAAAACAAGAGTCTGTGGAGAGTGCTGTCGAGTCAAGGGAGCAAGTTGACCGGGAGGTTCAGGAAACTGCTACAGAATTAACTGAAGTAGAGTGTGTCGAGGTATTTGAAGTAGAACAAGATGGGGTGGAAAGTTCGGTAGAGTCATATCAAATCCGGAGAATTACTATATCTAAGTCATTGCAACTGAAACGGAGTGGAAGAAAGCCATCTCAGGGGTTTAGGAGATTGCTTCCTATGGTGGAAATGACAACTGTTCAACAGGATTTTGTATCAAAGGATAATAGACATCTTCAGAAAATCAATAATTTTATTCAACCATTTCTGGGAACTGCCAGTAAAAGTTACCAGAAAAATCTTTTTTTGTACCACCCACTCTCTGAAAAAATCTCTTCTTTTTTATATGTTGTCTGTTGCCTATTAACTGTAAGCGAAAGTTACCAGAAAAAATCTGTTGCCTGTTGTTTATCAAGGGAGCGATCGCGATGGTTGAGACCGTATGTTATGTGGTGGTGTTTGGCAGGGGATAATACTAAATATGGGTTAATATCTCGGTTAATGGGAGATGTGAAACTTTTCCCTAGTGTTTGGAGTTCATTGAAGGGTATTCAGTGGATTTGCCATAGGTTGTTGATGGATACAGGAGGGTAATGTTCCTGATGTGCTGTAGTTTTGTTGCCTCTTTGCGAAAATGGGTGTGTGAGAGGTTGATTTGGTGTGGCGATCAAAAGTAGATGGGTTTCAGAAGGGAATAGTTTTGGCGTACATCGCGATACATTTACGGCAGCGCGAAATATTGGTTTGGAAATTTTTCGGCGTTCACTTGACTCAATGTGACTCGTTGTTAGTTTTTGCTGCCAAGAGAGCGATCACGATGGTTGACATACTATGTACTCATGGGGAGTTTGACAGGGATGTATTCTATATCTGTGTTAATTTCTCGATTCTTGTGAGGAAAGATACTTTTTCTTACAGTGCTTTTCAGTTGAGTAGACCACAAAACTGTTGTAGGAGTAATGAGTAAGGAGTAATGAGTAATGAGTAAGGAGTAATGAGCAAGGAGTAAGGAGTCAGTATGATTGTGGTTTATTCATATGAAAACCGCTGTAATGTTCAGAGTTCAGCGAAAGATTTTCATTGGGTTTGTCTAGGTCTTAGACGGATATAGGGGGTAGCAAATGTAGATAATCATGCGTGGATTGGATGGTATGGGTAAATCGGGGGGTGAGATACATGAGAAGGGTAAGAGGTCAGTGGTTATTCGAGCGGCGGTAGTTTCCGTACAGGGAAAAATTTATTCGCATTTTTATCAGGGTATTCGCATATATATAAAATGTCATGCAGCAAGGGAAAACAGAACCTAAAGTGAAAGGGGAGTGTAATTAACCTATATACAAAAAGGTTTAGATGTTGATGTGGTATATTGCTAAGGAAGTTATCAAAAATGAGTAATGACATTGGTGGAAGCGAGGCAATGAGAGAAATTGATAAATTAACGTCATAAAAAACATCATCCTAGCGTCTAATATTTGAGCGAGACAATAAAATATCTTTAAATTGGTTATATTTATTGTTGATGCTAAGGGTGAAAGCCCGTTCTAGAGATGTGTAAATCTTTGAAAAGGTCAGAAGAAAATGAAAAAACTCGTAACAAAATTGCTAGTTGCATTGGTAGTGATGATGGCTTTTATTTTAGTGAGTCCAGTAGATTCAGCACAAGCAGCAGAGTTCTGCGAAGTGACTGAAACCCAACCCTGTGTGAAAACGATAGACCGAGGGGAAACATTGACGGCGAATTTTGATCCAGGCCTCGATACTGCGAAGACGAAGTTTACCAACCAGAGTCAAAAATATAACGCAGTGGTAGCGGTGCAGGATCATCCCCCGGTATACATTCAGGTGCAGCAGACTGAAGATCGGCAATATTATGTAGGCGGGACACAATCGATAACATTTTCAAACATAAGCGAGCATTCAGAAACACCAGTTGAAATATTTATAACAGGAAGTCAAACCTAAGAATAGGCGTATGCGTTCCTCAAAACGAATCGCCGTGGATAGGGGCAGTTTGACAAAGGGGTTTGGGTCTCTTCCCTAACCCTTCCTAACTTGACTTTCTGAACTCCACTTCTAACCAAAATCCACCAACGGCAAGCGTATTCCTCAATGCGACTCGCCGTCGCATTTTGCTCGTAAAGCCGAGAAACCCGTAATAAACTTGGCAAATTTTCGGCGATCGCTTTCCTCAATGTAACTCGTTGTTAGTTTTGGCTGCAAAGAGTGCGATCGCTCTAATTATTTAAACCTTAATCAGATAATTCTGAATTACCTCTCTAGTAGCTAAACCAGTTTTTTCCCAACTAAACTCTTTTGCTCTAGCTAAACTTAAGGTTGATAGTCGCGATCGCTCCCTTTACTTGTGGGTAGCGCTATACCTTATGAGTTTTGGTCTTCTTTGAACAGTATTGCCTTATGTGTCAGAAGATTGTTTTGAGGTAACAGAGAAAAAAAACAGTAAAAATTCCAAACAAAAACTGTCAGAAATCAACTCACTTGATCGTCTTAATGATGACTCCTTAAGAAAAGAGAACTTTAGCAAATTAGCTTAAGTTTAACTGGACAGAGAAAAAAACAGTAAAAATTCCAAACAAAAACTGTCAGAAATCAACTCACTTGATGGTCTTAATAGAGACTCCTTAAAAAAAGGAACTTTAACAAATCAGCCCAGGTTTAACTGAGCAGTTCAATACGTTAAATTGTTGTCACTAAAAAAATGGTTAATTATTTAGAATTTATCAACATAAAACAGCTATTGGCTGCTACATCTGGCAGAGCTGAAATCGTAGTGGGGATAATTGATGGTCCTGTACAAGGAGATCATCCTGATTTGCAAGCCGCTTCCATACGCGCTCTACCTGCAGCACCAGAGGTTATTTGCCAAACCAAAGAGAGCATTGGCTGCGTTCATGGAACCTTTATAGCTGGTATTCTCTGTGCCCAACGGGAGTCTCAAGCTCCAGGGCTATGTCCAGACTGTACAGTTTTGGTGAAACCAATCTTATGCGATCTGGCAGATTTAGAGCAGTGCCCTAAGGTGACTCCTGAGAATCTAGCTTCTGCTGTCAAGGAAGTGATAGACGCTGGAGCTAGGGTAATCAACCTCAGTTTGGGTCTGCCTACCACGTCGCTCCAAGAGCAACCTGTTCTCCAGGAGGCTTTTGACTACGCCTTTCAAAAAGGAGTATTAATTGTAGGAGCTGCTGGTAATCAAGGTCGGCTCGGACGAGTTGCCCTGTTTGACCATCCTTGGACGATTCCAGTTGCTGCTTGCAATATGCAAGGGGAATTGTATTCTAAGTCTAATAGCGGTATATCAGTAGGGAAATCGGGATTAATGGCACCAGGGGTAGATATTGTCAGTACCTATTCTGGTGGCGGATACACGCAGATGACAGGCACGAGCGCTGCTACGCCTTTTGTAACTGGAACAATTGCCTTGCTATGGTCGCTTTTTCCCCAGGCTACGGCAGGGGAGATACGCCGAGCTATCCTTCGCCCCGATATCCGCCGAAAAAGTATTATCCCGCCTTTACTGAATGCTGAGGCTAGCTGGAGAACGCTATCAGCTAAAGCAAATTACTAAAAAGCATTGTAGTCCTTGTTGATTTGTTGACTATGATGAGCAATTTAATTGAAAACACTAAACAGGAGCAAAGATGATAACAGAGCAAGTTCAATCCCCTGAAGTAGAGACGGCAGCACCTAATGCCGTAGCAACAACTCAAGCTGTACCAGCACCTAGTGCTGTAGCAGTTGCGCCAGCAGCAATACAAAATCCTTTACCAGTCACCCTGAGCGTGACAACTCCAAGCATTGCTCCTCAAGAGTGCGATTGTGAAAAAAGCGATGGCACCACCGCACCTCCCCCTACGCCAATATATAGCCTGGGATCGATTAGAGCGGCTTTTCCCAACATAAGTCTGGAGAAACAATTCGAGGCTGCTGCCGCTACAATACAAGCTCAAGGACCGACCAATAACCTTCTCTACCAGGTCCTTAGCCAAGGGGAAAATCTTTATATAGCCATGAATATGTGCTACATCTTCCAGATCGATACGGTCGATGTCTATATCCTTAAACCCAGAACTTACGTCGAGCTGGCTCAATTCATAACTGCATTGGACCCCAGTTTGGAAACGCCTCTAGATGGAATTATTGGCATAAAAGGTCCCCTAGCTCCGCCAGAGATGTGTAATGGTCTGCAATTGCCTTTGGTAGCAGTCAATCAGTCCTTTATCTCTAACCTGAGGGATTTTGTTGATGCGATCGCCTCTGCATCAGGAGTATCACCAGAGTTAGCCCAAAGCGTACTGGAGATGATAATGGGATTAACTGATAATACTGGAGCAACAGACGAATACCGAGCAATTAACTACTTAGCTGTCAAGTACCCACAGATTTATACTACGACAGCTCAGATGCTCGATCCTGAACAAAGTCCAGGGGGCTTTCAAGGTGCCTATTACCTAGTTGGGGTAACTGCTGAATTAGCAAATGTTCAAGGAACACGCCGGATTGTTAATGTTATTTTCCAATATATGCAACGGGTAACGGGTGAGTCTGCTTACTGGTTTACCACAGTTGACGTAACGGGATTATACCCATTCTTAGTCAGCAAGTTTGCGCCCTATTATCCCGGCCCGTAATGTTTGTCTGACTTTTCCTAGGGGTGGGTGCAGTTCTCGCCCCCTCTGCTTCTTAGCTTAAATTCAGGAGTCACACAATAAATACCAATAGAACATCAAGTCTAAGAATACAAAATAAATTGACCAAAAAATTAAGGTCTGAAGTTTCTACCCTTTTAAGGTGATGAAAAGAATAAACTTCAGTATTTCCAGCCTCTAGGTTTCCTGCGGAATGCTGCGCAAACAGCCAGAGGTACCGATCGCTGATAACTAATAACTGAAATGACAATGACTTTACTAAAACCGACAGCTGCACAAAGCCTCAGGATTCCCACTTTGAGTTCTTATGGAGGCGAACCCATTATCAACTGGGAGTCCTACGCAGATATTTTGCCTCAAGCTTGCTCCTGCGATGGAGGAGGAGAAGAGTCCTATAACGAGGGCGATAGCGCTCCTCCTAGCTATATCTACAGCACCCTGGGAAAGGTTCGACCTGTCTTTCCATCTCTGACTATAGAAAAGGAGTTCTATCAAGTTGCTCCTCCAAATAGTGTCTATCCTCCGACTCCTGAGCTGTTGTTCCAAGTTTTATCTCAGGTAGAAAACTTATATCTGGCACGAGAAATGTGCTGGGTTTTCACGATAGCTAAAGTCGATAGCTATATTATTAAGGCTATTTCCGACGAGGAAGTCCTCGCTCTTGTTGAGGCCAGTAAACCCTTTCCTAAAAATCCTTCGAAAGAGAGCCTAAGCACGGTTGTTGGACCGCAGGGTCCTGTGCCACCTTCTGGAGCCTGCAATGGACTAGAATTACCCATTGTTCTTGCTAGCGATTTCTTTTTCTTGTCCTTAAATCAATACGTACAGGAGATCGAGGAACAAATAGGAGATGAGCCAGTAGAGCTTAATGTAAAACTCACGATCGGTATTTTATGGGAGGCAGCAATCAATCCAGGGAATACGGATAGTTACAGGGCGCTTAATTTTGTACTTACTAAATATTTAGGTTTATATAGTGATGCTTATCGTTTGCTCTATCCTCCCGCTCCTCCCGCTCCTTCCGATTCTTCCCCTCCTTCCCCTCCTTCCCCTCCTCCCGTTCCTTACAGTTTTGTAGGAGTGACATCACAACCAGCTTTATTACAAGGCGATCAGAAAATTTATGACGTTATCTTCAGCTATCAGGCACAAACAAACGGCATGATAAAGAAGCGGTATTGTCAAGTGAATATCACAACAGAATTTCCGTACCTATTCCAAGGGATGGGAGAATACATAACAACATCCTAACTAGGAAATAGAAGGGAAACAAGGCTTGCTTGATTACCTAGGAAAAGGAATGGAGTAATACATAGCGACACATAGTAATATCCCATTCCAACTAGGAAAAAAAAGCAAAACAAGGCTTGCTTGAGTCTCAAGAATCGTCTTACGATTAAGACCAAGACAAGAAAGCCGTCCTCTAACAGGATGGTAAAAACCAAAGGTAAAACAAAAGGAGAAAATCAACGGAAACCGTTATGAACAAACAATTAAAATTTACAGCAGCCCAAAGTCTCGGTAATAACGCGGCTATCTATGCTGGCAACACTGCTGGCGAAGTTGCACCCGGCGTTGAGGGACAGTTCAGTGTTTTATGTGCCCTAAAGTGTGCTGGCAGTACAGCTCTTGGTTGTCTTAAGTGCGGAACCGATATTGGTTGCTGGGCTGAGTGTGCTGGGCCAGGGGTAGTAAGCTGCATTAAGGGTTGTTTCTAACTATTCTCAGGATAGAAGAAGCACCAAGCTTTAAGTAGCTGATGTCTAGATAACTAAGTTCTGCTTACAATAACCCTCGGCGGTGAAAAGACCTCCATTTATCCCAAATGGGGGTCTCGATCTTCTAATTTAGGAAACCATCGAGTTAATGAAGTAAATCTTAAAGAAGAAAACAATTACCATGAAGAAAGTACACAACTTTACTGCCGAGCAAAGCCTTACATCCCCTAGAAGCAACTACAACGGTATGGCAAGTGCTGCCTTGGCAACACCAGGAGTTGAAGGACAGTTCGATATTGGGTGTATGCTCAAATGTCTTGGCACAACTGCCCTAGGATGTGCCTATTGTTTGACTAACCCTGTCTGTTGGGGAGTTTGTGCCGGACCTGGAGCTGTAAGCTGTCTTAACAAATGCCTCTAGTGCAAAAAGGCAGAAGGCAGGAGGCAGAAGGCAGAAGGGAAGAAAGGTTATTGTACAAGCTTTTGAACCTTTTTTAACTGGTTAGTTATTTCCGCCATCCTGCACTAGTAAGCCATTAGACTTATTCAGAGGATTTACGCAAAACCATCATATGTAGGGGCGAATGGCATTCGCCCCCTACAGATAGCTGGCATTTGCCCCCTACTGATAGCCTGTAGTCTAAGAATTTGCGTAAGTCCTGATTCAGAAAAAGTAACTGAGTCACCCTCGCAGTCTCCCAGAAATGAGAGAGCTGTACCTAGTGGGGTTATTTTTATTAACAAGGAATTAACAAGGAGATTAACCGTGACCGAGCTAACTATTCCTCGCTATGCACCAATATGGCCTACAATCCTAAAGTTTAACGGAACTAGCGACTATGTAGAGATTCCCAACAACGAGGATATTGACTTTGACAAGGATTCAGAATTCACGTTGGCATTCTGGATGCTAGCGGAAATGGAACAACCAAATAATGTAGAGAATGAAGCAATTGAGTATAACATCCTTGAGAAGTGGTCATCGGTAGATAAATATTCTTATGCAGTTAGCTATTTATGGAGATTAGAAGAAAACGAACAGCTACAACAACAATGGGTTGGAAGAGTTAAAGTAGACCTATATCTCGGCAAACTTCTAATAAAAGAGATAACGTCGGAGATGTCTATTGACATAGATACCTACTACTATATTGCTGTAGTGATATCGAATAATGAAATTTCTTTGTACATTAACGGAAACCAGGATGGAGCCAAAGGCAAAAAACTACCTTCAAACATCCCACAGGCTTTACCAAACAGTGATTCACTCTATCCTGATTCACTCTATCTAGGGCGGGGTGAATATGAAGGGAACTTCTTTAATGGCTGTATCGGTCGCTTGCAGATTTTTAAGAGTGCCCTTGGAAAACAGCAAATCCTTTATTGGCTGGAGCGAAGTACCTCTATATTGCCCTTTCAATCTCCAGAAGATGATCTAATTGGTGATTGGCGTTGCAATGAAGGTTACGGGGCGATCGCTTTTGACTACGTTAATAACAACAACGGAGTCCTAGGTGGAAGCGATGGCCTGCAAGCTCAACCAGAATGGGTAGCCTCAGGTATACCTACTGGCTATATTAACTTGATCAAAAGCTCATATGAAAGCCAATTTGAAAGCCCATCTGAAAGCCAATCTTCTTCAAATTTACTGGCAAAGTTTTTTGTGAAGTAATTAAAGCAGCATAGCAGCTATAAAAAGAAAAAAGGGGCGAAGTAATTGCCCCCTTTTTTTTCTCAACTTTGAGTTTAGGTGATTCGCTGAGTCATTTTTTTTAACCTACATCCCGCACCCCCAAATATCACAATTAGAAATCAATAAACAGCAACATTAAAGACTAAGAATAACTTTAACCTATACTTGGAGCGATCGCCCCAATGATTTAAACCTTAATCAGAAAATCCTGAATTATCTGCCTAGTAGCTAAACCAGTTTTTTCCTATAAGATTAAGCAGTACACTACGGATTTAATGATTTTAAATATTCGGTAAATTTACGCATAAGTAGTTTATTTTGAGGAAAATCTTGGTATTTTGAGGTATTTTGAGGAATATGCTTTGAAGTTTTGCCGGATTTTTGTGTGTTTTTTAAAGTTTTAGTAAAGTTAGAAATAAACTCTTGCTATTTACATAATGCCTATGTCATAATCTTAGTAATCAGGTTAACTACACAAGTTAAATTCACTGAAAATATAGCAAATACATATCTAAGGGTGCAGAATAATTATGATTATGAATAATCAAGTACACATAATCATAATACAATGTCAAACAAATGTGCTTGAGAGGTTGGTGGAGAAACACAAAGCGATCGCTTGATTCAGATTCTTTTTCTACTCACGCGTATGTCGCAACAATACAATGTAATATAGAAGCCATTTGGGATCTATTTAACATTACAAGTCCAATACCCATTTGGGTTTTATGATTCTGGCAGTCATTTTTCATAATTTTTCAGTTTCCTGAACTCTTATAGTTTTTAGGCTCCTTAAAACGACTTTCCTGAAACTTTTGTATTTCAAGAAAAGATACCAAATGGGTTCTATAAATCAAAAAACTTTTTATCAAAAAACACAATTCAAATTAAGGAGACAAAAATCATGGCAGGATTAGTAAAGAAATTTTTAGCAAGCGCTTCAGTTGTTGCTAGTATGAGTGCAGTATTCGGCGCTCCAGCAATGGCTGCTACTTTTACCAGTAGCGGTACAGATATCATACTACGGGAACAAGTCGGTACTAGCCTTCAAGTAACTAATGACATAACTAAGTTAGATTCAATTTTACAAGGAGATAGTTCCAATCCTGGTGGTAACGTAGAGTTAGGCGCGAAAAATGTAGGCCAAACTCAGGGTGCTAACCCACTTGCTACAGTACAAGCTCAAAATGCTCAGGGAGAAACAGCCAAATTTACCAACGTGACTGAGAACATTTACTCTAGTAGCGATTGGCTAAATGGGGTTGGTAGAGCTTGGTTTTCTGATGCTTGGGAACAAGCTGTGGAAAGAAACTCAAGTGCCCCACTTGTATCAAGTGCCACTGAAGGGCTGTTTTACAGCATTTTTATAGACGAAGGGGGACTTGACATGATTACTGACCCCAACATTTCTTACATTAACGAAGTTGGTGATGACATTGTGGTTGGTTTAGCAAGTCCCTTAAACTTAGGAGACAGATTTAGTGACCCCTTTCTAGCAGGAGCATTAGATGGTGTGCAAATAAGTGAAATCTTTGCATACGATATTAATGGAGTTACTGGTTACGCTTGGAGTACTGTTGCTACTGAGACTGGGTTAGGAGGTTCTTTCAGTGGTAACTATGAAGTTGTTCTAGAAGGTTTGGCGAATGGTTATGTATCTCAAGAGGTACTTGAGTCTTCTCCAGAAGACATACCTGAGCCTTCTACAGTATTAGGTCTAATAGCTATTGGTGGTTTGGTTGCTGCTACTAAGCGTAAGGTTCAAAAGTAAGATTTGAGAATAGCCATTTTTTGAACTTGGATAATATCAAATCCGGTAGCATCGATGTTATTCAGTCTTTTAAAGATAAGAGTCCATATTGTAGGGGTAAATGATCATTCTTCCCTAAGCATTGTATGACGACGACAGAATTATATTACTCTGAAGCCAACGGATTTGATATAACTGGGTTTTAATGTTAGATGAATTATCCATACTGAGTAATCAGGTGATCGCTACTTTGTGAGTTTGCTCTGTTAACTATTGGACAATAGTTAAATGAATTATCCATACTGAGTAATCAGGCGATCGCTGCTTTGTGACTTTGCTCTGTTAACTATTGGACAATAGTTAAATGAATTATCCATACTGAGTAATCAGGCGATCGCTGCTTTGTGAGTTTGTTCTGTTAACTGTTGGACAATAGTTAAATGAATTCACAGTTAATTTGGGTTCCCTAAAATAAAAAGGAGCGATCGCCCTAATTATTTAAACCTTAATCAGATAATTCATAATTATCTCCCTAGTAGCTAAACCAGTTTTTTCCCAACTAAACTCTTTAGCTCTAGCCAAACTTAAGGTTGAGAGGCGCGATCGCTCTCCTCCATCTTTAGCAATAATATTCATCGCATCTGTTATTTCTCCTACATTTTTCGGGTTAACCAAAATAGCTGCATCTCCAGCTACTTCTGGCAGGGATGAGATATTAGAAGTAATAACTGGAGTACCACAACCCATTGCTTCCAATACGGGAAAACCAAATCCTTCCCACAGACTAGGAAAAACTAGAGCGATCGCTTTCCCCAATAAAAAGGAGCGATCGCTCCCCCCATTATAATAATATTCATAATTTAGTACTATACTTAACTAATATCTTACTTAAAAGTTGGTAGTTATCTCCTGTGGTGTGACAATTTTTATTTCTGGAATAGTTATAAAATCTTCTGGATTAAAAGTTAATAAGCAATTAATTCCATGAGATTTCATTACGGCTAATAATCTAATATCGTGAGTTCGTTTTCCTCTAATATTGTGAGTAATAACTAACTCTAACCAATAGGTAAAAATTGCTCCATTTTCTGATAATAAAGCGAATTGAGAAATTAATATATTGATTTGTTGTCGAGTTCTTTCAGGAGTCCAACCTAAGCCATTTACTTCTATAGGGCGAGTAGCCACTACCCAAAATTCTATCAGAACTTGGGCAGTTAATAAACATTCGTGGTTTTGATTCAGTAATAAAAATACAGAATCAACGGCTAATTGATAGTTGGATGAGGTGGGGTCGCTGGCTCTTAAAAGAATATTCGTATCTAATAAATACCTAGTCATTTCAGTTATCAGTTATCAGTTATCAGTACCTCCTGCTTCAGTAGGAGGCTTGAAATACGGAATATTCTTTTTTTATCCCCTTAAAAGGGGAGACTTGAGACCCAAATTTTCCGGTTATTTTTAATAAATAGTTTCTCGTTTTAAAGCGGACTCTGGTAAGCCAGGACTATTTTTAGGCTGGCTTTCTGCCCAATTTTTCCAATTTTCTGCCTTTTGTTTTGGTATTTTTGGCTCTGGTTTGACTAAAGTTTTTTGTCTGATAAATTCACTGAAATCTAGGATTTCTTGCTGTTTTTCTGGCGGTAATTCTCTGAAGTTTTTGAGTAATGCTTGTTCTATGTTCATTTGATTAATTGATACCGTTTCACGGAAGTCAAAAGTCAAAAGTCAAAAGTTAAAAGTAAGATTTTATAAGCTTAAAACTTTGACGCTACAGTAATTTCAGGAAATTATTTCACACAAAACTGAAAACTGCTATATTAAAAGTATATTAAAAGCAATTTGATACACCTCTAAATCTTCATGGTTATTGATTAAATTTTGGTAGTTTTCAGTTATAATATCCTTCTCCCTATCACACCACCACCATATCACACAATCACCCCATCCCCCCATCACTCCACCTCCGAATCACTTCCCTAGTAGCTAAACCAGTTTTTTCCCAACTAAATTCTTTAGCTCTAGCTAAACTTAAGGTTGATAGTCGCGATCGCTCTCCTCCATCTTTAGCAATAATATTCATCGCATCTGTTATTTCTCCTACATTTTTCGGGTTAACCAAAATAGCTGCATCTCCAGCAACTTCTGGCAGGGATGAAATATTAGAGGTAATAACTGGAGTACCGCACGCCATTGCTTCCAATACGGGAAAACCAAATCCTTCCCACAGACTAGGAAAAACCAGAGCGATCGCTTGATTTATTATTTTGGCTAATTCTGTTGTGGGAACATAGTCTAGAAATTTCACTAATTTTGTTAATTCTAGTTCTTTAATTTGAGTTTTTAATGTTGGTGTATAAGTATTATCTGTAGGTCCAGCAAACCATAATTCATACTCGGAAAAATTAGGCAATTTAGCAAATGCTTCTATCAACCGATGCAGATTTTTATAATGGTCGTGGCGACCGAGATAAAGAAAGTAATTTTTCGTGGGTAAGTCTAAAAATTGGAATCTTTGAGAATCATAACCTAAAGGAATAGGTGTAATTTTTTTAGGTGTTATTTGGAAAAAATCAGTAATATCTTTTGCGGTTGCTTGAGAATTACAAATAATATGTTCTGCCTGACTTAATACTTGAGGAATATAATATTTGAAGTAAGCAGTTAAGCGAGAACCAGGTTTGGGAAAACGTAAAGGAATTAAATCGTGAGCCATTACTATGTAACGATACTGAGAATATAATGGCGCTTCTGGAAGGGGAGAAAAAAGTAGATTTGCTTGTAATTTTTTATAGATATTTGATAATTGAAATTGAGTCCAAAATAATCGTCGTAAATGACCTTTAGTTCCCTGAGCGGGCGTCATGTTGTTAGGGATGAGATGGCAGTTAAAATTGGGAATTTTATTGGCAACTAATAGGGTGGGATTAAGTTGTTGAAGTTGTGGCAGGATGTTATTTGCGTAGATGGATATTCCTGTTGGTTGTGGGATTAATACTGATAGGTTTATTAGAAGTTGGTTAGACATTTAAGTTTTTAGGTAACAGGCAAGAGAAGGCAGCAGGCAAGAATTTTTGGAGCGTTGCATAAATGCGCTTGGGATTTTAATAGTTTTGTGGAATGGGCATCTTGCCCGTTCCTGATATTTTCCCGTTTCTGATATTTTTGGTTATTTCAATTTATTAATCAGGGAAATAATTATTCTGGTTTCTTCTTTGGTGGTGGTGCATTGTAATGGTGGTCTATTGTAATTATTTTGATTAAGGACAAAAGCAGTGGGAGCATCTTGCTCCCTTACTTGTATCTTGCTCCCTTGCTCATATCTTGCTCCCTTGTTCATATAGCAATGTGCACTGGCATATTTACAAATTACAAGAACTGTCCAGTAGCTAAAAGTCTTATATTATCGGTTTTTTATTCCTCCTGTTGCCTGTTGCCTGTGCACAGCGCTATATCTTGCTCCCATGAAGTGCCGTTGTTCATCGCCACGCACCATTTTTTTTAGTTAATTTCTGATAAGTTTAATACCAAATTGAAATGAAGCTGCATAGAATAATATTTCAAGTATAAAATATAGATCGATTAATGAATTTCATCATTCTATGCAATCTGATATAAAACTGTTATTGTAAGTATTCAGCCGTCAGCCATTAGCTAGCCTCCTCCGGAGGAACTGCGAACTTCAGCTATTGCTTTTAGTTTAGGATAAAAGCTTCATTAATTGTCTTACTACAACAGTTAGCTCCCTTGTCCTTAAAGTCTATATTATAGTAGTTTAACTTAAAAATGAGACGTTTTTTCGTCTGAAATTCCCTCATAGCGAGAAAGCTTTGTCCCAATCTAAAGTTAAATGACTATAATTTAAACACTGTCCTTAAGGAGAGAGTCTTGTTGCTGATAGCTGACAGCTAATAGCTGTTTGCGCAGAATTCCGGATAAAATGCTTATCTGTTATTATAGCACACAACTCGAGCAAATAAAAAAAATCCAGCAAAGGACGGGGCTTTAAACTCAATTTTTCAGTAAAAAAGACAATGGAAACACTCACAAAAACACAAGCAGAAAATTATATAATTTTGTATCCTATTAGTTGGGAAACTTTCGGGCGTATGAGTGAAGAATTAAGAGAAAATTCGACAAAACGTCTAGTTTATGATGGGGGATATTTACAGATTATGAGTCCTTTAATGCAGCATGAGAACAATAATTGGTTTATTGCTCGTCTGATATTTATTATGGCAGAAGAGTGGAATTTAAATATTAAAAGTGTTGGTTCTCTTACTCTAAAAAGAGATGATATTCAAAAAGGAATTGAACCTGATGCTTGTTTTTATCTGCAAAATGAGGCAGAAGTTAGAAATAAGCAACATATTGACTTAAATAAAGGAGATATACCCCCAGATTTAGCGATTGAAATTGATATTACCAATAGTTCAATGGATAAGTTACCTATTTATGGGGAGTTAGGTATAGGGGAAGTATGGCGATATGATGGTAAGGTTTTGCGGTTTTATGGGTTGAATAGGCAAACTAAAAGTTATGATGAAATCCGGCAAAGTTTGGCTTTTCCTTTGTTAGATATAACAATTATTCCTCAATGGTTAGAGCAACGATTAATTATTGGAGAAACGGCAACTTTAAAACAATTTAGAAAATGGGCTATTTCAGTTATCAGTTAACAGTTATCAGTTATTAGTACTTCCTGCATTCAAGAAGTCATAAATCAGAAGTGTAAAGTCAGAAGTTAAAATTAGTGGGATTTTCGGTAAGATTACAAATAGAGGTATAGGTTTAACTTTTTTGGTTTTGGCTGTATTTCCAAATAGCTTTGAGTTTAATACTACTTATTTTGTAATTTATTGGTAGCCTAGCTAAAGCAGCTATAGTAATTCTAATTAATCTATATACTAAAACTAATCTACTTGTATGTTTTTCTAAACTTAGTAGATAACTATAGATGCTATGCTCAAGTTTTAATTCAGGATTTTTTTTGGTAATGGAAGATGGTTGATGAACTACAGATATTTTTTGAGTTATGGCAATTTTATGACCTTGTTTTGCATAGCGTCTACAAAAGTCAAAATCTTCATAATATAAAAAATAATCTTCATCAAATTCAGGACAGTTTTTAAAGTTTTTGAAGTTAATTAACATACTGCATCCTGTCACCCAATCTGTGGTTGATGTTTCTGTGTTGGAGAGAAATTCATTAGCAATTATTTTGCCAGTTTCAGGAATAAATTTTCCGCCACCAAACCAAATTTTACCCGTGGGTTCGTAGACGGTTGTTCCTAATATGGAAAATTCTGGATTTTTGACTAAAAATTGGTGTGCTTTTTCCAGGGAGTTTGGGAATAAATAAGCATCCGGATTAATTAACCAAATTATTGCTTGGGGATTTTGAGTATAAATCCAATTCAATCCTACATTACAGGCTTTACCATATCCTAAATTAGTTTCTGAGTCGATAATAATTGTGGTGTTGTTTTGAAGTTGATAAATAGAACTATCATCGGTTGAATTATTAATAATAATAATTTGCTGAAATAGGTTGGGAGTTAATTTGATTGAATTGATTAATTTTTGAATTAATTGAGTGGAATAGTAATTAACTGTTAGGAAGTATATAGAGTTGGTATTTATATTAGTTTCTCCTAATCTACATTCTTTTTCATTTTGCTGTATTTATTTGGAATATAATCAAAGGAAGCTTTCATTAATGGATAATGGATAATTGATAATTACCTCTGGTGAAAACCGTTACGGAATTAAATATAAGGAAATATTATTTCTTCTCTTGATTGATTGGATATGGCGAGGTCCCCTCGCCATCCCTCAACCGCTTTTTTTCCCCTTAAAATAGGAGGCTTTAAACCAGAATTATTTAATTATTAATTATTAATTATTCGGTAAAAGTAGGCGGTCGCTACTTAAGAACCTATCCCAGTAATAAAATTTTTGCTAAAAACCCTAAATATTTTGAGAGTTAAAAACGAAAAATATAGCTTTTCAAACACATTTTACTTAAATCAATAAGCCTATTAAAAATAGTGGGATAGGTTCAAATTAAAGCGATCGCCTAAATTTACAGGTGCTATATACAGCGTTTCCCATTGTTATGAGGTACAAAATGTTAGGTTTGAGGGAACACCGGATCTGGGAACAGAAAAGAATAAAAATAACTGTACCTCATAACTTCGGAAAGTGCTGTATGATATTTTTTGGGTAATATCATGTCATACCAGTTTTATATGAGGTTGCATAGAATGATGAAATTCATTAAATCGATCTATATTTATCTACGCTTACCTATGGTCAATTATGCTTTAAATATTATTCTATGCAGCTTCATTTCAATTTGGTATCAGAATAATTAGTGACAAAAAAACTTTCTCCCTTTGAACCAATATTCCCTTCTGCCTCCCCCCTTTCAAAGCTATGCTTTATAAACATCTTTCTTAACATAAAACGTAGACAAAAAAGACAAGTTATGGGTTAGTCTGGGAGCGGCTTTTTCGGGAGAAAATTGTATTGAAAAATACACGCAAGTGTGAGGACTGTA
>NZ_JAAHGH010000114.1 GCF_010672525.1 Okeania sp. SIO2B3 | reverse complement strand
TTAGGCGTTTAAGTAAAGATTATGAGGTGTATTCAGAAGTGAGTGAGGCCATGATTTATGGTTCCTTAATCTGCCTAATGGTCAAGAGATTAGCTAATTTAACATTTACTTTATAAATCAGCTCTTAAAAGGGTCGGCTTCAAGGCGCGAATTATTTAATTATTAATTATTAATTATTAATTATTCGGTAATGGTTGAAGATGGAACATTTTTTGATACCGAATGGACAAATACCTTTATTAGTAGACAGTAATAAAACTATTCCTGATGCCCAAGCAATTTTAGTTTATCTCGCTCGTCAATATGGCAATGAACAATGGTTTCCCAATGATGCCGAAGGTCTCAGTAGAGTTGTTCGTTGGCTGTCTACCACCGCAGGGGAAATTCGTCAAGGTGTAGAATATGCAAGATTGTTTCATCTATTCAAAGTAACCACTATAGATATCGAAGTAGCTACTCAAAAATCTGCCTTCATTCTCGAACAAATTAATCGCCATCTAGCCGATCGCGAATGGTTAGAATTAGGACATCCTACCATTGCAGACATAGCAGCTTTTCCCTATATTGCTCTTGCCCCCGATGGTAAAGTATCTTTAGATGAATACTCCCATATTTTAGCATGGATTGAACGTATCAAACAATTACCTGGATTCGTGGAAATGCCTGGTATTGAAACGCCTGCCACTGCTGCGGGATAAACAAAAAAATAGGGAAGCGATCGCATTTACTACTAATCACTTCCCTGTATAGAAACCATTTGGTATCTTGATAAATATCAAGTTTTTTTAGCTAGGAGACAGGAGACAGGAGACAGGAGACAGGAGATTAAGAGGGAAAAAGGAAGAGGAAAGATGTGGGGATAGATAATACAAAAAATTCAACACTCCTTTTTCAGATTTTTCCTCAAAATTGATGTACGAAAAGACTTGACTACCATAATTATATAGATCTCAAATGGGTTCTATAGCGCTACGCATTAAAGTTAGGACATATAGTTGTTTAACTTAAAAATGAGACGTTTTTTAGTCTGAAACTTCCTCATAGCAAGAAAGCTTTGTCTCAATCTAAAGTTAAATGACTATAAATAGAAGCTGAAACCCTTTTGTATTACCCTGTTGCCTGTTGCCTTGGGCGTAGCGCCATAACATAATTCTTTTTTGCACTTTACCTATAGAGAAAATATTATGGTTAACTCAGGTTGGTCGCGCACCGAATCACCTTTTCATTCTGGAGAACTAGCAATTCAATCCAGATTAGGAATTCAAGACCGTATGGATCGGCAAGGACGACGGATGATTCGAGAATATTTAACTGAAGAACATCAAGAGTTTTTTGCCCAATTACCTTATGTTATTGTAGGGACAGTGGATAAATCTGGTAATCCCTGGGCTTCCATCCTAGTAGGAAAACCAGGCTTTATGAACTCTCCAAGCGATCGCCATTTAACAGTCAAAGCACAACCATTAGCTGGCGATCCTCTAGCAAGCACTTTAGCTGAAGGTATTGATATTGGTTTTTTAGGAATTGAATTTCATAGTCGCCGTCGCAACCGCATTAATGGAATTGTCACTCAGACTAATGCTAATGGTTTTGAAGTTCAGGTAGGACAAACTTTCGGTAATTGCCCTCAATATATTCAAGCTCGAAGCTGGGAGCAGGTTGAGTCTAATGTCTCTCCACAAATTGATGAAATTGCCACTTTCGGGGAATGGGAGCGCAACCTAATTATTAATGCAGATACTTTTTTCATTGCTACAGCTTACCAAGATAATTCTAGAGATATTACCAAAGGAGTGGATGTCTCCCATCGGGGAGGAAAACCAGGCTTTATCAAAATTGAGCAAAACCAAACCCTAACTATTCCAGACTTCTCTGGCAATAATCACTTTAATACTTTGGGTAATCTTGAGTTGTATCCTCATGCCGGGTTACTTTTTATCGATTTTATTCAAGGTGATATATTGTATCTGACTGGTAAAACCGAAATAATTTGGTCTGGGGATGAAATTAGTAATTATGCAGGTGCGGAGCAGCTAATTCGTTTTCATCTAACAAAAGGTTATCGAGTTACAGCTAGTCTACCCATACATTGGTCAGATCCAGAATTTTCTCCTTTTTTGGATCGGACAGGTTCTTGGTAATTTTCAACCTCCTCTCCTACGTAAACATTCAGCCGTCAGCTATTAGCAGCTATTAATTTTAGGTAAGGTAAAAGCAACCTTTGAAATTGAGAAAGAATAAAAGTTACTGCCAAAGTCTCCGGACTAAACCTTAGAAGTAATTATTCATTACTAATTGTTGTTTGCGTAGCATCCCATAGGGAAGCGCTAACTGCTTACGCTTAAAATTTTATACTTTTCAAAATTCATTAGTTTCTCATTTCCTAATAATTGTCATAAAAAAACTTTTTTTCGAGATAGTCGCATTAAATATTTTATGAATCTATAAATTTATTAATGACTTTAATTTTACCAATAATATTTTGATTAAATTCAGATAATTCTTGAGCAGGAATCCAATATTCTTTATGGTGTGAATCTCCTACAGCTTTAACAGAATATCTCTTGATAAATTCAGCTCTTAGTTGAAATTGTGTTACATAACCAATATATCCAGATTCTGCATCTTTCGTATTCCAATCTCGTGCTATTTGCACCGCATACTCTTCATTTAGAACAGGATAAAAAAATGGTTGGAACGGTAAACGAGGCGGAAAAGCACAATAATTACTTTTTTTGATTAATTCCATCTCCTTCTTTCCTACAGGTCTAAATAAAGTTATTATTTCTGGAACCAAAATATCCATGAACTCCAATTTTCTACTAACTTTGCTAACTCAGAATAACCTAATGATCTTGGATGAGCACCATCGTTTTGTATTACTTCTTGTCGCCAAATATCTGAATTTTTTAACGGTGTAAAAACATCTAAATAAGGAATATCTAGCTGTAGACATACTTGAGCAAAATCGTCAGACAAATTACCAATTCTAATATTATGTTCTGTATCTTCAACAGGGGGAGAATTTATCATTAAAACAGGAAAGAATTGCTTGGCTTTAGTTAAAATCTGGTAAATATTTTCTACTGACTGACTGCTTTCTATACGAGTTTTACCTGCTTCTAAAGTCATGTCATTTGCACCAAAAGAAAAGACTACTCTACCATCAACTTCTGGTGGTAAACGACAAGAAACTTCTCTCAACCAACGACTATTAATATCAGTGCTAGTATCTCTTCTGACACCCAAATTATAATATGTAAGATCGTATCCGCGATCGCAAACTGTTTGGCAAATTCTACCCGTCCAACCCAAGCACTTAGGGTCTCCTGTACCATTTACAAAAGAGTCTCCGATGAAGCAAATTCTAATTTCCATTTAATTATAAATAAAACAAATTTAAAATTTAATAGCTAATTCTAAATTAATAAAGCAAGTAATTTAATCTATTCTGCCAATAGTAGATAACCCTTCTAAAATTACATGAGGAGTGTAACAAGAGCCATTCCATTCACCATCACTTCCCAATACTGCTAATTGCTTTAATGCTGTATAAACATTTCCAGCAATCATCGTATTCTTAACTCTACCCACTATTTCACCCCTTCTAACACGATAACCAAGTTCAACATTAATAGAAAAATCACCAGAAATACCAGCACCACCACCGAGAATTTGATCGACTATAATTGCATCATCCAACATCTCGATTGATTCTTTTAGCGATCGCTCTCCTGGCTGAACTATGAAATTAAATAATTCTGGTGTAGGGTAGCTACCTAAATCTGGTCGGAACCCATTACCAGTAGTCCCGCTACCCAATAATCTACCAGTCGTCCGGTCTGTATAAAACAATTGTAAAATGCCATTTTCAATAAATTTTATTGAGCGGGTAGGAATACCTTCATCATCAAAAGGACAACTAAAAGGTCCTTCCTCTGGTTGTTGAGAAATAGTCACTTGTTTGCTAGTGACAAGTTCCCCCAGGCGATCGCTCCAAGGAGAAGCACCTTCTAGTATCTGCTTACCGTTCAAAGCTGCGGAAATTGTACTCCATAGTAAATCTGCTGCTTTAGCTGTAAACAAAATAGGTACTTTCCCCCTGGGGGACACCACATTTTTTTTCGCCCAATCTAATCGCTGCAAAATTCGATTTGCTACTTTCCTAGGGTCAAGAGTATTTCGCTGAATTTGGCCATCAGATATATTTAATAAGTCGTCACCTCTGACCCAATCAGTTTCTACATAACCACTAAGGGTTGTATCTATATGATGACAATCTAGTCCTAGGGAATTAACTAAACGAGTAGATTCAATTTCGCAGTCCCATTCCCCATGACAAATCACATCTGGATAAACTTCTCGAATTAATGCGATCGCTTCTTTTCCCCAAGTTACCAGTTGTTCAACTGATATAGATATTCCTTGGTTGGGATAATATCGATTTTTCGCTTTCGAGGATAGTTCAATAGATTCTGGTTCATTAAGACTACTGATAGACAGGGCAAGTTCTACTAAAGCTTTGGGTTCCACTGGCCCATGAGCCACAGCTATTCCTGGACATCCATTTCGCCAAAGTCGGAGCGCTATACCCTCTGACTGAGTGCTTTCTAGTTGCTTGAGTCGATTGCTTTCAAAAAATACGGGCCGGGAGTGCGATCGAGCTTGAAATACCTCTGCTGCCTCAGCTCCTGCTTTGGCAGCTACTTCTAGCAGTTGTTCTGCTAACTGGGTCATAAAATTCTGTTTGGGATTTATGATTTTGGACAATAAAGTTGTTAGTAGGATTTTACCGAAAAACTGGATCTAAAGCCTCGTCCATAAGTGGGCAACTTTTTGATTGATTAAGTAGGAAGAAATTATGCTATAGTATTGTTGTCGCGGGTAGGCAATCCGAGAAATTAAACGGACGTGGAGGGAAGCGTAACCCACCCCCATCCCCTCCCGGGAGGGGAGCAAGAGGGGTGGGTGCAGCACCGTAAGAAACGTCAACCCACCGAGGATCTTAGGCTCGGCAGGAATCTCTGTGTCTTTAAGCCAGGGAGGATGTCAACAACGTCCAGTACCCAAAACTTAATTAGATATTAATTTCTTGCAGCAACCAAAAACCAGCAAATGATTCAGATTCTTGATTTGACTGTACAGCCAGAAAATGAACTTGTTTGACTTTCGACTTTGCTTCGGAAAATATTTTAGCTTCCTCAATAGTTGATGAATTAGTCAGATTAGCTAAAATCCAACAATCATTGCCTCCAGTTTCTAATAGTAATCTAGCAGGTGGACCTAAATTAAATTTGACAAAAGCTAACTCTAATCCTGACATCCAAGCGGCTAAAGGTTTTGCTCTAGATGAATAAATAATTAAACCAGGAATCTGTAAATTGGGTGCAAGACCGATGGTGTTGAGAGGAAAAGCTTCTCCAAAGTCAATGTCCCACTCTGACATTTCTGTAAAAGCTTCAGTTTCTAAACTGACAAATGTCCATTTTTCTCCAATTAAGGCATCTGGTAGAGGTTGTGGGGCGGGACTCATGTATTGAACCGAAGGATTTGTTCCTGCTTGATAACCAGAATAGGTCGGGTAAACTTCTTCTATTCGTTGTTGTAGCCACTGGTTGAGTGCGTAGGTGCGACGGCTTAAAATAGCAGGGATGGCCAGTTCAGCACAAGCTTTGGTAATCATATTATTCATTTGACGGCGGAAGAAGCGAATTTTTTGAGGTGCTTCTGGAGCATCAGCGATCGCTTTCTCAATGGCGCTCTTTAGCCAAATTGAGTTTACCTGTTGGTTATTTGTAAACTCAGAGTAACGATACAAAGAGTCTGTAGGATGATTAATATCTAGGGGACTTTCGCATATTAAGAGTTCCCAGAGTTTTTTTTGTCTTTCATCAAGTATTGGACGACTGTAAAAGTCTAGTTCCCAAATAGTTCCCATGCCTTACTCTTAAATTGATAGTATAGTTATTCTAAGCTATGGCAGGATGCTATTATGCCTGGTGTAATAAATGTTTGTTACAAATACTCAGGGTATCTCTAGGAGTCAGGAGTCAGGAATCAGGAGTCAGGAGTCAGGGGAATATGTTCTGGCGTTGCTGAATTAAGGTATGATTGTAGAAATTCGCGATCGCTAAACTATAAAATAATTTGTATTATTTGAATAAGGAGTTGGCAGATCCCTAAATTTGAGCAGCGTGGATTAATAATTGAATAGAATATCTTAGCATTTCGGCCAATGCGCGAATCACAAAGAGTTTGACGATGTAACCAGGCCTTGAGGATGTCTTAATCTGGTATTTTCACCAACAAACTCGAACCATGTATGTTTTGCTAATAATTTGATCGCCATTAGGAATAAAGGCGTTGGTGAAAAGAGGTATGATATCATGTCTGGATAAGAGCGGGATAGAACTCCGTTCCGCGCTCCGCGTTATTGATATTATAATTTTCAATTTTCGTACTGAAAAAAATAAGAAGTCTCAAAAAGACTCCTTTCCTTAATAGTATTTACAAATAAAAAAGGTTTTTCAGTGGATGGAAATAATCTATGCTGGAACATTTATTAATACTCTAGAGTTTTGTTTACGAGTACTTAACCAGCCTCCATGAGGCTGAAATACTTGAGAAGGAGTTAATAGCATTAATTCTAAGTCAGGCATTTCTTCTCGACATCGTGGACAATACCAGTAAATACTATTATGGCGTGCATGGCGTAGTAATGTTGTAGAGCAGCAAGGACAAGTGTGCATAATATACCTCAAATTTATTTTAAAAATATGACAAGATTGAACAACAAACCCCTAACAAATAACTGATAATTTCATCAGGGTAATTAAAATCAGACTAAATTCTTGAAGTCTTGTATCTACATAGATAGATTCATCTACAAAAATTATAAAAATTGTGTTAAAAAAGTTGAAATAAGCTTATTTTAATTAACTTATATCTTCGCTATCTAGTGAGTAAACTTTGTAAAAGCAAAATAAACTAAGCACTATTAAAAGCTGAAAAATTAATGGAGAGCAAGCAAAACCCCAGAATAAACTGATTAATCCCGTTAATATAGCTAAAACAAAGGATATGTCTTCAGATGTGTGCTTATAAATTAATGCAGAACTCGCAGAAAGAGCTAATAGAATTATATAAACTGATTGCATTTCTCTTATCTCCAAATGCAAATTTGATATTTAGAACTCAGCTTTTAGGTCAAGTTGCTAACCTTGCTAATTAAGGTAATCTATAAATATGAAGAACTTGTGAAGATAGAGCAAATTGTCACAAAAGTTGACACTATAATAGCAATCCTAAATCATTTGTAAAAAATCAAAAATAGATCGAAGGTCTGAAAGTCTTATCCCTGTTCCCTATGGTCTTTTCTCTGCTCCTTGTTTCCTAATTCCCTTTTTTGTCATATATTTTTACAAAACCCTATTAAGGACTGCTAAATCTTAGTTTATATCTATGGAATAAAAGGAACACCTTGATTGATAGTAGGTAAAGAAGGATGTATAGCAAATATTATTAGACTATTGGGCACCTGAGAGCAATTTGCGACTTAATACAGATATTTTCCTGAAATATAGCAGTGGAAGGAAAGGGTACGGACATATTAAAAGCTTAAAGCTCAGACAACGCCAGATTTTTATTCTTCCTTCTCTCCTAGATAACTAAAGCCTCTCCTAGATAACTAAAGCCTCTTCTAGATAACTAAAGCCTCTCCTAGATAACTAAGGAATATTGTCTTTTCTTGGTCTGATGGATATGGCGCAGGTTTCGGAGCCATCCCACCCAACGGGGAAGCTGCGAAGAGAGAACTCCGTTCCGCTGACGCGAAACGCGACAGCGTTGCGTTACGCCAGTTTTGCGAAGCAAAAGCAAACGACCGCTTTTCCTTAAAAGGGTCGGCTTCAAGGCGCGAATTATTTAATTATTAATTATTAATTATTAATTATTAATTATTCGGTAAGAATGATTTTTCTGCCATAGTCTTGCTTAAAATACTAACTTTTTGAGCATAAAGAGCTGAAAAATTTGCACTTTTTTAGCTCCAAAAAAGGCTTTAGCCTTTATATTTTAATGTTTTTAGATTTAATCAGCAAGCCCTATTTACTTCTTCCTTCTACTATATCTGCTCTTTGAAAGTATGGATTAGCTTATATTTTGATTCAAAATTTCAAGCAGCAAAAGATACTATTTTTTACTTCAACAGAGCAGGAAAAAATTATAATTTTCTTTGATAAGTAGGAATTGGCATTACTTTAATACTAGCATGAGTAACTAGGAAATCAGACAAAAAAATATGAGAGAAAAAGCTTAACTGGGTATTTTGGTGTAGCATATGAGTAAATTCTCTAGGGTAGATATAATTTTTGAATACACATAAAAATAATTAAAGTTCAGTAAGACTGCTGTTGAAGCATTGGTTGTTACTATTTATGATGATAGTTAGAACATCTGCAATACCTGAATAGGTCATTATTTATAGATGTAACTTTTAGGTTTATTCAAAAACATCGCAATATAAACTAGCCTATCAACTATGAAAGATAAATTCACTCAAACTCATGTAGCGAGACTTCTAGGAGTATCTTTTCAGAGAATTCATACTCTGAGAATTAGGAATAAGATTAAGTTTTGTTGGGATGCAAACTTAAAGGCTTGGGTAACATCAGAGGAGCATCTTCAAAAATATCTAACTGAGAGAGGAAAAACACTAAATTTCTCATCTCATAAATAATTAGGGTGTGCGCTTCACTAGTCTTATGGGTGAGGGTAGGAGACAGCTATACTGGAGACAGGAGACAGGAGAAATGGCTCGGGAGCGATGAGGTAGGAGCAGGCGTTTTGTAAGAATGATTTTTCTGCCCAAATCTTGCCAAAATACTAAATTTTTGAGTGTTTTAGACTGAAACAGGCCCACTGCAATTCGACCCTAAAAAGGCTAAAACCTTTATCTGTAAATGCTTTGATATTTAATCAGCAAGCCCTAATTAAATCGGAAATACATATCAACTAAAAAAAGGATACTAAATCAGCACCCTTTTTCAAAGTTATTAACGATAATATTGCAATGTTACTATTAGGGTGACATTAATTATCTTGAATTGTAAACAGTGCATATTTTATAAAAATTTATCTTGAAAAGAAGTAATTAAGGGCCGAAAATTGTAGTAGTATCACTTTGTTAAAAAACAGAAAAACCGAAAAATAAAGTAATGCAGATTTTTCTATTTATTTTAACTAATCAAATATACTTTTCCTCGGTCTAGATCGTAATAACCACCTACAACTTTTAATTTGTTTTCCTGAACTAACTGGGTAATAACTGGAGAAAAATTGATAATTTGTATTTGCTCCATTACATTAGCTTTAACAGCATTTTCTACCGGATATCCAGCTTTACCTTTAGCAATTTCTACAGCAGGTTTAATAGCAGAAATTATACTACCAATTTGACCAGGAACAGGTTTACCTTCCATAGCTGCTTTTACTGCCCCACAATTTTCATGCCCTAGTACCATTAACACTTTTGAACCTAATACAAAAGTACCGTATTCTATACTACCCATTTCTTCTGGAGTCACAATATTTCCGGCTCCTCGAACTAGGCGTAGTTCAAAGGTTCATGCAACTACGGGCAATTCCATCGACCGTTACTACCGATCGCCCTTATTGCGCTTGATACGGCAGAGATGAATGGTGCAGATTGATTTTCAGATCGCCGTTTTCATCGCGCACATAACCAAAAGTGTATTCTACCTTGATCTCGCTACCGTCTGTTTTGGTGAAAAAATACTCACCCATCGAGGTGGCTGTATTGCACTGGGTAATAATTCCTTCATTCTCAAAGCGCACATTGTTAAAGGGTGCAAGAGCAAAACCTTCATCTTCGCTGATGCTGCCGCCGACAAAATAAGACAAAGCCTCTTTCTCCGTGCCTCTGAACGGATCATCGCTGGCCAGTGTTGGTTTGAACAAAACTGTACCAAGATCATAACCATAAAGCCTGTCAAGAGTACTTTGTGCTTCTGCTTGTGGGTTTTCTGCCTTGCCAATGGCAACAATAGCTTTGCCCCAGCTTTCCTGTGCAGCTAGAACATCGTTTTCTGTGACAGGATTTTCGCATGGCGCAGATTGTACTATTGGCGTAGATTGAGGGTTCGTGCAACCAGCCATTGTGGTTACTGCAGATACGATTAAAAGTGCAAAGAAATTTGGTTTCATGGTCATCTTTTTCTTTTATAGGACTAGGCGTTAATAGGTTAACCTAATTTCCGCCTACAAGGCTACAACGACTACAGACAATTTTCTTGAGAAAGTTGCTGAAATTGTTGATCATTTCTAGATAATTGGCCAAGGAAATTTAAGGTTTAACGCTCAAAAAGGAGCGCATTTTAGGCGCATAGTTGGGCAGAAAAATCTTGGGACAAAACGCCCGCTCCTACCTCCTCACTCCCGAGCCATTTCTCCTGTCTTCCCCTCCTGGGAGGGGTTAGGGGTGGGTTGTCTTCCCCTCCACGGTCGGGGGAGGGGCGAGGGGTGGGTTGTCTCCTGTCTCCTACCCCTACTAAAAGACTAGTGAAGCGCAAACCCTAATTATATTAACGATAATCTTGGCGCTGAATATCTCGCAACCGAGCTTCTGGACGCTTAAACCTATCTAGTTGTGCTTCAAAAAATGCACGATTTGCTTTTAAATGTTCCAGGTCTGGGTCATCTAAAGGATGTAATGTTGCTTGTCTTAATGCTTGAATAACTGCGGAAGTTACACAATACATTGAGCGTTGAAAAGTAATTCCTAACTGAATCAACATATCATCTTCGCCCCGACAATATTTTTTGTAATAATCAACTAAAAATGATGGTAAAAAATGTAGCATATCCTGCATTAATAATGTGGGAGGGATACCAGCATTTCCCACTGGAAAAACATCTGCATAAAGAATGCCATAATGAAAGTATTTTTGATTTTCTGGAACCTGTTTTGCCTGAGCATTATAAGATTTTGTCCCACGGAAAGGTGCAGTGCGATAAAAGACAGCTTCTACATAAGGTAAAGCAGCTTCAAATAACCAAGTAAAACCACAAGATTTAGGGATAATTTCGTGTAATTCACCCCGAATATAAACATGATGATAAATTGGGCGATTTGCTACAGCAAAAATTCCATTTACCAGAAAATTCATTGCTTCTGGAACGCTGGTTAATTTCCCTTCGTTATACAAATCAAACATTTCAAAAAAAACAGCAGCCATTACTTCCCAAAACAAACCAAGATTGCTGTAATAAGAAAGTTGTCTGACCTGTTCGATAAACATTTCTGGGAATAGTTTATACAAGCCTAACATTACAGGATTTCCTTGAAAATAAGCCTTAATTGCTTTATCCGCTGCAGCCTTATATTCAGGAGTATCTAAATAAGGGTCAAATTTACCTCCCATTTCCCGATGCCAAAACATTGCTCGCATACAAGCTTCGGCAAATTCCATATTAATTCTGTCATGCCATAAATGATGTAAAATTTTTGATTTTTTGCCACTTTCTCCCTTTTCAATAAATGCTAAAAGTTCTGGATGAGCTGTTGCTTCTCCGCGCCAAACTCTTAAGTCTGCATCATCACCCGCATAGTGATTATGAAGTTCTAAATATTCTTTTGGCAGGAAGTATTTAAAGAAGGGTAAGGGGTTTAAAAATACTCGTTCGGCAATATAAAGTAAGTCGCGCCAATAGAAATCCATTGGTACTGCATAAGCTTTATAAATACCGATAATTTGCATTAGGTTTTCTGGAGTATCTGGTAACATTGCTCCACCTGCTTCGAGGCGGTGAATAATTTCGGCAAATTCATGTTGAGAGGGGGGAAGTTTTGTTTTTGTTTGTGTCATAGTTTTTGAGGTTTTAGGTGTTAGGTGTTATATCATGTTTGCTTCAATGAAAATCATAAAAACTTGGCACTTTGTAGCACTTTGTAGATTTGGTTGAGTCCGCATTAGTGGAGCTTATTCGGAGGATAAACCCAACAACAATAATTATATTTGTTGGGTTGCGCTAGCGCTTAACCCAACCTACGGTATTATAAATAATTATTCGCATATTAAGTGTTAGCTTGTATCTGTTGAGTTTCGCTACTTCGAGACGGGAAATTAATTTCGGCAAATTCATGTTGGAAGGGGGGATGTTTTATTATTATTTGTGTCATAATTTTTGATGTTTTAGGTGTTAGGTGTTATATCATGTTTGCTTCAATGAAAATCATAAAAATTTGGCATTTTGTAGCACTTTGTAGATTTGGTTGAGTCCGCATTAGTGGAGCTTATTCGGAGGATAAACCCAACAACAATAATTATATTTGTTGGGTTGCGCTAGCGCTTAACCCAACCTACGGTATTATAAATAATTATTCGCACATTAAGTTTTAGTTTGTATCTGTTGGGTTTCGCTACTTCGAGACGGGAAATTAATTTCGGCAAATTCATAGGAAAAGTTTTGTTTTTGTTTGTGTCATAATTTTTGATGTTTTAGGTGGTAGGTATTAGGTGTTATATCATGTTTGCTTAAATGGAAATAATCAAAAATTGCCACTTTGTAGCACTTTGTAGGTAGGGTTGAGTCCGCGTTAGTGTAGCTTATCCGGAGGATAAACCCAACAAATATAATTATTGTTGTTGGGGTGCGCTAGCGCTTAACCCAACCTACTGCATTATAATTATCTAAACTTGATATTAGTAGGAATTTTGAGAAATATTCTTACACAGTTTTTATTTCTGGCAAAAAAACTTAATTTCTGTACTCCAAGAAATTAACATCTCTTGTATTTATCAAACTAGCTAAATTTTGACTTTTGACTTGTGACTTTTGAATTTCTACAGGAGAATTAGTCACTAAAAATTTGGAAGTTGCTTCACTCCAACGCACTAACCAAGTAGGTTGAATTCCTAAAAAGAAAATCACTACTGCTAATACTAAAGCAGGGGTACGTTCAGACCAAATAACTTTAGGATAATAAGCTGTATCATTATCTAATTTGCCGAAACAAGTACGGTTTAACAAAATCACAAAATAAACAGCAGTTAAACCACTAGCAATAATACATAAAAGAGTAGGAATAGGAAACACCGAAAAACTACCTTGAAATACTAGAAACTCAGCAGCAAAACCAACCATTCCCGGAATACCTGCACTTGCCATTCCACCCATAATTAATAAAGCGCTCGTAAAAGGTAAACCACGCACCGGACTCATCAAACCATTCAACACAGATAATTCACGAGTACCAACTTTGCTCTCCACCACACCCACCAGGTGAAATAGAATCGCTAAAATTAAACCGTGAGCAACCATTTGAGAAATAGCTCCCACTAAACTCAAAGGTGTATTGGCCGCAGCAGCAACAACAATATAACCCATGTGGCCAATTGAACTATAGGCCACCATCCGTTTAATGTCTTGTTGAGCGATCGCTGCTAATGCTCCATACAACACGCTAAAAGTACCAATTATCGCCATTCCGGGGGCGACTATTTGCCAGGTGTCGGGAAATAATCCTAACCCAAAACGTAATAGTCCATAAGTGCCTAATTTTGCTAATATGCCACCTAGAAGAATGGTGACGGGAGGAGATGATTCGACGTAAGCATCTGGCAACCAAGTGTGTAAAGGTACTAATGGAATTTTGATGCCGAATCCTACTAACAGAAGAGTTAGTAAGATGAGTTGGGTTTTTAGGGATAGTCCTTGGGTTGAGATTAGGTCATAATCAAAACTAGGAGAATTGCTTAACCAAGTTATTCCTAAAAATCCTGCTAATATCAGAATTCCGGATACTGCTGTATAGATCAGAAATTTGGTTGCTGCATAACCTCGTTTTTTACTACCCCAAATTGCTATTAATAAATAGATGGGGATTAATTCTAGTTCATAAAAGAGAACGAATAATAATAAGTTTGCGGAGAGAAAAGCACCTGCTATTCCAGCATTTACTAATAAAATTAAGGGGTAGTATAATCGCGGGCGATCGACATTATTGCCATATCCATAAACTACGATGAATGTTAGTAAGGAATTTAGGGCGAGTAATGGTAGGGATAAACCATCTATACCGAGATTATAGGTTAAACCTAATTGGGGAATCCAGGTAAAATGTTCTTGAAATTGTAACCCTGGATTATTTAGGTTAAATTTAAGGGCAATTTCTACAGTCCAAACTATTAGAGATAGGGCAATTGCTAAGGTGATTTTTCGTAATTTTTCATCGGTAATTTTTCCGGGAAAAAATCCGACTAAAGCTGCCCCTAAAATTGGGATGATAATTAAAACACTGAGCATTATTTTTTGTTATTTTTCTGTTAATTAAATTGAAGTCTGGAACAACAGGGCTTTTTGATTCGGATGTACGGATTATTCATCGGGATGATTGAAACTTTTACCTCATAACAATTTACTATTATCCAGGTTAATCATAGAGTAAAACTAATCAAAATAATAGTCTGCCACGACATAGATTTTTAATACTGATCTAAGAATTATTCATTTTAGATTTTTTCTGTGAATCAACTGACTATTAACCAGTTTCATCATCAGGCTAAATTCAACATTTGAACATTTTAGTCTAGTAAAACTAACGGGTAATTTTTCCGTATCATCTACAGATTATTCATCAAAATGATTGAGATTTTCCGGGAAATTAAGTGACTGTTAAATCAGGTTAATTATCAGCTTAAACATTTCCCAAATATTAGTCGAGCGCCAGAGTTATTTTTGAGTATTATCTAAAAATGATTTCCCAAAATAATTGATTGAATTTTTTTCTGTAAATCAACCCACTACCTATTAAATCAGATTAGATTTAACATCTCAAAATTTTAGTCTGGTAAAAATCCTGATTTTTGAGTGTCATCTACAGATTATTTATGAAAATGATTGAGATTTTCCGGGAAATTAAGTGACTGTTAAATCAGGTTAATTATCAGCTTAAACATTTCCCAAATATTAGCCGAGCGCCAGAGTTAGTTTTGAGTATTATCTAAAGATGATTTACCGAAATAATTGATTGAAATTTTTCCTTAAATAAACCCATCACTAAATCAGCTCCATCATTAGGCTAAATTCAACATCTCAAAATTTTAGTCTGGTAAAAATCCTGATTTTTGAGTGTCATCTACAGATTATTTATGAAAATGATTGAGATTTTCCGGGAAATTAAGTGACTGTTAAATCAGGTTAATTATCAGCTTAAACATTTCCCAAATATTAGCCGAGCGCCAGAGTTATTTTTGAGTTTTATCTACAGATGATTTCCCAAAATAACTGATTGAATTTTTTTCTGTAAATCAACCCACTACCTATTAAATCAGATTAGATTCAACATCTCAAAATTTTAGTCTGGTAAAAATCCTGATTTTTGAGTGTAATCTACAGATTATTTATGAAAATGATTGAAATTTTCCGGGAAATTAAGTGACTGTTAAATCAGGTTAATTATCAGCTTAAACATTTCCCAAATATTAGTCGAGCGCCAGAGTTATTTTTGAGTATTATCTACAGATGATTTCCCAAAATAATTGATTGAATTTTTTTCTGTAAATCAACCCATCACTAAATCAGTTCCATCATTAGGCTAAATTCAACATCTCAAAATTTTAGTCTGGTAAAAATTCTGATTTTTGAGTGTAATCTACAGATTATTTATGAAAATGATTGAGATTTTCCGGGAAATTAAGTGACTGTTAAATCAGGTTAATTATCAGCTTAAACATTTCCCAAATATTAGCCGAGCGCCAGAGTTATTTTTGAGTTTTATCTAAAGATGATTTACCGAAATAATTGATTGAAATTTTTCCTTAAATAAACCCATCACTAAATCAGTTCCATCATTAGGCTAAATTCAACATCTCAAAATTTTAGTCTGGTAAAAATTCTGATTTTTGAGTGTCATCTACAGATTATTCATCAAAATGATTGAGATTTTCCGGGAAATTAAGTAACTGTTAAATCAGGTTAATTATCAGCTTAAACATTTCCCAAATATTAGCCGAGCGCCAGAGTTATTTTTGAGTTTTATCTACAGATGATTTCCCAAAATAATTGATTGATTTTTTTTCTGTAAATCAACCCACTACCTATTAAATCAGATTAGATTCAACATCTCAAAATTTTAGTCTGGTAAAAATTCTGATTTTTGAGTGTCATCTACAGATTATTTATGAAAATGATTGAAATTTTCTCGAAAATTAACCTGCTGCCAAATCAGCTTAAAAATTTCTCAAATATTAGCCAACGACCAGAATAATTTTTGAGTGTTATCTAGGGATAATTTCCCAGAATAATTGATTGAAATTTTCCTGTAAATTAACTAACTACTAAATCAGATTAGATTCAACATCTCAAAATTTTAATCTAGTACAACCAGCAGGTAATTTTTCAGTTTCATCTACAGATTATTGTAAGCATTTCCTCCGGAATGCTGCGCAAACAGCCATTAGCAGTCAGCTAGCCTCCTGCGGAGGAACTACGTTAACAACAATTAATAATGAATAATTATTTCTAAGGTTGGGGAAGGAAATTTTAGCAGTAACTTTTTATTCTTTTTCAATTTATCAATTACTCTTACCTTTCCCTACATTAATAGCTGATAGCTGACGGCTGAACACTTACAGATTATTTATGAAAATAATTGGTATTTTCCCGTAAATTAACCCGCTGTTAAATCAGCTTTATGGCAGGCTTAAATATTTCAAAAATTCAAAGCAAACATTACAGTTATTTTTGACTATGATGTACAGATAATTAATCAGAATATAACCTTTCTCAAGTTACTAACATACAGTTATTTTTCTTCTTTTATCAAAATAATATGGGTTGCGCAACCCCGCCTTTTAAGGCGATCAGGTTTTTGGAGCCTTGCTCAAATCCCCTACTTTCCCTCCCCTCCTGGGAGGGGTTATGGGTGGGTTGGGAAGGGTTAGGGGTGGGTTAACTTCTAACTTCTGACTTCTGACTTCATTAAACTCCCTACTCCCTAAAATAAACCGACTACTAACCAACTTAATAATAGAGTCATACCAATCAAAATTGTCAATACATAAAATTGAGACTGACCAGACACATTATATTTTAAACCTTGACCGCCAAACACAGTAGCTAAACCCACAAAATTAACTACACCATCCACAAGATAGCGGTCAACCCACGAAATAATTCTTGATACCAAACCCACCACAAAAACAATAGTAATTCGATACAGTTTTACAGTGTAAAAATCGTAGGCAAAAAAGTCTTGTATTGCTGGTAAAGGAAATTTAATTGGCTTCTCCCACTTATCATTTAAATAAATCAAACCACCAATACCAAAACCAAGCACGCTGGATAAAAATAATAAACCAGCAACAGTTTTATTAATAGTCGCTATATCTGGTAATAGTTGCCATTGCCCCAACAACAGAGGAACGTGCAACGTAAAACCAGCCAAAATAGTCATCGGCAAAACCAAAGACCATAAACCTTCAGGCGATCGCTCGGTCATTTGCTTAGGTTGACCGCCAAAAATCAAACCAAACTCCCGAATAATACTAAAAGCAGTGAACCCATTCACCAACAACAACACACCTACTAACCAAGGTTGACTACTCCACAAATAATCTGTCATTTGCAAAAGTACCCAGAAACTACCCAAGGGAGGCAAAGCGACTAAACCAGCAGCACCCACTAAATAAGAAATTCCCGTAATTGGGCGACGAGACCACAAACCACCATATTGAGTCAGGTCTTGACTGACGCAGTTTAAAATTACCCCACCCGTACTCATTACCAACAACGCCATCGCACAAGCGTAAGTAAATAACAGCATCAAAGCAGTTTGTTCTTGACCAGTTCCCACAGCAATAAATACCAAACCCATGTAAGTACTGACCGAATAAGAAAGCGAGCGCTTAATATCGATTTGGGCAATAGCAATTAAAGAAGCACAAACCGCTGTAAACACTCCCACTCCAATCATAACTGTGGAAGCAACAGGGGATAAAGCTAAAACAGGTTGTAGTTTGATCAGCACCCACGCTCCGACCGCTACCACCACCGAATTTCGTAAAATAGTACTTGGCACTGGCCCTTCCATTGCTTCATCTAACCATAGATGTAGAGGAAACTGAGCGCATTTACCCAGAGGCCCGGCAATCAAAGTTAGACTTAATAAGGTAGCAGTTGTGGGAGCGATGTTTGCAGTTTGTGCCCACTCAGCTAACTCCGTATAATTCCAAGTTCCTGCTAGAGGTAATAGAGCAACTACTCCCATCAGCAAAAATAAATCTCCCACCCGTTTTGTCAGGAAGGCATCTCTTGCTCCAGTAATTACTAATGGTTGACTAAACCACAACCCTACTAATAGATATGTACCGAGAGTGAGAATTTCTAGAATTATGTAACTCCAGAATAGGGAATTGCACAAAACTAAAGCACACATTCCAGCTTCAAATAATGCCAGTAGGGAATAGAAACGTGCCCATCCCCAATCCATTTCCATATAGGCGATCGCGTAAATTTGGGTCAGAAGATTGAGACCAGTAATTAACAGAGTCGCCCCAATAGTGAGGATAGATATTTCTAGGGAAATGGTAATATTTAGCCCGGCCACATCTAGCCAAGGTATTAATAATTCTTGAGTTGGTTGATTCCAAGCTACTGATAGAGCGATTAAGCCATGTAAGAAAGCGATGAAGGTCATAATCAGATTAATATAACCTGCTGGCCTTGGCCCGGTACGTTTAATAATTCCGGGAGACCATGGTATGGCTGAAACTGCGCCAATGATGGCATAGCAAGGTATTAACCAAACTGTTTCTAGAAAGTCATTTGATAGCATTATTTTTATTTTTGCGAGATTTTGATAAATAACCTGCTACTTTATTTATTTAATTAATAGTTAATTTTATATTAAGTTCGATACAAATATTAATATTTTTGTTTTACCAATAATTTGATTTATTTATGTGTTGGTTATGACAGCTTAATTTGATAGACAGCAGTTTTCTAGTTGATCGGATACAAAGTTTTATGCTTTTAGGGAATAGGGAATAGGGAACAGGGAATAGGAGATGAAGAAAAATTATAGATTAGTTTTAACACTGTACTAGAACCTGAAATTTGCTATATTAATAATTATATGATTTGTTATATTGATAAAAATAAATGATTAAAATTGATAAATATCTATCCAGATAAAAACACTATATAATTAGGGTTTGCTGAATAAGTATTTTGGTATGGGTTAGGAGTCAGGTAGGGGAGCCGTCGGATTAGCGACGTACAGGATAAATGGGGAATTTAGAGGAGGTAGTCGGGTATTTTATCCCTTGATTTTTCTGCTATAGTCAGCCCAAAATCCTAACTTTTTGGTCGCTCAAGCTTAAAAAGTTGTACTTTTTTTCGCTGTAAAAAAGCTACAACTTTTACCTATTAATGCTTTTAGATTTAATCAGCAGAGCAATAATTAGACCAAATAATTTAATCGCGATTAAGAGGAGGTTAAAAAAATAGCTATGGTTAGTTTTTTCCTAACTTGGTTAATGGCAACTTTATCACTTTTAATTACAGCTTTTGTTGTACCTGGTGTGAGAGTTGATAGTATTCCGGCAGCAGCAGTTGCAGCAATTGTTTTGGGGTTAGTAAATGCGTTTGTGAAACCACTTTTAACAATTTTAACTTTGCCTCTAACAATTTTAACTTTAGGGTTATTTCTATTAGTAGTAAATGGAATTTCTCTTTCATTGGCAGGATATTTTACTCCTGGTTTAGAAGTTGATGGTTTTTGGCCGGCAGTTTTAGGGGCAATTGTTTTATCTTTTGTTTCTAGTTTTATTGGTGGATTTGTTAATAAATCGGAAGGTTCTGAAGATATTTAATCAGAAGGAAGAAGGAATAAGGAAGAAGGAAGAAGGAAAAATTTTACGTTATCTGAGTTTTCAGTTCTTGATCTGTCCGTTCCCTTTCCTTTTCCTTTGACTGCTACATATAGCAGGGAACAGAGAACAGTGGGAAAAGTATTTAGGGCTTGCTGATTAATTCTAAAAGTATTGACTGATATTGGTTTTAGCGTTTTAGATTTGAAAAAAGTACCAACTTTTCGGTGGCAAGAGCTGCATAAAGCTAGTCTTTTGGGATAATTATGGCAGAAAAATTGAGAGACAATTCTTAACTCCTACCTCCTCGCATTCCCCGTTCCTCCTGTCTTCCCCTCCCCTCCACGGTCGGGCCTGCGGGTGGGTTGGGAGGGGTCCGCGGGTGGGTTGTCTCCTGTCTCCTGTCTCCTGTCTCCTACCCCGGCAAAAAGACTTTCCATACGCAAACCCTATTTATCTACCTAAGGTTCATCATCAATCTATGTCCTAACAAACTTGTTCCTTGCTATATCTAAATTTATCTAGATAATTCAGAGTTTATGTTTATAGATTCTGAATTTTTTTGTCTTTCCACTTACTCCAAATAAATCCTACTATTAGAGGCAACCATAACCAGTATCTTTCCATCGGATTTAAAAGCCAACTATTATCTCCTAAAGTTTGTCTGTATGGCAAAACAAAATAAATAAATACCGATAAACTCACCCATCTTATCCCTAAATTTCTAGTTGTTACAGCAAAAGGAATAAACCAAGAAAAATACCAAGCATGAACAATAGGAGATAAAGTTAATAACAAGAAAAAATACCATTCAGCAAAATCAACAAACCTACGACAATTCCAGATTAAAACTCCCACTCCTAAGCAAAGAGGAATTCCATAAATCCAGTTAAATTTTGTAGATTGTTCCGAAACCAAACTTACTAAATAAGGAATTAATTCAGCACTACGACCATTAACAACAAAATTTGAACTGGTAGGAATGAGCGAACATTTTCCAGGTTCACAAAAATTTAGAGCTGCAACGCACATTGGTAATAAACCAATTAATAATAAAAAACCTGCCTGTGGAACTTGTCTAACTTTTGTATAGAAAAAATTGCCAATTAATTTAATATTACTTCTGCTTAATCTCTGTTTGTTTTTTCCTAAAATCCTAGTTATCTGTAATTTATAAAATTGCCAACTTCTAAAAATATTATTCTGTTGTTTCTCAAAATAATTGGGTCTAAAACCCCGCCTTGATTGGCGAAATATTTTTGGAGAGTTGCTCAAATCCCTTAACTTCTGACTTCTGACTTCGTTAAAGCATCCCTCAGAGCGATCGAGTAAACTAACTTTTCTGATTTTATCTTCCCTCTCTTGGTGCGTGCTTTTTGACAGATGAAACATCCGCATATTTCCACAACTTTTCCCTATATCTTGTTCCCTCAAACCGAATATTTTCTGCCAAACTACAAAAGATAAAATTGGTAAAGAAACCCATTTTATTCCCACACTTATACCAATTAAAAAAGCACTCCAATACCAACGATAATTATCTTTTTCTTTTGGGTTTAATACCCCGTCGTCTACAGTTTGAGTCCCCATCCATTTTTTCCAACTTCGGTCTTTCCTTCTTCCTTCTTCATTCTTCCTCCTTGCTTCTTCAACAGGAGTTTGAGTCCCCATCCACTTTTTCCAACTTCGGTCCTTCCTTCTTCCCTCTTCCTTCTTCCCTCTTCCTTCTTGATCAAAAACTAACCATGCTCCTACTAATGGTAAGACAAACCAACTATCATAATGACCACCTCCAGCAAAGGAGTAAAGAATCAAAGGATTCCAGGCATAAATCAAAGTTTTTTGCAGGCTAAATTTTCTACTTAATAACCAACAAATACCTAAATCTGCCAAGATAAAAGCAAATTTAAAGACAAATACTGAGGGGCTAATTAGTGCTAAAAATCGAAACCCTAATTGAATCAAAGGTGGATAAATAGCAGAAGTATCAGGATGATTAATTAATGACCACCACTCTGTTCTATAGGAAATTAATTCTAAAGCGTTTGGCGCTAAATCATAGGGACTAAAACCCAAATTTTGAATGTAACCTTCCCACAAATAACGCCAAATATCACTACCTGGTTCCATGGGAATTAATATTAGTCTAGCCAGAATAGTTATACTCCAAAACCAAGTAAAATTAATTGACGGTATTGCCCAAGAAATTATAAAACCTAAACTCATTATGCTGATACCAATCCAAAATTTTATAACAATATCAGCTTCCTGAAAACTACCGTAGGGAACTATGAAAATTGTACCTACTAATATAAAAAATGAACTTAGTAATAAAGGCATACTTTTCCTAGTAGAACTTACACAAAATAGAGTCATTTCAGTTATCAGTTATCAGGATCAACTGCTCAAACCAGAGCCTTGAAATACTTAAGTTTACTTTTTTTATTCCCTTGTATAGCAACAGCTCGCGACCCAGCCAAGGGGAGGCTTGAGACTCTATTTTTTGGTTATAAAATAGCCTCAAATACAAGATTAAAAATCAGGAGTCAGATTTTAATGTCACAAAAAGTCGTAGAGGGAAAGAATTGACGAATAAGAGTGCAATAATTAATTTTATTTTTGATTATTAGAGATATCTATTTATGTACTTATACCAAATTGAAATGAAGCTGCATAGAATAATATTTAAAGCATAATTGACCATAGGTAAGCGTAGATAAATATAGATCGATTTAATGAATTTCATCATTCTATGCAACCTCATATAAAACTGGTATTAGGGTTTGCTGAATAAATTCTTTTGGTAGGGGTAGGACTCAGGAGTCAGGAGTCAGCAGTCAACCCACCCGCGGGACCCTCCCAACCCACCCGCAAGCCCCTCCCAGGAGGCAGGGCTGTTTCAAAGTCTCGTAAGTTAATGATTTAGGGAGAATGAGAGAAATGAGGATAGGGGCATAGGGAAATTTAGCAAAATTTGCCAAAATTTGCTGATTTTTTCAGTGTTGGAGTATC
>NZ_JAAHGH010000113.1 GCF_010672525.1 Okeania sp. SIO2B3 | reverse complement strand
CCACAATCAAAAAGCTGATGCTCCTAGTGGTACTGCAATTAAAACTGCACAAATGTTATCGGAGCTAGGAAAAACTTACAATATACCTACCGGCAAAAAAATCATAGTAGTATGTAATTATTGGGTGTTACTCGTACCTACGCATGACTTTTTATTCAACTAAAAATATAAATTATGTAGATGAGGCTTTAAGCTGTCGCCGAAGTAACAGTAAAATCACATCAAATTATATAGAATTCAAAATATATCAAAATATTAAGTAAAAATGAAAGTCGAAGAAGCATTGGAAGTTCTGGAGACAGTTCTACCTCCAGGCTCCTTAAACGCTGTAAAAAGAAAAGTATTTTCTCAAGCATGGGAAGGTAAAGCTTATGCTGAAATTGCCGAGCAAGCAGGTTATGACCCAGACTACATAAAAGGAGTAGCTGCAAACTTATGGCAAAATCTTTCTGGTGTCTTAGACGAAAAAGTAACCAAGAAAAACTTTCGCGCTCTGCTGAGACAAAAATTTGGCACTCAGAAATCATGTTTTGCCAAAACAGAACTAAACATTCAACAACATATATTCCAATCTTCTACAGAAACAAAAAAAACACTGTCTAAACCAAAAATTGATTGGGGAGAAGCCATAGATGTTTCCATTTTTTACGGACGCTCTCAAGAACTAAATCAACTACAACAATATATTATCGGAGATGGCTGTCGTTTAGTAGCATTACTAGGTATGGGAGGCATTGGTAAAACAGCAGTAGCAGCAAAAGTCGCCCAACAACTACAGAATAAATTTGACTATATAATTTGGCGATCACTCCGCCATGCTCCTTTCCTAGAAACAATTCTCACTCAACTCGTGTCATTTTTATCCCAGCAAGAATGTAGTCAAGGAGAACTAAGCAAACTAATTGAATACTTGCGCAAATCACGCTGCCTAATAATTTTAGATAGTGTCGAAAGCATTTTACAACATGGATGTACAGGTCACTATCGCCCTGGCTACGAAAACTACAGTCAACTCTTTCATTTGATTGGTGAAACATCCCACTCTAGCAGTCTCATTCTCACCAGTCGAGAAAAACCTCCGGAAGTAGCAGCCTTTGAAAGTATAGATGCAGCAGTACGTTCCCTACAACTACTGGGTTCTAAAGAAGTAGCCCATGCTTTACTAAAAACCAACAAAATATTAGGCTCAGAAACACAAAAACAACAGCTCAGTGAATATTATAGTTATAGCCCCCTAGCCTTAAAAATTGTCACCAGCTCCATCATAGACTTATTTGATGGAGACCTGTCAGAATTTCTGCAACATGGTACAACCACCTTCAATGGTATTCGTCGTCTCCTCGACCAACACTTTCAGCGTCTCTCAGAGCTAGAAAAAAAAATCATGGTTTGGTTAGCAATTAACCAAGACTGGACGAATGTAAAAAAATTGCAAACTGATATTGTGCCAGCAATTTCCAAAGCAAACCTCTTAGAAAGTTTAGAAGCTCTGATATGGCGGTCTTTAGTCAAGAAAAAATCAAGTATGTATACAGTCGAACCTGTAGTAATGGAGTATATTCTCCACTACTTAATTGAACAGGTTGTTGCTGAGTTAACTACTGCAAATTTAGACTTATTTCTCAATCATTCTTTAATCATCACCACTGGCAAACGCTATATAAAAGAACGACAAAATAAGCTAATTATAGAACCTATTGCCAGACAACTCAGCACAATATTTAGTTCTACTCGAGCGCTAGAACAACAATTGTTATTAATTTTAAACAAATTACAAGCAAGTGAAACCTCCTTGTGTGGTTATGGTATTGAAAATCTGATTAACCTGTGCATGAAACTACAGGTTGACTTAATGGTAGGTGATATTTCTCCCTGTGAAATAGAATCTCATAAATCTGCTAATACCTGCTCCCAAAAAGCTATTGAAGTATCAGCTACAGTTAACTCGAAATCTTCTAACTATTGTACAATAGTTCCTGGGAAACTTTGTCCTGCTATTAGTCAAGCAGATAGACAAAAGTGCCATGAAAGTAATAACTCACAGTTGCTAGATCGTAGTTCTTGTGTTTGTCCTACTAATTCTGTAAATTTGTCTGAGCAAACTTGTTTAGAACCAGCAAAGCAAGAAGATGAAAATCTTTTAGACTGCCCAATGTTGTTGGAAAAAATGCAAATACCGACATTGGGTAATATTTCTGTCATCGCTTCTAGTCCAAATAGAGATTTTTTAGCGATCGCTGATAAATTGGGAGAGATTCGTTTGTTGCCAATGGTGAGTCATCAGCCACATCTAATTTTTGAGGGTCATACTCAAGAAATACATTCTATTGTTTGGAGTCCAGATGGAAATTTTCTCGCAACTGGTAGTAGCGATCGAACAGTTAGATTATGGGATATTAGTACAGGTAAATGTCTTCATATTTTTGAGGGACATAAAGCTCGAATTGATTCCTTAGTTTGGAGTCAGAATAATCAAACTATTGCTAGTAGAAGTGAAGATGAAACTATTAAACTCTGGGATATTTCTACTGGCGAATGTTTGCATACTTGGTTAGCTGAAAATTTTATTCAATCTTCTACTAACTTGGATTTACTATTAACTGATATGTGTGAATTTTTAGCTCCTACTTTTTATGAGATTGAATGTCCTGTAAGCCTGAAGATTAATCAAATAAGTTTTGTTGGGTTTGTAGATTCTCAATTTGATTGTACGCCTATAGTATCTTTCTTTGCATATAAAACTTAGGGAATTTATCTGAATTTTTTGTAATAATTCAGCCATCAGCTATTGCTTTTACAGCGCTTTTTAAATTGATGAACCACATCTTCATAAGCAAAATCTTGTAGGGATGTTCCATGGAATCTCCCTAAAAGGTAAAAGCAAGTTTTTAAATTTAAAAATAATAAAAAAATACTGCCAAAATTCCAGGACTAAACATTATATCAAGTAACATTAATTAACCGTAATGTAGGGATGTTGCATGCAACATCCTTACGAGTTTGGGAAAAGATTGTTCATTACAGTTATTTAATACCATTTATCAAAAATTTTTCTACATTTTGTTGAGCAGGGGAGTAGAGGGAAATAATTGATAATTTATGGATAATAATTGATTTAATTTTTTATTATTGGAGATATCTACTGTTTCCTGTTATACTAATATTATTTATAGCACTACAAGAATTTGGAACGGACATTTTTCAATCCTAAAACCCTTTGACAACTGATAACTGAAATGACAGTTCCCTGTTCCCTAGCGCTATAGTACAAATTTATATTATGAAACAAATTAATCGTCGAAGATTTTTAAGCTTAAGTTCTAGTAGCGCTATTGCTTTTTTAATCGCTCAATGTAGCAGCAGTAATACTCAAGAAAAGTTCCAAACATTTTCATCCGAACATAAAATTAACCAAAGCCAAGATGGTCTTTTAGAAGTAAATTTAATAGCCCGTATTAATAAAATAAATCTAGGAAATAAACAAGCTTATGTATTAAACTATAACGGACAAATTCCCGGACCAAGATTAGAAGCAAAACCAGGAGATATAATTAGGATTAACTTTACCAACAAACTACCCCAACCTACAAACATCCATTATCACGGACTACATATTCCCATCACCGGAAACGCCGATAACGTATTTCTCAAAATTGCACCAGGCGATCGCCTAACATATCAATTCCAAATTCCTCAAAATCATCCGGCGGGAATGTTCTGGTATCATCCTCATTTCCATGGTCTGACAGCAGAACAACTTTTTGGTGGGTTGGCAGGATTATTTATTGTTCGGGGAGAGTTGGATGAAATTCCCGAAGTTAAGGCGGCTGAGGAAAAATTTTTAGTATTGCAAGACTTTGCTCTAGACCAACAAGGAAATTTACTGCCATCCCAGGAACTTTCAATTATGACTGGAAGACAGGGAGATTTAATTACAGTCAACGGTCAGTCTAAACCTAACTTGGCAATTCCATCTCAAGGTTTGTTACGGTTACGAATTCTCAATGCTTCAACTTCCCGGTTTTATCGGTTGTCTCTAGAAGAACACCTATTTTATTTAATTGCCACTGATGGAGGCGCATTAACTGAACCGATAGAAATGTCAGAACTGTTATTAACTCCTGGAGAAAGAGCAGATATCTTAATCCAAGCTAACCGAGAACCAGGAAAATATCGCTTGTTGAATTTGCCCTATCAACGAGTAGGTATGGGGATGATGGGGAGGAATACTCCTGAAAATCAACCACAAGTCTTAGCAACCGTAAGTTATGAAAGCAAGGTTGCTGTTGTACCATTGCCAACTAAACTAATACCAGTAGAAGCATTACCAAAAGCTCAAAAGATACGTCGTTTTCAGATGAACCATGGCATGATACCCGGTAAAGGTATGGCATTTCTGTTTAATGGTCAAGCCTATCAACTAGAAAGAATTGATACTCAAGTTCAGCTTAATACAGTTGAAGACTGGGAATTAATTAACACAGGTATAATGGATCATCCCTTTCATATTCATGGCAATGCTTTTCAAGTTGTGAGTCGGAATGGGAAACCAGAAGCTTATCTCGCGTGGAAAGATGTGGTATTGGTGAGACCGGGGGAGAAAGTGCTTATTAGAATGCCTTTCCGAGATTTTCCTGGAAAGACTGTTTATCATTGTCATATTCTCGACCATGAAGATTTGGGAATGATGGGTAATCTAGAAATTCAGGCTTAAGTAGGGTTTGCTGAAAAAAGCAAAGTGTGGGAAGTGTCGGCAGGGTGGGAAAACAGAGAAAGTAGGAGGAATAATTGTTCAGGAGATTTTTATGCCCCCCTCACCCCACGCATTCTCACTTTTTGAGGGTTTAGGATTAAAATAGGCGCACTTTTTTCGATTCTAAAAAGGCTAAAACCTTTATTGACCATTGCTTTAAGATTTAATCAGCAAGCCCTAAGTAGTAAGGTTTATAGTAGTTGAAGCAAAGGGTGCGGACAGGTCGAGAAGCTCTAAAACTCAGACAACGTAATACTTTTCCTTCTTCCTTCTTTCTTCTGCTATATAATCAAAAAAAGCACTTATAGATTATTTGAGGCAATAGTGATGAAAAAATTTTTCTCTAATTGGATACAGTCTTTAGTTGCTGGTGCAGCAGTTGCCGGAGTTTTGGGTACTGCATATTGGACTTTTATTGGTTTACCCCAGAATTCCACCCTGAATAAAACAGCTCAGACTGTTTATAACTCTGGTTTATCCACAACAGACATAGCTGCACAAGCACTTAATATTACTGTCTACCGTACTCCCACTTGCGGATGCTGTAAGGGATGGGTGGAACATATCAAGCAAAACGGTTTTCAAGTCACTGATATTGTTAAACCAGAGTCAGAAATTCAAGCTATTAGGCAAAAATATAATCTACCCTCAAATTTGGCTTCTTGTCATACAAGTGAAATTGCTGGTTATCTCGTAGAAGGTCATATCCCAGTGGCAGACATAAAAAATTTAATAGCAAATAAACCAAATATTGCTGGAATTAGCGTTCCCGGAATGCCTATTGGCACCCCTGGTATGGAAATGGGCGATCGTCAAGAATCTTTTAATGTCTTTGCCTTTAAAAAAGACGGTCAGACTCAAGTTTTTAATTCCTATAAATTCTAGAATTTTTAATAGATAAATTTAGAACCAATCAATTTTTAGGGAGGTTTCATGGAACCTCCCTAAATTATTTTTTACATTTACATTTATTGCTGAATAGGGTTTTTCAATTTGTTGATAAATAAGCTTTTAAGACTGGAAAAAAATCTAGTTATCAAAACCAGCTCTATTCTTAAAATTATTTTTTGTACTGTCGGCGAGTCTGAAACCACATCATAATTCCAGTCACTACCAACATTAACATTTCAAAAGCATTTAAAAATGGATAAATCATCTCTAAATTAATTCTCTCAAACTTACCTCTATGTCATTCTAATAGCCAAATAAAATTCTCAGCCGTACCAATAATAACTGAGATTTGAAATAGAGAACCTGTCATTAAACTAAGTAGTACAGGAAAACACATTATTGGTGCAAATAAATAGTAAAGTTGGCGCATCATAATTTTCATAATTTGTCACCTCTGATATTTTTTCTACTAATATATTAGGAAAGTCTCTTTCATCCTTTTCATCTCAAAAAAAACCCGTTTAAATTTAATCCCAATTTCATATTATTGAGTCAAACTAGCATTTAGTAAAAATCATGTTAGTTTTGTTAGTTTTGTTTGAAGAAAATATCAATATGTCCGATAAAATCAAAAATCAACCATGCAACCTCCGCCTTTTTAAAACTCTCATTACCGAATTATTAATTATTAATTATTAAATAATTCAGGTTTAAAGCCTCCCCTTTTAAGGGGAAAAAAAAGAAATAATATCTCCTGATATTCAATCAAGAGCGGTTTTAACCAGAAGTAATTATCAATTATCAATTATCCATTAATGAATACTGCCATAATTGGAATAACAATTTCAGTATTAAACATCATCCCCTCTGTTGCTCAAACCAAACAAACATCACCTCTAAAATTAGTACAATACCATTCACAAATGCACCAACACAATGGATAAGATTTAGACAAAATCCACAAAATACTGACTCAGATGCGAGAAAGTATGGCGCAAATTAATTCTGAACAGGTCCAAAATATAACATCCGAGCAAAAACAAGAAATGAAAAGGCACTACGAAGACATGATTAAAGAAATGCAATAAATGCTCTCTCAGATGTAGCAGGCAGTAAAAGCAATGGAAAAATAAAACTTTATAGATAAATCTAATTAACCATAAATTTTTGATTGGAAATTGAGCAAAAAATTAACTAAAACTATGAAAAATAACCAACTTAACAGACAAAATTTCTTACTCTTTTGGAGGAGATGTCTATTTTACTCACATACATATAGAGAGAATTGACTTAATCGAGGAATAAAGGTATAATCCGTTATCAAACATACCTTTATATTGTAATTCATCAGAGCAAAGTTAAAATTCAATAATAAACAGCAAACTCTAATGGTTCAACACGCTGGTATCGTAGTACATCTCTAAACAATTAGAAAATTTTTTAAATCAGCAATGATGAAATTATTTACTATTGGCCATTCTAATCATTCCATCCAATCTTTTTTAAACCTCTTACAAAAACATCAGATAACAGCTGTAGCAGATGTTCGCTCCTATCCTTATAGTAATTATTTACCTCACTTTAATCAAAAAAATATTAAGCAATATCTAGAGAAAATCAATATTTCATACATTTTTTTAGGCAAAGAATTAGGTGCAAGAACTAATAATTTAAGTTGTTACGTTAATGGAAAAGCTTTATACGAGCTAATTGCTAACACAGAATAATTCCAAAAAGGTAAGGTTTAGAAAAAGTTTATCAAAGTTTGGAAAATTATAATATTGCTTTGATGTGTTCTGAACAAGATCCAATTACTTGTCATCGTGCTATTTTAGTGAGCCGACATTTAACAAATAAAGGTTTAGATATTTACCATATTCTTAAAAATGGTGAATTAGAAAATCACTCTGCTCTTGAACAAAGACTACTACAAATTAACAATCTTGTTGAAAAACCCCAGCCATTTTTACAATTAAGTCTTTTTGATACTGAAAGCTTCAGCCAAAATGTTACCCAATCCACTAAAAATTCTCAAGATACAATACTTGAAAAAGCTTACAAAATTCAAGGAGATAAAATTGCATATGTAAACAAACAATATTAGATACTATTGTTTGTTATACCAATTTTAAAAAAGAATGCCACAAAAAGGTAGAGATATATCAGATATGGTTAAAAACATCTACTCCAATTTATTTTAGACAGTTATTTATATCGTTTTTCCATTTTTTAAAAAAATCACCCCTTTTTCCTTCTTCCCTCTTCCTTCTTTATTACTTCTACCATTTGTAACAAATATTTATCAACATTGGTATTATATCGGGATAAGTAAAATGAAAAAAACTATTGAAATTTTTACTATTGGATTCACAAAAAAAACCGCTCAAGAATTTTTTGAGAATTTAACAGAATCAAAAGTAAAATGCGTTATTGATACAAGAGTCAATAATGCTTCTCAACTTGCTGGATTTGCGAAAAAAAAAGACTTAGAATATTTTCTTAAAGTTATTTGCAATATTGAATATATTCATATTCTAGATTTAGCACCTACTAAAGAACTTTTAGATGATTATAAAAAAAAGAGAATTACTTGGGATACTTATGAACAAAAATTTAATCACCTTATTAGTGAAAGAGAAATCGAAAAAAAAGTTTCACCTCAACTTTTAGACCGAGGTTGTTTGCTTTGTAGTGAAGCTAAACCACATTATTGTCATCGCCGTTTAGTAGCTGAATATCTCAATAAACAATGGGGAAATATTGAAGTATGTCATCTTTTTCTTTGCAAATAGGTTAGGCAATTATAAACACTCAAACGTCAAACGAGCGTCAGGGATGACTTCTGAATTCAGAATTCTAACTTGCGCGTAGCGCTATGTTGCTGCTTTTGTTGAGCAATCCAATCAAGAATTAAATCGTTAACTATTTCGGGACATTCATCATGGGGACAATGGCCAGCATTATCAATTTCTTTTAATTTTAAACGGGGGTTAAGCTGAACAAACTGACTGGGATTAGCAAATTTAGCAGGAATTAATAAATCTTGCTTACCCCAAATCAATAACATGGGAGTTTCCAGGGTAGGAAGTAAAGCTTTCACACTAGGACCTAACTTTGTACTACCCATAATCTTAAATAAAATACAAAAAGCACGGGTGGCACCATGATCGCTTGGCGGTCCGGCTAATATATCTACAAGTTCTTCTGTAATCCGGTCGGGATTACTATAGGCAATTTTGACCCAACGACGAATAACTGAAGGTCTACGAACCACAGGGAACAAAGCTCTTAATAACATCGGAGACGCAACAATATTTTGAATAAACTCAACAGTAGGTAATAACCAAGCTGGAATTGCTTCGGCCTGAGCTGCCGGATCGGGTAAACTAATCATGATCAGCAATGCAACTATATCTGGATAGGTCGCAGTTGCTACTAGAGAAATTAATGAACCGATAGAATTACCAACTAATATTACTGGTACTTGAATAAAAGTCTGCCAAAATTCATACACCTGCTCTACCCAAAAACTAACATCGTAGTTGGCGATCGCTTTTTCAGAAGCACCAAAACCTACTAAATCTAGTGCATAAACTGTATGTTTTTGGCTGAGTACATTTATATTATGTTGCCAATGGCCTATTGATGCTCCAAAACCATGTAGCAGTAAAATAGGGGGGTTTTCTAAGTTATGGCCTTCTAAAGTTTCGTGGTTATTTTGGCATCGAACGTAAGTATAACGAATTTGCCACCCTCGCCATACCCAGTCTCTTTGACTACCTATTTTTTTTTGCCAGTTGCTAGTAGTATTGCCCACCATATAATTAAATAATTCCTAAATATTAAGATTTGCAAAGTGCCAGACACATTATTTTAGCGCCAGCATTATTAATTATCTATCTACGATTGCTGGCGCAAAGCTACGCTAACGTTAGAGAATCGAGTGCCCAATATCATTGCCAAACTAACGGGACTTGCATAAAAGCCTTCATTCGTGATATCATTATTGTCTGTTGACCTATCATAAATGTTGAAAGAGGACTCCCGTTATTATCTTTGATTTAACGGTGAGACGGGGCGTATAAACTGCGCGGGAAACCCACGCAGACAGCCCCTCATAAATTTCAACCAGAAAAATAATTAGCAATACGCGCGCGCATTTTTGGCGTTATAATCGTACCAATAGCCGTGGGGCACACGGTTGAATAAAAAGCTTGTGGAGATGGTCTGACGGGGGGCAACTCAGTTTATTTGATTTGTTATCTAGTTAAGAATCTGTGAAACAAGAATCCCCCGTTATTATCTTTGATTTGACGGTCAGAGTGTCAAAAACTAGACTATTTTTGAATACCAAAATTAAAATTCAATTTAGTATAGATATTGCTAAATTAGCAAATATTTCTGTTTAGGTCTATCTGTAAACTTATATGTACCATAAAATCCTCAAATTATTATGAGGTTAGGAACAGGCAAAATGTAGAATACTAAGTCTTGATGCTTTACGGAAAATAGCTGGGAAGTGTAAAAACCCTTGATAATAAAAATCTCTGGTGCTTCAGCTAGGGAGAGCATCAAAAAAAGGATCTATATAACTGAAAAAGTGTAGCCTGATTTAGTATGAATGTCCCTCTAAACAATCGTTTTAAATATTCCAATTAATGCCCGAAAAAAGAAATAATCGTAATCTCCCTCAAGTTAACAACAATATTCGAGTTCCTAAAATCAGAGCTATTGACGCAGATGGCTCTCAGTTGGGAATCATAGATACAGAAGAAGCGTTGCAAATGGCCAGAGAAAAGGAACTAGACCTGGTTATGGTCAGTGATAAAGCTGACCCACCGGTTTGTAGAATAATGGACCATGGGAAGTATATATTTGAGCAGAAAAAGAAAGCACAAGAGGCCAAAAAGAAGCAACATAACGCAGAAGTTAAGGAAGTGAAGATGCGCTATAAAATTGAGGAGCATGACTATAATGTTCGCCTATCTCATGCAAAGCGTTTTCTTGAATCAGGTGATAAAGTAAAGGCCACTATTATGTTCCGAGGCCGGGAAATACAGCACAGTAATCTTGCAGAAGCATTATTGATGCGGATGAAAGAAGATCTAAAAGATTTAGCAGAAGTTCAACAAGCTCCCAAGAGAGAGGGACGCAGTATGATGATGTTGTTATCTCCTAAAAAGTAAAGTGGCATAGTCATTACATTGATAACTTCAAAGTGTAGAATAATACTAATTAACTTTTAGTGGGTGAAGCTAGCTCTGCGTTCTACTTAATAAATTAAGTACATTCCTCTCCTGAGAATTTTCAGGAGGGGATTTAAACTATTGGGCAAGAAGTATACTCTTTTAACCATACACTTAAGTTCAAATTTAGCAAATTCATGGAACAGAGAAGTTTGAAAAATTACACAGGATTAGGAGATAAACTGCTAATATCCCTCAATCTCCGTTCTGAAGAAGTAGAGCGAACCTTACTAATGTTTGCCGTATATACTCTTACTTCTGTAGGATTAATTTGGTTAGAACTAAGTACAGTTAGTTTATTCTTAGACGAGTATGGTGCCGATCAACTACCATGGATATATATTGCCAGTGCTGTTATAGGTTCAGGTCTCGGTTTTATCTATTCCTGGCTGCAAAAAATCATGCCTTTACGTCGAGTAATAGTGGTGATTCTATTACTAATGGCAGCACCTCTGTTTTTGTTTCGGTTTGGTATTGGTATTGAAAATATACAGATAACTGGTCTGAGTTTAGCTTTTCTGACTACCTTTATGATGTGGTTGTGGGTAGAAGCTTGTTATTTGCTTAACGATCTGAATACCTCAATCACATCTAATCAGTTATTTAACATCAGAGAAATTAAGCGGACATATCCAATAATTAGCAGTGGTTTTTTAGTAGCAGGAGTAATTAGTGGATTTTCTCTACCTTTAGTACTATTATTTGCTGGATTGAGTAATGTGACAATAATATCTGGATTAATGATAGTATTTGGGTCAGGAATACTGTTATTTTTGTCTGAAAAATATCAACAATCTTTTCCAGACTCTAGTCGTTGGATACCAGAAGAAGAAGAACAAGAATTTTCTACTCGGAAAATCAAAGGACCTCTACAAGGTTATATATTACCATTAATCACTTTCTTCGTAATAGCAGAAGTTCTCTATGTATTAATAGACTTTCAATTCTTTTATCAACTAGAACTACAAAATCCAACCACTGATGGAGCAAGTAAAATAGCGACTTTCTTAGGCTTGTTTGAGGGAATTTTGAGTACCTGCCAAGTCGCAACTCAATGGTTTGCCTCTAGTCGTCTCGTAGAAAGAATTGGAGTTTTTGGTACAGCAATGATACTGCCAATAGGGGCAATAGCTTTAGGTTTATTTTCTTTTACAGGTGCAATAACAGGATTATTTTCGGTATTTATCGGATTAGTAATTCTGAGATTTTTAGATGAGTTACTACACTATACATTGATTGAAACTACTGGACCTGTTTTATTCCAGCCTCTGCCTGAAAATATTCGCAGTGATGTTCAAACAATGGTAAATGGGGTTGCAGAACCATTTTCTACAGGCTTGAGTGGATTAATAATACTAGCAATTCTCTGGTTATGTAGATTAATATTAAATCCTAGTCAAAGTGGGTTTCAAGATCGGCAAGGTCTGATATTTGTCATAGCAATTCTGATATTTGGTTTCTTATGGTTGGGAGTAATATGGTTAATTAGAAGCCAATATGTAGGCTTGCTAGTAAGAAGTGCTGGAAAAGGAAGACTTGGTGTTTTGGATGTAGATATGCGAGCATTGAAGCGCTCGGTAGTAGAAACTTTAGAAAAAGGTACAGCAGAAGAAGATAAACGTTCCTGTATTGAGTTACTCAGTCAAATAGATAAAAAAAATGTAGGGGAAATACTGGCTCCACTCTTGCCGTTGATGTCATCTGAATTACAATGTCAAAGTCTCGAAGTAATGTTGAATCATCCTAACCCAACTTATCTCGAACAAGTACGTTCCCTAGCTCAGACATCAGTACCACCAGAAGTATTGGCTTTGGCTTTACGCTATATCTGGCTTACAGAATCAGAACCAGATATTAATCAAATACGACCTTATTTACAACCTTCAGTAGACCCAGTGGTAAGAGGTACTGCGGCAGCTTTAATTATGCGTCGAGGCGATCGAGGACAAAAAGCTGAAGCTACTAATGTTTTACGCAGGATGATTACTTCTAAACAAGAAAAAGAAAGAGTGATGGGTGTTCGTGCTTTGGGTGAAGCGGATTATTTGCAAGGGCTACGATTGTATGTTCCTAATTTATTACAGGATGAATCGTTACGAGTGCGAAAGTATTGCATGGATGTGATTGCTGCTACTCATTTAGAAAACTACTATCCTTCTTTATTGCGAGGTTTGTCTTACAAATCAACTCGAGAAGCTGCATTACAAGCGTTGGTTAGGTTAGGTAATGATGGGATTCCAATGTTGGTAAAGTTGGCAGATGATTCTCATAAGTCAGAGTTGGCCAGATTACAGGCTTGGAATGCTATTGGTGAAATTGGTACAATCGAAGCCCTGGATGCTTTGGTAAACAGAATGATGACTACTTGGGGTATGACACGCCGTAATATTCTAAGAAGGTTGTTAACAATGCCAGGGGAAGTTGGAATTGAGGGGGTGCTTGAACGGGTAGGCCGTAGCGGGGTAGAAATTTTAATTGAGCAGGAGTTGATGTTTCTGGGGCAGATTTATGCAGGTATAGTAGATTTGTCTGGAGTGGATATGACTTCTACTACTGCTCTATCTCCTATCGTAGAGGAAGTTAATGGAAAATTGACTACTGATTATACACAAATGTTACTGCGGGCATTACAATTGCTGGAGGTAGATGCTATAGAACGGTGTTTCTTATTAATGAAGTTTCTCTATCCATTGGGAGCTATTCAGGCAGCAGCTTTTAATATCAAGTCTGATTCACGTTCAAATTTAGCCCGTGGTTTAGAAATTTTAGATAATACTGTGGATATTTCCTGTAAGCGATCGCTGATTGATATTTTGGATCAACACGGTTATCAGGAAAAGTTAAGTAGTTTGTCTGAGATGGTGGTTTATAAACTAATGGCTCCTAGCGAACGTTTACGGCATTTGCTAGATTTACGTCACTTTCTTTCTGATTGGGCTTTGGCTTGTTGTTTGCAGATGGCTCGTGCAGCTCGTTGGAGTTTAACTGCAGAACAAACTTTAGTTTGTTTGCGTCATCCTACAGGTTTTGTGCGGGAGGCGTCTTTAGCTTATTTACGGATGGCATCTCAACGTGCTTTGGTTGAATTATTACCTAATTTGAGAAGTGACCCAGATCCTCTGGTAGCTGCTCAAGTAGAACAAATGATTGTGGAATTTGGTATTAGTTAAGAATAGCAGGGTAGTTGTCTTCAACAATTAATAATTAATAATTAATAATTAATTATTAGGGTTTGCGCTTCACTAGTCTTTTTGCTCTTCGTAGTAGTCAGTAGTTAGTAGTCAGTAGTCAGGAGGAACGGGGAATTTATAAAGGCGGTAGTCGGAAAAATTGTAAGAGTGATTTTTCTGCCATAATCGTCCCAAAATACTAGCTTTATGCAGCTTGTATCCACCGAAAAGCTGACACTTTTTTAGACCAAAAAATTCTACAACCAATATCAGTCAATGCTTTGACCTTTAATCAGCAGAGCAATAATTATCAAAATAATTGGGTGGCGCAACCCCGCCTTTTAAGGCGAAATATTTTTGGAGGGAAGCTCAAATCTCTGTTACAAAAATAACTTATGACTTCTGACTTGGGGACTTCTGACTTCTGACTTCGTTAAGGGATAGTGTAAACTAAAGAAATGCAAGGTCATCTATCAAATGTTATCTGAACATTATTAACCATTAAAATTTGCTCAATAAAACGTGATTATTAAATTTGTTTATTCATCAAAGGGAAGGGTGTAAATATTATGCTGACAAGTGTAGAGCGTCTTTTATTTATTAGAGCTGTGCCAATTTTTAGAGAATTAAGAGATGATTTCTTAGTACGTTTAGCTTCTGTTATGGATGAGCTATCTTTCCCTAATAGTCATAGCATTTTTACTGAAGGGCAAGAAGGAAGGTCTCTTTATATCGTGGTATCTGGTAAAGTTAGAGTTCATTTAGCAGATAGAGAGTTAGCAAGGTTAGAACAAGGAGCTTGTTTTGGTGAAATGTCTTTGTTTGATGCTGAACCTCGTTCTGCTTCTGTAACTACTTTAGAAATTTGTGAGTGTTTGATGTTAACTCAAATGCAACTTTATGATGCAATTGATGAAACACCAGATATTGCTATTAATATTATTCGTCTTTTGTCTCGTCGTATTCGTGAACTCAATCAAAAACTTAATGCCAGAGAAAATAATATGGCTACTACTAAAGTAGCCGAGTTTCGTTAGTTCACCAAAATATTCAGTAAATTGGTTTTGTCTAAGCAAAACCAACATTGATTATACTTAAAAGTAGGATATTAAGTAGAAACTAACATTTCGCACTTTATTTCTAAAGTATACAAAGATTATGTTTTAGGAAACATCGGAGCTGGGAACAGAGATTTAGAGTAAAAAGTACACAAAATTAATTACAAATTTTGCGAAACTTAATTGATGATTGATGATGATGATGTAAGAATTACATATAGCAATCCTATTTAAGTTGTAATATTTTGGTGGCACTCAGGAGTCATATCATTTCTGTTTAATTAGTTATCATAAAGTTCTTAGGTGGTAGGTCGTGGGTGTAAATTCAAGTGAGAATACTGGAGGTGGACCACAAATTTGGGATATTCCTTCAAGAGCGCTTCAATAGAACATTTTTGTTATACAGGACTTACACAAATTGACCTTTAAAGCACCATCTGTAGGGGCGAATGGCATTTGCGTTCCGCAAAGCTCCGAATTGCGCACTAGCTATCTGTAGAGTCCCTGGGTAAGTCCTGTTATACTTAATCATCCGGACATGATATCAGTCATATTCCACCCTTTTTCTGTAGGTAGCAAACCATCGTGATACAGTTGTACGATGACATCAACTAATTATCCAGATACTATATCACTCATTAGCGGGACATAATGTAAGTTATCAGTTATTGCCAATTTTTAGGATATACCGAATATAAATACTCATTATTCTCCTATTTATGATACTATTTATTCTACTACACAAGCTAGGGTGGGAATGTAAAGCTCGAAAATGATGACTAGAATAGACGAAAAATAAATGGATAACAATAAGGTTTATTAGGATTATTTATCACATTGAGAATGGCAATAATTGGCATGACAAAACTAATAATTGCTAACAAAACTAATAAAGGAATGCCAATAAGCAACCCGATTAATATACCGAATATAATAGCGTAAATATAAATGTTAATATGAAAATTCAAAGATTCTTTAGCATTAGTTTTGACAACTGAATCATCAGTTAAGAGTAAAATAGCTATTGGTATTCCTACAGATATAATAGTTGTACTCAAGAAAATTGCTCCATGACATAAAGCAGATAGAATTTTTCTTTTGTCAGCATCCATTAAATATTTCTCCTGATTTAAATTAGATATAGCGTTTTTCAAACCAAAAAACAAAAAAACAAGGGGCATAGGCCAGTAATTTAGTGGTTATGAAATTGACTTAATTCTAATTATAGCTCTGTTGTTTGTTTTGTTTTCTGGCGGATAGGAATTTCAATTAAAAATTCTGTTCCTTGTTTTGGTGTAGAAGTACAATTTAGTTTGCCCTGATGTTTTTCAACAATAATTTGATAACTAACGGATAATCCTAGACCAGTACCACTGCCTACAGGTTTTGTAGTAAAGAATGGGTCAAATATTTTCTGACAAACTATTTCTGTCATACCTATACCATTATCCGAAATTATAATTGCTACTTCTTGAGAAGATGTAGCTTTTGTACTAATTTCAATAGTTGGTAAATTTTCCTGCATAAGTAAATTAGGATTTGATTGTTGACTTTTTTTATTTCGCTTTTCTGCTAAAGCATCAACAGCATTAGAAATAATGTTCATAAATACTTGATTTATCTGACTAACATAACATTCTATATTTGGTAATGAGTCATATTTTTTAATAATTTGAATTGCTTTTTCTTCTGGTTTTTCTCTTAGTTTATTTTGTAAAATGAGGAGAGTACTTTCAATTCCTTCGTGAATATCTACAATTTTTACTTCAGATTCATCTAAGCGGGAGAAATTTCGCAAAGATAAAATTATGGCACAAATTCGGTCAGCTCCTACTTTCATAGAATTTAAAATTTTTGGTAAATCTTCAATCAAAAAATCAAGTTCTACAGCTTCTATTTGCTCTTGAATAATTGTGGGTGGATGGGGATAATTTTGTTGATAGAGATGAATTAAACTTAGTAGGTTTTGAGTATACTGACTAGCATAACTAATATTGGCAGAAATAAAGTTAATCGGATTATTAATTTCATGGGCAAGACCAGCGACAATTTGTCCTAAAGAAGACATTTTTTCAGTTTGAATAAGTTGTGCCTGAGCTTGTTGCAATTTTTGTAAAGCTTTGTATAATTCGTGAGCTTGTTCTCTAGCTTGAAGGGCAACTTCTCGACTCTGATTATATAGTTCGGCTTGATCGATAGCGATCGCTAATTGGTTTGTTACTCCTTTTAAAAGTTCTACTTCACTATTACTCCAGTTATAAACAGAGGTATGATGTCCACAAACTAAAACTCCTATTTGACCTGACTGAGTTTTAATTGGTATGGACAAGAAAGAAATTAGACCTAAATGAAGTATAAAATCCTGCATTTTTGTGTCAGATACAAGGGTTATATCATTAACTCTAATAATTTCTAGTTCCAAAAACCTCAATGCCCAAGAGCCTACTTTTTTTGTTGTATATCTACCAAGTAAACTAGGAACTTTTTCGGCTTTAGATTCATTGACAATCTCCCAATAATCAAGATAGTTGCTGTTAGTTTCATCTGCATTTAAATTATTATCAAAACGATACCAAACAAAATGACAACATTCTACTTTGAATAGAGTGCGAACTTGATAGACTGTAGTGTTTAATATAGTATCAAGATCGAGAGAGTTACGAATTTGATTTGCTAAACGATTCAGTAGTTCTTCATGGCGAGCAATTTGTCTAAATTTAGACTCTGATTCCTGAAGTTTTTGTTGAGCTTGCTTACTGTCTGTAATATCTAAACCTAAAGATATTATACCAAGCACTTCATTAGCATCATCTTTTATTTGAACTTTCATTATTTCTAAATAATGCTGTTTCCTATCAATAAAAGTAAATGTTTTTTCACTATGATGTTTTGTATCATTTTCCCAGTAAATAGTATCAGAATTATGAATAATTTCGGCTTCTTTTTTTGTTAAAAATTGATCGTAATTTTTTACCTTGAAGAACTTTGATTCAGCAATACCGAGATTTTTACATAATGTTTTATTGACGAACTGCATTTTGCCATTGATGTTAGTCATCCAAATCCAAATTGGTGCATTATCAAGAATTGCTCTTAAAGTCTTTTGTTGCTGGTTTAATTTTTCTTGTGCTTTAATGCGTTCGGTAATATCTTCATGAGTGCCAAGAATACCTATTATTTCACCTCTTTGATTCTGAAGGGGAACTTTATTTGTCTCTACCCATATTTGTTGACCTTGGGAAGTTTGTTGAGTTTCAATTATTTGGTATAAAGGAGTATTATAATCTATGACTTGTTGGTCTTTTTTACGATAATTTTCAGCCTCTTCTTGAGTCCAATGTAAATCATAATCTGTCTTACCAATTATTTCTACTGGCGATTTAAGACCAGCTTTATTGGCAAAAGTATAATTACAACCTTGGTAGATTAAATCTTGATTTTTCCAAAAAATTGATTGTGGAATAGTATTAATAATTAATTGAAGTTTTTGTTGAGATAGTTGTAATTCTTCCTGGGCTTTTATTCTATCCTTAATCTCTAATGTTAATTGATTGTTAATTGCCTTTAGTTGTGCAAGAAGAGAAAGTTCTAATAACTTAGGTATTAATGGTGCTAATTTAAGTGCTGTTAATACTGATACTATCGCGGTTATTGCTTTAATTAAACCTGATAGCCAATAGGTGGGATACCAGAGAGTCAAAACTGCCATTAAGTGGGTCATTCCACAGGCAACAATAAATGCACTAAACAAGACAAATATTTCTGGATAAGGCATATCCTGTTGCTTCTGAATGAAATAAATTAAAGAAATAGAGATAGAAAAATAAGCTAATGCAACAAATAAATCTGATAATAAATGAAGCCATACTAATCCTGACTGCCAAAGATAACAATGTCCGTGAGGAATATAGTTTCCTGTACTCCAAATATTTGATAAAAACTCCATATAACTTGCCTCTCCTCATAAATCATTCAATTATTTAGTTTTAACTTATTTAATATTAGCTTAATTTTATTTATTTGTTTTTTATTTTAAGGTGATATATATAGTAGTTTCAGTGCGGATTACATGAGAATTATAAATATATCAAAGATTATAGTCTAGATAAATATATAATATGATTAACTGTTGCATATTTTAGGAGTTAAACTAAGTAATGTCCATTGAGATTGAAACCGAATTGCAAACAGCTGTAGATAAACGGCGTAACTTTGCGATTATTTCCCATCCTGATGCGGGTAAAACTACTCTTACAGAAAAACTTTTGTTGTATGGAGGTGCTATTCACGAAGCTGGTGCAGTAAAAGCTAAAAGAGCGCAACGTCATGCTACCTCTGACTGGATGGAAATGGAACAACAACGGGGTATTTCTATTACTTCAACAGTTTTACAATTTGAATATCAAAACTGTCAAATTAACCTCTTAGATACTCCCGGTCACCAAGATTTTAGTGAAGATACATATAGAACTTTAGCTGCAGCAGATAACGCTGTAATGTTAGAAGATTCTGCTAAAGGTTTAGAACCTCAAACTCGCAAATTATTTGAAGTATGTAAGATGCGAAAACTACCCATTTTTACATTTTTTAATAAGATGGATAGACCAGGAAGAGAACCTTTAGAACTATTGGATGAAATAGAAAAGGAATTAGGTTTAAAAACATATCCTGTAAATTGGCCTATAGGTATGGGCGATCGCTTTAAGGGAGTTTTTGATAGGAGAAAGAAAGAAATTCATCTGTTTGAGCGTAGCGTTCATGGTAGTAAAGCTGCAAGAAATACAGTAGTAAATTTGGGCGATCCTCGTATCGAAGAATTACTGGAGCAAGACCTTTATTATCAACTTAAAGAAGATATAGAATTGCTGGAAGAATTGGGTTCTGATTTAGATTTAGAAGAAATACATAAAGGTGAAATGACTCCTGTATTTTTTGGCAGTGCTATGACTAATTTTGGGGTGCAATTATTCTTAGATGCTTTTTTAGAATATGCTCTAAAACCGGGTACTCATAAAAGTACAGTAGGTGAAGTTTCTCCTACTTATCCAGACTTCACTGGATTTGTGTTTAAATTGCAGGCTAATATGGACCCGAAACACCGAGATAGGGTGGCTTTTATTCGGGTTTGCACGGGAAGATTTGAAAAAGATATGACTGTTAGTCATGCTAGAACAGGTAAAACAGTTCGATTATCTCGCCCACAAAAGTTATTTGCTCAAGATAGAGACTCTATTGAAATTGCTTATCCAGGAGATATAATTGGTTTAAATAATCCAGGGGTATTTGCTATTGGAGATACTATTTATAATGGCAAAAAATTAGAGTATGAAGGTATCCCCTGTTTTTCACCAGAAATATTTGCTTATTTAAGAAATCCTAATCCTTCTAAATTTAAGCAATTTAGGAAAGGAGTTAATGAGTTACGAGAGGAGGGTGCTGTACAAATTATGTACTCTGCAGATGAGGCAAAAAGAGACCCTATTTTGGCTGCTGTTGGGCAACTTCAATTAGAGGTTGTTCAGTTCCGAATGCAAAATGAATATGGAGTTGAAACTAATGTGGAAATGTTGCCTTTTAGTGTGGCGCGTTGGGTTAATTCTGGTTGGGATATGCTGCGACAAGTTGGGAGGTTATTTAACACTGTAGCTGTAAAAGATAGTTGGGGACGACCTGTTTTGCTCTTTAAAAATGAGTGGAATTGTCAACAAGTAGAGTCTGAGCATCCAGAGTTAAATTTGAATACTACTGCGCCAGTTGTTTCTGGTCAAGAACCAGAATCTTTATAAGCAGAAGGAAGAAGGAAGAAGTTCAATTTCAAAGATGATTTTTCACTCTATTTTTGATAGAGAGCTACCATTTTTCTAATTTGTTGAAATAATTAAAGTCAGGAGGAAGAAAGAAGTTAGAAGAAAAGGTTCAATTTCTCAGGAAATTTTTAACTATCTTTTTGATAGAGAGCTACCATTTTTCCAATTTGTTGAAACGTAAGCATTCAGCTATTAGTGGTCAGCTATTCCTTGGTCATGCTGCGCAAACAGCTTTTTAATAAATATCTCCAGAAAAGAGGGAGTAGGGAGTAGAGAATAGAGGAAAAGAATTGATAATTTTTGTGCAATAATTGATTTGATTTTTTATGGTTGGAGAACTCTAATGAATAAAGCAAGTATTGATTTAATTTATACGATATTCTCCACCACATATTCGTACTCTGAAGCTTTGATAAAATTGCTTTTTTCTCCTTCCTTTAAAGGTAATAAAACTGATGGCTGATAGCTGACTGCTTTTCGCGCAGCATTCCGTAGGAAATGCTTACATTAAAACTATAGTGCTACACAATATATAGATATATTTTTTACTGAATAATTAAGGTTTAAGGCTTCTTTTTTTTTGAGTAAATCAAGGCAAACCATCCTATTTGCTAATCCTATTTGTTTTCAGGAAAGCTAATTATTAATTGTTCAAAAATGTCTATGTTATTTTAAGCACAGAATTATCGGGAGTAATATTAATGCTATCCGCATTTTCTGAAGCACTCAATTGTGAGTCTAAGATCAAACCAATTTCTGCTCTCTGTTGCGAATGTCGCAATAGTCATTTCATTTTCTGAAGCTCTCTGTGAGTCTAGGATAAAACTAATTTCTACTAATGTTGCGAATACCACAATAGTCATTTTATTTTCTGAAGCACTCGATGGTGAGTCTAAGATCAAACTAATTTCTGCTCTCTGTTGCGAATGCCACAATAGTCACTTCATTTTCTGAAGCACTTGATAGTGAGTCTAAGATCAAACTAATTTCTGCTCTCTGTTGCGAATGCCGCAATAGTCACTTCATTTTCTGAAGCACTTGATAGTGAGTCTAAGATCAAACTAATTTCTGCTCTCTGTTGCGAATGCCGCAATAGTCACTTCATTTTCTGAAGCACTCGATGGTGAGTCTAAGATAGAACTAATTTCTGCTCTCTGTTGCGAATATCGCAATCAATAGCATTAACAATGGAAAAATGTGTAATTTCTGATTATACAAGTTTAATTTTATGATAGGCGATCGCCTATTAGAATAAACTAGAACAAATAACAAAATCTGACTAATTTACCGAAAAATTGGGTTTAAAGCCTCGCCCTTCTAGGGCGACTTTTTATTACGGGTTGATTTTATTTCAATCGATACGTTATCATGTTGTTAGTTCAAGAGTCAAATTATGAAAGCTAGATTTAAGTATCGTATCTATCCAACACCGGGACAAAAATATCAATTAGCCAAGCTATTTGGTTGTGTCCGTGTGGTTTGGAATGATAGTCTAGCTTCCTGCCAAGAAAAGTATACACTAGAAGAAAATAAACCCACTAATTCTGAACTACAAAAACAGTTGATCACATCTGCTAAAAAAACTGAAAATAGAGAGTGGTTATCAGAGGTTTCTGCTATACCATTGCAGCAATCATTGAATGATTTAAACCAGGCTTATCAAAACTTTTTCAAGTCGGCTAAAGGTGAGAGAAAAGGTAAACCTGTCAAACCTCCTAAATTTAAGAGTAGAAAGTCAAAGCAAACTGCTAGGTTTACAAAGGGAGGATTTAAAATTGGTCAACATAAAGTTTATTTAGCCAAGATAGGAAAGCTGAAAATTGTATGGTCAAGAGAATTACCTACTGCTCCATCATCAGTAACAGTAATCAAAGATTCAGCTCATAGATATTTCTTGAGTTTTGTAGTGGAAATACAACCAGAAGTATTACCTAAAACTGATAATTCAGTAGGTATAGATTTAGGTATTAAAACTTTTGCTACATTGAGCGATGGTACAAAGGTTGATGCTCCTAAACCACTTAAGAAACGAATTAAGAAGTTAAGAAAGTTAAGTAAGTCATTATCTCATAAAACTAAAGGGTCTAAAAGGTATGAAAAAGCCAGGATTAGAGTAGCTAAATTCCATGCCAAGCTCAAAGATACAAGAACTGATTTTCTACATAAATTATCTACTGAAATAGTTCGTGAAAACCAAACAATTATTTTAGAAGATTTGAATGTTTCTGGCATGGTAAAAAACCGTAAATTATCCAGAGCAATTTCAGATTTAGGTTGGAGACAATTCCGGACATTCTTAGATGGAATTGCTGAAAAATATGGTCGTGATTTTAGAGTCATTAGTCGCCCTTGAGCCAACATCTCAAGTTTGTTCAGATTGTGGCTTTAAAGGTGGGAAGCTAGACCTGAAGGTACGAGAATGGG
>NZ_JAAHGH010000112.1 GCF_010672525.1 Okeania sp. SIO2B3 | reverse complement strand
TCAACTGCGGTGCAAAACATGTTCTTAGACGAGAATGCAGCCATAAATATATTAGTCGCGGGCGGGCAGTCCGAGACACTAAACGGACGTGGAGGCAAGCGTAAGACTACTGCAAAAGTAGCAGCAGTCAATGAAGTGTCAACCCACCGAGGAGCTACGGCTCGGTAGGAATCCCCGTGCCTTTAGGCCGGGGAGGATGTCAACGTATCGCTATTAAACGGACATGATATTACTACTCAGTCACCGTGTTGTTCACATAAACAAAGGTAACTTGGCACAAAAAGTTTCATTGTGTTGTTTGTTTATTCCTAATTAGTAGCTTGCTCTACTCTCTGCTTTGCTACATCAAGATAATTTTGATACTCGAGTACTTTTGTTTGTGCTGTTTGGTAGTTTGGATTAGACTCTGGCACTTCTTTCATCAGATCGACAGCTTTTTGCCACTCATTAGCTACCGCGTTCCATTCAGATTTTGTTTGAGCAGTCTGGGCTTTTTGAGCAGCAGTTTGGGCACTTTTAACAGCAAAATACCAAGGATCTGAAACAGTACTTCCCGAATCATTTGTTTTTGGAGATGGTGAGCTTTCAGTATCTTCAGAAGATGTTTGTGGTTTAGATGAGTCAGGATCATTAGTTTCAGTGTTTTCTGGTTTTGACTCACTTAGAAAGGGGAAGGGAAATATTCCACTAAAGTGTAATGCAGCAAGGGTGGCTAATGGTACTAAAAAAATGAGTAACAATATTGCCAGAATAAGAGGAGTTTTCTTTTTTTGAGCTGGAGGTTGCCCTGATATTTCCTCTTCAGTTTCTTCATACTCAGTTTCTTCATACTCAGTTTCTTCGTCGTATTCTCCCTCCTCGTAATAATCTTCGTCTGTTTCAGTTTCGTAGTCAGCTTCAACTTCTTCTTGATCTAACTCATCTATAGGTTGCTGAATATCTTCTAAGTCTGAGTTTTCTTCAAAGTCAGGTAGATCCGATGTTGGTGGTGTACCTAAAATAATTTCATCTTCCCAGACTGGTTGTTGATCGCCAGTCTGAATACCATATACTTTGACTGTGTGGATTGATTCAACTCCCAATTTAACGATTCCAGTTCTAATAAATTCAACAAGAGGGACTTGTTGATTAGCAACTTGATCGGACTCAAGTGTAACTTCAAGACAACCATTGTCCCTAGTTACTTGGACGTTAATACCTTTTTTTTGTAGTGAGTGGTTAATAATTGAGGAGATTATTTTTGGATCTCCTTGTTTAGCAAGTTCCCGCAGATTATTTGATGCCATAAATAGCGCTCCTTTGGGCTGGAGGGCGAATAGTTGATTTACTTAAAATTATTTAATTATTATAGTGAATTACCAAAGCCAAAACTTTTTGGCTCTGAGCTTCCTGCTTGACAGAGTAACGCCTATACTAAGTTAACTTAATTTTGGGTCTTACGTTCTCTCTACAGATTTATACCTTAGTTGATAAATTCATCGACTTTACTCTATGAACTACAACCTTACTAGCACTAAATTTTACCTGTTTGTCTTTGAAAATATAGAGACTATCTAAAATTAGTAAATGTCAGTTTTTAATGTTCCTGATTTCCCTACTTACTTTTTGCATAGTATGGGTCTTCATTAAAGCATTCAGATAAATTTTGACATTTTTACAGCCAATTTTAAAATCTTAAAAATCTTAACGGCAGTTTATTGTTTCACTGGGTTTGTCTAGCTACAAACTACCATGAGTTTTTCACCTCGTCCAGATTCTCCTCCAAAACCAATTAAATTAATCTCTATAGGCTGACCAACCGCCGATAATTTGCAGAATCAGAAAACCTACTACTTGGATTGTATATTAGCAGAAATCATAAATTTTTAACAAGATCGAATAATTAAAAATTGCTGCTTCTCTGTCTATACCTTTAATTAAATTTATCATATTATGATGTTTAATATACATCTCCTTCAAAAGAGGGATTAGGAAGTAGGGAGTAGGGAGTAGGGAGTAAGCGGAAAGAATTAATGAATAAGAATACGATAATTAATTGGATTTTTTATTATTGGAGATATCTAATAGAAGCTCTGATTTTTTTACACTAAGTAAAATTAATTAGAAAATTGTTCAATACTTTAGCTGATTATGAGATGCCAATCCTATTAATTTTATTAATTTTTAAGAATAGTGACTTTAGGGGGCATGGAAGATTAAAAATTATGCTAACGTTAATTGTTAAATATTTTCTAGGTTTTTTCTGTTGGCAATTTAATGACTTTATATGTCTTGAATAAATATCTCCAATAATGATAATTATGGCGAGGAAAACCCTGAAAAAAAAACTATATAAATTTACTCAGACCGATGGGAATGTTTGAATTATGGCCATAATGATTCCGGCCTCCTAAATTTTAACTCCGAGCCTACGATAGTTCTACGATTTTCCACTCAAGATATTTTTTTGAGAACACATCTGACAAAGTTCTATTACTTTAGTTTGTAGTGTAGATATTTGCTCTTTTCCTCCCTTGAGACTTACTTCTAACTCTAGTAATAAAGGTAAGGTTTTCTGTAATTGATTTAAGGACAAAGAATTAACCTCTTGTCGTAAAAAATATATCCTTTTAGGGTTGCCTATTTCCGCAGCTTGAGCGATCGCTTTTTCATCTCGCTCCCCTGTCTCTATCATTAGTTTTACCCAAAACCATATTCTAAATTGGCCTACCAGAGTAGCCACTATTCGTAATGGATGTTCATTGTGGGCAATTAAATCTGCCACTAACTCCAAAGCTTTAACCGTATCACCTAAACGAATTGCTGTAGCTAACTTTAAACTACTTTGAGTCTGAGAACCGACTAGAGTAGTAATTACTTCTAAGTCCACTACAGAATCTCCAGATACATATAACTGTAATTTAGTCAACTCACTATGAAGTTGTCGGCGATCGTTACCTAAAGCTTCTGCTAAAAAAGTAACCCCACTAGAATTAAGTTTGACTCCTACCTCCTGAGCCATTTCTTTGACTTGCTGCTCCAATAATTCTGTTTTCCAAGGAGGAATAGGAGAGAAATCTCTAACCTCAGCCCATTTTTGGATCAATTTTGTGGACTTAAGTCTTTTATCAGGTTTATTGGACGTAGTCAACAATAAAACAGTAGTTTCAGGAATCTGAGGTAGAGTACTTTCCAAATTCTCCAATAGATTTTGTGAACAATGCTGAGTTATATTAGTATCGACTAGCCAGACAAAACGACTACCAGAACCAAAAGGAGGAGTCATGGCCTGATTCAATCCAGTTTGAACAGCATCTATTGCTGGCAAAATTTTGTCATAATTAAAGCTAGCCCAATTAGGATCGAGGACAGATTCACGCAAAACATTAACTGCTAGCATCATTGAATATTCATCCTCGCCAAAGTATAGGTAAATTGGCATAAGAAGCTATTTTTTGATAAGGGGCGATTAAGATTGGACGATACATATCAGAACTACATTAACCGAGTAGCACAGACAACCTTGCTATCAAGTTACAAATCTCAGTTGGAATATATCCAACAGTCTCCGAAATTCACTAAACTGGATGGCCAAATTGAGGCTAAGAATTTTCCTGGCTATTCGGTGATTACTCCACCGAGGGAAGAAGACTCGCAAAACGACGAATTTTATCAGCATTTGCAACAATGTCAACAACAATTGGTAGAACTATTGGGAACTAATTTAATAATTCCCGTGCCTGGCAATAGTTTTCATTTAACCTTAGCTGATTTAATTTGGGAAAGTGCCTTTCTAGATGCTAGTCAAAGTAATCCTCAATTTGAAGAAAAACTACGCTCTTGTATTGCTGAAAGTCTTCAAGAGTTATCTATTGGCAAAAATGGCCATCAAGTGCGTTGGCAAGTTTTAGGAATTATGGTAATGACTAGAGCTATTGGTGTTTGTCTAGTCCCAAAAGATGAAAGTTCTTACAATCGGATTCTACAACTACGTCGGTCAATTTATCAAAATCCTAATTTCATTGCTCTAGGTATCGAACAGCAATATCACTTTACTGCTCATATTACCTTGGGATACTTTGGAGAAATTCCATCAGATTTAGATATTGCTGCTGTGGGAGATGGGATTTCAGAATTAAATAATCAATGGTTGGAAAACAATTCAGAAATGTTGTTGCATCGGGGAGAACTGCGAAAGTTTGATAATATGATACGGTATTATCGACAACCAGATTGGCCTGTTGTAGATTTGTAATTAGGGTTTGCTGAAAAAGTATTTTAGTAGGGGTAGGAGATAGGAGACAACCCACCCCCAACCCCTCCCAGGAGGGGAAGACAGGAGACAGGAGAAATGGGAATGAGTGAGGAGCTAGGAGTAAGAATTGTCCCAAGATTGTTCTGCCCAAATCTTGACCAAAATTCGCTCATTTTTGAACTATTACCACTTAAAACCTCGCACTTTTTGATACTTAACAAGGCTAAAACCTTTATCTATAAAGACTTTTAGATTTAATCAGCAAGCCCTAATTAAATTAGGCCAGAAATAATATAGGGAATAGGGAATAGGTAGGGACTTTGAATACTAAAGTCCCTACAGATTATTTTGTTTACAGGTTGTTAGGGAGCAAGTAATGAAAGGGGTATTCATAATTCTGATGTTGATTACGGTTAGTCCAAATATCTTAATTCTGATGTTGATTCACCAACGCCATTTTTTGACTTGATAAGTTAGAATTTTGATCGTAACTTGTCCTTAAGGGCAGAGTTTAAAAATTGTATTTGAAGTATTTTATATGGCGTTACATATTTTCCCATTGGAATTATAGTTTTAGAAAAAGAGTAAGTATTAAAGATGTGTTACCTTTTCTGTAAAGATTCACCCCTTAGTTCAGCAGCGCCTTTTATATAATTCCTACGGACTACGGACTACTGATATAGCTATAAATTATCGTGAGTATAAATGTTATTGGCATAGGTTTAGATGGAGTTGTTGGACTAAATGAGTCAGTGCGGAAAATTGTTGAAAGGGCGACTGTGTTAGTAGGAAGCGATCGCCATCTCCGTTATTTCCCTAATCATTCTGCCGAAATTATTGTACTGGAAGATATACTTGAGACAATTGTAGAAATACGACAGCATTTAGATACCCCTAATAGTTGTATCGTAGTTTTAACTTCAGGAGACCCTTTGTTTTTTGGTTTAGGGAGGTTATTAGTAACTCATTTTCCGCCAGAAAAATTAAGGTTTTATCCGCATCTGAGTTCGGTACAATTAGCTTTTAGTCGCCTTAAAATTCCTTGGCAAGATGCTAAAATAATTAGCGTTCATGGTCGCTCAATGGATGAGTTGATTCAAGCACTGCAGCAGGGAATTGAGAAAATAGCAGTGTTAACAGACAATACTCATACACCAAAAGCGATCGCTAGTTTATTATTGGCTTTAGATTTACCAATTGACTATCATTTTTGGGTCTGTGAAAATATAGGTAGTGAGGATGAACGAGTTCAACAATGGTCTATAGATGAAGCACAGCAAGAAATATTTGCTCCGTTAAATATAGTGGTATTATTACGTCAATCTAAAATAGCTAGTCAATCTATAGATTTAGCTAATTTGCCTTGGTTGGGGATACCAGATAATTATTTTTTTACTTACGACGATCGCCCAGGGTTAATGACTAAACGGGAAGTACGAGTGTTAATTTTGGCCGAGTTGGGTTTGCAACCAGGACAAATTATTTGGGATATTGGTGCTGGTAGTGGCTCTGTTTCAGTTGAAATTGCCCGCCTTTTTAGTGATTCTACAGTATATGCAATTGAAAAAACTGCTGCTGGAACAAGTTTAATTGAAGAAAACTGCCGTCGCTTTCAGACTAACAATGTAGTTTCTATTCATGGTAATGCTCCAGATATTTTGCATCACCTGCGCCCTCCCCATAGAATTTTTATTGGGGGTAGTAGTGGCAAACTCAGGAATATTCTGGGAGTTTGTGGGATGAGGATGCTACCTGGAGGAATTATAGTATTAGCGTTTACCAGTTTAGAAAATTTGCATACTGCTTTGAGTTGGGTAGAGGAAAGAAAAAAGAGCGATCGAAGTTGGAATTATCGTCTTTTGCAAGTACAGTTATCTCGTTCTATACCTATAGCTAATTTAACTCGCTTTACTCCACTCAATCCAGTGAATATTATGATTATTAGTAGGCAGTAATTTATTTGGGGAACAGGAAATAGCAAAGGTTTTTGGCGTTGGTGAAGCGCGGGTATGATACTAATCGCGCATTAGTTAGGGCTTGCTGAAAAAGTCTTATGGGTGAGGGTAGGAGACAGGAGACAACCCACCCCTCGCCCCTCCCCCTCCCAGGAGGGGGAGACAGGAGAAATGGGAATTTAGAGGAGATAGGAGTAAGAATTGTCAATTTGGGATTTTTCTGCCCAACTATGCGCCTAAAATACGCTCCATGCATGAGCATGAAGAGCCGAAAACCAGGCACTTTTGAAAGGCCTCAAAAAGGCTAAAGTATTTATATATCAATGCTTTGAGATTTAATCAGCAAGCCCTACTTAGGAGTCAACCCACCCGCGGGTCCCTCCCAGGAGGGGAAGTCAGTCGGACCGAGTCAGGAGGGAAGAAAGAAGAAAAAACCCCGAGTATAAGAAGAAAGTTTTTTGGTCGGGTAAGCGGAATCTGGAAGCTCATTTGCAAATCTATGAACCTATCCCACTAATACTAAAATGATGATACTCTGATCAGCGTTATATCATGTCCGGTAGCATCGGAGCGTGTATAATAGAGATAAAAATAATTGCCCGGAGCGATATGGCTGATGCCACGCTCCGCGAACGCCACTATGCCAAGACGTTTAAGTATCCAGGAGCATCTAAGTGTAGATGAATTAGAAATAAATTACCGAATTACCGATGATATCATGTCCGGTAGCATCGGAGCGTGTATAGAATTAAGTCACAATTGGAAGAAACCCTTTCCTAGGTCATGCTACGCAAACAGCATAGCTGCCCTCTGCCTTCCTTCCAGCAAAGTATAAGTAGGGCTTGCTGATTAATTATAAAAGTATTGATATATAAAGGTTTGAGTACTGCGAAGATCGAATTGCAGTGCCAGGTATCACGTTGAAAACCCTCAAAAAGCTAGTATTTTAGGCTCATAGTTGGGCAGAAAAATCCCAAATTGGCAATTGTTATACCAATTTCATAAACTTAAACAACACTTGTAAAAGTATCTATCAAGTTTGAAATCCAAGATGTCAAGTTATGTGTAGTCTGACTTTAGGAAATTGGTATTATATGATGTCCGGATAATTAGTGATAAAAAAACTTTCTCCTTCAACTCCAGTTCTTCTTTCTTCCCTCCTGACTCCTGTCTCCTGTCTCCTGTCTCCTCCGTCATTATTTATTTATAACTGTTCAACCGGACATGATATTACTCCTACCTCCTCGCTCATTCCTTGTTCCTCCTGTCTCCCCATCCTGGGAGCTAGGGGTGGGTTGTCTCCTACCCCTACAAAAAAACTTTATTCAACAAGCCTTAAGTATTCAAGCGGACATGATATGAGGTACAAATATTAATGATAAAGTCTTTGTAGTGCGGGCAAGATGCCCGCCACAGATGTACCTGACTGATATGAAATATCCTGTATCTAGGAGAGAAGGAATAAGGAAAAATATTGCGTTGCCTAAGTTTTAAGCTTTTGATATGTCCGCGCCCTTTCCTTCGACTGCTATATTTAAAGCTCGACCTTCAACTTTAACAATATAATCCTATCTGCCTAAAGAAACTATCATTTTATGTCATATCAAATTCGTTTAATTAGGTATAAAAAAAAATGTCCGATATCCATAATTAATTGCCGAATATTTTTAATTCTCTTCCCTCCTGAATTCTGACTCTTAACGAATTATACAGATGCTCAGGAATTTGGTATGAGAAATTATTTCTCATATCTCTCATGTTTTTCTTAAATATTCTCATATATATAGATAAGTTTATGCCAATATTTCCATTGTGTGGTTTCTTTAATTGAGTTGATTTAGATATAATTTAACTAATCAATATTAATTATTCCATTAAAATGTAGATCTTGTTGTGTTGATACTTAATGGGTATTCTATTATGTGGGAAGTATTAAGAACTCTATTTTCATCAAACCAATATGTGCCTCATGGTCAGTGTTACTTGTGGCAGTCTCAGCTTATCTGGTTACATCTTCTCAGTGACCTTTTGATTGGTTTAGCTTACTACTCCATAGCCATTACATTCATATACTTTCTCCGCCAGCGAACAGAGGTCCCATTTAAACAGATATTTTTCCTTTTTGGAGCTTTTATTATTTCCTGTGGCACAGGTCACCTGATGGATGTCTGGACTCTTTGGCATCCAGCATACTGGATATCAGGGCTAATCAAAGCCTTGACTGCTTTAGTATCAGTGTATACTGCAATTTCTCTAGTGCAAATTATGCCTCTAGCGCTGGCCTTACCAAGTCCTGGTCAACTAGAAGCCATTAATCAACAATTAAAAACAGAAGTAAGTCAAAGAGTAAAAGCTGAAAATATTCTAAAAAACTTGATTGTTGGTACAGCTTCAGTTACAGGAGAAAAATTCTTTTCTGCTCTAGTTAAACATTTAGCAAAAGCTTTGAATGTTAGGCACGCATTTGTATCGCAATTTCCAGAAGACAGTTCAGACGAACTCCAAACAGTAGCATTTTTTGCTAAAGGAAACTTGGCAAAAAATATCAAGTATAAAATCGAAGGAACTCCTTGTGAACCTGTCATTAGAGAAGCAAAACTCAAGTTTTATCCTGACCAAGTTCAGAACATTTTTCCAAAAGCATCTGGGTTAGTTGCAATGGGAGCAGCTTGTTATTTAGGAGTACCATTAATAAATGAACAAGAACAAGTAATAGGAGCATTATGTATTAATAACGATCAAACTTTAGATAACCCTGAAAATGCTATAGCCATTATGCGAGTATTTGCTGCTAGGGTTACAGCAGAATTACAACGTAAAAAAGCAGAATTTCAGCTCCAAAAAGCTTATGATGAATTAGAACAAAGAGTTAAATTAGCAACTAAAAACCTGCAAAAACGTACTTCGGAATTAGTTCAAATCAATGCCGTCCTAGCCATAGAAATAAATGAAAGAAGAACGGCAGAATTAGCTTTAAAAAATAGTGAAACAATTTTAAAACAAACACAATCAGGTTTATTAAAATTAGCAAAAAGCCAAAATTTATACAAAGGAAATCTTAGTGCAGCTCTAGCCGAAATAACTAAATTAGGTAGCCACACCCTGAATATAGAAAGAGTAAGTGTGTGGTTTTATAATGACGATAAATCAGAAATTAAATGTGCTGATTTATATGAAATGAGTCTAGATAAACATAGTCAAGGAATAATTCTTTCTAAAGATAACTATCCTCAATACTTTGAAGCTATAGAAATAGAAAAATTAATCGCTGCTTCAGATGCTCATCAAGACCATAGAACTAAAGAATTCAGTGATTCTTATCTGACTCCATTTTCAATTTATTCAATGTTAGATTCTCCCATTCATCTACAGGGAAAAATTGTTGGAGTTATTTGTTTAGAGCAAACTCAAACTAAAAGATATTGGACGATAGAAGAACAAAATTTTGCTAGTTATATGGCATATATGACAGCTTTAGCAATAGAATCACATGACCGCAAACAAGCAGAAGCAGCATTAAGCTCAAGTCAACGTTTAGTCGAAAAAATCACCCAGACCTGTCCAAGTCTTTTGTATATATACGATCTAGTTGAAAAGAAAAATGTTTATACTAATCGTTCAATTCAAGATATGCTTGGCTATACAGAATCAGAAATTCAAGAAATGGGGGAAAATTTATTAGAAAATCTGATGCACCCCGATGATTTTGCGAGACTGCCTCAACACCAGCAACAAATTATGATTGGAGCAGATGGCGATATCTTTGAATTTGAATATCAAATAAGATGTCGCCATGGGAAATGGATATGGCTATTTAGTAGAGAGACCATCTTTAGTAGAACAGAATCAGGAGCAGTCAAACAAATCATTGGTACAGCTACCGACATTACTGGAAGTAAACAAGCAGAAGCTAAACTACAAGCTAGCCAAAAGTTTTTGGAGCGAGTTATTAACTCAGTAGCTGACCCCATATTTGTTAAAGACCGCCAGCACCGTTGGCAAATTGTTAACAATGCTTTTTGTCAGATGATCGGAGCTTCGCAAAAAGAGTTGCTTGGCAAATCTGACTACGAATTTTTCCAAAAATCTGAAGCAGATGTTTTTTGGAGAAATGACAACCTTGTCTTTGAGAATGGAATAGAACAGGAAAGTGAAACAAAATTAACAAATATTGCTGGTAAAGTTCATTATCTATCAACAAAAAAAGTTGCCACCACTGATATTTTTGGTAATCAAGTATTGGTTGGTGTGATTCGAGATATAACGCAACAAAAACAAATTGAGTTAACCCTCCGAAAAACAGCAGAGCGAGAGTCTGCTCTAGCTACAGTAATTCAGAAGATGCACCAGTCTATAGATTTAGAATCAATATTTGAAGCTACAACTGAAGCACTACGACAGGTAGTTAAAGGCGATCGCTGTATTGTCTATCGTTTCCATCCTGACTGGAGTGGGGAATGTGTGGCTGAGTCGGTAGACCAGAAATGGACTTCTGTATTAGGTTCCTTAGCATCCGAAGTCGCAGTTGATAAAAATGAATGTGTAGTTAAAGGTTTTGCCAGTGTTAATAAAACGGTACAATATGCCGACACTTATCTAAAAGAGACTCAAGGTGGTGTTTATAGTCAAGGAATAAAATATACATCCGTAGCAGATATTTACAAATCTGGGTTTGATTCATGTTACCTAAAATTCTTAGAGCAATTTCAAGTAAGAGCTTATATTACTGTTCCCATATTTTGTGGTACTCAGTTATGGGGACTATTAGCAATTTACCAAAATGCTGGTCCGCGCTCATGGCAAGAATCAGAAATTAGTCTAGTGGTTCAAATAGGTACTCAGTTAGGAGTAGCAGTACAGCAAGCAGAACTACTTACCTATACTCAAAGACAAGCAGCAGAATTGAAAGTAGCAAAAGAAACTGCTGATGCAGCAAATCAAGCGAAAAGTGAATTTCTGGCTAATATGAGCCATGAATTACGCACACCTCTAAATGCCATTCTTGGTTTTACTCAACTAATGAATAGAGATCAAGATTTATCTTTTGAATATCAAAAATATCTAGAAATTATTAGTCATAGTGGAGAACATTTACTAGCATTAATTAATGATATTCTTGAAATGTCAAAAATAGAATCGGGACGAATAGAAGTAAATGAAAATGATTTTAATTTTCACTGTCTATTAGATGGCCTGGAAAAAATGTTACAGTTAAAAGCTAAATTAAAAGGTTTAGAGTTAAAATTTGAGCGTTCTCCAGCAATTCCTGAATGGATTAAAACTGATGAAAATAAATTACGTCAAGTATTAATTAATCTCATTGGTAATGGGATTAAATTTACAAAAAAAGGTAGCATTACAGTTAATATTTCCCTAGTTACTAACATTAAAAATGAACAGTTAGAAACAGACTCCTCTGTGGCTCAGATTATTTTTTCCATTACAGATACTGGAAAGGGTATTGCCTCCAATGAACTAGATAAATTATTCAAACCTTTTAGTCAAACTTTAACTGGTTATGAATCCAAAGAAGGGACAGGTTTGGGTTTAGCAATTAGTCAAAAATTTGTTCAATTAATGAAGGGAAAAATAACTGTAAATAGTATCCTTGGTCAAGGAAGTACATTTACTTTTGATATTCAAGCAGAGATAGTAGAAGCATCTTTAACAACAGAAAATCAATATTCAGAAGAAATAATTATTGGTTTAGACTTTGACCAACCTCAATATCGTATTTTAATTGCGGAGGATAGAAATACTAACCGTTTGTTATTAGTAAAACTACTTACATCTGTAGGTTTTACCGTTCAAGAAGCCGAGAATGGTAAACAAGCCATAGAAATTTGGCAGAATTGGCAACCTCACTTAATCTTAATGGATATGCGAATGCCAGTAATGAATGGCTATGAAGCAACTACAAATATCAGAAGTAAATTAAAAGGTAAATCAACTAAAATTATTGCTCTTACTGCTAGTGCATTTGAAGAAGACAAACGTGCAATTTTATCAGCAGGATGTGATGATTTTGTCAGAAAGCCATTTCAAGAATCAGAATTATTAAAAAAAATTGGCAAATATTTAGAGGTAAAATATATTTATGCAGCCCAAAAAATTAACAACGAAAATATTAATGAAAATTCTCCAGAAAAAATACTAAATTATTCTGAAATAACTGCTAAGATTGCCAAGATGCCTTTAGAGTGGACTAAAAAATTAAACCATGCTGCATCTATGGGTTCTGATGATGAAATTTTCCAACTGCTTAAGCAAATTCCTCAAGGCAATGCAACTCTTACTACAGCCTTAACTGATTTAGTTGAGAACTTCCGATTTGATATAATTATAGATTTAACCAAACATTCAGAAAGCTCTAAATAGTTAACAATGGAAAATTCAAAACAACAAGATAAAATACTAAATATGAACAAAACTCCAGCAGATATCCTAATTGTTGATGATACGCCAGAAAACTTGCGCCTTTTATCCCGAATGCTAACAAAGCAAGGGTATAATGTTCGCAAGGCAATTAGTGGACAAATGGCACTGAGGGCGGTAAACACTGCACCCCCCAATCTCATTTTGCTAGATATTATGATGCCACAGGTAGATGGGTATGAAGTTTGTCAACAGTTAAAAAATAATCCTCAGACCTGTGAAATTCCGATAATTTTCCTCAGCGCACTTGATGATGTAATTGATAAAGTTAAAGCATTTAAAGTAGGAGGGGTAGATTATATTACTAAACCATTTCACCTAGAAGAAGTTTTAATCCGAATTCAAAATCAATTATCACTACAAGCTGCAGAAAAAGAAGTTCTCCTACTCAATACTCAACTAGAAATGAGAGTGCAAGAGCGTACAAAGCAGCTAGAGGAAGCTAATGCCAAATTACTTGAAATGGCGCTTCACGATAGTTTGACAGGATTAGCAAATCGGGTTTTATTCATGGACCGTCTAAAACAAGCTCTTGATTATACTCAAGTCAATTCAGAATATCGGTTTGCCGTGATTTTTCTAGACTGCGATCGCTTCAAAGTAGTTAATGATTCTCTTGGCCATCTAGTAGGAGATGAATTACTCATAGCAATTTCTGGTCGCTTACAAAAAGTACTTAAACCAGAAGATACCTTAGCAAGACTAGGAGGAGATGAATTTGGTATTCTACAAATCAATATTCAAGATATAGATCCTGCTGTGAACTTAGCAAATCAAATATTTGAACTTCTATCTTATCCATTTAAGCTGCTCAGACATGAAGTTTTTATTAATGCTAGTATTGGCATTACTTTAGGCAATAATAACTATGAAAAACCAGAATATTTATTAAGAGATGCAGACACAGCAATGTATCAAGCTAAAGCATCAGGGAAGGCAAGGTATCATATCTTCACTCCAGAAATGCATAATTCTGCTCTCCAACTTTTGCAGTTAGAAACAGACCTACGCCGAGCAATTAATCAAGAAGAATTTGTCGTTTATTATCAACCAATTATTGAATTTAATACAGGTAAAATAACAGGTTTTGAAGCACTGGTACGTTGGTATCATCCTCAACGTGGTATAGTTTCACCAGGATTATTTATTCCGATAGCAGAAGAAACAGGTTTAATTAACCCCCTGGGCAATTTAGTAATGCGGGAGGCGTGTCATCAACTCTATAAATGGCAGCAGCAAAAAATTACCGATTATCCTCTGACAATGAGTATTAATTTATCAGTCAGACAATTTGCCCAACCAAATTTGATTGAACAAGTCGATAAAATCCTGGCAGAAACACAAGTAAATCCTCAAAATATTAAATTAGAAATTACAGAAAGTGCTATAATGGAAAATACAAAAACTGCTGATATATTACTCAAACAACTTAGAGAAAGATATATCAAACTATGTATAGATGATTTTGGTACTGGTTATTCTTCACTGAGTTACTTACATTTATTTCCTGTAGACACCCTAAAAATAGATCGATCTTTTATCTGGTCAATTGATGAGAAATCAACTGATTTAGGACTTGTTCCAGCAATTATTAGTATTGCTAAAACTATGAAAATGAATGTAGTTGCTGAAGGTATAGAAACACCTATACAATTCAAACAATTAAAACAGTTAGAATGTGATTTTGGTCAAGGATTTTTATTTTCTAAACCTCTAGAAGCAGAAAAAATTACTGAATTACTGAAGGCAAATCCCCAGTGGTAATACCAAGTCCTGTCGATCAAATAGATTTATAATTGTTACCTATTTTAGTATAACTAATTAATTTGCCACAAATGAACGACACCATAGCGATTACTAGATGCTAAAAAGTAAAAATTTGCCATTTTGAGAAAATGCAATACTGTTAACGACATTAGTATGTCCAAGTAAAGTTTTTCGGGATTTACCAGTACTAATACCAAGGGTGAAAAAAGAATGCTTAACTTAAGTGACACTTCAATTATTAAGCAATTAACACAGACTGAATAATTTTTTTGATAATTAGCACCCCAGTTATTGTTAATTAGGGCTTGCTGATTAAATCTAAAAGCATTGACATATAAAGACAAGTGCCTTTTTGGGGACTTTAAAAAGTACCTGGTTTTCAGCTCTTCACGCTCAAAAAGTTAGTATTTTAGGCGCATAGTTGGGCAGAAAAATCATTCCTACAATTCTTAAAATTTTATTTATAACTGACCCGTCCGAACATGATATAACCCCTCCGGTGGAGGGGAAGTCAGGAGTCAGGAGTCGTATGGGAATGGCTTCGATATCGTTTTTTTAGGTCGGAACTTATATTTTTCGTCAAAAGGATATCCTCTATAAAGTCTTTTAATCACGCAAATTATTCGTAACATTCTTTTTTCAAAATGGTATGATCTCATGTCCGTTGGGGCGCGTTTGTGTAAACCCAAGAGTGAATATCTGGAAATTTAAGTTTTTTTCTTGCTCTTAAGCATTCCTACTTCTTCCCTCTTCCTTCTTCCCTCTTCCTTCTTCCCTCTTCCTTACCTTAGCTATACAATACCGATGCTACCGGACATGATATAATTTATATCAATAATTGGCGTTGCTGAATTGAAGTATGAATGCGCGATTGTTTGGTTCTCGCCTTCGCCCCCGCGCATCCCCCGCGCATTGGGGGACTTTTAGAGTTTTATTCCCCCCAATTTTGGCTTGCTCGGGTAGCTCTGCATCATACCCATAATCAGCAACACCCAATAATTAAATTTATTACAGGACTTACGCAAAGGCACTATATATAGAGTCTTGGCTCGTTATACTAGCACTAACACGCCCTACCAATAGCGTTCATGCGTAAGTCCTATTATTATTGAGATTTTTCAGGTGAATAAGTTCGCCCTTTCCAATGACCACCTCGCCCTTGCCAGTGTCTCCAAGCTGAATCTATAGTAATTAATGTATAGAGCAAAGCAACAGTTGGTAAACTCATCGCATAGATTGGTGAAATTTGATAAAATCTGATAATAGGTAAGTAAGCTAAAAACATTAATATTCTTGCCAAGAAAGCGATCGCTACTATTTCCCACCAACTAAAAATTACTCCTAAAATTATTCCTAATGAGGGAACTAAATAAATTAACTTCATCCCTATTACTGTTGCCACTAACAGCAGCGGTGAATAATTTAATTGAGTAAAAGCAGTACGAGCAACCATACTCCAAATACTAAATAAATCTGGATAGGAACGTCTACTTTTCGTGTCTGAAGTTAGCCCTAACCAAATCTTTTTATTGGTTGATTTTTGTTTAACTGTTTTAGCTAAAGAACAATCATCTATTAAAGCATTTTTAATAACTTCTATTCCGCCAATTTCATCTAAAACTTGGTGACGAATTAATATACAACCTCCAGCAGCAGCAGCAGTAGAATTTTGCGGATTATTTACCCATCTAAATGGATATAATTTTTGGAAAAAAAATACAAATGCTGGAATCATTAATTCCTCTGCTAAAGTTTGGCATTGCAGCTTCACCATTAAAGAAGCTAAAGCTAAATTTTCCTGTTCTGCTTTAATAATAAGTTGACGAATATTTGTGGAGCTATGTTCAATATCTGCATCAGTAAAAAGAAAATAATCTGGGGCTGGGGTTTGTTTTTTTGCATAATTAATTCCTTGATTAATTGCCCATAATTTTCCACTCCAGCCACTAGGTAATTTTCCTGCTGAAATTACTTCTATTTTAGTAAAATTATCATTTTCTTGAGCTATGAATTTAGCAACATTAGCTGTGTTATCTTTGCTATTGTCGTCCACCAATATAATCTTGAAATTCCCTGGATAGTCTTGATTTAATAAGGATTTTAGTGTCAATCTCAATAATTTTGCTTCATTTCGAGCAGGAATTATCACAGAAATTGACGGCCAATATTGATTTTTTCTAATTTCTGTTTCTGATATGGGCAATAATCGTTGATCTGCCAACCAAAATTTGCCTCTAAAAATCAATAAATATATCCATATTATTAGATTTATAATTATCGTTATCAATAATATTTGCTGCATAAACTCACCCTAAATTCAAGAAGACTTTAAGTAAAGTTATAGGTGTTAAGTGATAAGTTTTAAATAAATCATATTATATATGCTTAATTAGTGATAAAAAAAGAGTTTTTCCTGCCCCATATTTATTGACTTTCTTTCTCCCTACTCACTTATTTATCACTATTCAAGCAGCCATGATAGAACCTACGACCTAATACCATTTTAATCAAGATGTGAAAGACTTAGATAACCCCTTGGTTATACCAATTTTAAAAAAGAATGTTACGAATAGTAAGGGCGATAAAAAGACTTTACAGGAGAAGATGTTTCTTTGACAAAGCGGTCGGGGGATGGCGAGGGAACCTCGCCAGATCCAATAGACTAAGAGAGCGGTGCGACCCTGCGACGACACCAGTCGCACCTGGTAGCGCACCAACAGAAAAAGATAATTTACACCCTCAAAAATGGTACTAAAGCCATTTCCATACGACTCCTGACTCCTGAGTTTCCCTCCAGCGGAGGGGCCAGCGGGTGGGTTGACTCCTAAGAAATAGGCTAGCTATTTGTAGCAAATATTTATCAATTTGGTATTAGAGGTCAGAAGTGATTAGGTAATTGTTATATCAAATCTGGTAACATCGGTATAAAATCTTTTGAAAGTAGGAGGACTGAGTCAGGAGTAAAAACAGTTATAAAGATTTGGCAATGGTGAAGATGGAGAATATTTTTATACCTAATTAAACGGATTTGATATTATACTCTTCCATAACTTTAATCAAGAAATTGCACATAATAAACTTAAGCATTACCTTGCTTTGGTAGACTCTACTGATATACAGATTAGATACAGATTCATCAAGATTTGGTATTAGGTAAAATCTTGTTACCTACAGCCTATAACCTAAAATCTAGCACCTTCTATAAGATTTGGTATTAGTTGAACAATTAACAATGATTTCTTATTTTCAAGGAGAGATTTACTAAAAGGATTTTTTTTCTTCTTTACCCTTGATCAGGAGAGGTTTTAAGCATTAATTATTAGGTAAAATTTTGTTGCCTACAACCTAAAATATGCCACCTTCTATAAGATTTTGCATTAGGTAAAATGTCCTTACCTACAACCTAAAACCTACCACCTACCACCTTCTTCTCCCTAAAGATTAATAATTTCTACCTCCTCTAAATTCTCAGCAGGTGTAAATCCAAATACACGGGAGTAAAAATAAAATTCCCCATCTAAAGCCCGTTTAATATTCTCTGAACGACGAAATCCATGTTGTTCTTCTGGAAAGGCAACATAAGCCACTGGTAATCCTTTTTGCTTTAAAGCTTTTAACATTATTTCTGCTTGATTTGGTGGCACAACTTTATCTTCTAAACCTTGGAAAAAAATTACAGGACAAGACAAAAGCTCAGTAAAATTAATAGGCGATCGCTGTTTGTATAAATCTTTGGTTTTAGGATAAGGCCCAATCAATCCATCTAAATAACGAGATTCAAATTTATGAGTATCTGTTGCTAAAGCCTCTAGATCGCTAACTCCATAATAACTAGCACCAGCCTTAAAAACATCCTTAAAAGTTAACGCACATAAAGTAGTATAACCTCCTGCACTACCACCAGAAATAGCCATACGATTACCATCAACTAAACCCTGTTTAGCTAAATATTGAGCGCCATTAACACAATCATCAACATCAACAATTCCCCAGTTATTTCTTAGTCTTTGCTGATACTCTCGTCCATAGCCAGTGCTGCCTCCATAATTAACATCAAATACGGCAAAACCACGACTTGTCCAATATTGAATTTTTAAGCTTAAACTACTAGAAGTTGCGGCTGTCGGACCGCCATGACTTTTGACTAAAAGAGGTGGTTTTTCTGATGTTATTTCTGTGTAATCTTGATTAGTTGGTGGATAAAATAAACCATAAGCAATATTCCCATTTTCAGTAGGAAATTCTATTGATTGAGGAATAGACAAATAACCTGAATTAATCTCTAAATCTGTAGAACGTTTTAAGATATCAATAGCACCTGTAGATAGATTGATATTTACAATTTCAGTGGGTTTTGTCGGAGAACTTCCCAGAAAATAAACTCGCTCTCCTATGGCTTTCAAAGAACCCATAGAAGTATAGGATATTTCTATTTCCTGTAGATGTTTTTTCGTAGTATTAAGAGTTGCTAAATGCCAAATTCCATTTTGAGTAAAAGTGCAAAGAATTTTGTTTGCTGCTGTAAAGCCATAAGTAGACATTCCAAATACCCATTGTGGCATTCCAAACTCTGCATTTAAAGGATATAATGGTTCTACATTTACCATTTCAGTTCCTGAAACCCGATAAATATTCCACCATTTAGAGCGATCGCTAACAAAATATAAGATTCCTTCTGGCGACCATTCCGGTTGAAAAATTGATTCTTCTTTGCCACCTGCCACTAATTGAGTATCACCTAATAAACCATTTGCATTAATCTGAGCTACCCATAACTCAGTACCATCCCAAGGCATATTAGGATGATTCCAGCTTATCCAACAAAGTCGCTCGCCATCTGGACTAAGACGTGGCGAGGCATAAAAATCATTACCCTCGACTAATATCTGAATATCTGCCTCATTTTTGATATTGATGCTAACTATCCTATTTGTAGCTTCTCCACCTTTGGTATGATCTTCCTGAATACAAATTAGACGATCGCGCTGTTTATCCATCACAGCATCAGCATAACGGCAGTTTGCTTCTGGAGTTAAAGGTTGAGGAGCTGCATCTGGAGTTTGGCGGTAGAGACGTTGGTCGGCAAAATTAGAAAAATAAATCGTGCCATCTGTCACCAAAAACGCACCACCTCCGTATTCATGGACCCTGGTACGGACATTAAAAGGTGAAGGAGTGATGTCAGTTGTCTGTCCATCTGGAGTGTGACGGACAATTACATTCCGTCCACCTTCTGAGGGTCGTCCCTCGATCCAGTACACATCTTCACCATCAATGGCAATACTGTTAAGTCCAATTGTCCCTGCCACAATCAAATCAGCAGTGATGGGAGATTTCCAAGAGCCATAAGGTGCTATTTCTTTCATAGTTTAAAATTAATATTATAGATTATAGAGCAATATTTACTATTAATTGTGTCATTGTCAGTCACTAAGTCCTAAATATTCAGTTTCATTTAATAATAGGACCATATAATTTTGATTTAACTACCACCACTCAACCTACAATGTTAATACAACCTAATCATATCGACTGGAAAAAAGTTTGTTAAATTGTAATCTATTTTTTTCAATAAGTATCTAATTTTATCTTTTGGGAAAAAAGGCGATCGCTTGGAGTTAATTATTGCTGTTGGAGTTAATCATTACGATCTACTTTTTGCTATTTATATCATGTCCGGTTGAACAGTTATAAAATAAATAACGACGGAGTCCTCAGGAGTCAGGAGAGAAGAAAGAAGGAGGAAGAAAAAGAACAGGATAAGAAGGAGAAAGTTTTTTGGTCGCGTAAGTGGAACGGAGTTCTATCACGCTCTGATCCGGACATGATATTACACACTTTTACAGCGCTTTTCAAGTCGATGAACCACATCTTCACAAACAAAACCTTCTAGGGAAGTTCCATGGAACTTCCCTACTGTGGTCTACCGTGCAGGAAAACCGCTGTAATTTTTGTTTTTATTGCGAGCAGGTAGTTATATAATAGACTTGTCGCTTTATAACTTAAAAAATCCCCAAAAACTTGTTATATAAGGATTGTAGCTATTGACAATCAAAATACATTGGAATGATTACTCTGTCTAGGTTAGAGCGATTTTTTCCCTCTATTTAGCGACAACTCTAATATACGTTTAATAGGGCGGTCATAAAGTTCTCAGGTGGGGGGCACAATATAACGCATACTATGCTATTTTTAGCGAATAATTAATAATTAAATAATTAAACAATTCAGCTAATTCCGCCTCCCCTTTCAAGGGGAAAAAAGCGGTCGTTTGCGGAGCATTCCGTAGGATGGGATGGCTCCGAAACCTGCGCCATATAATCGACCAAGAGAATAAATTTTTTCCTTATTTGTCAATCCTCTCCCTAAAAGGGAGAGGTAATTATCAATTATCCATTAATGAACCCCCTACTTCAAATTATATGAAGCTTAGACTACTCTCATTTATTAGATGAAAAAGGAATCATTGAAAGTAGTTAAGCGAGATGCTATTTGCTCTGAAGTCGCAGACAAATTTTCTAGAGTAACTAAAAGTTGATCGTTCCAGAAAATAGAAATGTTGTTTCCAACAGCATCAATTGTTAAGTTCTGTTCATCAGTAGTAAGTCCATCAGGCAACACTAGGAAGTCTTGATTTATATTGAAATCAGTGATGATATCTGTTCCTTGGTTAAAGTTTAAGAGGAAGCGATCGCTACCACTACCTCCCGTAAAAGTATCATTGCCGTCCCCACCATTCAAGAAGTCATCACCTGCTTCTCCCAAGAGAGAATCATTTCCTAATGAACCAAACAAGCTGTCGTTATCTTCACCACCTAACATTGTGTCATTACCATCTTCACCAAATAATTGATCCTCACCTTGATTGCCAAATATGAGGTCGTCTCCTATGCCACCAAACAAGTAGTCTTGCTGGCCTTGTGTACCAACTGCTGCTACAAGTTCGGGGTTATCTCCATAGAGAGTATCATTATCTTCACAGCCACAGAGAGTATCATTACCTTGATCGCCAAACAGAATATCATCTCCTAGCTGACCATATATTAAGTCATCACCCTTACCACCTCGTGAAGTATCATTGTCTTCACCACTAAGGATAGTATCTGCAGCATAGTTACCACTGAGGAAGTCATTTCCGGCACCGCCAGAAATAAAGTCTTTTCCTAATACATCAGGATCGGTAACACTATTGTTGCCACCATAGATGACATCATTTCCTTCCTCCCCTAAGAGGGTATCGTCTCCTTGGTCGCCAAACATGGAATCATCATCTTTACCACCATAGATGAAATCATCATCCTTACCACCGTACATGACATCGTTACCTCGACTGCCTTGCATGACATCGTTACCTCGACCGCCATGAACAGAATCTTCCCCTACTTCCTCTTCTGATGAATTTGAACTGGGGTCACCAACAATTTGATCGTCGCCATTTTCACCCATGAGTAGATCGTGTCCTTCCTGTCCGAAAAGAATATCTGGTCCTTTTCCACCACGGACTTCATCGTTATCCTTACCACCCATGAGCATATCATTGCTCCGGTTGCCGTTGAGGTAGTCATTACCCCTTCCACCATTCATAGTATCGCTACCAGCAGAGTCTTTGTCAGTACCACCAGCAGTACCACCCCAGAGGGTATCGTCATCTTTGTCACCGAGGACGAGATCGTTGCCTATATCAGCCCAGATGACATCATTGTGCTTACCACCACGAACTATATCGTCGTTTTTTCCTGAATTAATAATATCCGGTTGTTCTTTGCCATTAACAAAATCAGAGCCACGGTTAGCAAAAATTAGGTCTTCACCCTCACCACCATAAATAACATCATCGCTATCACCACCTTCTACAGTGTCATTTCCACCCAAGGCATCAATTGCTTGGCTGACTCTTTGATTTGTTATAGACTCACTTTCTTCTGTACCGAAGAATAGCTCTTCAAATAGATTTGTTTCGTCGATAACTATAGAGGGCAAGATAGGTAAATCTACAAGTCCTATAGTTGGAGGAGGAGGACATGAATGATCTTCATTTATAGGAGTTGGTTCTGGAGTTGGCTCTGGTTCTGGCTCTGGTTCTGGCTCTGGTTCTGGTTCTGGCTCTGGCTCTGGTTCTGGCTCTGGTTCTGGCTCTGGTTCTGGTTCTGGCTCTGGCTCTGGCTCTGGCTCTGGTTCTGGTTCTGGTTCTGGCTCTGGCTCTGGCTCTGGTTCTGGCTCTGGCTCTGGTTCTGGCTCTGGCTCTGGCTCTGGCTCTGGTTCTGGCTCTGGTTCTGGCTCTGGTTCTGGCTCTGGCTCTGGTTCTGGAGTATCAACAATATTAATAGTAATATCAGCAGGTTCCAAAGGATTACCCTCTGGGTCATTGGCCACATAAGGTATACTGACAACTCCAGTAAAACCAGATACGGGAGTGAATGTCACATTGCCGTCATCATCTACTTCAAATGTACCTTCTGCTGGTATTTCTAATGTTTTCTGAATTCCTGGTGTATCTGGGTCCAGGTCTATGGAAGCGAGGTCGATGGGAGTATCGTTATCGACGATATTCACAGTCACAGGAGTATCAATAGGAGTTGTGGCACTGTCATCGTCTAGCTCGCCAACAATATCAATAGTAATATCAGCAGGTTCCAAAGGATTACCCTCTGGGTCATTGGCCACATAAGGAATACTGACAACTCCAGTAAAACCAGATACGGGAGTGAATGTCACATTGCCGTCATCATCTACTTCAAATGTACCTTCTGCTGGTATTTCTAATGTTTTCTGAATTCCTGGTGTATCTGGGTCCAGGTCAATAGAAGCGAGGTCGATGGGAGTATCGTTATCGACGATATTCACAGTCACAGGAGTATCAATAGGAGTTGTGGCACTGTCATCGTCTAGCTCGCCAACAATATCAATAGTAATATTAGCAGGTTCCAAAGGATTACCCTCTGGGTCATTGGCCACATAAGGAATACTGACAACTCCAGTAAAACCAGATACGGGAGTGAATGTCACATTGCCGTCATCATCGACTTCAAATGTACCTTCTGCTGGTATTTCTAATGTTTTCTGCACTCCTGGAGTATCTGGGTCCAGGTCAATAGAAGCGAGGTCGATGGGAGTATCGTTATCGACGATATTCACAGTCACAGGAGTATCAATAGGAGTTGTGGCACTGTCATCGTCTAGCTCGCCAACAATATCAATAG
>NZ_JAAHGH010000111.1 GCF_010672525.1 Okeania sp. SIO2B3 | reverse complement strand
TGCTACCCTAATGTGAGCTGCTAAGTATCATAACATACCTATGACAACTGTAGGTAAAGGGGTGGGGACATGGAAAACCTCAAAATAAAGGTAATTTTTTCCTCCCTTGTCCAACAGGAATTTGATATATACAACAGCTTAACGATAGCCAAATATTGGCTCTAACCTTTCTCAACAGACCCTCTAGGAAATTCCTCTCTATAGCCGTAGGTTTAGGAGTGAGACGAAAGGAGACTTAATCGCAGGGGCTTAAAATTCCTGAGATTGACATCTGTGAGACAGTAGTAATTTCTATATCTTTATATATATTGTAGTGGTTAATAACCTGCCTGACTTACTTAAAAGGTCGTAGAAACAATATAAATTTTCTATTATATCTACTAGCGGTAGTTCAGGTAATCAGACAAACTACATAACTTAATAATGTTCATGTTTGTCTGCCTGTAAAATCGGAAAGCCTCTACTAAAAAATCAGAATTTATCCGCCTTGAGAAGCAGGGTGGCTGCGCGTATTTTCCTTTTGAGGAAATAAAGGTTGAAAAAACCAGAGACACTGAGTAAGACCAAAATACTTCTTTATATTGTATAGAGGCATCAGTGGATCAGACGCGAAGCCTTCGTTTAAGTCAAAGACTAAGCAGAGGCACTTCAATATACCCAACTAGGGAGAAAAGGAACAGGCATTTTGCCTTTAATTCTGTCGTCGATCTTCAGGTTAAAACCTAGCCGTTGAGAACATACAGACACTACTGAAATGTTAGCTACTAACTCTCATGCTATCAGGTTAGTAGAAACTGTGATTGGCAAAGGCATACTGCCCTACCAAATAACTACAGGTTTATCGTGAGCAAGGGCTGATAAGCAGCTATAGTTGAGCATAAATCTGCCTCCAAGTTGGGTAACAAAACCAGATGTAAAATAATTTACTTAGGAGAATGAATGGATTTATCGTTTGCAAATTTAGGAATTTCACAAGAGCGTGTAAATCATCTGGAAACAATTGGTTTTACTGAACCTACTCCGATTCAAGTCCAAGCAATACCTCATTTGCTGGCAGGAACCGATATTGTAGGTCAAGCCCAAACAGGAACAGGTAAAACCGCAGCGTTTTCGTTACCCATATTGGAGAGAATTGACCTGGAGACAAAGGCAGTTCAAGCTTTGATTTTGACTCCCACTCGTGAGTTAGCGCTGCAAGTTACAGAAGCGATTCGTCAAATTGCTGGTTTAGATAGCAAGGGTCCAACTAAACACCGATTACACGTTTTAACTGTTTATGGCGGTCAATCTATCGAACGTCAGGTTCAGCGCCTTCAACGAGGTGTTCAGATCGTAGTAGGAACGCCAGGACGAATTATCGATATGCTGAATCGCAATAGTTTAAAACTAGATAGTTTGAAAATGATGGTTTTAGACGAAGCTGATGAAATGTTGAGTATGGGTTTTATTCAAGATGTAGAAAGAATTTTGGATGCAGCACCCAGTGAACATCAAACAGCTTTCTTCTCTGCTACCATGGACTACTCAATCAAGAAACTGGTGAATAAATATTTGCGATCGCCAGTAACAGTCAAAGTTGCTCAACAAAAGACAACCCCGAAGCGAATTTCCCAGATTGCTTACATGGTGCCTCGTGGTTGGCCAAAAGCTAAAGCCTTACAGCCAGTTTTAGAACTCGAAGACCCAGAAGCAGCTTTGATATTTGTGCGGACAAGGCAAGCTGCAGCAGAACTAACAAACCAATTACAGTCAGCAGGTCATAGTGTTGATGAATATCATGGTAACTTGAATCAATCCCAACGGGAACGGTTGCTAAGTCGCTTCCGGAATCAACAAGTACGTTGGGTAGTGGCAACTGATATTGCAGCTCGTGGTTTAGATGTGGATCATTTAACTCATGTGATTAACTACGATTTACCTGATAGTGTGGAAAATTATGTTCACCGTATTGGTCGTACAGGTCGTGCAGGTCGTGAAGGTACAGCGATTTCGTTGATTAATCCTTTAGATAAGCGGAAGTTACGGTTGATAGAACGTCATCTACGTCAACGTTTGGACACTCGCTCGATTCCTAAGCGGTCTCAAATTGAAGCCCGACAGTTGCAGAAGTTACAGAATAAGGTACGAGATGCTCTGAGTGGGGAACGGATGGCTTCTTTCTTACCATTGATTGCTCAGTTGGGTGAAGAGTATGACCCCCACGCGATCGCTGCAGCAGCTTTACAGATAGCTTATGATGAAACTCGTCCTGCTTGGATGGGGCCTGATTATGCTCAGGAGGAAGACATTCCTGTCTATGAAACTCCCAAACCAAAGCCAAAGCCACGCTCTCCTAAGATTCGTAATCAAAAACCTTCTCCTAAAAATCAGAAGAGAGATGGTGACAATGTTGTAGAAGAGGCTTCTGTTTCACACAATAATTAAGTTATTTATTTTTGGCTGAAATAGTCGAATAGTCATTTTAGAGATGTGAGCGATCGCGTCTCTAATTTTTTTTAAGGATTTTTACTATAGATTCTTCCTTCTTCCTTCTTCCTTCTTTCTTTCTTCTTTCTTCTGCACAGAGCATTAAATTTTCCAAGACATGACCAAAAACATCAATCAAAAACTAATAGTTTTTCTAGCACTTCTACTATTATCATTCTTCCTCAGATTCTGGACTTTATTCGTATCTGTATTAGACAAAGACGAAAGCATCTATGTATTAGGAGCAGATAGTCTATTAAACGGCAACCTCCCTTATATAGAAATTTGGGATAACAAACCTCCAGGCATTTTTATTTTATTTTCCCTAACAATGCTAATTTTAGGAAAATCGATAGTATCAATCAGAATCTTATCTATTATCGCTACAACTTTTACCAGTTATTTTTTATATAGCATTGGTGCAGTTATTGACAAAAAACAAGGAGAAAAAATTGGATTATTAGCAGGTGCATTATACGCCATTTTTTCCCTACATAATGATGGTGCTGCTGCGAATGCAGAAATTTTGTTTGCTCCTTTAGTGACTGGAGCATTTTTATTATTATTTCAGAATAGGAAACCATCAAATACCAAAGTATTTTTTATTGGTCTAATTTTAGGGATAGGAATGCAAATCAAATATTTGGTAGTTATGGATGTTTTGGGATTAATTTTATTGGGAAGTTTATTTCGGAAGGAAGAAGGAAGAAGGAAGAAGGAAGAAGGAAGAAGGAAGAAGGAGAAAAGAAAACCTGGAAATAATTTTCAGACTATAGACATATTCAAAAAGATTTCCTTTTCCCTATTTAAGTTTTACATAATTTTAGGTGCAGGCTTAATTTTACCTGCTGTTATCATCGCAGGTACTTATCAATTTTCAGGCTATTTTGATGAATATATTTATGCAACCCTCACTGCTAATAGTAAATATGTAGCAATGCTCAATTTTTCTTGGTCAGACCTTTTCAGTAGACTCAGAAAACAGGTATTAGGAAATATTTTATTGTGGCTATGTTTGTTTTGTAGTCCGGTTTATTTGTTTGTCTTTGCTAGAGGTAAATTAAAACAAGAACGAAATTTCATCTATTTATTTTTGTGGTTTAGTTGTGCTTTTTTAGCCGTTTTATTATCAAAGCGATTTTATAATCATTACTTTTTACAATTATTACCTCCTTTATGTCTAATTAGTAGCTATGTCATGATTAAATCTGTTAATTTACTTCAAAAAAAATCTCAAAATCAGAATTTATATGAAGAAGTAAAAAAACCGAAAAAAACTGTTATGATCGATTCCCGAAAAATTTCTATTGACTTCCCTTCTGCTTTGCCAAAAATACTTCTATTTCTAATCTTAATATATCCTTTTGCCCAAGCAGGTTATAACAAATTAAGTAAAAATTGGGAATTTATTTATTATCGATATATAAAAAAAATAGATACATGGGATGACAGAGAAGCTTTGATTAGTAAATACTTACGGCAGAAAATTAAATCGACAAATTATATATATGTTGTTAATTATGAACCAATAATTTATTACTTAGTTCCCACAAAAATTCCCACAAAATATGCTTTTCCTAGTCATTTAACAGCCATGTCTCAAATTTTGCCTACAGATGCTCTACAAGAATTAGATAAAATCATGGCAAAAAATCCCAGTTATATTTTACTAGCAGAAAAAGATAATATTAGTCCAGAATATAGAAATCATCTCAATCAATATTTAGAAAAAAAATACTTTCTAGAAACCACAATTCAAAACGTCAGATTATATCGACGGGAGCATCTCAGTTTTGAATAAAGCCAAAAAATTATTGCTTTTAGGGAATAGGGAACAGGGAATAGGGAATAGGGAATATATAGAAAAAAAAGTATTTTTGCAAATATGAGACGCACCCATATCGACATATAATAACTAGTGGAGGATGGCGGAAATAACTAACCAGTTAAAAAAGGTTCAAAAGCTTGTAAAATAACCTTTCTTCCCTTCTGCCTTCTGCCTCCTGCCTTCTGCCTTCTTGCACTAGACATCTTCAGAAAAGAGGAAGTAGGAGGAAATAATTAATAATTAGAGGTCTAATAATTTCTGTACGATAATTAGGGTTTGCTGATTAAATCTCAAAGTATTGACTGATATTGGTAAGTGCCTTTTTCAGAACTTAAAAAGTACCTATTTTTTGGCTATTGTTGTCTCAAAATGGTAAAGTTTTGACCCTGACAATGCCGAAAATTTGACCGTAGCAGATAGTTTAAACTGTTCCCTGTTCCCTGTTCCCTTCGTTCACTAACAGGCTTTTTCAGCAAACCCTAATTAATTTTATTTTTGATTATTGGATATGTCTATTGAACAAAAAAAGAATTCAGAAATCAAGAAATAGAATGTAAACTAAAAAAAGGAAAATAATAGACATCTCCAGAAAAGAGGCAGTAGGCGAGAAAGAATTGATAATTTATGTCCGATAATTGATTTTATTTTTGATTATTGGATATGTCTATTGAACAAAAAAAGAATTCAGAAATCAAGAAATAGAATGTAATATCATGTCCGAAGGCAATCGTTTGTGTAAACTTAAGGGTGAATATCTACAGGAAATTTAAGTTTTTTTCTTGATCAATAGCCTTCTTTCTTCTTCCCTGTTCCTTCCTTCTTCCTTCTTCCGGACATGATATAAACTAAAAAAAGGAAAATAATAAGAAAAGTTAAAATCTCTAGTCAAAATAGCAGTAATCGTGGTATGTAAACAAAAATCTCGAATCGACTATGCGTGTTGACATCCTCTCCGGCCTAAAGGCACGGAGATTCCTACTGAGCCTTAGCTCTTCGGCGGGTTGACGCTTCTTAGGCTGCTGCTACTTTGACAGTAGTCTTATGCTTGCCTCCACGTCCGCGCACGAGTTTCCGCAATTCGTAGCTCCTCCGGAGGAGGCGTACCCCCCGGCAACTGTTAGTACTGTAGCATATATTCAATTTACTTGCAAATAAAAAGTCGCCCGCTTATGGGCGAGGCTTTAAACCCAATTTTTCGGTAAAAAAAATCATTGGTATTGGTGAAAAGAGGTATGATATCCTGTCCGGATAAGAGCGCGAACAAAAAAACTTTCTCCTTCTACTACTATTTCTTCTTCTTTCTTTCCTCCTGACTCTGTCCTTCACCTCCTGGGAGGGGGAGGGGCGAGGGGTGGGTTGACTCCTAAATAATTAAGATTAATATTATACACTAATTCACCAAAGCCAAATCATTTTTTATGACTACAGACACCGAAAAATACATCCTAGCTCTCGACCTCGGTACAACAGGCAACCGAGCAATATTATTCAACTCTCAAGGCGCTAGTATTGGTCAAGCTTACAAAGAACTTACTCAATATTACCCTCAACCCGGTTGGTTAGAACACGACCCAGAAGAAATATGGGAAGACACTTATGCCATGATAGAGAAAGTGTTCCGAAATACTAATATTTCCCCTTCAAATGTAGAAGCTATCGGTTTAACAGTACAACGAGAAACCTGTCTCCTCTGGGACAAAACCACAGGTAAACCCCTCCACAAAGCAATAGTTTGGCAAGACCGTCGTACCGCACCCATGATTCGAGAATTAGCAGCAAAAGGTAAAGCAGAAAAAATTCAAAACTGTACCGGATTAGTTTTAGATGCTTACTTCTCAGCTACAAAACTATCCTGGATGCTAGACTGGGTAAAGCGAGAACAACCCAATATTAACTTCAGTAACGTATTGGCAGGTACCATCGATACTTGGATTTTGTGGAAACTAACTGGTGGGCAAATTCACGCCACCGACCATAGTAACGCCAGTCGCACAATGTTAATGAATATTGAATCCCTAAATTGGGACCGAGAATTATTAGACTTGTTTCAAATACCTAGAGAAATAATGCCGGAAATTAAACCAAGTTTCAGCATATTCGGCAAAACAAAAGCAGACTTATTAGGAGTATCAATTCCTATAGCTACAATTTTAGGAGACCAACAAGCTGCTTTATTTGCCCATGGTTGCGATCGCCCCGGAATGTTAAAATGCACTTACGGTACAGGTAGCTTTTTAATTGCTAATACTGGAGATAGCCTTGCTAAATCTCAAAATCAACTATTATCAACTATTGGATGGACTCAACAAATAAACGGTAATTTGAAAACATCTTACGCTCTAGAGGGGGCAATGTTTACCACAGGAGCTTGTATTCAGTGGTTACGGGATGGGTTGAAACTCATAGACTCCGCAGCAGAAACTGAACATCTGGCAATGCAAGTTGAAGATACTAATGGTGTTTATTTTGTACCTGCTTTAAGTGGTCTCGGTGCCCCTCACTGGGATATGAATGCTCGTGGTGCTTTTCTCGGAATTACTGGAGGTGTGAAGCGGGAAAATATGGTGAGAGCTGTTTTAGAATCAATTGCTTTTCAAGTTAAAGAAGTTGTAGATGCTCTGAATAAAGATAGCGGAACTCTAATGACTAATCTAAAAGTTGATGGTGGAGGTTCGCAAAATAATTTTTTAATGCAATTTCAGGCAGACTTGTTGGGTATTCCTGTTGAGCGTCCTGCCTTCATTGATGCAACTGCTCAAGGAGCTGCTTTTGCTGCTGGTTTAACAGTAGGTTTATGGGATGACTATCATAAATTAGTGAATAATAGTAGAGTTGGGCAGGTGTTTGAACCCAGTGAAAATGCTGCAAAAGTGCAAAAAAGTTTTATAGTTTGGCAAAAAGCTGTTAGTAGGGCAAAAAATTGGATTGATTGAAGAAGGCAGAAGGCAGAAGGCAGAAGGCAGAAGGGAAAATTGCATGGGGATAGTCTTTGACACGCCACTTCTTAAGCGGATTTTATATTAGAAATATCCGATAATAAAAAATAATATTAATTATCGTACTTTTATTCATTAATTCTTTCCATCTACTCCCTCTTTTGGAGGAGATGCCTATTGAGCAACACAAAGAAAACATAAAATCTAAATATGTCCTTCTTTATAGTTATGATAATTCCTCAAGCAGTTAAAATTATGTATAAATCATCCCAATATATATAGTATGGATATACAGGAAAATAGTAGCATGGATCTTGGAATTTCCATCATCGGAATTGCAGACAATATAACAGTGGGAGTAGGAGGTAGTTCCTCTACAGCTGTTGCTCCTAGACAGTCTAGTCAAGTTGTTAATAAACCATATCCCAACTACAAAGTTATTGTTTTAAATGATGATGTCAATACATTTAAGCACGTCGCTGAATGTTTGCAAAAATATATTCCAGGTATGACAAGCGACCTCGCTTGGGAGCTAACTCACCAGGTTCACAACGAAGGTCAAGCCATAGTTTGGGTTGGCCCTCTAGAACAGGCAGAATTGTATCATCAGCAGTTGAGTCGGGCCGGGTTAACAATGGCCCCCTTGGAAAAAGCATAATTGAAGAAGGCAGAAGGCAGAAGGCAGAAGGCAGAAGGGAAAATTGCATGGGGATAGTCAACGACCGACCACTCTGTGTCTACAAACCCCAAGCAATTTTAAACACCCTTTAGATGGTGGGACCTTATATCAAATTTGTTTAATTCGGTATAAAAAAATATTCCATCTTCAACTATTACTAAATCTTTCTCCATCTCCCCATGTCCCCACCCTCTTTAATCTAATTACATCGATGCTACCGGATTTGATATTCGGCGTTGCTGAAGCGCGTGTATGATATTAGCCTTAATTACTTAGGAGTCAACCCACCCGCAGGCCCCGACCGTGGAGGGGAAGGACCGAGTCAGGAGGGAAGAAAGAAGAAGAAAGAGGAATAGAAGAAGAAAGTTTTTTGGTCGCGTAACCGGAGCGGAGTTCTATAGCGCTCTTATCCGGACACGATATCATATCATGTCCGGTAGCATCGGTATTGTATAGAGAAGGTAAGGAAGACCGAAGTTGGAAGAAGGAAGAAGCTTTAAGAGAAGGAAAAACCATTAATGGCGCTAGATATTTCCCCAACTTTATACACGCTCCGATACCAACGGACACAATATCATACCTCTTTTCACCAGCGCCATATTTTCAACCCGGCACATAAAAGTTGATAGAAGCAGACAATTAGCCAGTATCATTTTCTACTAAGTAATGACTATTTGCTTTTTATACTAAGCTTTGAAGTAGGGAATGTAGGTCATAAACATGATAAAGTTTTCCATGAAATAACTATAGAAAAATACTATGCAGTTAACACCCCAAGAAAAAGATAAACTGTTAATTTTTACTGCTGCTTTATTAGCAGAACGTCGTAAAGAAAAAGGTTTAAAATTGAATTATCCTGAAGCAGTTGCCTATATTTCCGCAGCTATTTTAGAAGGTGCTAGAGAAGGTAAAACTGTGTCTGAATTAATGAGTTTTGGTACAACTTTATTAACAAGAGATGATGTAATGGAAGGTATCCCAGAAATGGTACAAGAAGTTCAAGTAGAAGGAACTTTTCCTGATGGTACAAAATTGGTAACTGTACATAACCCCATTCGTTGAAAATTACAATTTTTGAAACACATAAGAAATAGCAAAAAAATAACTATTATGATTCCAGGTGAAATGATTATTCAAGAGGGAGAAATTGAATTAAATTCAGGTCGCCCCACAGTAAAATTATTAATAGCAAATACAGGCGATCGCCCAATTCAAGTTGGTTCCCATTTCCATTTTTATGAAGTAAATGATGCTTTGAGTTTTGACCGCGAACTCGCCAAAGGAATGCGTCTAGATATTCCAGCAGGTACTGCTATTAGATTTGAACCCGGAGATGAACGAGAAGTAATTTTAGTACCGTTTGTTGGGAGACGAGAAGTTTATGGTTTTAATGGCAGAATTAATGGTAATATCATGTAATGAGGAGTCAGGAGTCAGGAGTTAGGAGTTAGGACTCAGGAGTTTTAAGGTATAAAATAAAATCAATTATCGTAGATAAATCATCAATTATTTCCCTCTACTCTGTAGGGACGTTGCATGCAACATCCCTACTACTCCCTACTCCCTCTTTTCCGGAGAGGTCTATTTTCAAACACTATCTGCTTGAGAGATTCAATTTCAGTTTGATTTAGGTCTCGCCACTCACCAGGTTGAAGTTCATTCATGGGCAGACCGGCGATCGCTACTCTAACTAACCGTAGTGTGGGAAAACCTACTGCTGCTGTCATTCTTCGCACTTGGCGGTTTCGACCTTCTGTGAGAGTAATTTCTAACCATGCAGTAGGAACAGTTTTCCGAAATCTAATGGGTGGATCGCGGGGTGGAAATTTTGGTTCTATAGATAACAATTTTACTTTTGCAGGTCGAGTCTGATAATTTTTGATCGTTACACCTTGTTGTAGTTGTGTTAATGCTGCATCATCTGGTATTCGTTCCACTTGCACCCAATAAGTACGAGGATGAGCAAATTTAGGGTCAGTTAGTCTATGTTGGAGTTGTCCGTGATTTGTTAGTAGTAAAACTCCTTCACTATCTCGGTCTAACCTACCCACAGGATAAACTGAAGATACGGAAATATAATCCTTAAGGGTTTGGCGTTGGTTGGACTCATCAATGTTGTCAGTGAATTGACTTAAAACATTGTAGGGTTTATTAAATAAAATATACTTGTAACTCATCAGTAAAATTAAATCTAAGTCAGGAAGAGGGAAGAAGGAAGAAGGAAGAAGGAAGAAGGAAGAAAAAAAGCAATAATCTGGTGGAAATGATATAAGCCTTTTATGGGACTATTTCGTTTTTGAATCCATAAAAATATTATCAAAAAATACTAAGAGTTAATTGTAATTTGACTAAATATTTCCTGCAATATATTTTGCAGTTGTGATTGTTTAATTGGTTTATTTAATAAAGCTGAAAAATTTAGTTCGTTGAGCATACTTTTGTCTGGATATTTACCAATAGGAGTTAACATAACTAATGGTAAAGATTGATATTTAGGTATCTCCCTAATAGCAGTAGCAGTTGCTACTCCATCCATTTCTGGCATTTGCATATCAATAATTATTAAGTCAAAATTTTGATTTTGGTTAACATTTTCATGTTGGAGAATATCTATTGCTTCGACACCTGATGTTACACCATGAGTTAAAATTTCCCACTGACTTAACTGCTTAGTTAAAATCTGTAAGCAAGAAGGATTATCATCTACAATTAATAATCGTTTTTCACCTAATTTCGGTATAGAATTCAGTTGACTTTTCACATGGTCATCAACTGTTACAATTAGGGTAAAATAGAAGGTAGACCCTATTCCTTCTTGACTTTCAAACCACATTTTACCACCCATCATTTCGCAGAGACGTTTACTAATAACTAATCCTAATCCTGTTCCTCCATATTCTCTAGTCCTAGAACTATCTACTTGACTAAATGGTTTAAATAATTTGTGCATTTTGTCTCTGGGGACCCCAATTCCAGTATCTTTAACAAAGATTTTTATTTCATAGAAATTATTGTCTATATTTTGTCGATCATTGCTTGTTGATGAATCTGTTATTTTGTTGGCTGAAACATTAACTAATACTTCTCCCTTTTGTGTAAATTTAATCGCGTTCGAGAGAAGATTAACTAATATTTGACGGACTCTAACTTCATCTCCTGAAACTATACTGGGAGTATCATCTTCAAGTAAATAAGCTAATTCAATATTTTTATTTACTGCCTTAATAGCTAATAAATCAATACACTTTTCTACACATAATCCTAAATTAAAAGGTCTTGACTCCAAATCTATTTTATTAGACTCTATTTTGGAAAAGTCAAGAATATCATTAATAATTCCTAGTAAAGCAATACTACAATCATGGACATCATTCAAATATTCTTGCTGTTCTAAATTTAAGTCACTATCAAATAACAAAGAAGTCATCCCAATTATTCCATTCATTGGAGTCCGAATTTCATGGCTGATCGTAGCCAAAAATTCACTTTTAGCTTTATTCGCAACTTCTGCTGCTTGTCTTGCTTGTTGAAGAGCAATATTTTGTTCGGCAAGTTGTTGACGTTGGTTAGTTTCTTGCTTCAATAAATTAGCATGAGCGAGGGCAATTCCTACTTGTTGGGCAACATCTTCTAATAATTTAATTTCATCTTTTGTCCAAGTACGGTAACGATCGCATTGATGCAAGCAAATAATTCCATTGGGTTCTCCCTGATAAGAGGTGCGAACCATTAACATAGATTTTAATCCTATAGAAATACATATTGATACCGAAACATTTGTTTGTAGCAGTGGTTCTGTATAAACATTATCGGAGGCGATCGCTCTATCTTGTTCTAAAAGCTTTTCTATATATGGGTTATCTACTACCAGCATTTCTAGATCCATGATTGATTCATATCCTTCCTCTAAATACTCAGCTACAAATGGCACTTTTGGTACTGTTCCTGCTTGATAAGAATGAATAATGCAACGGTTGACGAGGAAAGCTTGACCTATTTGTTTTGCAGTAGTATTAAATATTCTCTGCGCATCTAAACTTTGACGAATATCTTGAGTAATTTGTCCTAATATAAGACTACGTTGTAATTGTTGTTGTAGCGCTAAGTGAGTTAAATTTTGTTCAATTGCACTAGCGAGAATATTCGTCACTGACTGTAAAAAGTGAATATCATCAAGAGTGAAAGTATATTTTTTAGTAGCATAAGCAGCTAATATTCCTACTGATTGATGATTTCCCGGAATGATTAAACTGATACCACTGACAATGCCTTGGTTTAACAAATGTTTGAAGTCTGGATACTCTGAAATTTTAGTGTTGAGGTCTTCAATAATAACTGGTTTTTCCGCAGCTAAAGTGTGAGTAATAATAGAATCAAAAGTCTTAGTAACAACTGGTTGAGCGATTAAAGTTTTTGCTTTATTCACACTAGCTTTAATTTGCCAAGTTTGAGTATCTGATGAGTATTCCCAAATTTGACAATGGTCTAGTTTTAGAGTCTGACAAACTAGGGACACTGCTTCTGACATTAGCTCAAATAAAGAAATATTTTGTAAAGCACGTTGACCTAATTTTGCTAATGCTGCTGCTGCTGAAGCTTGAATAGCTAATTTTTGTTCTGCTTGTTTGCGTTCGTAAAGTGCAGCTTGCTGTTCGCTAATATCCCGCAAAATTATCGTAAATACAGTTTCATCTTTTAATTCTAATTGTGAAATTGATGCCTCTGCTGGAAATTCTGTATCATCTTTTCGCCTAGCAATAACTACAGCTAGTCTATGTTTTGTTTGATGATGTTTTACTTCTAGAGAGTTGTTGAATTTTGACTCTTGCCAAACAATTAATTTACCAAGTGATTGCCCTACAGCTTCCTGATTTGTATAACCAAATATTTTTTCTGCTCCTTGATTAAACATTTGAATAATTCTATTTCTATCTACTGAAATAATTGCATCTTCTGCCATATCTAAAATACCTGCTAAACGAGCCTCAGAATTTTTTAGAGCTTCAGAAAATGCTATCCGTTCATGTATTTCATTTTCTAGCTTTTGATTTAAAAGATTTAAATCTGCTGTCCGCTTGTGTACTCTAGCTTCCAAATTTGCATTCAGGAGACTAATTTTTTCTTCAGGTAAAATACGCTCTCTAATTTGCTGTTCTAGTTCCTCATTAGTTGCCTCTAATTTTATCAAATCAGGTATTGTTAAAAGTTTCCGAGCTAAACGAATTAAAAATATTACTGTGACGATAGCAACTATTACTGTAGAAGCTTTAACTAATTCTAATAGACCATGATCAGGATATCGTAGATTCCAATTTTTTTGACTGTAAGAAATACCAGTAAAAATCATCAAAATTGCAAACATCCAAAAAGTTAAATTGAATGGCATACTTGGTCGTTTAATCAAACAGTAAGTAAGTATTAGTGCGATAAAATAATAGGCCAGTGCTATCAATAAATCTGATGTTAAATGAAATAATATTACCCCCGGTTGTAATAGGTCATAAATTCTATTCATCAGTAAGATACCCAAACCTATAGTTGTTAGAAATACCCCTGACATAATATAATATCCCTCCTGATATACTAGCTATTATTATTTAATCAAATCCTAAGCTGTAGTCGCAATTAGAACTTTCGAGGTTATACTGCACAAACAAATCGGCGAAAGCCAAAACGCAAATAGCTTTTTTATTTCCCTGATTTAAGCATTTATTTTAAAGCTAACTATTGTACTTCAGTAAACCAAGAAACACTATATAATTTTGATGATTGTCTAGAAAAACATCTGAAATTAAGTCAAAATGCTTAATACTCCCATCCAATTAGCAATTACTTTAGGAACTCGCCCTGAAGCTATTAAATTAGCACCAGTTATCCAACTTTTTCAAAATTCTCCAGATTTTAATACTCAGGTAATTTTAACTGGACAACATCGAGAAATGGTAACACAGGTAATGAAATTATTTGAAATTAGTCCCGATCAGGATTTAGCCATTATGCAAACTCGGCAAACGTTGACAGATATTATGTGCCGAAGTTTGCAAGGATTAGAAGCGTTATTTCTGCAGTTACAGCCCCAATTAGTATTAGTCCAGGGAGATACTAGCACCGCTTTTGCAGCTACCCTAGCTGCATTTTATCAAAAAATTCCTGTGGGTCACATCGAAGCAGGTTTACGAACCAATGATTTATTGAATCCCTATCCTGAAGAAGCAAACCGCCGTTTAATTTCTCAGATAGCTCAATTACATTTTGCTCCGACCAATTTAGCTGTAGAAAACTTGCATAAATCTGGAGTATTAGGAGAAATTCATCAAACAGGAAATACGGTCATTGATGCTTTATTAAAAGTAGCAAAAACTCGACCTCAATGTGATATTTATGGTTTAGATTGGAGCAAATATAGAGTAATATTAGCAACTGTTCATCGGCGCGAAAATTGGGGAGAACCTTTGACAGAAATTGCTCAAGGATTTATCAAAATTTTAGATAAGTTTCCTGATACGGCTTTAGTTTTACCTCTTCATAAAAACCCTACAGTTAGAGAACCTTTAAAAGCTATTTTAGAAAGTCATCCGAGAGTATTTTTAGAAGAACCTTTTGATTATAGTGAATTAGTAGGAGCAATTCATAATTGTTATTTAGTATTAACTGATTCTGGTGGTTTACAAGAAGAAGCTCCCAGCTTAGGAAAGCCTGTTTTAGTATTACGAGAAACTACAGAAAGGCCGGAGGCAATCATGGCAGGAACTGCTAAACTTGTAGGTACTGATTCAACTAATATTATGGCTGCTACTGCGGAATTGTTGAGTGATTTTGCTAAGTATGAAAAAATGGCAATGGCAATTAATCCTTTCGGTGATGGTCATGCCTCAGAAAGAATTATGAAAATTGTGAAAAGTTATTTTAGTTAAGCTATTTTTGCTCGGTTATATCATATTTGGTAGAACAGTTATAGCGCTACGCGCTAGGGAATAGATAATAGCAAACTGTAAAAAGCTTTTAGGATTGAAAAATGTCCTAACCAATTTTTGTAGTGCTATATAATCAGGACTTATATCATGTCCGCTGGTATCGTTTGTGTAAACTCAAGAGTAAATATCTAAGTTTTTTTTCTTGCTCTTAAGTATTCCTGCCAGATGAGCTGTTGCCTACCTTTACTATACAAGACCGATGCTACCGGACATGATATTACGCATTAGGATCGACCAAGAGAGAAAAAATTTTCCTTTTATTCAATGCTCTTCCTTTTAGGGAGAGATAATTATCAATTATCCATTATCAATTATCAATTATTGAAGCAGAGCAACCATATATAGTAGGGGTTAACGGCCGTTAACCCCTACTAATAGTGTATAATATCATGTCCGTTGGTATAGTCCCGTGTAAAAGTTGGGGAAATATCTACCGCCATATAAGTAAAATTTTTCCTTTTCTTAAAGCTTCTTCCAACTTCGGTCTTCCTTACCTTCTCTATACAAGACCGATGCTACCGGACATGATATATAGCGCTGTGCGCAGGCAACAGCTCCGGAAGGCAACAGCTCATCTGGGGGAATAAATTGCTGATAATATAAGGCTTTTAGCTATTGGACACCTCCTGCAATTTGTAAATATGCCAGCGCACATTGCTATAATTTCGTATTTTGCGTAAGTCCCGATCAAATTAAATAGTTTTTGCTGAAAAAGTCTTATGGGTGAGGGTAGGAGACAGGAGACAAACCACCCCTCGCCCCTCCCCCTCCCAGGAGGGGAGAAATGGCTCGGGAGCGATGAGGTAGGAGCGGGCGTTTTGTCAGAATGATTTTTCTGCCCAAATCTTGCCAAAATACTAAATTTTTGAGTGTTTTAGACTGAAACAGGCGCACTGCAATTCGACCCTAAAAAGGCACTTACCTTTATCTGTAAATGCTTTGATATTTAATCAGCAAGCCCTAAATAGCTTTGCTTCAGCTAGCGATCGCTAGCTTCATATTTTTCCTCATAATGCTTATTTGAAATACAAAAAATTGTGCAAATATACGAATCTCCCTATCTCCGCATCTCCCTATCTCCCTATCTCCCCATCTCCCCAAACTCCCCTGCTTAATAAAATGTAGATACTTTCCACATTTCTACGTAATTTTGCTGGTATATCTATGTATATACTTTGGGTTTCCTTCCTCAATTCTATCTACATCTTATATAACTACTATAACTACGCATTGAGGTTAGGACTAGGACATTGCTAAATGCTATTTTGCTACGCAACATATTTACGAAGCATAACCTAGGAAAAACTCAGCTATAGTTAATTTTAATTTTTAATTTTTAATTCTTTAATTTCTCATTGCCAGTGGAACCTTTGTGGAGCATTCCGAAAATTTCCTCATCTCTAGCAATAGTAACTTATGGACATAGTATTGCACACCTTCTATATATTGTCTGCACAACCCGAATAAGAAGCTATACAACCATAAAGTTTGGGAAATAACCTATATAATTCTACGGATAAATTCATCATCCGGAAAAATCCGATAAAAATTTTCCAGAAAATAACATTAAAGGTTTATTAATAACCAAAGGTTTGGAAAATAATCTTCGTTATTCTAGGAATAGATTCATCACCCGGAAAGTTTTTATGATTTTCCTAAAATTTGGCAAAAAAATTCATTAATCACCGATTTGATTCTGAGAAATCTACATTATTCTAGGAATACACTCATCATCCGGAAAAAACAATAAATTTTTTTTATATGTCCAAATGCCAATCGTTATCTATTATTTTGAGCAAATCTATAATCCTCTAGGAATATACTCATCATCCGGAAAAAAACTAACAATTATTGGTCAAGGTTTAAAAGGACAATAGATTTAAAACGTATTTTTATTGACGCATTCTAGATACTACTAGCCGTATATTGACTATCCGGAAAAAAAATAGTCACTTTACATAAAATTCAACAAAAAGCTTCTAAAACCCCAGAAAAACCTAGTATTTTGTAAAGTTTCCATGAAGCGGCGTAAAAACACTAGCGGTGTTTTTATGGAGTTGATATATTTATTTACAGATACGAAGGAAGAGAAATCAACCAAGATTTCCAACTAGAAATATCTACAACACAAAGATTAGTGAGAAAACAGTTTTATCGGTTAATTTGTATCAACAAAACTGCTTTTCTCAGAGAAAATACTGACGTTAACTATCAAATATAAACAATAAGGAGTTAAAAATGATCGCTAAGTCTCTAAAGCAAATCGCATTCGCTACTATTATCGTTTCTGCTCCTTTAGCAGTAGCTACTGTATTCAACGCTGGTACTGCCAACGCCGCAGTTTTATCCGGTAATTTCAGTTTTGATGGTGCTGGTAATACGATTTCATTTGATGAAAATATGCTAGATTTCGCTAACGATGGAATTGTTCTATCACTTAAAGATGGTTATTTCGCAGGTGTAGACTCAGATGCAAAGATTTTTGATATTTCTGGTCTTGCAGCTGTTGATAATATGGATACTGACATAGCACCTGTCACATTTATAGAATTGAGCGATGGAACTACTTTAAATTTGACATCATTTAATGATTTCACCTTCACTCCTCAGATGGGAACAACCGATATCAACTTAGGATTCAGTGGATTCTTTTTAAATGGTGGAGATATGACTGATGCTGCTGGTAGCATCACTTTCCAAGTAATTGGTCAATTAGATAAAGATAGTTTTGCAGGTGACGAAAAATTCCAAGCTAGTTTTTCTGGTGTAGTATTTGCAGAAAAAGTAAGAGTTCCTGAACCAGCAACAATGTTAGGTTTAGGTGTGGTAGCTGCTGGTTCTGCTTTCGGTTTGAAGAAGAAGAATAGCTAGTCGCTGAAGTTCTTCAAGCTTCGTCATCAAGTTTGACTCTATAATAGACCAGTCAATATTGACATACAAATTTGAATTTCTATCTGGTATCTAGGCAGAAGATATTCAAAATACAGGGTATGAACTAACATTCATCTACTACAGAAAAATGAACAAACCACGGGGGTGAAAAATCTAGGGATTTTTCGCCCTTATATTTTTTTGTTTGGGTACAGTTGTTTTGCAAGCATATTTTTTTCGCTTGAACTCAGAGGTTCAATTTTCATGTTTCTAAACAATAGATAGATTTACAGCAGTTTTTATTTGAGTAGACCACAGTAAGAATATTCCATGGAACTTCCCCACAAAGATTTTGGTTTTGACTATGTGATTGACTCATGTGAAAATCACTGTAATAGACTCTACATCCAATAAACTCATCATCAGAAAATTTTTATGGATTTATTAAAAATAGGCAACACATAGTATTAACAACCGATTTTTTTCAGAATAGTCTAGAAAATTCTAGAGATATATTTATTGTCCGGAAAAAAAATATTTTTTTTCTAAAAACACGCAAAAATACTGATAATTTACCTATATTTTTAGTCATTAAATATTATTCTATAGATATATCTATAATCCGGAAAATAAATATTTTTTTATTTATATATATTTTAAAAAATAGATTTAAAGTAGTTTATTTTGACTAAAACAATATAGGTTAACTATTTAATTAAAACATCAGCTTCACAAAAAAAATCAAAAATTAAACCCTAAAAATCAAGACAAATGTAGTATTTTTGCTAATTAATTCAAAAATAGTAGCAGTGTTGTCATCGAGTTGCTATATTGATTTACAGACAAGAAATAAATTCCACTAACGTTCGCATAAAAAATCAGGAAATTGATATCGGCGAATTAGCTGATGGCATTTGTATAAATCCCAAATAAACTAACAAGAAAGAAAACAAACAAATGCCACTAACGTTCCCATAAAAAATCAGGAAATTGATATCGGCGAATTAGCTGATGGCATTTGTATAAATCCCAAATAAACTAACAAGAAAGAAAACAAACAAATGCCACTAACGTTCCCATAAAAAATCAGGAAATTGATATCGGCGAATTAGCTGATGGCATTTGTATAAATCCCAAATAAACTAACAAGAAAGAAAACAAACAAATGCCACTAACGTTCCCATAAAAAATCAGGAAATTGATATCGGCGAATTAGCTGATGGCATTTGCATAAATCCCAAATAAACTAACAAGAAAGAAAACAAACAAATGCCACTAACGTTCCCATAAAAAATCAGAAAATTGATATCAGTAAATTAGCTGATGGCATTTGTATAAATCCCAAAATAAACTAACAAGTAAAGACAACAAATAGAGGTATTAAACATGAAGAATATAATGATTGCAGCTCTCGTTTCTGCTCCTTTAGCAGTAGCTACTGTATTCAACGCTGGTACTGCTAACGCTGCAGTTTTATCCGGTAATTTCAGTTTTGATGGTGCTGGCAATACGATTTCATTTGATGAAAATATGTTAGACTTCGCTGACGATGAAATTGTTCTATCACTTCAAAATGGTGATTTCGCTGGTGTAGACTCAGATGCCAAGATTTTTGATATTTCTTCTGGTCTTGCAGCTCTTGATGGTATGGATACTGTCATGGCACCTGTCAAATTTATAGAATTGAGCGATGGAACTACTTTAAATCTGACATCATTTAATGATTTCACCTTCACTCCTCAATTTGGCACAACTGATATCAACTTAGGATTCAGTGGATTCTTTTTAAATGATGGACATATGACTGATGCTATGGGTAGTATCACTTTCCAAGTAATTGGTCAATTAAATGAAGATAGTTTTGCAGGTGACGAAACATTCGAGGCAAGTTTTTCTGGTGTAGTATTTGGGACTGAAGACACTGAAGACAAGGTAAGAGTTCCTGAATCCTCAACAATATTAGGTTTAGGTGTGGTAGCTGCTGCTTCTGCTTTCGGTTTGAAGAAAAAAAATAGTTAGTCACTGAAGTTCTGAAAACTTAGTCATCAAGTAATAGAGCAGTCAATATTGATTGACAAACTTGAATTTCTATCTGGTATCTAGGCAGAAGATATTCAAAATACAGGGTATGAACTAACATTCATCTACTACAAAAAAATGAAAAAACTACAGGGGTGAAAATCGTACTAGATTTTTCACCCTTATATTTTTTTGTCTGGGGTACAGTTCATAAACCAGTGAGATCAAATCCGGTTAAATACTTATTATATGAGATGGGGAGATGGGGGGATGGGGAGATTGAAGTGTGGATAGAATTATAAACATATACTGTATAACCGGATTCTATATGATATCAAATCCGGTAGCATTGGTTTCAACAATTAAGAATTAATTATTAATTATTACCTCATGTTCGGATAATCAGTTATAAAAAACCTGATCTCTTTGAACCAATATTCCCTTTTGCCTTTCGGTGCGGAATGCTGCGCAAACAGCATAGCTGCCCTCTGCTTTCCTTTCTCCAAAGTATAAGTATTTAACCGAACATGATATTACCTCTTCTTTTCAAGAAGAGGATTGACGCGGAGCGTGAAAATTTTTTCTTTTTTCTTGGTTGATTGGAGACCAACGAGGAGACCCGAAGAGTGACAGAGCCGCTTTCCTAGCTGAATGCTATCACAAACGCTAACGCCATCCCACCCTACGGGAAGCTCCGCTTTTTCCGTTTGTCATGCTCCGCAAACATATCGCGTAGCGTTAACGGAGTTGTGCGCCAGCAAAACGACCGCTTTTCTCCTTTAAAGGAGAGGCTTTAAACCTTAATTACTCGGTAATTCGATAAAGAGTGTGGGGAGATGGGGACTCACCCCTACTGCTCCCAGGAGGAGGAAATCTTGAAAGATTTGGCAATGGCGCTCAGATGGAACATTTTTTGGCGTTGCTGAATTGAAGTATGAATGCGCGATTGTTGGGTTCTCGCCTTCGCCCCCGCGCATCCCCCATTCAACAAAAAGCGCAGCAACATCCGGCTTCCCCCTTTCCAAGGGGGACGGGAGGGGGATGATAAAGGGGGACTTTTAGAATTTTATTCCCCCCAAAATTGGGGGGCTAGTGGAGGATGGCGGAAATAACTAACCAGTTAAAAAAGGTTCAAAAGCTTGTAAAATAACCTTTCTTCCCTTCTGCCTTCTTGCACTAGGGGGGCTTGCATCATACCCAGAATCAGCAACGCCCATTTTTTTAGACCGAATTAAGCTAATTAGCTCATTTGATATGACCCCATGACCCCGTTACCCCGTTACCCCATGACCCCGTTACCCCGTTACCATATATCGAAAAATTATTTATAATAATATTAGCAGTCGAAGTAAAGTTTAGGACATTCCTAAATGCTCAAACCCAGTCATATATTACTTCTGACTTCTGATTTGCGCGTAGCGCTATACATCTAGCTTAGGCTGGTATCGCCCAGGCTAATTTCCTATGATTTGATAGAAAGCGATCAGTAAAACTTGATATAAGTAATTAAGCTGATCTTAATCAAAATACTTGGAAAAACTGCAAAACTTGATATAAGTAATTAAGCTGATCTTAATTAAAATACTCGGAAAAACTGCATAAGCTTGGGAAAGCTAGAAGTATAAGGATGTAGTTGAGAAAAATACAGGTGGAAACTATGAACTTTCGTACATTTGACGGCAGTAACAATAACTTCGATAATCCCCAATATGGTGAAACTGGTGAAAATTTGCTTCGTTTAGCACCAGCAAATTACGGAGATGGCATATCTGAATTAATTGACGGTCCGAATGCTAGAGTTATTAGTAACACCGTGTTTAATCAATCAGAATCTATCCTAGACCCCCGAAATTTAAGTGATTATACGTGGTTATGGGGACAATTTATTGACCATGATGTCACTTTGAGCGAGCTACAAGACGAGACAGAAGAAACTATTAACATTGCTATTCCTAACGATGACCCTTTTTTCGCACAAGGTTCATCTATTCCTGTTACTAGATCGCTCTTTGATGTAACTACTGGCACTGACCCCACAAACCCCCGCGAGCAATTTAACGAACTTACAGCTTGGATAGATGGCAGCAATGTATATGGTAGCGACCAAGACCGCGCTGACTGGTTACGCAGCTTTGGCAATGGAAAATTGAAGGTGACTGAGCACTCTACAGGAGATTTACTGCCAACTCAAGACGGCGATCCAAATGCACCTCACATGGGGATGGATGGAAGAATAGGTCCAAGCACTTTTGTGGCAGGGGATGTACGAGCAAATGAAAACTCAGCTTTAGCCTCAATACACACCCTCTTTGTACGGGAGCATAACCGGATCGCTGAAATTATTGAAGCTACTCATACAGACTTACCTTTAGACCCTATTGCTCGCGATGAGGAGATTTATCAACGGGCTCGTAAAATAGTAGGGGCACAAATCCAGAAAATTACTTATGACGAATTCTTGCCTGCTTTGGGTGTGACCCTCGATCCTTATGGTGGTTATGATTCAACTGTTAATCCTAATATCAGTACAGAATTTTCCACAGCAGGTTTTCGTCTAGGGCATACTATGGTTAGTTCTAACCTACAACATTTAAATGAAGATGGTAGCTCTACAGAATTTGGCCCACTGAACTTATCTGAAGTTTTCTTCCGGCCAGATAGTATTACTGACAAAGGAGGAATAGACCCTGTATTGCGTGGTTTAGCTTCTCAGGTACAGCAGAAAAACGATGCGAAAGTAGTTGATGATTTGCGGACTCAATTATTTGGTCCTCCTAGTCAAGGAACAGTGGTAAATGGAACAGATTTGCCAGCTCTGAATATTCAGCGCGGGCGGGATCATGGTTTGGCCAGTTATAATGATGTTAGGCAAGCATTGGGTTTAGATAGGAAAGATAATTTTAGTGACATTTCATCTGACCCAGAATTAGTGGCATCACTACAGGCAGTTTATAGTAATGTTGACGAAATTGACCTGTGGGTGGGAATGTTGGCGGAGGATAATTTAGAAAATTCTAGTATTGGGGAGTTGAATGAAGCGATTTTAGAAGACCAGTTTGAAAGATTGCGAGATGGCGATCGCTTCTGGTATGAAAATGATACTCACCTTGCTAAGTGGGAGTTAGGCGATCATGGTTTGGTTTCAGATTGGTTAGATGGTCTTCAGTTGTCGGATATCATCAAGGCCAACACTGGAATTGAAAATATTTCTGAAAATGTGTTCTTTGTTAGTACTACTCCTACTCCTGTCCCTAACATTCACGATGGCGGACCTACTTCTTTAATGATCGTGGCTAGTTTTTTGATGATTGGTCGTCTATGGAAGATGTTACCAACAATTAAGAGACAGTCCAGCTATCGCTGTTAATTAATAAATAGGACTTACGCAACTGCAACGTATTTTCGTCCGAAGCGATCGACAGGGTTTGCGAAGCATTCCGGGACTGAAAGCAATCTCAAATCCTAGTCTTTCCTACCTTTATGCGTAAGTCCTGTAATATAGCAGTCGAAATAAAGGTTAGGAAATATTAAAAGCTTAAAACTTAGATAATGTAAAATTTTTCCTTCTTACTTCTGCTATACATAGTAGGAGCATTGCATACAACGCTCCTACAAATGATAAACGACCGCTAATGAACTAGCGATCGCTCTAAAAATTTATGACAGATATTTTTTGTAATAGGTAGATGTAAAAATCTAATGTATTTTAGATTGATTTGAAATAATAGTTAGGAAGGAGCAAGCGATCGCTGTTTTTTCTACACTCTGATAATTTGACTAATGTAGATATTATTAGTTAGACCAGAGCGATCGCGCACATAATCATCAACTTTTAGATTAGGATTTTTTCTGACGACGGCTAGTTACTAAACCTGCAGTCACTACACCTAGACCAAATAATACAGTTGGTTCAGGAACGGAACGAGTCACATCGACTTGTGCAAGAAATGAACCACCGCCTGTGGGTTGAGTATCTCCAA
>NZ_JAAHGH010000110.1:12626-24604 GCF_010672525.1 Okeania sp. SIO2B3 | reverse complement strand
CCAAATGGTTAAAACTGCCTCTGATGGCTCTGGTTGGAGAGAATTTTTAGGTTTATTTACACTACAAGTAACTAATATTAAACTGAGTATAAATAGCAAAATTACAGAAAATAATTTACGTCTCATAATTATTGTTTTTTTCTCAGATACTTCAATTGAAATTCTCATTTTAAACTTATTGACTGCTTTACTATTAAGCAAATATTTTTTATATTTTAACGTAAGCATTTCCTGCGGAATGCTGCGCAAACAGCTAGCTTGCTGTCAGCTTTCAGCTCTCTTTTAATGAATATAGACTGTTGAGCGCCAGCTTTTAAGCGTAAATATAAATTCTGATTCAATTAGTAAAGCTTTGATTTCCAACTAAAAGCAATAGCTGATGGCTGAGAGCTGATATCAAATCCGTTTAATTCGGTATAAAAACATTCTCTATCTTCACCATTAGCAAATCTTGATAAATTTTTTCCCTCCTGACTCGGTCCTTCCCCTCCACGGTCGGGGTTAGGGGTGGGTGGGGAGGGGTCCGCGGGTGGGTTGACTCGGTCCTCCTACTTCAAAAGATTTTATACCGATGCTACCGGATTTGATATGACGGCTGAATGCTTATATTTGAACAATTGCTTCATTGGCGGCATCTGCTGTTGATAATCCATCAACAATTACTATTTCAATTGCCTGACCCCAAACATTTTTTTTCCATCTTCCTTCTTCCATCTTCCATCTTCCATCTTCCATCTTCCATCTTCCTTCTTCCATCTTCCTTCTTCCTTCTTCCTTCTTCCTTCTTCCTTCTTCAATGTTTGGTTTTTGACCAGATAATTATTTTTATTAAAATTCCTCCCATGACTAATGTTGGTGTTAACCAATCACCCCATTTTACATATAAAGTTTGGGTATTTCGCCGATAAATTGTGGTTGAATAAGTTTCATAAGTATTAATTCCAGATAGCCAAATTGTTCTACCGTGAGGGTCTACTATTCCAGAATAACCTGTATTAGTTGCTCGTACAGCCCATCTATCAGTTTCAATCGCTCGCATTACATCTTGAGCATGATGTTGAGCTGGCATTGTAGGACTATAATGGGCATTATTAGCTGCGGTTAAAATAAATTCTCCCCCTGCTACAGTTTGTCTTTGAAATACTTCGGAAAAAGCTGAGTCATAACAAATTCCAACTATCGCTTTGCCAAAAGGTGTATCAAATATTTGGTCTGTTTCTCCAGGTACTAAATGAGCGTCTAAAGGTGAGAGTCTATCTATTAGTTTTCCTAAGACTTCATTGAAAGGAATAAATTCTCCTAGAGGTACTAATTTAATCTTGTCATAACGACTAAAAATTTCTCCTGTATTATCTATAGTAAATAAACTGTTAGTCAGATTATTATCTTGTTTACCATAGCCACCTACCCAAGCTACTACTTTTTTATCTAAAATTGCTTGATAAAAAGAAAGGAATCTACGATTATTTTGATTTGTCCACAAAAAAGGTAAAGCTGTTTCTGGAGTTAAGACAGCATCAACACCTTGGTCTGCTAATTTGTTATATCCTGTTGTGTAACCTTCCAGAGCACGATACCAACCTGTAGAATTGAGCTTAATTTCATTAGGAATATTTCCTTGAATAATTCCTACTTTTAATGCTGTGGTTGAATCGGGATTTAAAGGAATATTATATAGACTAAATCCTACTATGTGGAAAAATAGAAAAGTTGCGATTGGAAGGAAGAAGGAATAATGAATAATTAATAATGAATAATTAATAATGAATAATGAAGGTTTAAAAAATAGGTTAAGTTTATCTGAATTATTTTGTTTTTTCCAAAATTTAATTGATTGAAAATTTTCTGAGTTTCCCTGTGATTTTGCTTGAATAAAAGCTTCCCCAATTAAAGCATTTACTGTAATAATAGCGGCTGTAACTGTAATTGGTCCTGATAATTGACTAAGGTGTAAAATTACTAAATTATAGTTGCTCTGAGTCAAAGATAAAGAAGTCCACCAAAGACTTCCTAAACTCCAGATTTTCTCTAAACAACACCATAAAGTTATACCTAATAAAACTCTGGCAAATGAGAATATTTTCCCTGAGAAATATTTAGTAGTTACAACCCCAAATAAATAAGCCCAAATAGCAACTAAAATTGCTCCCCAAAGGGTGATAAAAATCCAACAAAATAGAGCGATCGCTACACTAGCTAACCAAGGAACTCCTAACCAAGTCATGGGATGAATTCCGGTTATCCAAAATAAAGCTACACCGTGATAACCTATTCCCCAAACTAAACCTAATAAAAATTTATCAAGGTATTTTTCTTGTTGAATTACTAGCACCCATAGAGGAGCTAAAGCTACCCATCCGAGAAACCATGCGTTTACTGGTGCTGTAGTCATTCCCATGAAAATGCCACTAATAAATGTTATGAATAATATCATTTTTATAAGTGTTTACTACAAATATTTAATATCAAATCCGTTTAATTCGGCACGTAAAAAATGTTCCATCTTCAACGATTACCAAATATTTCCCCATTTTCCCCTCCTGGGAGGGGCGGGGGTGGGTTGGGGAGGGGCAGGGGTGGGTCCCCATCTCCCCATCTCCCCACATTCCCCTCCTGGGAGGGGCTAGGGGTGGGTACTCCATCCCCCCATCTAATTACACCGATGCTACCGGATTTTATATGACTCCTGACTCGGTCCTCCTGACTCCTCCATCATTTATTTATAACTGTTCAACTGGACAGTTATATCATGTCCGGTTGACAATCAGTAATCATACAACCCTTGTCGGGCGAGCTATACAAACAACTCCACCGCTTGATTGTTAAATTTGTGTCATCCACAAAAAAAATAAGAGCGGGTTTCATCAATAGGGACAAAAATGCAGCCAACTATTGATGTTTTCAACCCGCCCTTAGTTAAAACTACAGCGCTAATTTACTTAATTTTTCAGCCCTGTATATACTAGGTCTAACTATTTCTTAGCTTCTTGACGCTCTTTAGCTTCCTTAATTACCACTTCCGCCACATTAGCAGGGCAAGGTGCATAATGGGAAAACTCCATTGAAAACTGACCTCTACCAGAAGTCATAGTCCGCAAGTCGCCAATATAACCAAACATCTCACTCAATGGCACATCTGCTTTGATGCGAGTACCCATGGGCGATGAATCTTGAGACTTAATCATTCCTCGACGGCGGTTGAGGTCTCCGATCACATCACCAACATGATCGTCAGGCGTAAACGCATCAACCTTCATGATCGGTTCAAGTAACTGAGGGGATGCTTTAGAAAAAGATTGTCGATAGGCCGCCTTAGCAGCAATCTCAAAGGCGATCGCCGAAGAGTCAACCGGGTGATAAGCACCATCCATCAATGTGAACTTCATATCCACACAGGGGAAACCTGCTAACATACCCTTTTCAAAGCTACTTTCAAAACCTTTTTGAACGGCTGGCCAAAATTCCCTGGGCACATTTCCACCAGTCACTTTCGACTCGAATTGGAAACCAGTACCTGTTTCAGCAGGCTCCATAACATAGTCAATCCTAGCAAATTGACCTGAACCACCAGACTGCTTCTTATGAGTATAGCCATCTTCAAGACGCTTAGTAATAGACTCACGATAAGCTACCTGTGGCTTACCAACTTCCACATCAACTCCATAAGTCCGCTTTAGAATATCAACCTTGATATCTAAATGCAACTCACCCATACCCTTGATAATAGTTTCATTACTTTCGGGGTCTGTCTCAACTCGGAAAGACGGGTCTTCGGCGACCATCTTGCTCAATGCCATGCCCAGTTTTTCCACAGAACCTTTGTCTTTTGGTGCTACAGCAATAGAAATTACTGGATCGGGGAACACCATCGGTTCTAAAGTTGCAGGGTTTTTGGGGTCACAGAGAGTATGGCCAGTTTGGACATTCTTCATACCAACGATAGCAACAATATCACCAGCTTGAGCTGATTCAATTTCTTCGCGAGAGTCAGCGTGCATTTCCACCAAACGTCCAACTCGCTCAGTTTTACCTGTAAAAGTATTCAGTACTGTGTCACCTTTGGACAACATACCAGAATAGATGCGAGTAAAGGTCAAAGCACCATATTTATCATCCATAATCTTGAAGGCCAAAGCACGCAGAGGCTTATCAGGGTCAACGTAGGCTAAATTACCAGTCTCGTGACCCTCTAAGTCTATCTCTGGTTGTGGTTTGACTTCAGTCGGGTTAGGTAGATAATCAACTACTGCATCTAGTACCAACTGCACGCCCTTATTCTTGAAAGATGAGCCACAGTAGGTAGGGAAGAAAGCCAACTCATTAGTTCCTTTACGGATACAGCGCTTAAGAGTATCAAGTTCTGGCTCTTCTCCTTCCAGATATTTTTCCATCACATCATCGTCTTGTTCAACAGCAGTTTCAACCAACATTTCCCGATATTTCTCTACATCATCAACCATGTTCTCTGGAACGTCTTTAATTTCATATTTGGTTGGGTCTCCAGAATCATCCCATACCCACGCCTTGCGGGTTAGTAGATCGACTACTCCCACAAAATCATTTTCAATTCCAATGGGCAATACCATTACTAATGGCTTGGCCACGAGTATCTCTTCAACCTGCTTCACAACCCTGTAGAAATCAGCTCCTGTCCGGTCAAGTTTGTTTACATAGATAATCCGAGCAACTTTAGAATCGTTGGCATAGCGCCAGTTGGTTTCAGACTGGGGTTCCACACCACCAGAGCCACAGAATACACCTATGCCACCATCAAGAACTTTGAGAGAACGATATACCTCGATGGTAAAGTCAACGTGGCCAGGAGTATCAATAATATTTAACTGGTGGTCTTTCCAGAAGCAGCTTGTGGCAGCGGATTGAATTGTAATACCCCGCTCTTGCTCCTGTTCCATAAAGTCTGTTGTTGCTGCACCTTCGTGGACCTCACCGATTTTATGGATTTTTCCGGTTAGTTTCAGGATTCTTTCGGTTGTGGTGGTCTTGCCTGCATCAACGTGGGCGAAGATGCCGAAATTACGATAATTAGTGAGGTCTTTTTTCATAATTTAACTCCCTTGTTAGGTACTACATTTTTGTGTTACTTAAGTATTACATATAGGCGGTAGATTTGGCTTTAGCAGCTAGGAGAGAAATCACTACATAGATTTCTGTTAGCTAGCTGGCCCTAAGCTGCCGCTGGATTTCAAACCCAATGTTTGAAATATATGCTTTATGCCCATAATTATATTGGTGATTTTGACATACTCTTCACCTTTAAAGTACAGTAAGGGACTATTGTGCCTATTTCACTGATATTTCCTGAATCAAGTTGTCCATTTCTACTTAGGGTTTGCGCTTCACTAGTCTTATGGGTAAGGGCAGGAGACAGGAGACAGGAGACAGGAGACAGGAGACAGGAGAAATGGGAATTATAGAGGAGTTAGCAGAAAGAATAATCCCTTGATTATTCTGCCCAACTATGCGCATATTAGGCGCTCTTTTTTGAACCATTAGGACCATTAAACTTGGACTTTTTTTAACTAAAAAATGTGCTCAACCTTTATATGTCAATGCTTTTAGATTTAATCAGCAAGCCCTACTTAAATTGGCCTTTATGATATCTGTATTTTCCTACGCCCCAGGGTACTTTTGCGGTCTACGGACTCAAGAATGCCTTAATTTTAGGATGTATTCTTTTCTTTCTTGAATTGAGCGATCGCTACTAGATTAACATAATTTATGGCCCTAGTTTCTGGTAAGGATAATACTTGCTATTTATTAACTACGACACCTCTAGCCCACATTTCGTATTTCAAAATGTAGTATAAAACAAATCGGTAGTCAGAGTTGCAGCAATTCCCTAGCTCATGCTCCGCTTAATAGGACTTATGCAGAGGCTCTACTTATGGCTAGGGCGAATACCATTTGCCCCTACAAATTCTATACAATACCGATGCTACCGGACATGATTATGACATACTCTCCGAGCTAAAGAGGCACGGCAGTGGGAGCATCTTGCTCCCGTGCCCAATATTCCTGTTTGCTGTATTGTATACCATTACGTTTCGTAGGAATACCAATTCTGCATCTTCTCACCTCCGTATTCTAGGAAGTACTGATAAGTGATAACTTAATTAACTCCTTCTTCAAATCTTCTACAAACAACGTTCAATTGTTGCTACTACTGATTGAGATAAACTGGGTAGGTCATAACCACCTTCTAAACCAAATAAGATTTTGCGGGTTATTTGCAAACAATATTTTGTAAATGTTCCATAGTCTTCTGGTTGGAGAGCAATACCTGCTAATGGGTCGTCACGGTTAGCATCATAGCCAGCACTAACAATCAATAAATCTGGTTGAAAGCTAGCTAAAAAGGGTACAACTTTTTGCTCGAATGTGGGTTGATAAATTGTCATTGTGGTACCTGGTGACATGGGTAAATTTAGTACATTATTGTGGTAACCATGTTCGTCAGCAGTTCCAGTGCCAGGATAACAGGGAGATTGATGGAGGGAGCAGTAGGCTATATTTTCGTTAGTTTCGACAATTTCTTGAGTACCGTTACCATGATGTACATCCCAGTCTAAAATAGCGACTTTGTTAATACCTGGTTTCTCTAGAGCATAATGAGCTGCGATCGCTGCATTGGAAAATAAGCAAAATCCCATTCCCCGTTTACTTTCAGCGTGATGTCCAGGGGGTCTTGCCAACACAAACGCTGGATTTGCATTTGCCAATACTAGATCGACTCCATCTAACCAAGCACTTACTGCTAACAATGCCACATTATAGCTTTTCGCAGAAACTGGTGTATCCCCATCCAAATAACCGCCACCTTGATTAGCTATTTCTGCTACTGCTTGAATATGACTGCGAGAGTGAACTTTTTCTAGTAGTGTCATCAATGATGAATGACGCTGTTGTACTGGGGTGGGCGATCGCCATTGCAATTGGCCATTGTTAGGAAAAGTTTTGAGAGTTTTGACAATTGCAGTTAAACGTTCTGGTCGCTCTGGGTGTAGCATACCAGTTTTGTGTTCGAGAAATTCATCGGAATAAATAACAGAAATCATCAGTTAATTTTAGATATTAGATTTTGTCCCATGAAATGAAACTTTTTATCTTTTGATTTTGGGTTTAATACCCCGCCGTCTACAAGGTGTTTACAACTGGTTGGTGTTATAAGTCGTTGACTATCCCCATCCACTTTTTCCTTCTTCCTTCTTCGTTCTTCGTTCTTCCTTCTTAAGTGTCATCATACCAATATTTGAATTTTAAATCGAACTAAAAATACTCGGACGTTTTTGAGCTAATTTTATCAAAAATAGACACAAAATATGCTATAATTTTAGACGTAAACAGCATAATTTTGCAAATACACCGAACTTAATTGGGCGAAATCCCATTTTTGCGGTTTTTTGCTAATTAATTATATATTTAACGGAGTTTTTCATTAGTATGACTACTTCTGAGTCACGAATTGTACCGACCGATCTCCGTAATGAAATGTCCCGATCGTACCTAGAATATGCCATGAGCGTAATCGTAGGTAGGGCATTACCAGATACTAGAGATGGTCTCAAACCCGTACATCGCCGCATACTTTATGCCATGAACGAATTAGGGTTAACAGCAGACCGCCCTTTCCGTAAATGTGCTCGTGTGGTGGGAGAAGTGTTGGGTAAGTATCATCCCCACGGCGATACAGCGGTGTACGATGCTTTGGTGCGAATGGCTCAGGATTTTTCAATGCGATCGCCCCTCATTCACGGTCACGGTAATTTTGGTTCTGTAGATAATGACCCACCTGCGGCTATGCGTTACACAGAGTGTCGTCTACAAGCACTTACTTCTGATGCCATGTTGCGGGATATTGATGCAGAAACAGTAGATTTTGTTGATAACTTTGATGGTTCTCAACAAGAACCGTTGGCACTTCCCTCCCGTATTCCTCAACTATTCCTCAACGGTTCGTCTGGTATTGCAGTGGGAATGGCTACTAATATTCCTCCCCACAATTTGGGGGAGCTTATTGATGGTTTGTTAGCGCTGATCGAAAACCCAGAAATAACTGATACTGAGTTAATGCACTACATCCCCGGTCCTGACTTTCCTACAGGGGCTCAAATTCTGGGAAAATCTGGTATCCGCGATGCTTACACACTCGGTCGTGGTTCTATAACTATGCGGGGTGTCGCCACCATAGAAACCCTCGAACAGCGCGGTCGTCCTGACAAAGAAGCTATTATTGTTACAGAGTTACCTTACCAAACTAATAAAGCAGCTTTAATTGAAAAAATTGCTGAACTGGTTAATGATAAAAAAATTGATGGTATTTCTGATATTAGAGATGAAAGCGACCGCGACGGAATGCGGGTAGTTATCGAACTTAAACGAGATGCTTATCCGAGAGTTGTACTCAATAATCTTTATAAACAAACCACTCTACAAGCCAATTTTGGGGCTAATATTTTAGCATTAGTAAATTCAGAACCTCAGTTACTAACGCTGAAAAAATATCTCGAAGTATTCCTAGATTTTCGGATAGAAACTATTACGAGAAGGACTCAATACGAACTCCGAAAAGCTGAAGAAAGAGACCATTTATTACAAGGTTTGTTAATTGCTTTAGATAATCTAGATGCAATTATTCAATTAATTCGTCAGGCTGCAGATACTCCTACTGCCAAACAAGAACTAATTGAAATTCATGGTTTATCTGAAGTACAATCAGACGCAATTTTACAAATGCAGTTAAGAAGATTAACAGCATTAGAAGCGCAAAAAATTGAACAAGAACATGAAGAATTACTGTTAAAAATTGCTGATTTACAAGATATATTAGCTAAACGAGAACGAATTCTAGAAATTATTGAAACTGAAGCTTTAGAAATAAAAGAACGCTATGCTACTCCGAGAAGAACTATCATTGAATTAGCAGAAGGTGAACTAGATGATACAGATTTAATTGCCAATGAAAAAGCAATTATTCTATTAACAGAACAAGGGTATATTAAACGGATGCCAGTTAATACTTTTGAGGCTCAAAGTCGAGCAACTCGTGGTAAGTCTGGTACGAAAATGAAAGAAGATGATGGAGTTGAACATTTTCTCAGTTGTTGTGACCATGATAGTATTTTATTCTTTACTCAAAGAGGTGTTGTTTATTGTCTAAGTGCTTATCAAATTCCTATTGGTTCTCGTATAGCACGGGGCGTACCAGTGGTACAAATGTTACCAATTCCACGAGATGAAAAAGTAACTTCTATAGTGGCAGTTTCCGAATTCACCGATGACGAATTTCTAGTGATGTTGACCAAAGGTGGATATATTAAAAAAACACCTTTATCCGCATTTTCTAATATCCGTTCTAATGGATTAATTGCTATTTCTCTTGCCGAAGGCGACCAATTGAGATGGGTAAGAAGAGCGAAGGTTGATGATAGTGTGATTATTGCTTCTAGTTCTGGGATGGCAATTCACTTTAGAACGGATAATAAGCAATTGCGTTCTTTGGGTCGTAATACTAGAGGGGTAAAATCAATGAAATTGATCGAGGGTGATGAGTTAATTAGTATGGATATTTTACCCAGTTCAATTGTGGATGAAATTGCTGATATTGATGAGGAAGAATTTGAACTAGAAGAAGCAGAATTAGAACTAGAAACTGAAGAAATAGAAGATGAAGAAACTGAAGAAACTACATCAGTTAATAATCGTGGGCCATGGGCATTAGTTATTACTACTGGCGGTTATGGAAAGCGGGTGCCAGTTTCTCAATTTACTTTACAAAACCGAGGTGGTAAAGGTCGTATTGCTACTAAATTTAAGAAGAAGAAAAAGAAACAAGATAAGTTAGCTTCTTTAAGAATAGTTAATGAAACTGAAGAATTAATAATGATTACTACTCGCGGAATTATTATTCGTCAAGCAGTTGATGCTATTTCGATTCAATCTCGTAGTGCTACAGGAGTAAGGGTACAAAAATTAGATGATGCAGATAGTATTGCAGAAGTTGCTTTAGTTCCGGCAACAGAAACTGAAGAAATAGACGTAGAAGATATGGAAGAAACAGAAGATATAGATGCAGAAGAAACAGAAGATATAGACGCAGAAGATATGGAAGAAACAGAAGATATAGACGTAGAAGATATGGAAGAGTAAGGAGGTAGGGATAGACACTTAAATATAGTTATATAATCCCTCTTTTGGGAGTAAGGAGAAAGGAAGATTTTATGAAATTCTACTCTACTCCTTACTATCATCTTATATCATGTCCGGATAAGAGCGTGATCAAAAAACTTTTTCCTTCAACTCCAGTTCTTCTTCTTCCTTCTTCCTTCTTCCAACTTCAGTCTTCCCTCCTGACTCCTGACTTCCCCTCCCCTCCTGGGAGGGGTTAGGGGTGGGTTGACTCCTGAGGACTCCGTCGCTATTTATTTATAACTGTTCAACCGGACATGATATTATTCCTTGTTATACCAAATTCAAGAAAGATTGTTACAGTAAAATATAGATGCTTAACGGAATTGAAAAATCTTCACTTTTTATTGATTATACCTACCACCTAACACCTTGAATAGCTAATGTAGCAATATTTTTTGAAAATGGTATTAGAGCTGATTCATTGGGTTCTATAGAACCCCTAAACGGATCTTTGGACGCGGTATGTGCTTTTGGCTTCCGTCCTCAGTCTGAGCGAGCCAGTGGAAATTCAGGAACGAGAATGAGAATAGGGGAAAAAGCGGATGCGACCCCGCGTCGCCCAATAGCGCACCTGGTAGCTTCCCTTGCAGATAGAAAAATACTCTCATCTCCCCATCTGGCCATCCCCCCATCTTCTCCTCTATCGTCCTCAGTCTGAGCGAGCCAGTGGAAATTCAGGAACGAGAATGAGAATAGGGGAAAAAGCGGATGCGACCCCGCGTCGCCCAATAGCGCACCTGGTAGCTTCCCTTGCAGATAGAAAAATACTCTCATCTCCCCATCTGGCCATCCCCCCATCCCCCCATCTCCCCATCTTCTCCTCTATTTTTAAATAGATACCAAATGGGTTCTATAAAGCTGATGCTATACAAAATTAAACTGGTCTGAATTTAAAACTAGATCGGTATAGTTTTGCACTTGAGCGATCAATTCTGGTTGATTCTGATTCGCTATAGAAAAGATTTGTGTATGTTGTTGGTTTTGGCTCAGTTGTAGTTGATAGTCATCGGCATTTCCGTGTAATTGAATCCGGTCGCGGTTTGGCTCAAAGTCATAAATAACTGCTAGGTCTTCAGCACCTGTGGTATTTGTTTGACCATCATTGTAATAAACTGCATCTTCATCTCCTAAGACGAAGATATCTGTTCCTCTGTTACCCCAGATGTCATCGACTTCTCCTCTACCGGGAGTATTACTATCAGGATTGACACCAATTAATAAATCATTTCCTTGACGACCTGTAATTTGGTCATTTCCTTCATTGCCAATGAGGGTGTCATTTTGGTGAGTGCCGATAATTTCTTCGTCTTCTGTGGATAACCCCGGATATTGGAAGTGTTGAGAATTATCTAAAACTAGATCGGTATAGTTTTGCACTTGAGCGATCAATTCTGGTTGATTCTGATTCGCTATAGAAAAGATTTGTGTATGTTGTTGGTTTTGGCTCAGTTGTAGTTGATAATCATCGGCATTTCCGTGTAATTGAATCCGGTCGCGGTTTGGCTCAAAGTCGTAAATAACTGCTAGGTCTTCAGCACCTGTGGTATTTGTTTGACCATCATCGTAATAAACTGCATCTTCATCTCCTAAGACGAAGATATCTGTTCCTCTGTTACCCCAGATGTCATCGACTTCTCCTCTACCGGGAGTATTACTATCAGGATTGACACCAATTAATAAATCATTTCCTTGACGACCTGTAATTTGGTCATTTCCTTCATTGCCAATGAGGGTGTCATTTTGGTGAGTGCCGATAATTTCTTCGTCTT
>NZ_JAAHGH010000110.1:0-12526 GCF_010672525.1 Okeania sp. SIO2B3 | reverse complement strand
CCGGGAGTATTACTATCAGGATTGACACCAATTAATAAATCATTTCCTTGACGACCTGTAATTTGGTCATTTCCTTCATTGCCAATGAGGGTGTCATTTTGGTGAGTGCCGATAATTTCTTCGTCTTTTGAAGATTCTTCCCAATTCTCAACTCCAGTTTGGTCTGTGCTAGCATTGAAGTTACCTACAGCATTTCCTGTACCAATCACATTATTACCACCACTAATAAAAGAGTTTTGTGACTGAGTTACAAAATCAATATCGCTATTTTCATTATCAGCAACAGTGCTAGAAGTAACAGTTGTTGAGGTAATAGAAGTATTTCCGAAACTAGCAATACCACTACCACGACCATCAGGAGCATTATTTTGGATAATAGTGGTATTTTCGATTTCAACTACACCGAAATTGAAAATACCCCCACCATCTGAAACCGCAGTATTTTCAATAATTGTGCTATTGGTAATAACGGCAGTGGGAATATTGCCAAAAACATTATCTTTGATATAAACACCACCGCCATCATCTCTCGCACTATTACCACTAATGGTACTGTTTGTGATTTCTGCATTACCGAAAACGGCGACCCCTCCACCATCAGCAATAGCGGAAAGAGCTACATTATCACTGATGGTACTGTCGATAATCTCAGTGTCACCATATACAAATATACCGCCACCATCATTATTCGCTGTGTTACCAGTAATGGTACTATTCGTAATCGTAATATTTCCTGGACTCCAGTTGTAAATACCTCCTCCAGTATCGTTGGCAAAGTTATGAGAAATTTCACTGTGGGAAATATTAATTTCTCCACCATTAAAAATACCGCCACCAGAAGCTAATCCTTCTTTTGTCTCGTTATTGCTAATAGTAGTGTTGGAAATGGTAATATTACCTGTTTGAGCATTGAAAATACCACCACCATCCTCATTTGCAGTGTTACCTGTAACAGTACTGTTACTTAGTGTAAGATTTTCTCGGTTAAAAATACCACCTCCATCATCACCATTGCCAGTAACATTGCCACCTCCGATAACAACTCCATCTATAGATACCTGACTTTGAATGCTATTGTTACCATCATCGATCTGAAAGACACGGGAGTTACCCCCAGCATTTATATTAACCGGGTTATTTTCATAACCATCAATATGAAGGTCTTTATCTATTCTCAGTTCCCCGTTAGTCAGATTTATAGTTTCACCAGCAATACTAGGGTCAAATACAATAGTATCCCCAGACTCAGCATTAGCGATCGCCTCTCTTAAGGAACCCTGACCACTATCGTTAGTATTTGTGACAATAATATCAGGCACAAAGAAAACATTATCTGAAATATTCTCAATATCAGTATTTAACTTGACAATATCCGATAAATTCAGATTCTCTAACCAATCTGAAACAGTACCATTTTCCCCTAACTGCCACTGAGCAAGGTCAACATCATTTTCATACCAGAAGCGATCGCCATCTCGCAAGCGTTCAAACTGGTCTTCTAAAATTGCTTCATTCAATTCACCAATACTAGAATTTGGCAAAGTATTCTCTGACAACATCCCCACCCACTGGTCAATATTATCAACATCACCATAAAGTTCTTCTAATGCTGCCACCACTTCCGGGTCAGAAGAAATTTCACTAAAATCATTCACCCTAGACAAACCCAGTGCTTGCCGCACCTCATTATAATTTGCCAAACCATGGTCGCGACCGCGCTGGATATTCAACGCTGCCAAATCTGTACCATTTGCCACAGGTCCACCACCGGGTGCCCCAGTAAACAACAAATTCCGCAAATCATCCACTATTTTCGCGTCTGTCTGCTGCTGTACCTGGGTAGCTAAACCCCGCAAAACAGGTTCTATTCCTCCATCTTCGGTAATGCGCTCTGGTTGGAAAAAGCCTTGAAATAAATCTAATTCACCAACGGGAGCAGTAGTGCCATCTTCGTTGAGACGTGGCACAGTTCCGCTAACTAGAGTGTGACCCAAACGAAAACCAGCAGTAGAAAATTCTGTATTGATACCAGGATTAACATTTGCATCGTAACCATTATAAGGATCGAGAGTTACGCCTAGAGAAGGTAAAAACTCTTTATATGTAATCGCTTGAATTTCTGCCCCTACTATTTTACGCGCTCGTTGATAAATCTCTTCATCGCGAGCAGCAGTATTTGAGGGTAAGTCTGTGTGGGTGGCATCAATAATTTCTGCTAAACGGTTATGTTCTCGCACAAATAAGGTATGCAACGAAGTTAAGACCGCGTGTTCGTTTGCCCGCTCGTCCCCTGCCACAAAAGTGCTTTCACCAATACTTTCTTCCATCGCCATAGCAGGAGCATTTGGGTCATTTCCCCTAGTAGGTAGCAAATCTCCTGTAGAATGGTCAGTAACTTTTAACTTTCCGCCATCAAAACTGCGTAACCAGTTAGCACGCTCTTCATCACTACCATATACTTGACTTGCATCCAACCAAGCAGTGAGTTCATTGGCGTGTTCCCGGGGGTTATTAATATCAGTGCCAGTCTTCTCATCAAATAGCGATCGGGTAACGGGAATAAATGACCCAGGGGAATAAACTGAATCACCTTGAGGAATGAAAATGTTTGCACTTTCAGCATCGTTACCGGACTGTAAGTGAGTCAAAGTAATATCGTGGTCAACAAATTGTCCCCAGGCCCAGACATAATCACTTAAATTTCGTGGGTCTGGAATAGATTCTTGTTGGTCGAATAGGGTATTACTAATATTGCGAGGATTAGGGTTATTAGGATTAGCTAATTCTTCTATTCCATCTGCATAAGCGACTGGTGTAAAGCGAAGTAAATTTTCACCAGTTTGACCATATTCGGGATTATTTTGATTATTATTACTGCCGTCAATTTCACGAAAATTCATAGTTTATTTCAGAATAAATTATAGAATATATAGCAATAGACAGATAGGTTAAGATTTATGCTGATAATGTTCTTTAGACAGGGAAATATTTTTCCTACTGTTCCCTACTATATTTATATAGAACCCATTTGATCGCTATCTAATTATGGTAGTCAAGTCTTTTCGCCCATCAATTTTGAGGAAAAATCATCTGAAGGAGTGTTGAATTTTTTGTATTATTTCTCCCCACATCTTCCCTCTTACCGAATAATTAATAATTAATAATTAATAATTAAATAATTCTGGTTTAAAGCCTCCTCTTTTAAGGGGAAAAAAGCGGTCGTTTTGCTAGCGCAAAGCTCCGCTAACGGTTGTCGCCGACATGAAAAGCGCAGCTTCCCGTAGGGTGGGATGGCGAGGAAACCTGCGCCATATCCATGAGACCAAGAAAAGAAAATATTCCTTATATTCAATTCCGTAACGGTTTTAACCAGAGGTAATTATCAATTATCCATTATCCATTATCCATTATCAATTAATGAACTCCTGTCTTCTCCTCCTGGGAGAGGTTAGGAGTGGGTTTTCTCCTGTCTCAAGGCTAAAAAAACGCGCATATTTATGAAGATACGATCAGGGGTTCTATATAGATAATTGCGGAATCTACCTAGGAAATCAGGATAAAAATATCGCAATTTTTAGGGTTGATATCTAGAGATTTTGTTGAAGTGGATCGTCAAGGAAGGTACTAAAATTAGCAAGAATATTTTTCTCGCTCGTACAGAAGAATTGTTGTGATTGATGCAGCGATCAAAAACATATACCAGATTAAAATTGTGCTGCAAAAATTATACATAATAGCTCAGAGATAATTGCTATATCTTTGAAATAGGTGGTGGTATAGGTTCAATTATTTAGTTAGGGTTTAGTTCCCAATTAGACAGTGCAGGTGAGGTATGGAATATTAAACAAGGGTAGTAAAAAAATGATAATTAGATATTCCCTACTCCCTGTAACAGTTGGTGGATAATGATAGCTCTTCCTTCCTAATATTAAATTATATTCATCAATACTAGGAATAAATAAAGATATCCGGACTAAAAAACTCATTTAATTTTGAAAATGAAATTCTTGTTGCCTGTTGTTGGATTAATACACATTGCCTAAGTTCATCAAAAGTATCAGTTGTTATTTAAACTCCATTAGACATCTCCAAAAAAGATATAGACTTTTTGTAAAAGTAGGGAATAGGGAATAGGGAAGATGTTTTTAGGAAAAAAACACGGAAAATGATTTTTTGAGTTATTACACTCTAGTTGATCGCAAATAAAGGGCAAGTTGATTTTCTGGAGATGTCTATTTAATTAAAAATAGGCGTTGGTAAATGATGGTATGATTTTTAGTAGTCAAATATTGAAAACAGCTTTTTTTCCCTACTATAAATCTTTATTTAATCCAAATTTCATACCTTATTTTACCAATGCCTAAAAATATATTGAGAACCCCGATCCATTTTGATAGGCAAATAACCTTCTGTATCCCAATACCATTTGCCACCATATTCAATTTGATTTGTCCAAACCCGAACGCGGGAATTTTCTAAGAATAAAACATTGGATTGAATTCCATCATTCCAACAAATAATCGCAACTACTCCGCTATCTTGACTACTTGTTTTTTTCTGAATCCTGATTCTGTCAACTTTTCCCAAAAACTGTCCACTTTGACCAGAGGAAGTAACTTTTTTTCCATTTATAGACTGAAGGTTTTGGCTGGAGTTACTAAAGTTGAAAGATGGAGATTTTTCAACAGAATTAATAACTGGATATTTTTGTTTATAGTTTTTGCTTTCCGGTTTTTGGTAGGGATTTTGGTGATCATAAATTTCTTCTATAAGTTTGAGAATTGGTGTCATTATTTCTATAATAGGAATCGCTGTTTGAGGAAAAATTGTTGAAGTTCCCAGAAGTATCAGAAAAGTACCAATAATTTTATTGTCCATGATTTTTTAATAAGCATTCAGCAGTTCAGCAATCAGCGGTCAGCTCTTTAGAAGAGTATTTAAATCCTCCTAAAATTAAATTACTTATAGAGGATTTAATAACTCAGTTTTTCTCCTCTAATAACATTGAAGAATGTTTGTTATCTGTTACTTATTCTTCGTTTAATTTAGAATTTTTATTCAATTATTTTGGTGGAATAAGAGGGTCATCTTCTTCGTCATTGAGATGAATTGCAAAAATATTAATCATCAAATTTGCTCCTGATAAACAATATATACAACTATCCTTAAGTCATTTTTTTTACTGTAATTTGTTGTTCTACTTATTACTCTGTAAAGTTGATGAAATTTTATTCAAAGATGATTAATTTAGATATGTATGAAAATAGTCAAACTTTTACTCTTGCTGTCTTTTAAAGTTAGTTTTGCTGTCTGTCAAAGATTCAATTTCTGCGCCGTCTTTTTATTTTTTCATTTTGAACGAATATAGCTATTAGAGCAGCAATTTGTTTAGGACTCAAGCTACCATTTACTGGTGCGGAAACTCTACAAATAGTAATCTCAATTATTCGCCCAAAAAAGCCATAGTAGACGTTCATATCACCAATAGAAGTAACACGACCCCAAAAACCATAATTAACAGGCATCTGACCAATTGTAATAATTCGCCCAAAAAAGCCATAGTAGACGTTCATATCACCAATAGAAGTAATACGACCCCAAAAACCATAATTAACGGGCATCTGACCAATTGTAATGATTTGTCCAAAAAAGCCGTAAGTAATATTCAGATTGCCAATAGAAGAAATACGACCCCAAAAACTATACTCGACTGGCATATCGCCAATCTGAATAATTCGCCCAAAAAAACCGTACCTTACTTGCCAAAGCATGGTATTAAACTCCATCTGAAATCTTTGTTTAATATATTTTTTCTTAAATTAATATTTAAGGATATTTTTCAAATAATTTCAGGTTAATTATTGGAAATATCTAAGATGATAAAAATTATGGAAATAGGAAATTGATACTGTTGATTAATTTAACAGTATCAGATTTTTCATTACTATCTATTTGCCTAATATTTTTCAAATATGGAACTCAACTAAAACCGCAAAATTTCTCTACTAAAATCATCAGGAATCGGCTCAATTTCCCAGATTAAACCTTCCCCTGGTTCTAAAATTACATCTACATACAGCTTTTCTACAGCATGAGTAGATACAGCTTCATTATTTTCAAAATTTTCTCCATTTTCTGTCAATAATCGCAACTTAAAGCCAGCCGGAATTAAACCCTTCATTAGCTAATAAGTTGATCCAATTTTATTTTTGCTCTTCACCTACTGGAATATCGAGACTAATTTCTTGATTTGTTTTGCGGTATAAGTCAAAAATGTCATATTTTAAACATCCATTTATCCACATCACATAACGCTGTCGCACCAGTAGAGGTGAATTTTGACTAATATCAATTCTCCATCTTTTTTTGTATTCCTGGAAAAACCTATCAATATTGTGTTTTACAGAGAATAAAGTGTTATTAACTGCAAAAATGCTCTGGCAGTTTCATTTCCTAGACGATACAAAACTAAAGTATAGGCTTCTAAAAGAGTCGGATAAGTAACAATAACTCCTAAGTTTTCTTGTTGGAGTTGGTTTAAGTCTGCTTGGGCCTGTTGATGAAACTCATGCTACATCCATGAGTGTTAACGCTGATGGTGATGTAGTGTTGATAGATGCAAATACCTTGGTTGCTGATACTCCAGGAGATGTACTTGCCTCTGGGAATATAGATGTATCCACCCTTCCTAGTTACCCCTATGAGGAGGGAAATAGGAATCTTGGTGGACAGATTAATGTGTTGGGCGATCGCGTAGCAATTATTGATGCTAATATTCATGCTGATGGTATCAACGGAGGTGGAACAGTATTAATTGGAGGCGACTTTCAAGGCAATGGAATAGTGAGTAACTCTCAGCAGACATTTGTAAACAATAACTCATTTATTTCTGCTAATGCTATTATAAATGGTGACGGAGGAAGAGTAATAATTTGGTCAGATGGAATAACTGATTTTGCCGGAAATATTAGTGCTAAAGGGGGAGAAATTTCTGGCAATGGAGGATTTGTTGAAGTATCTGGAAAACAACAATTAATATTTGATGGAAATGTCAATGTTAGTGCCGCATTTGGTACCCCAGGAATAATATTATTAGACCCAGAAAATATCACAGTGGGAGAGTCAGAAAATACTGAAAATTCAGAAACAGAAACAGTAGATAATAATTCGGAAGTAGCATCTACAGAAAATACAGATTCTTCCACCACAGAAAATACTGAAAATTCAGAAACAGAAACAGTAGATAATAATTCGGAAGTAGCATCTACAGAAAATACAGATTCTCCCACTACAGAAAATATTGATAATTCAGAAACAGAAATAGTAGATAATAATTCGGAAGTGGCATCTGCAGAAAGTACAGAAGAAAATGTCGATAATTCAGAAACCACAGAAAATACAAATTCAGAGACAGAAGTTACTTCTACAGAAATTGCCGATCACTCAGAAACAACAGAAACAGAAATACCAATAGACCCCTTTGCTCAAGATAAAAATTCTGATGTGACAATTTCCGCATAAAATATTGGGGATTTATCAGGAGATATAATTTTATTTGCCGACAACGATATAACAATCAATGAAAAGATAGAAACTAATGATTATGTAGAATTAAAATCCGGCCGAAGTATTAATATAAATGCCGAGATTGACACATCAATTGGTAATGGAAATATTGACTTGCTTGGCAATAATGATGATATGAATTTTGCTAATCGGAGTGAGGGGAAAGCTTCAATAAATCAATTAGATGGAACGACATTAAATGCCGGAAGTGGCACTATTAATATTGAGTTAGGAAACTTAGGAGAAGTAGGGGATATAAATCTGGCAAATTTAACAACAACAGGGCAAGTTCTAGTTAATGCTAATGGGGGAAATATTGCCAGAGCTTCTGAGAATTCAATTATTAATGCGGGTAGTGTTTTATTTGAAACAAATGGCAGTGGAGGAATAGGTTTAACTGATGCACCTTTGCAGTTGAATGTGGAAAATTTAGAAGCTATTTCTGGCAGTGGTGGAGCATTTTTTGATGTGTTTGGGAGATGTGAATATTGGTGATGTGAGTGAGGATGTCAATGGTATTGTTACTGCTGGTGGAGATATAGAAATTCAGAGTGCAGGAAATGTGACTTTAACAGAAAGCATTTCTACTACAGAGAATAATTCTGAGGTGGCATCTAGAGAAAATACAGAAGTTGATAGTAGTACAGGTGGTGCAATTAATATTGAAGCTACGGGAGATATTGTTGCTACGGGTAGCAGAATTACAGCTAGTGGGGAAAGTGTTTCTTTGTCTGGAACGAATATTACAATAAATGATGAATTTGATGAAACTTCTGGGGATGCGGATGTTAAGTTGGAGGCGACAAATGATATTACAGTTGAAGATATAGCAGATGATGTGTTGGAATTTCTGCCTGGGGAAGGAGAGATAGAATTTCTGGCAGATGTGGATGGGGATGGAATTGGTGCTGTGACCATGTTGGATAATGAAGCGGATGTTGGCAGCAACCCGAATACCTTTGAGAATGGTGTGGATACTATTAAGACCAATGGGCGGAATTTGACTATTGCTGGTGCTGGTATTGTTTTGGGGAATATTGATACTTCTTGGTTGCCAGTTTATTCTGGTGGAGAGTTGCTGGCAACTATAGATGTGGATGAGGGTGGAGTGATACCACCAGAAGTAGAGGATAAGAGTGGACTAATACCAGTAAATTCTGTCAATTTTTCTGATATTGAATTTGACAGTGAAGGTAATTTTATTATTGAGGGGGAATCTTATTATATTGCTACTATTGAAGGCCAAGATTATTTTGTGCCTATTACGCAAATTCTCAATGACACTGCAACTTTTACTTTTACTGTAGATAATGACTTAGGAAATGTAGAGAATTTAGATGTACGTTTTTCTGTGGAATATTCTTCAGTTTCCAACCTAGAAGTCAATCTCGAATCACCTCAAGGAAAGGAAGTAAAATTGTTTGCAGGTGTTAGTGGTGGTGGACAAAACTTTCAGGATACAGTATTGGATGATAATGCTTCTACAAGTATTAGCTCTGGTAGTGATCCGTTTGATGGTACATATCGTCCCCAAGGAAATTTAGCAGATTTTAATGGAGAAAACCCTAATGGAACTTGGACTTTGAGGATTAGAGATAGTAATGTTCAATCTTTTCCTGATGGAGACTCTTTCTTCAGGCGTAGTGGTGAAGGCACTTTGTACAGAGCAGGTGATACTGCTTCCTGGGGAACTGCCACAGGTACGCAATTGTTACTGCGCAGTCCTCTTGTTCGCAGTGGAGGAGGAAGAGGTAGTGGAAATGGTGGAGCAATTAACTTGGAAGCAACTTATGGTGATATTAGTGTAAGAAATGTCCGTAGTTTCAGTGAAAATGGTAATGGGGGAACAATTGATCTGAAGGCTAACAACAGTATTGTTACAGGAGCAATTAACTCTGCTTCTCGTCAAGGAAATGGAGGTGCTATCAACCTTAATGCTATTTCTGGAAATATTCTTACAGGTTCCTTAGATGCTTCATCTATCGATCAGGATGGGGGGAATATAGAAATAAATGCGGTAGGGGATATTACTACGGCAGAGATTATTACAAAATCAGGTGAATTTTTTGTCAATGAGGATGGAATTACTGAAGTCAAGGGTAGTGGTAATGCTGGTAGTATCAGTATAGACAGAAACCATTTCTTCTAATTCAACTGCCTCTGGTTCTGATAGTAATTCAGGGAATGGAGGAGATATTACTATGACTGCTGGAGGTACTATAATAACAGAATTACTTAATTCCTATTCTTATTCAAGTCAAGGGCGATCGGGGAATGGAGGCACAATTTCTCTAAATGCGGACACAGTAAAGCTTAACATTCGAGAGTTCCCATACATAGAACAACTGCAAATAAACACATTCTCAGTGGGAACAAACGACTCCGGAAAAGGTGGAGACGTTAACATTACCACCAACAACCTCAGCAATGCAGAAATATTGACACTATCTAGCAACTCCGAGTCAGGACAGGTAACAATAGAAAATAAATCAAGAGGAAACCTTCTACTGAATGATTGATCGATCATCACCAGTAAACAAGTAACTATACAATTACCTGGCGAAATAATAGAAGTAGACGTAGGCAGCACAGAAGGCCAATCAGGAAACGTCAATATCTTCAGCTCAGGCAACCTCAACCTCAACAACGTCACCATCGAAAGTGACACCAAAGGAGACCTACCCGCTGGAAATGTCTACATCGAGAGTCAAAAAAACATCACCCTCGACAACACCGACATCCTAAGTATCACTAACGCTCAAGGAGACGCTGGCAACATCACTCTCGAAACCCCCCAAGACATTCAACTGACAAACAAAAGCCAACTCCGAGCCAATACAGAAGGCAGCGGCAACGCAGGCAGTATCGACATCCAAGCAAACAAGCTCAACCTAGAGCAAAGCACTAGCCTAATCACAGAAACTTATGCAGCAGGTGCACCAGGAGACATCTCCATCAAAGCTAACACTGTAGATATCGGTGAAGATGCCCAAATTAGTGCCACAGTAGTATTAGGTGCAACCAGCACCGGAGACGGAGGCAATATCACCATCAACAGCAACGAACTCAATATTACAGGAAAGCTCGGAATATTCGCCGAAACCGAAGCATCAGCAAACGCTGGCACCCTTACCCTCAGCCCCTACGAAGACAACCCAGACCTCAACATTAATTTCAGCAACGACGGTTTTATTTCTGCCTCTACCTCCTCCACAGGCAATGGAGGAAATATCAACCTCAGTGCCCCAGAAAGTATAAATATTAGAGGGGATGGTAGGATCTCTGTCGAAACGACAAACAAAGGAAATGCTGGAGCTATCAATATCAATACCCAAAACCTCACGCTATCTGATGGAGTAGCTATATCAGCTTCCACGGAAGATCAAGGAAATGCTGGAGCTATCAACATTAATACTCAAAATTTCACTTTAGAAACCGGAACAACTCTAACCACAGAAACTAATAACAAAGGCCAAGCCGGAAACATAGAAATAAACACCAGGCAACTAACTATTGGAGAAGATGCCCAAATTAGTGCCACAGCAAGAGAAGGTGCAACTAACACTGAAGCGGGAGGTAATATTACTATCAACGCGATAGACTTACTAATTTCACCTTCTTGAAAACTAGACAAAGCTAGACATTTGCCATCGGTGAGTGCAAATGATTTCGTGGCTCACCCGTTTCAATGTGTACTTGCTGTGAAAGTTGATGTTCCGCCCACAAGCTATGGGTTAGGATACCCTCAAGGGCTTTCCTCCATTGAAAAAGTTGAGTCCGGCGAATACGATGTAGTTTAATAAAACTAGCAACTCGCCTCCAATGACTCCAATCATGTTTGTTGACATCCTCCGGTCTCAACAAACACTGCGGGATTTTTTCAGATAACTTTAAGGCTCTACGGCCAACGACTAAAGCAGCAGCAGTACCACTATTTAGGCCGTATTTAGCCATATAATTAACCATTCCGATCACGCTAGTAAAAGCAGGGTTAACTTTGATTAATTCAACCCCAAATCTTCTACAGCATGACTCTAAAGCCTCTCTAAACATTCCTGTAGACAAGTTAGAAAGCATTGCATTATAAATTTTACTTTCCTCACTCATCTTTGCTTTTTTCTTGGTAAAATCCAGAGACTCAATAGCAATAGCGCACTCAAAAAAATCTGCTAATTTGACAATAGTCGCGACAATATTCCTCATAGTTGCTTGTCGTTGCCCAGTAGTTTGATTTTTCCATTGGTAAGGTAGCTCTTCTAAATATTCAATATTGCCATCCCACTTAACATAAGTAACTGAAATCAACTCGGCATTAAAATCAATGCCTATACAACCATTTTTTCTAGTATGAATTACTGGAATTTCTTGTACATAAGTAGAAAGATGTACATACCAATTGTCTTGTTTGTGTTCTCTACGAAAAATAGAAGAGGCAATATCAGCATCATCAGTCAACAAGGAGAAATTCAAGCTACCCAACCCATTCAGTCATTTTCAGAAAAAGGTAACGCCGGAAATGTGACTCCGACTGCCAAAACAGATGTGACCACCAATACTATTTTCTTCTTTCTACCCTCCTGTCTCCTGACTCCTGACTCCTTAGTCGTTTATTTATAACTGTTCAACCGGACATGATATTACTCTCATACCCGTACCTCAAGGAGAAGCAACCAGGGGAGTAGCAGGAAATATCACTTATATTACAAAATAATATATATTTTAAAAAAAATAAATATTATTTATGATTTAATAATTCAATTTATTGGTATGGTTCAAGGTGTCAGAATTAAATAACATAAGTTAGTTTATTCTGATAAATCTTGATGTTTAGTCTAAGAGCTGATTTATAAAGTAAATGTTAAATTAGCTAATCTCTTGACCATTAGGCAGATTAAGGAACCATAAATCATGGCCTCACTCACTTCTGAATACACCTCATAATCTTTACTTAAACGCCTAA
>NZ_JAAHGH010000011.1:92349-169513 GCF_010672525.1 Okeania sp. SIO2B3 | reverse complement strand
TCAGCTATTAATTTTAGGGAAGGTAAAAGCAACCTTTGAAATTGAGAAAGAATAAAAAGTTGCTGACAAGTCCCCTGGCTAAATCCTAGAAGTAATTATTCATTACTAATTGCTGATAGCTGACTGTTAATAGCTGAATGCTTACAACATGGCATGAATTTGAGATTTTAAATTCAGGATAATTAAGGATACTGAAAAAATTAAAAATCAGAATTTTTAGCATTAGCAAATACGGCTTTTGATGAAGATGATTTTATAAATCGCCAATGCCAAGGTTCATAACTTATACCTTGGGAATTATTTACGGGAAATGAGATTTCAAATCCATATTCTTTGGCATGAATTTTGAGCCATTTAAAGGCTGTTGTATTTTCAAATTCTTGGGTTAAATCTAGATTAGGAAATTTACCATCTCCTAAATCTACAGCATAACCTGTATGATGTTCGCTATATCCTGGAGGTGCATTAAATTGGGCAGCTTTTTCTTCTGAACCTGATTTTTCTACTTGAGCATCCCACAATATTTGTTGCTGTTTAATAGTTCTAAATCCTGAAATTACAACGATCCAAATTCCTTCGTTTCTAGCAGTGTATATTAATTTCATTAATTCTCTGGCAGCTTCTTGATTAAGTTGTTCAAATCTCTGATATTCTCCGATGCCATAACTGGCAATTATAGTCAGTTTTTTTGAATTAGTCTCTTGATAGGGGAAGTGTTTTAATAATGGTTTACTATTAGTTATTTGATGAGTGGTAATTGATTGTATTGCTTCGGTTTTTGTTAGAGATTTAGGATTTTTTTTTAAGGCAGGAACAGAATTTTTTATGGAGTTTGGGAGAAAAAAATTCATAGTTACTAACCCAGATATTACGACTATTATCGCTATAGTTAATGTAATTATCAATAGTTGTAATTTACGCCAAAAATTCATAATACCAATTTGATAAATGTTTGCTACAAATGGTAGAGGTCATTTCAGTTATCAGTTATCAGTATCTCTAGCTGTTTGCGCAGTATTCCGTAGGAAAGCAAGAGGGTTAAAATAAGGAATATGTTCTTTTTTTATCTCCTTAAAAGGGGAGGCTTTAGACCACAATTTTTCGGTAAGAAATAAGGAAGAGGAAAGAAGCAAAAAGGGGGAAATATTGAAAAAAAGGGAAAAAAGTATAGATATAACCATCTAAAATAAACTGGAGTAGTTATTTTTAAGCATATTCGATCAATATCTATCTTTTTGTAGCATTCTTTTTTAAAATTGGTATAAACTATAACTCCAAAACTGCTGTAATTTGAATTTTATCTGACTATTTAATTAGCTATTAGCTTTTCCGTTCCGGAATGCTCCGCAAACAGCATTTAGCTAGCCTCTTGCAGAGGAACTGCGTTAACAGCTAAAAATCTAAGAGTTCGGTGTCCCCCACGCTTATTTGAAAAATTAGTGGTGCCTGTTAATGAGGTTTTGTAGACGTAGAGTGGCTTGTCTTGAGTATCCCCCATTATAAAGGCCAGAGAAGCTGATAGCTGACTGCTGACCGCTGACTGCTATTTCAAAGTGTGCGAGAGTTAGATATTTTCCACTGACCGTCTACTAATTTTAAGTTATAAATAATGGTTAAAGTTTTGAAGTCTGTTTCACTGGGGTCAATTTTGCCATTACGATAAAGACTATATTCTTCAGTAATTCTAACTTTGATAGTTGCAATATCTCGGTCGGCGAAAAATTGTTCTACTGACTCAAGTCTTTGTATGCCATATTTGTAGTAAGCTTTGTTGCTTTTTAACCAATTGATTGAACCATTTATTCCGGCTGTTTTTTCATAAAAATATCCTGTAGTTAACTCCTTGGCAATTTGGCTATTGTATGGAGGGGAAAACATTTTTCCTTTTGCTTCTAGCCAAGTTTCAATTAATTTTTTTGCTTCTATTTCTGAGATTGAATTGACTAGAGGAGTTTTAGGTGTTTGAGACTGTGGTGAAGTTGTCGATTTTGGTGATGGAGTAGTTGTTTTTTCTGGATTGATATTTGTGGTTGATATATCAATATTTTCTTGAGACTTTTTGGGGAAAATTGAGTTAATTATTGAGGGAAATATATGACTTAAAACAATGCCAATAAGAATAAAACTGCCAATTATACTACCTGTAATAACTGCTTTTAACCAGTCTCCCATCTGATGAGTTTTTTTGGGGACTGGGGGGTGAGAAACTACAGATTGAGAAGAGCTTAAAGTTTCTGATGGAGGTAAGGTGACTGAGGTTGGTGCTGGAGTGGGAGATGCTTCTGATAGGGGTAGAAGGATGGGAGGTGGTGGAGAAGGTACTGTGGGAATCATAGCAGTGGGGCCGAATTTTAGGGAATGGAGCATTTCTGCGGCGGTGGAGTAGCGATCGCTTGGGTTAGGTTGAATAATTTTATTTAAAGTTTCTGCTAGTTGGGGAGTTATATTTGTAGATAAATTTTCCCACTGAGAATTTGTTGGTAATTGGCGGGGATTTTTTCCAGTTAATAAATAAATTATTGTTAGTCCTAAACTGTATAAATCGCTGGCATAAACTGGATGTCCTGCTGCTTGTTCTGGTGGCATAAATCCTGGAGTACCTATTATTATGGAGCGAGAAGGATTGCCTTGAGAATTTAATGTTGTTCCCATTAATTCTTTGACTGCTCCAAAGTCGATTAATACTGGTAAGTCATCTTTTTCTCTCCAGATTATATTGCCTGGTTTTATATCTCTATGGATAATTCTTTTACTGTGAATGTAGTCTAAAACTGGTAGTAAATTTATGAGAATTTGTCGTACAGAATCTTCATTAAATAATCCTTCGGTTTGTAATTTTTTTGTGAGAGTTTCTCCTTCTATCCATTCTTGTACTAGATAAAATTTTCCGTTTTCTGTAAAGTATGCGTATAATCTAGGAATCTGATAATTTGTTTCTCCTAATTCTTCTAAAATTGCTGCTTCTCTTTGAAATCTATCTTGTACGATTTGATAAATTTGAGGATTATTTACTATGGGTTTAAGTTGTTTAATCACGCATAGACGACCGGAGGGCATTTGAGTATCTTGGGCAAGAAATGTTTCGCCAAATCCTCCACTTGCTAATGTGTTGATGATGCGATAACGGTTATTTAAAATCGTTTTGTTCATAGCATCCCAGTATTTATTTCAAAGTTACGAAAGAAGAAAATAAACTAGATAAATCAATTAATGGGGTTTGAGCAAGAAAAAATATTCTTTTGCTCTATAATGTTTTCAAATGAGATGTAAATATAGATTGATGTTTTTTATAATAAAAAAAGTGCTGTTTTGAGTCTATTATATCCTTGTATTTATTACTATTTAATGCTGTTTACCCCCCTTTACTATTCCCTATTCCCTGTTTCATAGCACTTGGTTTCCACATTCCAGATAAAAACACTATATGTGTCTTTGGGGTCAGGAGGAAAGAAAGAAACTTTAACAAAATTGGATGAGTATTTTTCTAAATAATCTCAGAAGTAGCTATTTTCCATTTGCCATCTATAAATATCAAGTTATAAATAACTGTTAGTTGGGCAGAACCTGACCTGGTAGCGTCTAATTTATCATTCTTAAATAGTTGATATTCTTCAGTAACTTTAACTTGAATAGTTGCTTGATTTCCTTGAGTAGAAAAATATTCAATACTATCTATTTTTTGCATTTTATACTGATAGTAAGCATTGTTTTCTTTTAACCAAGCGATCGCTCCATTGGAGGTTACTATAGTATCATATACTTTTCCTGTTGTCAATTCAGCAGCAAGTTTGCGGTTGTATGGAGGAGCAAATATTTCTTTTTTTGCTTTTAACCAATTCTGGATTAATTCTTCAGCTTGTTGTTGAGAAATTGATGTTACTAATTCGGTGGTGGGTGGTGTAGGAAATTTTGGTATTTCTGAGCCAGCTTGGGGAGATTTACTTAAGACATTTTTGAGGAGAATACTAACCAAAAAACAACTGCCAATAGCACCACTAATAATCACAGCTTTCTGCCAATATTTGCGATTAATAGATAATTGAGTTGAAGGGGGGTCTAGACATTGGTCTAAAGATGAATTTAAAGTTGTCGTTTTTTCAGGATTATTGATTACCGCTAAAGATAAAGATGACTGAGTTTTTTTATTAGTAAAAACCTGAGTTTCATCAGACTCTAAAGCATTTAACATTTCTGTAGATGTAGCAAAGCGATCGCTAATATTAGGTTGAATTGCTCGGTCTAAAATTTCTGCTAATTTAGGAGTTAAATTACTGGTATATTTTTGCCAAGTAATCCTCCCTGTTTGTAAATCTATTTCTAAATCTTGGGGAACTTTTCCTGTTAGTAGAAAAATAGCTGTTAACCCTAAACTATATAAATCACTAGCATAAACTGGTCGTCCCGCTGCTTGCTCAAAAGCCATATATCCAGGAGTACCAATCATCATAGAAATAGGTGTCGTATTTTGAGAATTAATAGCTGTACTAATAGAATCTTTTACTGCCCCAAAATCTATTAAAACTGGCAAATCATCTTGTTGGCGCAAAATAATATTTTCCGGTTTAATATCTCGATGAATAATATTTCTGCTATGTATATAGTTAATAACCGATAGTAAACTAATCAGAATTTTCTGAACATCACCATCTGTCATTGGGCCTGTAGTTTTTACTTTTTTCCCTAGAGTTTCTCCCTTTATCCATTCCTGTACCAGGTAAAATTGACCTGCTGTATCACTAAAATAAGCATACAACTTGGGTATTTGGCTATTAGTCTCCCCTAATTCTTCTAAAATGGCCGCCTCTCGTTGGAAACGTTGCAATACCTGTTGGTAAATTTCGGGATTATTTGTAACTACTTTAAGTTGCTTAATTACACAGTAGCGACCAGAAGGCATTTGGGTATCTTGAGCTAAAAAGGTTTCTCCGAACCCACCACTACTGAGTGCTTGTATAACTTGATAGCGATTGTTCAAAAGTGTCGGTTTCACATCAGGAATTATTGCCCATTTGTTTTAATTCAGGATAACATACTTATTAGCTAAGAATCCTTATAAAAAAATGAGAAAATTATTAAAGTTAATTATTTTGACAGTAGCAATTACTGGCAGCTATACAGGGATTTTATCTATTGTAAATAAGATTAATGCTGCTCAAAAGGGTGTTAATCTACAGACTAAATATCTTGCTAAGAATCGGGAAAATCTCCAAATAAAATTTGACAATAAAAAGAATATTAATTCACAATTATCTGCTTCAGAAAAATTATCTAATTTTCGTCTAATTCAATTTGATGATACTACTTTTAAATCTCTAGATATTGATGAAGAAAATTCATTCAAATTATCTACTTTATCAAATAAAAATATTTTTAAAGAAGCACCTGTAGGTCCTTCTCAACCTCCGACAAGACCAGTAATTGATGTTCAGTTAAATAAAAGTGTTGGAGACAAAGGAATTAACACACAATCACTGAATAATTTGCCCGAAGACCCTCAGTTTAAACCAGTTATGGAATATGCTAGAAAACAAAATCTTTCTCAACGTCCGATGGCAGAAATTATGCAGGCGATCGCTGATTATTTTATTGGTACTCCCTACAAGGCTGGATTATTAGACCAGTCGAATCAAGAATCTTTAGTTATTAGTTTAGATGGGTTTGATTGTGTCTTATTTGTAGAAACTGTGTTGGCAATGGCTAGGGGGATAGCAGTAGAAGATTATTCTTATTTGACTTTTGTTAATAATATTAAAAATCAGCGTTATTGGAATGGTAAAATGAATGGTTATTGTAGTCGTTTGCATTATTTTTCTGAATGGATTGCTGATAACCAGAGGCGTGAAAATATCAAAGATATTGGTGTTGAATTAGGTGGAGATAAAGTTAAAAAGCCATTGTTTTTTATGAGTAAAAATAGATGGGAGTATCCACAAATTGCTAGTAATGATGCTAATTATCAATGTATTGTTAATATGGAAGATAGTATTAGTAAGCTGAAAATTAACTATATTCCTTACTATAAAATTAGTAGCGTTTATTCTCAGCTAAAATCTGGAGATATTGTCGCCGTAGCAACAGAAATTAATGGCTTAGATGTGACTCATACTGGTTTAGTTTATCGTAATTCTGATGGTAATATTGGCATTATTCATGCTTCTCCTGCGGGTAAAGTAACTGTTGCTTATGATTTAGAAAGATACATTTGGAATGTGGAAAGTGCCATTGGTATTTTAGTGGCGCGACCTGTCGATCCAAGAGAAGTCAGAAGTAATCCCTGACTAAGTTTTTCCTGCGGAAATATTGCGCGTAAGCATTCAGCTATTAGCAGTCAGCGGTCAGCAATTAGTAATGAGCAATTAGGGTTTGCTGAAAAAGTCTTATAGTTAAGGATAGAATTCAGAATTTAGAGGAGTTATATTATAGAAATTCTCATACTGGTGAGATACAAAATTCGTTTTTTTAGGCAACAGCTCATCTGGCAACAGGCAACAGGGAATAGGGAATAGGGAATAGGAATAAAAAAGATTACTGTACCTCACTAGCTTGGGAAATGCTATATGTCCGGTTGAACAGTTATAAATAAACGATGAAGGAGTCAGGAGTCAACCCACCCCTCGCCCCTCTTCCTCCCAGGAGGGGGAGTCAGGAGTCAGGAGGGAAGAAAGAAGAAGAAGGAGAAAGTTTTTTTTATCACTAATTATCCGGACATGATATTAGAAGAAAGAAATATCTCTTTGGAAAGAAAGAGAAAAAATCGGAAGATAAAAATCCTGATATTTTTCTGACTTTTTTTCTCCCCTCTTTCTTGCTACTGTCTGAAAAAATCTGGAGGGAATTACTATCAATCTCTGTTCAACAATTAATAATTAATAATTAGGGCTTGCTGATTAAATCTAAAAGTATTTATAAATAAAGGTTTTAGCCTTTTTAAGTATCAAAAAGTACGAGGTTTTAAGTGGTCATAGTTCAAAAATTTAGGATTTTGGTCAAGATTTGGGCAGAAAAATTAAGGGACAAAACGCCCGCTCCTACCTCCTCGCTCCCAAGCCATTTCTCCTGTCTCCTAACCCTACTAAAAGACTTTTTCAGCAAACCCTAATTATCTCTCCTTGAAAATAAGAGGATTAACTAAAAGGAAGATTTTTTCTTCTCTTGGTCTCATGGATATGGCTCCGAGACCTCGCCATCCTACCCTACGGGAAAGCTGCGCTTTTTCCTACGGAATGCGCTCGCATTCATGTCGCGTAGCGTTAACGGAGTTGTGCGCCAGCAAAACGACCGCTTTTTTCTTCTTTAAAGGAGAGGCTTTAAACCTTAATTATTTGGTAAGAAAGGGAAAAAATCGGAAGATAAAAATCTTGGTATTTTCCTTCTTTCTTCTTCCTTCTTCCTTCTTCCCCTTCTTCTTTCTTCCTTCTTACTTCTTCCTTACTTATATAATTTCACTACGAGAAGTTTTAGTTTTTCTCTCAGGATTAGCTGTTAATTCTGGTAGCGATAACTCCACAGCACCCCAGTTATTTAAAACATCTTTAAGGAAAATTTCTTGCTGGTTGCGTAACTCTGTTACATTAGGTCCTTTATTCAGAATTGTAAACCAAACAATTCCCTGTTCTTTTGTTGGTAAAGCACCTGCTAAAGCACTAACATAATTTAGAGTTCCAGACTTAACTACTGCTAAATTTGGAAGTTGTTTACGTTCATCTAAAATACCTTTATCTTTACCCACAATTACAAATACATCTGCCACATTCATATTATATTGCTGAAGATATTTCTCTATTGCTAGAAACATTCCAGTAGCGGCGCGGGGAGAAATGCGATTTTCTTCTCCTAAACCAGAACCATTAATTAATGTAATTTCTTCTTTTGGTACTCCAACAAATTGAGCAGTTTTTTCCGCAACTACTTGATAGCCTCCTACAGCTTCAGCTAACATATCTGCCATTAAATTATTACTATATTGATTCATCTTTTTTACCAGTTCAGCCATGGGAAAAGAATAATGTCTAACTAATAGTTTAATATTTTCAGGAGGAGTAGGAGAAACTTCTACAATTCCATCAATTATTACTTGTGGTTTTGCTGTACCTGGAGGCAAAGTTTGATATTGATTTAAAACTTCTGAAGACCAAATTTTACTGTTTAATCCTTGTTTCAGTAAATTACCAGCAGTCTGAGGATTAGATTCAAAATTCATGTAAAATTTGCCAGTAATAATTAGATTGCCAGTAACTCTTTGAATCCCAATTTTATTTAATAAATTGCCAATAGCGATCGCTTCTTCCCAAACAAAAAATGGATCTTCTCCTCCTTGAATGACTAAATCTCCATTTAATACGCCATTTTCAATTTCTCCTGTTGTGCCAATTAAAGTAATAAATTGATGGTCGGGATTGAAAGTTCTTAAGGCGACTAAAGAAGTTGCAACTTTAGTAATTGAAGCTGCTGGTAAAGGAATTGTACCTTGATGATTTGCTAATAAAGTATCATTTGATTGTATCCATATTCCTTGATTTTGTTGAGAAAATCCTTGACTAGCTAGTCTATTTAGATATGTTTTTACTTGATTAGAGGCTATTGTTTCTGGATTATCTGGAGGTAATGTTAAGGGTTTTTTCGGAATTTCAATTAATACTTGTGGGGAGGGTGTGTTTTCAGGAGAAGGAGATGGTATTTCCGGTTCAGGTGATTTACATCCAGCTAAAGATAACGCCATACATATAGTAATTATAGAAATTTTTTTTAGCATTAGTTTCATTTTCAATTATTACAGTAATACCTAAGACTTCTTACAGAAGTCAGGGAATAGGGAATAGGGAATAGGGAAATTAAATTGTTTCTTTCATGTCTTGAATTGATTTAATTAACAGTTTAGTCAGAGGTCTCTAGAGATTATACTATGATTAACTCTGTATTGCATTTTAGCAGTTTGCATAGAAGAAGGAAGAAGGAAGAAAGAAGAAGGAGGAAGATTTTAGTTATCTAACACAGAAGGAAGAAGGAAGAAGATTTTAGTTATCTACAACAGAAACAATAAAAAAGAAGATTTTAGTTATTTATAACAGAAGGAAAAATATGGCGTTTTCTGAGTTTTAAGCTTTTGATATGTCCGCGCCCTTTCCTTCGACTGCTATATAAAAAAATAATCAAATATTGCTACTTTTATTTTTTTTTATTAGATTTTTTTACAAAAATAATGTAGTTGATTTTGCAATACATTTTTCCCAAAATAATAGTCTCTTTTATGCTAAAATCAACATACTAAATTGTAGATTAAGTTAGAATTTATGACCAAAAAATAGGGTCTCTAGCTTCCCCTTTTCAAGAGGATGAAAAAAGTAAACTTCAGTATTTTCTTGCCTCTGACTTTAGCCGGAGGTACTGATAACTGATAACTGATAACTGATAACTGAAATGACCCACTTCTGATTAAATATAAATAGTTTTTGTCAATCTGTGCCAAAGAATCTAAAATCTAATATTATTATGACTAATAAAACAGGGCAAACTACCCTTTTAAGTAATAATCCTTATATAGAATTAAGTAATCAAGGCCAAATTATTACTCTTGAACTTAAACAACACAATCATATATTAGGACGCGATCGCCTCCATGCGGATCTTGTAGTACCTTCAGGTTGGTTAGTTATATCTAGTTACCACGCCACTATCCGGAAAATTGACGATCGCTACTATATTTATGATGGTGACGGTCATCGAGCAAGTACCAATGGATTATTTCTAGACCGTACTCGCATCACTCCATCTGAAGGTCATATTCTAGAGAATGGTATGGAAATCAAAATTGGTCTCGACCCCCAAAACCAAATCTTGCTGAAATATTTCGATCCTAATAATCCCATAACTATAGCATCTTTACCAAAAACACGCTCAATATCTTTAAAAGAGCGATCGGTCTTACTTGGTCGCGATCCTGATGCCACTCTGGAATTGGATGCTCCCATTGTTTCTCGTAGTCATGCCACCATTGAACCTAATGGTCAGGGTAATTACGTTTTAAACGACTATAGTACCAATGGTGTTTTTGTTAATGGGGTGCGAGTTAAAAACTCTATTGTTTTGACTGAAGGAGCGGTCGTTAAAATAGGACCTTTTACTCTAATTTTGCGTGGCGATCGCTTAGAAGTTTTTGACCAGGGAAACCAAATTCGTATTGATGCCGATCGCCTATTTAGAATAGTCAGAGACCAACGAGGAAAAACACGAGTTTTACTGAATGATATCTCCTTTGCGATCGAACCAGGGCAGTTTGTGGCGTTGGTGGGAGGTAGTGGCACTGGTAAATCAACTTTGATGCGAACATTATTAGGAATAGATCCTACAACTAAAGGCAAAGTTTATATTAATGGTGAAGATTTAAGGAATAATTTCAATATCTATAGGACTCAAATTGGTTATGTTCCTCAAGATGATATTATTCATCGAGAATTAACAGTATTGGAGGTTTTAAATTATGCGGCAAAATTGCGATTACCGCCGGATATTGATATTAAGGAAGTAGTGGAAAAAACTCTAGAACAAATAGAGATGAAGGAGAGGAAAAATGTATTAGTTAGTCAGTTAAGTGGAGGGCAGAGAAAAAGGGTAAGTATTGGTGTGGAATTATTAGCAGACCCGAAATTATTTTTCTTAGATGAACCGACATCAGGACTCGACCCAGGTTTAGATAAAAAAATGATGCAACTATTAAGAAAATTGGCAAATCAAGGACGAACAATTATCTTAGTTACTCATGCCACAGCTAATATTAGAATTTGCGACCGAGTAGTTTTTTTAGGTAGAGGCGGGCGTTTATGTTATTTTGGATCTTCCAGAGAAGCTATGACTTTTTTCTCTGTCAATACAGGTGACTTTGCTGATATTTATAACGAACTAGAAACCAGTGATGAAAATATAAATGAATGGGTAAATAATTTTCGTCAATCAGAATATTATCGACGTTATATTGCCAATCATCTCAGTATCGATAATTTAAAACCTCCTACTAATTTACCTCCCAAAAAACAACCTGCTTCTTTTGGGAAACAACTTTTTATTTTAATTCAACGATATTTTCAATTAATTATTCGCGACCCCATTAACTTAGGTTTAGCTTTATTTACTGCCCCTATAGGTATTAGTTTAATTTTATTTGCAGTTAGAGATAAAAATCCATTAATTGGCGACCCAGAACCTACCTTAGCTCCTTTAGCTTTGCGAGTATTATTTGTATTTACCTGTGCTTGTTTGTGGGTTGGTCTGTCTAGTTCCCTGCAAGAAATAATCAAAGAATCAGCTATTTATATTCGGGAAAGATTAGTTAACTTAGGATTATTTGCTTATCTCAGTTCAAAAGTAATAGTTCTAGGATTATTAGCAACTCTGCAAACTCTATTAGTAGTATTAGTAGTGATATTGGGATTTGAAAATCCACAGCCAGAATTAATGTCATGGCCGATAGGAGTTAGTATTACGACTTTTTTAACATTAATAAGTTGTATGAGTTTGGGATTAATGATTTCATCAATTGTGAAAAATGGTTCTCAAGCTAATAGTGCTTTACCCTTAATATTGCTACCTCAAATTATTTTTTCTGGTGTTTTATTTGAAATGACAGGTATAGCTAGTAAATTTTCTTGGCTAATGTTAAGTCGTTGGTCTGTAGCTGCTTATGGAGCACTTGTAAATGTTAATAATATGGTGCCAGAAGCAACTAAATTACCAGATGGAAGTACCGTTCCTTTGCCATTTTCAGGTTCAGATGTTTACAACCTTAACTGGGAAAACTTAGGGATAAATTGGGGAGCTTTATGTTTACATTCGCTGATTTATTTAGGCTTTACTATTTGGTTTCAAAAACGAAAAGATATTATATAAGTGGTGTAAGCATTCAGCTATTAGCTATCATATAACCTACATTCCGCACTTCCAGGGGAGATTAAATATTGAAGTCATTAAAAATATATTACATATAAAGATATATGACATATATTGTATAATGGCAATTATTAAATTAGATTGAAAATTGAATTGCTTTAGATAAGAAAAAGATCAATTTTTAAATAATAAAGGATTAACGGTGATGAAATTAACTGAGATAATGGAATTAATTAGGTGGTGGGCAGTTTTTCTGATTCTTGCTACAATTGAAATCATATTTCTTGCAAAGCTATTGGCAAACAATATATCAGTAGAATTACTTGTGGCTATTACACTCATTGCAATAGTAATTTTCTTTACCCTTCGCGTTGAAGATTTAAATCGAATTTCTATTAAAAAAGATGGATTACAGGCGAATTTATTAGACAAAGTAAAAGAGGATGTAAAGAAAGATGTAAAAGAGGATGTAAAGAAAGATGTAGAGAAAATTGAAGGTGATATTCAGCAACTCCTAATTGCAGTGGTCTTAGATGCATACGATTATATAACCTTAAAAAAAATCAAGGGTGATGAAAAAGATGACAGTTATGATATTAATCGTCCTAATGAAGAATATTTATTAGAAAAACTAAGAAATAGAGGTCTTATTGAAGAGAAGAAGAATAGTGAATCAGGTTTTGAAAAGATAAAAAATAGAGGAAATTCGAGGCTAACATTGCAATTGTCTGACTACTTCTCCATTACAGATCAAGGGGAAAAATATTTAAATGTAATTAATCAATATAAACTTGAGCCAGAGCTAAAGAAAATTCTTTATAAGAATGGCTTTGTTGCATAAAAGAGGAAAATCGTTTAAAAATAACAGAACATAGCACAAAAAATCTACAGCAGTAGACATGAGTAAGTCCAAATACAAGTCCAAGTCCAAGTATAAAGACCTTTATTGAGTAAGTAACTGGTCTGAGTACAATGCTTCGTTGAAACTAAAGAAAAAGTACTACTCTAGTTCATTCCTCTACAGGGGTAATTTTGCGATCGCAACTTTCATGCAACAAAGCCTGTAAGAATTCATATAGATAGCGATCGCGCTCTGGGTTCTCAGAAGCCAAATTCTAGAAATATTTGCTCGCTAATAAGCATCTAGGAAAAAACCGGGTTTGCTGGGTTTGCCTTGCGAACGCTACTCCCGACCAAGTTGCTGTTATCCAAGTGTCTGTGGGTAGTTGAGTTTGGGTTTTGCTCATGTTTTGTGAAAAAAGGTATAGTGTGTAAGTCCTGATAATGATAACCTTGTAGAGACTAAGCATGGTTAGTCCCTACTCCCTATGCCTGAAAATGCTGTAATAACCAAGTATAAACTTGAGTTTCATTTGTTTGACGAGTGCGCTGAAGCGCCTCATTTAATAAAGAAATGTCTAAACCAGGCAAAACTTGAGACCGATCGATTTTTCTACTACCACCATTAGCAACAGCAAAGGCAATAATTTCTACATTCTGCACATCAACTATCCAATATTCAGCAACATTAAGTGTTTCATAAAGCAAACGTTTTTTTCCTATGTCATCAGGAAGAGAAGTATTAGCAACTTCAATAACTAGAGTTGGTGGAGGATAAATATCCAGGTCAATAAAAGAAGTTCCCCAAGGAATGACATCAGCATTTTCCCCAATGTAATAGGAAGCATCAGGTTGAGCTGCTCGAAGTCCAGTTTTGCGATAGGTGCAGTTATCTCTACTACTCAGGGCAATATTTTTAGTCGCAGCAAAGAAAGCAACTGCAGCCATAATAACTGCATGGTCTTTAGCGTGGTCATTTCCTAATGGTGACATTTCTATTCTGAGTTTTCCTTTGTGGTAGTAAACTTTGGCTTTTTCATAACTTGGGTCTTCAATAATTTGAATGTATTCTTCCCAAGTTGCTGTTATCCAAGTTTCTGTGGGTAGTTTGGTTCGGGTTTGGTTCATGTTTTGTGAAAAAAGTATAGTGTGTAATATCATGTTCGGTTGAATACTTATAAATAACTGTTGTGAGTCCTCAGTCTTCAGTCCTCAGTCCTCAGGAGGAAAGAAAGGAGAAATACTTATGAAATATTGGAGATGAGGTATTCATAATTTCATTATTTCTTTGGTACTGTCGGTACCCGGAGTCCTTAAATTTTATTATAACTGACCCGTCCGAACATGATATAACTCCTGATCATGATAGCTTTGTAGAGACGTTGTATGCAACATCTCTACTCCCTTCTAAGATTGAAACTGCTCTAATAACCAAGCATAAACTTGAGTTTGATTTGTTTGACGAGTACGCTGAAGTGCTTCCTCTAATAAAGAAATGTCTAAACCAGGCAAAACTTGAGACTGATCGATTTTTCTACTGCCACCGTTAGCAATAGCAAAGGCAATAATTTCTACATTCTGAACATCAACTATCCAATATTCAGCAATATTAAGTGCTTCATAAAGCAAACGTTTTTTCCCTATATCATCAGGAAGAGAAGTATTAGCAACTTCGATAACCAGAGTTGGTGGAGGATAAATATCCAGGTCAATAAAAGAATTTCCCCAAGGAATGACATCAGCATTTTCCCCAATGTAATAGGAAGCATCAGGTTGAGCTGCTCGACATCCAGTTTTGCGGTAGGTACAGTTATCTCTACCATTCATAGCAATATTTTTAGTGGTAGCAAAGAAAGCAACTGCAGCTATAATAACTGCATGGTCTTTAGCGTGGTCATTTCCTAGTGGTGACATTTCTATTCTGAGTTTTCCTTTGTGGTAGTAAATTTTGGCTTTTTCATAACTTGGGTCTTCAATAGTTTGGATGTATTCTTCCCAAGTTGCTGTTATCCAAGTTTCTGTTGGTAGTTGGGTTTGGGTTTTGCTCATAGGTTTTGTAGGAAAAGATATATTTTATATTGTAGTAGACTGACACACCTAAAACTGTACACTCTTATTTTTGTTTCTAGGTGTCTTTTTCTCCCTATCTCCCCATCTCCCCATCTAACGCATCATTTTAGCTGTGTTGGTCCAGTAGGTAAGGTTAGCGATCGCTCTTTTTTGACTAGACTTTCAACCAGTTGAAAAAGTCTATTTTTAACAGAACTTACGCAAACTCTTAGACAATACGCTACCTGTAGAGGGCAAATGCCATTTGCCCCTACTAAATATGGTGGTTATGCGTAAGTCCTGTTTAATTATAGCCAAAACTGGCGATCGCTAGTTGATTTTTGTGATTAGACTTAGCTTGCTCTACTATATTTTTCATAGTAGTATTTGTATTTAAGTATTCAAATAATCATATATTATTTTTAAATAAATAATGAAATATTGGCTAATGAAATCTGAACCAAAAACTTACAGTATCTCAGATATGAAACATGAAAAAACTTGTATTTGGGATGGAGTTAGAAATTATCAAGCTCGGAATTTTTTGCGACAAATGAATCAGGGAGATTTAGCATTTTTCTATCATTCTAATATTGTACCACCTGGCATTATTGGATTAGTAAAAATATTAGAAAGTGGCATTGCTGACCCTACTCAATTTGACCAAAAAAGCAAATATTATGACCCCAAATCTACTCCTGATACGCCTCGGTGGCAAACTGTTTCTGTGGAGTTTGTAGAAGAGTTTCCTCAGTTAATATCTTTGGCTATTTTGAAACAAGAATTTAGCCCAGATGAATTGTTAGTTACTAAGAAAGGAAATAGGTTATCCGTAATGCCTGTTGCTCAAAATGTGGCAGAGAAAATTTTAGTAATGAAAGATAATTTTTAAGCTAATTTACTATATTATTCTGTGCCCATAAATTAGTCCAGTAGGGTGCGTTATTCATTAATTGATAATTACCTCTGCTTAAAACCGTTACGGAATTGAATATAAGGAAATATCCTAGCACTTTTTTTCCCTTGAAAAGGGGAGGCTTTAAACCAGAATTATTTAATTATTAATTATTAATTATTAATTATTAATTATTTGGTAACGCACCATCCCAAAGTCTAGTCGTAGTAGACTGACACAGCTAAAAGTGTGCATTAGATTTTTTGGTATAACTCTTGTTATAGGAAGGTTTGACTGATTTTTTTGTAGCAACATTTAAGTGTGTCTGGTGCGTTACGCTTTGCTAACACACCCTACTGGACTGACGCTGGAATGACGCAAAAGCAAGCACATTTGATATAATTGTTGAGTCTAAAAAATATTAGTAATTATTAGGTGAATGATGAGTGATTTTCAAGTATGCGATCGCGATTTAACGGAGGCCATATTATCTGATTATTTGCAAACTGATAGTATTGCAGTGGATACAGAAGCCATGGGTTTGTTGCCGGGGCGCGATCGCTTATGTTTAGTCCAGTTATGCAATTCTCAAGGTACAGTTACAGCAATTCGGATTGAAAAAGGGCAGCAAGAAGCACCTAATTTAAAACAATTAATGGAGGCAACAGAAATAGTTAAAATATTTCATTTTGCCAGATTTGATGTAGCAATGTTGCAGCATCATTTAGATATTAAAGTTTCCCCAATTTTCTGTACCAAAATTGCTAGTAAGTTAGCACGAACTTATACAGGTAAACATGGTTTAAAAGATTTAGTAATGGAGTTAGAAAAAGTAGAGTTAGATAAATCTGCTCAAAGTTCTGATTGGGGAAATGCAGAGAATTTAACTGAGGAACAATTGAGTTATGCTGCTAATGATGTGCGTTATTTATTGAGTGTCAGGGAGAAGTTAATTCAAATGTTGAAACGAGAGGAAAGGTGGGAATTAGCACAGCAGTGTTTTGAATGTTTACCCGTGTTTGTGGGATTAGATTTATTGCAGTATAAAGATATTTTTGAACATTAATTAAATTGGGATTTGCGGGGCGATATTTGTCTTTATTTATGCTATTATCAGTAGATAAAATAGGAAGCAATATTGCTCTGCAATGCCACCCTAAATGTAGGGGGTAATGGCATTCGCCCTCACTCAATTTAGTGTCCGTGCGTAAGTTCTGTTATTTTTGAGTTAGGTTAGTAATGGATGGGTTGTTTGTGGCGCGTTCGCGAAGAGTTGCGGATGCAACATCGCTTTAGTCAGAGCTACCACGAATTCTTACCCTTCCTGGAGATGCCGTAACAATAGCTCCTGCCTGTAGTTCGCTCTCGTAACGCATGAGAACTTGAACACAAACGGGGGCTTGTTGTTTGGCAGCGACATTTACCAAACGGATAATTCCGCTGTGAGGCTGGCCGCGAACGATTGCCATTTCACCAAAATCCTTATCAAGAGTAATTAAAATCCGCTGTTCGTTGTAAGCTCTAGTCAAAATCTCTTCATCGCCTGGGTCTTTTAACCAGTCACCGGTATATATGACATCATAACCATTAGCTTGCAACTGGGCACGAACTCCACCCCAAACGCAAGTATCGAGTAGCAGTTTGATCATTTACTTTCTATTAATAATGGTTCCACTCGCTCGCGACTGACTAATTTATAGGCATAAACCAGACAAGCTTGGATATCTTCTGGTTCTAACCAAGCATAACCTTCAAGAATAGTCTCTGGAGTGTCCCCTGCCGCTAACATTCCTAAGATATGTTCGACTGCCAAACGACGTCCGCGAATTATGGGTTTGCCGTTGAAAATTTGGGGATTAACAGAAATCCTATCTAATAGTTTGAGGTCGTCCATATATCAAAAATTATGGGTTTCTTTTAGCAAGCATTATAACGCTAAATTCGCTGACTGTCAAAACTTTAAAAGTGGGGAAGAAAATAGCGATCGCTTTTCTAATATCATGTCCGGTTGAATACTTACACTTTGGAGGAGGTAAGGCAGAAGGCATCCCCCCTACCCCCCCTTTGAAAGGGGGGAAAAGGCAGAAGGAAAGAAAAGGTTAGAAGGGAAAAGGTTTTTTTATCACTGATTATCCGGACATGGTATAACTTCTATAAACCCGGTTTTTTATGACCAAAAAATGAGGTTAATAGCCTCCCCTTTTAAGTAATGGTGTATGATATGATATTTTGCGTAAGTCCTGTTGTGGTTAATTAATGCAACCTGTCTAGGGACGTTGCATCCAACATCCCTACTCTAATATTTTCAGTTATCGCCGAGAACGTTGCTCCCATTTTTTTGCTATATACAACCATAGTTTAACTCCCACTATACCAATCATGCTGGCACCCAAACTAAATACAATTGAGATTCCTCCTGCTAACCAGGGTTCGGGTACTGAATATTTAGACAGAAACTTGCCTACTGGATGATGACTAGCTTTGGCAGTACCAATAACATAAGGAAAATGACCAGAAATGGAGGCAATGCTGGCACCTGCACCTAATCCCACACCGATAATGGCGACGAGTTCTTGAAAGTGGCGATCGCTCTCTGCTTGTTCTATTTCTGTGATGCCACGAATGGAGTTTATTAGGTCTTCTAATAGTTTTAAATTGGGGCTGAGATTGGCATAATCTTTTTGCATTTGTAGCTGATATTTTTCGGTTATTTCTTGAGGGAATTTTTCGATAAATTTGAGGTCGGTTGTGACTCCGGGGGTGGTTATAAAACGAGCTAATATTGATGAAATATCTTCTCCATTTATTGTGAGTTTGGAAAGTTGGGAAATTGGAGTGGGAATGTTTTCTGGTAAGAGATTTTCCAGGGCTTTTGATGTGGCTTTTTCTCTGATTCTATCTAAGCGTCTTTGGTAGTTGAGCAGATTAATTTCTATGGTGCGGATTTGACTGTCGAAATAGCCTAAGTTAATTGAATAGTTAGATAAAGTTGTTTGAGATTTTACTAATATTTTCTGTAGTGGTTTGAGATTTAAACTAGGGTTTTGATATTTCTGGATTTCTTGGATATATTGTTGAATTTCTATGGCAGATTTTTTGAGTAATTCTTTCAGATAGCGACTCTGAGCATAAGCCCATAAAATTTTGTGCAGGTAACAAAGTAAACGGAGCAAATCAAAGTTAAATTCTGCTGCTTTTTTGGCTGTTTGTTCGTTGGGATAGAGAGAAATTATGAGATGATTATTTTTCTGGATTTCTTCAATAGTTGGTGGTGAGGAAAAATCTATATTTTCTGACATGGTAATGCGGTATTGTCGTAATTCAAAGATTGTTCCTCCTAACAGTTTTCCTTGACCTTGCAAATCTTTTTCCCAGTCGAAGCCAAGATTTAATGTTTCGCAGCATTGTTTGGCGATTTCTTCTGGGTTTTTGTTATTAGCTAATTCGGCTAAGACTAACCAAGTTTGTCCGAGATTTCCTGTTTGAATTTTGCCGGATGAATCTTTGAGTTTGGCTTCGATTTGGTTTTTTAGTTGGGCGATGCTATTGGTGGGATGACGAGTTTTATTGTTAGGAAAAGAAGTGGCTATTAATAGTCCATAAGTATCATTTATTCGGACAGGATAATAATAGCCTTCGTCGGGAATGTCGTCGCGAAAATACTCAATTTTTTGTGTCAAAAGTTCGAGGTATTCGGTTTCTATTACGCCGTCGAGTTTGAATAGGGAATTATGCAGATGTTCGGGTAATTTGGATGCAAATGTTTTGCGATTATTTTCTAAGTCTTCTTTGCTTTCTCCTAAACCTTCTCGGAGGTCGTAAAGAAATAGAAATAGGTTAGGATAGATGAGGTCAGTCATTTTTTGAAGTAGGCTGGTTTAGGAATTGGGAAAGTCTTTCTAGAAAAGAGAGTTTTTTAGCAGTTTCTTCTGGTTTTTCAGTAGGAAGAACTTTGACACTTAGATTGAAAATTTCGTTGCTTTGTTTGTTGGGTTCGCCTTCACCATAGGGGAGATGAGCGCGTGTGCCACCCTTGCTTTCTGGAGGTAGGACTTTTTCTAATTCGGCCTCAGTGGGCATCAAGTCAAAGGGAATTGGGCGATCTAGGGCATCCAGTTTGGTCTTGGCCTGCTGATATAGTTGGTTGAGTGCTTGATTAGCTTTGATGATGGCCATCAATTTCTTTTCAGTGAAATTCCAGTCGTTGGGGTTTTTTTTCAGTTTTTGGCTTATTTTTGCCAATGCCTCCCGTTCGTTTTCGCTGAGGGGGTTTTCGAGGTTTTTCAAAGCTAATAAAAAAGCAAGTAAAGTATTGTCAGTTGCTATATTCATAAGTCCAGATAACTAAGAGGTTCAAATAAACTTGCTCCACCGCAAAAGAGTGGTGGATACTAGAAGAAATATTCAGAAAAATTAGTATTAAATCCGGATAATTTGTCGTAATACAGAAAATTGGGTTGGGCTGTAGCGCCACCTGACAAAAACCTATGTTTGTTGGGCTGATTTTCCTTGAGCACAACCCATTTTTGACCAGTATTTTCCTAGGCTTAATATCACTATGGAACAAGAATTTATCGATTTAATAAAGCAACTGCTTGCCTGTAGAAATCAGGAAGAAGTTAACAAAGTTTTAAGTACCAATCAACAACTAATTGTGCCGAGCTTATTGCCAGTAATGGCGCAGGCAGCAGAATACCTCGCGAACAATGATAATTTTGATGGTGCAAAGTTTCTGTCGAATCTAATCCTAAAATTAGGCATCTTTTTAGGTAATTCCCAAAAAGACTCTACAATTAGAAAAGAGACGGCAAATGTTTTGTTGGAGATAGGTGTGAGATGGTCTCAAACAAGCCTATTTACTTTCACCTTCCAATGTTGCCAACAGACAATTACTATCTTTCGCGAAATCAAAGACCGTATGGGAGAACTAGCTTCCTTCGAGGTTTTAGGTGTTACTTACGGTTCACATGGGCAATATAAACAGGCGATTGAGTGCCATCAACAATGCTTAGAAATTACGCGAGAAATCAAAAACCGTGAACTGGAAGCAGGTGCTTTGGTAAATTTGGGTCTTTGTTACACTTTACTAGGACAATACCAACAAGCTATTGAGTTCTTCCAAAAGGCATTAGAAATTGCTCAATCTCAAGAAATCAAAGACCGTGAATTGGAAGCGGAGGTTCTGGTAAATATAGGTATTCCTTACCGTTATCTAGGACAATTTGATCAGGCGATAAAGTTTCACAAACAATCTTTAGAAATTGCACGGGAAATTACATACCATAAAATAGAAGCAGGTAGTTTAGGCAATTTAGGTATTTGTTACCTTGTTTTAGGACAGTACGAACGGGCGATTGATTTCCTCCTACAACAATTAAAAATTGCACAGAAAATCGGAGACCGCCAAGGAGAAGCAAATGCTATAGCAAATTTAGGTCTTTGTTATCTTTGTTTAGAAAAATACGAACAGGCGATTGAGTATTTTCAAATTGCACGAAATACCTCAGACCCTAGAGGACAAGCAAAAGCTTTGGGAAATATAGGTTTTGCTTACTCTAAGCAGGGAAAATACGAACAAGGGATTGATTTTCTCCAACAGCAATTAGAAATTGTCCAAAAAATCGAAGACTTTCAAGGAGAAGGAAGTGCTTTGGGGAATTTAGGTTTTGCTTACTCTTCCCAAGAAAAATATGAACAGGCAATAGAGTTCTACCAACAGTCTTTAACAATCGCAGAAAAAATTGAAGATCGGCAAACAGAAGCAGTAGCTTTGGGAAATTTGGGTACCACTTATTATTACTTAGAGCAACACAAACAGGCGATCGCTCATCTCCAAAAATCCCTGAAGATCGCAACTCCCAAAACAATGCCTGTAGATTGTGCCAGAAATGCAGACTCTCTAGGTTATTTATTCTTTATTCAAGGCAACTGGGAAGACGCTATCAAAGCTTACACCCAAGCCATAGAAGCAACAGAAATATTAAGAACTGGGAGAAAAACCGACAATAGCCGCCAAGAAATCCTCAAAAATGCCATTAGGGTCTATAACAACATCATCCAATCCTTTGTCAATACAGGGCAATACGCCCAAGCTTTAACATACGCCGAACAATCTCGCAACCGTCAGTTAGTTGATTTAATGTATAGTAAAGATATCTATTCTCAAGGAGAAACGCGCCCAGAAGTTATCAAGTTATTGCAGCAATACGAAGAGATACAACGACAACTAGATAATTTGCGATTTAATAACAAATCCCCCAACTACTACCAAGGAACTCTTGATACTACTAACTCCAGACAAATAAGCGCTTCCTGGCAAGCAAGGAACGACCGCATCACCACCTTAGAAGCAGACAAACAAAAAATTTACCGCCAAATACGCAAATTTGATGAAGTATTAGCAGAAGGTTTGGCAGTAAACCCCTTGGAATTAGACAAATTGCAAAATCTGGTGCGAGATAGGGCTACTACGGCCATTGTAAGCTTTTTTAGCACCTTAGAAGACACCTACGCTTTTATACTTGTAGGTAATCGCGTAGATTTACATCATTGCGGGCATGGCCTCGACGACTTGCAAAGATGGTTGTTGGAAAACTGGTTCGAGCCTTATGTTTGGTCTGGGATGCCTGAAAGCGATCGCCCACCCTCATCACCAATAGTAGCAGCGAAATTGTTAGGATGTGACCCCAACACAATCGACTCTGTGGACCCAGAAATAGACACAGTGACGGTCTTCTTTAAAGACGGTAGTAGCCAGTCTTTAGATGAATCAGAATTTGAAAAATTAGAGTCAACCTACTTGTTCTGGGATGAACAAATGCCATCAAACCTCAAAGAAATTAGTCAGCGGTTGCAGTTAGATAAATTAGTAGAGAAATTAACAGGCATCCAAGAATTGATCGTCATACCCCACTTGTACTTACATCAAATCCCCTTCGCTGCCTTACCCCTAGCAGATAACAAATATCTCGGCGATCAATTCCTCATCCGCACCCTGTCTAGCTGCCAAACCCTCGACTTCTGCACCCAACGTCCGCCCATATCCACCCCAACCCCCGCTTATGGTATCGTCGAAAATACCCGAGAAGATTTGCCATTCAGCAGTTTTGAAGCTCAAAAAGTCGCACAAATATATAACACTGATAAATATCTCCAAGGCAACAAGGCAACCGTCAGCAACTACAAAGAATTATTAAAGGAAGTACAAGGATTATTATCCAGTCATCACGCCAAATCTCGCTTTGACAACAGTCTGGAGTCAGAATTAACCTTAGCAGATGGCAGGATTACATTGAGCGACTTATTATCTCCCGCCTTCCGCTTCCCCGACTTAGACGAAGTATTCCTCTCGTGCTGCGAAACCAATCTCGGTACCACAGAAATCACCGATGATACCATGACCTTAAATACAGGTTTTTTATGTGCAGGTGCCAGGGGTGTAATTAGCTCGTTGTGGGCAGTAAATGACTTAGCAACATCATTGTTTTCCTTTTTTTATCATCAAAAACGAAAAACTGGTTTTAATCGTCCCCAAGCGTTGCAAAAAGCTCAACAAGATTTACGGCATTTAACAGGGAAGGAGTTTGAGAGGGAATATTATCAAGAGTTAGAGCAGTTGCTGAATAAAAAATTACAGCTAGCATCTCAGAAGAAAGCGGCAGCAAAACAAAAGCTTGATGGTTGTGCCGAAAATGCTCCAGAGTATCAACAGTTGCAGTTTGAATATGAGGAGCGGGAGCGAGTGGAAAAAAAGATATCGAAAATAATTAAAGAGGAACCATTAAAAAAAGCCTGTCAAAAAGAGCATCCATTCGAGCATCCCGAATATTGGAGTGGGTTTATTTGTGCGGGTTTGCGTTGATGATTTTTTGGGGAGATGGGGAACCCACCCCTAACCCCTCCCAGGAGGGGAATGTGGGGAGATGGTTAGAGAGGGATTTGAAAAAGGTACTTTTGATCAACGGATTTGGTACAATCTTCTAACTTCTGACTTAGTTCCATCCCCCCATCCCCCCATCTCCCTACCTTCACAACAACCCCCGATAACGAATAAACAATAAAATAACTGCCCAGGAACCCAATGCTACTTTTAGTGCCACTAAAATATTAAGTATCGGCATAATGCCTCCACTAACAAGGGTACCTAACTCTCCTTTAGGTAATTCCAATCCCATCAGAGTTATAGCTGCCAATACAATAAATATTAAAACCGAAACCTTTTCCCAAGTAGCAGCATTCCACTTTTTATAGATTTTCTCCATCTGTTCGGATGATGAAGTAATAGCAATCAAACCAATAGCAGTTCCTCCAGCAACCCCTGCCGCAAACCCACCACCAGGACTCAGATGTCCCCTAATTGCTAGCTCAATACTCACCAACGCGGTAATAGTTGCTCCCAGACGCGCTAGGACAATTGAAGGTTGATCGCTAAATTGATAAACTTTTTCAGTGGGTTTCTCATTTGCGAGGAGAAAACCCACGCCCAAAATAGCGATCGTAAATACCACTACTTCAAAAATTGTATCGTAGAGTCGATTTCTAAAAATGATGCCAGAAACTGCATTTGGTACTCCACTATCTTCTACGATCGCTCCTACAATAGAAATTTCTTCCCATTCTGCTTGTGGGTTTGGCATAACTAACACTTTGATGAACAATGCTATTCCAGCTATAAGATAAACCCATTTCATTAATGTTTTCCCTCCAAGTTTGGTACAGTTATGTATGTCACAGTTGTTTTTGATGAAGTTAGTTCGGTTTGCATAATCTCAAAAAGACGATGCACTCTAATGCTAGTTTGATAAGTGGGTTCGTTATCTGGTTCTAATTGTTCTGACTGACTACAGATAGCGTGAACTTCTTTACCTATCAATGCCCATTCTAAAGCTTGTTTGTTGGGATATTCAACTAATTCCAGACGCAAATGATATTTATCAATAGTTTGTCTGATTTTAGAGATTAATTTAGTAAAACCACTGTCTGTTTCTGTCTCTACCTCTTTAACTATTCCCAGACGCATTACTAAAGAGGAACGAACTGCCACAACATAAAGAGTAATAGCTAACATTGTACCGACTAAAGCTTCAGTTAAAGCTACATCTGCAGCTCCTAAAACTGCATATACCAAAGCTGCTACTGCTCCTAAAATGGCTCGGATAATTAAAGCATTATAGGGATTAACTTGAAATACCAGTATCAAAGCTGATAATGGTAGTAGAGCAATGATGACATAAACATAACTATCAATCATTTTTTCCTCCATTACCACTACTAGAGCAATATGCTAAAACATATCCCAAAACCGTATTCCAAATTGCCAAAGTAATCAGTGCTAGGAGCAATAACGGCCATTCAACAGGAATTTTGAGTAGTAAACCGACAACAATACTCATCGACCCAAGGGTATCCGCTACTGAAAGACTATGGAGTTTAAATAAAACCGATCTATTCCCGAGCAGAGGGAATGTTCCCCAGAACCAGAAGATAATTCCGATAACTATCAAGCTATAACTTAAAATGTCAATCATACTTCGTTTAACCTTTTGATTAAATTTGCCAGTAGCATTAATCCCGCATTACCCACACTCAGAATGATAACTGCAACTACTCCAATTGACCAATCATCTCGCAAAACTGATACCACCAACATCATAATCGAGGTTTTGGTAGCAATACTAGCAAAGGCGAGTACTTTCTGCCAAATATTATTATCCTGCCAAGCTTCATAAATGGGTATGAGCAGAGCTAAAATCATAGAAATCAAAACATAGTTCATTTGTTTTTCCTCCGTTGCACTACGTGTACTTCATACCAACCTTGTTCGTGGTATTTCAAGACAATGCTTTTAGGGGTGAAAGTAATCAAAAATATATCCAGAAATATCAATCCTGGCGTTCGTTTTGGTTTAACTTTTTCGCAAACCAATACTTCATCATTATGGGGGCGAAGCATAATTTGTATTGCTTCTATATAGGCCTGGGGAATTGCGACCACAATTTCCCATAACACGTCTAACCAATCTTTTAGAGCGCCTAATGATTTACGACTGCGGGGTAATAAAAAGGCGATACTGACACCAATGATAATATTTGCCAGACTAAAATCAGCGGTAAGTAAAAACCATATTGTCAGTCGTAATATTATATTGAAAAATGCAATTGCGTCCATACTATTCAGTAATTAAAAAGTAATCAGTTATAACTAATTTCTGCTATAATAAACTTTTATGCCGTTAAATTTTCAATTTCAAAGCAATGATATCACCTGGACTTATGTGGGAAAATATTGCATTCATTTTGTTACTCATACTTACCTTAGTTATCATATGACAGTTCTCAATCTACATCTTTGAAAATTAGGTTGAAGTACCCGTAAAACAAGCGTAAAATTTAATTTTCAGATAAGTCTAACGATCATAAGTGTTGACTGTTAAGAAAATTAGCTCAATTGATGGCCAGACTAAAATCAACGGTAAGTAAAAACCATATTGTCAGCCGTAATATTATATAGGACTTACGTAACTGCAAAGTATTTTCGTCCGAAGCTACCGACAGGGTTTGCGCAGCAGTCCGGAACAGAAAGCAATCTCAAATCTTAGTTTTTCGTATCTCATGGGTAAGTCCTGATTATATTGAAAAATCCGATTGTGTCCATACTATCCAGAAAAGTAAAATTAACATGAAGCTCATAAACCCAATCAGATGGTCAAATTCTTCGACCACACGGGGAATTTTAATCGCCAACTTCTTAAAAATAAATAGATATGCTAGCCAACCAATAGCTATACTTACCAGAGGTTTAATTATATTCTTTAGGGTGTAAGCCTCATAATAAAAAGCATTTGCCACAATTAATCCGCCGAGTAAGACCACTATTGCCCACCAAAAACCCAGTTTGACTTTGATTTTTTCCTCGTTTTCCTGGTGGGGGAGAAAAATGAATTTCGCAAAAGAAATAGCTGTTCCCACAGCAGCAATATTCATCCCAACAACCTGCCAGGGTAACAGATTTTTAGAGGTTAACACTTTTGCCCCAAAACCAGACAAAAGTGGGAAACCAGAGATAGAAAAACTAGCGATAACTAAAGCAACCCAAATCTGATTATCAATGGGTTTATACTGCAATTCTTTAAAATTACGGCTTGGTAGAACCCCTGCAATTAAAAACAAAGCAGATTTAACTAAACCGTGGGTCAAAGCATAGAAACCAGCTACTACTGGCGCAGCAAGCACAAAACCTAACTGCGAAATAGTATGAAATGCCAGCATCCGTTTAGTATCTTTTTCAAATACAGCATAACCCACCCCTAAAAGTGCTGTACTCACACCAAAAAATCTCACTATCGGATCGATTTCCTCTAACATTAACGCACAACGCACTAGAGGAAAAACACCAGCTTTGACCACAACTCCTGACAACATTGCTGATACAGGACTCTGTGATTCGGAGTGGGTTAAAGGCAACCATAACCCTGAGACAAAGATACCACCCTTGGACAATAATCCCAAAAATATGAGGGCGATCGCTTCAGGAGGCGAACCGCGCAAACCAGCAAAATAAAAGGAATGATGTGCCTTATATACCAGTACCGCTCCTACCAAATAAAACAGCATTGCCGTATTGCTGACAAACAGATAGCGCAATCCTACCCAAATCGATCTATCTGTACGCGGATAAGCTACCAGGAGGAACGCAGCAATACCGATCACCTCTAGTGCTACATACACGCTCATAAAGTCTGCACAGATAAAAGTAGCATTAACGCTGCCATGCAGAATCACTATTTGCATATAGAAAAAAGCAGTTTTTTCGCTACTCCAACAGTAAAAAATAACTGCGAGTGTCACTATAGCATTAGTGATGATAAAAAAGCCACTCAGTTGGTCGATGATTAAAGTCACACCGAAATTATCGAGTAACTGTATGTTCAAAGGAGACTGTTCTACAAAGATCGCCAAGGCATAGTTAGTTGAAACCAATGCTATCCCCAGTGCGAGAAAGCGGTCTAGTTTGGGTAATAAATAGATAACGAAACCAATAAAAAAGGGTAATGCCATCCAGATGATCGTAATATTGGTCATATCTGCACCATCCAGAAAACGATAATCAACATTAGACTCATCACCCCAATCAAATGATCGAATTTCTCGACCCCACGAGGGAATTTAAGAATTAATTTCCTAAAAATCAAAAGATATGCCAACCAACCAATACTAATAGTTATTAGAGGTTTCAGTATATTACTTAAGGTATAAGCTTGGTAATAAACAGCATTTGCTACAATCAATCCGCCGAGTAAAATTACCATCGCCCACCAAAACCCAAATGATACTTTCCCTTTTTCTTCGCTCTTTTTGTGGGGGAGAAAGATAAATTTGGCAAATACAATTGTTGTTCCTACTGTAGCAACATTCATTGCTACAACCTGCCAAGCTAATAAATTCTTGGAGGTCAATATTTTAGCCCCAAAACCAGACAATAGAGGAAAACCGGAAATTGAAAAACTAGCGATCGCTAAAGCTATCCAGATTGAGTTCTTGAGCGGTCGGTCTTGCAACTCCTGAAAATTACGACTGGGCAAAATACCTGATATGAGAAACAGTGCTGATTTCACCAATCCGTGAGTCAATGCATAAAATCCTCCTACTTCTGGCGCGGCCATAATAAAACCCAATTGAGAAATGGTGCTAAATGCTAGGGTACGCTTGGTATCTTTTTCCACAATGGCATAACCTACTCCTAATAATGCTGTCGTCACACCAAAAATTCTCACTATTGGATCGATCTCCTCTAAAAATAGGGCACAACGCACTAAGGGAAACACTCCAGATTTGACCACAACTCCTGATAACATTGCTGATACTTGACTCTGTGATTCTGAGTGGGTTAAAGGTAACCAAAATCCTGAGACAAAGATACCCCCTTTAACTAATAATCCTAGAAATATCAGAGCAACTGCTTCAGGAGGCGAACCGCGCAAACCAGCAAAACTAAAGGAATGATGTGCTTTATATACCAGTACTGCTCCTACCAGATAAAACAGCATTGCCGTATTACTGACAAACAGATAGCGCAATCCTACCCAAATTGATCTATCTGTACGCGGATAGGTAATGAGAAGAAATGCACCAATACTGATTACTTCTAATGCTACATACAAACTAATAAAATCTGCACATATAAAGGCAGAGTTGACACTACCATGCAGAATCACAACTTGCATATAGAAAAAAGCAGTTTTTTCGCTACTCCAACTGTAAATAATAACTGCGAGTGTTACTATAGCATTAGTGATGATAAAAAAGCCACTCAGTTGGTCGATGGTTAAAGTTACCCCAAAATTATCTAGTAACTGTATATTTAACAGTGATTGGGTTGAAAATATCGCCAAGGCATAGTTAGCTGAAACTAATGCTATTCCCAGTGCGAGAAAGCGGTCTAGTTTGGGTAGTAAATAAATCACAAACCCAAGAAAAAATGGTAATGCCATCCAGGCGATCGTAATATTGGTCATTTCAGTTATCAGTTATCAGTTATCAGTTATCAGTACCGACCGCTGTTTGCGCAGCATGACCTAGGAAAGCAAGAAGCAAGAAAATACTGAAGTTTAGTTTCTCTTGGTCAATTGGATATGGCAAGGTTTCCTCGCCATCCCACCCTACGGGAAGCTACGCTAACGACCGCTTTTCATCCCCTTAAAAGGAGAGGATTTAGACCTGATTTTTTGGTCATGATGGTGTGTTATTTTCTTCGATTGCGCTAGTTTCCAAAGTGGGATTATCTTTTGCCAACTTCATCACACCCACCAACATCAAAGCTTGAATTGAAAAGCCAATTACAATTGCTGTTAAGATAACGGCCTGGGGAACAGGGTCGGAATAAGCAACATTTTTGGTTTTATCCGCAATTGGTGTAAACAAACCATCTAGGGATGCTACTAGCACATAATAGGCAATAACTCCCGTACTCATAATATCCATTGAGACGATTTTCATCACCAGATTTTTCTTAAAGATGATGCCGAAAAATCCAAATAATATGGTTAAAAATATACAAGCTTCTAACATATAAATCAGCTAATTAATTGTTATTTTTTTGCAGGAAATTAATGTTGAATTCACAAAAAATTAATGATTAAATCTCCATGATTAAGGTAATATCATTAATGGATTTCGCAAATAATCAAAGACTTATGGCAGTTGAAATCAACTGATTAAATTGAATTAACATGAGCATATTTGACAATTGCAAAAAATAGATTAGAAAACCTCAGATTCAAGTCATCTCTTCTTTAGTCAATACATAATTAATTTCTATTTCCCTGGCTAACTACTCTTTTTTATTTTCAAGTTATCTAAAATTTATAGCAGTTTGGGCTTAATGAAGTAAAGGGTTCTTAGATGTTCAGCCAATTGCTTAACTGGGATTAAGATTAAGCTATACTACATTAGCTACCAATATGCTATACATTATTAAACATGAAATTGGGTCAAAAGAGAAGAGACATTTAATATGAGTTCTGATAGCTGGTTGGATGAAGTATTAATTCTGCCTTGGGTGCTTAAGAAAAATAAAAATTATTTTTGTTGTGCTTGGTTAAAAGTGGCCAGATTATACCAAATCTCAAAAACTTTTCTATGTTTTCTTGAGGGGGGGAGTAGGGGAATAGTAAACATAAGAATAATTAACACGCTACTTGCTAATAATCGCTTTTCACGTTATTGAATTCTACTAATTACTTAATCATTGAAGTTTTGCATAAGTATAGCATTATTTTTGAGAAATGGTATTAGTATTAATCAATTCAATAAATTAGACATTTTCACTCATTAGCTTCTATAACTTGACGCATTGAGAAAAAAGCTGACTTTAGTGATTGGCCATAACTTTTCTCTTCTTATGAGAATTAGTTCTGATACCAAGAATGAAATCAAGAATGTTATTAATAATAAAAGTCATTGAAAGACTTTACTTAGGGTTTGCGCTTCACTAGTCTTTTAGTAGGGGTAGGAGACAACCCACCCCTCACCCCGACTGTGGAGGGGAAGACAGGAGGAACGGGGAATGAGCGAGCAGGTAGGATTCAACAATTAATAAGGAAGAAGGAAGAGGAAAGAAGGAAGAGGGAAGAGGGAAGAGGGAAGAGGGAGGAAGGCTATTGAGCAAGAAAAAAACCTAAATTTCCTGTAGATATTCACCCTTAGGTTTACACAAACGCGCCCCAACGGACATGATATAACTATCGTCATACAATCTGCTAACGCAAAGCTCCGCTTTATATGTTGCGGAGCAAAACGCCCCTACATATGCTGTTTTCAAGGGAGTTGCATGCGTAAGTCCTGATAAATTTTTTCCCTCCTGACTCGGTCTTTCCCCTCCACGGTCGGGGGAGGGGCGAGGGGTGGGTTGACTCAGTCCTCCTACTTCAAAAGATTTTATACCGATGCTACCAGATTTGATATGACTTATGACTTTAGTGAAACGGTATTAGCACGGGAGCAAGATGCTCCCACTGCCGTGCCTGGTAACAAGAATAATGACAATGCACTACTATTACAATGCACCACCACCAACTTCTAAAGTTATGCTTGAGCTACAGAATAAGGACTTGTCAACTGCTCCAACTGGGCAACCAATAAACTTAGGAACAAACCAACATCAGTCACAACTCCCACTGATTCAATAGAACCGCGATCGCTCAATTTAGTCACCACTGCCGGATTAATATCCACACAAACCATCTTCACTCCAGCAGGTGTCATATTCCCCACCCCAATAGAATGCAACATAGTTGACAACATCAAAACCATATCCGCACCTTTCAACAACTCTGTATATTCTTCCTGTGCCTTAATCAAATCCATCTGAGTATCAGGTAGAGGTCCGTCATCACGAATCGAACCTGCTAAACAGAAGGGTACATTATTCTGAACACACTCATACATCACACCCTTTTTCAAAACACCAGTCTCAACTGCTTGAGCAATGCTACCACAACGCCGAATAGTATTAATAGTCTTCAGATGATGTCGATGCCCACCATGAACAGCAACTCCCTGTTTCATATCTACACCAAGGGAAGTTCCCATCAGTGATTGTTCAATATCGTGAACTGCTATAGCATTACCACCCAACAACGCTTGCACATATCCTTGACGAATCAAATGTGCTAAATGTTCGCTACCACCAGTGTGAATCACAACTGGACCTGCTGTAACTACTATTTTGCCTCCGCGATCGCGAATTTGCCGTAATTCCCAAGCTACTTGTTCGACAACCAATTCTACTCTACGTTCGCTAGAAACGCCAGAAGACATAAAGCTGAACTCTTCTTTATTTCGTTTTTCACGGGATTCTGTTTTGCGGATAGAGCGTAGACCGATCGTATCTACCACAACTTTTTCGCCAATTTTTACATCCCGCAACACTTTACATTTTGCTTGAATCTTACCGTCAGTTTCAGTAATGGCGATCGCTCCATCCATCCTTTGATTTTGTACTCGTATCCACTGACCTTTGACTCTAACTTCAGTAGGATAAATAGTAGATACATAAAAATCATCAGGGGCAACACCATCTTGTTCCACTGACTCCAACTTAGCATCCTCCACATCTTCAGTTGGCACTAATGCACCAATGTCAATGAGTTGACTCATTATTTCTTCCATGACCTCATGGGAAGGTGCAGAAACTTTCACTTCAGCAAGGGAAGTGCTTTGACGTTGTTCTCCGAGATTAAAGTTGAGTACTTTGAAACTACCCCCACCTTCAACTATTAAATCTAAAGCTTGGTTGATCAAACCAGAGTCTAGTAAATGTCCTTCCATACGAATGGTACGACTTTCAACTTGGACAACGGCATAACGATCGGGTATAATTGGCTCTGTAACTCTCAGAGTGAGGCATTTAGCTGCACCGCCTGCTTTGAGAAATTCACTTAGAGGTGTTTCAATGACGTTGAAACCTACTTCGGTAAGGAGTGATTTCAAGCTTTCACTCACCTTGTTCATAATGATGGTTTGGTTAATGTTAACTGCATTGCAGGCAAAGTTAACTGCATCTGCTTCTGCGACAGTTATTCGTTTTTCTGGTGGCACTCGCATTTCAATTAGGCGGTTGGAGTAAGAGTCGAATGCCGGAGGATAGTAAAGTAAGTAACCTCCTGTTAGAGGACAGAAGCAGGTATCAAGATGATAAAAGCGCTCGTCTATAAGTCTCAGTGATAGTACTTCGATGTCGAGCCATTTTGCCAGAAGTGGGTGGGAGTCTAATTCTGAACGAAAACCATATCCTGCCCAAAGATAACGACCTTCTCTATCTAGGAGGGCATCTCCTGCTCCTTCAAAGGGGAGGTCTTTGGGGAGTTCGTGAACGATAAAACCCTGATTTAGGAACCATTCTTTGAAATGGGGTTCTTCTCCTTGACGTTCCTTGTGGTAAAAACGACTGAGAACAACAGTATTTCCCAGAATCAGACCTGCATTGGCAGTGAATACCATGTCAGGCCATCCTTTTTGAGGTGGTACTAGGTCTAAGACCGCGTTTTCTTTAATAATGTCGTGGAGTTTATACCATTGTTCAACGGAGCGATCGCGTGAGGATTTATGAATATTTCCTTCCATCCAAGGATTAATTACATAGTCTACGTCATAGTGGTCAGGGGCACACATCAGAAAGCGAATTGAATCATTCATAATTTATTACCGGGTAGATGTCATTTCAGTTATCAGTTGTCAGTTATCAGTTATCACTACCGACCCTATTTTTTGGTCATGTATATTGGTCCACTGAGTCTATTTATTTGATATAGCACTACGCATATAGGTTAGGGCAATTATCAACACTCAAACGAGTGTCAGGGATTACTTCTAACTTCTGTACGGGCGCCATTCGGCAGCTTTGCGTCAGCAAATGGCCATTTGCCCCTACTTACCTCTGACTTGCGCGTAGCGCCATAGCCAAAGGAAAACCCACTCCCAAAATAATTTAGGAGTGGCATTTTGGTTTGAAAAGGCTAAGACTTTATATTATCACGGTAGCGTTACCATCAAATGGAGTTTGTATGGAAATGAGAATTATCAAAATAATTGGGTCGCGCAACCCCGCCGGAAAATGGCGATCGGGTTTTTGAAGGCTTGCTCAAATTCCCATTACAAAAATAACTTCTGACTTCTGACTTTGTTAATTATCTTTTCCCTTCTGCCTTCTGCCTTCTGCCTTCTGCCTTCTTCAAGCTTCTTCTGCTGCACGCTGTATCAACTTTCTAGCTACAGATTGAGTGCCTGTATGTTGAAAGTAATTTGTGGTTTTATCTAGAAATGCAGCTACAACATCTAAAGCGTCATCGGAAAAGTCGATAAAGCCACCAATTTTGTCAAAAATACTTTCTGGGGTTAAACCAACTGACCCAACCAAGTTATCTATCCACCCTTGAACTGCTCCGAAGGTCTCACTAATAAAGCCAAATTTGTCATCTCCAGGAATGGTATCGCTAATTGCTCCAAAAACTGCATTATCTGCAAAAGCACTTTCACCTTCTCCATCAAGGGTCTCTTGTACTTTTTGCAGGAAGTCTGGACCTAGAGGTATCAAACCATCAAGACAAACTAAAGCAGCCATTCGCATTAGAGATGGACCACTATACTCCTCAGTCAGGTTTGTGACAAATTCTCCTGGATTAAGAATGGGCAGACCATTGAGTTTACTATAAGCTATCAACTCTGCTACAATTTTTAGGCACAGGTCAACAGATTGAGTTGTGTCAGCTTTCGGAGTTAAGTTTCCTAAAAAGCTTAAAAAGGGGATTTTTTCACTGACTATTTCGGCCATAGCTGCTGCTGCAAGAGCGCCGTCTACATTATCAACTAGGTTGTAATACCATATAGCTCCCTGATATCCATTATCGGCATCATTGTATAGCTCGATCGCTTTATTGCGGATATCCATAATTCTGTCTGCATCTGTCTCACCTGTAATTACTTCAATAGTTTTATCAAAACCTACTACATTTTCCCACTCGCCAGGTACTACGAAATCTAGAGCATTGAGTGTTTTTACTGTTAGATTATCACTAGGTAGTTCATCTAGTAATTCAATAATTGAATCGCTCACTTTTGACTCCTTTTGCTTTGTTAGTTGTTTGCGTTGTCGTTCTTGATTTTTGATTCTATATTTGCATTGTCTTCACATTTTCGGTGAGAAAAACTGATTCTTATGACTTGTAACTACATCTCACTTTATATCATGTCTGCATTAATTAGTGAGAAAAAACTTTCTCCATCTTCGTATTCTCTGTTCCGTATAATTAGTTATTTATGAGTATTAAACCGGAGATGGTATTACATTTTTTGATGATTTGACAATAATGCTGCAATAGCGTAAGCGGTGTACAGAAATTTCACAGTTGCTATCGGAAGTATAATCGCGGTAACTCTTAGTCATCCGCGATTTTTCCTAGCAAAATTTATTTGATTTTGGTGAAGTTTAACAATGTCTCAAATAACGACTATATACATAACCATAATAAGGGGATGAAATTCTTGCCCAACCATGACGGTAACCAATAACACGGACATGAGCACCAGGATGTAAACCTCCTATAATTCTACCCCAAGGATGTGTCCTAACTCGCAAGTTGCGATGACGAGTTGCTACTCGACGACAGCTACCATAAGACCTATGACCATGACCATAACGATGAGCTAGTTGCTCTTCAGCTTCAGTGGGGATAGTGATAGACTGCTCTACACTTTTAGTATTCTGAGGCGATCCTACTGCTACAGAAGTAAGACTCATACTACCAATAGCAGCAATTGATAATAAAGTACTCATTGCTACAGATTTTGTCCAATTCATCATCTGTTTCATTCCTCGATCTGATTGCAGAAATTTTGGTCTTTTATTATCCTCTCAGAAAAGAGACTTTCAGGCAAGACATTGAGTATTAATTTTGTTTAATGTGACATACTCCCACACTAACCATTCGGTATAGTGTGGGCTTCTCGCTTCACAGTCCTGCTATTGCATCGGACAAGCGCGTGCTTTAAGGACGGGATGCCCCGCCGCCCTTTTTGCACAGCAAAAAGCTACGCACCTAGTTCCGCAATAAGATTTTACGCTCCCAACAGATTACTAGGATTTATGGGATACAACCCCATATCCTATTTGATTTTCATGGTTCATCACTGGTAGTTGTTAGCTCGCGCTTCCCAGGTTAATACCACTATAACATAAAATTTGTCAATGAATGGGACGTCGAGTCCCATTCATTTACCGCCGATTCATCTCACACTCCTCTTGAAAATTATGGTGTGAGGCTTCTCGACGGTTTAGCTAATCTTATTGTTTGTCTATACCAATCTTTCCACCTGTTAAGATATTGACATTAAGCTTCTACTGTGATATGCACATAAAAGAGTAATTATAGCGCTGTGCGCAGGCAACAGCTCCGGAAGGCAACAGCTCCGGAAGGGGGAATAAATTGCTGATAATATAAGGCTTTTAGCTATTGGACACCTCCTGCAATTTGTAAATATGCCAGCGCACATTGCTATAGTAATAACAATTCACTTTAAGGATGTCACAAATGGTTTCGCTCCTTTAAATGTCAAATAATTGCCTGAAACTATTGTCTTGTCAAAGTTTTTAGCCGATCAAGTCTCACTTCTGACTTCTGAGTTTCGTGAAACGGTATAACGATCGCTCATCGCTCTATTTTTACTTTCTATTCAAGAATTTTTATGTCATCTAATCAAAAGCTTTACGAAGGTAAAGCAAAAATTTTATATACTACTGACGACCCAGAAATATTACTTACTTCTTTTAAAGATGATGCCACAGCATTTAATGCTCAAAAAAGAGGCACAATAACTGGGAAAGGTAGAATTAATTGTACTATTTCTAGTCATATATTTAAACTACTGGAAGCTAATGGTATACCTACTCATTTTATTGACTGTCCTGCACCAGATAAAATGAGAGTCCGAAAGGTGAAAATTTTGCTGATCGAAGTTATTGTGAGAAATATTGCTGCGGGTAGTCTTTGTAAACAAACTGGATTAGCAGAAGGAACTATTTTGAAGTTTCCCTTAGTAGAATATTGCTATAAAAATGATAGTCTTCAAGACCCACTTTTGACACGCGATCGCCTCTTAATAATGGAACTAGCTACCCCAGAACAATTGGAGCAAATACGGACTTTTGCCCTAAAAATTAATGACATTCTCAAAAATTTCTTTAATCAATGTCAAATTACTCTGGTGGACTTCAAAATCGAATTTGGCCTAGATTGGCAAAATAATTTGATTCTTGCGGACGAAATAAGTCCAGATAGCTGCCGACTTTGGGACCAATCTCAAACTGATTCAAATTTGAGAGTAATGGACAAAGACCGCTTCCGTCGCGATCTTGGTAATGTAGAAACAGCATATCAACAAGTCTTAGAAAGGATTTTGGCTCAGACGGGTTGATAACCCTGGCAATGGTGTACAATTTTACAGTTTGTATGAAAAATTTAACTGGTGTGTGGATTGTAGGGGATAGAATAATATGCGGTTGTCTCCGTTCTTAGCGATCATTTTTGCGGCTTCAACAACTTTTGGAATCTCAAAATCTGCTAATGCTAAAATACCGAAGAGTAATTCTGATATAGATAGTAATTTTATTGCTATATCGATTAATTCAAGAAAACAATTTAATAAATTTTCTTCTACTAAATATTTTTTAGAGTTAGGGTCTAATTTACCTTCAAAAAAAGTATTTGGTAGTATTGATAATAATTTTTCTGATATATCTTGGTCAAAAGAAGCAGTAAAACTTGATTTTTATGATTTTATTAAGGTTAGAGAAATTACAAAACCTGTAATTATTGGTAAAAGTTTAAGTAGTAAACACAGTTCTGTTGTTAATAAGGAATTTGCAGAATTTTTCGCTTTCGCTTTAGAAAATTTTGAAAATCAACATATTCCTCAACTATCTCTAATCAATAAAATAGTAGAAACTAAATTAGAACCAAGTATAGATAAACAGTTTGTTTCTGATATTCCTAACTCAGAAATTGTCGAGAATAGCCGGGAAAATTCTGAGGATTTTCAGTTGGCAAAGGGTGGAGAAACTAAATTAGAACCAACTATAGATAAACAGTTTGTTTCTGATATTCCTAACTCAGAAATTGTCGAGAATAGCCGGGAAAATTCTGAGGATTTCCAGTTGGCAAAGGGTGGAGAAACTAAATTAGAACCAACTATAGATAAACAGTTTGTTTCTGATATTCCTAACTCAGAAATTGTCGAAAATAGCCGGGAAAATTCTGAGGATTTCCAGTTAGCAAAGAGTGGAGAAACTAAATTAGAACCAACTATAGATAAACAGTTTGTTTCTGATATTCCTAACTCAGAAATTGTCGAGAATAGCCGGGAAAATTCTGAGGATTTTCAGTTGGCAAAGGGTGGAGAAATTAAATTAGAACCAACTATAGATAAACAGTTTGTTTCTGATATTCCTGATGTAGAAATTGTCGAGAATAGCCGGGAAAATGCTGAGGATTTTCAGTTGGCAAAGGGTGGAGAAACTAAATTAGAACCAACTATAGATAAACAGTTTGTTTCTGATATTCCTGATGTAGAAATTGTCGAGAATAGCCGGGAAAATGCTGAGGATTTTCAGTTGGCAAAGGGTGGAGAAACTAAATTAGAACCAACTATAGATAAACAGTTTGTTTCTGATATTAATACCTCAGAAATTGTCGATAATCAGAGTAAAGATTCTCAGGGTTTCCAGTTAGCAAAGGGTGCAGAAATTAAATTAGAGCCGACTACAAATCAACAATTTGCTGCTCATATTCCTGAACTAGAAATTGTGGAAAATGAGAGGGAAAATTCTCAGGATTTACAATTTGCAAAGGGTGCAGAAACTAAATTAGAACCGACTACAAATAAACAGTTTGATTCTGATATTTCTAATTCAGAAATTGTCGATAATCAGAGTAAAGATTCTCAGAATTTCCAGTTGGCAAAGGGTGGAGAAATTAAATTAGAGCCGACTATAGATAAACAGTTTGTTTCTGATATTCCTACCTCAGAAATTGTCGAGAATAGCCGGGAAAATTCTGAGGATTTCCAGTTAGCAAATGGTGGAGAAATTAAATTAGAGCCAACTACAAATAAACAGTTTGCTGCTCATATTCCTGATGTAGAAATTGTCGAGAATAGCCGTAAAAATTCTGAGGATTTTCAGTTAGCAAAGGGTGTAGAAACTAAATTAGAACCAACTACAAATAAACAGTTTGCTGCTCATATTCCTACCTCAGAAATTGTCGATAATCAGAGTAAAGATTCTCGGGATTTCCAGTTAGCAAAGGGTGGAGAAATTAAATTAGATCCTACTACAAATAAACAGTTTGCTGCTCATATTCCTACCTCAGAAATTGTCGAAAATAGCCGGAAAAATTTTCAGGATTTACAATTGGCAAAGGGTAGAGAAACTAAATTAGAACCAACCACAGATAAAAAATTTGCTTCTATCCTGTCTCAAGAAATTTTATTTAATGGTGAAATTACTCAAAATCAACAGAAATTCACATCAACATTAGACCCATCAGATAATTTGGCCCAAATGCCATCCCCAGAAGAAGAAGTCCCCGAAGAACCAGATAGCGACACCCCACCCTCCGCAATAGAATCAGAAGAATTTACTCTTTCTCAATCACAACCAACAGAACCCTCTACAGAAGAAGCAGAACCCTTAGTGCTAGTCGCCGAAGTTGTAGTTAGTGGAGTAGACGGAGAACTAGAAGACCAAGTTTACCAAGTAATTAGTACTCAAGCTGGACGCACCACAACTCGCTCTCAACTACAGAGAGACATTAACGCCATATTTGCCACTGGTTTCTTCCGAAACGTGAAAGCATTACCAGAAGATACTCCCCTTGGTGTACGAGTAACTTTTGAAGTTGAACCCAACCCTGTATTGAACTCTGTAACAATAGAAGGTTCTCAAGTATTCCCTGAAAGTGAAGTAGACAGAATATTTGGTGAGCAATATGGTGAAACTCTGAATCTGAAAATTTTTGAAGGAGGTGTCGAACAAGTTAACCAATGGTATCAAGATAACGGTTACGTTCTCGGACAAGTTATTGGCGCTCCCCAAGTCAGTGACGATGGTGCAGTTACTCTCGAAGTTGCAGAAGGAGAAATTAAAGATATTCAAGTGCGCTTTGTGAGTGCAGAAGGAGAAACAACAGATGAAGAAGGTAATTTAATTGAGGGTCGTACTCGTGAATATATTATCACTAGAGAAATTCAGCTTCAACCAGGCGATATCTTCCAACGAGAAACAGCAGAAAAAGATATTAGGAGAGTGTTTGGTTTAGGAATTTTTGAAGATGTTACCTTGGGTTTAGAACCAGCACCAGACGATCCTAACAAGGCAAATGTGATTGTGAATATTGTAGAGAAAAGTACAGGTTCTCTAGCATTTGGCGGTGGGGTTAGTTCTGCCAGTGGATTATTTGGTACAGTTAGTTATCAACAACAAAACATTGGTGGTAATAATCAGAAATTAGGTGGCGAGTTTCAAGTAGGTGAACGATTATTACTTGCTGATATTAGCTTTACCGACCCCTGGGTAGGTGGAGATGACCACCGCCTTTCTTACACTGTTAATGCCTTCAGAAGACGGGCAATTTCAGTGATTTTTGATTCTGACGACGAAAACGATCAGCGCGATGTCGATCTGCCTAATGGTGATAACCCACGAGTTATTCGTACAGGAGGTGGAGTTAGTTTCACCCGTCCGTTTATTCCTAATCCATTTGTGGAACCGGAGTGGACAGCTTCTTTGGGACTAAAATATGAACGAGTAGAAATTCAGGATAGTGATGGTGATACTGAACCGAGAGATGAATTAGGTAATAAATTGACTGTTGATGATTCTGGAGAGGACGATCTACTTACTCTGCAATTTGGTATTGTTAACGATCGACGTAATAATCGCCGACAACCTACTTCTGGTAGTTTACTAAGATTTGGTACAGAACAGTCTATTCCTATAGGTTCCGCAGAGATTGCATTGAATCGTTTACGAGCTAACTACAGTTTCTATATTCCAGTAGACTTTACTAAATTCGTTGATGGACCTGAAGCTTTGGCCTTTAATGTACAAGCTGGTCATATAATTGGAGATTTACCTCCTTATGAAGCTTTTCCTCTAGGTGGTACTAATACAGTTCGTGGATATGATGAAGGTTCTGTAGGAGCAGGTCGTACATTCTTGTTGGGAACTGTTGAGTATCGCTTTCCTGTATTTAGATTTCTTGGAGGCGCTTTATTTATTGATGCTGCAACAGTATTTGATAGTCAAAGTTCTGTTATTGGTAATCCTGGAGGTGTGAGGGAGAAACCAGGAGATGGTATAGGTTATGGTGCTGGTATTCGGGTACAATCTCCTCTCGGTCCAATTAGAGTTGATTACGCTATTAATGATGAAGGTGATACTCGTTTCCACTTCGGTATTGGTGAGCGTTTCTAATACTAAGTCCTAATTTAGGCGTTGGTGAATACGTGACGCTTTAGATGGGAATTTGGCAGAGTCTTAAATTTTAAGTAGTACAGTAGTAAGGAAATGGAATACTTAAGCATTTTTAAAGATGCGTGATACCGTTTCACTAAAGTCAGAAGTCAAAACTCAGAAGCGAGTGTGTAATTCTGAGGTTCCCTCAGAATGTAAGACACACTCAAGAGAGTTAATAGATGTTAGTTGAGTTAATAAAAATCATTTAATCTCTGTTATTTTTTACAACTATTTTATATTTAATTTTACCGAATAATTAATAATTAATAATTAATAATTAAATAATTCGCGCCTTGAAGCCTCCTCTTTTAAGGAAAAAAAAAGAAATAATATTTCCTTATCTTCAATCAAGAGCGGTTTTAACCAGAGGTAATTATCAATTATCAATTATCCATTAATTAACTACTTACTGAATAATTTATGCATAATTACCCTCAGTTATTCAAATGATTCTTATGACTTATTAATTCTGAATGATGCTGTATTTCTATTTCTCTTCGCTTTTTCTATCTGTACGACTGTCACCTCGTTTAAATGGCTCTCTCTGAGCAATCAGCTCGGATTGAATTTTGTCTTCAGATTGTAATTTATCTAATTTGACATTAGTTAAATTACTTGTTATTTCTGGAATAATACCGATTACTGCTAATGCAAAATTCACCAAAACAATTGAAAATATTTGTTTGTTCATAACTTTAAAGATTGAGAATAGTCTATATCCGCTTATTCTCAATCTCTATATAGGAATCAGGATGATTTTAATTACATCAATTTAATCCTCCTGAGTCATACATTCAACACTAAAAATATATTTTTTCTAGAAAAAAATTCACATATTAGTCTGAGAAAGTGTTTGCAAAATATTGAGTTTTTTTTGATCTCCTTTAATGTGAAATCCGCTTCCTCAAAATTTAATCCCTTTAGAATACTTAACAATTAGGAAATAGGGAATAAAGGGAGAAAAGTGAGTGAGGAGAATTATTTGATTGACTATAGGTATGATGAAGTGAAAAATGAGCAAAATTATCTATCTAGCCATGTAATTAGGGCTTGCTGATTAAATCTAAAAGCATTGACATATAAAGACTTTAGGCTTTTTGGGGTCGAATTGCAGTGCCTGGGAATCAGCTCTTGACCCTCATACATGGTTTGTATTTTAGGCGCATAGTATGACAGAAAAATCAAGGAACAAAACTTAGCTCCTACCTCCTCGCTCATTCCAATTTCTCCCCTCCTGGGAGGGGTTAGGGGTGGGTTTTCTCCTGTCTTCCCCTCCTGGGAGCAGGGCTAATTCATTGCCTGGGGAGAATATTAATATGAATAATTGTGCAAATATACAAATATCTCCATCTCCCATCTCCCCATCCCCCCACATTCCCCTCCTGGGAGGGGGAGGGGCTAGGGGTGGGTTCCCATCCCCACATCAATTTTTCGCTCGCGTGACAATAAATAGACCCTGCCTCCAGGGAAAGGCCCGCGGGTGGGTTGTCTCCTACCCCTACTAAAAGACTAGTGAAGCGCAAACCCTAATTAGGGTCAAATTTTTTGTTTGTATATTTTTGTAGGTAATGGCCTTCCATCTAGAGAAGATTAGAAATGGCCTTTGCCTAGGATCGGAAATAAAAAAATGTATATTCAGACAAAAGTTTTAAATATATTGTCATTTGTTAAATAATCAAAGCGTTTTTGGCCCAAAATTACCCTGATTGCTATGGAAATATTACAAACTATTAAGAAAATAATGAGAAAGTGAACAAAATGCCTCAAAATACTTGCTGAAGGTAGTTATGTCAGAGGGTACTTTGTCCTTCTTATTAGCTCACCAATTTTTAAGCAACCTTTTACCTTTACTTTAACTCTGTTGGAATAAAGCATGAGTATAATCACCAAATCAATCGTTAATGCAGATGCTGAGGCTCGTTATCTGAGTCCTGGCGAATTAGACCGAATCAAGGCTTTTGTTACCTCTGGCGAGCGTCGCGTTCGGATTGCTCAAATTATGAGTGAATCTCGCGAGCGTATTCTTAAGGAAGCTGGAAACCAACTTTTCCAAAAGCGTCCTGATGTTGTTTCTCCCGGTGGTAATGCATACGGTGAAGAAATGACTGCTACTTGCTTGCGCGATCTGGATTATTATTTGCGTTTGATCAGCTACGGTATTGTTGCTGGAGACGTTACTCCTATTGAAGAGATCGGACTCGTAGGTGTTACTGAAATGTATAAGTCTTTGGGCACTCCCATCGAAGCTGTTGCTGAAGGTGTTCGCTGCATGAAGAATGTTGCTACTTCCCTTCTCTCTGGTGATGATGCGGGCGAAGCTGGTACTTACTTTGACTATGTTATTGGTGCTATGAGTTAAGGCTAAATATTTTTTAGAGGTTAGATGAAAATTGATGAGAAGGGAAGATTTCAATAATTTGGAATTTCCTAAAATATCAAGTTGAAGTCTATAATTAAATCTCTAAAATCCTGGCCTTCCACTATCCAATAATTTTGAAGATTCAGCAAATTTAAGGAAATCAATCAATAATGCAAGACGCAATTACCTCCGTTATCAATTCTTCTGACATTCAAGGTAAATACCTTGATGCTGGTGCTCTAGAGAAGCTAACTAACTACTTTGCCACAGGTGAACTACGAGTTCGCGCTGCAACTACTATCAGTGCGAATGCTGCAACTATTGTTAAAGAAGCTGTAGCTAAGTCTCTACTTTATTCTGATATTACTCGTCCTGGTGGTAATATGTACACCACTCGTCGTTATGCTGCTTGCATCCGCGACTTGGATTATTATCTACGTTATGCTACCTACGCTATGTTAGCTGGCGATCCTTCTATTTTGGATGAGCGCGTACTAAATGGCTTAAAAGAAACTTACAATTCTTTGGGTGTTCCCATCGGTGCTACTGTACAAGCTATTCAAGCTATGAAGGAAGTTACTGCTGGCTTAGTTGGTCCTGATGCTGGAAAGGAAATGGGCGTTTACTTCGACTACATTTGCTCTGGGTTGAGCTAATTTGGCAATCAGTAAAAAAGACAAAAAAGGTAGATTTACCCTTTTGATTTGACTGATGTTGTACTATAAGGCTAGGGAAGCCTAGTATGAGTGTTAGATTACCAAAGGCTGATTATTGAATAAATAATTTGTTTTAGTAAACTAGCATTGATTCTATAGGTTCCCTGCCTTAGGATTTTTTAGGTTTGAGATTTGAGGCGATCGCTTAAGTGTCAATATATGGGTTTAGATAATCTCAAAACTTGATGATAATTTAGATAAGTATTTGACTGTTTACCCTGAATGTTTTACAAAAAGATTTAAGAAAATCTTCACTAAGTATTAGGAGAAATTTGTATTATGAGAATGTTTCAGATTACTGCTTGTGTTCCAAGTCAAACTCGTATTCGTACTCAACGAGAACTACAAAATACTTACTTTACCAAGCTCGTTCCTTATGATAGCTGGTTCCAGGAACAACAAAGAATTATGAAAATGGGCGGTAAAATTGTTAATGTCAAGTTAGCTACTGGTAAGCAAGGAACAAATACTGGGTTACTTTAAATTACAAATTACTGTTTTGAAAAATGGTAGTTAAAGAGAGGTCTTTTGACCTCTTTTTTTGTTTGTACTTTTTATCCGAAACTGGGTTTATGGAAGGTATAGCAGAAGAAAGAAGGAAGAAGAAAGAAGGAAGAAGGAAAATCTTGCTTTGTCTGAGTTTTAAGCTTTTGATCTGTCCTAATCTTTGTTTCGACTGCTATAAATTTTTACCCAAAACAATAGTGGGAATTATACCTATTTCTGACTCTAAAGTCACCTCCTTTCCACCTACTGACTTGATCCTCCTGTGAAATCATCAGCGTAATACACCGAAAATTAAAATCTAGATGGTGCGCTACATTTCATTAACGCACCCTACTGGACTGACACCGTTTTGTGCAAAATTTGTCGTGGACTGACACACCTTTATCAAATTGATATTAGTTATTGAAGAACTGCTTTGCGACCTAATACCAAAAAAGTAGTACCATTATTCCAAATTCCTTCTGGTGTCATTAACTGTTCTAATTCTTCTTCAAATTCGGCTTTAATTTGTTCTATTTCCTTGGAGGAAAGTTGTGTAAGTGGATTGGGAATATTTCTTGGAGAAGGATAATAAACTAAATTCCACCTTTTTTTTGCATCTTCTAAACTCAGATAACTCCCATGATTTTCCATTTCAACAGAAATTATTTCTAAGTCTGCTTGTATCAATAAATTCTGGTATTTTTCAATAGAATTTACAGTATCTGATAAATGAAAAAAATCAAGATTTATGCCATGATTTTCTAATACTTTTTCCAAAACAACTATCCCCGTAAAACCTGTTTCAGTAATACTATGAAGACCTATGTAACCACCAGGTTTGAGAAACTGAGACCAAAGACGTAAAGTAGCTGCTTTATCTGCCATTAAGGGAAAAGCATTAGCACAAAAAATTAGGTCAAAACTGTTAGCTGGAAAGTCGATATTTTCCCCATCTGCTAACTGAAATTCAATATTTTTAAGGTTCAATTGTGCAACTTTTTTTCTTGCTTGTTCGAGCATTCCACTAGAAATATCTATTCCCACTACCCGACCATTATCGCCTACTAATTGAGCTACTTCAATAGCAACATGACCCGTACCAGTAGCAATATCTAAAACTTGATCTCCTGGTTTAATTTGTGCAGATGCAACCAGGCGATGGGTAATCTGAGAATGCCATTTACTTTCATCGTAGTTTTGACTTCTCTGACTATAAATTTTAGCTAATTCCTGTTTATATCGGTCTAATTTTACTTGGTTATTCATCATTAAAATTTGTAATTTAATAGTAAGCACTTCCTACGGAATGCTGCGCAAACAGCACTCAGCTATCAGCTATTAATTTATTGCTTTTTGAACAGAAATTAATATTGATAAATTTAAGGAGAATTAAAAGTATTGGAAAAAACTGACCTTGACGAGAGAGAGTGGATATTCATTATTTATGAAACAGCTAAAAGCTGAGTTATAATAGCTGTTTGCGCAGCATTCCACAGGAAATGCTTACATTTAATACATAATAAATGAAGCAGTACATTCACTCAATTTATATTATACAGGTTGCTTTTTATCGAATTTTATGCTAATAAACAATATAATCAGGACTTACGCAAATTGACTTTTAAACCACCATATGTAGGGGCAAATGGTATTGGCTAACGCCAAGCTCCGCTTTATATGTTGCGGAGCAAAACGTCCTAGCCATAAGTAGAGTTTCTGCGTAAGTCCTAATAATGTTTGCTAAACAATTAAAATTGGGAGCAGTATCAATTAAAATTTTATCATTATTTATCAAAGTCTTAGAAGAAATATTAATCCTTTCAAAAATATAGGTATCTGTGTTGGTACAGGACGATCGCTATAATATTAAATAAATAAAATTATCTATTAAATATCTATGAAATATTCTGCATCTACATCTACTCAAAAATCTCCAAAGGCAAAACAAAATCAAGCAGAAAATTCTCTTCCTCCTAATACTGATTACAGTCAAATTGACACTAGCAAACTGTCAGAAATGATGCAGCGTTATGTGGAAGTAAAATTACAATATTCTCATGCTCTTTTACTATTTCGAGTAGGTGATTTTTTTGAATGTTTTTTTCAGGATGCTGTGACGATCGCTCAAGAATTAGAATTAGTACAAACTACTAAGCACGCTGGTAAGGAAATTGGTAGGGTGCCGATGACTGGTGTACCCCATCATGCTGTGGAAAAGTATGCTGCCATGTTGGTAGAAAAGGGTTACGCTGTGGTTGTTTGCGATCAAGTAGAAGATTCTGCTATTGCCAAAAAAGAAAACCGTCAAGTCAAGCGTGAAATTACTCGTATTCTTACCCCTGGTACTCTGACCGACGATGGAATGCTCAAACCTCGCTACAATAATTATTTAGCTGCGGTCGTTATTGCCAAAAATTATTGGGGTCTTGCTTACACTGATATTTCTACCGGAGAGTTTCTTACTACCCAGACCCAAGGTTTAGACCAACTCACTCAAGAATTGATGCGTTTGCAACCGTCGGAAGTGTTATTTCCTACGAACGCGCCTGATATCGGTTTTATGTTGCGACCGGGAGAAAAATCGGATCATCTTCCAGAATGTCTGCCGAATTCTTTCTGTTATTCTCTACGTCCGCAACAACCTTTTACTTTAGGGGAAGCAAAAGAGCGACTGTTGATAAAATTTCAACTGACATCCCTAGAAGGTATTGGTTGCGAACGTATTCCACTGGGGGTTCGTGCTGCGGGTGGGTTGCTGGAATATCTCGAAGAAACTCAAAAGGAAAATCAAGTTCCTTTACAACGTCTCCGGAGCTATACTTTGGCTGATTTTTTGATTATCGACCACCAGACTCGCCGGAATTTGGAAATTACCCAAACGGTGCGAGATGGGAGTTATCAAGGGTCGTTGTTATCGGCGATCGACAAAACTAGCACTGCAATGGGGGGGCGTGCTTTACGGCGATGGTTGCAGCAACCACTTCTGAGTTTGAAGGGTATTCGTGCTAGACATGACACTATTGATGAACTGATAGCTAATAACGATCTACGTCAAGATATTCAAAGAGTATTGCGTCAAATTTATGATTTAGATCGTTTAACTGGGCGTACTGGTGCTGGTACGGCAAATGCTAGAGATTTAGTTTTTTTAGCTGATTCTTTAACGAAACTTCCTGAACTTTCGGCATTAGCATTGGCGGGTAATTCTCCTTATTTAAAAGTCTTGCAAAAAATTCCGTCAATCTTACAAGAATTGGGAGAAAAAATTCATTCTCATTTAGTAGAGTCTCCTCCTCAAAAGTTAAAAGAAGGTGGGTTAATTTCTCCTGGTATAAATCAACAATTAGATGAAATGCGGAGGTTAGCTGAAGAAGACCAACAATGGATTGCTAATTTGGAAGTTACGGAGAGAGAAAGGACGGGAATTTCTAATTTAAAGGTTGGTTATAATAAGGCTTTTGGTTATTACATTAGTATTTCTAAATCAAAGGCAGATTTGGCTCCGGATGATTATACTCGGAAGCAGACTTTGACTAATGAGGAGCGTTATATTACTGAGGAATTAAAGGAAAGAGAAGTCAGAATTTTGACGGCACAAGATGATTTGAATGAGTTAGAATATGATATTTTTGTTGGTCTGAGAACTGAGGTGGGGGAATATGCAGAAGAGATTAGAAATGTTTCTCGGGCGGTGGCAGCTATTGATGTTTTGTGTGGTTTAGCGGAAGTAGCAATTTATCAAAATTATGTTCGTCCTACTATGACTGATAGTCGGGAATTGAAAATTATTGAAGGTCGGCATCCGGTGGTAGAAAAATATTTGCCTGCTGGTTTTTTTGTGCCGAATACTGCCATATTGGGAAGTAAAAATATAGAGGAAAATAATTCGGGAATTACTCCTTATTATGCGCCAGATTTAATTATTTTAACTGGTCCGAATGCTAGTGGAAAAAGTTGTTATTTAAGGCAAGTAGGATTGATTCAATTAATGGCACAAACTGGTAGTTTTATTCCGGCAAGTTCTGCTGTTTTGGGGGTGAGCGATCGGATATTTACTCGTGTTGGGGCAGTGGATGATTTAGCAACAGGTCAATCTACTTTTATGGTGGAGATGAATGAGACGGCAAATATTTTGAATCATGCTACGGAAAAGTCTTTAGTTTTGTTGGATGAAATTGGTAGGGGAACGGCAACTTTTGATGGAATTTCGATTGCTTGGTCGGTGGCAGAATATTTGGCAACGGAAATTTTGTCTCGGACAATTTTTGCTACTCACTATCACGAATTAAATGAACTTTCTTCTATTTTGGATAATGTGGCAAATTATCAAGTAACGGTGAAAGAGTTGCCGGATAAAATTGTATTTTTGCATCAAGTACAACCTGGTGGAGCGGATAAGTCTTATGGTATTGAAGCGGGAAGGTTGGCAGGTTTACCAGATTCGGTAATTCAACGTGCTAGACAGGTAATGGGGGAGATAGAAAAGCATAGTAAGATAGCTATTGGTTTGCGGAAAGGTATTAAGAAAAAAGAGGAGGAAGAGATGATAAGTGTGGAGCAGTTAGATATTTTTAGTGAGGAATTTGGCGATAGTTTGTTGTGACAGTTATCAGTTAACAGTTATCAGTTATCAGAGGTAAAAATTCAAGAATGAAAATTACCTCTGCTTTCTTTTTTTTCTAGCAGTAGGTTGGGTTGAGGAACGTTAGCGGAGCTTATCCGTTAGGATAAACCCAACAACAGGAGTACAGCAACAATCAAAGTTTTGTTGGGTTTCACTCCGTTCTACCCAGCCTACATTTCCTCTATCTATTCTGATTAAAAGTTTTTTGTATAGTATATAGTAATAAAAAAATATTCATGGCCTGATCTTAAGTATGGAAGACCTGATACCGATATTTATCTTGACATCACCTGATGTTAAAGAATTACTTGCAGATAATCAAATTGACTTAGTAGAAGTTCTACAAAAGGAAGGAATTAATGTTAGTCAAGAGTTTGCTCAAGACCCAACTGTAGATCCTAAATCTGGCCATAAAGACGTAGCAACTGTTATTATGGTCTCAGCAGTATTAATCTTGGCAATAACTCCGGTTTTATCGAAAGTAATTGCTGCACTATCTCATAAAAAAGTTGTTGTTAAAGAACTGGTTTGTTTACCAGTAGAAGACTCAAGTGGGAATGTAGTTAGAAATAGTTCTGGAGAACCAATTTTACAATGGGTAGAGCGTACCCGCTTTTTAGAATCTTCAACAGAAATAGAATCTGGCAAGAAAATTTCGTTTAAAGTACCAGTAGGTATTGCATTTTCTTATGAAGAAACTCCTAGTAAATTTTTGAAGTAATTTTTTCACAAAGGTAAGTTATATGCGACGTGCATTTGTTATGGGTTCAAATGGGCCTAGTGGCCTTCGTCTTCGCTATGCTCTTGAAGATGTAGAGAGAATGAGAAATGCTCTGTTAAATCCGCGATGTGGTTTTGATGTTCAAAGTCCCGATTTGGAATGCAAAGTTGGGGAAGTTTATGATCGGTTATCTGATGCTGCTTTATCCTGTAATAGCGATGATACATTCATCTGTTATTTTTCTGGTCATGGTCGTCTATTCAAAGGTTCCTTGTTCCTGCTTTGGAATGATAGTGATATAAATAAGATTCCTCAAACAGCTCTGTCAACTTCAAGAATAATGGAAATTCTGAGTTACTGTGACGCAAAAAATAGGTTATTAATACTTGACTGTTGTCATGCAGGTGCTGTGGTAAATATGCCAAAAAATGGAGATGAAGCTACAGCAAATAGGATTGTAATCAAACCGAAAAATTACTTAGTTATTTTAGCAGCTGATCGCTTAGAACAAGCACGAGAAATTCCAGAACTACAAGGAAGTTTTTTAACGGCTAATATTTGTGATGCTATTGGTGAAAAATTAAATGAGGCAGATATAGATGGAGATGGGAGAATATCATTTGATGATTTAAAAAAGTGGCTGCGGGAAAAACCTCAAGAATATAATAAGAAATTATCAGAAGAATATCACGTTCCTCAACCTATTTTTTATGGAGAAGATAGAGTGGAATTTTTTCTAACTTTACCTTCGATTAATAGTTTGCAAACAGAAAGTTTTATCGCTTCAAAAGAGACACTTCCTTACCAAGCATTAGATTCTTTCTCTAGTAAAACAGCAGATTTTTTCTTTGGTAGAAAACAAGTAGTTAAAGATTTACAAGAGGCATTAGAAAAATCTAATTTTGTACTTTTAATAGGCAATTCTGGAAGTGGTAAATCTTCAGTAGTAAAAGCTGGATTGATTCCTGAATTAGAGAAAAATGGTTGGCAAGTTTTAGATCCTGTAGTTCCTTGGACTGAGCCAGTTAGTTACTTGAAATATGAAATTACTCAGAAACTTTTTGGAGAAAAAGAAAAAATTAAAGATGTTCTCGATATTATTGAAACCAATGGTTTAACCTCAATAACAGATCATATTCCCGGTGAAAAACCAATTCTAATTATTGTCGATCAATTTGAAGAAATTTTTACAGTTTGTTCTCAAAAATCAGAACAACGTAGATTTATTGAGCTATTGACTCAGGTGGCTGATGCTTCTGGTTCAAGAGTTAAAGTAGTAGTAACTTTGCGTGCAGATTTTGTAGAAGATTGTCTTAATCACAAGCCTTTAGCTCCATTAATTCAAAATCAATCAGTCTGGATACCAGATTTAGAAAAAGATGATTTAAAGGATGTTGTTGTTGAGCCTGCCAAAAAACTTAACTATAGTTTTGATGAAGGATTACCAGAAGCTATAATCAAGGAAGTTAGTAAAGAAAAAAATTTTCTACCTTTACTACAGTTTGCTCTTACAGAACTTTGGAAGCAAAGAGATAAGAAAAATCAAAAAATAACGGCTACTCAATATGTCAAACAAGGTGGAATACTTGGATTATTAAATAGGCGTTCAGAAGAAATATATCAAGGTTTCAATGAACAAGAAAAAGCTTTGACAAAACGTATCTTGTTAAAATTAGTGCGTACAGGTATAGGAAATAAAGATACTCGACAGCGACAACCGAAACAAAAGCTTTTAGCCATTGCTGGAGATAATTTAGAAGCAATTCAGAATGTTCTAAATAAATTGATTAAAGAGCGTTTGCTAGTAACTGGAAAGGATGCTGAAGGAATAGCTTGGGTAGATATAGCCCATGAAGCTCTAATGGAAAGGTGGGAGCAGTTTTCTTTGTGGCGTAAAGAGAATAGAGAACTGAGGCGTTTGTGTGATAAAGTAGAGGATTATCATAGAGAGTGGCTGGAATCTACAAAAAATCCAAGGTTTCTAATGATGGGAGGAGTGCTACTTCAGGTAGAGGAAAACTGGTCAGATATAGAGGAGGAATTTAGTGCAGAGGCCAAAGAGTTTAAAGAGTTTTATGAACTTAGTAAGTCTGCTCAAAATATACCTGAAGAATTTCTAAAACAAAAGTTAGAAGAACAAGAGAGAAAACATCAGATTGAGTTACAAAAATATCAAATTGATGCACTGCAAAATAAGTATAAAATTGATCTATATAAATCCCAGTTAGAGGCTAAAGATACACAGATAGAAATCTACAAAGAGAATAATCACAACCTAGAAAAAATACTTCTCAATTTTTCTCAAAATCAAACTAATATAGTCGTTAAATTAGATTTAGATTCAGAAAAAAAGACTGATGAACAGCCTAAAGAAGATTTGAGCTACAACTACTTCCAAGGAGCAAATATTTCTGGGGATGTTGTGATGAATAATAGGGATGTTGTGATGAGCAATTATGCCTCGGAGCAAAAACAAAGTCTTGCTGAAGCAGCAGTAGAGATTCGAGAGCTTCTAGAAGAGCTTGATAAAAATTACTCGGAGGATAGAGCATTTCAAGAAATGACAGATTTTGAAAAGATGACTATAGCATCTAAAGCTATTCAAGTCATTGAAAGCAATCCAACTTTAAAAGAAAGAATAATTAGTGTTTTAAAGACTACTGGAACTGATGCTTTCAAGGAGGCTTTAGATAATCCTATAGCCAATATCTTAGTGGCTGCATTTCAAGGGTGGATCGAGCCATAACGATACTATACTTAGGTAAAACTTTAATTATTAAATCATAGATACGAGGTATGAGATGAGAATTTTACAAACAACAGGAACAGTTAAAAATGGAGAAGTAAAAATTACTGTTCCTCCAGAATTTAATAATGGCAAAATAGACATTATTCTTGTTGCAAAAAATGAGCCAGATGAATTTGAAATTATGCGGGAAATAGCAAAAGCCAAAGGATATGATTCTCAGGAAAAGATACTCGACCTAATTAAGAAAGTCAAATTAGAAATGCTTCAGGAAAAAGATAGAATAAAATAATGTCTAAAATCAAACGTTTATGTCTTGATACAAAATATAATCGGTATTCAAATTGTAAAATTATTGTAGTGCGGGCATCTTGCCCGCGACAAGTGTACCTAATAACAACGGGAACCGCTATATCATAGAAAAAAAAGCAGGAATTAGAATCAACAAAATGGAATTATGAGAGGTTGATTTTATGGTGGTTTCATCAGCTAATACCCAATCTTTTGTGAAACTTATTGAATACTTAAATTGTGACGGTCTTGATAGCGTTAGCGAAGCTTTGTGTCAGCGATCGCTTATTAATTTATACTGACATAAGCTGGAATATTTATGAAAATCTATTAAATTATTTGGGAAATTTACCTGATTTTAAAGTTATTTATAATCAAGGAACTTTACAAATTATCTCTCCTAGCAGTCGCCATGAAATTTACAAGAAAATGTTGGGAATATTAGTCGGAAATTATTGTTTATAAACTGGGATTCGTTTTTATCCCTTGGGTTCTACAACTTTGAAATCTCAAGATAAATTAAAAGGAATTGAGCCAGACCAATATTATTGCATTGGTAGTAAAAAAAAGATTCCCAATCTAGCAATTGAGGTTGTTATTACTAGCGGAGGAATTCAAACTTTAGAAATTTATCAAGGTTTAGGTGTTTCTGAAGTTTGGTTTTGGCAAAATAGAGAATTACAGGTTTTTTGCCTAGAAAATTGTGAGTATTTGCAGAAAAACAATAGTCAGTTATTACCCAATCTTGATTTAGATTTATTAGTTAGTTATTTAGGGGACGATCCTTTTGATGCTATTTGGGATTTTAAAGCAAAAATTAAAAGGCAATGAATCACAATATTAGGATCAGGAAATCTAAACTTGAGTCTTATCAGGCAATTTGTGTTATCTTTACCGATAAATTGTGGTCGCCTTGAGAATTGCAAGAAAATTTTGGAGATCAAGAAGCCTGGTTTTATAGTAAATACCACAAATATTTGTTTGTTTTATGAAGATTCAGTAAAGATTTGGGGTGATTTGACTTATTGGTGATTTTACTTAGTTTATGAAAATTTAATGAAGTTGGCAGATTACTCTTGACACCTAATATTAAGGGGAATTACTATGTAACCGTACTACTTAAATAGAACCAAGCCAAGCCTTACCCAGGGGATTTCAACACCTCCTAAACTATCCTGCTCATAGAGGCTGGGGATTTTAACCCAGAGCTGATCAAAGCAGATAGTTAGTTAATCAATATCGGACACGATCGCGCTCGAGAAAAACCTACAAGCGATAGGAATACTCTGTTGTGTGGCACGATTGATATTGAACCCAGTAGCTTGAAAAGTGTATTCTTTTTGCACAAGGTAAGCGTTTGTAAATCAAGAATTGATATTGAACCCAGTAGCTTGAAAAGTGTATTCTTTTTGCGCAAGGTAAGCGTTTGTAAATCAGGAATTGATACTGAACCCAAACAGATTGAAACCTTGGACTATCCAACCTCCTTGAGTCCCTTTGGCAATACTCCTGCTGAACCCTTGAACAGTTTGGGGTTGCGCTATGAAACTCAACTGGTGGGTTGGATGGTAACTCACCGAGTGGCAACTGATGCGATTCGTTATTCAACGATGGTTAGGACGGGGAATTTCTTTGTTATTCCAGTCTATCTGGCTACAAGTGGACAGTACAGTGCCTTACGGTTTGTTCGCAGTGGCACAGGAAAATCCGGCGATGCTGAAGTTTTTACATAAACATTTAGAACCCTATTTGATGGAAGTGACTAATTCTTATGTTGCACTGAAGCACTTGGGTGGTTAGTCAAATCTGTCATAGCTTGAAAACACCAAAACTTTTTAAAATTAGAGGAATTAATTAATCATGGCTGAGATAAACGGTACTAATGCTGACGAGACTCTAGACGGTACTAATGCTGACGAGACCATAGATGGTAGTGGCGGTGACGACAGCATAGATGGTAGTGGCGGTGACGATAACATCGATGGTGGCCGCGGTGACGATGACATTGAAGGTGGCCGCGGTGACGATGACATTGAAGGTGGCCGCGGTGACGATACCATAGATGGTAGTGGCGGTGACGATACCATAGATGGTAGTGGCGGTGACGATAGCATAGATGGTAGTGGCGGTGATGATAGCATAGATGGTAGTGGCGGTGACGATACCATCACTGGTGGTGGCGGTGCCGATGACATTGAAGGTGGCCGCGGTGACGACGAAATCAATGGTGGTGGCGGTGCCGATGACATTGAAGGTGGTCGCGGTGACGATACCATAGATGGTAGTGGCGGTGACGATACCATCACTGGTGGTGGCGGTGCCGATGACATTGAAGGTGGTGGCGGTGACGACGAAATCAATGGTGGCCGCGGTGCCGATGACATCGATGGTGGTGGCGGTGACGATACCATCACTGGTGGTCGTGGTGCCGATGACATTGAAGGTAATAATGGTGACGATACCATCACTGGTGGTGGCGGTGACGATACCATAGATGGTAATGGTGGCAACGATGTCATTGATGGTAATAGTGGTGACGATGTCATTGATGGTAGTGGCGGTAGCGACAGCATCGATGGTGGTAGCGGTGACGATAGCATTGATGGTAATGGCGGTCGTGATACCATTGATGGTGGTAGCGGTGACGATACCATCAATGGTGGTGCTGGAAATGATTTGCTTGTAGGAACCGATGCTTATTCGAGTGATGTAGATACCTTCTATGGTAACGGAGGTGCGGACACTTTCGTCGGGGGAGAAGGAGAAGTTGTTTATTACATTGGGTATGGCGATCAAGACAAGGGTATTATTAAGGATTTTGGTAATGGGGATAAAATTCAGTTATTTGGAACTCCTGATGATTATACAATTTCTTCGGACGGTACAGATACATCCATTTTCTACAACGATGACACTGCCAATGGCGATCTCGTATTTGAAGTCGAAGGCGTTGAACTATCAGACTTGACAGACACGGATATATTTACCTATATTCCTCCCAATGCCCTAGAATCTGACTACACCATTTTTAGTCGCAATGTTGGTTATACAGACTACACTGTTGAACTTGCTGACTCCCAAGCTGTTTACAAAATTTACAAAATTGACGGTTATGAAACTCATGGCTCTCTCAACGACTTCCTGACCGACGCCGTATTGGAGCTTGGCGGAACAGTTGTCAAGAATGGCACTATCAACGCGAGTTCCCTCGAACATTTTGGTGGCAACCATAATCCATCTATCAGACAAAACGACTTTGCTGATGATGTTGTCATCAAGATCGCTGGTTCTGGGGTAGGAGGCCAGTTTAAAGCTGACTTCGACAATAATACTGCTGCCGATGCCTTTCAGGAATTCGCACAGGATCTCCTGGGCAAAGACCCAAGGAAAACTAAAATCTTCGAGTTCAATGGCGGTACCAATGGCGGGAATAACAGGATCAGAATCTTCACCAATGACGAGATTGTTTCATTGAACCCAGAGTTATCAGATGGTTTGCGCACTACCGACAGCCTTGATTTTACCTGGTCTGGTGATGATGCATCAGGAACAGAAAGGAGCAATAACTTTGATGATTTCATCGGGGAAATGGGAGATTTATTTGGTGGTCAACAGTCGGCAGATGCTGATATCCATGTGATTCCTTTCCTCAATGAAGCAGAACTTATGGGAACCGAGGTAGCAATTAGTAATGGCATTGGTGCAACAGAAACCTGGAACTTTGGCAGCGAGCAGGAAGCACAAAATTTCCTAAGTTTCTTTGACGATGTGGTTGGCGCTTTCAACCAAGGTTTATCTTGAGCATAGAGAGCTTGTCTCCATGATTCTGTCCTTAACAAGGTTTTGACTCTGAACCCCGAACCCCGAACTTCTGACACAGCTAATTTTCTCCATTAGGTCATTGGAGCTAGGGGCGGGGTTCATCTTATACCATTTCTCAAAAACTTTTCTACATTTTGTTGAGTAGGGGAGTAGGAGAGTGGACCCACCCCTAACCCCTCCCAGGAGGGGAAGCAAACATAAGAATAATTAACATTAACGCAAGCTAAAATCAGCAAAAAAGTGATTCGGCTTGTGTTGATTAGTTGACAATTGAAGTATTGCTCAAGTATTGCACTAATGCATGGGAATTGGTATTACAGGGTTTGCGGAGCAGTCAGGAACGGATAGCAATCTCAAATCCTAGTTTTTCCTACCTCATGGGTAAATCCTGATAACTGAAAAACATCAAAACTTTGTCAAATTAGAGGAATTAATTAATCATGGCTGAACCTAAATTTTTATCTCCTACCACCAACCCCTTCGGACTGAAAGATGTAGGGAGTAATGCTGTACCCACCTTTGCCGATATTGATGGAGATGGGGACTCGGATGCTTTTATCGGTGCAAGCAATGGCAAGATCGATTTCTTCCGTAATACTGGAGATAATACTACTCCCAGCTTTACTGAAGAATCTGACAACTTCGGACTGACGAATGTGGGGCTTTATGCTGCACCCACCTTCTTTTAATTCCCTCAAGTTATAGAAGTGAGGATTCTGATTATTATTACAAATCTCACAATTACAAGGAATTAACTTATTATATTTGAGTCGATTATTATAGGAACTATGAATTTTGGCGTTGCTGATGCGTGGGTATGATTTGTATTTTTTGGTAGTTGCTAAACTATTGAATAACAAATATTTGAGATTGTTCAATCCCTTTTTCAGCAATTTCTATTGGTGGAGTTTCCAGGGGATTATCACTTAAATAAAGCCCAGTTAAATTGGTAAGTTGAGTGATGGATTCCGGGATGCTTGTTAATTGATTACCTCTTAAATAAATCTGAGTTAAATTTGCGAGTTTCGTAATTGATTCCGGGATGCTTGTTAATTGATTATCACTTAAATCAAGCTGAGTTAAATTAGTGAGTTTCGTAATTGATTCCGGGATAGTTGTTAATTGATTACGGCTTAAATCAAGTTCATTTAAATTAGTGAGTTTCGTAATTGATTCCGGGATAGTTGTTAATTGATTACGGCTTAAATCAAGCACAGTTAAATAGGTAAGTTTAGCGATGGATTCCGGGATTGTTGCTAATTGATTATCACTTAAATAAAGTCGAGTGAAATTGGTAAGTTTAGTGATTGATTTAGGGATAGTTGTTAATTGATTGTCCCTTAAATAAAGTTCAGTTAAATTGGTAAGTTTAGTGATTGATTTAGGGATAGTTGTTAATTGATTATCATTTAAATTTAATACTTCTAGCTGCTCTAACTCCCAAACCTCAGTAGGAATTTCAGTTAATTTTTCATCATCTCTGCTAGAAAAATTATTACTTAAGTCTAACTCCTTAAGTTTGTTGTCTTTAGCAGTTTGTATTCTTTCTTGAAAACGTTGTGGTATCTGATTCTGCTTATTTGTTTTAGGAGAAATCATAGCTCAATAAAATAATTTTCACCATCATTATAATATCTACAAATACAAATATTGATTCTCCACAACCATCAGAACTTTCTTACTTGAACCCAACCTACAAAAAATTCTTATAGATAACTACCCTATCCTTTAGCTAGAAATTTTATCAGTATTTTAGTAATGTGCTAGAATACCTTTTGAGTAAAAATCATACAACAGTAAATAGATTAAAAAACTAAGACGTTGTAGTTTTCAGTACCTTATTTTTCACCACCACAAAATCTACAACAGCAAAAAAACTAAGACGTTGTAGTTTTCAGTGCCTGATTTTTCACCACCACAAAGGCATTGCTGAGGGGCGGGATGAATATAAGTGGTAAGTGGGGGCAGGTGTCCTGCCTGTCCCTGCCTGTCCCAAAAATATCAGGAACGGGAAAATATAAGGAACGGGCAAGATGCCCATTCCACTTCCACAAAACTATTAAAATTATCCCGCATCCAACGCCTATCAACGCCAAAAACTAAGACGTTGTAGTTTTTAGTGCCTGATTTTTCACCATCACAAAAACTATAACAGCAGAAAAACTAATATCATGTCCGGTTGAACAGTTATAAATAAACGACGAAGGAGTCAGGAGTCAACCCACCCGCGGGCCCCTCCCTGGAGGGGAACGACCGAGTCAGGAGGGTAGAAAGAAGAAGAAAGAGAAAGTTTTTTTATCACGCTCTTATCCGGACATGATATAAGACGTTGTAATTATCATCGCCTCATTTTCACAGACCTCAAATTTGTGGTGCTTGATAAAATGAAATGACTATTGCGATATCCGCAACAGAAAGGGGAAGTAAATATTTTCCCTCCACCCACCTCAAATTTGTGGTGCTTGATAAAATGAAATGACTATTGCGATATCCGCAACAGAAAGGGGAAGTAAATATTTTCCCTCCACCCACCTCAAATTTTGGTGCTTCACAAAATGAAATGACTATTGCGACATCCGCAACAGAGAGGGGAAGTAGATATTTTCCCCATCACACACCTCAAATCTTGGTGCTTCACAAAATGAAATGACTATTGCGACATCCGCAACAGAGAGGGGAAGTAGATATTTTCCCCATCACACACCTCAAATCTTGGTGCTTCACAAAATGAAATGACTATTGCGACATCCGCAACAGAGAGGGGAAGTAGGTATTTTCCCTCCACCCACCTCAAATCTTGGTGCTTCACAAAATGAAATGACTATTGCGACATCCGCAACAAAGAGGGGAAGTAGATATTTTCCCCATCACACACCTCAAATCTTGGTGCTTCACAAAATGAAATGACTATTGCGACATCCGCAACAGAGAGGAGAAGTAGATATTTTCCCCATCACACACCTCAAATCTTGGTGCTTCACAAAATGAAATGACTATTGCGATATCCGCAACAGAAAGGGGAAGTAAATATTTTCCCTCCACCCACCTCAAATCTTGGTGCTTCACAAAATGAAATGGCTATTGCGACATCCGCAACAGAGAGGGGAAGTAGATATTTTCCCCATCACACACCTCAAATCTTGGTGCTTCACAAAATGAAATGACTATTGCGACATCCGCAACAGAGAGGGGAAGTAGGTATTTTCCCTCCACCCACCTCAAATCTTGGTGCTTCACAAAATGAAATGACTATTGCGACATCCGCAACAGAGAGGGGAAGTAGGTATAGCACTCGCCTTCAAGATTCAGCACTTCCTACAGACCTTGCATACAACATCCCTACCTCCCAACCAAAGATATGTAGCAAAACTTTTGAGATTTCATATCAAAATATTGCTTAATTTATTTTTTAAACTGTCAGAAAAGAAACTGCCAAAATCATCAGTTACTTATCAAAACCACTTTTGATAACAAAACTACCAGCTTTAATATTAGCTGCTAAAATTTAAACTTATAACTTCCTTCAACACAAAAAAATATTATGACATTTGGATTTGGGTTCATACTCCCAAAGAAAATACTGCAGCCACATTGAGCTGAGTTGGCGTTCGCTCCGCGTTACGTTACTCTGTATCGCTCCTTGGAGTTGGAAGGACCTAATTACTTATCCCACACTTTGCGCTATGCACTACCGAGTGTCTTAACTCGGTTCCCCATATTACCTTTAATAATTGTTTCTATTTGGAGTCGAACTTGGATTAATTGGTGGTGTCTAATTCCCATTATTATTGCCATTATTTGGACTTGGATAAATCCCAGAATTTTTCCCAAACCAACCTCAACAAATAATTGGTTCTCAAAAGCAGTCTTCGGAGAAAGAGTTTGGTTAAACCGTCAAAAAATAGAAATTCCCAAACACCATCAACCCGTAATTAATATTCTTAATTTCATTTCTTTTGTAGGTTTACCATTTTGTATTTGGGGATTAATTCAGTTGAATATATGGCCGACTTTATTAGGAGTTACTCTAGTACTTTTAGGCAAAATGTGGTTTCTCGATCGCATGGTTTGGTTATACGAAGAAATGAAAGATGCTAATTCAGAATATCAGAGTTGGTTGTATTAGTTAATAAACCTAAAATTATATGCAGATAAATCTAGATCAAAGTTAGCGATACTGCTGATTTAACCCTCAGTAAATACAAACTCCTGATAATTTTAAATCAGCTTTATCTTGGTCTTAAACTATTATTTATAAAAGCTTTTTTTCTATTTATCCTTTAAGTAGTAAAGCAATATTAATTAGACATCTCCTCCAAAAGAGGGAGTAGGGATTATGCATTAGGGATGTATGGAAGATTCCTAGGGAGTATACAGTAAAGAATTAATTATTTTTGTACGATATTAATTTTATTTTTTATTATTGGAGATGTATATTGTATATTTGATAGTCAGCTTAAATAGGTAGGAAAAAATACAGCATATTCGGTCGTATATAAAGTACATATATTAACAATTAAATGTTCTCAGTGCAGGCATCTTGCCCGCTATGGGTGTACCTCACATTTGGTGAAATCTGCTGTATTTTTAGATTGATATATTGTACACAAATGTATATTTTTATGCCCTACTCCCGACTCCCTACTGACAAATATTAAATTAATTTTGCACAGGTACTAATAGTTTCCTTGTCACCTGCTGAGATAACTCAGGGATAATCTGGAAGTAAAAATTCTAGATATCCAAAATAATACGGAGTTATATGAAGTTTTTGTTTTGTGTCTAGTTTCTTGGAGTAACTTATGTTATGTTTAGAAATTATCGACCTTAGTTTTTTCATAGTACATAAATGAGTAGTCGATAACCCAGAGTAATTCGGAATATTTAGAGTAATTTGATTTAGTTATACTCCATTTTACTCCAAATTACTGATAGTGTAGCTCCTCTGTTAAGAGGCTAACTAATAACTAATAACTGATAACTGATAACTGAAATGACCTACAGTCTCAGAATTGCAGACTTACCTAGCAATGAACGACCACGAGAAAGATTAATTGCCTCTGGTCCGAAAAGTCTTTCCACTGCAGAATTAATTGCTATTCTCTTAGGTACTGGTCAAGGAAAAGGGAAACTTTCTGCTGTAGGTCTCGGACAATATATACTCAATCAATTAAGTCAACATCAGCGCGACCCTCTCTCAATTCTCCGTAATATTACAGTTCAAGAATTAACTCAAATTCATGGTATTGGTACAGCAAAAGCAACAACTATTCTAGCTGCCATTGAATTAGGAAAAAGAGTATTTCAATCTCGCCCTCCAGAATTAGCTCTTATTGAAAGTCCCCAAGCTGCCGCAGATGCTTTAAGTCAAGATTTAATGTGGCAAACCCAAGAAAAATTTGCCGTTTTACTCTTAGATGTAAATAACCGCTTACTGGGAACTCAGGTAATTACCATCGGTACCGCAACAGAAACATTAGCTCATCCCCGTGAAATTTTTCGAGAAGTGATTCGCCAAGGTGCAACCAGAGTTATTATTTCTCACAATCATCCTTCAGGAAATGTGGAACCAAGTCCCGAAGATATCAACTTAACCAGGCAACTCTTAGCAGGAGCGCAATTTTTAGCCATTCCCCTACTCGACCATATCATTATGGGTAATGGAGAACATTCCAGTCTGCGTCAGACAACTAATTTGTGGGAAGAATACCCTCAAGGAGATTGATATGAGAGAATTCAGAATTTAGAATTGAGAATTGAGAATTGAGAATTCAGGAGAAAATATAGTCATTCCAGTTAAGATTAAGACAAGGGTTTCTTGCCTTGAAAGAGTTTCAGCTGAAAAAGTTTTCCAGTCTTATTCAGAATGACTATAGTAGTGGTCATAATTGAGTATTGATGCTGAATATTTCCCTGAGAATTTGACTATTGGGACTTACACAAAATAAAGGCAGAAAATACGCTCAAATATAGATAGGCAGAGGCTTTTACGTCAAAAAGTCATAAATCCTGAATTAGCAAGGGTTTTAGCCATTTTTAAGGCTTTGACGTAATTCCCTTGTCTAGACTGACTTTGACGCATTTTTCCTACCAAAAAATTTCTAAGTACCACTATAAAAGTCTTCTTCCTTCTTCTTCCTTCTTCTTCCTTCTTCTTCCTTCTTCTTCCTTCTTCCTTCAATTAGAACTAACAACTGACTTTACAGTTTTTACTTGCTTTGGATTCATTGCCGCTTTCGGATAAGCAATACGTTTATGATTGTACTGTTCCCAAACTTGTACAAAAATTTCAGCAATAGTTGACATTTCTGCCCTCGTCAAACCAGAATCAACCAACTGATTATCCTGCCACCTTGCCCGCATAATTTTCTTCACCATCTGTAAAGCATCCTTATGAGTCGCATCCTTGAGCGATCGCAAAGCTGCCTCACAAGAATCTGCTAACATCACAATAGCTGTTTCTTTTGATTGTGGAATTGGTCCTGCATACCGAAACATCTCTTCCTTAACTACCCTTGCTCCCTTCTCAGCTCGTTGTTTAGCTTGATAATAAAAATAAGCAATTAACATTGTACCCTGATGCTCTGGAATAAACGCCCTAATAGCCTTTGGTAATCGGTATCTACGAGCCATTACCAATCCTTCAGTAACGTGCTTTCTGATAATTTCCACACTCACCCATGGATCTTTAATTTCATCATGTTTGTTCGGTCCACCCATTTGATTTTCAATAAATCCTAATGGATCGTGCATTTTACCAATATCGTGATACAAAGTACCAGTTCTCACCAATTCTACATTACAACCAATTGCTCGTGCTCCTGCTTCTGCCAAAGAAGCCACAAACAGAGTATGCTGAAAAGTACCAGGTGCCTCCGATGCCAAACGCTTCAACAGAGGGCGGTTAGGATTAGCCAATTCAGACAAACGAATCGGAGTAATCAAATCAAACAAATGCTCCAAATATGGACTCAAACCCAAAGCAACAATACTCCAAACCAAACCTGCGACTGCTTGCAAACCCACCGGACCTATGATTGCATACCACAATAATCCTGGTGTTGCACGAACAATCAAATTTGTCAACAAATAAACAGTACCTTGAGTTAATCCTATCCCTACACCCAACAATGCTTGTTCTTCACGCGATCGCATCTTTTCAGCTATTAGACTGCCTACAATACCACCAGCAGCACTAGCAAACCAATCTATTTTGTCAACATCCATCCCAATAGGAAGTATAGCAGAAATTAATCCCACCACTGTGACTCCCATAGTTGAACCATAGAAAGTTCCTACCAATAATCCAATAGCTGGTAAACTGCTCCATGGTACTCTCAAGGTAATCAGCAATGGTACGCTCAAACTCAGAAGCAACAAAAGTATATTATCTCTGCGCCTGAAACAAGGTTTAAATTGCCTTTCTACTATAACTACTATACCTACAGCTCCACTGACAATACCTACAAAAACCGCCAAACCATGCCAATTAACCGTACGGCGACTTAAGCCAAAATGATCTAATAACACAAATGCCTTACGGCTAATATTTTTCCCCTTCCTTACAATGACTTCATTCTTTCTAACTTTGTATGTTACTGTTTCAATATCTTGTGCTGCCAGTTCCACCGATTGCTTAGTACCTTCTGGATCTAGAGATAAATTAGCCTCCAAAGCAGCCTTCAAAACATTAATTGCTAAATCTTCCGCCACCACAGGAACTACACCAGTTACTTGTACCTTTAGTGCTTTAACCCATTCCTGCTTAGGTAAATTTGGCGATATTCCTTGAGCAAGCATTCGCTCTTTTACAGTTTTAATACCTAATTGAGTTTTTTGCCAGTCAGTGTCAGACAGTTCTAGTAAAGTAGAATCATATACCTCATAACCTTCGACTTCTTGTTGTTTAGCCAGAGCTTCTATTGCCTCCTCGTAAACATCACGAGCTTTTGATACCTCATCCAAAACTCTGTCATAGTTTTGAAAAAAACTTTTTTTGCGATAAGCTAATAATTCTGAAATTGCTTGTCGATCTTTACTACTAATAACTATAGAATTTTGACTATTTTCTTGATAGTCTGCTAGAATTAATGGCTTACTTAATAATTGATTATTGTCGATCAAATTATTATTGTTACTGACAAATTCTAAAGAGTCAATAGACTCTTTAGTTAATATAGAATCAGCAGTTATTCCTGGTTGAGGTCCAGGAGGTCTTTCTCTTAACTCCTCCTCTACTATTTGTTGAATAGCAACCCATTTTTCTTGGGAAATTTGTCGCAGGTGTCGCTGAGTATTTGTTGATAATATACCTGTATTTACAAATGGGAAATTAACAACTATCTTTCTGACTTGATTACCCAGTGCCAGTATTTCAGCTAACTCTTTGTTAACTTTTTGATTCACTGACTCATTAATCATCAAAACCGTAATATCACCAAGTCTAGCTGATTTGCGCTGCTCTTCAGTAACTTTATTGTCCGGAACTATAGCACCTTCCGGAGCCCGGATAGTTTGAGGAGCAACAGTTCCCTCATCTAACTTTGGCTGACTGTAGTAACGTTGACCTATAGTAGCTGTTAGAGATGCTATTGCCAGCACCACTAAAATTGGTGAAGTTGCCAGAGTAGACCAACTCGATAATTGTTGTTTTTTCTGGGGCTTCAATAATTTCCCAATTAAATGTGTCAGATGCATATTTCTTGATGTCTACACATCATAGAGTTTTCAATATCCACTAGCTTTGTGTGGGCGAGGACGAATTACATTGCTGGCAGCAACTGCTGGCACTATATTTTGTGTCATATTGTTTGGGTCATAAACTCCACACCAAACGGCCCAAAGATTTTTGGCCAACTTCAGAATTTCTGCTTCATTTATTCCCAAAAGTTCTCCTCCCATTTTTTGTCGCCATTCTACAGGAATTCCAGCACTACTGTTATAAGCTCCTGATAAAGTACCTACTATAGTACAGATTTGAGTTGCCCATTTTGTTCTTGCCGCTCGTAATATTGCTAAACTCAGGTCTTCCGGGGTACTGAGGAAACAGTATAAGGCTAAACAGATGGGTATGAAAAAAGCATACGAGATAGAGTTTTCTTGTTGTTCAGAAAATATTTGCTGCCTGGAAAAAGATTTAACATTTTTTGATAACTGAGTTATTGCGGTGTCTAAATTTGCTCCCCGATCTATCAATTGTTTTACTTGTCTTAGTTGCCCTACTAATGGTTCTTTTTCTCCAATATAGTCGATAATTTTGGGTATTATAGTTTGGGGATGTAGTTGTTCTGTAAAAGCTTGGGCTATAAGATATCCAATTACTAAGTTACTTAGATTGATATCTGAGTAATTTTGCCAAACTTTTCCCCATTGCTGTAATTTTTTTTCCAGTTTCAATTCATCTTCGTGATATAGCAAGGTTACTGGCAAGCTTGCTATAACTGCATTACTAGCTGTGGGATAAAATACATCATCTTTATCTATGTAGTGAAGATCGAGCAATTTATTATCAAATATCTCTAGAAATTTTTCTGCTTTTTTTTGAGAATATTTTACCTGATTTGTTTTGCCACTTTGGTCTTTTTTCTTAGTCCAATTATCTTGCCATTCTCCATAAACTTTCTGCCAATCTTCCTGATTAAATTCCTGATTTCTAATTAAGCTATTTGCACAATTAACTGTAATTTCTCCCCATTTTGGCAATCTTTGTTTCTCTAAATCTAACAGGTAAAATTTATGTTTATTTATTGATAATTTATAATTTTTTCGTTCTTTCTCTATTTGTTGATACTCAAAGTAATAACCTAAATGATTTCCTAAAACTGCTCCTAATAAGGCACCTTGAAATTTGATTAATAGAGAATGCTGCATTATTTATTCATTAATTTATCTTTCTTATACACATCCTGAATAAGTAATGAACAGTAGAGTATAGATAGAAGGAAGTTAGGCTAAGTTTTAGATATATTTTCTCAGACTAACTTTTGTTCAAAACCTATTTAGGGTCGTTATATTTAATTTTTTTGATTATCTTTACATATTTAGGGTTTGCGCTTCACTAGTCTTATGAGCAAGGATCGGAGTCAGGAGTCAGGAGAAATGGGAATTATAGAGAAGGTAGTGGGAAGAATTGTCCCTTGATTTTTCTGTCCTTGCCTGCCCAAAATGCTAACTTTTTGAGATTTTTAGACCGAAAAGCTGGCACTTTTTTCTGCTCAAGAAGGCTAAAGCATTGATAGATCAATGCTTTGATAGTTAATCAGCAAGTCCTGTTTATATTATGACTTACTATCAAAATAAATTTTCTGTATACGAAGAATTTAATTCTTGTGATTAGGATGATACTAATGCTATTAATAATAGTATTCTATAACTTGAGTTACATAGTTATTGTCTTAATAATTCATTCAAGCTTACGCTATTTATTAACTATTATTGAATATTGAATAATTTAATTGATATATTTTTTTCTAATATAAAATTTCCAGCCATATTTAGATTTGGGAAATTATTTAACGCATACCTTTTTGAAGATAATTAACTATTGCTTTTAGCCCTAAAATATAGCTTTGTGAACCAAAGCCACTAATCTGACCTACAGCTACTGGTGCTATAAAAGAATGATGTCGAAATTCTTCTCGACGATAAATATTACTGAGATGTACTTCTACCGTGGGAATATTAACCCCAGAAATAGCATCCCTAATGGCAATACTTGTATGAGTATACGCCCCGGCATTAATAACTATGCCTTGGTGTTGCTCACTAGCTGAGTGAATTACATCCACCAAGACACCTTCATTATTAGACTGTAATACAGAGATTTTTATTCCAAGGGCTTCCGCCTCTTGCTCTAACAGTCGATTTATATTATCTAAAGTTTCAGAGCCATATATTCCTGGTTCTCGTAGACCCAGGAGATTCAAATTTGGCCCATGTAAAACTAAAATGCTAAACAAATAATTTAAACGTTGAATGATAGAATTATCAGCGACGAGAGCGGTCGTTGACTGGAATAGGAATGAGTTCTGGTTCTGGTTCTGGTTCTGGACCTAATAAAGAATCAACCAGTCTGCGAGTCCATTCCTTTAATTTTTCTATTAGCTTGTCAATGTAATCCATCAATATTATATTCCCGCTGAATACTCTCACCTTTTATAGTGAGGGGTAAGCGGGGCGGGTTCTGCCGCTTCCCTTTTCATACAAAAGTTTTGAAAGATTTTAACAACTAAGCCACAACACAATAAATATTCATCGTGGCCTTTTGTTTATCGATCTTTACTTTATATATTAACACTATCTTTGCTTTAGGGTTAGATGGCCATCCAGCAACGATTAGTTAAGTTGTCTTAAAAAGTATGTACTTTTGTCCATAAGTTGATTTATTATTGTTATTATAATCAAGTCTTTTATTATTGTGTTTTTCCTACAGATAAATATAATTTTCTTCTCAACAGATCGAGAGCTGTGCAGGCACTCACTCTTCTAATCCAATCTCTACTGCGTAAAGTACCGAAGCGGTATTCAAAACTTTCTACCTCACCAGTTATTTTTGCTATGCCAATATAAACTAAACCCACTGGCTTAGATTCTGTGCCACCTCCAGGTCCAGCAATACCCGTAATACTAATTCCCCAGTTACTTCCTAACTTCTTCACCACCCCATTTGCCATTTGTTTTGCCACTGCATGACTCACAGCACCTTCTGTAGCTAAATCTTCCTGACTAACATCTAACAAAGAAATTTTTACAATATTTTCATAAGCTATAACTCCACCATAAAAATATTGCGAACTACCTGGAGTAGAAGTCAACATACTACCTAGACCTCCACCAGTACAAGATTCGGCCACAGCTAAAGTTTCCCCTCCATCTAACAATAATTTTCCTACTACTGAAGCTATAGAGTCATCATTAATGCCATAACAATCAATTCCTGCAATATCTCGTATTTTTTGTTCTACAGGCAAAATTAATTTATCCGCTAATTCCTGAGACTCAGCACGAGCAGAAATTCGTAATTTTACCTCTCCAAAATTAGCATAGGGAGCAACAGTAGGATTTTTCATTTCCAACAATGGGGCTACTTTTTCTGCCAAAGCTGACTCTGCAATGCCCCAAAATTTTAATGTCCGACTATAGATAGTTTCACCACACCAACCCTGATTCTGCATATAAGGTACAGCAGTTTCTTGCCACATTAATTTCATTTCGGTGGGAACTCCGGGAAAAGTCATTATTGTTACATTCGCCACTGGTTGCCAAATAATTCCTGGAGCACTGCCAATAGGATTAGGCAAAATACTTGCACCCTGGGGAATTAAGGCTTGTTTCCGGTTACTGGCGGTCATGGTGCGACCCCGATGAGCAAATTTTTTGGTAATATCTTCTATGATTTCGGGTCTTTCTATCAGTGGAGTATTAAAATAGTCCGCGATGGTGGCCATAGTTAGATCGTCTGGAGTCGGGCCTAAACCTCCTGTGAAAATTAATATTTGGGAGCGTTGGGTAGCGATCGCTAATACTTGTTTGATTCTTTCTGGATTATCCCCTACTACGGTTTGATAGTAATGAGCTATTCCTAATCTTGCTAGTTCTTGTGCTAAATATTGAGCATTACTATTTAGGATATCTCCTAATAGTAGTTCTGTGCCTACACATATAATTTCTGCAATCATCTAAATAGAAGGTAGTAAGTTTTTGTACGTTATATATCTTTTTTAAATTATCTCAAAATCTAATTAGATGGCTAAACTTATACGTCCAAGTTCCCTGAAAATTGCTAACGAACTATTGCGGGCCAATAAATTAGATGATGCCAAAAGAGAATATCAAAGACTCATCGAATTAATGCCCTATTTCTCCTGGAATTACTATTACTTAGGACAACTGTTTGTCCAACAAGGTAAGTGGTCTGATGTCATAGCCCAATATCGACAGGCGATTAAACTTAATCCTAATTCTGCAAACTTTCATAATAGTTTAGCCGAAGTTTTAATAAAGCAAGGTGAATTAGTTGAAGCTATTAGTTGCTCACAAAAGGCTATTTATCTACAACCATATTCAGCAATTTCTCATCAAACTTTAGCCTTGGCTTATGAAACTAAATCGAATTTTTTGTCTGGTTTCAAGACTTGGCAAAAAATCGTTTCTCTTAATCCAATTCACTTGAGGGCAACTCAAAAAATATCTTGGTTACAAACAGATGTTGCCAGAGATTTTGTTGAGAGTGGGAATAAGTTAAATAAGGAAGGAAAGATAAAGGAGGCTGTTGAGTTTTACCAACAAGCGTTAATTATCAACCCTCAACAACCGATGCCTATTTATCGAACTTGTGGTAATAATTTAATTAGTTTAGGTAGATTTGAGTCAGCAGAAACGGTTTTTCAGCAATTAATAAAAATTTATCCAGAATTACCAGATGGTTATCATGGTTATGCCAGATTAACTCATGGTTTTGCAGATTGGGAGTTGGCATTAAAACGGTGGAAGGAGGCGATTTTTAAGTTTCCCGAAAATATCGGTTTTCAGGTTCAAAAAGGCAATTATTTAATCAATTTGTCTCGGTTTGATGAGGCATAAGTGGTTTTTCAACAGTTAATAGAAAAGTCTCCAAATCAACCTCAAGGTTATGATGGCTATGCCAGATTAACTCATCATTTAGCAGATTTGAATTTGGCTTTATCACGTTGGGAAAATGCTCTGGAAAAGTTTCCTGAAAATATTGGTTTTCAAGCTATAAAAGGTAATGTGCTGATAACTTTATCTCGGTTTTATGAGGCAGAGGCGGTTTTTCAAAGGTTAATAGAAAAGTTTCCAAATCGACCTCAAGGGTATGAGGGTTATGCCAGAGTTGCTAATAGTTTGGCTAATTGGGAATTAGCTTTAGAGCATTGGGAAAATGCTCTGGAAAAGTTTCCTGAAAATATTGGTTTTCAAGCTAGCAAAGGTAATGTGCTGATAACTTTATCTCGGTTTGATGAGGCAGAAGTGGTTTTTCAAAGGTTAATAGAAAAGTTTCCAAATAAACCTCAAGGTTATGATGGTTATGCCAGAGTTGCTAATAGTTTTGTGAATTGGGAATTAGCTTTGGAGCGCTGGGAGAATGCTATTAATCAGTTGCCTCACAATTTTAATTTCTATGTACAGAAAGGGAATGCTTTAATTAATTTATTTAGGTATCGAGAAGCTGAAACTTTGTTTGAGTAATTTATCTCAAAATATCCTCATCAACCTCAAGGTTTTGATGGTTTAGCTAGAGTATCAATGCACGCACAAAAATGGGAATTAGCTTTAGCTCGTTGGCAAACTGCTATAGAAAAATTTCCCAATAATCTTGCGTTTTTAGTTGGTCAAACTAATGCTTATATAGAATTACATGAATTTGATTCAGCTCAAGATTTAGCAGATAGAATATTTTGCCAGTATCCTAACCATTATCAGCAAAAATATGCTATCCAAAAAAATATTGTAGTGCGCCGTTATGCCTGGGAAAGAAGTATCGCTTCTTTAATCAAAGTCGAAGATTATTTTAAATATTTATTGTCTGAATCAGAGGTTTCTCCTATTACTAATCCTTGTCATCAAATACTGTTAGAATCAATAAATAGTTTTGCTCAAACTATAACTAACTATGGTGGTGCGTGGCATCCTTTTACTACGCTTGGTATTATTGGCATAGCTGTTAAAAGATTATTAGATGATTGCCTTTTAGAGGTATCCCCTGGAGAAATATTAGCTTGTACATTTAAAAAGTTAATCACTCAAAAGTTAGGGAATAAAAATTTAGACTTACAGCAAGCAGAAATATTATGTACTGAAGCAAATTTTGGCGCTGCTCTTGATATTTACCTTAATCTAGGAGATGAGATTATAGAGGAATTTATTCCTGACTATCCAGAACACATTGATAGACTTTTTTCTCAAATAATAGAGCATAATGTAACAGCAGCTTTACCAGAAAAATATGGCAGTTTAGAATTAGCAAGGGAAGCGCTAGAAACAGATTTAGTTAATGAAGATTTTGATGGGGATAGTATTTATTCCCAACTGGGTTATTTATTAGTACATATAGGCGAAAGTGAGAAAGGTTTAGCATATTTAAGGAAGGGTGTAGAAATTTATGTTTACAGTCAAAATGCCCAGATAAAATTGGGCTATGCTTTACTCAAGTTAGGCAAAAAAGAGTCGGCACTTGCTAATTATAAACAGGCAGTTAAATTAAATTTAGCCTTAGCTTTGTTAAATGCAACTTTAATAGAATGGGCTAGCTCTAAGTATCAGCAATTAGTTAATAGTGATTATCAAAAATTGGGAATATATCAATAATTTTCAAATTTATTAGTTAAACAAGGTTTGTCAAAAGAAGCTCTGGAAGTTGCTCATAAAGTTAAGACTAGATTTGGTGATGAATATCATAGTAAAAAAATTTTGATATCTATTTTAATTGCTCAAGGAAATAAACAACAAGCGTTAGAATATCATCAGCAGTTATTGAAAGAAAATCCAAAATCTGCCGATAAAAATATGGGTGTTTTGAGAACCTGTAATTCTTGGGAAAAGTTTGAAAATCAAACTTTTTCAACTTTTATTTTGTGCGATAAATTTAAAATTGCCTACACTCTTATTCTCAAGTGCGCTACTCGTACATTATTAGCAACCATATCACATTTAGAGAAGAGTATGGAAGAAGAGTCTCAAAGAATTACTACCCTACAAGACCAACCTCAACCATACCAGTCTCATAAATCGTACATAGTTAATATTGAAGATGTAGCAGCAGATTATTTTAAGTTTGTAGTCGTCAGAGAACCAATTAAGCGTTTTTTATCTGCTGTTTCTAACATAATTTTCTTTCAGAGAGCGGCATTTGAAAACCACCCGTCATTAACTAGCTGTAAATATTTATCTATTACTAAGTTGGGAGTTAATCCTGAAATTAATTGGTTAGTTGAAAACTTAGAATCGTATTTAGAAATATCACAAGTTTGGGAAGGTCATATAAAACCACAACATACCTTCATGGGCAATCAAATAAAAGGATTCGATCGCGTATTTCAAGTAGAGCGTTTAGGAGAATTAGGGGAAAAATTATCAGAAATAACTAGCATTGAAATTAACTTACCCAGACTTAATACTGGAGGCAGAAAAATCTCATTAGCAGAATTGTCAGAGAAATCTATGAAAAAATTAATTGACTTTTATTCTAGAGATTATGAGTTACTAAAAGATTATTATTCTCCAGACAAGATTTGGGATGAATATCAAGCATTGAAGAATAGCAAGCAATACTTAGGGCTTGCTGATTAATTATAAAAGTATTGATATATAAAGGCTTGAGCATTTTTAGGGTCGAAAAAAGTACGCCTGTTTCAGTTGAAAACGCTCAAAAAGCTAGTATTTTGGGCTGACTATGGCAGAACAATCTTGGGACAAAACGCCCGCTCCTACCTCCTCGCTCCCGAGCCATTTCTCCCCTCCTGGGAGGGGGAGGGGCGAGGGGTGGGTTGTCTCCTGTCTCCTGTCTCCTGTCTCCTGTCTCCTGTCTCCTACAAAGAGCAAAAAGACTTTCCATACGCAAACCCTACTTAGCGATCGCCTCTCGTGACATGAAAATAGGCGATCGCTATTTGACTTTTCATCTTTTAAGCTTGTTTATGTTTCCAAACTTTCCAACTGGTATAAATAAGTAAACCTGTAGCACTAAAAGCATAAATTGCGCCACTAGGAATACCAGAAAAAGCCATAGCTAAACTTCCGACCCAAAGTGTTAATGAATAGATAAAAAAAACTGTCAATCTTTGAGATAAACCAGCATCTAATAAACGATGATGAAGATGGCGTTTATCTGCAATAAAAGGAGATTTACCATTTCGTAGACGGTCTAGAATTACAGCAGACATATCAATAATTGGCACTGCTAGTATTAGATATGGCAAAAGAACAGAAGTAACCACAGTAGTTTTTACTAAACCTATTACTCCCACTCCTGCTAAAGTAAATCCTACATAATAAGCTCCTCCATCCCCCATAAATATTTGGGCTGGATTAAAATTATAACGAAGAAAACCTAATGTTCCACCAGCTAAAGCTGCGGCAATTAAAGCTGCTGCTGGTTGATCCATAAATATACTTACAATTAACATCACAAAAGCTGCAATACCAGAAACACCAGCAGCTAACCCATCTACACCATCAATCCAATTAATCGCATTTGCCATCCCCACTAACCAGATAACAGTTACAGGCCAGCTCAGAATATTAATATGTACTAACCCATAAAAAGGAATTGTCAAAAATTCAATTTGTACCCCTACTATCCAAGCCATACTAGCAGCAATAGTTTGCGTGAATAACCGGAATAAGGGAGATAAACCAAACAAATCATCTGCTAAACCAATTAGAAAAAAAGCTAAACCACCAACTGTTACACCCCAGATTTCAAACTCTTTTTCTGGAGGTAAAATATCACCATTAGCATCTATAAATCCTCCTAACCACCAAACCATTAAAAGGGCAATTAGGCTACCAATAAAAATAGAAACTCCTCCCAAACGTACCATTGGCTGTTTATGAATTTTTCGACCGCCTGGACTATCTACAAGTCCAATTTTTAAACCAATTTTGCGGATAATTGGTGTAATCAAAAGTACAACAAAAGTTGAAATTATTAAGGTAATCAAATGGTACAGATAATGAGGTATCTGAAATAATGGGGGGTTAAAAGTTAATAAGAAATTATTAATTTGGTCTAGCATTATTAGGATATTTTGCTACTATATAAAATATAAATAATTGGATATAGTTATAAAAATACTTGAATTTTTGCTCGTAAAACCCTAGTCTAAATTCCATATATAGTGGGCTTAAACTATAGTGCTACGGTAAATATAGTATTTTATGCCGATAAATTAGTCTTTATCTATAATGGTGGAGACATTGTATTGAACGCCTCTACTAATGAATATTGCAATATACAGGTTGGGGATTAAATCTAGTCTTTTAATTTTAATTTGCTAGTAGCTCAAGACTAGAAATCAATCCCAAATTGGAAGTTACCGATTTATGATACTTATGTAGGGCTTGCTGATTAAATCTAAAAGCATTGACATATCAAGACAAGTGCCTTTTTGGGGTAGAATTGCAGTGCGCCTATTTCAGCTCTTCACGCTCATGCATGGAGCGTATTTTAGGCGCATAGTTGGGCAGAACAATCTTGGGACAAAACGCCCGCTCCTACCTCCTCACTCCCGAGCCATTTCTCCTGTCTTCCCCTCCCCTCCTGGGAGGGGCTAGGGGTGGGTTGGGAGGGGTTAGGGGTGGGTTGTCTCCTGTCTCCTACAAAGAGCAAAAAGACTTTCCATACGCAAACCCTATGTATAGTCGCTAAAACTATAGCGCTATACATAAAACCTCAACTTCTGAAAAATCTTCTCCTCAATTGTCCATCCAAAATTATTTAGACTAGACTGGGAACCTTAGCCATGAGATGAGGATAGAGAGGAAAGCGATCGCACAATGATGCTACCCTATCTCGACACGTTTGAGCTACCCCTTCATCTTCTGGATTGAGTAACCGTTCCGCAATAATATTGCCTATTTCAGTAAATTCAGGAGCTTTCATACCTCTTGTGGTCATTGCTGGAGAACCTAGTCGGAGGCCACTGGTGACAAAAGGAGACTGTGGGTCAAAAGGTACAGTATTTTTATTCGTAGTAATATTAACTCCACTCATCAATTTATCTGCCTTTTTCCCTGTCATACTTACTGACCTTAGATCCACCAACATAACGTGATTTTCCGTACCACCAGAAACTATTTTTAATCCGCGTTCTTGCAGTTGGGTTGCTAAGGCGCTAGCATTTTCAATCACTTGACCAGAATAAGCTTTAAATTCTGGCTTCAGAGCTTCTCCGAATGCTACTGCTTTAGCTGCAATAACGTGTTCTAATGGACCCCCTTGAGTTCCGGGAAATACTGACTTGTCCAGTTTTTTTCCTAATTCTGGGTCGCGGGTCAGAATCAAACCGCCTCGTGGTCCCCTTAAGGTTTTGTGGGTAGTAGTTGTGACTACATCACAGTAGGGAATAGGGTTAGGATGATGACCCGTTGCCACCAAACCAGCAATATGAGCAATATCTGCTAATAAATAAGCTCCAACTTCATCAGCGATCGCCCGGAATTTCTCAAAATCAATTATTTGAGAATAGGCGGAATAACCACAAATTAGTAGTTTGGGCTTATGTTGCTTTGCTAGTTCGAGAACTTGGTCATAGTCTATAGTTTCTGTTTCTGGACTTACACCATAATGATGAACATTGAACCATTTACCAGAAATGTTTACTGGGGAACCGTGGGTCAAATGTCCGCCGTGAGATAAGTCCATTCCCATGATGGTGTCCCCTGGTTGTAACAAGGTGAGGAACACGGCAAGGTTGGCCTGGGCACCTGCATGGGGTTGTACATTGGCATGGGCAGCACCAAATAATTGTTTGGCACGGTCTATGGCTATTTGTTCGATTTCGTCTATAAATTCACAACCGCCGTAGTAACGTTTACCTGGGAGACCTTCGGCATATTTGTTGGTGAGTACGGAACCTTGGGCGGCCATTACTGCTGCTGAGGTGAAGTTTTCACTAGCAATTAGTTCTAGGTGGTCTTGTTGCCGTCCGTATTCTTTTTGAATTAGTTCGGCTACTAATGGGTCAGTATCGGCGAGAAAGTTAGCGTTAATCATGTTGTATATTTTTTGGGCTACATTAAAAGTATATGCTCCACAATAGTAGATGGAAATTTATTCTCATCAAAGGTTTGAGACTACTATTGCGTATAGGCAAATAGTAATGAATAATTTTTTAGTTTCTCATTTGCGATAAGTTAGTGATTTTCTCTCTGTGGAGCCTTCGGAGAATTTTGAGAGAATGATAGTAGATGGAAATTTTGTCTCATCAAAGGTTTGAGACTACTATTGCGTATAGGCAAATAGTAATGAATAATTTTTTAGTTTCTCATTTGCGATAAGTTAGTGATTTTCTCTCTGTGGAGCCTTCGGAGAATTTTGAGAGAATGATAGTAGATGGAAATTTTGTCTCATCAAAGGTTTGAGACTACTATTGCGTATAGGCAAATAGTAATGAATAATTTTTTAGTTTCTCATTTGCGATAAGT
>NZ_JAAHGH010000011.1:17324-92339 GCF_010672525.1 Okeania sp. SIO2B3 | reverse complement strand
GGAGCCTTCGGAGAATTTTGAGAGAATGATAGTAGATGGAAATTTTGTCTCATCAAAGGTTTGAGACTACTATTGCGTATAGGCAAATAGTAATGAATAATTTTTTAGTTTCTCATTTGCGATAAGTTATGGATTTTCTCTCTGCGGAGCCTTCGGAGAATTTTGAGAGAACGATAGTAGATGGAAATTTATTCTCATCAAAGGTAGGAATATATTTGGAGAGTAAAGTACCTAAACTTTTCGTTCAGGGAACAGGAAAAAGAGAATAGAGAATCAACAAAGATTTTTAAATAAAAGTTTTAGTAACTATATTATTAATTCTAAAATTGTAATCATACTGAATAAAAGTATATGCCCTACACTAGCAATTACGTTTTTAGTGTGGGGCAAGGGATTTACCTTACAGTATTAGTTATGTTAATTGCTTGAGTGTAAGACTAGAGAACGAACAGCTTGCCATAGAGGTGTTAGGACAACACGTACATCCTTTTGGAGAAAACGCATTATTGAATTATCAGATCGCTGATCATCAGATCGCTTCTTCTCTTTTCGATTTTTTTTTCTAGTTTTGTCCCGTGTTTTCTTTTGTTGTTCAAAGTGATAATTGTTTTGTTTGCTAGTCTGAGACCCTTTATTAATAGCACCTGATTGGTTTTGGATTCCAATTTGAGTATTTGGCATGAATCAATATCCTTGTTGTATTAATAGTTTTAGTCTAAAATTCTTTTTTATTAGCTTCTGGAATATAGAGTGGAACTAAAACTCTGGCAATAGAATCAAAAGGATCTTTTACAGGCCAAAAATATGTAAGAAGCCAATTTCCTGCTTGTACTAATCTAGGAACTAACCCCGCTAATATTGCTGAAGATTTACCACTTTTTGATTCGCCTAAAATTTGAACAAAATTATTTTTTTTAACAGCATTAACCAGTTCTTTTACAAATTCATCTCTACCATATAAATTTTGATCATCCTCTGGAAGAAGACTAGATTCCTTATAGGGACAATTAGAATTGTTTTCTACTTTTATTACATAATTCTTGAGATTGATAACAAAATTATTTTGAATAACAATCTGTTTTCCATAATTGGGAGACCCAGATTGATTTTTAATTCCAGTTTGTTGGAGTTTTTTTTCATTATTTTGTGTAGCCATTACACTTGAAAATTAAAGGCTATTTTTTAAAGCGAACAAACTTTGAGAAATAGAGAATTTTGGTTAATCAAATAAAACTTGCACACCCCACAAAAAATAGTTTACTGAATCCTATAAACAAGCTATTTGTTCCCTTCTTCCTTCTTACTTCTTCCTTCTTCCTTCTGCAATAGTGGCGCCGCACTCAACAATGTCTGAGTATAAGAATGTTGAGGATGATTAAATATTTCTTCTGTTTTCCCCTCCTCCACAATTTTTCCACCATTCATAACAGCAATTCTGTCACAAATAAATCTAGCCACCCATAAATCATGAGTAATAAATAAATAGGTTAAATTTAATTCTTCTTTTAACTCCAACATCAATTCCAAAACTTGAGTCTGAATAGTAGCGTCTAACATACTCACAGGTTCATCACAAATAATCAGTTTTGGATTAGTAATTAAAGCTCTAGCAATAGCTACCCTTTGTTGTTGTCCTCCAGATAATTCTGAGGGGAATCTTTTGCCATATTCTGCTACTGGAGTCAAACCTACCTTTTCTAACATTTGCTCCACTTGAATTTTAGATTCCTCTACACTAGCCAAATTATGGATAAATAGGGGGTCAGCTATTATCTGGTCAACAGTCATCATGGGGTTGAGACAAGCAAGGGGGTCTTGAAATATCATTTGCATTTCCCGACGGTAGGGTTGCAATGCTGATAAAGAGAGAGTTGTTAAGTCTGTGCCTTGAAATTCGACCGAGCCAGAAGTAGATTTAATTAACTGTAAAATAGTCCGAGATAGGGTGCTTTTGCCACATCCAGATTCTCCAACTAATCCTACTATTTCCCCTGGATAGAGGTCTAGGTTAACTCCATCCACTGCTTTGATAAGTTTACTTTTTCCAGAGAATAATAACTGCTCTATAAAATTACTTTCTAAGGTGTAGTGCTTCTGTAAATTTTTGACCTGCAAAATTGGTTTGAGGATTTTGGGAACTTCCGTTGATTCAGATTTTTCTAGTTGAATTTGAGCAGGAGTAGATTCAACTACTTGAATATGTAAAGCAGCTTGAAATAGAGATTTGGTATATTCATGTTGAGGATTGTGGAGAACTTGTTTAATTGAACCTGTTTCTACTATTTCACCTCCATACATCACAGCAATACGGTCACAATATTCTCCTACCATTGCCAAATCGTGGGAAATTAATAACAAGGAAGTCTGACGCTCTTGGCAAAGTCTGGTAAGTTCTCGTAAAATCTGAGACGCTATAGTTACATCTAAGCTAGTAGTAGGTTCATCAGCAACAATTAATTTAGGGTCCAGTAATAAAGCTAGAGCGATCGCCACCCTTTGTCGCATCCCCCCACTAAATTCATGGGGATATTGAGACCAACGACTGGCAGGAATATTTACTGCTTCAAGAGTTTCTATAGATTTTTGTTGTGCCTGAGATTTAGATATATTAGGTTGATGTGCTTGAATTGTTTCTACACAATGATCCCCAATAGTCATTAATGGATCGAGGCGAGTCATAGGGTCTTGGAAAACTAATGCTACTGCTTCTCCACGAAATTTTCTCAGTCGAGAGGGGTTCATCCCAAATATGTATTCTCCCCCAAATGTTATAGACCCCTCAACTTGTACTGACTTGGGTAATAATCTCATGGCAGCACGTCCAAGAGTAGATTTACCACATCCAGATTCTCCTACTAATCCTAATTTTTCACCTGGTTGAAGTGTTAGGGAGACATCATTTACTGCCCAATGAGATTTTCCACGTTTTTCGGGATAAGCTACTCGTAGATTTTTTATATCAAGTAAGGAATTCATTATTAGGTCGTAGGTTTTAGGTCGTAGGTTTTAGGTGTTATACCAAGGGTGAAAAAAGAATGTTACTTAGTAGTTTCGCTCCTTTAGATGTGAAATAATTTCGGTTAAATTACTGTAGTCTCAAAGTTTTTAGTCCTCAAAAGATTACGTTTAAATTTTGACTTTTGACTTTTGACTTGTTTGTTTTGAGTCCTCAAAATATTACTTTTAACTTTTAACTTTTAACTTTTAACTTTTAACTTTTGACTTTTGACTTTTGACTTTCGCTCCTTTAGATGTGAAATAATTTCAGTTAAATTACTGTAGTCTCAAAGTTTTGAGTCCTCAAAAGATTACTTTTAACTTTTGACTTTTGACTTTTGACTTTCGCTCCTTTAGATGTGAAATAATTTCAGTTAAATTACTGTAGTCTCAAAGTTTTTAGTCCTCAAAAGATTACATTTAACTTTTGACTTTCGCTCCTTTAGATGTGAAATAATTTCAGTTAAATTACTGTAGTCTCAAAGTTTTGAGTCCTCAAAAGATTACATTTAAATTTTGACTTTTGACTTTTGACTTTTGACTTCTAGTTTCGCTTCTTATAGATGTGAAATAATTTCAGTTAAATTACTGTAGTCTCAAAGTTTTGAGTCCTCAAAAGATTACGTTTAAATTTTGACTTTTGACTTTTGACTTCTTTACGTGAGGTGGCACAGAATTATTTTTTCCTTCTTCCCTCTTCCTTCTTCCTTCTTCCTTCTTCCTTTCATAAAGTATTAACTTTAATTCCCTACACTAAATTTTCCATTCAGCTCCTTTCTTTTATTTTCAAATCTGCGTAACATATAAGTAGCAGCACAATCTCCATGAGGATTATCCTCTAATATCTCTGTTAATTGAAAAACATACTCAGCGATTTCTTCTCCCAATTTATCAATAACAGTCTGACGATTAATCATTTCTTGTTGATGCTGACGCACCTTGACTTGCCATCGACTAGAAAACATTTCATGTATTTTTGTGTGCAGTCCAAGGGATTCTAAAATTTTCCACTCTTGAGCATCATCAAACCAAATACCACCATCATGTAAACAACGTTCTATATAGAAAGGTTGTTTAATATTTATTTTGATGCGTGATAAATAAGTACCACATTCTGGACATAACCCTGCCTTACCATCAAAAGGCGAGGGTACAAAATCTTCAAATTGATTATAGGGTAAGATTTCTTCTGGGGAATACCATGAGGGTAAACTGTCTAACCAAGCTTCATAATTTTTTCCCGACATCCAAAAACCTTTAGATTCTGGGCAGTATTTTACCGGGATATTATCATTCAAAACAGCATCTTCTAAATCTACATCGTACTTGGGACTTTTCATCGTATATATTCCTAATCCTGTGTGAATTTTGTTTGACTAAGTATATTTCCGCAATAGTTTGTGAGAGTTTTTAGGCGGTCCTTGATGGTGGCCAATCGAATTTGTGTTGTTTGAGGGTTTCGAGATGCTTGCAAAAAAATTAAATCTACATATAACAATCGAAGCTCCTTGTGTATCTCTGTTAAATAAGACTTTACCTGGAATATAATAGATCGATCTAGTTCTAAGTTATCTAGACTCATAATCTGAGTCTCGAAAAACTGTTGGACTTCTTTCTTCATGGCCGATATTTTTTCTGGATCTAAATTTTCTTGGGCCAGAAGTTGTTGCAACTGATTTAGCAGTTGATTGAATTTTTGATATCGCTGATTATGCTCCTTTGGTAACATAATATAAATAAATTAAATTTGTATATATAGCAATTCCCAACAAGCGTGAGGTACAAAATTCTTTTGCTTTAGTAGGGGTGTTAACGATAATGCCCAAGCTTTCGGCCGTTCGCCCCTACAGGAGTAATAATTCGGGAAATAAGGAATAGCGGTGCGACCCCACGTCGGCGACAGACGCAAGCGGTCGGAACCCGGTGCCATTCGGAGCGGCTCTGTCAAGAGCTGGTCTCCTCGCCATGGGAACGCCGACTCCTGTGAGGGAATGCTGACTCCTTTTCGGAAACGCGCACTCCTGTAAGAAAAGAAGAAAAACAACTGTACCTAAGTAACTTGAGAAACACTATATTATGAATGTACAAGGTAATAACATAGGATATTCAGAAGCTCAGTAAAGTCACAGAATCAGTTTTAATTTACAGATCAATTAACATCACTCTACGATTACTGATTTGATGAATATTGTTGCTACTTTTTTAGCATCATAATCTATTTATACTCAAGAGTAATTATGTCTTCAATTATTAAGTTATATTGTAGATATCCGTAGGCATAAACCCTGATTTGATAATATAATCTTATCGTAATGATTATACATAGTTTTCCATATTTTTTTATAAGAACTAAAGTATAAGAAATAACAGATAATCTCAAAAAAACTGTAACTATAAAGTACAAAGCTAATTGAAATTAAGACCGCTTTCTCATCAACTAGAAAATGATAATTTCGGTTAATAAAAGACCGAAATATAACTCTTGCATCTCTAGTGTAAATTAGCTTAAAAAAACAACCAAATTTATAAACTAACTCCTATGAATACCAAAACCCTAGCACCTAAACCCGTAATTTCATGCGTAATTCCTGACTGGTTACAAGAATGTATAGATAGCAGAAATAACAGCGATAATTTAACTAGCTGTTCCCTAGATACAGCCTTAATATGTCAAGCATTTGAATTGGCTTATAAGTTGCATGAAGGACAATATCGTAAATCAGGAGAACCTTATATATGTCATCCTATAGCTGTTGCGGGATTGTTGAAATATCTCGGTGGTGATAGTGCGATGATTGCTGCAGGTTTTCTACATGATATTGTTGAAGATACGGATGTAACTATTGAAGAAATAGAACAGAAATTTGGCTCGGAAATAGCTTTATTAGTTGAAGGTGTAACTAAGCTTTCTAAATTTAATTTTTCTAGCAAAACAGAGCTACAAGCTGAGAATTTTCGCCGGATGTTTTTGGCAATGGCAAAGGATATTAGAGTAATTGTTGTTAAGTTGGCAGACAGGTTACATAATATGAGAACTCTGCAACATTTGCCACGTCATAAACAGTTAAGTAAGGCATTAGAAACACGGGAGATATTTGCACCTTTAGCAAATCGTTTGGGAATTGGTCGAATTAAATGGGAATTAGAAGATTTATCTTTTAAATATATAGAACCAGAAGCTTATCGAGAAGTTAAAGAATTGGTAGCAGATAAAAGAGCTGACCGAGAGGCTAAATTGTTAGAAATGACAGAAAATTTACGACAGAAATTAGACCAAGCAGGAATAGAATGCTACGACATTAGTGGTCGCCCTAAACATTTGTATGGAATTTATCGGAAAATGCATTTAAAACAAAAAGCATTTCACGAAGTTTATGATATTGCCGGACTAAGAATTATTGTGAATAAAAGGGAAGATTGTTATCGAACTTTAGCTATTGTTCATGACTCTTACCGCCCCATTCCTGGAAGATTTAAAGACTATATTGGTCTGCCAAAACCTAATCGTTATCAATCATTACATACAGGGGTAATAGGTAATACAGCTCGCCCTGTAGAAGTGCAAATTAGAACTGTAGAAATGCACCATATTGCTGAATATGGAATTGCTGCTCATTGGAAGTATAAAGAAACCAGTTCTAGTAATACTAAAATGACGGCCGAAGATGAAAAATTTACTTGGTTAAGACAGTTATTAGAATGGCAAAGCGACCTGATGGACGATCAGGAATATTTGGAGACTATAAAAGGTGATTTATTCTATGAAGATGTTTATGTATTTACACCAAAAGGTGATGTAATTTCTCTCAAACAAGGCTCGACTTCAGTAGACTTTGCTTATCGTATTCATACAGAAGTGGGAAACCATTGTACAGGGGCTAAAGTGAATGATAAAATTGTTAGTTTAGATACTCCATTAAAAAATGGTGATATTGTCGAAATATTAACTCAAAAAAATGGGCATCCTAGTCTAGATTGGCTAAATTTTGTTGTAACTGGTGGGGCGCGAAACCGGATTCGTCAGTGGTATAAGCGGTCTCATCGGGAAGAAAATGTATCTAGAGGGAAGGAATTATTAGAAAAAGAATTGGGTAAAAAAGGTTTTGAATCTTTACTCAAGTCTGAGCAAATGCAACTTGTTGCTGAGAGATTTAATTACCATAATGTGGAAGATTTACTAGCAGCTCTAGGTTACGGTGAAATAACTTTAAATTTAGTAGTTAATCGATTACGAGATGCAACTAGGGAAGTCACACAAGTTGAGCAAAATTCAGATATTTGTGAAGAATTTTCTGAGCATAAATCTAGTTTAATGCTGCCTCGTCCAACTCAAACTTCATCTTCAGATAAATCTCATCCAATTGCTGGAGTTGAAGGTTTAATGTATCATTTGGCTGGTTGTTGTAACCCAATTCCAGGTGAACCTATTATTGGTAGTGTAACTCGCATTCATGGTATTTCTATTCATCGTCAAGGTTGTTCTAATGTGGAAAATGTACCCGGGGAAAGGTTAGTTCCTGTTAGTTGGAATTCTACTAATGAAAATCAAGGACGACCTCAAACTTATCCAGTTAATATTTGTATAGAAGTGATGGATAGAGTGGGAGTTTTAAAAGATATTTTGTCTCGTTTGATGGATAATAATGTTAATGTCCAAAATGCTCAAGTTAAAACAAATCCCGGTCATCCAGCAATTATTAATCTATGTATTGAAGTGAGCGGTCGTCAACAATTTGAAAAGACTTGTACTCAGATTAAAAATATGAGCGATATTTTGAATTTACGTCGTCTTAGTCAAGTTGAATAGTTTTTTTAAGGATAAAAGGAAGAATTCAACAATTAATCATTAATAATTAATAATTAATAATTAGGGTTTGCGCTCAAAAGTCTTATGGCTAAGGAGGAATCAGGAGTCAGGAGTCAGGAGAAATGGCTCGGGAGCGAGGAGGTAGGGAATGGTAAGATGGTAATCAAATGTAGCATTATTATTTAGGGCTTGCTGATTAAATCTAAAAGCATTGACAGATATTGGTTTTAGCGTTTTAGAGTTCAAAAAAGTACCAGCTTTTCGGTGGAAAAAGCTCATGCATGCTAGTATTTTGGGACGATTATGGCAGAAAAATTGAGGGACAAAACGCCCGCTCCTACTTCCTCTACATTCCCCGTTCCTCCTGTCTCCTGTCTTCCCCTCCTGGGAGGGGTTAGGGGTGGGTTGTCTCCTGTCTCCTACAAAGAGCAAAAAAACTTTCCATACGCAAACCCTATTTAGAAATAGACTACAGTGGCCAAAGCATTCTTCTACTCTCTACTCCCTACTTCCTATTCCCTATTCCCTATTCTTTTTTTGCCTGTAAATTTTCTAAAGCTTGATGAGCACTAGATAAATTTGGTGCAAGTTCAATAGCTTTTTCTAAAGAAGATATTGCTTGTTCATCTAAGCCTAAATTAGCCAAAGATTCGCCCAAATGATAATGTACAATACCCGAATTTGGATGAAGTTCAATTGCCCTATTATAAGAAGCGATCGCCTCATTCCACCTTTCCAAATTTGCCAAAGCATATCCTAATTTATGGTGAATATCGGCAGCAGTGGGATTAAGATTTACCACTCGACGATAAGCAGAAATAGCCTCCTCAATAAACCCTTGTTTTTCCATCATTTCTGCTAATTTCAAATGAGAATCTATGACAGTTTTATTCTGTTCTTGTCTTCTGGTCAATGCTTCTTGTAGATGTTGATTAAATTTTTGATTATCTGGTTTAATTTCGACAGCCTTTTGATAACAATTTATAGCTTCTTCCCACTTTTGCATTTCTGTTAATGCTTCTCCTAACTGGTCATATACAACTGCTGAATTAGGATTAATTCTGAGAACCTCACGATATTCAGCAATAGCTTCTTCCCATTTTTTGAGTTGAGCAAAAGCATAAGCTAACTGATGATGAATTATTGCTGAATTAGGATTAAATTCAATTGCATTTTGATAGGAAGCAATGGCTTCTTCCCATTTTTGTAGTTGGGCTAAAGCTGCTCCTAAATGATGATAAATTTCGGCATTTTTGAGATTTAGGGAAATAGCTTGCATACAAGCATCAATTGCTTCCTCCCATTTTTGTAACTTAGTTAAAGCTAGCCCAATATAATAGTAAGCTTCTGCTAAATTTGGGTTTAAATCAAGAGCATGACGGTAAGAAATAATTGCTTGTTCGAGTTGACCAGAGTTTTCTAGAACCTTACCTAAACTTAAATGATATTCTGGCAAATAGGGATTAATTTCAATGGCTTGATTAAGAGTATCTATGGATTCATTCCACTCTTTTTTATTTGCTAGAGTTTCCCCTAAATATTGATAAACTGAAGCAAAGTTTTGGTCAATTTCAATAGCATGACGATAAGCAACTATTGCCTCATCAAATAATCCTTGTTTTGCCAAAGCAAATCCTAAACTACTATAAAATTTGGGAAATTCAGGATTAATTTCAATCCCTTGATTTAGATAAATAACTGCCTCATCAAATCTATCTAGTTTAATTAGAATTTCTCCTAAATTATAGTAAGACCAAGAATAGTTTGGTTGCAGTTGAATTCCTTGGTTATATATATTTGCTGCTGCTTCTAAATTTCCTTGTAAACTAAGAGCTTCTCCCAAGTTTTGATAAGCTACTGCCGATCTAGGATTAAGTTGAATTACTTGTTGGTAAGCATCAACTGCTTCTGCTAAATTACCTTCTCTTAGTAGTTTATTGGCAGTACGAAGATAGTTGACACTGCTTTCTGCTTCTGTTGTTATTTTTGAGGTTGACATTATTATTTAAAATTTCCTTTATTTGATAGTTCTGTGTTGGGCAATATTGCTCATTAGATGCTAATATTTTACAGTATTTTAGTAGGTTAATTCTGCCCATAAATTTAGATAGAATCAAATTACCCTGATGTAGTTAACATCATATAGGAAATGTTTTCCTATGTCACTTACTTGAGCCAAGATTACTAAATTTACCAGGGTAAATTAAAAAATTTATTATAGGCTGAATTTTGCTCGATAAATAGTTTTTGTTGAGTATTTAAACTATTTAAAGAAGGAGGAAATATTTAGTTATCTCAGAGATAAGGAACAAGTGGATGGGAATACTGAAAAGTTGCCACTTCGCTCCACAGGATTCCAAGCAATAGACATTGCAGGTAAAGTGTGAGAACTTAAATTCATCAGGGAAAAAATAACTTTATTTGTAAAAGAAAACCCAATTTCGCTTAAGAAACGAAGATAAAATCTAGGTTTTCCTGTTCGCTAATCTGTGAATATATATTTTTTTTAATTTTTTCCCACACTTCCCACACTCTCTCTAGCATTACTATGCACCACTACCAAAATCTAAATATGTCTTAGCTGAAGTCAGAAGTCGGAGCCTCATCAGACTTTCTGAGTGGATTGGCAAGATGATAAAATCAGGTAAATCAAAATAAGACTAAATTTATTTAAGTTTGTCCTAATGAGACTTACAAAAAACAGAAGTAGAAAAAAGGCTCAAATATAAACAGGCAAATGTTTTGATGTCAAAAAAGCATAAATCATTAATTAGCAAGGGTTTTCGGCATTTCATCCATGTAATTCCCTTGTATAGACTGATTTTCTGGTATTTTTTCTCCCAAAAAATGTCTAAGTAGGACTAACTGAAAATTCAGACAGAAATGGATAAATGGTCACAAGCAAAAAATTAATATAAGTCATTGACAAATTGAGATGAATAATGGTAGTAAGAGTTAAAATTATATAGCGCTGCTAACTTATCCTAATTAATAATTAATATTAGAGCTGCTTAACTTAGTAAGTTTTGTATAATAAATTAACTCCCTAGCAATTCTAATAATTGATGTTCAAAAAAATTATATCGTAATATTAATAACCAATACATAGTCAAAATCAATATGATACACAAAACAGAAAAATCAACTCTAATTATTACCAGTATGCACCGTTCTGGAAGTTCTTTGACAGCTTCTATCCTCCAAAGTTCTGGTTTACATATTGGTCGGAAATTAATCGAGGGAACAGAAGATAATCCTCAAGGATATTTTGAAAATTTAGACTTCTATGAATTTCATAAACAGGTATTAGAATCTCAAGGAATAGATGGAGATGGTTGGACACTCCAAGAAAGAATAGATATAGAAGAAAATTTGGCAGAAAAAGCTCAAGAAATTATCGCCAAAAATTCTATAAGTGGAAATTGGGGATGGAAAGAAACCCGTACAACATTGTTTCTAGATTTTTGGGAAAACCTACTGCCAAATGCCAAATTTTTATTAATTTATCGTTCTCCTTGGGAAGTAGTTAATTCTCTGTATAGTCGGCAAGATAAAATATTTCAAAGTCAACCAGAATTAGCAGTAAAATCATGGTTACACTATAACCAAAAAATTATTGATTTTTATAATTATGCTGCTAATCGTTGTCTATTGACAAATATTCAAACAATAATAAATAACCAAGAACTATTTATTGAAGCAATAAATCAAAAATTTAAGACAAACTTCAATTATCCCGCTGCCAATATCTACGAACCATCATTATTTAATAATCAATTATCAACAGAAGACTATAGAGCGACTCTTATAGATTATTACTTTCCTGAAGCGATAGAAATGTACCAGGAATTAGAAGCAAGAGCTTGGAAACCAGTCGATGAAATACCAAACTTTTCCTGGCAAGAAAAAATCAAATCATCTCCCTATAGAATTTGGGCTTTTCAAGACTGGATGAATTTGTGTAGTGTAGAAAGTCAGAATAAAAACTTATTAGCAGAAGTAGAAAAATATAAAAATCAATACCAACAAAGTCAATTAGAACTAACACAAACCAAGTCTCAATTAACACAAACACGAGATGAGTTAGAAAAATATGTTTCTCAACTCGATACCACCGAAACAACATTATTAGAATCTCAAAAACAACTCCAAACCACAGAAACAGCATTAGAAGAAACTCAGTCTCAACTGAAAAAGCTTGAACATATTCAAACCAGATTTGACCAAACAGAAAATGAACTAGCTACAGCAAAATCTCAATTACATCAAACTCAAACTGAGCTAACACAATGTCAGTCAAAAATACATCAAACTGAAAGTAAATTAAAAAAATCTCAGCAAATAGAAAAAGAACTTATACAAACAAAATCTGAACTACAGCAAACTCAAGGAGAGCTAGTACAAAATCAGTCACAACTACATCAAACCCAAGAAGAACTAGAACAATTTACTTATAGACTTCAGCAAACAGAATCAGTATGGAAAAACTCTCAATCTCAGCTAGAAAAAACAGAAGTATTGTTAGAAAAGTCCGAATCCCAAAATAAACAAACTCAAGCAGAATTAGGGAAAGTAAAACATAATTTGTATGAGACTCAAGCCACATTAAAAGTTTATCAAAATCAACTACATCAAACTCAAGAAGAGTGGGAAAATTCTCAGTCTCAGTTAATAGTAACCGAAGCAGCATTACAACAAGGCAGAGAACAGTTAACAAATGTAGAAAAAGCATTAGAAAACTCCCATTCACAACTGAAAAAAACTCAGGCAGAATTAGGAGTAACAAAACATAATTTATCTGAGACTAAAAGCGAATTAGTAGTTGATAAATATCAGTTACACCAAGCTCAAGAAGAGTGGGAAAAATCTCAATCAAAACTCACAGCAACCGAGGCAATATTACAAGAATCTCAGTCACATTTGCAGTCAAAACAGGCCGAATTAACAGAATCAAACTCTCAATTACAAAAGCATCAACAGGAATTAGAAAAGTCTGAATATGAGCTGCAAAAAACTAGCAAAGAATTACAACAAACTCAATCTCAACTAAATCAAAGTCAAGCCGAATTAACAGCATCTAACTCTCAATTACAAAAGCATCAACAGGAATTAGAAAAGTCTGAATATGAGCTGCAAAAAACTAGCAAAGAATTACAACAAACTCAATCTCAACTAAATCAAAGTCAAGCCGAATTAACAGCATCTAACTCTCAATTACAAAAGCATCAACAGGAATTAGAAAAATCGGAATATGAACTGCAAAAAACTAGCAAAGAATTACAACAAACTCAATCTCAACTAAATCAAAGTCAAGCCGAATTAACAGCATCTAACTCTCAACTGCAAAAGCATCAACAGGAACTAGAAAAGTCTGAATATGAGCTGCAAAAAACTAGCAAAGAATTACAACAAACTCAATCTCAATTAAATCAAAGTCAAGCCGAATTAACAGAATCTAATTCTCAACTAAAACAAAAAGAAACAAGATTGCAACAGTCAGAAACACAACTCAAAGAACTTCAAAAAAATCAGCAGGAATGGGAAATATCCAAATCTCAATCACATAAAGCAAAGCAAGAATTGAAGCGCACTAACCTACAAATGCAAGAACTTCAAACAGAATTAGTAGAATCTAATTCACAACTTCAACAGACAGAAATACTATTGAAGCACACTAACCTACAAATACAAGAACTTCAAACAGAATTAGTAGAATCTAATTCACAACTGCAACAAACAGAAATACTATTGCAACAATCTCACTCTCAAACTAAACAGACAAAAGCATTATTAAAAGAGTTTCAAAATCAGCTACATCAAACTGACGAAAAACGAAAAAATCAGCAACTACAATTACAAGAAAATCAGACAGTATTGCAACAAATTAAAACTCAATGGAGACAGACAGAAATATTATTGCAACAATCTCAATCTCAACAACAAAACTCACAAAAAGAATTAGTGAAAACAAAGTCTCAACTAACACAAACTCAGTCAGAATTAGAAAAATTGCAGTATCAACAAGCCATTCTGAGAAATTCTAAATCCGAGAGTCAAACAGAATATCAACTATTAGTTTGGGAAGCTTGGTATGCTTATCAAAAAGGTGATTTAGTTGAAATGCAAGAGCGTCTTCAGAAATCTTTGAAATATACTGAAAATTCTCGGACAGAAATAGTAATGGAATGGTTAGATAGTTTTGCTAATTTATCTCAGCAAAAAGGTCTAGAGTTTGATACTGAAAAACTCACTAATTCTGAAGAATGGCAAAAATTGATGAAGCGAACAATGAAAATGCAGAATAAAGTTTTAGTAGGTAGTGACAAATAGTAGAGGACAAATTTAATTAATTAGACAAATAAAAAATGAGCAAAAATACATAAATATTCAACAGAAGAAATTAAATCAGAATTTTTGTGAAAAAAATTAGGAATATTTGGAACAAATGGAGGTAGGATAAAGTCACTTACTTAGTTATAGTTAAATAATTTAATTTTTAGATTTTGATTTTATCAAGACCTTGAGAATATTTGAAAAAATTAAGGGGAATATAGATTAATGGCAGCAACCATAGAAAAAGAACTAGAAGAAGCTAAAGCGAAGTGGCAACAAACTCAGCAAGAGTTGGACAAAACTAAATCAGAGTTGCATGATGTTAGAGAAGAATTGGAGCGATCGCAATCTCAGTTAGATGAGGTATTGGGAGAGTTGGAGCAAACCCACTTTGAGTTATATCAACTTAAGGAAAAAGGGGAGCAACAGCAGTCGGAGTCAGATGGGGAAGTTAAGCAGGAGTTAGAAGAGACTAAGTCCAAGTTACAGGAGACTGAGGAGTTATTAGAGCAGTCGCAGTCTCAGTTAGGTGAGACAATGGGGGTTTTGGAGGAGTATCAGTCTCAGATGGAACAGACGATGGCGACGTTGGAAGAGTTACAAGGGAAGTTGCAGCAGAAGCAGGAAGAGTTGGAGCAGGTTAAGGTAGAGTTAGCACAAAAGCAGTCAGTGTCTGAGTCGGAGTTGCAGAAAGAGTTGGAGGAAACTAAGTCTCAGTTGCAGGAGAGTGAGGAGTTATTGGAGCAGTATCAGTTGCAGTTGCAGGAGACGATGGAAGTGTTGGAGAAGTCTCAGTCACAACTTTCTAAACAAAGAGAGAAAGAACAAAAACAGCAGTCGGTGCCAGAGTCGGAGTTACAGAAAGAGTTAGAGGAAACTAAGGCCCAGTTGCGAGAAACGGAGCAATTGTTAGAGGGATACCAGTCGCAGTTAAGTGAGACAATGGAAGTATTGGAGCAAAAATTGCAGCAAGATCAGTTGAGAGAGAAACAGGAACAACAACAGCCAGGATCAGAGTCGGAGTTACAGAAAGAGTTGGAGGAAACTAAGGTCCAGTTGCGAGAGACTGAGGAGTTACTGGAGCGATCGCAGTCGCAGTTAGGCGAGACAATGGATGTGTTGGAAGAATATAAGTCTAAACTGGAACAAAGGATGGAGATATTAGAAACATCTCAATCACAATTGCAGCAAAAAGAGTCAGGGTTAGAACCGGAAGTTGAGAAAACTAAGCAATTATCAAAGCAGTTAGATGAAGAGAATAGATTGTTCAAAATACAGAACGCTATTGTAAAACCAATCTTGATTCAAGGAGGTAAATGGGTTGGAGGTGTTGTTTTTCCTGACGAGATGCCTGAAATATTCCGTCATCGACGTAGTGGTAACCTAGACAAACAAATAGTATACATGGACCAAAATGTTTGCAGTTATAACAGTGGCGATCGTCAGATTGATAGTTCAAAAACTTATAGTGGCACATATATTTACGGAGGTCCTTTTCATCCACACTTTGGACACGCCTTAACTGAAAGTATTCATCGTCTTTGGGCATTCGATACCAGTATCCATGATGGCATTGTTTTTGCTGTATCACTACGACCAAAGGTCAATCCCATTAACTATACTCCACCTCAATGGTTTATTCAAGCTTTAGAGATTCTTGAAATACCTCTAGCTAAATGTATTTGGGTGACAAATGATTGTACTGTTGAAAATCTGATTATTCCAGAAGCAGGTAGCGAGTTAACATTAGGAGCAAAAAAATGGTATCACTCCTATTTAGAAAAGCTACAGGATAGAATTTATGAATTGACACATCACTTGAGAAAAGATAAGCCACAGAAGCTTTTTTTAGGCAGAAATCATCTTAGTTTTGGTGGATCTTTGGCTGGGGATAAATATCTTGAGACTTTATTGGTTAATGAGGGTTATATTTCTTTAAAGCCAGAAGATTACGATCTGCTCCAACAACTTGCTTATATAATAAGTGCGAAAAAAATTATTTTTAGTGAAGGAAGTGCTATCTACTCCATAGAATTCATTAATTATTTAGAAGCTGAAATTGCCTGTATCCCCAGAAAAACAAGTAACCAGCCTTTCTATCCACATCTACAAAATAAGTGTCGCAATTATATTGTTGCTGGAAATATTGATGATATTCTACCTTTAGGCGATTGGGAAAGAAAAGGAATTAAAAATATCCCAATCAGTAAAAATTCATACCAAATTATTGAATCACTGAGAAAACATAATTTTGCCTTGCTGAAAGACTGGGATGAAAATAAGTTTTTGGCTGAAGAAAAGCATGATTTTATGACCTATGTAGATGCAGTGTATTTATTACCAAAGCAGTATCCTGTTCATCGTGAAGCTGTTGTAGAAAAATATTTACAAATTCGTGGTACAATTCAAGACAATTTAACTGCTCAAGTTGATGAAAATATACCAACTAGAAGTAGAAGCGATCGCCTCAACAAGCTTGCTAGTATTAATCAATCATCTAGATATCTAGAAATAGGAGTCTCAAAAGGTATAACTTTTAATGCAGTAAATGTTATCAATAAAGTTGCTGTCGATCCACAGTTCAGATTAAATAAAAATAAATATGCTACTGAAAAAGTAGTTTTTCTAGAAGTTTCCAGCGATGAATTTTTCAGAAGTTATGCCGAAAAGTTTAAGCCATTCGATTTAATTTACCTAGATGGTCTGCATACTTTTGCACAAATTTTTCGAGACTTTTGTGCAACTCTAGCTTACGGACATTCAAAAACTATTTGGTTAATTGATGATACTTGTCCGGGAAGTTATGCTCAAGCACAAGCATCACTACAGTGTTGCCGACAAATTCAGAAATTTTCAGGTGAAAAAGATGGCAGTTGGATGGGTGATGTATTTAAAATAGTTGCTGCCATTCATGATTTCTTTCCTCAGTATAGCTTCGCTACTTTTCCCGATCATGGACAAACAGTAGTCTGGAATCACCCGAGAACAGATTTTGAGCCAAAATGGAATAGCTTGGAAACTATTAGTAGGTTGGAATATTCTGATTTTATAGGGCTACAAAGTACATTATTCAAAAGAGAGTCATACGAAAATATATTTGCCAGAATTAGAAATGACCTTGGTAAATTTTAGAATAAATACCCTAGATAATAGTTAATAAAATTAATCTTGTCAGCTTTGATAATCTTAAAATCAAATGAGTTATATAAAAATAGGAAATGAATATTTACGTCAAGGTAAATTAGATGAAGCTATTGAAGCTTACCAGACTTCTATTGAATTAAATCCTAACTTTCACTGGGCTTATGATAAGTTAGGAGATGCTCTAAAAAGAAAAGGTAAAATACAGGAAGCAGAGAAAGTTTATCAGAAAGCTGATTTCCTCAAGAATCAACTGGAAAATAATCAATTTAATACTTACAGTAATCTCAGGGAAACCTATGAAAAACAGATTCAAGAAATACATCAAGCTAACATTAGTCTCAAAACAGAAATAGAGCAATTAAGGTGGATTGTATCTCAAATAGTCAATACTTCATTAAGTCAATTGTCTGTGCATTTTGATATTTTAAATAAACAGAACAGGGTCTTATCAAATAAGATGCTTGTAGAATTTTTTCTAGATACTGCAAAACTTTTAAAACCTAATTATTTCTTTGATATTGGCTCTCGTGATGGTACTGCGAGTATTGCATTCAAGAAGGCAGTTCCTACAGCAAAGTGTTGTGCCTTTGAAGCAAATATCAACAATTATGAAACTTTTAAAGATAGGAAAGAGTTTCAGCAACTATCTATCGATTACAGATATTTGGCAGTGACTAACTATAATGGAGTGGCTGATTTTCATATTCCAACCGAGCTTGATGGAAATAAACTGCCTAAAAATATAGGAATTGCTTCATTAATGACTAGAGAAACAACAGATTGTCAATATCAAGTGACAAGAGTAGATTGCACTAAACTTGATGATTTTTGTTTAAATAATAATATCGTATTAGATGAAAATCAAAATTTTGCACTATGGATTGATGTTGAGGGAGCAGTATTACAAGTTATTGAAGGTGCTAAAAATTGCCTAGCTCAAACTTCATTAATTCTACTAGAAGTAGAAGAACTTCAATACTGGAATAGTTCGGCACTAGCAGATAAAATAATTAATGAACTTCTTTTAAAGAATTTTATTCCTGTTACTAGAGATTTTGAACGTTTAATGCAATATAATTTACTATTCATCCATTCTAAATACCTAAATCAATGTAAAGGATTAATATATCAATTATTTAGCAAATTTAAGAAGTAGCAAATTTAATTATAGCAATTATCATACTTGTGAGGTAAAGTAAATTTGCTCTGTTTTCCGGTGTAAAATAAGACTAAAAGATAAGGTATACCTCATGAGTCTGAGAAACTCTATAACTTTTTTTTTGCACTATAGTTAAAATCAAAAACATGGATATAATTTCTGCAATCCTATTAATTTATTAATCAAAATACATGAGTGAAAACGCTATAGTTGAAATTTTAGATATCCATCGCGCTGAACTTGATACAGAAGCATTATGGGGTTTTGCTATAGACCAACCTAAAAAAAGAAGCAAAACTAATACCTATACAATTTACGTTTCAGGTTGGATACTAGGTAAACACTCCAAAGCTGTAGAAGTTCAATTACTTAGTGAAGGTAGACTTCTACGCAAAGCTACTGTCAGTATAAATCGTCCTGGTGTAGCCAAACTCTATCCACAAGTCTCTGGAGTTAAAGATTGTGGTTTTCAAATAGAAGTGGTAATAATTGGACTGCCATTAGAGGGTGAGTTAAATATACAAGCCGTACTTAAAAATCAAAGCACTATCTCAATTGGAGTTATTAAATATCGTCGTCAGCGACTACACTCAAACTATCAATCTAAGTTGCAACCTTTATTGATGACATCTTCAGGGCGATCAGGAAGCACTTGGATCATGCGGTTACTTTCACAGCATCCAGCAATTGTTACAAGTCAGATTCATCCCTATGAAATTCGAGTATCTCAATATTGGATGCAAATGTTGGCAGTTCTTTCACAGCCAAGTAACTCAGTAGACTTCTCTCCTACTTACTTTTATGATGAGTTTTATCGCACAGGGCCAAATCCCTATCATAATCACAACATTAATAGCTGTTTAAATTCTTCTTGGCTAGGACTTGATTACATAGAAAATTTAGCTGATTTTTGTCGTCAAAATATAGATCGGTTCTATGAAAATATAGCTATTGGGCAAGGTAAAGTATTGACCCCACTCTTGCATAATAATTCTAACTTTTACTTTGTAGAAAAGTTTCTTCTAAGATTAAATAGAACACTATTGCTTGAAATTTATCCTCAAGCACGAGAAATTATTCTAGTTCGTGATTTTCGAGATATGGCTTGCTCAGTGGCAGCTTTCAATGCCAAGAGGGGATATGTTGATTTTGGCCGTCAACGTTTTAAAAGCGATCGCGAATATATTCAAAGAGGAGTTAAATCTGCCGCTTTTCATATACTTCAATTATGGAGAGAAAGAAAAGAACAAGCACATCTGGTACGCTATGAAGATTTAATTTTAGCCCCGGAACAAACTTTAAGTTCTATCTTTGAGTATTTGCATTTAGATAATAGTAGTTCAACTATTTCTAAAGTATTGGAAAAAGCATCTGAAGATACAAAGCAGTTAAAAAGACATCGCACTTCTGCTAATCCTCAAGAATCAATTGGACGCTGGCGAAATGATTTGGAACCTTCTCTACAAGCTTTATGTACTGAAGTTTGCCAAGAAGCTTTACAAGAATTTGGTTATAGTCTTACTGCTGAAGAAAAACTATCTCCTTTACCAAAAATTACTAAACCTGAAGTTAAAACTGAACCACCATTAATATCAACTAATCCTAATGCGGTGAATCAAACAAAATCAGCACGAAACAAACTAGAACAAATCAAGTCTAAGTTTCAAAATATCAAAAAATCTCTAGAAAAATCTTAGTATTTAACTCTATAATTACATAGTATTTTTTAACTTAGTAGATAGTTTTTGATGTGCTACTTCTGGAGGAGATGGAAAGTACAACTCCTCACTGTTCTCTTTCATCAATGTAAATCCAGAATATTTATTCTGATACCATGAATGTTTACTTACTTCTCCCAAAGATTTTTTAAGTTGAAGATATTCTGCATTAGCATAATCCCAGGTTAAATGATATGACTTTGAATTTAGGGTAAGCACTGATTTTTGATTTTTGTAGAATTTTCCATAATCATAAGCAGAGCGATCGTGAAAGAAAATTTTGTGTTTTTTCCTAAAAGCAAGAAAATCTTTCCAATCTTTTACTCTAAAAGTTTTCAACCACCATCCGGCTAACCTTTCATTGTAAATTTCATTTACTGACTTAATACCTATCTTCATTATTTCTGCTCTCAGTCGATGAGGAGCATTATGATAGTAAAGCTCTGAGCTAACAGAAAAAACTTCTGGACATTGATTGAGAATAGTAATCTGTTCATCCAACCAACCTTTATCTGGTATTAAATCCCCATCTGTGACTGTTATAAATTGATACTCTAAATCGAGTAAATTACTATCAAAAGCAATTTCAAAAGCATTAGTACCAATATTTTCCTCAAAAAGAAAATGATTTTTAACTAAACCTTTCTCCCTATATGAATCCACCAATTTTCTAATAGAATCAGAATTAATGCTACTATTTTCTATTACACTAACATCTATTCTGTTTTTTTCTGGTAATAACCCCTCTAAACAGCGTTCTAATATTTCATTAAAATAAAAAGTTAGTAGTACACAATGAACTAATTTTTTATTTCTGGGTGTTTCTAGAGCTTGAGTTTCCTGAATTGGAAAATGTGATAAATCTTTTAATTTTGCCTCTATTTGTTGTAAAGAGTTTCGATAGTCCTGTAGAGACTGAGCATAACCCTCCAATTCTAATCTGATTTTTTGTATGCTAGCTGCTGATTCTTGGGATTTTGACATATCACTAAGATAAAAAACGATAGTAAGTAATTTCAAAAAAATTTGATAAAAGCACTAACTAATGACCAGACCTAACATAACTCACATAAGACTTATCCAGTAATTTTTGATAAGATAAAACACTAGACTCTGAACGACCATCACCCCGTGTACCTTCCACAATCCAAACATTAGGATATCCATAATCGACTCGATATTTGCCGTGACGTTCAATACCTATTAAACTAGAATGTTCGCTCTTTCCATATTCACAAAATACAACTTTTTCCCATCCTAAATTATTAAGTAAAGATTGTAAAAAATCCTTTGAATAAATAAATTGATGACCCCATCCATGAAAGGCACGATTCATAGAAAATGTAGAATCAATCCGTTTTTGTGGGTTAGTTTCCGACAAATTAAAATGAGTAGAAAGTACCCACTCTAGGGAAGGAGTAGAAAGTCGAATTACTCCACCAGGTTTAAGACTTTTCCAAACATTATTTAGGAAAGCGATCGCTCCTTCGAGACTTAAATGTTCGAGAAAATGTTCCCCATATACATATTCCAAGCTATTAAAAGGCCAAGGTTTAGTTACGTCCATAACTTGGTCAATACCGGGAAAGGGACGAATATCCACATTCCACCAGTCGGCCATGATATTATGGGGACCACAACCTACCTGGACTTTTTTAATGCCGTTGGGATGATTTGGATTATTACGAGAGATATTATTTTTGGTTGATAGATTCATAGATTTTTTCTCGATCAAGGTATTTTTGTATTAATACCTAATTTTAATTAAAGATTTTCTAATATTGCTAATAAACGAGGCACGTCTTTGTGTATGGCATCCCAAATAATATCACAATCAACTTCCTTATATTCATGAGTAACTCGATTACGCATACCTTTGATTTGCCTGACAGGAATTTGTGGATGAGCATCAATAAAAGTAGTGGATAATCGATTAACGGCTTCTCCTAAAATAATGATTTGATATAAGACGGAAGATTGGGTTTTAGTATCTGCTATAAAACTCTCTTTATCAATCCCTTTTGTAAAATCTAAAATTAGATTACAAGCAGTAACCAAGTCTATAATTATCTCATCATCTCGTGACATACAAAACCTGGGCACTACCTAGAATATTTTGACGACGAATCCAATTTCGACTACATTGAATTGCTTTCTTGGTAACTATATCCACATCCCTACCTAATGTTATTTTTAATTCCGACTCCATATTCTCTAAATCAAATAAAGAAATTCTTGCTTCTGGTGAGAATTTAACTAAAATATCTACATCGCTATTTTGATTAAATCTATCAGTCAAAATCGAGCCAAAAACTGATAACTCTGTAATTTGCCACTTTTGACAAAAATTATGGATTGTGTTTTCAGTTATTTTTAGGCGTTGGTAAACATTTTTGTCAACCTCTATAGCAGATTGTGCTATATTTTTAGTATCACTCATCATTACTTGTCCGTTATTATCATCAGTTAGGTTAAGCATCTTCAGTACAAAAAAATAATTAGCAAAACTTTGATTAATACAGCTACATCTAGGTTGAATTTGACTTAAAAGCGATCGCCTAACTCTTACTTTCTTCCTCCTGACTTCTTTAATTCAAAAGCAGTATCCATTACCCTAAATCTGAGACTTTCAACTGGCTTACCTTTAGTATCATAGCGGAAAGCATGATGTCCATTTCCTTTACCTGCTTTTTTTAAATCTCCTCGAAATTGGCCAGCAACTATTCTATCAATAATCTTGCCATTTTCCAGAACTTCAACTGTTAATTGCATGAAAGGAAAATCCAGACACCATACCCAACCAGGGATAAAATTACTATTTTCAGAATCAACAAATCCTTCAAAGGATAATTCTCCTGTATTTTCTCCTCCTGGTATCAATGCCATTGCTTTTCTAGCAACTATTATTGGCTTTATATTACTATCAATTTTTTCAGTCAGCCGATTTTTTTTGTCTTGATTAAAATTAAATAATTTTCCTGATTTAACATCTTTAATAATCACACTATCTTCTGTTTTAAATCCTGAACTATTAGCAAACAAAGCTTTTTGAGGAATCTTGATATTGTGAACTTTAAAGAAAATTGTCATTAAACCAAAAGCACTAATCATTTGTGGCATATTAAATCCCACGGTTTTTATTGTATTTAGTGTTTTTTGTCGGTCTATTAATTCCCATAAAGGAGATTGTGTATAGTCAGCTAAAATTTCAAAGATGGCTGCTCTAAATTTGGGATTTTTATTAATTGTATGTTGCCAACTTCCATGTTGTGGTAAATTTTTAGGAGCAGGAATTGGGTCTTTAAATATTGAGTTTGAAGCTCCATAAGCAGTTAAACCTCTGTGCCAAGTTTGTTGAGCAAATGGTATCTCTAGTAAACTTGGTTCGAGGCGACGTAACATCGCAAAATGTATTAATTCTTGTTGTCTTTGAGGAGCATTAAGAGCAAAGGCTAATCTAATTAAACCTGTAGAATTAATTGGCATTACTACTTGATTACTATCGGCATCTTTTCTTCTAGCTGTTCCTAACCAATTAGGAATACGTTCTTTTATATAGTATAGGTCTGGAATATCATTAAATTCTGAGCCTAACCCTAAATAATTTTCCATTCTGTTGAGAACTTTTGTGGAAATTTTTCTCCGAATATCCTCTTTTAATATTCCTAAAGGATCGAAAGGACCATGAGCGGAAATCATCTGTTCGGGATTAGGCATTGTTGGATAATTAAAAGGCTTTTTCAGATACCCTTTAAATACTTCTCCAATAAAACCAGCTAATACTAAACCTTTGACACATTGTTTTCCTTGCTTGAGGTCCCACGCACCAAACATTCCATCATTTTGAAATACATGAGTTGCTAATCTTCTGAGTAATTCTTCTGCTGCTAAGGTGGGTTCTCTAAACCTACCTGGTTTATTTGTAGTGTGAGGAAGTTTTAAATGATTAGCTAATTTTTTGGCTACAATTACATCTGGATGTTCTTCAATTCCATTGGTAAATAAACGTAGTTTATCTCTTAAACCAGCTTGCAAAGCTAAGGCTAAAATTAATCGACTATCTTTTCCTCCGGTGAGTGCCAGTGGGATATTATCTGCACTACTAAATATAGCTTTAATATTAGCCAAACATTCATTAATACCTTGCTCGACAATACTGTTAAAAACTTCAGGATTTTTCACCTCGCTTTTACTAGGAGCATTTTGATAAATCCAATCTTTATTTTCATTAACTTTTAGGTCTCCATTTTGCAGTTTAATTACTGCTCCTTGTGCGAGTCTAGAAATTCCTTTTATGTATGTGTCTTCTCCCAGCATATACCCTACTACTGGTAAGGCAAGCATAGCTTCTAAGTTATATTCATACTGGTCATCAATGTGAGGTAATAATGCTATACGGTTGGTTATTGAGGAGATATTTTTATTTTTTGAATAGTAAATATGTTCGATACTTAATCTGTCGTTAAAGGCGATGACATTACCATCATCTGAAGCGTGGATTATGGCATATTCTCCTGCCAATAAATCTCTAACTTTCTCGGCATCAAAGTTATTTTTTGATAGGAGTAAGTAAATATCAAAAGCTGTTAATATTTTGCCTGTACTACCTATTGTTGTGGATGACCAACAATAGCCTTGAATTATGGTGACTGAGATAATTTTACTCTCTGATTGATTCACATATATTTGGTCTTTTGTCGAGTAGAAATAATTATCTGTAGCAAAATGAAATAAGGCAATTTTTTGATTAGCCAAAAAGTAGGAATTATCAGACTGAGACTGGATATGAATTGTCTGTTTGCCCGATCTAATTAATTTTTCCTGCTGATTTTTGTCAAAGGGTGTCAAAGATGACCTGACCAAAAATATTCCCATGTTTAATTTCCTTTTAAATTCAGCGAGAAACTGGATTTATTCCGCATTAATATTTTCTCACAACAATTAAACCATAAACCCGGTTTCTTGAGGTGGGTTACCGAATAATTAATAATTAATAATTAAATAATTCTGGCTTAAAGCCGACCCTTTTAAGGGGAAAATAAAGAAATAATACTTCCTTATATTCAATTCCGTAACGGTTTTAACCTTCTTGTAATTATCAATTATCAATTATCCATTATCCATTAATGAAGGTGGATCGGAATCTCATTATATGATTTTGTATAATTATTTCCGTCTTGCCTACTCTAGACAAAAACTAAATATTCAAGATCAAACCAGGCAATATATCTTCCCCTGACAAATTTGTGGGAGAGTCTAATATTTCTACTTCTTTTCCTTGGCGATAAATTTCAACGCGACGATTTTTTCTATCAATTAGCCAACCTAATTTTACTCCTCCATCTATATATTCCTCCATCTTTTTTTGCACATCCTTTAAAATGTCAGGTGGTGACATTAATTCTAATACAAAGTCTAGCGCTATAGGAGGAAATTTTTCTCTCTGTTCGGGAGTGAGTTTATTCCATCTTTCTAATTTAATCCATGATACATCGGGAGAACGATTGGAATTATTGGGAAGTTTGAAACAGGTGGAGGAGTAGTATTCGACTCCTAATTTTGTTTGACGATTCCATATTACAAAATCAGCAATAAGAGAAGCGTTATATTCTCCAGTTTCTCCTCCGGTGGGTGGCATTATTGTTATTTCTCCTCTGATGTTACGTTCAAATTTAATTTCGGGATTATCTCGACATAATTGATAGAATTGGTCGTCGTTAAGTTTGAGGATATTATTAAAGTTGATGGTTATAGCTGTCATGGTTTTGGCATGATAAATAAACTTTATTACGGGAATTTATAGTATAATTTACTTTTCAACAATATATAATTATTGTACTTATTGATTTGTGTCATAGTCAAGGTATTAGATATTCAAAATTTCCTTAATTTAGAGCTTATAGGTATGATTAGTCCGTAGATTATTGGGGATTTCATTAATGTCTAATAATGACAAAAATCCTGAAAATATTCACTCTGCTACAACCCCAGAAGAATGTGAAAAAATAGAACAGAAATATGGATGAAAGCTGAAAGATATTCTCTTTAATAAAGAACAAGAAATCCTGAAAGTCGATTGCGTCTTTGAGGGGGAACAAACATCATTTGAGGATTCGAGATATGACGACTGAAACTGGGATTGTATACAAAACGGAAAATAGAAATGATTATGGTTGGGAAGACCGGATGCTTATGCCAAGGGAAAGTTTGACCAACATTCTTTGGGAAAATTGGACCTATCAGGAAAAACCTACTATTCCTCAAATAGGCGATAAAACTACGTTTCGCTGTCGCGATCGCACACGAAATTATAAATCAGAATCTGAAAATGGTTTTACTACTCATGGAAGGGATGGAGATTGGGTTGTCACAAGAGTTGAAAAATTTGTTAGCCCTGACACAGACAAAAAAGTATTTGTGTGCAATTGCAAGTATGACCCTGTAGAGCCAAAATGGAGTTTAATAAATCGTGGTGCTAAAGCATCGGAGTTATTGGAGGAGAAAACAGAAGTTTAAGCATATTTAATTAGGGTTTGCTGAAAAAGTCTTTTAGTAGGGGTAGGAGACAGGAGACAGGAGAAATGGGAATGAGCGAGGAGGTTAAGAATTGCCCCAAGATTGTTTTGCCCAACTATGTGCCTAAAATACGCTCCTTTTTGAGTGTTTTAGACTGAAACAGGCGCACTTTTTTCGACTCTAAAAAGGCTAAAGTCTTTATCTGTCAATACTTTTAGATTTAATCAGCAAGCCCTAATTATTCACCAGTGGGAGCATCTTGCTCCCTTGGGTTAGGTTCTTATTTGGGAAATTTCCATAAAGTTGACTGTTAATATTTAGAAGTTGGTATTTGCCTACCCTACAACTATTAATTAGGACTTTGCATTTTTTTCTGATTTAAAGTGGCGATCGCTTCTAATATTTCTCTGACTCTTTTCTCAAAAGTATGATGCTCTCGAATATATTTTGCTAACTCTAATTTTTCTCCTCCATTCTGACTTTTTTGCTGCAAACAATTTTCTACTACTTTTGGCAAATCTTCCTGAGAGTTATAAGTATAAATTTTATCTCCAAATACTTTTTCTAAACCTGCAATTTGGTCAGAAATAATTGTTGCTCCACAAGCAGCAGCATCGAATAAACGATTGGAAATAAATCCTTTTTCTTGCATGGTATCCCAATGGTCGTTTAATAATACGCCACATTTACTGTAATAACGTCGTAAAATTTCATTGGGAATATATTCTCCTTTTAAATAACCACTGGGCAATAAATTTTCCCAGTTTGTACCATAAACATCTACTTTTAAATCTGCTTCGACGGCATCTTTTACTATCTGGCGATAAACTTTGCGAGAGTTACCGACAAACAATATTTCTCCTACTTCCTCATAACCTTCTTTGTCTGGATAAAACAAATTTTGGTCGGTACATTGGAGCAAAGTTTGTACCGGAACTTTTATCTGTTTTTGCAACTCTTCAGCATAGGAATAGGATGCCACAAATATATGGTCGTATTCTTCATATTCCTCTAACTCAACTTTATCTGGATGACTAATATTCCACATCAAATTAATGTGATAAGACTTAGGTTGATAACGACTCAAACCACGAATCACAATTGCTACATCATCTCCGAATGCTTTGGGAGTTTCCCACTCTGGTAAAATATCAATTCTGACGGAATGACCTAATATTTCAAATTGCCGTTTCATAGCTAAGGCAAAATGATAATCTCCCCATTCTTGCGCCTGTTTCCAGTCAGGAACTCCAATTTTTATGCCGATGCGGAAACTATTACTCATTTTTTCGCGTAAGGCAGTAAATACTGTTTGGGCACGATGTTTGTAAGTGTGTTGTTCCTCGACGATTTTCTGTAATTCTGCCACTTTTGCTAATCTTAACTCCTCATTTGTTAGGTACTCCTGTAATAAATTTTCCAGAGATTCGCGGGAATTATAAGTAGGCAATATTCCGTCGAAAGATTCTTGATTTCCTAACTCTCCATTTGTCACAACTAAAGCACCAGAAATAATCGCATCAAATACTCGTGAATTTGTAGAACCCCATTGTTTTGTGACTGAGTTAGCATCATCAATTACTATTTTTGTCGAAGCATAAACTTTAGGCATATCTGTATAAGGCAAGAGTCCGCGATTATACTTTTTAAACTTCTCAAATTTTTCCCAGTTATATCCATACAAAGCAAATTCAAAAGGTAAATTATCTGGTTCTAAAAAACTCATAATATCTCGCGGATATTTCCAGAAGCTTCCTGTGAAACAATAGTCAGATTTATATTTATTCTCTAGTTCAGAATTGACTTTTTCCTGTTGTTCGGAAACTCCTACTTCTGAATTTTTCTCTACTTCACTTTTGTCTACTTCTGAAATTTTATTACCTACTTCACTTCTGACTTCTAACTTCTGACTTCTAACTTCAGAATTAACTTCTTCTTCACTTTTAACTTTTGATTTTTGACTTTTGACTTCTTCTCCACTCCTGACTCCTGAGGACTGACTCCTGACTCCTACTTCTAAATGATTCCCTACTTCACTTTTGTCTACTTCGGGAATTTTATTGCCTAGTTCAGAAGAAATTTTTCCTGACTCTTCTGAAACTCCTACTTCCGAATTTTTTTCTGGTTCAGAATTAATTTTTCCTGACTCTTCTGAATCTGAATGTACTTCTTCTTCAATTTTGACTTTTGACTTTTGACTTTTGAATTCTTTTTGACCTGTTTCTGGAATTTTATTACCTAGTTCACTTCTGACTTCTTCTTCACTTCTGACTTCTAACTTCTGACTTGTAACTTCACAATTAACTTCTTCTTCCCTTCTTCCTTCTTCCTTCTTCCTTCTTACTTCTTCCCTTCTTACTTCTTCCCTTCTGCCTTCTGCCTTCTGCCTTCTGCCTTCCCAATCAAATCTTTCCTCATTAGTTGCTATCCTAACTACTGTTGTAGACTTAGATAATTTTTGCTGAATATAATCGGCAGATTTTTGAGAAGAACACCAAAAACAATCATAATCTCCTGCCGTTTTTTGAGATGCCCAAACTTCAAACCAATTTCTCGCCCAAGCAACTTTTACTAAACTTGGTTTAGCATTTTCTATTCTTTCTAAATCATAATCATGGCGCATCACTACAATTACATCTAAACGAGTCATGTCATACCATTCTTCCCCTTCAGAAAGATAATAAACATCCCACCCAAATTGTTTAACTAATTGTTCTCCTAATTCTACTGCTGTAAAATAATCACCTGCTGAAGCTGCCATATTTGCCTCAGTTACAGCAAAACCAATAGTTAAAGGATGACCAGTCCAATAAATTCCTTTTTCAAAATAATCTTGTAAATGTTTCCTACGGAGATAATAAGCAAATCTTTCTTCTATTATCGGACGATTTTTCAAGATTTTCTGGATAAATTCTTTACCTTTATTGAACCGAGAAAAACCACGATTATGAAAAGCAGTTAAATGATTAGCACTAATAATTTCTTTGCCTAATTTTTGCCCGATACTCAAACATAAATCTACATCCTCATAACCATAGAAATAATCTTCGTTGAAACCTCCCACTTTCTGAAAATCTTCCCGCCGACACATCATTAATGCTCCAGTTACAACAGGTACTTTCCAAGGAGCAGATTGTACTTTTAATAATTGGGGAGCATAACGAACTTCAAAAGGATAAAACGGTTCATTTTGACTGTGGAAATATATCTGTACCCCTAAATGTTGAGTAGGTGGAAAAGCTAAAGACTTGTCACTAACAATATCTAATAATTTTACTCCTACCATTCCTAGATTTTCATCTTGTTGAATTAACTCAACCATTTGAGGAATGATATCTTGGCAAAGGGTAATATCATTATTCATAAACAACAGTAAATTAGCTCTTGTTTCATCTACTCCCACATTATTTGAATTGGAAAAAGAAAAATTTTCTCCCCTGGCAATAATTGTAATTGGTAACTTTTCGGACCACTCCATACAGACATCAATACTATTATCTGTCGAACCGTGGTCTACTACTACTAATTCCAAATTTTCATAGCTGTTATAAAGTTCAAAAGAGGCAAATAATTCACTTAATAGTTTCGCTCCATTCAAACTCAAAATAATTACTGCTACTGCTGGTTTTTCCGCCCGAACTTTTGCCAGAGGTATCTGACTTATGACTTCCTCTTCACTTTTGACTTTTGACTCTTTTGACTTTTGACTTATAACTTCTTCTTCACTTTTGACTTTTGACTCTTTTGACTTTTGACTTATAACTTCTTCTTCACTTTTGACTTCTTCCTTCAAAAAAGCTTCTCCTTCCTTCCTTCTTCCTTCAAAAAAACTTCCTCCTTCTTCCTTTCTTCTTGCTTCTTGCTTCTTGCTTCTTCCTTCTTGAAGATGATAGATAAGTTTATTTATTTCTCCCTGACCAAAACTCAGATTAACCTCATGTTTTTTCCCCTTCGGTCCGACTACTAATGGTTTAGGAGAATTTTTCAACTGTTGACCTGTTTCTGTTATCTTGACACTAACTTCAACTAACCCATTACTATGTAAAGAAGGAGGAATTTTCTGAGCAAAAGCATGATATCCGTGAGTATCAAAAGCCTCCGCTAAATCTTGACGATACTTATTCGCTACTAAAGTTCCGATTAAATTATTACCGACAAAAATATCAAGAAATACAACTTTGTCAGGGTCTTTTTTATGTCTCGCCCAACCAGAAACATAGTCAATAGTCGCATAATCAAGACAACCTTCAAACTCAGTTTCTCCTAACAAACTCAGACTACCAAACTCCCCTGTTTTGATAATATTTTGTACCGAAGAAACTTCCTCCAACTTTGTCTTCGCCTTAGAAAAATGAGGGTCTATTTCCAAAGCACGACGATAACAAATAATCGCTTCACTTAATGGATTTTTTTTCGTCTTAGCCTCACCTAACTGAAAATGAAATTTTGCCGAACTAGGTCTTAATTCCACAGCTTTCTCATAAGCAACTACCGCCTCATCCCATCTGCCCAATCTTGACATAACTTCCCCAATATGGTAGATAACATCAGCAGATTTAGGGTTAAGTTGACTAGCTTTCCTATAAGCAGCGATCGCCTCATCCCATCTTTCTAGTTGGACTAAACTTTCTCCCAAAACATGATAAACAGCTGCCGAATTTGGATTAATTTCTGCTGCCCGACCATAATAGACTACCGCTTCCTCCCACCGTTTAAGCCTACTCAAAGTATGACCTAACTGATGATGAACTTCCGCCGTATTAATACCTAGTTCAATAGCTTGACGATAACTGGCAATAGCATCATCAAATTTTTGTTGCTGCACCAAAGCTAAAGCCAGACTATGATGAACTTCCGGCAATTTGGGGTTAAATTCTAGAGCACGACGATAATTAACAATAGCCTCATCCCACTGTTTCTGTGAAGCATAAACTTCCCCTAAATAACCATATACCTCAGCTAAATTCGGATTCAACTTAATGGCCTTTTGGAAAGAAGCGATCGCCTCATCCCACTGTTTAATATTACTCAGAGCTTTGCCCAAGTCTCCGTAAGCCTCAGCAAAATTAGGATTAAGTTCCACAGCTTGGCGGAGAACTACCACTGCCCAATCATTTTGCTTTAGTTGAATCAAAGCATGACCTAACTGATGATGAACGTCGGGAGAGTTGGGTTGAAGTTCGGAGGCTTTGCGGTAAGCTACTACAGCTTCCTCCCATTTTTGCTGTTGAGAGAGAGTATACCCTAAGTAATGATGAACTTCTGGAGAGTTAGGTTGGAGTTCTGTAACTTTGCGGTAAGCTATTGTCGCTTCATCCCATTTTTGCTGTTGAGCCAGAGCATAACCAAGATGGTGATAAACATCTGGGGAGTTTGCTTGAAGTTCCGTTGCTTGACGATATGCTGAAATAGCTTCTTCCCATTCTTGCTTTTGGGTCAGAGCATATCCAAATTGATGATAAATAGCTGCTGTAGGAGTAGTGTCTTTGTCGCTGCCCAACAAATCAATAGCTCGGCGATAAACAACAATAGCCTCATCCCACCGATGCAATTTTGCCAATACTTCCCCACAATAATGATAAACTGTAGCAAAATTAGGAATTATTTGGCAAGCCTTTAAATAAATTTCGGCAGCTTGATGGAGGTCTCCTAATTTTGTCAAAGCTGTTCCTAACTTTTGATACCCTTCCCAGAAACCAGGGTCAATTTCAATAGCTTTTCGATAACAGATTATCCCTTCCTCAATCTGACCTTGTTTTTCTAAAGCCACTCCTAAGTTTTGGTGAGCAATACTAGAGTCTGGTTCTAGAGATATAGCTTTTTGGAAATGGGAAATAGCCTCATAAAGTAACCCCTTCTCAACTAAAGCTGTTCCTAAACTAATGTAGAACTCTGAAAAATTAGAATTAATTTCTATGGCCTGAGAATAAGAGGCGATCGCCTTCTCCAACTGACCTTGCTTTTCCAGAACTTTCCCCAAATTATGATGAGACAATGCGGAAGTAGGTTTGAGTTCTATAGCTTTTTGGTAGGTTGTAGCAGCTTCTTGCCATTTATCTATTTGAACTAAAACATCTCCTAGATTTTGGTAATACAAGGCCAAGCTAGGCTGAAGTTCGATGGCCTTTTTGTAGAGAGCGATCGCTTCCTCTATTTTTTTCTGTGCTAAAGCTTGGTTGCCTGCTTGGAAATATTGGCTTGCAGTTCCTGAATTTATTGAGGACAAAGATTTCATGTTTCTCATAATTGAAAGACTATATTTCTGATTCAAGGTATAGCAGGGAACAGGGAATAGGGAATAGGGAACAGGGGAAAAACATTTCCCTGTTTGAGGTTCATCATCAGTATAAGTCCTAAGCAACTTGTTCGTTGCTATAGAATTTTTTTGATCTTATAGAAATACCAAATTGGTTGTAAAATTTTTGATCGCAGTTAATATTAACTCAGAAGCTTTAAAATTATCACTCTTGACAAAAAAATAGGGTCAATATCCTTTCTTTTTAAGGGGATAAAAAAAAGATAATTCCGTATTTTCGTAGCTTCCCTATTACTGAATAATTAGGGTTTGCGTATGGAAAGTCTTTTTGCTCTTTGTAGGAGACAGGAGACAGCTATAACTGGAGACAACCCACCCCTAACCCCTCCCAGGAGGGGAGAAATGGCTCGGGAGCGAGGAGGTAGAAGTAAGAATTGTAATAATGATTTTTCGGCCCAACTATGCACCTAAAATACTAATTTTTTGAGCGTTTTAGACTGAAAGCTATGCACTTTTTTCGACCCCATAAAGGCACTTTTCTTTATATATAAATGCTTTTATATATAAAGAAAAGCCCTAATTATAGCAGTTTTCATTAACATAGAATACAACTATTTCTGTATAAGCATCCGGAAACCAATATGTATTTTGACTATTGAAGGGAGACCAACTATCTTTACCTAATGCTAAATTCACATTATTTCTACAGTCTTGAGGAGGCATAAACTGCTTCTGACCATTGCTTTTTTTCAGATAAAGCTAATCCCAAATTGTTGTAAAAAAAACCATTTTGAGAATTAAATTCTATCGCCTTACGGTAAGCATTAATTACTGCATCCCAATTCTTTAGTTTCATCCAAGTCACACCTAATTTTTGGTAAGACCATAGAGAATTAGGATTGATTTCTATCGCCTGCTCAAAAGCAATAATTGCTGCAGAAAAATTACCTTTTTCTAGTAAACTTTTCCCTAGTTTTTGGTAAGCTATCCATGTATTTGGTTGGAGCTTTACAGCTTTTTGATAATAACTAATTGCTTCATCCAAACTACCCTGATTTGCCAAAGCATCTCCTAATAAATGATAAGCTCTAAATAAATTAGGATTTAACTCAATTGCTCGGCCATAACAAACCATGGCTTCAGTTAACTTCTGATGGTCAAAAAGAGCTTTACCCAGACTTAAACATTCTGATGCTGTCACCGACTCTGGCTCTAAAGTTAATACCTGATAAGAACACTCAGCAGCTAACTGTGGCTGACCTACCACCTGCCAAACTTTTGCCAAGTTTCGGTAAAATCCAGCAATGTTTGGCTGGAGACTGATAGCTTTTTGATAAGAGGCGATGGCTAGCTGCCACTGCTTTTGCATCCCATATAGACTGCCGATATTGGCATAGACTTCTGCCCAATCAGGTTGAGCAGCAAGAGCTTTTGTGTACCAACTCATAGCTTCTTCTTTTTGACCCATAGCCAGACTAATGTTTCCTAGTGTTTTGTATGCAGGGGCAAAGTCTGGTAATTCGACTAAGGCTTTTTGACAAGCTGCCTGGGCTAGAGCTAATTTTCCTTGGGCCAAATAGATTTCTGCCTGTTGTAAATTTTCTACTGCTGTTGTTTCTGGATTTAACTGCGAACACATATCTGCTTATCCTGTTTTTTGCTGTGCTAAAGCTTGGCTGTCTTGTTGGAAATATTCGATTGTATAGCACTACGGCGACGCGGTATTTGACATTGCTATATAAGGAGAAATTTTTCATCAACATACAATAAAACTTGTGGGGTGGGTAATGGGAATAAAAAGCGATCGCTTGTTCCAAATTACCTTGATTAACTAGGACTTTCCCAAATTATGATCAGACAATGCAGAAGTTGATTTAATTTCTATGGCCTTTTGATATGCTGTAGTTTTCGGAGTTATTAGCAACGAGTTAATCATACTTGTCTTGATTTGAAATTACTAACTAGGTAGAACATTAGGTGACAAATTTAAGATACTATAGGTAGCTGTATTTGATTATTTTGGCCTAGCTCAGATTTAATTTTGAGGGTCTTTTATAATAAATGATTATTAGGATGTAGTTCTATTGCCTTGGAATAGGCAACAATTAGAGTGTCAGTCACCTTAGTAATTAAATAAAAAGTAAACTCGATCTAATTTTGAGCATCAATTCCAGAAATATTATCAACTTTTTATGACACTGTATATCAAATATAAATTTTTGAATTAAAGATCATATCTAAAAATATAGAGAGGTTTCATAATATCAAGATGACTTTACCTAGTTTTATCATCATAGGCGCTCAAAAGTGTGGTACAACTTCCTTGTATAACTATATGATTGAGCATCCACAAATTTTGCCAGCATCAATGAAAGAATTGCATTTTTTTAACTGGCGTTCTAAACCGGGAAACAGAAAAACTGTAGAAGGAGTAGATTGGTATTTATCTCAGTTTCCCACAATTCCTAATGGAAAAAATCTCATAACTGGCGAAGCTACGTCAGATTATCTAGTTGACCCACATACTCCCCAGAGAATGTTTAATTTATTACCAGATGTTAAACTAATTGTGCTTCTAAGAAATCCTGTAGATAGAGCAGTATCTCATTATCATCATAATCGAATAATTAGTAAAAAACGAGAAACTTTACCTTTCAGACAAGCAATTGAAAAAGAACCAGAAAGATTGAATATAGAAAAAGAGAAACTATTATCTGATGAAAATTATAGAAGTTTATTTCATAGAAACTATAGTTATTTAGAAAGAGGGATTTACATTGAACAATTAGAAAAATGGATGAGTATTTTTCCCAGAGAACAGTTCTTAATTCTGAAAAGTGAAGATTTTTATACTCGTCCAGATGTCACACTAAGAGAAGTTTTTGAATTTTTGGGTTTGCCTAATTATCAAGTAACTAATAAAAAGAAAGATCATCAACTTTCTTATCAGCCAATAGATCCAAAAATCCGCTCAACTCTTGCTGAATACTTTCAACCTTATAATCAAAAATTAGAAGAATATTTAGGTAGAAAATTTAATTGGGAAATGAATGGCAACAAAGAACAAAAACAACATATATCCCTGTCTCAAGTCAAAGAAAAATTACATAACTATCAGTCTGAGTTAGAGCAAATTAAGTCAAAACTAGATTCAAAATCAATTTCCAAATCAAGGCACACTTTTCAGGAAGTTGAAGAGAATGTAATTAACTCTTTTGTTCAATCATCAACAACATCAACAATAGTTGTTGAAAATTATGATGCAGACTCTCACCCAATATATGATGAATTATTTTGGGGATATAAAATCGAAAAAATTCAGGAAAAAACTAGCGATAGAAATACCATTAATATTTCTGGATGGGCATTAGGAAAAAACAGTCCTGTAGTTGCTATAGAAATAGTAGAATTAAGTAGCATACTGAAAAAAGTATCTGTTAATCAGTTATACCCTGATATAGCTAAACGTTATCCAGAAGTACCCCAAGTAAAAGAAATTGGTTTTAGTATAGATTTCCAAGTAAATAAATTACGACCCAAATTTAACTGGCTAATACAAGCAGTATTAGCCGATGAAACTCGAATGCCAATAGGTTGTATCCGGACTAATAATACTAAATCACTAAACATTAGATCTACACCTTTATTGACAGAAGAAGCTATCAAATTTTTAGAAAATTTCTTGAAGCAAAAACCTTATGCTAAAGTGTTGGAATTTGGTAGTGGAGGCTCTACTATCTGGCTATCTAAATTAACTAAAAATCTGACTTCTATTGAGCATGACGGTAGGTGGTTTCAGCAGGTAAAAAATCAGATTCAGAAACAGAAAAATTGTAATCCAGTAGATATTAAGCTATCAGCAAGACCATATCATACAATATGTGAAAAATTTCCTGAAGAATTTTTCGATTTAATTATTGTAGATGGTCGTGATCGAATGAAATGCTTTGAGGCATCAATTAAACTTTTAAAACCAGGTGGAATATTGATGTTGGATGATGCACAAAGAGAAAGGTATAAACAAGCTCAAGATTTGTTAATAGATTGGCAATTCACAAAAACTGTTAGCAAAAATCGTCATACTTATTGGTGGCAAAAAACACTGCAAAAAATCACAAATATAGAGCCGAACCAATCACTTACAAATCAAAAGCAAATATTTCATAAATCGGAAGAAAGTGCAGTTATTGCTGGTGTTTCAATGGTGAAAGATGAAGAAGATATTATCTACTACACTTTAGCTGGAAATTATCGACAAGGCATCACAAAATTCGTAGTTCTAGATCATTTATCCTCAGATAAAACGACAGATGAAATTAGACGTTTTGCTGATGATTATCCAGAAGCAATGGTTTACCTAATTGAAGATAGAGACCCTTTATTTCATAAGTTTAGAAAAATGTCTGCTGCTGCTGAGTTTGCTCACAGAATGTGGGGAGCAGAATGGATATTTCCATTTGACGCTGATGAAGTTATTGCTTCATTGGACAAACCTCTACGAAATATTCTCAGTCAATTGGGGCAAAAACACTTTTGTCTAGGTCTCCAGCACAGAAATTATTTGCCCCGCTCATTCTACGATTCGTCTGAACCTAATCCTCTCAAAAGAATGACTCACAGAAAGAAGGAAGATACTTCTCTTTTTCACAGTCAGGGTTACAGTAAGGTTATAGTTCGTTGGCAATTAGGTATGGAGATAGATCAGGGACATCATCTTGTAAAGTTTGAGGGAAAGAAGTTACCTGTCACAGCACTTGGAAAAAATCATGGACTCATTCTCAGACAATACAGATATCGTTCTAGAGAACAGATAAAACAAAAAATTGTGAATGGAGGAAAAGCTTACGAAGTAAGCCAAGATATATCACAAAAACATGGTGGCTTTTGGCAAGAACGTTACAAGCAGTATCAGAAAGAAGGAGAAAAATTTATTGATGAATTTTATGCCACTGAGATTAATGGATATTCAGATGCTATTTATGATCCAGCCTGGGTTTGAACTAGGGGTTAGGGGTTTACGAACTCAGAACTCAGAACTCAGATAGAGTAGGGTGTAGGGGGTAGGGGATCCATAAGACTGGCGACTTATGTCGGTAGGGCGACTTCAACAATTAATAATTAATAATTAACAATTACTTCTCCTTGAAAACGGATAGGATTGACGCACTACTGAAAATTTTTTCTTCTCTTGGTCGATTTGATATGGCTCCAAGACCTCGCCATTCCACCCTACGGGAAGCTGCGAAGATAGAACTCCGTTCCGCTGTGGCGTTTCGCGTCAGCGTTGCGAAGCAAACGACCGCTTTTTTCTCCTTTAAAGGAGAGGCTTTAAACCTTAATTATTCGGTAAAGAAGTTATTTTTGCCACGGGGATGGATGAGCAACCCTCCAAAAATATTTTGATCAGGTTTGGGTGTTCGGGTCAATCTGATTGGGGCTAAGAGTAAGCTTTTCTTGACCGCGACTGAGATGTGGGGTTGTAGACCCAGTTATGCTCAAAAGGGTTGGAGAAAATTTTCCCATTTCCCTATTGCCCAAAACCTAACCCCTTCGGCACGAAGCGATGATAAATATTTTTCTACTTGATCTTCTAAACAGCAAAAAAAATTAATGTAGTTCTGGAAGTAGTCTGTAACTGAGGAGAGATTTCTATGAATCAGGTAAGAAAAAAAGCCACTTTAAGTGTATGTGCAATTATGAAAAATGAAGGACTTTATTTAAGAGAATGGTTAGAATTTCATAAGTTAGTTGGTGTTGAAAGATTTTATTTATACAACAACAATAGTACCGATCGTACTCTTGATATTGTTCGTCCATATAGAGAAAATCACGAAGTAGTTCTGACAAATTGGTCTGTGCAAAATGGTCAACAAATGAAGGCATATAATCATTTCCTACAAAAGTATAAAAATGAATCAAAATGGATAGCATTTATAGATTTAGATGAGTTTTTATTCCCCACAGAAAAAAATGATTTAAGAGAAATATTAGAAGAATTCCCAGATGTCCCTGCTATTGGAGTTAATTGGTTGATTTTTGGCACATCAGGATATGAGAAAAAACCGAAAGGATTACAAATAGAAAATTTTACTAAACGAGCTAAAGAGGATTTTCAGGCTAATCTCAATTTTAAATGTATTGTTCGTAGTGAGTTTACTATTGAATGTATGACTCCTCATCATTTTGTCTATGTTAATGATGGAGTAGCAGTTAGCGAAAATTATGAAAAATTATCGGCAAAAGTTTCTCCTCAACATTCTGTGAAAAAATTGAGAATTAATCATTATTTTACTCGCTCTATGGAAGAAAGTTTAAATAAAATTAAGAGGGGGAGAGCAACTGTAAATCACAAAAGAAAAATAGGAGAACTTAAATATCATGATCGTAATGAAGTAGAAGATTTAACTATTCAAAGATATATTCCTAAACTCAAAAAGTCACTAGCCGTATTTGAGAGGGAGAAAGATGGGGTAACTACCTTAGAAGAATCAAATTCATTACTAACTATTGGGAATTTAGGTAAAGTAGTACTTGAGAATCAAATTCTACAATTAACAGGTTGGATAGTTTCTCTAATTCTAATTCCTGTTAGTGGTTTTAAAGTTTGGATTGGAGGTGAAGAGTATAAAGACTTTAAACAAACTCTAGGAATAAAAAGCCCGAGAATAAAAAAAGCCCGCCCTAGATTAAAAGGGGCAGAAAAGGCGAGATTTTGTCTAGAAATACCTCTCAATAAAATTCATAGAGAAAGCTATCAAGACCTCCTAATTATTTTAATCCCAATGTTGGGAAATTTCGAGGGGTCTGTTTTGATCGATGTCTTTAATCCTTCTAGGAAGATTCCTTCTGAAGAATACATTAGTCAGATTGATAGAAATAGTTCTGTTGATTTTCAGTCTAATGCTTTTAAATGGTTAGGATATTTAATTCAAAGAACAGGTCTCAAACCAACAGATAGTATTCTTGATATTGGCTGTGGAATAGGTGAAATTGCTTATGGCTTGACTTATTACTTAACACCTAAAGCACGTTATGAAGGTATTGAATTTTCAGAAAAAGCAATTGATTGGGCACAGCAAGAAATTACTCCTAGAAAATCTAACTTTAATTTTCAATACCAGGATATTTTTCATCCTATTTATAACTCAAAGGGAACTATTCCGATGAAAAAATTGATCTTTCCCTATGCAGAAGCAAGTTTTGATGCGATCTGTATTAGTAATCTTTTTACTCATTTGTCTAGCATTGATATGCGTCATTATTTCCAACAAATTCAGCGAGTTATAAAAGTAGGAGGAAAATGTTTATTTGCCTGCTTTTTAATTAATTCTGAATCTCAACAATTAATGACTGACGGCAAGAGTTCTCAGCATTTAGTCTATGAAATAGAAGGTGGTTTTTGTTTAGATCCAGAACTGCCAGAAAAAACAATAGGCTTTCAAGAATCCCTAATAATTGATTGGATAAAAGAAAGTGGTTTAACTGTTGTAGGGAAATATTATGGTTCATGGTGTGGGCGTAAATCTTTTACTCATCAAGATTTGCTAATTCTGCAAAAAAAAAACTGAAGTTCAATCAAAATTTAATAACTATCAAACAGTATTAAAACAATACAAACTTAAATTACAAAAGATTCAAAGAGAATTAGGAAAGTAGAGTGCTATTCTGCTAAAAATATACTCATATAATCGTAAGTATTCAGCATTCAAGTAGTCAGTTAGCCTCCTATGGGAGAAACTAGGTTATCAGCTAGCTTCATAAGATAGGAAGTACAGACTTCAGTTATTAACTTAATTATTTTAGAAGGAGTATTCAAAATTATGTTTATGCAGCATTCCCCAGAGAAAAAAAAGATAACAAGCTAACTTTAGTAAGTCCTATGCGTTCATGCATCTGTTTGCTGAATACTAATGGCTGTTTGCGCAGCATTCTGCAGGAAATACTTACATATAATCAACCAGGGAAAGCAAAACTTAGTCTTAAATATTCAACACAAAAATGAGCCAAATCAATCAATTAGAAGAAGTAAAGGCAAAAGTTATTTCAATTCATGTACCAAAAACTGCTGGTACAACATTTAAACAAGTTTTGAAGCAAATATATTATCCAGAAGAGATTTTCTTCGACTATCCTCACAAGGGTGGTTTACGCAATAAAATGTTAACCAATCCCAACCCAGGAATAAAAGTAATTCATGGTCATTTCCCTAGTAATAAATATGATTATAAATTTCCAGAATTTAGAAAAATAATTTGGCTCCGAGACCCAATCAAGAGATTAATCTCTTTTTACTTTTTTTGGAAGACTTGGCAAATTTTATTAGAAAGTGATGAACAAAATTTATCATCGGTCAAAGAGTCTAATTTGACATTTATAGAATTCGCCGAAAAACCAGAGATGCAGAATGTAATTAAATCAAAATTTGTTCAAGAGCAAAAATTAACAGAATTTGATTTTGTCGGGATTCAAGAATTTTTTCCTGAAGATTTACATGAACTAAAAGTTATACTAAACTGGCCAAACTATAAACTTGAAACCCAAAATACCAACCCTTATCCAGAATACAAGTCATTATTAGAAGAAGTATTATCTAATCAAGAAATAGTGGATAAAATATCAAGTATAAATCAGGAAGATATAGAACTTTATCAAGAAGCACTAAGTTTGCGGGAGACGCGGAGAAAAACGTCAAAAATACAATACTATACTCAAGAAAATCTCAAAAATTTATTATCTGCAAAGCAAGAAATTAGCCAGCAAATAATAAAAACTAATCCTTTACTTACTTGGGGTTCTATTGACAGGGCAGTCATTAAAAATCAAGTTTTGCGCTTATCTGGGTGGGTTGCTTCCCTTGATGCTGGTATGGTGGAAGGATTTAAAGTTTTGATTGGTAATCAAGTGTTTAGTTTTTTTGAACAGACTCTCAATATACCCAGTCCAGATGTAGAAAAAATTCATCCTAGTTTAGATAGTGCAAGTAATGCCAGATTCCGGCTCAAAATACTTTTAAATCAACAACAAATTAACCAATTAAAGCATTCATTAATTGCTTTAACTCCTCAATTTAAATGTGGTGAGGGGATAATTTTATTAAAGGTATTAGCACCACTTTTGCCACTGCCGGAAGAGAAAGATATAAAAATAACTGATATTGATGGCAGCGGTCAATTTATTCGTACTTCCTTCAAATTACTAGGAGATTTAATTCAGAGATTAGATTTACAACCTACAGACCATATTCTGGATGTTGGTTGTAATATTGGTCCTGTTCCTTATTCCTTAGTTCATTATTTACATCCTTCTGGTCGTTATGAAGGTTTTGATATGGTAAAAAATTTGATTTCCTCGGTACAAAAGGAAATTACAACACGCAAACCTAATTTTAATTTTAACTGGCACAATATTCATCACCCTCTGTATAATCCCACTGGCACAATATCAGCAATTAATTTTACTTTTCCTTATCCTGATGAAAGTTTTAACTGTGTCTGTATTCCTCATTTATTAACTCATTTACAAGGTCTGGAGGTTATGCACTATCTTGATGAAATATATAGAGTTTTGAAACCTGGAGGGAGGTGCTTATTAATTTGCTTTTTAATCAACTCTGAATCAGAACAGTTCATGGCTAAAGGCAAAAGTTCTCAACAGCTTATTTATGAAATAGAAGATGGTTTTACTAAAGATATTAATTTGCCAGAGAAAGGAATTGGCTTTAGGGAAAGTTTACTATCACAGTGGATAAATGAACGAGGGTTTAATGTTCTAGAAAAATCTTATGGTTATTGGTGTGGTCGTACCTCATCTTTTAAAGAAGATTTGTTAGTTTTGGAAAAAAATAGGCTTCTTGCAGAAGTCAGGGAATAGGTAATAGGGAATAGAGAGATTAAATTGTTGATTTCATATCTTTAATTAAAACTTTTGCAAGAGGTCTAATATTTAAGAGGGAACAGGAAACCGAAGTATTGAAATAGAAAAATATGGGGTGGGGAGTAGGAGAGATTAAATATTCGGTTGTGGTGCATAGTAATGGTAGAGAGTGTGTGGGAACCCAGCACTAAACCCCTCCCAGGATGGGAATGTGGGGAGTGTGGTCAGAAATTAAAAAATATATATCTTCACAGGTTAGGGAGAAGGACAACCAAATATTGAAGTAATTATAGAATTATAAACATATATTATATAAGTTGAAATTATTTTTATGCTTATTTCTCCCCCACTCCCCTACTCAAGATACAGGTTGAAAATTTGTTGATCAATGGTATTTTTTGGGTATTTTAAAGAGACATGATATAAGACTATAATCAAACTAATAAATAAACTAAAATTTGCTCAGTTTATCTTACTACTGAGGGTTTGCAGAAAATAATTTAGCAGAATCTTAATCAATATGGAAAAAGTTGAAATAGTACAGAAAAAAACTACACAACTCGCAGTAACTACAGGATTTTTAGACCAAGTAGCAATAGAAAATGAAACTGTTTGTTTAAGCGGATGGGTTCTCTCTTTCGAGCCTGAGTCTGTAACTAATTTTAAGGTTTTATTTGGTAGTCAACAATTAATAGGATTTGAATTAACTCAAGGTCTTCCTAGCCCTGGAGTGAAAAAAGCACATCCAAATATTTCTGCTGCTAATAACGCTCGGTTTATTATTAGATTGCCAATGAATAAACAGCAGCAACAACAATTTAAGGATGCTTTGATTATTTTAATTCCTCTTGTTGCTGACCGTGAAGGAGAACCTTTATTAAATGCTGTTAATCCTGCATTATCTGCTTTAGTTAAAACACCAGAAGCAAATAATTTACCAAGCCAAACTCCTCAAGTAGAACTTATTTCTGTTCATGTGCCAAAAGCAGCCGGAACAGCTTTCAGACAAGTTTTATTACAAGTTTATGGAACTCAGGGAGTTCTGACAGATAAAACTAATATGTTTGAAGATAATATGCCAGCTACTATTCATTGGCAGACTAAAGTTATTGAGGGTCATTTTCGCGCGGGTAAGTACGATAAATTATTTCCTGATACTAAGAGAATTACATGGTTAAGAGAACCTATCCACAGGTTAATTTCTGATTACTGTTTTCGCCATATATCTAATCCCACAAAAGATTATCTAAATAAACAAGATTTACTGAAGTTTGCTCAAATTAACAGTAATCTTATGGCTTATTGTGTGAATGGCAAATCTCTGGATTATTTTGATTTTGTCGGAATTACAGAATATTTTGAAGAGGATTTACTGGCACTCAAAAATCTTCTTGGTTGGTCAGATTATCAAGTTATTTATCAAAATAGAAATCCTTATCCAGAATATCTTGACTTTCAGAAAGAGGTTTTATCAGACAAAAAATTAATGGATGAATTGGCAAGTGCTAATAGTCAAGATATGGAACTTTATGCAGCAGCTTTAAAATTACGAGCTGAAGGAAGAAGGAAGAAGGAAGAAGGAAGAAGGAATGAAGTTAGAAGTGAACAAAAAGAAGGAAGAAGTGACATTAATTTACCAGCAGAAAATATAGTTAATAATCAAGGAAGAAGGGAGAAGGAGGAAGGCAAAAGCCAGAAGTCAGAAGTTAGAAGCGAACAAGAAGTTAGAAGTGATATTAATTTGTCAGTACAAAATATAGTTAAGAAGGAGGAAGGAAAAAGTGCAATTAATTTACCAGAAAAAAATGTAGTTGATTTGGAACCATATACAGTGCCAGAAAAAACAAAAATATTAGCAACATTGGGTTCTCTGGATAAGGCAGAATTTGACCGCCAAGAATTATTACTAATAGGTTGGGCAGTTTCTCGTAATTTAGGAGCAGTCAAAAGCTTTCAATTAACTATTGCAGGTACTGAAATAGAAAATTTTGAAACTGCCTTAAATTTACCAAGCCCTGATGTGAGAAAATTACATCCGAATCTTCATAATTCTGACAAAGCAAGGTTTCGTATCAAGGCATTTCTTAACCCAGAACAAATTTCACAATTCCAAAATGCTGAAATTGTTTTAACTCCCATATTTAAAGATGGTAAAGGTCAGGTTTTATCTAAAGTAAAGGAAGGAAGAGGGAAGAAGCGGTGCGACCCCGCGTCGGCGAAAGACGCAAGCGGTCGGACCCCGCGCCGCCCACAGGCGCAAGGGAACGCCGACCAAGAGAGGGAATGCGCACCAAGAGAGGAAGAAGGAAGAAGTAATGAAGTTAGAAGTGAACAAGAAGTTAGAAGTGGGGAAGAAGGCAAAAGTCAAAAGTCAAAAATTATAAGTGAACAAGAAGTTAGAAGTGAGGAAGAAGGCAAAAGTGGAATTGATTTACCAGAAAAAAATGTAGTTGATTTGGAGCCATATACAGTGCCAGAAAAAACAAAACTATTAACTTTTTCTGAAGCACCCATAATTCAAGAACAATCAAAATTCATCCCGCCAATTGAACCAATTACAACAATAGGTCATCTAGATAAAGTAGCAAAAGCCAATCAAAAATTAATCATATCTGGATGGGTAGGTTCTTACAATTTTGGTTCTGTAGAAAGCTTTAAAGTTTTCATCGGCAGTCAAGAATATACTTCTTTTGAACAAAAATTAGGTTTACCTAGCCCAGATGTCGCAAAAGTTCGGACTAAGCTTAATAATGCTGAAAATGTTAGATTTTGTCTGGAAATACCCTTGACAAAGGCAGAACTTCAAAACTGCCAAAATACTCTAATTACTCTGACTCCAATATTTCAAGGGAAAGAGGGAGAAATTCTATTTCAACTATTGAACCCATCCCTCCCAATTCCTGATGATAAATATATAGAAGGAAAAGCAATTAACTTTATCCAAAGAAGCTGCAAATTTTTAGGCGACTTTATCCAAAGAGTAGGTCTTCAACCCACTGCTGAAGTTTTGGAAATTGGCTGCGGAGTCGGGAATATTGCTTATGGTCTAGCCTATTATTTAAAATCTCCAGGTCGTTATGAAGGGAATGACTTTTCTGAGGAATTAATATCTTGGGCACAGCAAAATATTAGCAGCCATAAACCACATTTCAATTTCCGTCAGATAGACTCAGATTTGAAACTTCCCTACGACGACAAAAGTTTTGATTTTGTCTTTATCGGTTCCAGATTTACTCAGGTAGGTGGGAGTAAGATTCGTAATTATTTAGATGAAATTTATCGAGTTTTAAAACCAGGTGGTCGTTTCTTATTCCAATGTTTCTTAGTTAACCACGAGTCAGAAAAATTAATATCTGAAGGCAAGAGTTCTCAACCTCTTATTCATAGAATTCAGGAAGGTTTTACTAAAGACCTAAATTCACCAGAAAAAGGGATGGGTTTTCTGGAGTCTTTATTGTTGGAGTGGCTGATTAATGCTGGTTTCAATGTATTAGGAAAATATTATGGTTCTTGGTGTGGACGAGTGGGTAAGAGAAGTTATCCAGATATGGTAATTCTTGAGAAGGAAGAAGTCAGAGTAAGGAAGGAAAAAATTGAGAGTTTGGTTAGAGAAGAAGTAGGAAGTAAGCAGGAAGAAAATTTACAGGAGTTGGAAAAAATAGATAGCGATCGCTCCTCCGAACAACTCAGAGTAAATCAGGAAAAAATTGAAAGTTTGGTTAAAGAAGAAGGAGAAAATAAGCAGGAAGAAAATTTACAGGAGTTGGAAAAAATAGATAGCGATCGCTCTGAGGTTTTGCAGAAGAATTTACTATCAGAATCTACTTTAAAAATTACTCCTGAATCTAAGTCTTCTGTCTCTCCTTTACTAGCGGAAATAATGGCAGATTTGGAGAAATCGCAAACAGAAATCCAAGAAATTCAAGCCGATCTAGAAAAGTTCAAATCTCAAAAAGAAAATATTCCTGTCAAGAGTCTATTTCCTGTAGAACCAGATACCTCAATTACTACTAAAAAAAAACTTCTGACTAAACCCTTAGAAGAAGTTACTCAAAAGTCAAAAAATCCTACTCCCCCGCCCAAACCAAAACAGGAATTATTGGGTTTATCCGGAGTAACAGTTGAAAATTTTTGGGAAATTATTTTAGTAGAAGGAAGGAGGAAGAAGGAAGAAGGAAGAAGGGATTTTTCTGATATAGAAGCAAGAAGGAAGAAGGAAGAAGGAAGAAGATATTTTTCTGAATCTTTAGTAGAAGGAAGGAGTAAGAAGGAAGAAGGAAGAAGGGATTTTTCTGATATAGAAGCAAGAAGCAAGGAGGAAGAAGGAAAAAGGGATTTTTCTGATATAGAAGCAAGAAGGAAGAAGGAAGAAGGAAGAAGATATTTTTCTGAATCTTTAGTAGAAGGAAGGAGTAAGAAGGAAGAAGGAAGAAGGGATTTTTCTGATATAGAAGTAAGAAGCAAGGAGGAAGAAGGAAGAGGGGATTTTTCTGAATCTTTAGTAGAAGGAAGAAGAGATGACTCTAAACCTTCTATTAGTATTCTTACTCCAACCTGGAATTCATCTTTAGATTGGTTTGTGGAAACTGTTTTAAGTGTTCTTAACCAATCTATCCCTAACTGGGAATGGTGTATTGTTGATGATGGCTCGAAACAACCAGAAATTAGAAATGTACTTGCAGGTTTAGCAGAAAAAGAACCCAGAATTAAAGTTCTACTTTCAGAAGATAATGGCGGAATTAGTGCTGCTACAAATAAAGCTCTAAATATGGCTACAGGAGAATATATTTGTTTATTAGACCATGATGATACTCTGGCTCCTACAGCATTAGAAGATAGTCTCAATAAACTGGCAGAAGGATTTGATGTAGTTTATTCCGATGAAGATAAAATTGATTTTTCTGGGTTAAATTATATCGTTCCATTCTTTAAACCTGACTGGTCTCCCGAATATTTTCGTGGTGTTATGTATGTCGGTCATTTATTATGTGTCCGCCGAGAATTAGCTTTAGCTGCTGGTGGTTTTAAGAGTGAATTTGATGGAGTACAAGACTATGAGTTTATGTTACGAGTTTCCGAGCAAACTAATAAAATTGCTCATATTTCTCGACACCTTTATCATTGGCGACAAGTTAAAGGAAGTATTTCGGGAGATGCCGATGCTAAAGCAGGTATTGAAGTAGTACAACAAGCTGCTGTTAACTCCCATTTACAAAGAATTGGTTTAGCAGCAAAAGCAGAACCAGGGGTAGGTAAACATCGGATAAATATTAATCCTTTACCTAGAAATAATCATCCTTTCATTAGTCTAATTATTGCTGCTCCTAATCTTTCAGAAAATATTGATAAATGGTCGAAAAATCTTTTGTCTGTTTCAACTTATCCCAAAAATGAAGTGATTTTAGTTGGTGGGGAAAAAACAGAAAATATTATCGAAAATTCTGCGGTGAAAGTTTTAAATCTATCAGGGCAATTTAATTATTCTCGTGCTTATAATCTGGCTGCCAAAACTGCCCAAGGAGAATATTTTATTTTCCTCAATACTAATTTAGAAGTTGTTACTGAAGATTGGCAACGACATCTTTTATATTACGCCGAACAACCTGATATTGGTGCCGTGGGAGGACTATTAATTTTCCCAGATGGAATTGTTGAACACGCAGGTATTGTATTAGGAAAATCTGGAAAAGTTGATTATGTAATGCGAGGTTTTCCCTCTAACCATGATGGTTATGCAGGTTCTTTAGTTTGTGCAAGAGAAGTATCTGCTGTAAGTCGAGATTGTTTGATGGTGAGTAGGCAAAATTTTGAAATGGTTGGAGGTTTTAATGAACATTTTTTCTCTGATTATCAAGATGTTGATTTGTGTTTAAAGTTGAGGAAAAATGGCAAGCGAATAGTCTTTACCCCCCGTAGTGTTTTAATTAATCATCAATCAGAGAAACACAGACAAAGAAATTATGATGTGGTTGACTATATGTTGTTGTTAGACCAATGGCAAATTTGTATGGATTTGGGCGACCCATATTACAATCTAAATTTTGATATTCAACGTAACGATTACACTGTCGTTTTGTAGTTGTAAACCTACTTTTTATTCATCAGTTAAAACCCATTTGTTCTCAATTTTGAAAACCCCCTCTTTATAATCAACCATTGTGACTGCTGCCAAGGTTTCAATCCAAACCGTGGCACCACAACTATGAGGTTTATTTGCTCGGTACACAATCCGACAGGGACCATGAATTTCAGCTTCATGGCCGGTTGCTAAATTTTCTGTGCCTTCTTTGACCGAAAGAATTGTCAAATCAGTATTTTTTTTGGTTGTATTGATTCCAATGTGGTTGCGATTGAAGTGAACAGTGTTCTTGCCAGAACGCTTATGGGAACACCAACGTGGTTTCGGACCTTTTCTTCTGCGATGTATTCTTGGCATTCCTTCATGCAAGGGAATTACCCAAACTCGATTATTGATTTTTCTGGCCCCTTGTATGCGGCCTTCTTTAAGCAAGACTCGAACTCTTTGAGTAGATATACTTAAAAGACTTGCTGCTTCTGTGGTGCTGACAAACATGATTTCTTTTATTGCGACTGTCGCAATAGTACATTAGATAGCTGAAATTGTAGTTAGTGGGAAGAAATTTACTGGAGATATGGGAGTGTGAAAAATGAGAAAATGATTTTCCAGTAGATTATAGATACTCGCAGCTTAAAATCTGTGGCCCAAGGTAGATGATAGAATAGAGAGTAGTTTGATTTGATTTGGTGTCAGATGAATCGGCAGCAAATTGAATGAGTTCGATGCCCATTAAATTTGCAAACATCCCAGCAGAAGCTTTCGCCCTAGTTGAAAAACTTGTATGATTATCTTGCAATAACCCCGGAAATTTTCCACCATGCGCACTGCCTACCAATATAAATTAAGGCCAAATAAAGAACAGTTAGCCACAATAGAAATGTGGTTGGAATTGTTGCGTCGGCAGTACAACTATCGGTTAGGCGAGCGGTTCTCGTGGTGGGAAGAAAATCGCTGTCCGGTTAATGCTTGTCCCTTGGTTATGCCCATTCCTCAACTCAGAGATAATCCAGACTATTACTCTCAAAAACGAGATTTGGTCAATACCAAAGACAAGTTTCCGGAATACAAGCTAATTCATTCTCAGGTTTTACAGGATTGCATAAAACGGGTAAAACTTGCCTTTGATAGATGGTTTAAAGCAGACAAGAGTGGACATAAATTAGGAAAACCAAGGTTTAAAGGAAAAGGGCGTTATCGTAGTTTTACTTATCCTCAAATCAAACTTGACTGCATAGAAGAAAATCACATTAATTTGCCCAAAATAGGAAAGGTAAAGTTAATTCAGCATCGTCCAATACCAGAAGGTTTTATAATTAAAACAGTGACGATTAGTCGTAAAGCTGATGGTTATTATGTGACTTTATCCCTAGAAGACAAATCAGTTCCAGCTTTGACTTTTAATGTTGAACCTACATTAAAAAACACCCTGGGAATCGATATGGGACTGAAGGAATTCTTAGTAACAAGTGAAGGAGAATCTGTCCCCATACCTCAATATTATAGAAAATCTCAGAAGCGATTAAAGACTCTACAAAAACGTTTATCTCGAAAGAAAAAAGGAAGTAAAAGGAGGCTAAAAGCTGTTAAAGCTGTAGCCAAACAACATAAAAAGGTAGCCGATAAACGTAAAGATTTTCACTTTAAAACAGCTAATGAATTGTTATCAAAAGCGGATGTTATCGCCCATGTAGACGCGGAGCGGCGTGCCGGAGGCAAACTTAAACATTAAAGGGCTAGCAAAGACTCATTTGAGTAAATCAATTAACGATGCTGGATGGGGTCAATTCCTGTCTATTTTGACTGTCAAAGCCGAAAATGCTGGACAGAAAACAATAGCAGTAAACCCCAAAAATACTAGCCAAGATTGCTCAAACTGTGGGGAAAAAGTTCCCAAAAAATTAAACATACGAACTCATTCTTGTCCGCATTGCGGTATTGCGATCGATCGTGATGTGAATGCAGCTATAAATATCAAAAATAGGGCGGCAGGGCATTCCGTCCTTAAAGCTCGTGGAGTCCGACGGGGTACCGGGACTGCGAAACGAGAAGCCCACACTAAGCTGAAGCTATAGTGTGGGAGTATGTCACGACCTTTTCTTCTGCGGTGTATTCTGGGCATTCCTTTCACTACTTGACTATTAATAACAACTTCTTCCTGCTATGCTGTTGGCAGAATTGTAAGATGTTGTCTCAAGAACAGAACCAAAAGTTCCATTTGAAAATTCTTCCCTTTTCAAAGTCTGTTGACGCAAAGTATATTCAGCAACACCATTATATAAAGTCCAAGAAGAAGAGTATTTGTCGAGACGGCTATTTGAAACCGTTGTTGTGCTACGTACACCACCAAATCTATCGCCAAAAAAATCCTGCACTCTAACAACGGTTTTTTGACCATCGTAGAACATATATGATGCTCTGTTTGTTTTTTCGTCCCAGTCCCAACCAAGAATACTGTCACTATTTGAAATTTTAACAGTATGTAATTTTCTCTCAAATCCTCTTTCTGGAGTAAATTTCTCTACAATTACTTGTGATACTTGACCATTAAAGATGACATAACTAGCGATTGTTCCACCTTTGTAGCTCCAAAGAAATTACTCTTGCTTTCAAAGGACCTCCAGCATAAGCAGAAATTGCTGATAAGAAAGTTACAGCAGATGTAGCAGCAACAGTTAAAGTTAGAGAACGAACTAAGCTGTTTTTTGTTGAATTGATAAATTCTGTAACTACTTTTGACATTTTATTACCTTATTTATTGAATCTTTTTACCCTATAATTAGGCACCTAATGCAATTCTAATTCCCTCATTTTCATATCTACAAGCCGGAAAAAGACGGATAAAAACGGAGATTTTATTAAGAAAATATAAAAAGGACGGATAAAGAAGGATTATAGCGGATAAGCTTTTCAGAAAAATTAATTCTAAGACAATGGACTGGCAAACAGTTTTAAATTCAATTGATGAGTTAGTCTTTCAGCAAACTGGAAAACACCTAAATAATCTACAAATGGGAATTTTAAAAGGTGTTCTGAATAACGAAAAATATAGAGAAATTGCAGAACAATATAAATGTTCTAATGGTCATGTTAAAGATGAAGGATACGAACTCTGGCAAATTTTATCAGAGATTTTTGGGGAGAAGTTAAATAAGTCAAATTTTATTGCTACAGTCGAACGTTTAGGATTTGCAAATTATCATTCTCGGTTATTTAATCCAGTGCAAATTGGTAATCTCAATCTTTGCTCTAATTCCGAAACAGCAGAATTAGAAAATATTAATGCTGTAAATACTCAGTCAAATTACAAAAAGACAACTTCTTGCCAACCCATCGTTGAAAATGTCTTATACAAAACTAAATTAAACACTGTCTCTAAATTAATCAAACTCGGTTTAACAGCAGAGCAAATTGCTGAAGTGGTAGATTTACCATTAAATGAAGTACAAAAACTCATGGAGTAAATTTGTCAGTATGATGAGTCAAAGAAGTTTAGCGATCGCCTCTCGTTTACCTAAAATCTTTTTATAAGGATCTCTCTCCTTACCAAAAAATTAGGTCCAAAGCCTCCCCTTTTAAGGGGATGAAAAAATATTCAATCCAGTATTTTCAAGCCTCCGGCTTTAGTGGTCGGTACTGATAACTGATAACTGAAATGACCCCCCTTTTTTTAAGAGTGAGTAGTATAAGATTTTATGTTTACTTCAGTAGGGCAAACAACAAAATTTGACGGCTAATAGCTAATAGCTAATTGCTATATTTACTGACATTTGCTAAAAATCAGATATTCAAAGATATATATAGTTTTGATGAAAAATATTTTATTTGTTCTGTACGAAGATTTTCATTCTAATAGTGCCCTTCATGTGCATCATTTTGCTAATAATTTAGTTAAATTGGGCTTTGATTGTGTGGTGGCTGTTCCTAGAAACAAACAGACTGTTTCTCAGGTGGGAGAACATTTAACACATTTATATAAAGTGACAGAATATGGTGAATTTTATCGGCTGAATAAATTATTTAAAAATCAGCAAGGTCCGGATGTGGTTCATGTTTGGACTCCGAGAGAAGTTACGCGAAATTATTGTCATAAACTCCGGAAAGCTTATGATTTTAAATTAGTAATTCACTTGGAAGATAATGAAGAATATGTCCTAGAAAAATATTTAAACAAACCTTTTAAAGAAATAGCTAATGCTAATGGATCTCTGGCAATTCCAGATAATGTTTCTCATCCCCAGAAATATCGGGAGTTTCTAGCAAGTGCAGATGGAGTAACAGTAATTATTGAAAAGTTAAAAGAATTTGTGCCGAATAATGTGCCGAGTTTAGTTTTATGGCCTGGCGTAGAAACCGAGTATTTTTATCCCAGAAATCCCAATCCAGAAATAGTAAAAAGGTTTAATATTCCTGAAAATACTTTGGTTTTCTCCTACACCGGAAATGTTCATGCTGCTAATACTCATGAGGTGAGAAGTTTGTATTTAGCTGTGGCAATGTTGAACCGAGAAAGTAAACCTGCAGTGTTAGTTAGAACAGGTAGAGATTTCTGTAATTTTTTGGGAGATGATGATAATTGGGCGCGGAAATATGCCATTGAATTAGGATATGTAGACCGGAGTTTAATGCCAAAAATTTTGGCTTTAGCAGATGTATTAATTCAACCAGGTAGACCAGATAAATTTAACGATTATCGTTTTCCCTGTAAATTACCAGAATTTTTGGCAATGGGTAAACCTGTAATTTTGCCTGCGACTAATATAGGTTTGGTGATGGAAAATGAGAAAGATGCTTTAGTTTTGCCTGTGGTTGATGGAGTGAATATTGTTGAATCGGTGGGTAAGTTGTTTGAGGATAAATCTTTATATAAAAAGTTAGCTCAAGGTGCAATTAATTTTGCTAAAACTCATCTAAATTGGCAGAAAAATACAGAATTATTGAAATCTTTTTATCAAGAGATTCGGTAGTTTTGTATGGCAGAAGGCAGAAGGCAGAAGGAAGAAGGAAGAAGGAAGAGGGAAGAAGGAAGAGGAAAGAAGGAAAAATATTGCTTTGTCTGAGCTTTCAGGTTTTGAATCTGTCCGTAACCTTTGCTTCGACTGCCAGATTATGGAAAGCCTCAAATGTTAATTTATGGCTTTCTCTCTATTATACCAAGGGTGAAAAAAGAATGTTACAAATAAACTAGCTAGTAAATAATTAATAATTAATAACTAACAATTAATAATTTACCTAATACCTAACACCTACCTCTTATCACCTAACACCTAGAAAGTTATTTGTAGCAAAAATTTATCAATTTTGTATTAGAAATCTCCAATAATAAAAAATCAAGTCAATTATCGTAGATAAATCATTAATTATTTCTCTCTACCCTATACAGATGTTGCATGCAACATCCCTACTACTCCCTACTCCCTATGCATGGAGGAGATGTCTATTTTAAATTCCTCCTCTGGTTTAATGATGCCAACTAGGTGAGAAACGGTAATAAGTTTAATATTATTAAAAATTAACTACTATTGTGTAGCGGAAACTAAGGTTTCTTTGTAAAAAGAAATAGTAGATACAGTAAAAATTAAAATTTTTTGATACAAAAATTGCCTATAGAAAGCTTAAAGTGAGGAGCAAAAGAGCCAAAAATCCCATTGTTATTCCATTTCTGTTGGTTTAAGTAGTAACTCCACTCCCTCTAATATTTTTTCTACTCTCTCCGGTGAAAGAGTACCTATTTTCTCTGTCAATTTTGCTTTTTCTACTGTGAAAATCTGGGATATATTCACAACTGTTTGATCTGGTAAATTTGCCTCACCTACTGCCAAAACAATATTACCAGGAACAGCAGCAAGCTTGAGATTAGAACTTAAACTACAAACAACCACAGTCTTAATCAAACTAAAATTAAAAACATTGTTCTGAATTACAACATGAGGATGTCTGTAAGTACCTTGAGAACCCGATGGTTCATCTAATTCAATCCAGAATATATCACCTTGATTAATTAGCACTCGTCCTCTATTATACTCCTATGATGTCCACTAATACTACTTATTGATGTCAATGCTTCTGTCTCAGAAACATCCTCATAAGCAGCATTTATTTTTTCTAGCAATAGTCGATTTTGATGCCGACGAATAAACTCTTCTAGAGCGATCGCTATTAAACGACTTCTAGATATTTTCATTTCTGCTGCTAGTGCTTCAGCTTGTTCAAACAGATACTCTTGTAATGAAATTGCAGTTTTGACAGTGGCCATATAATTATAATTTAACTTTTATGTTAGTATAATCACAGGTTATATTGCTGTCAATACTTATTCTCAAAGGTCTTACCTCTGGGATTTATTGAGACATTTAAATCCTCCTGATACTCAAACTCAAAATTATCCTATATTCTAGATTTAATTTAGAGTCAATTTGTTTCAAATAATTCCAGAGAAAATCTTAAATTCAGGAAAAATCTAAAATCTAAGATTGAAAAGGGCAGAGGCCAGAAGGAAAAATTGCTTGAGATTTGAATCTTGCTCCAATCGTAGGAAGTGTAAAAATATCCAGTATTCCAGCCTTCATAGCAAAAAGGCAAGAAGTTTTGGGTGTCTAATAACGGAATCTTCATATCCGACCTTGCTATAACTTCTGCTACTGAAGCAAATATTTTAGTTCTACTTAGATAAATAGAGTAATTAATCATAACTATGGAAACCTTTCTGACTTTACTTTACGAAACTACTCAATATGCAAATACCATAGTGAAGACTCAACTCATACATCTAAGTTGGGTCAGTTTGATAATTATATTTGTAGCTGGTTTACTTACCAGTTTGACACCCTGTATGCTTTCGATGTTACCAATAACTATTGGTTATATTGGCGGATATGAAGCCCAGAACCGTATTCAAGCTGTTGCTCAATCTACTTGGTTTTCTTTAGGATTAGCCACAACTCTTGCTGGTTTAGGGATTGTAGCATCATTGCTGGGAAAAGTATATGGTCAAGTAGGTATAGGATTGCCAATTATTGTTAGTATAGTTGCTATTTTGATGGGTCTTAATTTACTAGAAGCATTGCCATTACCTATGCCTTCTTTTGACAGTATGGAATGGATTTCTCAAGATTTACCTAAAGGAATACGTTCATATTTATTAGGTTTAACATTTGGTTTAGTTGCATCTCCCTGTAGCACTCCTGTATTAGCAACATTATTAGCTTGGGTTTCTACGACTGGAGACTTGGTTTTAGGAGGAATTTTATTGCTATTTTATGCCTTGGGTTATGTAACGCCTTTGATATTAGCAGGTGCTTTTATAGCTAATATTAAAAACTTTTTAGAACTACGAAAATGGTCTAGTTGGATTACACCTGCTAGTGGTATTTTATTAGTTGGTTTTGGTGTATTTTCTCTGTTATTTAGAATAGTACCAATTACTTAAAAACAAGGTAGTTTGATAGATAGTAGTAATACCATTTATAAAAAAAATACTATATTTCCATAAGACTTCAATAATTAAGTAATTAGTAGTATTTAATAACGTTTTTAGCGATTATTAGCTATTAAATGTATATTATTCTTATGTTTACTACTCCCAGTACGGACGTTCCATGCAATTTCCCTACCCACTCCCCTACTCCCTTATTCAATAAAACATAGAAAATTTTTTGAGACTTGGTATGATTTATGGTTGAGGTGGTAAACAAAAAATAGTCAAATTATTGATACTTTAGTCAAAATAGGTTGAAAATATGCTCAAAAGTTTATCTTTTATGAATGCGGGTTTAATACCCCACCGTACAATGGGAGTGATTAAAATCGCTTGGGGTTTGTAGACACGGAGTGGCCTGTCGAAGACTATCCATAAGCAATTTTCCCTTCTGCCTTCTTCAAACAGTAATGGTAATACCATTTCACTTTAAGGATGTCACAAATAGTTTCAAAGTTATAATGTCAAATAATCCGTTAACAGTATTGAAACTTCAAAGTTTTCTGTCTTAGGACTTACGCATAGACTCTATATATAGCGAGGGTGAATGGTATTTACCCCTACAGATGGTGGTTTAAAAGTAAATTCGCGTAAGTCCTGTGTCTATTAAATCTTAACTTTTAACTTTTGAATTTTGACTTTTGACTTCCGTGAAATGGTATAACTTTTTTGCCTTGAATCAACTACTTTTTAGATGTATCTAGGTTTTCCTAGGCCATGCTACGCAAACAACCATTTTTACCTAAATAACACGGGAGCATGAAAGCCATCGTCTTTTAAGCGATGGATGAAAGGCGAGGAGTCGGATTTTAATCCGATGTATTTTATTTGACCGAAAAGCCACGTTGAAGGCCCCGTGTTTGAACCGTGGGGATGAAAACAAGGGAGTTATTTAGACTAGACAACTAAAGTAGCCCTCTGTTACTATGATCAACAATAAGTTTTCGGTCCGCCTGTTTCAAATGTACTCTTGTCAGCAAGTTTTAGTAGGTAAAAATCCTGAATTAATTGCTATCTTAAAATTCTTGTGCGAACAGTCTCACAAGCTAACTAACATGGGAATATATTATGCCAGGCAACTATATTTTAAGTCTCAAAAAGGCATTGGCAAGTATGACTTAGAAAAGGTATACAAAAAGAACAATCACTATAAAGTTTTACATTCTCAAGCAGCACAACAAATATTGAGAACTGTAGCGGAATCATTTCGCTCTTATTATGGTCTAATAAAAGCCTATAATGAAGGTAAAATCGAACACAGACCAAGGATTCCTAACTATAGAAAAAAAGGGGGAATGGCTACAGTTAGCTATCCCAAACAAGCATTAAAACTTAAAGATAATCAAATTAGAGTACCACTAGGTAATACCTGTAAGCGCTGGTTTGGTCTAGATTGCTTTTATATTCCTATGCCAAGTAATCTTGAATTTTTATCTCTTAAAGAACTGAGAATATTACCGAGGAACAGATGCTTTTATTGGGAATTTATCTATGAAAAAGAAGAAGTAGTTAAACCTCAATTAAATCAAGATAATGTATTAGGAATAGACCATGGTGTAAATAATTGGTTGACCTGTGTATCTAATGTAGGTACAAGCTTAATTGTAGATGGGAAACACCCACCCCTATCCCCTCCCGGGAGGGGAACTAAAGGGGTGGGTTGGTACAACAAACAAGTATCAACTATTAAAGAAAATCAACCGACTGGATTTTGGTCAAATAAATTAGCTTCCATTACTGAAATTCGCAACCGCCAAATTCGTGACGGAATTAATAAAGCAGCCAGAATAGTAATTAATCATTGTTTAAAAAATTCTATTGGTACAATTGTATTTGGTTGGAATAAAGGTCAGAAAAATCAAATAGAATTAGGAAAAAAAAGTAATTCTGAGTTTGTACCAATTCCTACAGCTAGACTCAAAGAAAGAATAGCTCAATTATGCTATGAATATGGAATAATATTTATAGAAACAGAAGAGAGTTATACAAGTGTCGCTTCATTTTTAGATGGTGACGATCTGCCTATTTATGGTGAGAAACCCAATGATTGGAAACCGTCAGGAAAAAGAATAAAGCGTGGTTTGTATAAAAGTAGTAATAATTGGTTAATTAATGCAGACTGTAATGGGGCTGCAAATATAATCACAAAAGTAAGCAGAAAGCTAAGGTTAAACTTAAGCCGACTGTGTAGGGGCACTTTGACTTGTCCCCAGAGAGTTTATCTTTGGTCAGCTAAGAATAGACGGAGCAACACGGATTTATCCTGTTGCGTAGTATCTGCTTAGAATCCCCTCGGCAAAAGCTGCGGGGAGTAGTCAACCTTTTCAGGTATTTGCCTTGCTAATACTGGATTTAAAGCCATTTTCGGTATGAAAAATCTCAAAGTGCTGTTATGATGAATGATTTAGGATTACTGTACTTGACTTTTTCGAGGGAATATTACTATTGGTACACTACGATGAAAAAATATAAAATCTGATAGGAATTAAATTAATGGATGCTAAAGATTCAGGATTAGGCTGGACGTTTAATCCTCTCAAAATATTTAGAAGAGAAATATTGCCATTATTGGCTGATTTAAGGTTAGCGATCGCTCTATTATTAATAATTGCTATAAGTAGCATTTCTGGCACAGTTATAGAACAAGGTGAATCAATAGATTTTTATCAGGAAAATTATCCAGAAAAACCAGCATTATTTGGATTTTTGACTTGGAAAGTAATTTTGTTATTAGAGTTAGACCATGTCTACCGTACTTGGTGGTTTTTATCAATATTAATTTTGTTTGGAGCAAGTTTAACAGCCTGTACTTTTACGCGACAAATGCCAGCTCTAAAGTCTGCTAATCGCTGGAAATTCTATAATAAGAAACAACAATTTGAGAACTTAGCATTAAGTACAGAAATAGAAACAGCTTCCCTAGATTCCCTAGGAAAAATATTACAGCAACGTGGTTATCAGGTATTTCAAGAAGGAGATAAACTTTATGGGCGCAAAGGAATTATTGGTAAAATTGGCCCCATAATAGTTCACGCTAGTATGTTGATTATTTTAGCAGGGTCAATAGTTGGTTCAATGACCGGATTTATCGGTCAAGAAATAGTACCGAGTGGAGAAACTTTTCAAATTAAAAATATTGTGGATGCCGGAATTTTTGCCGAATCACAAATTCCTCAAGATTGGTTAGTCCGGGTAAATCGTTTCTGGATTGACTATACTCCAGAAGGAGCAATTGACCAGTTTTATTCAGACCTATCAGTATTAGATAAAAATGGCTCCGAAGTCGATCGGAAAACTATATTTGTAAATCAACCTATGAGATATCATGGGGTGACAATGTATCAGGCAGATTGGGCGATCGCTGCAGTTAGAGTCAGGGTTAATAGAAGTCCTGTTTTTGAGTTACCAATGGCCAAGTTAAATACAGCGGTCGGGGGCAGAATTTGGGGAACTTGGATTCCGACTAAACCAGATTTGAGTGAGGGTTTATCTTTACTGGCAAGAGATTTACAAGGAACTGTATTAATTTATGATGCTACTGGTAAATTAGTTGCTAGTGTGCGGGAAGGAATGTCTACAGAAGTTAATGGGATAACGCTATTTGTTGACAAGATTATAGGTAGTACGGGTTTACAAATAAAGGCTGACCCTGGAATTCCTATTGTTTATTTAGGTTTTGGTTTATTGATGTTGAGTGTGTTGATGAGTTATGTTTCTCACTCGCAAATTTGGGCTTGGCAAGAAAGCGAGCGGGTTTATATTGGGGGTAAAACTAATCGCGCTAGTGTGGCCTTTGAACGGGAAATGTTGGATATTTTAGTTGACATCCTCCCTCGTTAAATCAGAGATGATAACGAGGGAATCCTAAACCTCACGATTTAGGTTTACTGCTTGAATGGCACTTATCTAGACTGTTGCCAGTCCCCGACAGTACGCCTAGACAGTCAATTTGTTGAACCACGATCTGCAAAGGCCGCAGTGACACCTCGATGGCAAATAATTTTTGCTGCTGCTACATCACGGTTGATTTCGTATTGGCATTCACGACATTTATGAGTACGCTTAGACAGGTCTTTTTTACCTGTATGCACTCCACAATTTGGACAAATTTGACTGGTATAGCGATGAGCGCTCAGGTATTTACAATGTCCAGTCCAAAGTGCAGTAAGCGAAAAAGTGTACAAAAAATAATGTGTAAATATGCCAGCGCACATTGCTATATATCTGTAGTCAACCTGGCCAAAATCAACCCCTCTTTTCCTGCATACCCAAGCCAAGATACTGAAAAACTGACCAAAACCAGCATCTAAAGTATGTTTACTTAACATTCCTTTAGCCCAGGTTCTCAAGTCTAGGTCTTCCACAAATATCATTCCTGCTTGGTCGCATAAATGATGAGCTAGTTTAAAGTGAAAGTCTTTTCGGGTGTCTGAGATTTTTTGATGAAGTCTGGCTATTTTCTGGTTAAGTTTATGTCGATTTCCTCAACTGGATGTTTTTAACTTTAATCTACGTTGTAGCAATTTCAGCTTACTGTGTAGTTTGGTTAAAAATTTTGGAGGTTCAATCAATTCACAATTCAGTTGTTGCTAAGAATTTATCAACTCCAATATCAATTAATGGGTCTCCAGAAGCAGGGGTATCCTTCAGTAATTAGGGCTTGCTGATTAAATATCAAAGCATTGACTGATATTGGTTGTAGCATTTTTTAGTCTCAAAAAATGTCAGCTTTTCGGTGGAAAAAGCTCATGCATGCTAGTATTTCGGGACGATGATGACAGAAAAATTGAGGGACAATTTTTCCGACTACCTCCTCGCTCCCGAGCCATTTCTCTTGTCTCCTGTCTCCAGTATAGCTGTCTCCTACCCCTACTATAAAGACTTTTTCAGCAAACCCTATCCGGGTAAATCAGAGATTATACCGAGAGTCATCTCGCTCCATTTTAGATAGAGTTAGATATCTCCTCCATGCATAGGGAGTAGGGAGTAGGGTTAAAAGACAAAAGACAAAAGATATCTTGGTTTAATGCCGATAATATTTACAAAAATTACTGAACCATTATTATTACTTAATAACTGAAGTCGCATCGAAAGTATAGCATGATTTTTGGTAATTGGTATAAAACTCCATCCAATTGTTCCTTCTGCCTTCTGCCTTCTGCCTTCGTTCATAAAAAATTTAAAGTCTTAGCTAATAAAGAGACAGCACTAATAACTCCAATAATAATCATCAAGTTATTGAAGTATTTTGATAATTTATTGGCAAGATTTTTGTCTGACAAGGTACGATTAACAATCTGCCAATCTGAAGATAAAACTAAACTAGATAAACCACGCCAAATATCAGCATCAATTAAAGTTTGCTCTTTTTTTATTCCTGTTACAACTACAATTAAATTATGTTGAGTTGGTAAGCGATATTCTTTCAATTCCAAAGCTAGTTCTTGTTGACGTTGGGTTGAAGTTTCGGCAATTTTCTTAGTGGTATTTGGCAACTTATCTTGGAGTAATATTTTAGCTTGCTCAGTGTTAGTTAATTCTTGTATATAGTGAAAATCAACTTGAAAACCAAGCTCTCCTCCTAAACTTACAGCTTGACTAATTTCTACTGTGAAATGTTGTCTTTCTTCTTTATTTAAAGCAGCAGCAGCCAACATTCGTAAAGTTCTTTCATTATCTGGATAATCTGAGATTACCCAAGCTATAGAAATCCGAATCTGGCGATCGGCAAAATCAACTCGCTCTGTAGGTTCGATACCTGTTAATAAACACAGTAAACTATTATTTTTTCGGCTCAAAACTACTGAAGCAGATTCACTATCAATTAATTGAGTAGCTTCTTGAATAATAGTAGGTAAATCTTGTTTATCTATTCTGGCTTGACTTTCTTCAGTAATCTTTAGCCAACGGTAATCATCATCTTGAGAAAAGCCTCTACTTTCAATATATATTTCCATATAAATCTCCTTTTTAAATTTTCAGAATTTTACCAATAAAAACAATGAATAAAATAGATATTTGTATTTAGGACTGGTTATCGTATGTTTGTTAGATGAAATTTTCCTCAAACAGTACAGTAATAACTGCTTACTTGCTTATTTTTATCAATCTTCAACTTCCCAAAACTTCTTTATTACTTGCACTTTTCTTAATCAAGATCTTAAGTAAGTCTGAATCTCCTTTCACCCAAAACTTTTCTTCTGTCGGAAAAATTTCTTCGGGATATTCAGTTGCAAAGTCAATGAATTTTCCTATCCAGCCATCAGGAACATAATGCTCCATTGGAGTACGTTCAGGATAAAATGCTCCTACTTTGCAATTGTCAAAATCTACAAACATAATCGGGAATAAATCTTGAACATCCCACCAGGAGATGACTGATGTGTAACGTCTTGCTAGATCTATGCTTAATACATCTTTATGTACTTTAAACTCTGACATACAATCAAGAAATTTCCCAGCAGTCTTTTCATTTACTATATGAATCCCAAGTCTATCTGAGTCTTTAGAATCTGGTACTTTGTGACCATAACTGATGAATTCATCACGCCACTTATTCATATCAAGTACCCATAATTCTCTTTCACTTCTCAAGTAATAAAATTTGCCTTGATAGCGAGCAACTACTACAACCAATTCTATTTCTAAATCACTCATATTCTTCTTTTAGTCACTTTTTTGATAACCTTTAAGATCGATTTTTTCCAGCCATTCATCAAATATTGGGAGTGCCGATAAATCCATTTTAGCCTTATACCAATTTCAAAAAAGAATGCTATAAAAAGTTGATTTTGATCGGATATGTTTAAAAATAGCTTCTCCAGTTCATTTGAGATAGTTATATCTATCATTTTTCCCTTTTTTTCAATATTTACCGAATAATTAAGGTTTAAAGTCTCTCCTTTAAAGGAGAAACAAGCGGTCGTTTTGCTAGCACATAACTACGTTAACGGCTGTCGCCGACATGAATGCGAGCGCATTCCGCAGGAAAAAGCGCAGCTTCCCGTAGGGTGGGATGGCGTTTTGCTCCGCAACATATAAAGCGGAGTGGCTCTGATAAGAGCGGGTCTCGGAGCCATATCCAATCGACCAAGAGAGAAAAATTTTTCATGATTAGTCAATCCTCTTCTTTTCAAGGAGAGGTAATAATTAATTATTAATAATTAATTATTAATTGTTGAATTCTACCATTTGTCACAAACATTTATCAAATTGGTATTAGATAGTAGAGTGCATTAGTAAAAGTAATACACGATGGTATTAATAGGATTTGATGAAATTTCTAAATCAATAACTTAAATTTTTAAAGCACTCTAATATCAACAACTATAAATTATAATAAATCTCTGCCCTGAAGTACGACAAAACCCGCAGTATTTTTACAACCCCTAGAAAACTGAGTCAAAGCATTTTTAATATGAGCATCTAAACCAATCCAGCTAACAACAGCCTGTAAAAATTTAGGGGTACGCCCTTCATGGTGCATTTTCAACAAAAACCGTAATAAGTAACGTAAAGGTTGGTCATTATCCACGGGATTATATTCAGCATCGCGACTAATTTTTCTAAATCCAAAAGTAGGTAAATAATTATTTCTTGGCTCTTCAATGGTTGTACAAATTACACAACCCAAAGTTTGTACTGGAGTAATGGCAATAGCAACTTGAGAATTTAATGGTGGAGAAGATAAGAAATTAAGTAAGTCGGCATATTCCTTTTTGATTCTTTCTAATAATTGTTTGGCTGCTCTCTCTCCTTTAATCATTTCCATCTCACATTTTACTGGAGCAAATATTACTAACCGGGGTTCTCGAATATCCTGATAAGCTTCTTTAAACATTGCCGTAATTTGCTTTGGTTTATTTACATATTCATTAAACTTGCCCTTAGACATCATCAATGCTGGCGTATCAATAGCAATGACAACTGCAGCAGCATCATTCATCAATTCTCTGACAAATTTTCTCTCGTTAGGACTAGCTTTATCAGAAATATAACCTCCTGGATAGTCATAAAAATTAAGTCTTAAAAATGGCTTTTTATCCTGTTCAGCTAAGTCAAAAATAAAAGAGCGAACTTCTGAAGAACCGGGAATACCTGCTCCTGGTTGCACTTTAAAAGTTTCTGTGAGACTTTTTAATTCTTTGAGGCGTTTTTTGAGAATAGCATGACTTTCTGCCTCTGGAATTAGTTGGAGGTTAGCCTGAAAACTTATTCTTTTAAACTGTTCGTACATAGAAGTTAATAGGCTAGTTTTACCAACAGCGCTAGGACCTAGAAGTGTAATTTTTAGTTCATTCATAGTGATCATTATTCCTTGAATTGATTGTAGGTATATGAGGTATATAGCAATACGGATTTAGGTTAGGACATTTATAAATTGTCAAACTCAGTCAGATATGACTTTTGACTTTTGAATTGCGCGTAGCGCTATAAACACTAATAATAAAACTTGTGTGGTGTAGGTATTTTGCCCGCCACATTTGAGTCAATCCTCTTCTTTTAAAGGAGAGGTAATTAATTATTAATTATTAATTGTTGAACTGTTCCTTATTCTCTATACTTATCTCTCCATCTTCCCTACTCCCTATTCCTTAAAACTTCCCCTACTCTCTATTCCCTAAAACTATAAATATATTTACTTCCATAAAGAAGGTCATATTTTATCTAGGAATCACGATATTTTATCTAGGAATCACGATCGTAAAAATTGTACCTTCCCCAACTTTTGAATTACAGCTAATCTGACCACCATGTTTTTCTGTGACAATTTGATGGGCGATCGCCATCCCCAAGCCAGTTCCTTTACCCACTCCTTTGGTGGTAAATCCTTGCTCGAATAGTTTGGCTTTCACCTCTTCTGGCATCCCAGTTCCATTATCAGCAATTCGGACGATAATCTGCTTATTATCTCCGCTTAATTCCGTTTCAATGGTAATCTGATTTGGTTGTTTTTCTATCTCGGCAAATGTTTTTCCTTGATTGCTTTCATCTAAAGCATCGATTGCATTCGCCAATAAATTCATAAACACTTGATTGAGTTGCCCTGGATAGCATTTGACTACGGGAATATCAGCATATTTTTTCACAATTTCAATGGCAGGTCTTTGCTCGTTCGCTTTCAGGCGGTATTTTAAGATTAATAAGGTGCTATCTATCCCATCGTGCAGATTAAACTCGGTTTTGCTGGCGGTATCGGTGCGGGAAAATGTCCGCAGAGATGTACTGATATTACGAATGATATTGCATCCCTCTTCCATTGATGCTATCAGTTTCGGGAAATCTTCAGCAATAAAATCTGGTTCCAGGTCTTCAATTTCTTCGGCAATTTCTTTGGGAGGAGATGTGTTTTCTTCATAGAGAGCAAGGATTGATAGCAAATCTTGCAAATGTTCTTGGGCTGCATCCACATTGCCACCGATAAAGCCAACAGGATTATTAATTTCGTGGGCGACTCCGGCGACCAGATTGCCCAATGTTGCCATTTTCTCACTTTGAACTAATTGCAATTGTGCCTGTTGTAAATCTGTTAAGGCTTGTTGTAAATCGTTCCGTGCAAGTTGTTCTTTGTCATATAATTGGGCATTTTGCAGCGCTATGGCAGCTTGGGAACAGAGCAAATTCAAAATTTCAATGCGGTCGCTGCTGAAGGCACCACTGGTTTGATTGTTTTCTAAGTAGAGAATGCCGATGAGTTGACCTCGGTCAATTAAAGGCATACATAGGATGGACTGGGGTTGATGTTTTTGGATGTAGGCATCTCTGGCATACTCATTGGCTTGTTTGGCATCATCTAAGACAAGGTGCTGGCGAGTGTTTTTTACTTGATTGATGAGGGTTAAAGGCACACTGTTAGTTTTCTCAACCGGAATGCTCATTACAGACATTTGCTCTCCCGCCCCGTAGGCTGTAAGCATGAGAGTATCTTCTTGAAAGAGCATGAGTGCAAGGGCTTCGGCTCCGGCGTTTTCTGCAATGATTTTTATGAAGTTGGCAATGCTGCGATCAAGGTCGATTTCTTGGGAAAGGCTGCGGGATGCTTTCATGAGGGAGGCTAAATTTAATAATTCTCCGCTGGAGCTACTGGTGCTGGAAACCGTTCTTTTGGTGAGAGTAGTTATCTTGCTTTTAGCAGTGCCTCTCAATTGTTGTCGTTGGAGGATGGGAGATAGCAGTTGTGGATAGCGTTTTTCGAGGTCGTCGGTTTTCGCTTTTGCTCCCCACTGAGCGTAACAAGAATAGGCTTCTTGCATATAGGTACACGCTATTTTTTCTTTACCCCAGTTAAGATAAAATTTAGCTGCGAGTTCGTTGGCGAGGGCTTCTTCTTGGATGTATTCGTTTTCTTTTGCTCCGACAATAGCGCGATCGTACATTTCTATTGCTTCCATTTTATCGCCTAACACCCGATATATTTCTGCCTCAACCAAATGCAATTTGTGCAAATAATTGGTTGGGGCATGAATTGCAGCATTTTTCAATATCTTCTGATTGGCTATAATTTTTTCGAGTCTCTCTTGACATTCGCTTTCCGATTGCAAGGCAAATTCAGCTAACAACACCAGAGATTGGTACAAATAAAAAAGGGTCACCAATGGCGTTCCAGCAGCACCTCCCAAGCAGTTCTCTGCATTTTCCAAACTCTCAGATGCCCCCTGCCAATCTTGAAATAAATAGCAAAGAAATACTCGAGGAATGTAAAAGTACCCCTGTGTTGTTAAATCGTTGGCTTGCTTGTGAAGCGGCAGCATTTTTTCTTCATCATAAGCTGCACCGACTATCGCACAAGGATTTTGAGAGCGAGCCAACAAATTATCAACTATCTGATGATATATATCGATCCAGTTTTTAGGAGTCTCCCTTTTTATTCGTTCTAAGGCTTTGCTATTGGCAGACATTTCTTGTGCCAGTCCAGATAATTCCGTACCGCTGAGATAACTATAAAATGAGTAAAATGCAAGGGCGTACCCAGCAAATTCAAGATCTCCCGCTTCTAGGCAGATTGTGTAGGCTTTTTTTAGAGCTTTAAGGCTATTTTCTAAAGGCTCTTTGTAATAGTTAATCATACTATACACTACGTAAAATGCTCGACCGTAAGCAATTGGATTACTTTGTTGGTCAAGTTGAAGTGCCAATTGACCAAATTGATATCCTTTTTCGATTTCACCGAAAGTGTTGCATAAAACAAGCCCTTGAAGAGAATAAGCATAAGTAGAAACAGGCGAGTTGCCATACTGGAGAGATAAATTGACTTCTGCAAACCCAATTAATACCATCAACGCTGGTTTGTATTTGTAAGCAGTAGGAACCACGTAGAACATAAGTCTCATGGCTGCCAGCATATTCGGCTCGCTCATTGCAGGTAGTTCTACTAAACTAGTTGGATGGCGATCGCCTAAATTTGCTTTGACATCATTCAACCAAAGCTCGATATCTGAGTCATCTGGCTCTTTAGGAAACTGACGAATTCCCAGTTTTTCCAAAATAATCATGGCAGTATCAAGGGCTTCCTGAAAGCGAGTTTGAGCTTCTAATGCCTGAATTTTTACTTCATAAAGTTTGATGGTATCGAGGGATGAGCGGGGAAGACTTCGTTATCTCTATAGGCTCCTAACAGCAGCAAATATCCCGTTTGATTCTCCCCCATCAGCACTTTCAGCAAGTTTAACGATGCTGAATCTGCCCATTGCAAGTCATCGAGAAAGAGGGTTAAAGGATGCTCAATTGTTGTGAAGACGACAATAAACTTCTCAAACAGAAGGTTAAAGCGGTTCTGGGCAGCACTGCCAGATAGTTCGGAGACAGGGGGCTGCTGTCCGATGATGCTTTGGAGTTCAGGAATGACTTCAATGAGAATTTGTCCATTTTCTCCTAATGCTTCTAGAATTTTTGCTTTCCACTCTTGCAATTGGGCATCGGACTCTCCCAGTAATTGCCCCATCAAGTCTCGAAAGGCTTGGACAAAGGCAGAGAAGGGTATGTTGCGATTGAGCTGGTCGAATTTGCCTTTGATAAAGTACCCTTTTTGTCTGGTAATGGGTTTGTGAACCTCGTTAACAACTGCCGTTTTTCCGATACCAGAAAATCCGGCTACTAGCATCATTTCTGTTTGTCCTGCTGCTACTCTTTCAAAGGCATCAAGCAAAGTTTGTACTTCTTTTTCCCTGCCATAGAGTTTTTCTGGAATCAGGAAGCGATCGCATAAATCCCTTTCTCCCAATACAAACGGCTCAATTTTTCCCGTTTCTTCATATTCAACCCAACATTTTTCCAAGTCGTGCTTGAGTCCAAGGGCGCTCTGATAGCGTTGTTCAGCATTTTTGGCCATCAATTTCATAACAATATCGGCTAAGAGTTTCGGGACTTGGACATCACAAATCAGAGGAGGGGTTTTGACAATGTGTGCGTGAACCAGTTCCAGTGGGTCTTCACTTTCAAAGGGGAGTTTTCCTGTCAACAGTTCATAAAAGGTTACTCCTAGAGAGTAAAAATCGCTGCGATAGTCTATCCCTCTATTCATCCTTCCAGTTTGTTCTGGGGAAATATAAGCTAGAGTTCCTTCTAAGACATTAGGAGTTTGCAAACTTGTTCGTTCTTTGGGCAGTAACGATGAGATACTAAAATCGATTAATTTTACTTGTTTTGTTTCTGGATGAATTAATATATTTGCTGGTTTGATATCTTTATGAATAATGTAATTTTGATGGAGATGGTGCAGAATTTCTGCTATAGATAGAGCAATTGCCCAAAATTGTTCAACGGATACAGAGAATTGACGCTGATATTCTGCTAGGGAGATGGCTCCTATGTCTTCCATGATGAGAGCGTAGCCATTGTTGTAACGCAACAGCGAGTATGGCTTGACAATACTGGGAATGTCTAGATTTTTGGCAATGGCGTATTGATTTCTAAACTGAACTAATTCGTTAAAGGAAGGATATTCGTTACCCATCAATTTTATCACTACGGGTTGCCCGTTCTCCAAATTCATACCGCGATAGACTAGGGTACGTTCGCTTTGGTGGATGAGTTCAAGGGTTTGATAATTAGCGACTTTAACTGTTTTTGTCTCTATCATTTGGGTTAATTTGTTCGTCTTTTGAGTCTAATTTTGATCATATCTATACCTATTTTAATTAGTTTTTTTCCGAAAGTCCAGCTATTAGACATCTCCGAAAATACTCAGATATCTCCCCAAAATCAATGAATTGCGATCGCTCCCCAAAAGTAAAGATAGTTATAGTCAGTTTCCAGGAAAACCAGATTTTATCTAGGAATCATAATTGTAAAAATTGTACCTTGCCCAACTTTTGAATTACAGCTAATCATACCACCATGTTTTTCTGTGACAATTTGATGGGCGATCGCTAACCCCAATCCCGTCCCTTTGCCTACTTCTTTTGTGGTAAAAAAAGGATCGAAAAGTTGCTTTTGCGTTTGTTCACTCATTCCCACTCCATTGTCAGCTATCGTAATTTTCACTTGTTTTCCATCCGCTTCCGTGCCAATGCGAATAGTTAGATAATCTTGAGCCTCACATTCTTCCAAAGCATCAATGGCATTATTCAGTATATTCAGAAACACTTGGTTTAATTGTCCGGCATAACATTCCACTAAAGGTAATTCTCCATAGTTTTTAACTACTTGAATTTCTGCTCGTTTTTCCTGTTTTTGCAACCTATTTTGTAAAATCGTTAAAGTACTTTCAATCCCTTTATGTAAATCTACACGCTTGAATTTTGACTCATCCAGACGAGCAAAAGTTCGTAGGGATGTCACAATATTTTTGATGCGCTCGCTCCCATTTCCCATAGACTTTAACAGTTTTTCAAAGTCAGAACGCAGAAATTCTAAATCCATCTCCTCCATTGCCTCTTCAATTTCCTGGTGCGGCTGAGGATAGTGGCTTTGATAAAGAGCGAGTAATTCCAGCACTTCTTCCATATATGTGTTGGCATGGGTAATATTGCCATGAATAAAACTAACAGGATTGTTAATTTCGTGGGCAATTCCTGCTACCATTTGACCCAAACTAAACATTTTTTCACTTTGAATCAATTGGATTTGGGTGCGTTGCAGTTCGTGGAGTTCCCGTTCCAGTTTTAGAGCTTGACGCGCTTGTTCGTAGAGGCGAGCATTTTCTAGAGTAATTGCTGCTTGGGCACAAAGTAAACAGAGAACTTCCACTCGCTCTTCGGTAAAAGCACCAGTACATTGATTGTTTTCGAGGTAAAGGATGCCTCGGAGTTGGCCCCGGTCTTGCAAAGGCAAACATAGTAGAGAACGAGTTTGATGGTCTTCAATATAAGGGTCTCCTTGATATCGTGTTTCTTGGCGAGCATCGTCTAAAATCACAGGCATTTGGGTGCGTTTGACTGTATTAACGATTTCTAAGGGAACTTGGTTCGTTTCCTCTACTGGGATGGAGTCTTTTTGGTCAATTTCTCCGTTGATAATTTGTGCTTCTAAGATTAATATATCATCGTTAAATATCATCAAGGCTACGGTTTCAGCTCCCGCATTTTCTAAAATAATCTGCATTAAATTAGCAATGATGCCATCGCTTTCCATATCTCGCGATAAGGAGCGGGAGGCTTTCATTAAAGTTGCGAAATCTAAGATTCCGACTCCATCAGTAATGTTGGTGGTGTTCGTGTTACCTTTGGTAAAGGTACTCTTGGCGGTCAATTCTGTGGTGGAACGCTGGAGAATGGGGGTTAACAGTTGCCGATAGCGTTGTTCTAAGTCCTGGGTTTTGGCTTTAGCTCCCCACTGAGCGTAACAATAATAGGCTTCTTGCATATGAAGGGCTGCATATTTTTCTTTACCCCAGTCGAGATAAAATTTAGCTGCAAGTTCGTTGGCGATGGCTTCTTCTTGAATATATTCGTTTTCTTTGGCTCCCGCAATGGCGCGATCGTATAACTCTATTGCTTCCTCTCGATGACTCAGAACTCTGGCCTTTTCCGCAGCTACCAAATCTAGTTTATGCTGAAAATTTTCCGGGGCGTGATTTGCCCATAATTCTAGACGTTGTTGATGAGTTTCCACCTCATCTAAGATTTGAGTCTGCCTTTGAGGGTCAGCAGTGGGGTAAAGAGCTAATAATACTAATGCCCGATACAGGGGAATCTGAGTAATAGGTAACATTCCCTCTCCACCTTTTTCGTAATTAATCGCCGACTGGGAATGAATCAGGGCTTGTTCGTAATCGTTAAACAAATAATTGAGAATAGTTTTAGTGGTATAGACAAAGAACAAAGAAGTAATTGCTCCGGTCTCTTGAAGTTTGGGAATTTGTGCAGATTCGTCAAACCTTTGTCCCAAAAGCTGTGTTGGCTCAACAGCCATACCCATTAAGTTTTCCACGAACTGTCCCCAGATTGCGGCAGCAAAGTATTGAAATTCTTGCTTGAGACTCTCGATCAGCTCAATGTAGTAGGTTTGTTTTTGATGAATAACGGTTAGGGATTCACCTATTAAGCAAAGGTTATCGCAATAGTTAATCGCAGAATAACAAGCAAACTCAATTTCACCATTTTCTAAGCCTGTTAATACGTTATCAGCCAGATCCCAAACGCGATCGCGTGCTGGCTCTTTCCAGTTGCGAATAAAGGCATGGAATAGTTGATTGACTTTGCAGGTCAGCTCGGCATCTTCATACCGTTCGAGGGTATGCAGTGCCAGTTGCCCAAAGCGGTAGCCCAATTCAATATCCGTCATTTTGGCACAGAGCAGCATCCCGTAAAGTGCATAGGCAAATGCTGCTGTTGCTGAGTTACCATATCTTACAGACAGGTTAAGCATCGTTAAAATGATCGACGGTACCAACTGGGGATTGGCAATAAAGGCAGGTGCCCATAATTTACTGAGAATACTTAAAGCTGCAATGATTTGGGGACTGGTAATTGCAGGTAAAATGTAAAGGCGATCGATATCGATATCTGGTAAGGGAGCATCGTCGAGGGAAACATTGAGCAAACTCAAGATTTCTAACCCCACATCCAAAGCCATCAGACACTGACCTTGTGCTACTGACAGTGAAATCCTGATTTCGTAGGCTTTAACCTGTTCTAGGATATCTTTAGCATTATCAATAACTGTTTGTGTCTGTTGCTGTGATGCTTCATACTCGCCGTTGAGATAGCTGACTTCAGCCAGTAAATTATGCAATGGCAGCATCAATTCATAATGAGTTTGCCATGGTTCAGCAGAAATCATCTCAGTATGCAGCAGTTCAATTGCTATATTTAAGTAGCTTGCAGCAGCATTGTAGGCAGCAGAAGATTTGGCTTTCCGTGCAGCCACTAAATTCAATTGTGCCAGTTCTTCTTGTTCCCTCGGTTGCTCAATTAGGGAAATCCCCATATTCAACTGATTGACGATTTTGAAGAGATTTTGTTCCTGTTCCCCTGGAGAAATTGTCTGTAATAACAAACGCCCAATGTTCAGATGGGTCATTTGCTTGCTATCGTTCTGAATTAAAGAATAGGCAGCCTGTTGAACGCGGTCGTGCAAAAAGTGATAACTCACTGAAACACTCTGAATTTGACCTTCATATTCCATCCCTTGGAAAAACTTGTAGGCTTCGCTCTGGGGTAAAATCAGACGACTTTGCAGGGCGTTCCAAAGATTAGCTGCTACTTCTTCGCTAGGAGTTTCACAGATAATGGCTAAAGTCTCTAAATCAAATTGATTACCAATACAAGCAGCTAATTTCAACACTTCTTGGGTGGCATCGGGTAACTTATACAACCGTCCCGCCATAAATTCCACTACATCATCGGTGAGAGCTGCTTCTCGCACCTTCACTAAATCGCATTCCCAATATCCTAAATTTTGATTAAAAGTAATTAACTCATCCTCATGCAATCCTTTTAAGAATTGAGTTGTAAAGAAGGGATTCCCTTTCGTCTTTTGATAGACTAAATCCGTTAAAGGTGTAGCTAATTCTACCGAACAACTGAGAGTTTCGGCCACCAATTGATTGATATGATTAACAGACAAGGGAGCCAGAGTAATGGTCGAAATCGTTGCGTTTTGTTTCTCTAATTCTGCCAAGTTTAACATCAATGGATGTCCGGGGAATACTTCGTTATCTCTATATGCTCCCAGCAGCAGCAAATATCCTGTCCGAGTTCCTCCCATCAGAACTTTTAGCAAGTTTAGCGATGCTGAATCCGCCCATTGCAAGTCATCAAGAAACAGTGTTAAGGGATGCTCAATGCTTGTGAAAACGGCGATAAATTTCTCAAACAAAAGGTTAAAGCGGTTTTGGGCTGCATTACCAGAAAGTTCGGGGACAGGGGGCTGTTTTCCAATGATGTGTTGGAGTTCGGGAATGACATCAATCAGAACTTGTCCATTTTCTCCCACTGCTTCTAGGATTTTTCCTTTCCACTTTTGCAATTCAATATCAGATTCTCCCAGTAATTGCCCCATTAAATCTCGGAAGGCGATGACGAAGGCAGAAAAGGGAATGTTGCGATTGAATTGGTCGAATTTTCCTGTGATAAAGTATCCTTTTTGTCTGGTGATTGGTTTGTGAACCTCGTTAACAACTGCGGTTTTCCCTATACCCGAATATCCCGCTACCAGCATCATTTCTGTTTGTCCTTGTGCCACTAGCTCGAAAGCATCCAGAAGAGTTTGGACTTCTTTTTCCCTTCCATAGAGTTTTTCTGGAATCAGGAAGCGATCGCATAAATCCCTTTCTCCCAATACAAACTGCTCTATTTTCCCGGTTTGTTGATATTCAACCCGACATTTTTCCAAGTCGTACTTGAGTCCCAGGGCGCTCTGATAGCGTTGTTCTGCATTTTTAGCCATCAATTTCAACACTATATTTGCTAAGGGTATAGGTACTTGGGTTTCAGGAATTGTGGGAGGAGTTTTGGCAATGTGTGCGTGGACCAGTTCCAAAGGGTCTTCACTTTCAAAGGGGAGTTTTCCTGTTAAGAGTTCGTAAAATGTTACTCCTAGAGAATAAAAATCGCTGCGATAGTCTATGCCTCTATTCATCCTTCCAGTTTGTTCTGGGGAAAGATAAGCTAGAGTTCCTTCTAAGACATTGGGGGTTTGCAAACTTGTTCGTTCTTTCGGCAGTAATGATGAGATACTAAAATCGATTAATTTTACTTGTTTTGTTTCTGGATGAATTAATATATTTGCTGGTTTGATATCTTTATGAATAATGTAATTTTGATGGAGATGGTGCAGAATTTCTGCTATAGATAGAGCAATTGCCCAAAATTGTTCAACGGATACAGAGAATTGACGCTGATATTCTGCTAGGGAGATGGCTCCTATGTCTTCCATGATGAGAGCGTAGCCATTGTTGTAACGCAACAGCGAGTATGGCTTGACAATACTGGGAATGTCTAGATTTTTGGCAATGGCGTATTGATTTCTAAACTGAACTAATTCGTTAAAGGAAGGATATTCGTTACCCATCAATTTTATCACTACGGGTTGCCCGTTCTCCAAATTCATACCGCGATAGACTAGGGTACGTTCGCTTTGGTGGATGAGTTCAAGGGTTTGATAATTAGCGACTTTAACTGTTTTTGTCTCTATCATTTGGGTTAATTTGTTCGTCTTTTGAGTCTAATTTTGATCATATCTATACCTATTTTAATTAGTTTTTTTCCGAAAGTCCA
>NZ_JAAHGH010000011.1:0-17224 GCF_010672525.1 Okeania sp. SIO2B3 | reverse complement strand
TCAAGGGTTTGATAATTAGCGACTTTAACTGTTTTTGTCTCTATCATTTGGGTTAATTTGTTCGTCTTTTGAGTCTAATTTTGATCATATCTATACCTATTTTAATTAGTTTTTTTCCGAAAGTCCAACTCTTAGACATCTCCGCAAAATCAATGAAATGATAGTGAGTCAAGGAATTGTGGGAATAGTCAAATAAGAATTCTCCCTAAATAGTTTCTATACTTAGGGCTTGCTGATTAATTATAAAAGGGCGTTGGTGAAGCGCGGGTATGATATTACAGCAGTTTTCTAGTTGATGAGGTACAAAGTTTTATTGCTTTAGGCAACAGCTCCGGAAAGCAACAGCTCATCTGGGAATATAGGAATAAATAGTCTTATAGCTGTACCTCACTATCCTCAAAAGTGCTGTAATCTTAATTACTTAGTCCTCAGTCCGAGGACTGAGGACTCACAACAGTTATTTATAAGTATTCAACCGAACATGATATTACTCCTACCTCCTGGCTCATTCCCCGTTCCTCCTGTCTCCTACAAAAAGACTTTCCATACGCAAACCCTACTTATGGAATTTCTTCTTTGTGGCTATTACAAAGTCCAAGCATCATGGAAAAACTAGCAAAGGCAGTCAAAACTATTTCTTCGGAGATTCCTTTTCCTATTCCCTGACTATTAATTAATAAATTGTAGTAACTCTAATTGATTAGCTAGAGCAACTCTCTCTACTAATTTTTGCCATTCTTTAAGTGAATTTGAACCTTCTCCCATGGGTTTAAAATAAGTAGGCCAAACTTGCGATCGCACTTCATATAAAAATACTGGCCATTCATTTTTTATTTCTTCTCCTCGTAATACTTGATCGACAAATTCTTCTACTGCTGCAAATACGGCTAATTTAGGTTCTGATGATAAATCTGCTAAGGCTTCTTGACATTTATATACTGTTTCTTGGTGCAATTGTTCTAAATTTTCTAGCACTTCTTCAGCAGTGGGTTTAGCAGATAATCGGAGGGAAGTATCGTCAGGAGTTAAATCATCTAAGTGTTGTCTAATTCGGTAATGAAAATTCACTTCATAAGACATTTCAAATTTCCATAAATTTTGGAATGCTCTGCGTAAACTTGGTTGTAAATCAGACACTTTATTCTGAGCAATAACTTGCAAAAATTCTGCTTCTCTAGCAGTAGTTAAACCTCCCATTTTTCCTTGTTCGGTTAATATTTTAGTTATTTGAGACTTGGCTTCATCAATTAATTGTTTTAAGCCATTATCGAGAGAATTAAAATGTCTAGTTAAATGAGTTCTAATTTTATGCAAATATTCTGCATAAACAATTTCCCAAGAACCTTTTTCCCGATGTCTAACTTTAATTTCTTGCAAATCAGGGATTCCTGCATCTTCTTTACAAACTTGAATTGCCACCTCTACTTGTGGCTTAAAAAAGTCTTCATCTACTAAATAACGTTGCTGCTTAAAATTATCCAGTAATTCCATTAACCCTACGGATAAATTACTCATCAACTGATTATATAAAGGTAGAAAAACTCCCATTTCATTTTGATTAGCAGTAGGACTTACTAAAGCTTGACGTGCCTTTTCTATCTCTGTATTTACAGTTTTTTGTAGCTCTATCATCCGCTCCTGACAAGAGGAGGCATATTGTCTATCTAAACTCTGAATTTTAGTAGCTAAATAATTTAAAACAGTATCTAATATTTTCATATTAGCTGCTTCTACATCGGCACAATTAGCAATAATACAATCCACTAAATTCAGATGTTTTTTACTCAGATATCCAGCCAAGTCTTGACAATTATTCAAATTATCACCATTAGCAGAATTAGCATTAGTTTGATTGAGAATCATAAAAGACCATAAATCTAAAGGCAAATCTATAATTGCTGCCCTAGCTGTGTCATAAAGCCGCACATCAACATCTGCCCAATAGTCACCTTTCGCGCTAGGCATTCTCACAAATAAAACAGCATCAATATCCTGACTTAATGTCTTAATTAATCGTTCTTCATCTCCTACTCCAGTATCGCCTAATCCCGGCATATCAACTAAAGCAATTTGCCCAACTTCATTATTAGGAAAAGGGCAAGTTATTTTCACTTCTTTTACTGCTAAATAATTGAAAAATATGCGCTGGCCGTCGGCAGTATCTTGAGCCACATATTCCCGAATTTCATTACTAGAAATACGCCTGGGTGGAGAATTTAATAACCCTACATATTTATCAATATTAGTATGATATCGAGTCAAATGTTCGTACATCGCACCCGGTTCCGCATATCCAGGCAAATTTTCCGGTAACGATGGCAAAGGTTTAGAAGCAAACTCAACTAAACTATTAGGTTTAACACCCAGATGTAGCTTTTCATAATAGGGAGCAATAACTTCATCGATAAACGACCGCTCCGAATGAAAATAAACCTCACCGAAAGTCGTAACATTAGGGTTGTGACGAATAGTACTACGAACGCCCGTACAATGTTGGCGATCGCCATCGGGAATTTCTGTGGCAGTCAACCCCGTTAAACTTTGCAAAAGGCGACTTTTTCCTTGTCTGGCACGACCCACCACCCCAATATTCAATGTATCGCGGGAAAAACGTACCTTCAGTTTTGCTAACGCTTCTAACTCTGTAGCAATTTTTAGTTGTAGCGCCAGAAAATCTATTTCCGCAAGTCTACCTTGAATTTTCCGGTCTTCTATTTGGGTAATTAATTTATTGCGTTGAGATTCAAGAGCGTGTAGTGCTGAGGTAAGTTCCCTCAAATTTTCCTCTGTGCGTTCAATTTTTTGAGCAAGGGGGCGACGTTTATCGATAATATCGCTAATAGTTTCACTTCTATTTCGCATGGCAGAATACCTCTATGAATATTTCAGCAGAATTAGAGGATGGTAATTTGGAGACTTCCAATATCCTTCTCTCTGAATTTAGCTACAAATTCTCTTCCCTGACTTCCGGTTAAATTTTAGTAATTAGTAATTGGGAATTAGCAGTTTGCAAATGGTAGTTAATTCTTATAGGACTTACGCACCTGCAACGCATTACCTTCATTGCGACCGATAGGATTTATCGTTAAATAAGACTGTGCCTGTAGAGGTTGTAGAAATTCAACCCACTTTAAAAAACTCATGCATGTATTGACTTGGGATTATTATATTATGCTGTTACCAGTGATGGCGAGTTTATAGAAGTACCTAAGTTTTTTAGGTTCTCTGAAGATAGATTATCTAAACTTCAGGTAAGATTATCCGGACTTACGCAAAGACACTATATGTAGCGTATGTCAAATAGAGCGATTGCTGACGCAAAGCTCCGCTAACGCCTGAATAAAAACATTATTATAACTAATATTAAATATAAGTTAATGTAATTAATTTTATCTCTATAATTATGTGGCTAATTGTAAATAAATTTTCCTCAAATACCTTGATTATTGTAGAATAATATTACTGTTAAGAGCGAGCTAACTGTCAGGAATTTTAACTATATTGATTATTGTCAATACTTGCTCAATTCTCATACAAATTATACTATCACGCTCTTTAGCAAATCACCTAGAAAAAATTAGCCATGATACGATTAATCGTTATTTAAGAACAGAATCTTTAAATTTCCTGCTGACTGCTGCGCAAACACAAGATTTATGGCAAAATGTCCAAAAATAGATTGTCCAAAATACAGAAGCATACCTGATTTTTGATGATACAGTAATTCAGAAAAAATATGCTAATAAAATTGATAGCGAAGCTCCTCTATTTGCGTTTGCGTAGCATCCCGTAGGGAAGCATTCCGAAGGAAAAGAGGCACTTGTACGACGACAATATAGTGGTATCGGTTCATCAAGTAATTCGAGGAATAGGAATAGTTAATTGTATTGATTTCAACCCCAAAACAGAGCAATTTTGGATACTAGATTATCGCATTTATGATCCAGATAGTGACAAAAAAACGTGAGTTAGACCATGTTGAAGACATGATATGTAATGTGGTAAATCAGAAAAAATTACTATTTCAAACTGTATTGATGGATAGTTGGTATGCAACAAAAAGATTAATGGCATTGATAGATAACTTAGAAAAAAATTATTATTGCCCTTTAAAAATTAATCGCGCCCGTAGATGACACTGGTGGTGCAGAAAAATACAAAAGTATTGCTAAATTAAGTTGGAATGAATCAGAAATAATATCAGGTAAAACAATAAAAATCAAAGGAATTCCTTTGAGTTCAAAAAGCCAAGTTATTCTGGGTTACTATTTCTGCCAATAGAACAGAATACATTGTCACTAATGATTTAAGTCAATCTTCTACAGATGATGTAGAATTCGAGTCGCAAACAAGATGGAAAATTGAAGAATTTCACGCCAGAATTAAGCAGTTAACAGGAATATAATTTTGTCAGTGTCGTAGGCGCAAAAATTCAAAAAAACAGAAAAGCTTGCGCTATGTTGGTCTGGAATCATTTGAAAAAAATAGCTTACATTCTAGGAAAAACTATTTATCAACTCAAACATCAATTATTATCTAAATATCTAGTATCCGAACTCAAATATCCTGCAATTAAAATGACGGCTATTTAAGTTTTTATCAATAGAGAAATGTTTGGCGTTGGCGGAGCAAGTGCGGCAGCTATATCGCTCTCTAAAAATTATAGCGACCGCTCAGCTTACCAGTAACTATATATAGTATCTTGGTATAAGTTATCATATTTTAGTTGTTTAGGCGATCGCTTCAAAAATTATAGCTATCGCTCTATTTGGCATACGCTATATATAGTGTCTTTGCGTAAGTCCTGATTATCTAAAAAAGACAAACATTCTCAATCTTGGAAAATTCTTAGACGTAAAATAGCTAAACTGCATCAGCTAATAGCCAGACAGCGTTTGGATTGGCAATTCAAGCTGGCTTATCATCTGTTTTCAGACGTAAGTGTAATATTCCTCGAAGACTTACAGATCGCAAACTTAGTTCGGCGCTGCAAAGCTAAATTAGGTGATAATGGTCAGTTTTTGCCCAATGGTCAATCAGCGAAGTCAGGATTAAATAAGTCTTTGCACGATGCAGCCACTATCAATTTCTTGATGTTCTAGAGTATGTAGGCTGGAAACTTGGCAAGAGAATCATCAAAGTAGACCCAAAAGGTACATCTCAACATTGTTGGGAGTGTCTAAACAGAGTGTCTAAGAGCCTGTCAGAGCGCTGGCATTCTTGCCCTAGATGTGGTCAAGAACTAGATAGAGACTATAACTCAGCCACCCCTCTAGCTCCCCTCCCGGGAGGGAGGGCTGTTTCATTCTCGCGAAAAACAGAGAAGGAGATAGATAGATGGGTATAACAGGAAAATTTTGGAAAAATAGTCAGGATTTCGGCCAAATTTATCAATTATCCTTGAAGGTAAATTAACGAATTTTTGTTATTTGACCTAATTTAGTCAGAGTAAACACGGATACTCCAACACTGAAAAAATCAGCAAAATTTGCCAAAATTTGCTAAATTTCCCTATGCCCCTATCCTCATTTCTCTCATTCTCCCTAAATCATTAACTTACGAGACTTTGAAACAGCCCTGCTCCCGGGAGGGGATGGGGGTGGGTTGGATTGTTATCAACACAGGGGGAGGACATCACCTCTGTTAAAACAGCGGTCAGGGTTTCCCTGGCTGAAGAATCCCGCGTTGTCCCGTAAGAGCAACGTCGGGAGTATGTCAATTCTGCATTGATTGTCTGACTCGATTAATCCAGCCTTGACCTCGTTTGAGCACTTCAGAATATGGAAGTTCACTCTCCATGATCAATTCCATTGGCAGAGGATTTGTCAGCAATGGAAACCAAGGTCTTAGCTTCTTACCAACGGTCAGGCGGAAAATGAATTCTAACATCATAGGTTTTGAGCGGGGAAAGGTATAATCTGACAGCTCTCGCAAGGCATGAATATCTGATAGTCGCTCGGCTGTAAAAGCTGGAAGCGCTTCTTCCCATTTATCCTCATACCGATCTAAACATTGAGCAAACACCTGCACATCTTGTAGTGAAGCATTACATCCTTGTCCAATGGATGGAGAAACTGCATGGACAGCATCTCCAACAAGCAAAATGCGATCGCCAACGTGCATCCGGTCGCACTTCACGGTCATAATTTTTGATACAGGTCGTTGCCGGAGGACAGCAGCATCTTCTAACCGCATTAAAGGTTTGAGAAATGGGATATTCTCTTGAAAATAGGTTAAAACTGCTTCATCAGTAGTGCAATTTTCCAGGGGATTATTATCTGGGGGAAAGATCAGCGTTCCATGAAGCCAGTCGTCAGGTTGAGGAGCCATAACCAATCGAATTCCTTTGCCCAAAGTTGAGCTGTGAATGTAGTTTCCTGCCAGCTCTATTGTTTGATCTGGGGCAATTCTGGGAACGTGCAATGATTTGTATACATCTGGGATAAAATTATGTTGACAGTGGATATCCGATCTAGCACTCAATACCTCCCGTACCTGAGAACCCACTCCATCTGCTCCCACCAGACGGTCATATTTAGTTGTAAACTTTTCTCCATTGTCGGACTGGAGGATCGCCTCCTGACTTTCTAGATTAATGCCAACGCAGGAACAATCAAATTTGACCTTCACCAAATCCCTACTATGCTTCTCTAGCAGATGTTCCAATAGCACCAAATTAAGTTGATTGCGGTCAATAAGTAGTGAAGGCATCTTTCGGTTAATCCTACGAGGTTTGCCCTGCTGGCGATGAATTAAAACTCCTTGAGACCAAACTCCTTTTTTTGCTAAAGCTACTTTCAACCCAAAAATCTGATCGATAGCATTTAAGCCCCGTGACTGTATAGCAATTGGGAAGGTACGCTGATTTGATTGTTCTGCCAATCGAGGATCGAGCCGACGCTCATAAATCTCAACCTGGTAATCTCTTCGACTGAGTAGATAGTGGGCTAGCAATAATCCTACTGGGCCAGCTCCAATAATTATAATCTTCTGCATTTACAAGTTTCCTTTTAGCCAGACTACACCGAAAAACTTTGTGTTATTCACACGTCGATAGTTTTGTTGAAGTATTCTGTTTGTTTACTGATTCATTATCTTTAAATTAGTAAAGATGTTCCAGTTCCCGAGCATTCATAGCTCAATTTACCAAGGTCTAATAATAACAATTTTTTAGGGATATTTCATAGAAAATCCCTACTTACTTCCTTGTTGGTAAGCGCCCTGTCACTATAGAATACCTGCAAATTAAGGCTATAAATAATTGCATTAAACCTTTTCGCGATTTGCTTTTTTCTTTCCCCATTACCAATTACTAATTACCGAAAAATTGTGGTTTAAAGCCTCCCCTTTTAAGGGGATAATAAGCGGTCGAGGGATGGCGATCTTCGGAGCTGCTCTGTCACTCTTCGGGTCTCGGAGCCATATCCATGAGACCAAGAGAAGAAAAAATTTCATAATTAGTCAATCCTCTCCTTGAAAAGAAGAGGTAATTATTAATTATTAATTATTAATTATTAATTTTTGAACATTATCCATCAGTAATTTTCTGCATTTTATTCTTAGATAACTGACGACTAACAGAAGAAACTGCCCTCACAGGAATCTCTGTTAATTGAGCTAAAATTAGATTCCAGAGATAGCCATATTGAGGATTATTTTTCAGTAATAAAAGTTCGGCAAATACATAAAATCTTTTACTTCTTTTATATTCAGGAGGATTATCTTCAATCCTAATTTGTTCTGGTTTAGGCAATTTATGACCGATAATTTTTCCTTGCTCATAATACTTTGCTTGAATAGAAAGTCCTAATAATCTATCCAAACACCAAAAAGGAAAATATTTAAAGGGTCCTGACAAAATCATCGCATCTCTAATATCTGCTAAAGTTGCTTGTACTATTTCATTTTTCCATACCTTTTTATCAAAGTTTTCTGTATGCCATCCTTGATGATCTTTTCTTTTCCCTAACAGACACAAGGGATTGAATTTATTATGCAAAGGAGCTATGGGTATTTCTACCATATAGTTTGGTTGATTTTGTAAGTTTTGGTCTCCTGTTCTTACACCACAAGTATTCATTTCATCAATATTAAATATTGATTCCCATGGAGATTTTAAACTAGCCTCATCACCGTATTTTACATCTTTTCTATTAAGCCTTAAAACCCAACTATCAGGATATTTAGTAAAATATTGTCTGGTTATTTCTGCAATATCTGGATGCAAAAGCTCATCACAATTTACTGTTAAAATATATTTCCCTGAAGCATTTACTAACCCAGTCATTCTTTGAATTATTTCTCCGCGAAATGAACTATTTATTTGTTGCATTCGGGGGTCGCTAATTGGCAGTTTTTTCATTCCTGGGGGGTGGGATAAAATTAATTCCACATCTCCATTTATTTTTAAAAGGGTTTCGATCCAATATTCAGGAAGACCTTCTCTTGTGGGTACTACAATTGATAATATTGGCTGGGTCATTTTTATGTATATTAGCTAAATTTTAGCTACATTATATCAAATTTTTTTATCGTCAGCCAATAATTTAATTTTGGGGTAATTTTACAGAAATTTTATAGCAAATATTGAAGAAGAAAGAAGAAAAAAGTGGATTGGGCAACTTTTACGTATCCCCTCCGCGTCTACAAATTCTCACCAAATTGTAAAAATCCTGTAGACGGTAGGATATTAAACCAATAAAGATAAATAGAACTTTATCTAAATTATATTTAAAGTCTCGAACGCCATTTTTCTAATGCTAAATCAATTAATGAGTCTAGAGATTTATAACAATCTAAAACTTCTGTTCTGAATTCTTCTCCTATTCTTGCTTCCCATAGTTTTTTATAATGTTTAAATAGCTCCATATCTTCACAGGTGAGAGGTTTTTGGTTTTTGGGATATTTCATAATTCTAAGAACTGCTTTAATATATTTTTCCCTCATATTTTTGCTTATCGGTAACGAAAAGTAGTATCTACGATTACCAATATCAATAGAAAACTGAGAATAATTACCGAATAATTAATAATTAATAATTAAATAATTCAGGTTTAAAACCGACCCTTTTAAGGGGAAAAAAAGCGGTCGTTTTGCTACGCAACATGTAAAGCGCAGCTTCCCGTAGGGTGGGATGGCTCCGAAACCTGCGCCATATCCAATCGACCAAGAAAAGACAATATTCCTTATATTCAATTCCGTAGCGGTTCTAACCAGAGGTAATTATCCATTATCCATTATCCATTATCCATTAATGAACTCCTATTTCAATTGCTTCTATTAATTTTTGCATACTCCTTTTATGCCGATTTATTTCTGCTCCTACTCCACTGGATACATAACCCTCAATCAAAGCTTTATCTTGCCAATCTGTCCAAATTCTAGCTCTGCCAATTCTTGAACTTTCACCTCCTTTATATGGTATCCAGAGAAATATTATTAATTCGCCTTTATCCAGGAAAAATTCAGCACAAAATTTACTACTTTTCCCACTACCAATTCCATATTTAATACTTCCAGCAGAAGAAAATTCTCGCATCCTACTGTCAAACTTCAGAATTTTCTGTCGGACTCTAAATATTTCTTCTTGTTTTTGAACATCTAAATTATTTACAACTTTCAAAAGTGCTGTGGGTGGGGTTGGTAAATCTAAATCATTTTCTAGCTCCTGATAGGGAATAATTGCCTTTGAAATCTCCCCATTATCAATATCTTTCACACAAAAATAAAAGTTATCCTCATCTTGAATAACAGAAAACTTTAAAAACTTAAAATCAAGAGTGTGATATTTTCGATCTGTAAAATTATCCCGATGAAAATTAGGAGTAATTGCTACTAATCTCACAGGTTGCTGATAATCAACTTTTTCACTAAAAGGTTTCTCATCTAACAAAGCATCATAATAACGAGTCAACTGTTGAACAATTCCCCTATCCTCAACATTTTTTAACTCCAACACCACTAATTTTTCCTGACTATCAACAGCCAAAATATCGCACCTTTGACTATTAACGATATATTGTCTGTCTAAGACCTTCAAATCTAGTAAAATTTCTAAATTTTCATAAAGAAAATCTTCTAAAATTTCTTCACTGACAAATTCCCACCCAGAACCACTCTTGATTAAAGATGCGTTACTGAACATATAAAAAAATTAGCCTTAACTTAACAATTGAAGTAACAAAGTTTCTGTCGTCTAAGTAGCGCGCCCACAACAAAAAATCATAATCTTCTGTCGAAATAACAGCAGTTCATTAATTGATAATGGATAATGGATAATTGATAATTACCTCTGGTTAAAACCGCTACGGAATTGAATATCAGGAGATATTATTTCTTTTCTTGGTCGATTGGATATGGCGCAGGTTTCGGAGCCATCCCACCCTACGGGAAGCTGCGCTTTACATGTTGCGTAGCAAAACGACCGCTTTTTTCCCCTTAAAAGGGTCGGCTTCAAGGCGCGAATTATTAATAATTAATTATTAATTATTAATAATTCGGTAAAACTAATGCTAAAGCCACAGCTTCCTAACCATTAGAACCTCTCATTTTTATCTTTTATGTGACGGTTTTAATAGCCCAAAATCAACGGGGGTGCTTAAAATTGTTTGGGGTTATAAGAAACGAAGTGGCTAGTCGTTGACTATCCTCATGCTATTTTCCCTTCTGCATTCTGCCTTCTTCAATTAATATAAATTTTCCTACCTAATTATGTTTAATTTATGGCTCTAAAAATTATTTTTATCACATTCTTGATTCTGTCATTAATTTCGGCCAAATTACCAGGAAAAATCCCATCCAAGTTAATATAGGAATAGAAATAATAACTGTTAACCAAACAATTCTAAATAAGAACCAACTACCACTAACAATAGTTATTCCTGTCAACAATATTGACCAAGGTTGACACCACCATGGTTTGTAATTCCAGGGATTAAACTTTTCTGGTTCAATTGAATTTTTCATAAATACAATAGACGAATAATAAGGAACACAAAAGATGAAATAAACTTGCCAAAAATAACAAGGATAAAGTTTTTTTATTAGTAATCAATCAAACTCAAGCTTAATTAGAATTTAAGCGTTTGGTAATTTGTTTAATTATGCCACTGAGAATTGCACCTCCCATTAAAATTCCGATAGCTGGGGTAAATACTGGTTCCCATAATCTATGCCAAAGATCGAGACCTAAAGCAACTCCAGAATAACGACCAATCACAGCGATCGCGAACCAAGCAAAAGCAATTATTACTAGAAATACGTCTGCCACTAAAAATGTATCTAACCAGTTGAGTAATTTTTCTTTCATTGTTAGTAATTTTTCATTAATATTTTAAATTATTATACTATAATTAGGTAAGCAACATTATCTATATATTTATATTCATATCAAATTAATATGAAGTTGCATAGAATAATATTTTAATCAGAGTTGAGTGTAGATCGAGATAGACAAGTTAATAAATTTCATAATTCCGTGCCACCTAATCCTAATACCTAATACTATATTCTCAAAAACTTTTCTACATTTTCTTGAGCCTAGGAGTGGGGGAGTGGGGGAGTAGGGGAGAATTTAACAATTAATAATTAACATTAATTTAACTACAATTAGCAAAAAAATATTCTGTTTGTGTTGATTACTTAATAACTGAAGTGTTACTTAAATATAGCATTAATGTATGGGAATTGGTATAACACTTAATTCTGTGCAACCTCACATCAAACTGGTATCAGCTACATTTTCTGTTCTCTATTTTAAGCCGTTATACCAATTATTATGTATGAATTTCACAAAAATAAAATAAAAATTTGATTCCTAAAAAGGAACTATCCTAACTATTTTCTACTGATTTCTATTATTTTTCCTTTTTGATATTCTTGATTCCTGATTCCAACTTCAGTTTTTCCTTTTTTCTTTCCTTTACTAATATCACATTGCTCGATAAAATTGGTTTTATAAATTTAAAATATAAACTATGAATATCAAATTAGTAGTTAGAAATTAACTCATAATTTAACAGCCTTTTTCTGTTCCCTTTGTAGGGATAAAAACAGTTACAGTAGTTTGTTGTAAAGGAAGACTTTGGATCGTTAACTTGCCATTATGTAATTCAGCAATTTGTTTAGCAATAGTGAGACCTAAGCCCGATCCTTGTTGCTCATATATTTTACGATTAAATTGTTTATAAGCTCCGATATTAGAAATTTCATTAGCACTCATCCCTTTACCAAAATTTATAAAATCAACAGCAAAAACATGATGGTCTAATCTACCTATTACCTTAACTTTTGTGCCGAAAGAAGAAAATTTAAAGGCATTGTCTAACAATTCATCTACAATTTTTATAAAGTTAGCTTCAGAAATTTTTAAATGAGTATTTTCTGATGTGAGATCTAAGTCTTTTAAACGATTAAAACTTTTTGCTTTTTCAATAGCAACCTCTCTAATTATTGACTTAGGATTACTAAGAGAACCTGTTGTAAATAATTTTAATCTATCTCGATCTCGTGATAATAGTTCTAAATCTGCATATAGTAAAAAATTCTGGATTATTCTATATAAACGGTGGGCAGAAATGTGAATATTTTCTACCATTTCTAAAATTTCATCGTTTTCTAATTCTTGAAACTCTTCAATAATAAAACTGGCAGAACCAATAATTCCATTGAGTGGAGTGCGTAGTTCGTGAGGTAGAGATAAAGTTATACTACTTCTTAATTCATCTAGTTGTTCTTGAGTTTTTCTTTCAATAGTTCCTTGTTTTTCTAATCTGGTATTAATTGCGTTCATTAATTCATCTCTGGTAAAAGGTTTTGTCAAGTAATCGTCAGCTCCTAACTCCATTCCCTCTCTTAAATCAGCTTTTGTGGATTTTGCAGTCAGAAAAATAAATGGAATTGCTTCTGTTACTAAATTTTTCCGTAATAATTTTAATACTTTATAACCATCAAGTTCTGGCATCATTACATCACAAATAATTAAATCTGGAACAATTTCTAGAGCTTTTTCTACTCCTAGAGTACCATTCTCTGCCCCTATTACTATAAAATTTTCTGCTTCTAAGACATCAGTAATTATTTCTAAAATTACTCGTTCATCTTCAATCACTAGAATTTTTTTCATCTATATTTTCCTTTTCTAAATTCAACGGTAATATGACAGTAAATGTAGTTCCTACCCCTACTTCACTTTCGACAAAAATTTGACCTCTATGTAAATCTACAAAATTTTTGACAATAGTAAGTCCTAACCCTGTACCAGAAATATTAATAGCATTTTGAGCGCGGTAGAAAGAGTCAAATAAATATTTTTGTTCTGCTGCTGGAATTCCCATACCCTCATCTTGAATTTGAAAAATTGCATAGTTATTTAAGTAAGAAAGTTTGAGGAAAATATGACTACCTTGGGGCGAATATTTAACTGCATTACAAAGTAAATTGGATAGAATATGTCGCAACAATTTTTCATCTATTAAAACCAATTCAAATATTTGTCCCCTAGATTCATTTTGTGATTCTGGTGGAGGATTATAGATAGCATCATTTTGCTTTTGTTCTTGCTGAATTGAATCTAGCTGAATTATATTTAAAATACTTATATTAATCCCATTTTTATCGGAAATTTTTGTTGTTAATTCTTGAGCTGCAAGCAGCATAAAATCAACGTAATGTTGACTACCAATACTGAGTTTAATATCTTCTATGACATCTCGACAGAAATTTTCCAAATCTAATGGTACCGGGTTAAAATCAAAATTACCTGATTCTTTCTTACCTATAACTAATATATCATTAAGTAACTCTGTCATATGTTGAGTTGTCGCTTGTATACGACGCAGATAAGTCAGTTTTTTTTCTTCATTCCATTTATGACTATAGTGTTCTAATGCTTCTGCCGAAGCTAATATAGTAGTTAAAGGAGTACGGAACTCATGGGATGCCATGGAAATAAATTGAGATTTAAGTTGATTCAATTCTTTTTCTATTTCTAGTGCTTTCTTTCTTTCTGTTTCTGCCAACTTGCGCTCTGTAATATCTTCAATATCACCTTCATAAGCAATCAAATTACCTTCTGGGTCACGCACTGCTCTTGCATTCTCAGAAACCCAGATGACACTCCCATCAGCACGATAAGCTTGATACTCAAACTTTAATACACTTCCATCCCTACTAATTAAATCAATAAATTCATCTCTAGAGTTAGGGTTAACATAGATTTGTTTGCCTATATCAGTAACTTTTGCCATCATGTCCTCTGGCGAGTCATAACCAAATATCTCGGCTAAAGTAGGATTACCATCAAGGTAATGTCCATCTGGTGTAGACTGAAAAATACCTTCAACTGAATTCTCAAAAATGCTACGATATTTAGCCTCAGTTGAATTTAGTTTTTGATATGCTGCTTCTAATTGTAATCTAGTATTAAACTCAGTTTTTTGCAAAGATTCATATAAATATACAGAAATATCACAAATTAAACATACCCAGAAAATGCCAAGACACATCTTCATAAAATTCCAATTTAAGGGTCCTACATCCAAACCAAGAATCTTATTGACACCGAAGTAATAGCCTAATATAGTAATCTGGGATATTAGGTGTAAAAACCATCTAACCGGAATTAAAGTTGCCTGAGAAAAGAAAGTCAACATCCAGACAAAAAACTCAGGATTAACATTTCTTGTAACTGTATCTGAAATTTGCTCGATCATAGTCACAGACCAAGAAAAGCAGAGAAATATTAGACCAAGATGACGACTACCCCAAGCAGTTCGTAGTATAAATATACAACCAAGTAGGGTGAAATGTACTAAAATTCTGGCAATTTCCCACTCTTCTAAACGAGGGTATTTATCTAGTATGAAGAAGATTAAACTGAGTATACTTCTACTCAAGAAAAAGAAAAAAGCTAGCCACAATGTTAAATTTAGTCGAGCCATCAAAAAACGATGTTGCCACCGTGAATATGAAACATTTGTTAAGTCTCTGCTATTTTCAGAAGTAGGGTTAGCACTATCCAAATAGCTCAGTATTTTCTCAATAGGGGATAGTCTCTGTAGTTTTTTCAGCCATCCATTTAGCATAGCTAATTAGATTGAAACATCATAATTTAAGTCATAGACTTCGTACATCAGAATATTGTAATATAGCTGTCCTAAATAAGTTTTGAATAAATCTTAGTTATCTAAATACTGAGAGTGACTTCTCTTGATATGTAGCTAATGTTCAGATTCTATCTAGGATGGCTATAGTAGGTTAAATATAAGCTAACTACAATTTTTTTTCACTCGTCATTAACAATAATTTAGGGCAGGCAAAAATTATTAATTATTTACAGCTACCTGGGTCTAAAATGGTATGATTATTTTTACTGTATATTAGTTATATTTATACCTAAATTGTTAGTCAAATTATGGTTAGTTATACCTTGCCTCAAAATCCAGATACGATTATAACTGTTAGGGGGAAAGATTCACCCCGGGCCCGTCAGAAAGCTATGGATAAGCTTGTGGAAATGATGGACTCTGGTGAAATACTGACAGAATTAGAAAATGGATTTAGTCCGGAGCAATTTATTGAGGTCAAAGAGTCAAAAGAATCAAAGGAAATTGCCTCTGAGGAAGAAGAAGCTGTTGCCCAAGCAGTACAAATACTTAGTGATCTAGCAGCGCTGAAGATTAAGGTTGTAGAATCGAGAGAAGAAGCACTAAAGATTCGTTCTGCAATTGAGGTACTATTCACAGATGAAGCTGTCACTGTTGAAGAAATTTCTAATCTTAAAGATGGTTTTAAGGTGTTGAAAACTTTTGCTGTGGCTAATTTGCGTTATAGAGAAGCAAGAGAGAAAGCAGAAGAAGCTCGTATTATCTTAGACCAAGCGCTAAAATCTGACGAATCAGAAATCAAGCAGTCTCCTAAACCGGATAAATAAGTTTTCTGGTATCAAATAGACTTTGATGGGCAATTAACTATAGCAAAGAAAGGATTGGTTAGGATATCTATTGATAATGAATCTTAGATAAGAAAGGTTTTTCTCACTATTTTCTATCTATGCATATCTACTACAATATCTAGATATAAGTAATCAAAGCTATTATTGCCTAAATCAGTAATATTGCTGAGGGTGATGTAATTATAGTTTCCTGTAATAAATTTATAAAATCCCTACATCATCCCACAAGTCAGACAGTATTGTGAAACTTTAAATCAGAGAATATCGGATAGTGAGTATATACTCATTTTGTCAGATATTTACTTTATATATGCTACTCATAAAAAAAAGCATATTTTTCATCTATATTGATTGATAATTAAATTAATAACTATTTATAGAGGTTGAAATGTATCAATGTTTCATCAAAAATGCTCAAGAGTGACCAACTTTTAGAACTAGAGTTTAGTGTTCTAGACAACAAAATTGTGATCTGCATCATTACAAAAATTGAGAGATGTCACATCATTAAAAGATGTGAGTCATTGAAGCTTACCTAATAATAATTGATACTAGGTATCGTGGTTATCAAATAAAACCGATTTAAAATTTTTTTAATATACTATCTGGAGAACACTTTTAATCATGTCTACAAAACAAGCTCAGTTAATCAAATTTTTGAAGTGGGAATTGTCCATCTCTGATTCAGCGATCGCCATTGCTTTACGACACAAGGAAGAAGACCCTAATCAATTACCGATGATACTTTGGCAATACGGTCTTGTCACATTGAAGCAGTTAGATCAAATATTCGACTGGTTACAAATGGCCCACATTTAATCGACTACAATTTCCTGAATTATCTAGGTCATACATATCTTACCCTGGTAATACAAGTGAAGTAATATTTAAGGAGGTATGAATTGGGTTTTAAACCAAGAAAAATCATAAAAATCAAATTGAATCAAAACTTTGAATTAAACAAGGGAGTATCTCAGTTAGCTTTTTCAGCAAGATTACTCTCTTTTTTTTATGGAATAATAAACAGGGAAAATTATATAGCAGAAGGAAGAAGGAAGAAGGAAGAAGGAAGAAGGAAGAATAAAAATCTTGCGTTGTCTGACTTTTGATATATCTGTGTCTTTTGCTTCAAGTTCTATAAATCTTTTTTATCTCAATGTTGGTTGAAGACCCGTGCTCTCCCGCAGGGGAGCGTCGGGATGAAAACCAATCAATGTTGTGGTTTCACATATAATATGCTACAATGTAAATATTGACAAATAAACAGTAGTA
>NZ_JAAHGH010000109.1 GCF_010672525.1 Okeania sp. SIO2B3 | reverse complement strand
GGTAAATCAAGAAACTCTCTAATATAGCAGGCAACAGGCAACAGGCAACAGGCAACAGTGGGAAAAATATTTCCCTGTCTAAGATTTATTATCCTCATAAGTCCTAACCAACCCATTATTTGCTATAACATCTCCAGTTTAATATTAATTATGTCTGTGAAAATGGGTAATAGATAATTGATAATAAGCTGATAGCTGACCAAAAAATTTGGGTAGTTACGCCTCCTTTTTTAACAGTAAAAAAAAATAAGATTCTGTATTTCAAGCCTCCTTATCGTACAGATACTGATAACTGATTGATATATATAGCAATCCTAAATCATTCGTGATAATTTTATTAAAATAATTGGGTCTAAAACCCCGCCTTTAAGGCGAAATATTTTTGGAGAGTTGCTCAAATACCCTACTTCCCCTCCCCTCCTGGGAGGGGTTAGGGGTGGGTTGGGAGGGGTTAGGGGTGGGTTAACTTTTGACTTCTGACTTCGTTAATGTTTAGGTGTTTCTTCCATACCTGTTCTCTGTTCCCTGTTCCCTTTTCCCTGTTACCGAATAATTAATAATTAATAATTAATAATTAAATAATTCGCGCCTTGAAGCCTCCCCTTTTAAGGGAAAAAAGCGGTTGAGGGATGGCGAGGTCCCCTCGCCATATCCAATCAACCAAGACAGCGGTCGTTTGCGGAGCAGTCCGTTAGGATGGGATGGCGAAGTCTCCTCGCCATATCCAATCGACCAAGAGAAAAGAAAATATTCCTTATATTCAATTCCGTAACGGTTTTAACCAGAGGTAATTATCAATTATCCATTATCAATTAATGAACTATTCCCTATTCCCTATTCCCTGTTCTCACAACTCAAATAAGATTTATATAAATGGAAAATTTTTTAGATATTTACAATTTTAGCCTCAATAAAAAAGGCGAAGAATTATGTGGCGACCAAGTTAAATTCCGCAAAGCCGAAAATAAAACTATTATCGTTTTGTCTGATGGCTTAGGCAGTGGTGTAAAAGCTAATATTCTAGCCACTTTAACCACAGAAATTTTGATTAATATGTTGAATACTGATGATGTTTCTTTAGAAGATGTAATTGAAACAGTCATCGGTACATTACCTATTTGTCAAGTTAGAAAAATTGCCTATGCTACCTTTACCGTAATTCAAATTAACTCCAAAAATAATAGCTTTTTAGTAATTAACTTTGATAACCCTCCCGTTTTATATTTTAAAAAAGGTAAATTAGTTCAGTTAGAAAACAAAACAGAAAAAATATTAGATAAAAAAATTACTTTCTCTGAAGGCAAACTAGAAAAAGGCGATTTTTTAGGAGCTATTAGTGACGGAGTTTTGTACGCAGGTTTAGGAGTTAGTTTAAATTTTGGTTGGGGTTGGGATAATATTGCTAAATATATCGAATCTTTATTTATCAATCATACTCATACTGCTAGAAATATTGTTCAAAATGTAATTAAAAAAACTCATAATCTCTATGGAGGCAAAATTGGTGATGATGCCTCTTTCGTGGGAATTTATGTGCGAAAGAAAAATCCAGTAATGATATTTACAGGCCCGCCCCTAGATGAAAATAGAGATTTTGAATATGTAGAAAAATTATTAGGTTTTCGCGGTCGGAGAGTTGTTTGTGGCGGAACAACTGGAAATATTGTGGCAAGTTTTCTGGGAGAAACTATTGAAATGGATATTACGACAATGACTAAAGAAATGCCACCAATAGGTAAATTGAGTGGAATAGATTTAGTGACTGAAGGAATTTTAACTATTTCCAAATGTACAGAGATTTTGAAAAAGTGTCATTGCGATATTGGCAGGTTGCCTTCTGGAAAAAATGGCGCGGTAATGTTAGCAGAAGAAATATTAGAAGCAGATTCAATTTTATTTTTAGTAGGGCAAAAAATTAATGAATTTTATCAAAATCCTTTATTACCTAAAAATATTTCGATTCGTCGTAATTTAATAGAAGACTTAGTTCAATATTTGCGAGAAAAACAGAAGGAGGTAACTATAGAATATTGTTGAAAATAAGAAGTAATATCAAGTCCGGTAGCATCGGTATTGTTAGGTAAGAGCAAGGAAGAAGGAAGAAAGAAGAGGCAAAAGGGAGAAAGGCTTAAAAGTATGAAAAAAAACTTATACCAATTCTCTAGATATTCACGCTTAGGTTTACACAAACAATAAGTGCTTAAGCAAAATTAATTACCTAATTTTATTCTCTGTAATTTTTACCGAATAATTAATAATTAAATAATTATGGTTTAAAGCCTCCCCTTTTAAGGGGAAAAAAGTGGTCGTTTTGCTGGCGCATAACTACGTTAACGCTACGCGATATGTTTGCGGAGCATTCCGTCAGGAAAAAGCGGAGCTTCCCGAAGGGTGGGATAGCGAGGTCTCCTCGTCATATCCAATTGACCCAGAGAAGAAATAATATTTCCTTATATTTAATCAAGGACGGTTTTAACCAGAGGTAATTATCAATTATCAATTAATTAAAGCATCAGCTTTTTAACTTGAGAGTATGTGTAATTAATTTTGTATGACTACTTACCAACAAATTGTGGGTATGTGCCTCCCCTTTTAAGGGGATAATAAAGAAAAATTTTCATTATTAGTCAATCCTCTTCTTTCAAGGAAAGGTAATTATTCATTATTCATTATTAATTGTTGAACAGCGGACATGATATAATATCAACTATCAGCTATAGTTAAAACTTTTACTTGTAATGTTTTGAAGTTTCTTAGCTGTCCTAATTTTAATGCGTATAAAAATCATTTAGATTTTATATTCCCTTTTACCGAAAAATTGTGGGTATGTGCCTCCCCTTTTAAGGGGATAATAAAAAAAAATTTTCATTATTAGTCAATCCTCTCCTTGAAAAGAAGAGGTAATTATTCATTATTCATTATTAATTGTTGAACTGTTGCCTTTGACAAAAATTAGATATATGGCTTAAATGCTGAACACCTTATTTCACAATTTAACAATTAAGATTCATAATTATAGAAGCTTTAATTAGTAAAATCAATAATCAACTGGAGTTAGAAATATGACAGTAAAAAAAATTCTGATGTTGGTAGGCGACTATGTAGAAGACTATGAAGTAATGGTACCTTTTCAAGCATTACAAATGGTCGGTCATACCGTACACGCTGTTTGCCCTGACAAAACTTCTGGTCAAACTATCAAAACCGCTATTCACGACTTTGAAGGCGACCAGACCTATAGCGAAAAACCAGGTCACAACTTTACTTTAAATGCTACTTTCGATGACATTGACCCTGCTGAGTACGATGCTCTAGTTATTCCTGGTGGTCGCGCTCCAGAATATATTCGTCTCAATGACAAAGTTTTGAAAATATGTCACCACTTTGGCGAGAATCACAAAGCGATCGCTTCTATTTGTCATGGTCTACAAGTGCTAGCTGCTGCTGGTGTTTTAGAAGGGAAACGTTGCACTGCTTATCCAGCTTGTAGTCCTGACGTTTTGAGAGCAGGTGGTAAATATGTAGAAGTAGCTGCAGACCAAGTAGTAGTTGATGATAACTTAATTACAGCTCCTGCATGGCCTGCTCATCCCCAATGGTTAGCAGCATTTTTGCAAGTTTTGGGAACTGATATCAAATCCAATTGAATACTTATTATATAGTTGGGGGTGAGGAGTAGGGGAGTGGGGGAGATTGAAGTAATTATAGAATTATCAACATATCAAGACTTACCCATAACTACCACATACAGCCGTTAACCCCTACAAATGGTCTATACTCAGAAAACTAAGTATAGCACTACAAGGGCGTTGCTGAATTGAAGTATGAATGCGCGATTGTTTGGTTCTAGTAAGCCCCCGCGCATCCCCCAAAATTGGGGGAATTTTAGAGTTTTTCCCCCCAAAGTTGGGGGGTTAGGGGGGCAAAATAATACCCAAAATCAGCAACGCCAGCACTACAAGAATTGGGCGCGGACATTTTTCAACGCATAAGAAGTATAGAGATTAGTAGTTGAATGAATGCAAGTGCGGGCATCTTGCCCGCGATGAGTGTACCTCATAACGCGCGGAAACTGCTATAATAGATAACCAACTAACTTCCCAACTTCTCTAACGGATATATTCCTTGAGGATACTATTACGATTTGGATGTCGTAACTTCCTGAGAGCTTTTGCTTCAATTTGTCGAATTCGCTCGCGAGTCACATTAAATATTTGACCAATCTCTTCCAAAGTTTTCATCCGACCATCATCCAAACCATACCGTAAGCGTAATACATCCCTTTCCCGTGGACTTAAACTATTTAAAACACTTTCCAAATCTTCTCGTAGTAAATTTTTGGATACTTGGTCTTCAGGAGTTTCCCCATCCGACTCAATGAAATCTCCAAGTCGAGAATCTTCTTCTTTACCAATTGGAGTTTCCAGAGATATTGGTAGTTGAGCTGACTTAGCAATAAAACGCAACTTTTCTATAGTCATCTCCATGTGAGTTGCTATTTCCTCTTCTGTAGGTTTGCGACCCATTTCTTGAGAAAGAAGTTTGGTAGTTTTCTTAATCCGGGATATCGTTTCATACAGATGAACTGGTAGACGAATAGTACGAGACTGGTCTGCGATCGCTCTGGTAATAGCTTGACGTATCCACCAAGTTGCATAAGTACTAAACTTATACCCCTTTTCATGGTCAAATTTTTCTGCGGCTCGAATTAATCCCAAACTACCTTCTTGAATCAAATCTTGGAATGACAAACCTCGGTTCATGTACTTTTTGGCGATCGAAACCACTAGACGCAGGTTAGACTGTACCATCTTTTCTTTAGCTCTACGCCCAAGTATCAAGCGACGCTTAAACTTGAGCAACTCCATGTCTACAGCATCTGCCCACTCACTAACTTGTGGTTCCCGGTCTAAATGATACATTAGTTCTTCTCGAATTCGCTCCAATTCCAGTAAATCTGCAATTTTACGCGCTAGTTCGATTTCTTCATCAGCTCTTAATAGCCTAATTCGTCCTATTTCTTGTAGATAAAGGCGAATAGAATCTTCTGTATAATGCTTTTTTTTGCCCGCAGCCGCAGCAGTCTTAGTACGAGACTTAGCAACTTTACCAGACTTCAGGTAGTTCTCATCAGACTGAGCATCTGTATATCCTTCTCTCTCTGTAATTAAGATTTCTAACTCATTATCATCTGGTTGTCTGGCTGGGGTTTGCGGAAACAATTCGCTAGGATCTAGCTCAGGCTGAATTTTGGTTTCGATTACATTGTTAGTCTGGATCATGTCGCGTTCCTCATGCTCCTTAAATTGAAGAATAAATTACTTTACAGAAGTTTTCTGTCTATCTTAAGACAGTATAGCTAGTGACCAAACCTGTATGGTTTATGTTTTTTCTTGGAAATTAGGCAGTTCGCTAAGTAAGCTTTGAATAAATATTTATTGAGGGCTTACTTTATTGATATTGAACTTTTTTTCCTTGTATTGAGACTGTCAGATTCTGGCTAATAGTAGTGCCAATATCATTTTCATTATCCTCACTAAACTACTTTGTAGTTGCTCTTGCGTCTCACAGGCCAATGCTATCTTGGGGACATTCTCAAAAGAATGTTCGTCACTCAAGACGATTCAAGTCTTACTCAGCCTTTCTGGTTCTGACAAACCTTTATCTCCTCAGTGAGAAGAACCCGCATAGTCACCTTTTTTTCCCATAACTTACTTTTGCGTAAGTATATAGATGGTCAAAATTTTTACTAATAGACAAGTATGAACTATTCTGGAACTTTTACCTGTCCGATCTATGTATTTGCGTAATTCCTGTTCCTCATATTTTACTGATAGCTGGAGCTACAGTAAAAGTCTTTTTTTTCGGATTAGAGCCATAACTCTAATTTCTAGTTGCCTGTCTGAATGTTAGTTTAGTTGGGTAGGAATTGACCATACTGAGAGTCTGATCGTAACCTCGCATTGTGTTTGCTATGAGCAATAATTTTTTAAGCTTTAGGCTATCTAAATATGTTAGTAAAATAGACTTAAGCTTTCAGCCTATTAACAATTAAAGGAAACTGGCACAGGCAATCTCAAATTAATGCATCAGCTACCCATTATCAATAGTTACAACTATTTAGACATGAAGGGTGTACCTCATAGCTGTCCCCTTTCCATCCTCACTTTAGAGGTCAGAACTTAGATAAGGGTATTCATTTCTAATCTAACAGATGAAAAATAACACGCTAACCATAAACTTTTTACTCAATCCCAGAAAGGGACTAACTATAGTTATTATTTTTTTCTATATACACCTCCTTTTCTCTTAGCATCTACATCTTGCTATTACATCTCCTATTAATCTTAGGGTTGATTGGTAAGATTTCTAGGTGAAAATTTTTATTAGTTTCATGCTAGCAATAATCCGTACATTAATTACCTCCACTATTTATCATGTTGAGTTTCGAGAAATATTGCTAGTTTTTTCAAACATAGAACTTAATTTTAACTATAGATAAAAATTTTGCCAAACTGCTGACCGCTCATATTTTCAATACTTTTGGTCAGTATTTTTACTCATTCCTATATTATTATAATTAATTTTACTCTATCTGCCATAGTTGAAATTTAATTAGGGAAAAACTGAGCACTCTCCAGTCTAAGAACTTAATTTTATCAAAAGTCACCCTTAATTATCCTCATACTGATGATTTTTTTGTAGTTACGGTCATTACATATCAATCTTTGTTGCTTATTCTTCTGTAATCTAACACAGGTTAATTAATTATTTTAATTTTCATCTTAATTCTCAAACTGTGGTGCCAATCTTAAGATAATACCAAATAATTTCTATATTTGTAATTTGTTAACTGTTTTATTGTAACTTTGGAGGTAACCTGTGAACAAAAAAAATCTCAAGGTAGACTTCATAATCTGAAAAATATCTAATTTAGAGATTTTCCTACTGTGAACAATACTTATCCTTTAAATCAATGACTATATAAACTCCTCCCATACTTGGTATTATAACAGATAATCCTGATCTTTAAGTTATCTCAAACTTTAGAAATTAGGATTAAATATTACGTTAAGAGAAATTAAATTTTTGATGTTAAACAGTTACCATTGAGATTTATGAGAAAAGTTTTGTAAACACAAAGTTAATATTCTGAAAATAGAAAATATGAAATCAATTCAGTGCCAGCGCTGAACATGAGGATAGTTAATATTAACTGTTGATAGATACTCTTAACTACTAAACATAAATAAAATAACAAAGTACAATTTTTGCCAGAAATTGATATTTATTAAGATTTATTAATTTAAGTATGGCTTTCTCATATTTGCGTATTTCTTCTCAATAAGAACCTTTTCTCAAAAATTTGATGTAATTTTCAACAAAAGGGCGAGTAATCTTTCTATTAGTAATTCTTTGCCCATTATGATAGTGAATCTGAGCATGAACATGATAACCAGAAGTTCTTCCTGTAAGTCCTTGAATACCAATTGCTTGTCCTTTCTTAATTCTTGTTCCTGTTCTTGGTGGAGAACCTTGAACTAAATGGCCCATTAACCAATAATAATTAGTTCCATCACACATAAGTTCAACTATCTGACCTGCACCATAGGCAGTTGCAAAACTTCCATTTTTGCCTTGAAATCTAGTTCTACGAATAGTTCCTTGACAGGGCGCTGGAATGGCAATTTTTAATTTACCATTTTGCTCTAGAGTAAAATCGTAAGCTCCAGGAGGACTATCGTCAATAAAATAGGGTGTATGAACTACATAAGGGAGAAAACGATCAGATTTGCCATAGTATGGGGGAAACAATGAACTAATTTTGTGGAAGTTATCTTGTACAAATTCTTGAACAATGTCAATTTTTTTTATAGTTTGCTCGAAAATCTTGACTCCTGTTTTGAGGAAAGGAGCTAGCACTGTTATGTAGATCAAAGATATAAATATCAAAAAAACTAAAAAATTTTTAATACTGCCAGTATGACGATTATCTTTTGCGTGAGAGGCAAGTTGTTTAATTATCAAAAAAAATGGTAATTTAGGGTGTCTTATTGAATTTTTAGATATTTTTTTATGTTTTAATTTTAGCGGAGATTTTTGCGATAAAAATTGCATAATTTAATTTTTATTATTACAATCAATTGGGAATTAAAAGACAGTACAGTTAGATAAAACTCAAGATGCTTCTCAAAAAATTATCTTGATGTATCAAAAACTTATAAAAACTATGTACCAATGGATAGTTTTGAAACATACTATAACCGTAGAACTTAAAGAAGAAGATTAACTTATTTTGGTGTTTTTTTAGTTTGATATAAAATTCTTCATTCTGTATCTGCTAAATTCCAGATATTGAGAGTAAAAAATATAAATTTTTCAAATTTTTTCTATATATATAAGCAATCCTAAATCATTTGTAAAATACTCAACATACATAATAAGTTTGAAACTTTTCCTTCTATCATCTGTTGCCTTTGTTTTCTGGATAAAAATTTGTCAGTCATATAGTAATTTCATTTGAGTTGCTTCAACAAACTGGCAGCTTTTAGGCAAAAGGTAATCATGCTAGAGGCAACAGTTCATTAATTGATAATGGATAATGAATGGATAATTAGGGTTTGCGCTTCACTAGTCTTTATAGTAGGGGCAGGAGACAGGAGACAACCCACCCCTGACCCCTCCCAACCCACCCCTAGCCCCTCCCAGGAGGGGAGGGGAAGATAGGAGACAGGAGGAGCGGTGAATGAGCCAGGAGGTAGGAGTAAGAATTGTCCCAAGATTGTTCTGCCCAAATCTTGACCAAAATCCGCTCCTAATTGAACAATTACCACTTAAAACCTCGCACTTTTTGATACTTAAAAAGGCACTTACCTTTATCTATAAAGACTTTTAGATTTAATCAGCAAGCCCTAATTACCTCTGGTTAAAACCATTCTTGAGAATATAAGGAAATCTGATTTTTTCTCTTGGTCTCATGGATATGCTTAGGTAACCTATTCATCCCACCCTACGGGAAAGCTGCGAAGATCGACCGCTTTTTTCTCCTTAAAAGGAGAGGCTTTAAACCTAGATTCGATTAATTATCAATTATCCATTATCCATTATCCATTGGTAAGAAGGTTGGCCAGACTTTTTACTGTTAGTAAATAACCAACTCTTGTTTGACATCTATGTTTGAAAACCCTATAGTAGTTTTCATTTAGTTAAATAGGATACAGATGCTAAGGTGCAAAGGTAGCTATACTTAAATTGACTTAGTTAATTATATAAAAAATTCAGTTAACCCTGTTACCTTCTTTCCTCATCCTCCAAGTTAAATAATCAGCGTTTACTTTTAGTTTTTAGTGTTTTAAAATCAAAAAATGTAGTAATGCTACTACTAACTGACACCTATTTCATGTAAAGCTCCACAGAATTAGGTGTTAGGCATTGGATATTATACCAATTCGAGCTGAAATTATACAGAACTATTAAATTGATTAACTTGTATATCTCGATCTATAATTAACTCTGATTAAAATATCATTCTATGCAACTTCTTATAAATTTGGTCTAAGGAAATAGCAAAAAATTAATTATCCAATTCTTGGACACCCCCTATTCCCTACTCCCTACAAAAAAGAGATAGATTTTTATTTAAAGTCCCTAATAGGAATTAATTTGAGTTATCTCTAATTACCCACCTCCACAAAATATTAGTAGGTCCTTGAGCACTAATCTCACATACTTGTTCTTCTAAACGCTTTTGTTCTTCAGGAGATAAACCCCAAAGAATATGTTTACTTTGCCAAACTAAAACAGCAGTTGTCATACCAATGCACAAACCCAAACCAAGTGTAGGTAACCTATGATAAATCAAAGCGTAACGTACAGCAATCCAAGTAAAATGCTCTACCCACAAAGAAATTTCTCTGCGTAAACTCCAGATACTTAGAGCACCAATACTCATCCAAAGCAACCCAACTATCAGCCATCTAACATAGATGATTAGTCTGTAAAGTCTTTCGACTCGTACTTTTAATACTGGATCATCTTTGTTCATTTTGAAGAAGAAATAAGCAAGAGCAAATACTTTTATGATATACCAATTTAATCAAAGACTATGACAAAACTTTTTAGAAGAAATAGGGAAAAATGAAGTATTATAATTTTCAAATTATCATTTTCCTATAGTTATTTTTAAATAGGGCTTGCTGATTAAATCTAAAAGTATTTACAGATAAAAGTTTTAGCCTTTTTGGGGTCGAATTGCAGTGCGCCTGTTTGAGTCTAAAACCATCAAAAAGGAGCGTATTTTAGGCGCATAGTTGGGCAGAAAAATTATTCTTACAATTCTTACTCCTACCTCCTCTAAGTAACCATGTCTCCTGTCTCCCCCTCCTGGGAGGGCGAGGGGCGAGGGGTGGGTTGTCTCCTGTCTCCTACCCTCACCCATAAAACTTTTTCAGCAAACCCTAAACAGTATTTTCTTGGTCTTCTACTAATTGAAAATTTTCTACTACTGGGTTAGGAATAGATTGACCAATACGCTCACGCCACCAAGCTAAAAGTGTACTAGCAATAAAAATACTAGAGTAAGAACCTGCAATAAAACCAATAATTAAAGCTAAGGCAAAATACTTTAAAGTTTCACCACCAAATAGAAGAATACCCACTAACGGTAATAGAGTAGTCACAGTAGTATTAATCGATCTGGTCAAAGTTTGATTTACGGCATCATCAACAATACGATCTATTGACTCTCCTGGATAACGCTTAATTACTTCCCTAACTCGGTCATAAATTACCACTGTATCGTTAACCGAAAATCCAATAATAGTTAGTAGAGCAACCAAAAACAAACTATCTACCTCAACACCAACCACTAAACTAATAATTGAAAAAATGCCCACCGTCACTAATATGTCATGGAATAGAGCAACAAAAGCAAATACTGCATAGTCAAACTGGAATCTAAAAGTTAGATAGACAGTAATAGCAAAAAAAGCAACTAGGAGAGCTGATATCCCAGAAGTAAAAATTTGCCGTCCCAAAGTAGGGCCAACAGTATCAATTTGTGTGGAACTTGGATCGAATTCACCAAACTCTGAACTTAAAGCAGCGATTAATTTAGTTCTATTATCAACATCTAGAGTTTTGGTGCGTATGTCAAGAGCTTGTTTTTCTTCTCCTACAACTTGAATCTTGCTATTACCTAAATCTTGATTGCTCATGATTTCTCTAACAGCAGCAACGTTAATAGCTTCATTACAACTGTTGGGCATATTGCAATCTAGTTCAAGTTGCAGGCGAGTACCACCAACAAAATCTAAACTTGGACGTAAAGGAGCTCCAATATCTGGTTTAGTCCAAGAAATGACCATAGCAATTAAACCACTAATAATGATGGCTCCTGAAATTGTCCACCATAGCGATCGCTTTTCAATAACACTTATTTTCATTTTTTACTGATTTTATAGCGCTGCGCGCTAGGGAATAGGGAACTTTCAACAATTAATAATTAATAATTAATAATTAGGGTTTGCTGAAAAAGTCTTATGGGTGAGGGTAGGAGACAGTAGTCAGGAGACAACCCACCCCTAACCCCTCCCAGGAGGGGAAAAACGGGTAATGAGCGAGTAGGTAGGAGTAAGAATTGCCTCTCTATTTTTCTGCCATAATCATCCCAAAATACTAGCTTTATGCAGCTCTTGCCACCAAAAAACTGGTACTTTTTTCAACTATAAAACGCTAAAACCTTTATATATCAATACTTTTAGGTTTAATCAGCAGAGCAATAATTAATAATCACCTCTCCTTTAAGACGGATAGGATTGACTAATTATAAAAATTTTTCTTTATTATCCCCTTAAAAGGGGAGGCTTTAGACCACAATTTTTCGGTAAAAGAGTTTGAGGATTGAAAAATGTCCCCGCCTAATTCTTGTAGTGCTATATAACTGATTTTATAGAGGTCGGAACTGACCTCGCATCCCGACGTATTGTGACTAAAATAACGTTTACTTGAAAAAAGTGGGCTGGACTAACCATTTAAAGACAAATAAGCGTTTTGGTTAGATTTGTGGTTAGTCCTAATTCAATTTAACTCAGGGCAAAATAATTTTGGTTTGCGGAATTGAGAAAAACCGATCGCCCAAAACATTAGAGTACGACTACAAGTAACAGCAGTAAACATACTAATAGCTACACCAATTCCCAAGGTTAGAGCAAAACCTTTGACCAAACCAGTTCCTAACCAGAATAGTGCTATACAGGCAATCAAGGTTGTGACATTACCATCTAAAATGCTAGAAAAAGCCCTATAAAAACCAGATTCTACAGAACGATATAAAGTTTTACCAGTTCGTAACTCTTCCCTTGTCCGTTCAAAAATCAAAACATTAGCATCAACTGCCATACCAATACTCAGAATAAAACCAGCAATTCCTGGCAATGTTAAAGTAACTCCCAAGATAGCAAAACTAGCAATGGTAAACAGAGAATAAATAACTAAAGCTACATCAGCAATTATCCCAGGAAGTCGATAATAAACGACCATAAATATTAATACCAGAATTAGGCCACCAGCTCCTGCATAAACGCTACGCTGAATACTATCTCGACCTAGAGTCGCCCCAACAGTTCTATTTTCCACAATTTCCACTGAAACAGGCAGTGCTCCACCCCGCAGTTGTACTGCCAATTCATTTGCTTGTTCGGCTGTAAATCTACCTTGAATTACCGCATTACCACCAGTAATTCCTGTTTCTGCAAATTCAACACCGACAGTAGGAGCACTCAAAAGTTGGTCATCTAGGAAAATACCAATACTACGTCCAGTTCCTGCTAAATTTTTGGTAAGTTCCGCAAACTTCTGTCCTCCTTCAGAGGTAAAGCGCAAGGCCACATTCCAGTTATTAGACCCAGGAGCTTCCGGTTCTGCTAAAGCATCTCTCAGGTCTTGGCCTTTGAGCGTGGGTTCTTTGAATAGTCCGGCGATCGCTTGATTTGTTTTTTCTAGAGATTCTAAATTTTTAGCTATAGCCTCTGGGTCTTCGCTATTTTTCAGTAATTCTTGTTCTACTAAACGTTGTCTTTGTAGTTGATATTCAATTGCTAACTGTTGCTCAGTACCCTGTAATTGTTCGCGGAAGTCCAGTTGAGCGGTACCTCCTAAAACTCGTTCTGCTTGAGCTGGGTCATTTACTCCTGGTAGTTGGACAAGAATTTGGTCTTGTCCTAGAGATTGAACTACTGATTCTGATACACCTAGAGCATTGACTCGATTTTCTACAATTTTTAGGACTCCTTCCATTACCCGTTCGTCGATAGTAGGAACTTCCTCGGAGGTTTGTAATTGAATCGTAAGTTGTGACCCACCTCGAAGGTCTAATCCCAGTCGAATCGGAATTTGACTCAATACTGTTACTGATGCTATTACTAGAACTAGAATTAAGGCTATATATGAATTTTGTCTGCGCATAGTTTAACTAACTAAAAACCAGTATTTTATTGAAGATTATTAAAAAAAAGAGTTAGGAGAAAGCGCGCCTACTCCTTACTTCCTATTTTCTGGATATGTCTAATATTAATGGTATATTTTGTTATCATCTCCTCATTCACTCATATCTCCACTCCTCATTTTCCCACACAAGGATATAGAGCAAAACTTTTCAGATTTGTATAAACTAAACTTTAATATAGATCAATTATTTTTTACCTATAATTTTTGATACTGATAAATCAAATTTTCCATAAATTTATCTTAGCTTGAAATAGATATTAATTATATATTTTTTCATTTTCATTCATTACATAATAGAGAATTAAGCAATCTTGAAGCATGGCAAGAAAACAAAAATAAAAACTGAGTACTGAGTGCTTTTCGTGCTAATTACTATCTTTAATACAGAAAAGATGTTATATCAAATCTCATTAAATTAGACCAGGGTAAAAATGATATTCTCAAGAGAATTGAGAATCTATCAAATTCCTCTCTACTCTATACATATGTTGCATACAACGTTCCTACTACTCCCAATTCGTTCCCTAATAAATGTTATTTGTGGGTATTTGAAAGAGACAATATATTGTGCCAATTACCACACATTAATGTTTAATTTAAGTAGCACTTCAATTATTAAGTAATTAGCACAAGTAAAATCACATTTTTGATAATTACCGCCCTAGGAGCGCATTAATTATTCTTATGTTTACTTCTCTCCCACTCACCCACTCCCATACTCAATAAAATGTAGAAAAGTTTTTGATAAATGGTGTTAGATACAGACGCTCCTAGAAGAACGTCTATATCCACAACAAACAATTGATAACTAATTAAAGGCAGGACTATAACTGAGATTGGCAGCAATTTCACCTCAAAGAAGTTAATAGTTAATTTAAGTCAAAAAAGTTAATCAGCTTTCTTGCTTATTCCTTCAACTTAAACTTGCATAGCTACCATTTTCTGTACTGCTTCAACAATCTGCTCTGGTTGTACAATTGTCAATCTTTCTAGCGTACCATTATAAGGTGTCGGAATATCTTGTGAAGATAAACGTAGAACTGGTGCATCTAGTTCATCAAATAATCTCTCATTAATTGAGGCAATTAACTCAGCACCAATACCACCTGTTTTCATACACTCTTCCACAATAATTACCCGGTGAGTTTTCCGTACAGAAGCACCAATAGTTTCAAAATCTAGAGGTTTGAGGGATATTAAATCTATTACCTCTGGGTCATAACCCTGTTTTTCCAAACTTTTTACTGCTTGGATGACGTGGTGACGCATTCGAGAGTAGGTCAAAATAGTTACATCTTTTCCTGTCCGTACCACTTCCGCTTTGTCTATAGGTAACAAATATTCCTCTTCTGGCAAGTCTTCCTTCAAATTGTAAAGGAGGACGTGCTCAAAAAATAAGACCGGATTATCATCACGAATAGCTGCTTTGAGTAAACCTTTAGCATTGTAAGGGGTTGAACAGGCCACTATTTTCAGACCAGGAACAGCTTGAAAGTATGCTTCTAATCTTTGGGAATGCTCCGCACCTAACTGGCGACCTACACCACCAGGGCCACGAATAACTAATGGTATTTTGAAATTACCACCAGAGGTATAGCGCAACATTCCAGCATTATTGGAAATTTGGTTGAAGGCTAATAGTAAAAAGCCCATATTCATGCCTTCAATAATGGGTCTTAACCCAGTCAAAGCTGAACCTATGGCCATTCCGGTGAAGCTATTTTCTGCAATGGGAGTATCAAGGACACGCAGTTCCCCATATTTTGCATAAAGGTCTTTAGTAACTTTGTACGAGCCTCCATATTGACCCACATCTTCACCAAGAACATATACAGTCTGGTCACGAGCCATTTCTTCATCTATGGCTGCACGGAGAGCATTAAATAATAAAGTTTGTGCCATCTAAGGGTTTGATTATATGAATTTGAGCTAACAGTTCCCACACTAATCTCACAATCAGAAATGGGCTTCTCAATGACTCGACCTAATTGGTTCGGACATAGAGCTTTGTTTATAATTCTGCTCTAGCAAGTAAGCCCACTTTCAGTGTCGGATTTTTAAGTTAGTTAGATGCTAATATTAACCTTTTACTGGCTTCCCTGAGCAGCTTTACTACTAACTTTTACCTTACTTCAGTTTATGGAGCGTTTTCTTAACATCAAAAGTTATTTTTGTCAATATGTAATTAAATTACATATTAGATTAGTCACAATAAGGCACGATCAGCAATATTGCTGACTAAATTTATCTAGAAGATATTTCAACAATGAATAATGAATAATGAATAATGAATAATTACCTCTCCTTGAAAGAAGAGGATTGACAAACAGATGAAAATTTTTCTTTATTATCCCCTTAAAAGGGGAGGCTTTAAACCACAATTTTTCGGTAAAAATTTTCACTTGATATTTTGAATAATATTCTTATTCATTAAGGAATATCTCTTAAATAAACCAGAAATTTATAGTTTAAGCCTGGGAAACCTCTTGAACATAATTAATTTTATCCAGTTTTAATTTGTTCTTATTCCTCATTTCATTAACTAATTTATTTGATCATCCTTAGTCCCAAATTTCTATTTACTATTTACTAATTTATCGCCCCTACGCTTGCTTGTAGGTAATAGGTTTTAGGTTTAGCAGACACCGCAGTTAAAAATTGGGCGATAAAACCCACAATTCACGTACATTGTTTACAAGTTTGTTAGGGTTAATTAGAAGGTGCTAGGTTTTAGTAGCACGGAAAGTTTTTTTCACAACCTATGACTTATACTATTTTTCTCAATTGAACCATGAACATATAATCTACTACCTCAAACCTGCTTCAAATATTTAATTTATTTTCATTTGTATTAATATAAAAAGAGGTTAGCAGTGGAAATTTATCTTGATAATTTGTGGAACCAAGTTTTAGAAAGATTGCAATTACAATTAAGCCGACCTACTTTTGAAACATGGATTAAAACAGCCAGTGCCCAACAACTAGAAAATAACTGTTTGGTAATTTGTACTCCTAACCCTTTTGCTCGAAATTGGTTACAGAAATACTATATAAAAACTATTGCTGATGTTGTACATGATATTCTCGGTTATCCTGTAGAAATTTACCTAACTACGACAGTCGGAGAAAGTGTGGGTAAAGATAATTCAGAATCTATATGGTCGGAAAATAAAGTTGCTGATCTTTCAGAAAGTTTATCTAATCAAAAGCCTAAACCAGCAAATCTAAATCCGAAATATATGTTTTCTAGGTTTGTGGTTGGTCCGAATAATCGTATGGCTCATGCAGCTTCTTTAGCAGTAGCTGAGTCTCCTGGACGAGAGTTTAATCCTTTGTTTCTATGTGGTGGAGTAGGTTTAGGAAAGACTCATTTGATGCAAGCTATTGGTCATTATCGTTTGGAGATTTTGCCTGAATCTCAAATTTTTTATGTTTCTACGGAAAAGTTTACTAATGATTTAATTGTCGCTATTCGTAAAGATAGCCTCCAAAGTTTTAGAGAACATTATCGAACAGCCGATGTTTTGTTGGTAGATGATATTCAATTTATTGAGGGGAAAGAATATACTCAAGAAGAGTTTTTTCATACTTTTAATACTTTGCATGAAGCTGGCAAACAAGTAGTATTAGCTTCTGATAGACCTCCTAATCAAATTCCTAGTTTACAAGAACGTCTTTGCTCTCGGTTTTCTATGGGATTAATTGCTGATATTCAAGCTCCTGATCTGGAAACTAGGATGGCAATTTTACTGAAAAAGTCTGAGTATGAAAATATGGTTTTGCCTAGGGATGTAATAGAGTATATTGCTTCTAGATATACTTCAAATATTCGGGAGTTGGAAGGTGCTTTGACTAGGGTTGTTACTTATATTTCTATTTCAGGTTTGCCGATGACTGTGGAGAATGTCGCACCTATTTTAAATCCACAAAATGAAAAATTAGAGGCATCTCCAGAAGCAGTTATTAAGGCTGTTTCAGAAGTTTTTCATGTGTCTATAGAGGATTTAAAAGGAAGTTCTAGAAAACGAGAAATTAGTTTGGCAAGACAAGTGGGAATGTTTTTGATGCGACAACATACTGATCTAAGTCTGCCAAAAATTGGGGAGGTTTTTGGTGGAAAAGATCATACAACTGTTATATATAGTTGCGATAAAATTGCCCAGCTACAAAATAATGACTTAAACTTAGGCCAAACTCTCAGACAGTTGAGCGATCGGATTAATTTTTCTAGTCGTCGTTAGTCAAAATTCAAAATTCAAAAGTAATATCTGACTGAGTTTGAGCATTTATAAATGTCCTAACCTATTCGCGTAATGCTATAACTAGGGCTTACGGATTAAATATCAAAGCATTAATAGATATTGGTTTGAACAATTTTAGGTACTGAAAAGGTAGCAGCTTTTCGGTTGATGGAGGGGAAAAAGTAAGGATTTTGGGGTAATGATGAGAGAAAAACTAAGGGGCAATGATCAATGACTACCTCTTCTACAACTCCCCTAAATCCTAACTCTTAACTACTGCCTCCAGCATAGCTGCCTACTGCCTACCCTTACCACTCATACTTATTCAGCAAACCCTAACTATGAAATTTAAACTTTCGACTTGTGGAAAACTTGTGGAAAACTTGTGGAAAAATATATAATACCAATTAAAAAAAAGAATGCTACAAAAAGGTAGATATTGATCGGATATGCTTAAAAATAGCTGCTACAGTTAATTTGAGATAGTTATCTCTATCTTTTTTCACTTTTTTTCAATATTTACCCCTTCTTCCTTCTTCCCTCTTTCTTCTTTCGTACGGACGCCCTTATGCAACGTCCCTACCATTTGTAACAAACATTTATCACGCTTGGTATAATCTGGACTATAATTGGATCAAAATAACTATAGCACTACGTAAATATTTTAGGAAATTCCTCTATTCCCTGTTCCTAGATCCAGTGTTCCCTTACAACTAAAATTTATTGTTCTAACCAAAAGAGGTAATGCTATAAACTGAAACCGAAAGAGATAGCATCACCCCAAAAATACAAGCTAATCCAAAATTTTCTTTCAAGCCAACATTGATTTTTTCCACAGGTTTTCCACAAGCTATTTATTTCTGAAAGCATTGATGTGGTTAAGAGTTTTTTAGAGTTTTCCACATTTTCCACAGATATTAATTTAATATTTTATTACTGATTTTTTTCATCCAATGTTAGATATCTAGTGCAGGATGGCGGAAATAACTGACCAGTTAAAAAATCCTAAAACAATTACAAATCAAAAATGATTGACTTTTGACTTTTGACTGTCAGATATGCGTCTTACATTCTGAGGAAACCTCGCCAATTAGCACTCGCTTTTAACTTCCACGTAGTGGTACTAGATTCCTCAAGTTAAGAATGTTAGGATTTCAGTTTGAGGTTAATTTTCTCAAAAAAGCCTCTAGTTCCTTATATAACTAGCTAAACTCTAATGAAATTAACTTGTACTCAAAGTGACTTAAATAGTAATCTTTCTCTGGTTAGTCGTGCAGTTCCTTCTCGCCCTACCCACCCAGTATTAGCAAATGTTTTATTAATAGCAGATGTAGAAAATCAATGCTTAGAATTAACAGGGTTTGATTTAAGTTTAGGTATTCGTTCAAATTTTCCGGCGGTTGTAGAAACAGGTGGGAGTTTTACTTTACCTGCCAAATTATTTAATGATATTGTCTCTAGATTACCAGACGGTAATATTACTATTGATGATGATGAAGGGGAAGCGTTGGCGGAGCCTAGCGGTAGCTATATCGCTACTCTTACTTCTACTTCTGGACGTTATGAGGTCCGAGGTATGGGAGGGGAGGAATATCCAGAGTTACCAAAGGTGGAAGAGGGGGAGGTTATACATTTACCACCGGAAGCTTTAATTAATGGTTTAAAGGGAACTCTGTTTGCCACAAGTCCTGATGAAACAAAACAAGTGTTAACAGGGGTACATTTAAAAGTACAAAAAGATGGTTTGGAATTTGCAGCAACTGATGGTCATAGATTAGCAATTGTTAAGACTGAAAGTGTGGCATTAGAGGGTGAGTCAGAAGTAGAAGAAATTGAAGAAATTGAAGAGTTTGAAGTAACAATTCCTGCAAAAGCTTTACGAGAAATTGAACGAATGATTGGAATGCGTCAATCATCTGAAGCTGTTGCCTTGAAGTTTGATGAAGGTCAGGTAATTTTTGAACTAGGAGAACAATGTTTAACGAGTCGAAAATTGGAGGGTCAATATCCAGCTTACGGACAATTGTTACCTGATAAGTTTACTAATCAAATTAATGTGAATAGGAAAGAATTTTTAGGAGCGGTGGAAAGAATTGCTGTTTTAGCTGACCAGAAAAATAATATTTTGAAGTGTTCTATTGATAGTGTTAATCAGGAGATTTCTTTATCTGTAGATGCTCAAGATGTGGGTAGTGGTAGAGAGTCTATGGCAGCACAAATTTCTTCTGATGAACCGGAAGAAATTGCTTTTAATGTTAAGTATTTGATAGAGGGATTAAAGGCTATTCCTTCAGCGTCGGAAATTTCTATTCAGTTAAATACTGCTACAAGTCCGGTGGTTTTAAATCCATTGGGTGGGGTGAAAATGACTTATTTAATTATGCCTGTTCAGTTGAGAAATTAGTGGCTTCAGGTGATTTTAAAATCGTAAGTTTATCGTGGCAGATTGGATGATTTTATATGTCTAAATTTGCCCGATTTTTTTAACCCAAATTCCGCACGAAAAAATGTAGCATAATACCAATTTGATAAATGTTTGCTACAAATAGCTAGGGTATTTATTAGAATCCAGAATCCAGAATTCATAATCCAGAATTCGTATGGGGATAGATTTAATACCATTTTTGATGTTGTAAATTATCTTTTTCGTCAAATAGACTTTATTTGAAAGTTTATTTATGATTCTTATTATTCGTGACATTCTTTTTTCAAAATGGTATAAAAGGTGAGTAATCAGTAGTCAGTAGTCAGTAGTCAGTAGGGAATGATGCTGACTAATTGTCTGGCGTGTTTTAAGTATTTATATTTAATATTTTCCTGAAAATTTGACTTCTGAGAAAGCTCAATGAAGATAATTTTTACAGTATGAATACTGATCGAGATACCATTTTTATACTACTTTTGATATTATGAATTGACGTGCGGAACGTGGGTTTTAAGGGAGTATCTGCTAAAATATATTATTTATAACTCAATATACTCAAAAAGAAACCGGGTTTATATCCCTAATTAGGGTTTGTTGAATAAAGTCTTTTTGCTCTTTGCAGGAGACAGGAGATAGGAGAAATGGAAATTTAGAGGAGGTAGGAGTTAAGAATTGTCTCTCAATTTTTCTGCCATAATCATCCCAAAATACTAGATTTTTGAGCTTTTTCCACTAAAAAAATGGTACTTTTTTTCAACTCTAAAACGCTAAAATCAATATCAGTCAATACTTTTAGAATTAATCAGTAATTCCTAATTATTTATCATCAATAAATTTTCTGGATAGACCCAGTTTATGGGTAATTTCTAATATTTATCAACATCATTAAAAGGTAATTATGTCTGTAAAATTAAAACGGCGACTATTTACTGTTAAAGAATGCGATCTAATGGTTGAAGCAGGTATTCTTAAAAACGATGACAGAGTAGAATTAATAGCAGGAGAAATTATTCAAATGGCACCTATGGGTTCGCGTCATGCTTCTTGTTTAAGACGTTTAGATAGGATTTTTAATAAACTATTGTACAGTAAATTCATAGTTGACACTCAAATTCTCATCCAGTTAAATTATGAGAGTGAACCTGAACCAGATTTAATTTTATTACAATTGCGTGATGATTTTTATGAAGAAAGACATCCACAACCAAAGGATATATTTTTATTGGTAGAAGTCGCAGATTCAACTATTAAATATGACCGATAAATCAAGATACCTTTGTATGCTGAAAATGGAATTTATGAGGTGTGGCTGATAGATATTAATCAACAATTAGTAGAAGTTTATTGGCAAGCAAAAGGGAATAGTTATCGGGATGTGCAGCAATTTTTTCGAGGAGATATTTTAACTATTGAAGCTTTTGATGATATTAATTTAACTGTCGAGCAAATTTTGGGATAAGGTTTTGTAGAATGTACCCTAAATATTTAGGATAAGGGGTGCGTTGATGAAATTTAACGCACCTTACCAGACTTCTCTAACTTAAAAAAACCCTAATTAACTTGTCAAAAAATATAGCCAAGAAAGAATTGGTTAGAAAATCGACTAATGATAAATATTAGACTAGAAAATGTTTTTCTAAATAGGGCTTGCTGATTAAACATAAACGTTTTTAAAGATCAAGGTTTTAGCCTTTTTTTCTAGTGAAAAAATACCTGGTTTTCAGCTTCTGAAGCACCATAACTTGAGAGGTGAGTAGGGAAATTTTTCTACTATTACGTATAGAGGAATCATTGATTCATTTTCTGAAGCACCATAACTTGAGAGATGAATATGGGATTTCTCTACTATTGCGTATAGAGGAATCATTGATTCATTGCCTTAAGCACCATAACGTGAGAGGTGAATAGGGAAATTTTTCTACTATTACGTATAGAGCAATAATAGTTTCATTTTATGAAGCACTATAACGTGGGAGATGAAAATGAAGCAAGCGATCGCTCACAATAAAACTAACAAATTAATCAGTATATTCGTGGCATAATCCGTGTGAGTATCTCAAAAGCGATGAACCAAAAAATAGACTGGGATGAGAACTTATTAAAAGACCCAGAAACAGAATATAAAGCTATAGTTAGGTCTCTCAAAAGAACGCTTGGTTTTAGATTATTGTTTGTAGAATGTTCTCCCGCAGAAGGAACAAAATTAATTCATAAAATTAAGGAAGATATTCCTCAGAAAAAAATCGAAGTTTTGCGGTTAAATGAACCAACAAATAATTTATATAATCTGGTTGCTGCTTTGCCAAATAGACAGGATATTAATATTTTATTTGTGACTGGTCTGGAAAATTATCTGTATGAATATGAGTTGAATAAACTAACAAAAGGTTGGAGTAGTTATGAGAGATATAGTTACAGTGAAAAGGGTGTACCTCCGATTTTAAGTCACCTGAATCAACATCGAGAAAAATTCAGGGATGACTTTAATATTTGCTTTGTTTTTATCCTGCCTGTTTATGCTTTAAAATATTTTATTCATCGTTGCCCAGACTTTTTTGATTGGCGTTCTAATACTTTTGAATTTAAGTCTGACCCGGAGTTAGTAGCTCAAGAATCATCTCGAATTATTGAAGAAGGAAATTATCAGAAATATCAGAGTTTCAGCTCTGAAGAAAGAAGACAAAAATTTTTGGATATTCAAAATTTAATTGAAGATGAAAATAATGGTAATGAAGAGAAAGGAAAGTTATTGGTTGAACAGGGATTAATATTAGAATCAGAAAGTAAATATGAAGAGGCGATAGCTGCTTTTGAAAAAGTTTTAGAGATTAAACCAGGTTATCAGCATGCTTGGTTCGTCAAAGGTATTATACTGTATAATTTAAAAAGATATGAACAGTCAATTGCTGCTTTTGAAAAAGCGATAAAAATTAAGCCAGAAAATTACATAAATTGGTATTTTAAAGGCATTAATCTGGTATTTTTAGAAAAATATGAACAGTCAATTTTTGCTTTTGAAAAAGCTCTAGAAATTCAACCAGAATATGACATGGCTTGGTATCTTAAAGGCATTATTCTGTTTCTTTTAGAAAGATATGAACAGTCAATTGCTGCTTTTGAAAAAGTTCTAGAAATTCAACCAGAATATGACATGGCTTGGTATTTTAAAGGTATTACACTGCGTAACTTAGGCAGATATAAACAGGCGATTTCGGCTTTTGAAAAAGCGATAAAAATCAAACTAGACTTCTACGAAGCTTGGAATCATAAAGGCATTGCACTGGAAAATTTAGAAAGATATGAAGAGGCAGTAGCTGCTTACGAAAAAACTTTAGAAATTAAACCATATTTTCACTATGCTTTGAGAAATAAGGGAGATACACTGTTAGATTTAGGAAAATATGAAGAGGCAATTTCTGCTTTTGATAAGGCTCTAGAAATTCAACCAGAATATCACGAAGCTTGGAATGGTAAAGGCATTGCACTGAAAAATTTAGAAAGATATGAAGAGGCGATCACTACTTATGAAAAAGCCATAGAAATTAAACCAGACTATCACTATGCTTGGGACAATAAGGGAGATGTACTGTCAGATTTAGGAAAATATGAAGAGGCGATCGCTGCTTATGAAAAAGCTATAGAAATTAAACCAGATTATCACTATGCTTGGGACAATAAGGGAGATGTACTGTCAGATTTAGGAAAATATGAAGAGGCGATCGCTGCTTATGAAAAAGCTATAGAAATTAAACCAGATTATCACTATGCTTGGAATGGTAAAGGCAATACTTTATTACAGTTAAAACTTTATCAACAAGCAATAGTCACATATAAAAAGTCTCTAGAAATTAAACCAGACTATGAAAGTTCTATTACTAATATTGGCTTAGTTAAATATGAAATGGGAAAAATAGATGAAGCAATAGAAGATTGGCAAGCTGTACTTGAAATTAATAACCAATTTGTAGAATCTAAATTAGCATTAGGAGTTGCCCTCTACAACAAAGGCAAAATTCCTGAAAGTTTAACAATAGCTGAAGCAGCACTAAAATTAGACAAAAGTTGGGGAAACTTGCAGCGTCTGAAAAAAGAACTTTGGGGCGACAAACTATTAGCAGATGCAGCAAAATTATTAGAAAATTATCAGATAAAATCCTTATTATCAGAAAACAAGGAGTAGGGAGTAGAGAAAGATTATTTTTCCGTTCTACTAAACTTACCCAAACTTACCCATGCATGATAACCTCCGGTTAAGCGTAAGCTATCGCATAAGCTTTGGAGCTAGCTTCCTGTTTTGCTGACGCAATGCTGCGCAAACACAGAAGACCACTGACCGCAGTCTGCAACTTATCTTCTCCACAGGCTTAAATTCGCTCTTGTTCTCAAGCTACTGATTCACATAGTTTTTCAGGTTGATAGCAGCATTAAAATCTCTGTCAGCTTCAAAACCACATTCACTACACTCATAAGTTCTCAAGTTTAACGGCATTTTCTGTTGATGTCCACAG
>NZ_JAAHGH010000108.1 GCF_010672525.1 Okeania sp. SIO2B3 | reverse complement strand
TAAACAAAGTAGTAGAAGGTGGTAAGGCTTTAATCGAAAGCATTCAAAAAGGTACTTTTGGTAAGATATTCAAACAATGGGCAAAAGACGACCCACTGGCAGCAGCAGCGGGAACTATTGCTACAGGGTTAGCTGCGGGAGTACTTTTGGTTGTTGGTGGGACGGCTGTAGGATGGGTTGTAGGTGGTATCGGTTCTGCTATCAGTGGTTTAGGTGTTGGTGGGGGTTTGCTGGCTGGCACGACTTTAGGAGGGCTAGCTTCTGGAATTTTAACTACGGCTGAAACTATCTACAGTTTCAATTTGCAAATTTCGGATAAACAAATAATGGCAGATATTGAGGCTGCTATTGATAACCTTTATGGCCCGGCTGGAGAATTTATTGGTCGGCAGATAGCAACTGTAGCTGTGGGAGGATTAAGTTCGCCGCCAAAAGTGCAAATAAATATTAATACAATGGCCTTGCTCTGGGAATTAAAGCCAGAGTTGAGGCAAGAACTATTGCAAAATGTAAGTAATTTTGCATTTCAAGGTATCCAGACTGGCCTAGTTATTGCAGTTAAATATGCTTTATTGCATGGCAGACGGGCAATCAAAAAGCTATGGAAACGGTCGCCAGATGCTGTCAAGGAACTTGTGCCGGGTCTAGATAAGGCGATCGCCACTTGGGGAGATGATGGTAAGGAACCTTGGAGTTTGGAAGATGGGGTTAATAGTCAGTTTGAGAAAATTGACGATAAACGAGTAAAAGCGGCTGCTAAAGGTTTGTTTTCTGGATTGTGGCAAGGTTTTAGCGATTCTATTGAAATAGTTGCTAACTAAAGAAAATGGCAAATCAGGAAACTTGGGAAAGACAAATATTAAATTCTCTCAAGCGTATCAGAAAGACTACAATTGCTGGCAGTTTAGGTGGTAGCGAGGATATTAATGACCGGACTACTTGGGAGTTGTATGAATTTACCCCTAATAGAGATTTAGACCAAAAACAAAGGCATTATCTAGCTGGCCCAGAGTGGTCAATTATCCAGCAATCAAGTCTTTTAAAGGCTGGCCATGATATATTTGGCGATCGCCTGGGTTTTACTATTGATTTTGAGGAATGGTTTGAAGATTTTGAGTATGAGTTTCAGAAGAATTTGCCTTCGACAAAGAAGCCAGCAACCAGCAAGTTAAAACCTTGGGGAAAGGAGGTGGCTAATAGACCCAAGAAGTTAAACCTGCTTACTAAAGAGCAAGCTAGAAAACAAGGTTATATGGTGATTCGGTTCTGGAAGGATAGGACGGTTGAAAATGATTCAAAGGTTTTGGCGGGTACTTATATTGAGTTAAGACAACAATTGTTGGGGATAATGCAGACTCAAAATGTAGAAGTAGAAGTATATGGAATTCCTGTTACTACTTATCAAGAAAGATTTAGATTTCTGCCTCAAATTTTACTTTATTTTTTAGAAGACTCGGAAGATTTAGACCCTAATTTTGGAGCTGTCGATGGAACTATAAGCTTTAGAATCATGGGAGAAACTTATAAAACTATTACACCTCAAAAAGCGACAGTTTATGCTAATAAAATTGCTGCTGAATTTGGGTCTAATAATGGGTATATTTGGAAAAAAGGAAAAGTATCTTGCTCTTATTACAGCCCTGAAACTGGACATCAATTAAGGATAAATTCCAGAAATAAAGAAGTAGGAAAAACATTGATTTCTAAAATTTTATCACTTCAAAATTTAACGCCTGACTGGAGCAAGTTAAAGCCCATTGAAAATGAAGACCCCGCGAAAGCTTATCCTGTAATTCCACCAAAGGAAAAAATATATGGTTCCGAAGTATATTTGCCGAGAAAGTATCCTATAGCTGATGTAAGGTTTCAGCGTGCCGAACTGCATATTTGGGGACGCAATAAACCTGTGATTTTAGTAGACCGCAGCTACAAGTCAAAAAATGCTTTGATAGTACTGCCATAGAATCAGGCAGTAACTCATAGTTGTTTAAAAAGCTATTTTCATGTCTTAAGCTAAAACTTTCTAGATACCCTAGGGTTTCCGTGGATTAAATTAAGGCAAATGCTTTGATTATGATAGATATAGCTTGTTAAAAATTAAGGAAAAAATCTATGGGTGGTCAAAGGTACTCAAGAATTTTATCTGCTGCTAGATACTATGCAGCAGTAGACAACTATATCAAGTACATAACCGACTCTGCTAAACAAGGCATAAACGTAGGAAAAGGAACAGCGAGGCCAAAATCTCAAACCTTGTATATTCGTCCGTTTGGAGTAAGCTTGTTAGACAAGCAGTTAGCAGTAGTTAAATCAGCAGAACCTACGTGGACGAAATACAAAGCTCAAGTGACTGGCTATACAACAGCTACTACTCCAACTACAGCAGGTGGAGCTGTCGATATTGAAGATTACCTTCCGTCAAGATTAAACATTAAAACAGGCATTGGATCTACGGGCGTTGTAAAAACTTCTAAAGTTACTGGTATGAAATACCTCTCTTATGGAGGTAAAAGTACTTCTCTCGCTTTTGGAGACAAAATAGCAGACCCTGGGAAATCTTCTGAAACAGCGACTTTTGAGAGTTTAAAAGTAGAAGTTGAAAAAGCTTTAGTAGGGGGTACTGGTGGTAGCAGAGTTACTTGGATTAGGGAGAAAGTTTAATGATTGATTTTGAAGAACCTTAATACAGAATTAATAGCTGAATCTTCTCCACATCCTGCAAAGTCTCACTATGCTATTCCTCAACTTGAAGTTCCTGTAATTTTTGACAGGCATATTATCGCGGTTTTTCCTTACAGCACTACTGCTAAGGAATGGTGGATAAGTGCTGGTTGGATGGAACAAAATATTTTCACGGGAGTATTAGTAGGGGGAAATCCCGATGTTCGGGCGCTAGAAAGTCAACGCCTCCTACTAAACAGAATTAATTTAGCAATTTTCCCCAAGCTAACATCAACTTATCAACTAAATATTGATATACCTTATTGGTTTCGTGATTACAAAGTTACGATTTGGATATATACAGGAATAGAAGAGGATTCAACAGAACAGTTGATTGAAAATAATGAAGCTTTACTGCTGCAAATTAAACAGGTCGTTGATGAAATTAATACTAAAATATGAAAAGTTTAATGAGTGCCAAAACAAAATTTAACCCGATCCCTAGAAAAACAGTTATTGCTGAATTTCCTAGTGGAGAAATCAGAATTGAAGATGGCTCAGATGGAGCGTGGATATTATTTGATTGCGACTGCCTAGATGCTTTACCTTATTGTCGTGCTCAATGTTGTGGATTAAGAGGTACTTACGTACATCAAGAAGAGCAAGATTATGCAAACTATGAAAGTTATTTTGACCAAAATGCTCAATTGTTGCTGTTAAAGCGCGATGCTGATGGAATGTGTTACGCCTTAAATCGGGAAACAAAAACTTGTGAAATTTACAATAATAGACCCCAAGTCTGCCGAGATTTTCATTGTACTCGTGGACCAGATATGCGCGGATTTAAACTGTCAAACAAAGTTCATCGGCAATCAAATGATTGATAGTTAAAGAAGATGACTCCTGAAACAATTGTTACGGTCGGTATGATATCCACTTTTGTGGCTGTAATTTGTGGTAGCTGGATAGTTTTCAGGTATATCGGCCGGATAGAAAACCAAATTAAGGAAAATGCAAGCAGCTTAACAAATGTAGCAAGCTCTTCAAGAGAAAGAGATAGAAGGCTATTAAGAGAAATGAAACGTCATCGGCTCTGTGTTAAAGATGTTGAAAATTTTTTATCGAAAAAACTTGAATTTCATGTTCGTCCTTTTATTGAAATGGAAGAGAACGATTTCTAGATTTTCCCCTGTCTTATCTTGTCCAAAGTGTAACAGCACTAATATCGCAAAAGGACAATGTGAATACTGGTGTCAGGATTGTGGCCACCATTGGCCTCGGACAAATAACGTGGGGATTCATTAGGAGTAATAATATCAATCAAACCATAAAAATCATTAGGAAAATTTACTGGCATTGGTGCTGGATCGAGAATAACTTTCACTCCCATTTTTTGAACTACTTTTGCTGCACTCATAGCAAATTCGAGGGGAATTTCTAATTGTAAAAGTAAAGCTGTGGCATCCGATAGCAAATTTCTTAGGCGTTCCACATCTGTATTATTAATACTATGGTTAGCACCCGGAACAACAATAATGCTATTTTCCCCACGAGCATCAACCGCAATAACTGCCACCCCAGTATGAATATTCTCATCAACTACCACTCCTGTTGTGTCAACATTAGCAGTTTGCAAACTTGTCAGAAGTTGTTGCCCAAAACTATCATTTCCCACTCGCCCCACTATTTTTGTGGGAATGCCAAGACGAGCAGCAGCAACAGCTTGATTTGCTCCTTTACCACCACCTGCCGTCAAAAAGTTATTGCCATTAATAGTTTCTCCTGGAGTCGGTAAGCGAGGAGTAGTTGTAATTAAATCAATGTTAATGCTGCCAAAAATAATTATGCTTATGGAGTAAATAGCGAAACTATCCTAATCTTATCTTCTGATTTGTGACTAAATCAACACGGAGAGGCGATCGCTAAATCCTGAGTTTATGTGACATACTCCCACGCTAACCCCAAAGGTATAGCGTGGGCTTCTCGCTTCATAGTCCTGCCATTGCATGAGACTCCACGAGCTTTAAGGACGGGATGCCCCGCCGCCCTTTTTGCAAATAAAAAAGCTGCTCACCTAGCGCCACAATAAGATTTTACATTCCCAACGGATTACTAGGATTTCTGGGATATAACCCCTAATCTTATTTTATTTTCATGGTTCATCACTGGCGGTTGTTAACTCAAACCAGCTTGAGTCTATCATAACATAAAATTTGTAAATTAATGGGACATCGAGTCCCATTAATTTACCGTCGATTCATCTCACACCATAATTGAAAATTTGGTGTGAGGTGAATCGACGCTCTAGCTAAAATATGGCGTTGCTGAATTGAAGTATGAATGCGCAATTATTTGTTTCTGGTCAAGCCCCCGCGCATCCCCCTATTTTGGGGGACTTTTAGAGTTTTATTCCCCCCAATTTTGGGGGGTTAGGGGGGCTTGCATCATACCCAGAATCAGCAACGCCTAAAATATAATAACAGGACTTACGCAAAGGCACTATTTATAGAGTGTAAGTTCTATTGGACAATAGTTTTAAGCGCTATATATAGCGTATCTGCGTAAGTCCTAAATAACTAAAACGTTACAGTTAATTTAAAGAACAAAAAAATCAAGGGGATAAAGGATATCAAGGAGGGGAAAGAGAAAGATTAAAATTAAATTCTTTTAATTATGAATAGGTAATATTAACAATATCAGGACTTACGCAAAGGCACTATTTATAGAGTCCAAGTACTATTGGACAATAGTTTTGAGCGCTATATATGGCGTATCTGCGTAAGTCCTAAATATGTAGTTTAGTTACACTAAAGAATAGAAGCATTAATACTAGCATTATTCATAATTTATGTATAAAAAAAAACAAGAAAAAAAGTATAAGAATGGTAAATAATTAGGGTTTGCTGAAAAAGTCTTTTAGTAGGGATAGGAGACAAGCCACCCCTCGCCCCTCCCCCGACCGTGGAGGGGAAAGACAGGAGACAGGAGACAAGCCACCCCTCGCCCCTCCCCCTCCCAGGAGGGGAGAAATGGGAATGAGCGAGGAGGTAGTCGGAAAAATTGTAAGAGTGATTTTTCTACCCAACTATGAGCCTAAAATACTAACTTTTTGAGCATTTTAGACTGAAACAAGCGCACTTTTCACTTTTTAAAGGCCCCAAAAAGCCTAAAGTCTTTATATGTTAATGCTTTTAGATTTAATCAGCAAGCCCTAATTAACAGTAACTATTTCTAATACTGTAAAGTAGGTAAAAAATGACTATCTTGAGGAGATGGCGCTCACTCCCCAAAAGATAGTTATAGTGAGTGCTTGAGAATTTTTGGAGATGTCTAATGCTTGCTTCATTCATTAAGAAGCTGACTCCTTCTTCCTTCTTCCTCCTTCCTTCTTCCTTCTAACTATAATTACCAGTAACTGGTTTAATAGGAATTTCAATTATGAACTCTGTACCTTTTCCAACGTCAGAAACACAACTCAAATTACCCTGATGTTTTTCTACTACAATTGAATAGCTAATTGATAGTCCTAAACCTGTACCAGCACCTACTGGTTTAGTAGTAAAAAATGGGTCAAAAATCTTGGATAATGTCTCAGAATTAATGCCACTCCCATTATCACCAATTTTGATTTTTACTGTGTTTGAGTCTGTCACTTCAGTAGAAACTGTAATGGTGGGTTTATAGTCAAATTCCTGTTGTTTATCTCGCAAAAATGCTAAAGCATCAATGGCATTACTGAATAAATTCATAAACACCTGATTCATTTGAGAAACATAACAAATAACTTGTGGCAACTGACTATAATTTCTGACAATTTCTACTTCACGTTTATCTGACTTTTCCTTAATACGAGTATGTAAAATTAGAAATGTACTATCGATACCTTCATGGATATTTACAGGTTTCATTTCCGCTTCATCTAGGCGCGAAAAGTTACGGAGAGAAATGACAATATCTCGAATACGTTCGGCACCTACTTTCATGGAATTCAAAAGTTTCTGTAAATCTTCTACGATAAATTCCAATTCGATATCCTCAATTTCATCTTGAATTTCTTCTACAGGTTCAGGATAGTGTTCTTGGTATAAATCAATCAAATTTAGTAAATCAGAAACATATTCAGTAGCGGGAGAAAGGTTTCCATAAATAAAGCCAATAGGATTATTAATTTCGTGGGCAACTCCTGCCACTAATTGTCCTAAACTCGACATTTTTTCACTTTGAATGAGTTGAGATTGAGTACGTTGTAACTGTTGTAATGTTTGCTCTAGTCGTAGATTTTTTTCATTTAATTCCCGAGTTCTTTCTTGTACTTTTTGCTCTACAAAAGTATATAAGATTGCATTTTCTAAAGATACTGCTACTTGAGATGATAAAAGCCTTAATATTTCCAAACGTTCTGGAGTAAATGCACCTGTAATTAAGTTATTTTCCAAGTACAAAACTCCGATGAGCTTGCCAGTATTAATAATTGGAGTACATAAAACTGATTTAAGTTTATTTTGAGCAACATAAGAGTCTGTTGTGAACCGGTCTTCAGCAACAGCATTGCTTAAAACAACATCTTGGCGAGTCCTTTCTACATAGTTAATTATTGTTAGTGGTAAATTTTCATATTCATTAATTTTACTTTCCTGAACTACCACTTCTTCAGAATCTAATGTTGCTTCAGCTTTAGTGATTAGTTTACCTTCTGTGAGCAACAATAGAACCCCTTTTTCAGCTCCAGCATTTTCGATGAGAATTTTCATTAATTTAGATAGTAACTTATCTAATACAATCTCACTAGAAATTGCTTGGGATGCTTTAATAACTGTGGCTAAATCTAGGGATTGGCCATGGTTGGTTGTATCACGAGAAATTGCTGTAGTTGAAGTATCAATTATGTGATTTTTAACTGTTAATATACTTGGCAATTCTGGATATTGATTCTCTAAATCTTGCAGCTTTCTAGTAGCGCCCCAATTTTGATAACCATAGTAAGCTTCTTGTAAATGAACTTTGGCATACTTAAATTTATTTTGATTTAGCCAATATTTTGCTGCTAATTCATTTCCTAAGGCTTCATATTGGATAAATTCATGTTTCTTTGCTGATTCTATAGCATGATTATATAGGTCTATAGCTTCTGCATTTTTTCCATCAATACTTGCCTTTTCTGCTTCTACTAATAAATATTTATGTTCAAAGTTTTCTTGGCAGTTATCTGCCCAAATTTTCATCTGTTGTTGATTTTTTTCTAGTTGTTGCCAATATTCTTTTTGTTTAGTTTCTGAAACATGAGAATAGAGGGCAGCTAAGATTAGTGAATAATAAAAATTAAATTCTGTAGTAGGTACTGTACCTGTAATAAATGTCAGATATTTTTTAGCTTCTAAGATGCTATGCAGTGCAGCATCTAAATCTCTATATAAATAGAGAATATAAGACTTATTAATTAGATACATACATAGAGAGTAAAAATTTTGATGCTGTTGACAACTTTCCAAGTATTCTGTTTCGTTTATTTTGTCAATATCAAAGTCAATCTTTTCGTCTTGTAAAGAGTTTATATCCATTTTTTTTGTTTGTGAATGCAAGTTTTCTATAATATTTTTAATTCCGATTAAAGTATCTGTCGAAAGTTGATTTTTTGTTTTTTGAGTAAATTGTAAATAGCGAGAAACTTCTTTCCAGATTTCTGAGATTTGTCTGCCTTGAAATAATGAATTAATGGCTGTGTTATGTAGAAGATAACCAGCATATTCTAAATCCCCTGATTCTAAAGCAGCTCCATACCCTTCATTATTAATTAAATTAGATTCTTTGATGTGCTTAAACCAAAAACTTAATCCATTAGCAAATCCAGCACAAGCTTTACATTTTAATCCTGAAATTTCCCACTTATCAGTTAATTTTAGTGCCAAGAGACCAAACTGATATGCGGAGTGATAATCTCCTAAAGAACTATTGAGAATTACTCCATAATTACAATAACAAAGACATGACTCAGCAACTGAACCATATTTTAAGGAAATATTGACACCTTTCAGCACAATTACTGTCCATAATTCTGGTGAAGTTAAATAGGTAGATGCCATCAAATTTGTAATTAAGGCTAAAGCTACTTTATATTTTGATTTCTCGCTTTTTGTTTCATAAATCAGACTAGCAATTTCTTGAGTGCCTAAATTCTCTTTTACTTTAGTAAATTCCTGATTAATAACTGTCTGTAAATTTGTTTCTGGAATTTCTATTTCTAGTAATCCTAGAGCCTTTTTAGCTGCTGCAATTGCTTGTGTGTACTGAGCACGTAAAGTATATTGAACAACCAATAAATTATAAACTTCTGTTTTCTCAATAACTGAATTTGAATGCTCTAATGTTAATTGGATTAAAGCTTCACTTTCTGAAAAATTACTGTTTAAATATTCTACTATTGCCCCTTCTTTATATAAAGCAAAAGTTAAATCATAGTATTGAGTCCAACAATCCCGGTCTAATAGAGATATACCTGCTGTAATATATTCTTTAGCAGCTACATAAGCTGTGGCATCTTTAGCTTTTTTACCTGCTTCTAAATTTAGTTTTGCTAGTTCAATTTTTTCGGATTCATCTGTAATTAAAGTTCTGCCTATATTCAAATGATCTACTAAATCAAAAACTCTTTCGCTACGATATTCTGGAGGAGTATTTTCCAAGAATAAACGACCAATTCTTAGATGTAAAGCTTGTTTTTGAGATTCATCTATGAAAGTGTAAGCTGCTTGTTGCACTCTATCATGTAAAAACTTATAATTCAGAATTAAAAATGGATATAAATTCAATTCTACATTTTTAGCTTCTGTTTCTGAAGCAGGTAGAATTAATCCTTCCTGAATAGCAGGTAATAAATCTTGAAAAGTTGCATAAGATTCTTTTTCATAAATTAACGAAAGGGTATTCAAATCAAACTGGTTACCTACACAAGCAACCAAACTTAAAACTTTCTGAGTTAAGGTCGGTAATTTTTCCAGTTTTCCAATCATTAACTCCACTACATTATCAGTAATATCAAGTGCTGTAATTTGTTCCATATTCCACTCCCATCGAATCTGTTCAGAATCAAATTTCAGCAAATTTTCTTGATAGAGAGTCTTCATAAATTCATTAACAAAAAATGGGTTTCCTCCGGTCTTACTTTCTACCAATTTTGCTAATGGTTGTACTGAAACTCGATCATTGTATAATGTCTCTGCAATTAATTGATTAATATTTTCAAATTTTAAAGGAGTTAAATTTATCTGATTTATTTGTGCATAATTCATACTCTCAGATTGAGTGCGAATAGCATTTAAAGTCATCACTAAAGGATGAGTCGGACTAATTTCATTATCTCGATAAGCTCCAATTAAAAACAGATACTTTGTGTCTACATCTGTCATCATTAATTTAATTAACTTCAGCGTAGCAGAATCTGCCCACTGTAAATCATCAAGAAATATAACTAAAGGATGTTCTGGTTGACAAAATAAACCGATAAAATTTTGAAAGACAATATTAAAACGATTTTGAGCTTCATTTGGTCCTAATTCTTGAATTTTTGGTTGGGTTCCAACAATCAATTCTAATTCCGGAATTACATCAATCAGAATTTGCCCATTTGTACCAAAAGCAGCTAAAAGTTTATTTCGCCATTCATGTAATTTAGCTTCACTTTGACTTAAAATAATTCTGACTAACTCAGAAAAAGCACTCACAATTGCTGAGTATGGAATACTTCGTTGAAATTGGTCAAATTTCCCACAAATAAAATACCCACCTTGACGGATAATAGGTTGAGAAATAGCCTGTACTAAAGCTGATTTACCTATGCCAGAATAACCAGCTACTAACATCATTTCTTTGCTACCTTTACAAACACGTTCAAATGTTGCTATTAATGTTTCAATTTCTAATTGTCTGCCATATAGTTTTGATGGAATTTTAAATTTATCAGAAATATCTTGACTACCAAGAGGAAATTCTACAATTGTTTCTATCATTTGTAGCTGATTTAAACATTCATCTAAATCAGCAATTAAACCCCAAGCACTTTGATATCTTTCATCAGCAGTTTTTGCTAGTAATTTGAGGACAATATTTGATATTATATGTGGTACTTCTGGATTTATTTCATGTGGTGGTTTTGGCTGTTTAGCAATGTGGGCATGAACTAATTCCATCACATCAGTATTAGTGAAAGGAAGCTGCTGAGTTAATAATTCATAAAAAGTAACACCAAGAGAATAAAAATCTGTACGATAATCTAAAGAGCAATTCATCCTACCTGTTTGCTCTGGAGATATATAAGGAAGAGTACCTTCTAAAATCTTTTGATTTTTGAGTTTATAATTATCACGATTTAATACAGAAGATATATTAAAATCTATAATTTTTAATTCGCTTGTCGTGAGGTTAACAATTATATTAGATGGATTAATATCTTTGTGAATAATCTTAGCACTATGAATTTCACCTAAACTTTCAGCAATTTTAATTGCTAAATTCAAAAAGCCCAATATAGTAAATTTTTGTGATGTAATTACTGTCTTGAGAGATTCACCGCCAAAATCTTCTAAAATCATCACTAGAATGTTATTATATTTTTCTAATCCATAAGCTTTAATCACTCCAGAAAAATTTAAAGAACTAAGAATTTCATACTCTTTTTGATAACGATTATTCTCAGCTTCAGAAGGAAAATCTCCTTTGCTAAACTTAAGTACAACAGGCCGATCATCCTCCTCTTGTTTACCTCGATAAACTACCGAATTATTACCTTCATAAATTTTGACAAGAATTTGGTAACCTGGAATATTAATCATTGTGAATTTCTCCTACAAAACTACCGCTATTTAGTAATTAATTCTTAAGTATTGTCTGTAAACCTTAAACAGGCAGAAGTACTGATAACTGATAACTAATAACTGATAACTGAAATGACCTTCTACCATGATATCCGTAAGTTGGGAATTAACCAAAATCACTGGTATGCCGTTGCTCGCAGTCTAGAGGTAAAATGTCAACCTTTCAGCATTACCCTTTGGCATCAATCAATTGTCCTTTATCGGGAGCCAAGTGGAAAAGTCCATGCTTTGGAAGACCTTTGTCCCCATCGTTTTGTCAAACTTAGTTCTGGTCGTGCGATCGCCGATGAATTAGAATGTAAATACCATGGATGGCGCTTTAAGTCAAGTGGTGAATGTTCTTATGTACCTTATTTAGCAAGCAACCAAAAATTGCCTAATTGTAAAATCCGCACTTTTCCAGTCAAAGAGTTACACGGTTTTATCTGGCTATTTCCTGGAGACAAATCAAAGATAAATTTAGTTTCTCCTTTAGAAATACCTGAGTGGGAACATCTCAACTATATAGCCACAATCTCAGTTATAAAATGTCGAGCGCACTACTCTTATTTAGTGGAAAATTTGATGGATATGTACCACGGACATTTACATCAAAACTGGCAAGCATGGGCAGCAGCAAAATTAATAGATTTATCTGAAAATGACGATCGAATAGATGCTTATTATCAGGCTCAAAGTTATTACAAAATTGACAAAATATGGTCTATCTCTCAATTGTTCTTTCCTAGTTTACGACAACTTCATCCCGAACCATTAAATGTTAGTTATATCTATCCCAATTGGGTTTCTAACCTGGGCAAAGATTTTAAAATTTATTGTCTTTTATTACCTATTAATGAAAAACAAACCCAAGCTTATCTGATTCACTTTACATCACTTCATGCCTTTTGGCGTTTACATAAACTGCCAGAATGGTTTAGACGATTTGTGAAAAATAGTTTATTTGGTTCAGCTCAAAAACTACTCGACGGATTAGTTGAGCAAGATGTAGAGATGATTGAAGAAGAACAGCAAGCTTATCTAAAAAATCCCCAGCAACGTAGCTATGAATTAAATAAAGCTTTGGTAAGTACACAAAGATTAATTAAAAAACAAGCGCTCCAGTGAATCATAAATATATGCTGAAAATAATAGAATATCTGTTGAACAACCGATAAGATACTTATCAAGGTATAAAACTTATCATACATAAGTTATAACCGTATTTAGTGCGAAGTCAGAAGTCCCTGAGTTAAATCAGGTCAATAAAGAAAAATTACTCCTTGATGAATCTGGAAGATTCCAACATGGAGTATAGCTTTTGACGAATTATAAAAAGTTACTCTCCAGGGAGTAGCTATATAGATAGGTAATGGAAATTAGCCTTACCAAAAAGCCATTTTGAGAGCAAAGGTATTTCGATCAGGGTGATGAATAAAGAGCAAAGTATTTTCGCCGAGGCAAATTGATATCTTATGAAAATTTAAGAGGTGGAATGATTAATTTAGCAACCTTTTTTCCTCCATATAGTATTAGTTGGCCAGATAATGGAAAAAATATGGAGCAATAACTTTAGCTACTTAGAATGGTCAAACACACAAAAAATCTTTCATTAATTGATAATTGATAATGGATAATTGATAATTACCTCGGGTTTTAACTGTTACGGAATTGAATATAAGGAAATATTATTTCTTTTCTCTTGGTCGATTGGATATAGTTAGGAAACCCATCCATCCCACCCTACGGGAAGCTGCGAAGATCGACCGCTTTTTCCCCTTAAAAGGGAAGACTTTAAACCAGAATTATTTAATTATTAATTAATTATTAATTATTCGGTAATGAAGCACAGGATGCAACAAGTAAGCGCAATAAATTTGCTATCAATACCAATATGCTTAAGCATAAGGGGTAATTTGACTGCTCCTACTGGCAAGATAGTCCAGCGACAACTAATAGCAGCATGGGCGTTGGTGATTTCGGCTATGATTGTGCTTTAATGGCGATGGCCTAGCTATAACTGAAAAGCATTTTATATTTGGCAAAATTTAGGTTTCATAGCTTGATTCACCAACGCCAGCAGCATGAATTATCCTATTCCTTTGCAAAATCAGTAATTAGAATCCCGTGTACTTAAGTTGCGGGAGTTTAGACGACAGCTAGAATATAAGCGTCAATGGTACGGTTGTGAGCTAGTCGTAGTTGACAGATTTTTTCCATCTTCGCTCGACTTGCTCTAGTTGTGGTCATGTACAGGATATGCCTTTAAACATCAGAACTTATGATTGCCCAGAATGCGGTCTATCAATAGACCGAGACAGATGTGCCTCAATTAATTTAAGAAAGCGAGTGTGTAATTCCGAGGTTTCCTCGGAATGTAAGACACACTCAAGAAATGCGGTCGGCTTGACCGTTGATGCCTGTGGACGGAGTGCTGCCGACAGTTCCGGTGAAAGCAGGAAGTAAACATTAAAATGTCACTAATTATGCGGTGCGACCCCGCGGGGCGCGTAAGACGCACCTGGTAGCGCACCAAGAGAGACGTTTTATATCGGTTTTATCAAGCAGAAGTCAAAACAGCCAATATCTCTCACATTATGGATGGAGCTAGTTCAACATGGGTAATACCATTGGCATAATGTTTGGGTTTTTAGGTGGAACAATTTTCGCCAGTGAGGGGGGATACAAAGTTTTACAACACCCTAACCCAAACCGAGAATATCAAAGACTTTCGGAAGCTAAATGGTTTTTGGCCTTAAGGTGGTGCGAAGAATTTCCAACTGCTGCTGGCATCCTTAACTACCAAGGTCAACTTTCTTTTTATAATCAAGCAGCATTAAGAATTGGAGAACACAACTTTTTACCTCTAGACCATAGGCAAGAAATTTTTAATCAATGTTTATCCTTGCCAGTAGGTACAACAGCAAATTATTCAATTTTTACGGCAGATGGCAGATCCTTTAGAACTTTAGAAGTGATGGGAATTGACATCGACCCCAGATATGGTAGAGTTGCTATTATCCGTTTACTTTAAACTCTTACTACTGTTACTGCATTTCAACTATATATTCAATTTTTGTGTAAAAGAACAGGTAGCAAAGAGTAGAGAATATAAAATCTAAATGATTCCTAATTTAGTTTGATAGCAATTACCCAATTCAAGTATCAGTTTTTTTATGTTTCTCTAACTTCTTGCCTTTGAGGTTGCTGAGTGTAATTAGCAAATATGACAACTACTAAAGTTGAAAATTAAACCCTGGGCAAGTGAGCAGGAAGAACACTTATGGCAGCAATGGCAATGTAAAGCAGGGCAAAACGAGTTTCAAATATTGCCACAAAGTGAAATTTTGTTGTGCGATACCAATCTAACTGGCAGGCGATCGCTACTAACTTGACTAAGGCCACAGTATAGGATAAAGCTGTGGCTATATTTAAGCAGTTGAAGCAGTAAAGACTCAGTATAATTAGGACTGCAGTTCCATGATATATCATTCCAGGTACAGGAGAACTGGTTTTCTTTTTTCGCAACTTGAGTGTAAATATAGCACTGCTGAAAAATAAAGTATTCACGATCCACATTGCCATAGCAGCTAAAGAAATGTGGCCTGTAGTAGCTATATATGCTAAAGGTGCTGATAGACAGATAGCTGTAAATCCAATTAATTCATTTAGTATAGATTTTTGTTTGCGCTTTAGCACTGCAATACTATCCGCAACTAAAGCTACTATTGCTAGGCCATAGATCCATAGCAAACATGGAGATTGAAAATATAGCCATCCGGCGATCGCCATGGCAATACCTCCATATAACCCACCCCAGATGAGAAAGCGGGGTTTCCAGCTCCTGCGCTGTTTTATTTGCACGACTAAGGGATGTTCTGCTTGCAAGGCGAAAAAAGCACAGATCAAAGCTAAAGTTGTTGAGTTTGTCCATTCCTGAGCTAAAGCTGCCCCTGTGATAAAGGAGCCACCTAATACTAGCAAAATTCCTTGCTCTGGAGAAAACGTCGGTCTATACCAAGCTTGTAGGTTGGGACGATTTTTATTAGAGGTAGTTGTTGATAACTCAACCATGATTAAACTCCTTAAAGAAGGCGATCGGTTTTGGAAGGTAGGTTTCAATAATTGATAATTGATAATTGATAATTGATAATTACCTCTTCCTTTTAGGGAGAGGATTGAATAAAAGGAAAATTTTTTCTCTCTTGGTCGATGGTCGGACAGCGGAGGTTTCGCAGCCATCCCACCCTACGGGAAGCTGCGAAGAGAGAACGACCGCTTGTTTCTCCTTTAAAGGAGAGGATTTTTACCTTAATTATTCGGTAATATCAAGTTCAGATTAGCGGTCTTACTGTAGGTTGGGCGAAGTGTATCTCACAACCAAAAAAAATAGACATCTGTTGGATTTTCTTCTTCATCCTGCCCATAAGCTGCAAAGGGTGAAGAAACTCCCCATTGGTGTTGGCCTTCTCCCTGGACGAATGATTCTTCAACCCTACCTACAAAGTTTACATTAAAACTAATCTTTATCAAAAAATTCTTGACAATTATTATTAATAATTTCACAAATCACACCTAATTTTTAAGTATTGATTTATACAAAATATTGAAATAGTTAGTACATTAGGGGATTTGTCAATAAAAACTCAAACCTTTATGGTCAGGAATTAAAAAGAGGGCAGTAGGGGAGATAGGTAATTTTACTTTATAGATATAGTTATGGACTTTTGCATTGAACTAATAAATAAGTTAATTAAGAATTAGATGCAATTATTTTGGCATAACTTAAAAAGCGATCGCTCTTCTATGTTGAGGAGCGATCGCTTTAAAAGTTAACTAGATTTTGAAAAAGAGTGCTAATCTCCAGTTAGATAACGACAAAATCAGTACTATCAATAGCAGCAGGATCAACACCAGTCAAAGTTGCTAAATTTTGTCCTGTTGCAATCTCTCGCAGAATAGTATCCGTACCACTTACAACAGTAGTCAAGTCAGTGAATTCCAGACCATCTAATAAGAAGTTATCTGTTCCATCCATATAGTCTAAAATTAAGTCATTGCCATCGCCAGAACGCAAGAGGAAACTATCAGCGCCATTTCCACCAGTTAGTTCATCAACACCTAGACCACCATCAAGAATGTCTTGACCATCACCACCGTCCATGGTGTCTATACCAGCACCACCTAAGAGAGTGTCTGCACCAATATCACCAAAGAGTAAGTCTCGACCATTACCACCATCGATCAGGTCTCGACCAGCACCACCATCAAGGATATCTCGATCGCCTCCACCTAAGAGGGTATCTCGACCACCATCACCTAAAAGGTTATCTTGGCCAGCACCACCATCGAGGAGGTCTCGACCGCCACCACCGACAAGGTTATCGTCACCGCTACCACCGACAAGGTTATCATCACCGCCTTCACCGTCGAGGACATCGTCACCGCTACCACCGTCGAGGAGATCGTCACCGCTACCACCGAGAAGGTTATCATTACCTGCACGACCAAACAGTTGATCGTTGCCTCCCATACCGTCTATTAGATCATTTCCTCCTAAACCATCGATAATTTCATCGTCACCATCACCGGTTATTTCATCGTCACCGGCAGTACCAGTAATATCTGGGGTTGGTGCTGGGTCTGGGTCTGGGTCTGGGTCTGGGTCTGGGTCTGGGTCTGGGTCTGGGTCTGGGGTAGGAGTAGGGGTGGGTTCAGGTGTGGGGGTAGGAGTAGGAGTCGGACTCGGAGTGGAGTTGCCAAACTCAAAAGCACCAATATCAGCTACACCATTAACAACGCGCTGGAAACCTGTACCCCGTTGGTCAGTAGTCAGACCAAGAGAGTTACTGCCAGCATTAATAGCGGCACTGCCAGCTTGTAAAGCATGAGTTTGAGTGGGACCACCATTGTCAGCAAGGGGGTCTAGAGCAGCATTAGCATTAATGAGGTCGCCTGTAGCGTTGAAACTACCAGTTGCGTTTCCTGTACTAATTAAGTTGTTGCCTCCACTTTGGATGGAGTTGCTAGTACCAGTTAATTCGTCAACGTCATTAGCACCCGTATTACTAAAGTTACCAGAAATAATCGTAGAAGTAACTGTTGTAGTAGTTTGATTGGGAGTGCTAGCTAAAGCGAAACTTGCCAAACCACCGCCAGTGCCACCATTATCTAGAGTCGGAGTTTGTGCTGTGTTGTTAGTAATGGTGCTGTTAGAAATTGTAGCGGTGGTAAAATGGTTTAAATTGGGGTTATTGGCAGTGACGTAAACACCACCACCTTGACCGTTTGCTGTATTACCGCTAATGGTGCTTTGAATAACATCTGTAGTACCAAAGATAGCAATACCACCACCATCGCCACTACCAGAAGCAAGTGCTGCGTTGTTATTTATGGTAGAATCAGTAATGGTTGTATTACCAAATGCCATGACACCACCACCGTTGTAGTTAGCTTCATTATTGCTAATAGTGGTGTTGATAATATTGGCGGTACCTAGATCGTTGTTATAGAAACCACCACCATCACCTGATGCGGCGTTACCTGTAACTACAGCGTTACTGAGAGTGGTATTTTCATTGTTGAATATACCACCACCATCACCGGCGTTAGTAGCATTGCTTCCAAAAGCAAATCCACCTGTGATGTTTACTCCATCAATGGTAACTGTAGCTTGGTTATTGGCGTTGCCGTCATCAATATTAAATACACGAAATTGACCGTTAGCTGCTCCTCCTGCGTCTATTGTGACTGGGTTGCTTTCATCGCCATCAATGGTGAGGTTTTTATCAATTAGAAGTTCGCTAGCTAGGGCGATCGTTTGACCACCTAGACTGGGATCGAAGTCAATTGTCTCACCTGCGGTAGCGTCGAGAATTGCTTGTCTTAGGGAACCAGCTCCACTATCATTAAGATTAGTTACTGTAGCCATCGTTTGTTCGATTTTTTAGTATTTGGTTTGCTATTCGTTTAAGCATTGCTAGTTACTTCTCATCCGGAAAAAATCAGATTAATTTAGATTAATTAATTTTGCCTAAAATCTAGGTCAATTATGACAATAATATTGAGAAACATCTTGATTATCCCAGTTGAATATTTTTCCAGTAAATCATCAGTGAATCTACTGAAAAATATGCCGATTGCCATTTGATTTAATCGTTATTTTCTAGGATTTGGCAGCAAAACATAGGTAATTGGTAATAAAATTTTTATCTCATTACAAATTACTAAATGCTTAGTCAATTGATATTACAGCCATTGGTAAACATGGCTTTGAATTATCATCTTAGTTATTCATATCTCAGCCGATAAAAACAGGAAAAAATTATTATTGTTTGTTATGCCATTTGGCTGAGATAAATTAATGATAATTATCCCTGAATTGATGATAAACAATAAATATTTCAGCAATTTTAACTATCAAACTCTGATAGTTTTCACTTAAATGCTGTTAAATGATATAGCAGAAGGAAGAAGGAAGAGGGAAGAGGGAAGAGGGAAAAATATTACTTTGTCTGAGTTTTAAACTCTCGATCTGTCCGCGCCCTTTTCTTCGACTGCTATACTCAAATTTAATTCAATATTCTAATTTTTTTCCTGCCACTGTATTAAAAGTAGGTAGGAATTTAATTCAAACAAGGGTGCAATTCACCTGATTTTCTTTCTGCACTTAATCTCGATCCTTGATGCTTTTCCATCCTACTCAATCTTTCATCAAAGTGTCAAGGGTAAAGGATTATTTTTTTGAAGAAAAACTATAAAAAATAGGTTGCTGAGTTCTCAACAACCTATCTAGTAAGGGATACAAAATTATTAGTGACTGATTCTTAATAGCAACTGGATATTAGATAATAGTAAAGTCGTCATTTATATCCAGGGCAATAACCCCACTAACATCTTCTAATTCTGCCAAAATTTGTGAATCATCACCAACCGTATTATCACCAGTAGCATCATAAATGAGATAAGTTTTGCCCTCAACTTCGTAGGCAAATAAACCAGGGTTTCCAGCTATTAACACATTTGCAGAAGTACCTATAGTATCTATAGTTTGTACATTGGTGGCAATGTTGTCAACAGTAGGAATAACTGTGCTAGAGAATGCAATAGTATCCCCACCGACAACACCAACACCTAAGTTATCAAAACCAGTAATGCGGTCGTACAAACCAGCACTAATAGCAGTACCAATAGAAGCAGCATCCGCAGCATTAAACTTCGTTCCACCATCATCAGCACTGGTATAAACGAAGGTGTTATTGCCATTATTATCAGAGAGGGTATCCGCTCCCAAACCACCAATAAAGGTATCATCATCGTTACCCCCATCGATGGAGTCATTGCCGTCACCACCAACTAAACTGTCGTTTTCATCATTTCCTGCCAGAGTATCATTTCCTGCTAAACCTTCCAGAGTATCATTGCCTCCGCTACCATCAAAATTATCATCAAATTCACCACCAACTAGGGAGTCAGGGTCATTACTAACATCCAAAATATTGACCGTAGCAGTAGCAGTAGCTTCGTCAAGACCATCCGTAATGGTGTATTGAAAGAGGTCAGTACCGGTGCCAAACACTGCTGTGTATTGAACTTGACTACCCAAGTTGTTTAAGATACCCAAAGGCTCATCATTGCTAAGAGTTGTAATTGATAGGGGATCGGGACCATCAATATCGCTGTCATTTGCCAACACATTAATTGTGATCACATTCCCCAAATTGGTAAATACTGGTCCGTCATCAACGGCAATGGGCAGGTCATTTACTGAAGTGACATCAATATCAATAACTTGGGTAGAGGAACTATTGTCGTCATTGCCATCATCAACGGTGTAACTGAAAGTACCAGCAGCTCCATTAGCATTGGCAACTGGAACAAATGTTAATGATGTTAGTTGGTCGGTGGTTAACTGTTGGAGAGCAGTTACTGAAGTATTATCTGACAATACGACTTGCCCAATTTCTGCATCAGGAATACTGTCAACAGTAATAGTTAAGGCATCGCCGTCGGGGTCAGTGGGCGCTGGAATGTCTAAGGTCGCAGTAGTATCTTCATCCAAGGTGACAGGTTTATCAGCTTCTACTTCTGGAGGTCGGTTAGCTTCGACGATATTAATATTTAACAACCCACTGGTAGTACCGCCGTCTTGGTCTGTCACTAGGAAGTTGAAACTGTCAGTACCAAGACCAGCAGTAGTAGTTGCATAACTAATTTCTCCATTATCGAGATTTTCCTGAGTGAAGGTGCTTCCTACTGCTAAAGTTTCTCCTCCCTGTTGTAGTTCCCCTAAAGTCGGCACTTCAGTCAGGGTATATTCTAGAGAAGCAGGAGTGGCAGTTTCCACATCAGGGTCAATAAATTGGAGATTTTCTGTAGGAATAACCCTGGTTTGACCAAGAAATGCACTTAAGTCAGTTGTAGTGCCGACAGGTGGATCGTTGACTCGAATATTAAAGGTATCTGTTACTTTACCGCCATCAGCATCAATGACTTGGAAACTAAAGGAGTCATCATTTGTATCAGTAGCTGTGTGTTGGTAGATAACTAGACCGCTATTGATATTTTCTTGAGTGAAAGTATCAGCGGGGTTATCCTCAAGTTGTAATATTCCTGCTGCTGCTTCGGTGGTTACTGTGTAAGTAAAAGCATTTGTACCATTATCCCCATCTGTTGTCTGCAATAAATTCTGACTTATGGTTCCTGTACCCCCAAGGTTGATAACCAGTTCGCTGTTGTTAGTAATTTCGGGGATGTCGTTGACCAAGATATTAGCAGTACCCACACCTTCACTAAAAGCATTTGTGCCACCTATGGTTGAAATGTCGGTTAGTTCGCTAGTATTACTGCTGCCGTCGGTGGTATCCCAACCACGGAATTGAATAGTGGCATTGCCGAAAAAGTCGGTATTAGGAATAAAACGCAGGCGGTCGCTTGTTGTAGCTGTCAGTAATGTGGTATTGCTATTACTCACGTCTACCCAGTTTGTACCATCATCGACGGAATATTGCCACAGACCATTACTATTATCTATTTGAGTAATAGCTATTCCGGTATTAGCTCCTGCATCAGCATCTGTAACTGCACCAGCAATAATATCTGCAACGGGAGTGCCAGTATTATTTACTTCATTTTCATTGATAGTTGTCAGGGCTAAATTTCCTGGGTCTGTTAGTATTGGTGCATCGTTTAATGCTTCTACTTCCACAGATATAGTACCTGTTTGAGTCGCAGTATCATCGTTAGCTGTTTCTGTTGCTGTCGCTGTAACTGTCAAGTCAAAACTAAAGGTTGTTCCGCTCTCTCGGTCTCCGGGAGGGGAGATGGTTAAATTGGCTAATTCCTCTGGTGTCAAAACCCAACTACCATCACCTTGGTCTGTTCCTGCTGAAAGTGTTGCTCCTGTTGGCACTCCACTAATAGTAATAGACAGATTTTCTGAACCGCTAGTATCTACTAAACTAGCAGCTATACCCAGAGGTAGCTCTTCTATATCTGTTCCTGATACAGTAGGTGTAGATATTTCCAGGTTAGGAGTATCGGCAACGGGAGTAACATTAATGTTGACTGTTGCTGTATCTGTGAACCCTTGAGTATCCGCAATAGTATAGGTGAAGCTCTCCTCTCCACTGAAATTCTCATTGGGTGTATAGATGAAACTGTCTGTTGTTTCTTCTAAAGTGCCATTGTTGATATTATCGGCAGCAAACCCGGTAATTGTAATTTGCTCACCATCAGGTTCGGAGTCATTTACCAATAATTCTGAGCGTTGGATAGTTATGGCCGTATCTTCGTTAGTCTCAAATACATCATCACCAGCAATGGGAACTCCATTCAAAGGTGTCACTTCTACAGCAATAACCCCAGACTCTGAAGCAGTATCGCTATTAGCTGTTTCAGTTGCTGTAACTGTAACTGTTAACTCAAAGTTTAATACTTCTGTTTGTTCTGCTGAAGAAGGTGTCAGAGTTAAGTTTTCCAGTTCCTCAACAGTAAGTTCCCAAGTACCGTTACCTTGGTCTGTTCCTGCTGAGAGTGTTGCTCCTTCTGGCACTCCAGCGATGGTAATAGATAGAGTTTCCGAACCGCTAGTATCTACTAAACTAGCAGTAATATCTAAAGATATTTCTTGATCTTGACTAGCTGATACCGTAGGTGTAGATATTTCCAGGTTAGGAGTATCGGCAACGGGAGTAATATTAATATTTACTGTTGCTGTATCTGTGAACCCTTGACTGTCGGTGAGGGTGTAAGTAAAACTTTCCTCTCCACTGAAATTCTCATTGGGTGTATAGATGAAACTATCTGCTGTTTCTTCTAAAGTGCCATTTTTGATATTATCGGCAGCAAATTCGGTAATTGTAATTTCGTCACCATCAGGGTCAGAGTCATTTGCTAATAGTTCTGAGCGTTGGATAGTTATGGCCGTATCTTCGTTAGTCTCAAATACGTCATCATCAGCAATGGGAGGTCCATTCAAAGGAGTTACTTCTACAGCAATAACCTCAGATGCCGAAGCAGCATCATCATTCGCTGTTTCTGTTGCTGTGACTATAACTGTTAACTCAAAGTTTAATACTTCTGTTTGTTCTGCTGCAGAAGGTATCAGAGTTAAGTTTTCCAGTTCTTCTAGGGTCAGCTCCCAAGTACCGTCGCCTTGGTCTGTTCCTGCTGAGAGTGTTGCTCCTTCTGGCACTCCAGCGATGGTAATAGATAGAGTTTCCGAACCGCTAGTATCTACTAAACTGGCAGTAATATCTAGAGATATTTCTTGATCTTGACTACCCGATACCGTAGTTGTAGATATTTCCAGGTTAGGAGTATCGGCAACTGGAATAACATTAATACCAACTGTTGCTGTATCTGTTAACCCTTTAGCATCCGCAATAGTATAGGTAAAACTTTCCTCTCCACTGAAATTCTCATTGGGTGTATAGATGAAACTATCTGCTGTTTCTTCTAAAGTACCATTTTTGATATTATCGGCAGCAAATTCAGTAATTGTAATTTCATCACCATTAGGGTCAGAGTCATTTGCTAATAATTCTGACTTATTAATAGTTATTGCCGTATCTTCGTTAGTCTCAAATACATCATCACCAGCTTGTGGGTTATCATTACCGGGGTTAATATCAATATTTAACAACCCACTGGTCGTACCCCCGTCTTGGTCAGTCACAACATAACTAAATGTATCTGTACCAGGTTCATCTCCTGTATGTTGGTAAGTAAGACTACCTTGGTCAATATCCTCTTGAGTGAAAGTATCTGCTACTCCCAGAGTCGCTTTTTCTAGTTGTAGTTTCCCACTGGTTGGTAATTCTGTAACTTCATAAATTAGAGTTTCTGCAACCGCCTCAGTATCAGGGTCTTCTGCCAGTAGATTTTTGTTAGTAATTTCTTCCTGGGTATCTTCATCGAGACTTAAATTATTGCTCGTAATATTTGGCGGGACGTTAACTCTGATTTCAAATTTGCCTGTAGTTTCTCCTCCTACCTGGTCTGAAACGCTGAAACTAAAGGAATCATTTTTAGTATCATTATTATCGTGTTCATAGGTAAGTAACCCTTGGTCAATATCCTCCTGAGTAAAACTGGTAAAGGTTCCTCCATCAATTAGCAAATTACCACGAGTAGGCAATTCTGTAACTGTATAAATTAAAGAAGTTTTACTGTCATCGGTTGTTTCTAGGAGAGTATTATCTATTATTCCAGTCTCTTGTGTATTGACCACTAATTCAATATTCGTTCCCACCAATGGTAAATCATTAATACTGACATTAATTTCAGCAGTATCAGTTTGAGCGTCCCCTAAACCTGTGTTCCCTTGGTCATTTACCGAGATACTGATAGAGTCACTACCTGAGTTATTACCTGTATATGTCAAGGTATTGAGAGATTGGTTAATATCTTCTAAACTTCCCGTAAATACTATTTCAGCATCTGCTTTACCATCACCTGTGGTAAAAGTAAGACCAGAAGTAGAATTAAGAGTAAGCTTACCCTCATTAGTAGTTTCGAGGGTGACATCTAATTCTTCGTCTCCAGCATCGGGGTCTGTTACCTCAATACCAACAATATCTAATTGTTCCCCTTCATTAACCCGTTGTTGGTCGTCAGGAATTGTAATTTCTGGTGGGTCGTTGACATTGAGCAAGCTGATAGTAAATGGCCTGGTTATGTTTTCTCCAGCGTTGTCAAATGTTCTGACTTGGATGTCATAGGTCTCTTGTTCCTCAAAATCAAGATTTGCTCCTTCTGCCACAACTAACTGGTCTTCGTTGAGAGCAAAGCGTCCATCAGCATCATCAATTAATCTATATTCATGGACATCATTTTCATCTGGGTCTTCTGTGGTAAATGTACCAATAACTGTACCTGCTTCACTATTTTCTTCCACACTGTCGTTATCTAACAGAATGTCAGTGGGAGGATCGTTCAGAGAAGGTGGTGTTACTTCACCTGGATCTGGAGGTGTTGGTGATGGTGTTGGGTCTGGGTCTGGGTCTGGGTCTGGAGGTGTTGGATCTGGGTCTGGGTCTGGGTCTGGAGGTGTTGGGTCTGGGTCTGGGTCTGGGTCTGGAGGTGTTGGGTCTGGGTCTGGGTCTGGGTCTGGAGGTGTTGGGTCTGGGTCTGGGTCTGGGTCTGGAGGTG
>NZ_JAAHGH010000107.1 GCF_010672525.1 Okeania sp. SIO2B3 | reverse complement strand
GTTTCGCGATCGCGAACCCTTTATGAGAATAATTATTATGAGAAAAACATTTAATTTTTTAAAGGGATTATATCTTTTAAACTCTTACCCCACAATGCTTTTGAGGCGCTTGTCACCCCGTGAGGTTCGGGAGGAAAAATCAAGGAAAAATTCTTACTCCTACCTCCTCGCTCCCAAGCCATTTCTCCCCTCCTGGGAGGGGTTAGGGGTGGGTTGTCTCCTGTCTCCTGTCTCCTGTCTCCTACTAAAAAACTTTTTCAACAAACCCTATTGATCAACTGCATCTCAGATATCCAAGTACCGTGAAAACCATAAGGAACTCTCTGAGGTAACATCACTCGTGCCACAGGGTCTTCTCTCATATTCTGAGCATCTATTACCAATAACTCAGAACATTTATCTTTCTCATCATACACAAACGTTAGTAACCAACCATCATCCTCATCAATAGCACCTATTCTCGGCGCAAATGTTACAGACCCCCCGTAACGTTGTTCCTGAAAATCATGGGTTATTGACCTACCAGTATAAAAATCATACTTAATAATCCCATCAAACAAGGGTTGAAGTGAAGCCATCCTAGAAGTATAACCATAACGCATCTCTCGTCCGACAAAGCGATGATTAATAGAAGGAAACTCCGATGGTCTTTTATCTAACATCCCTTCTCTCACAGCGCCAGTTTTGAGATTAAATGCCCAACCATACATTCGAGGAATATTCTCATCAGGGTCTCTACCTCTAAAGTTACTAGCATAGGAATGAGTAGAACTCATCCGACAACCATACAGTATTACTTCATCCCCATGTTCATAAGCATTCAAAATATGATTGATATAGCAAGGATGAGCTTCAAACCATTGAATATCTTCGTTGTTCCCATACCGAGGCAAAATACCAAACCGACTGGGCACTCCCTTCTCAAATATCCAACCAGGTAAACCTTGCTCTACTCGTTCTGGACGAAATCTTAATGGTAAATCTATCAAAACTGTATAATTTTTTGTAATGGCAAAGTCATGTGGCCCGCTAGGCACGGGTATATTAATAGGTACTATTTGTAGCAACTCACCATTACTAGAAATCACCCCATACTTTAAATAAGGGGGCGCATCAAGAGCGTAACCAAAAAATATTAATTCTCCAGTCATAGGATCGACTTTCGGATGAGAAGTGAAAGTAGAATCCAAGTAACCATCGCACAAATATGGACCAATTGTTTCTAAACTAGGAACTTTAACTGCGTAAGGCAACCCTGCTTCCCAAAAAGCTAATAATTTGCCATTGTGATAACTGACACTACTGTTAGATACATTCTTATACGGCCCGTAAGGATTACAAACTTGAGGCGGTTCTAATCTTCCACTCCAGACCGCATAACCCAAGTCTCGTTCAACTTCAAATCCCCCTGTCCGCACATAACGATTCTTATATTCTGCCTTACCACCACTAATTCTCACTCCATGCAGCATTCCATCACCATCCATCCAGTCATATTTACCTAGAGGGGTAAATTGAGGGTTAGGGCCATTACGAACATACATTCCTGACAAGTCTCTAGGAAGTTCGCCTTTGATTTCTAAGTTGTCAGCGGTAATTTCTTCACTTACTGGGGCAAAGTTGCCCATCAGATAAGAATTAAACCTTGTAGTTGTGGTCATAATCTATTGCTCCTGTGGAAAAAATAAACTTGAAGGAATAGGGAAAAAGGAAGAAGATTGACTAATTCTTTTGACCGCCCGTAGCTTCTTCCATAAGCAGAATCTTTAGAGAGCAAGGGTTAAATCCCTGAGTGACATACTCCCACACGCTCGCTGGCGCGCTTAGTGTGGGCTTCTCGTTTCGCAGCCCCGGTATTCCGTCGGGCACGCGCGTGCTTTAAGGACGGAATGCCCTACCGCCCTATTTTTTATATTGATCGCCGCGTTTGCGTTTGTCATGCTTCCCTACGGGATGCTGCGCAAACGCAAACACATCGCGGTCAATCACAACTCCGCAATCTAAATATTTCCAACTTCTGCCCTAATTCCTTCCTTTTGATTTTTTTAACCTTCTATTAACAGCTTATGACCACTTTTCAATTCTGTATAGTGTTATGATAAAAAATTTTTAATGAAAATCATGTATCTTAAATATTTTTTCAGAAAATCTACTACATACTGTGGTTTTGCTTTCTCATGCCAATTTCCTAAAGTCCAGCTCAAGATAATGCCTCAATAATCAAATCATATCCTTTAATAGAAGTGATGTCTTTTTGACTAAATCTAGCTAATAGATATCTCAAGATTATTCGTCAGAAATCCAACGAATCAAAGACACAATTTTTCAATAATTTTTTAACTTATAAAAACATCTATTTATATAGCAAGGAACGAGTTGGTTAGGACATAGACTGATGATGAACCTGAGACAGAGAAAAGCTTTTGCCACTGTTTCCTGTTCCCTATTCCCTGTTTCCTGTTATAGTTAATGTTTTGAGTTATTTTAGAGTACTAAATTCAAGGTTATTAGATATAGGAGTTAAGAAGTTATCTAAACCCAAACTAGCTTTTGCCTAATAATTAAAGTTTAAAGACTCTTCTTATTTGAATAAATTAAGAAAAAAAATCATTTTTATCAATCCTATCCTTAAAACAAATAGGTAATTATTAATCATTAATTTTTGAAAATATCTCCGCTCGATAAAATTTTGTGCTTAAGGCAGAACGTAAGCAGTCAGCTATCAGCAAACCCTAATTATTCATTACTTATTAGGTTGAGGAGGGGAACTTTAACAGTAACTTTTATTCTGTTTCAATTTCTCAATTATTTTTACCTTCCCCAAAATTAATAGCTGAAGTCCGCAGTTCCGACCTAGGAGGCTAGCTAATAGCTGACGGCTGTTTGCGCAGCAGTCCGCAGGAAATGCTTACGGCAGAACACACCGATTTAAGATGTAACTAAGCTTGGTATGAACTTGTTACTATTCAAGACTATTAGACATCTCCAAAAAACAAAAATTAAATCAATTATTATCCATAAATTATAAATTATTCCCCTCCTGGGAGGGGTTAGAGGTGGGTTCCCCGTTCCTTATTCCCTGTTCCCTCTTTTGGTGAAGATGTCTATTCTGTTTTTGACCATTTTCTTTCTGCAGTCCAATGCCTATCTGATGATTGATATATTTTTACTTCTTTAATACCAGCATCTTTAACTATTTTCTCTACTTCAACAATCGTTAGAGCAGCTTGCAAAGAGTCTCTAAATAACTTTCGTTGATGTTGATTACAATCTCCAGCGTATTTGTCTACAAGTTCCTCTTTTAATTCTGGAGTTTCTGGACGAAGTAAGTCTCGTATAAATATTCCACCTTGAGGCTGTAAAACTCTTTTAACTTCTTGAAATAATAGTAATGGCTCTGATAAATGGTGAACAATACTGTTAGAAATTACCATCTCAAAACTATGTTCTGAATAGGGTAATTTTTTGGCATCTACTAATTCTAATTTGACCTGTGATTGTAATTGTGCTTTTTCAATATTTCTCTCTCCAATAGTCAACATATTTTTTGATAAATCAATGCCAATTATTTGCCATTCTGGTTGTTGCTGACATATTAATATCGGTATTCTGGCAGTACCAGTACCGACATCAAGAACTAATCCTTTTTTTGGGCCGATTTCTATAGAACTTTCTGCAAAGGCTTGATTGACTTGCAAAAAGTCCATTGAGTCATATTCTTCTGCTTCTTCCCAAGTGTCCATCACTTCTGGTTCTAATATTCTGTCCATAATTTTTTCTGTTTCAGTAAAATTCCTACCAATCACCAAAATGACCATACACAAATCTAGTTTGTTGTCAAATTTTCGGCCTTTATTGTTAAGCTGTCTCTAGAAAAATTGTTTTTTTCTCCAACAAATTAAAATTAAAATTACTTAACATAATACGATTTAAATATAGTTTCCAGAGTTTTTTTGCAAATTAATTACACCAATCCTGTGACTATAAAAATCATATCATAGACTGCAAATTCAGTAAATTCGTCAAATAATTGAGAATAATGTCAATAACTACCCAAATTTACGTTTATTCATAATCTACTTAACATGACAATTTTAAAATTATCTCTTCATAAATATTTGTTTTAATAATATAAACAACAGCAGGTTAGTAAAATTAAACGTAAACCAGAAAACATAGATTAGGATGTAAGTACCTTTGCGTGAATTTGGTGTAACTTGATGAATAGGTATTATAAGTTCAAAAAAACGAAGCAAAGAGAGAATTTTTAACCAAGCTTTAGTACGATTTAACAAGGATAACGATGTGTACAAGAAGTCAGGAACCTCTCACCGGATTAACTGTAGAAGTAGGTTTAGGTAAATTAACAAAATGCAACTAATGCAAGCAAAATCTAGAAAAATTCCACTGAAGTGATGAAGCGATTGAGGCAGCTTGAGTATAAGTGCCAATGGTACAGTTGTGAGCTAGTAATAGTAGATAGATTTTTTCCATCGTCAAAGACTTGTTCCAACTGCGGCCATAAAGCAGTTAACCTGTGCTTATACAAGAAAGTTAAATCTCAGATTCCGCACATCAACTTGTCACAGAAATACCAAAAATATCAGTGGCTTGGTAAATTTTATGGTCTATAAATCTAACAGATACAAAAGCCAAATTATCGAGAATAAATTAAGCATAAGTACTTGGTAGAGCCAGATAATTAGCCAGGATAATTCCCTACTGACTAATGTACATCGCCAATCCGACGGCTCCCTTAACTGACTACTTGCCTTTCATAGTAAGCTTTGAAGTTCCGAATATAGGTTCAACTTATACCCTTTGCCTTCTATACTCTCTTGTTGACTCAACTATGATGTTGCAAGAAACCCAATATCTACGGCCAAGTCTTACATTATGACAAAACAAAGAATAGAAAACTTAGTAATTATAGGTTCAGGACCAGCAGGCTATACTGCCGCTATCTACGCAGGACGTGCTAACCTCAAACCAGTAGTCTTTGAAGGTTATCAAATAGGAGGTGTACCAGGCGGTCAACTAATGACAACGACTGAAGTAGAGAACTTTCCCGGCTTTCCCGAAGGAATTACCGGACCGGAATTAATGGAACGGATGAAAAATCAAGCAGTTCGCTGGGGAACAGAACTATACACCGAAGATGTTACCTTTGTAGACCTAACTCAGTACCCATTTTCTATTAAGTCAGAGGAACGAGAAATTAAAACTTATAGCATCATCATTGCTACTGGGGCGACTGCCAAAAAACTCAAACTACCTAGTGAAGAAAAATTTTGGAATAGTGGTATATCTGCTTGTGCTGTCTGCGATGGAGCTAACCCTGCTTTTAAAGGAGTGGAATTAGCAGTTGTTGGAGGTGGGGATACTGCAGCGGAGGAATCTCTTTATTTAACTAAGTATGGTTCTCATATTCATTTATTGGTACGTCGAGACCGGATGCGGGCAAGTAAGACTATGCAGCAGAGAGTGTTAGAAAATCTGAAAATTACTGTTCATTGGCAAACTGAAGTTATAGATGTATATGGCAATGGTGTGTTGGAAGGTGTGAAACTCAGAAATAATCAGACTGGAACACAGCAGAACTTATCAGTCGGAGGTTTGTTTTATGCTATTGGTCATACCCCAAATACTCAAATTTTTCAAGGACAGTTGGAGTTGGATGAGAAGGGTTATGTGGTTACTCGAGATATTGTGAAGACTAGCGTTGAAGGTGTCTATGCTGTGGGTGATGTCCAAGATAGTGAGTTTCGTCAGGCAATAACTGCTGCTGGTAGTGGTTGTATGGGGGCAATGTTGGTAGAGAGATGGTTGTCGGAAAGAGGTTTGGTACAGGAGTTTGCTCAGGAAAAAGCAACAAAGAAGTCGGATGAGGAGATAGTTGTTGATACTGTTGAGAATTTTGACCAGAATGCTACTCACCATCTGGGAGGTTATGCTTTGCGGAAACTCTACCACGAGAGCGATCTCCTAATTATAGTTAAGTATTCTGCTCCTACCTGCGCTCCATGTCATACTTTGAAGCCTATTTTGGAGAAGGTTCTACAAGAGTTTGAGGGAAAAGTTCATTATGTAGAGATTGATATTGAGCAAGATCCCGAAATTGCTCAGAATGCAGGGGTAATGTCTACACCGACGATTCAGTTTTTTAAGAATAAGGGTTTGGTCGAACAGTTGAAAGGTGTGAAGCGTAAGAGTCAATATCGGCAGGTTATTCAAGCCTACATTTCGCACGACAAAACGTAGCATAAAAACATAAGTCAAAAGTCAAAAGTAAGAAGTAGGAAGAGAATTATAGTGGTCAGTAGGAGTCAACAATTCAGTAAGTATTTATGTTGAATATTTAACTGAGAATTTGACTCCTGATCAAGGTAAATAAAGATAATTTATTCTTTTTCTATTCTTGTAATTTCAAGGTTTGCATTCCTTGTTACTGAATTTGATATATCTGCTCTTAAATTTTAATTTAGTCTTCGTTTTTGATCCTCAAAATATTTTCTAAGTCTTGTTTTTTAACTTTCAAAATCATCTAATAAATTATCTATCTTTTTCCTTGTAATATCTGACAATTTAGATCTGATTTCTCCCAAATATTTTGACAAATCATTATATCTGACTTCTCTCAAATATTCAATGTCATTCTGAAATGCTCGTAAATTTTTCTTATATTCATCTCCCATCCTATTATGGTCTGAAATTCTTTCTGATGTCGCATATGCACCTGGACGGTCTTTGTGTAAGTCTAAAAGGAATTCATTGAATCGACTTACCCTTCCTTCCAAATCTAAAATAATTCTATCTATTGCTTGATTTAGATAGCTTCGATGTTCATTTTCCATTTTTCTTAAATTATCTTGATAGTCAGCATCTAGACGCATCAAGTCACTTTGATGCCTATTTTGGTAATCATCTGAAATTTTATTACTAAGGTTCTCTATTAAATTAGATAAATTTCCCAAATCTTTATAGTCATCTCCTGATTGAAGAGTAAGCTGATTTTGATTACCTGTAATCTCAATTTCCTCAAGTTTTGAGGAGAGTTTTTCTAGGTCACTATCTTGTTATAGATCGTATTCTCCTACTGTCTTAATACTATCTAATAATAATTTCTCACCTTTCATTCACTTTTCCTTAGATAAGCTGTAGATTTACTGTTAGTTTCTACTTATTTTCTAGCTTATCCTAAAAATTACTGAGTGGCAAGTTATATCAATAATACTAATTATATATGAGGCTAGACAGAAGTATGAAATTCATTAATTTATCCCTATTTATTTGCGTTTATCTGTAGCCAATTATTAGTAAAATCTTATTTTATGCAGTTTGATTTTAATTTGGCATCAAGGTTTTTTGTGATGATTAATTAAAATGAGGATTTACTAAATTATCTACTACCACCACAAATTGCTAGTCGCGATATTAAGGCAAAAAATGTTTCAGGAGCCATCATTTTACCGACTCCATAACAAGCACGTCGTCGCCATATAATTACAGGTAAGTGACCTTCTGGAGCTTGTAGTTTAAAGCTAAGTTCATCATAATACTTCCAACTTTCTCCATCTCGCCATCCGACGCGATCGCAAAAATCTCCATATTGTCCACTTACACTTTCCCATATACGTTGTTGTACGTTTAAGCCAAATAACCCGTTACTGTAATATTCCCAAAGCCAGTCAATAGTAAGAAGGTCTGTGCAGGGAAAATTTTCAATATCTACTAACTGTAGCCAACCTTCATCTTCCCGGAGGGTGATTCGCAATAGCAACTCCCAGGTAAGTTGGTCTGCTTTTCGCCATTTTCCTGCAGCTAAAAGATTTATCAGTGGGTTATAGTCTATCCCTACTTCTGACATTGGTGCTTCTGGAGTTGCCATAGCATTTAGATGTTCTTCAATACGATATAGACTATCTGTCAATATTTCTGGGTTAAGTTGTTCGAGGCGATAAAGTACCCACTCTAGCTGAGAATGAAGCTGAAAGCGTTCCATTGCTGCCTGATTTAACTGAGCTTGTAGTTTATCTAGTTGTCTTTTGAGGTCCCCATTGAAATTTTGATTGTGATTTACCTCATCTACTTGTGCAAAAGGTAAACTTATGGTGTTATTCTCACTATTTTGATTTTTCTGCTCTTGTACAATTTGCCACATTTTTCTAGCCCAGTTCAATTTTGCTTCTTCTTTTCGCTGATATATTTCTGCTGTAGCAAAGAAGGTAGTGTCTGATGTTAAATCCCAACTACAGACAGAACAAAATGCTGGGAATGTGTCAATGTATTCTGTGCCACAAACAGGACATAGTACCATTTCTCAAAAACTTTTCTAGATTTTATTGAGTAGGAATGGGGGAGTATTCAACAATTAATAATAAATAATTAATAATTAATAATTATCTCTTCTTTTCAAGGAGAGGATTTACACTTAAGGAAAATTTTTTCTTTTTTCTCCTTTAAAGGAGAGGCTTTAAACCTTAATTATGTTGTTTTTCTTATAACCACTGAATCACTGTTTCAGTCAAAGTCATTGTAAATCTACGCTTTGAATCTCCGTAAATCTTTTTTCCAGCCATATTTACAATTCCATACTTCTTATATATGATATAACTATTGCACATTTGAAAGGTCGAGTCAAATGCTTTTAAGTATCAAGGTTGAACTAAAACCAAACAATAAACAAGTTACAGCCTTTCGCAAAGCATCCGGTGTGGCTAGGCACGCTTACAACTGGGCCAATGCCTTAGTTAAAGATGTCTTAGTGCAACGGGAAACTGACAAAACAATTAAAGTACCATCAGCTATTGACCTTCATAAAAGATTGGTTGCCGAGGTCAAGTCTGAGAATGCTTGGTACTATGAAACTAATAAAAATGTTCCACAACAAGCATTAAAGGAATTGCGAACAGCTTGGGATAGATGCTTTAAGAAAGTTGCTAAACAACCAAAATTCAAGAAGAAAGGTCAACGCGACTCGTTCTACTTAGAATCAGGTAGCAAAGCTGCACCAAAAATTAAAAATGATGGTCAACGAATTAAATTACCTTCAATAGGTTGGGTGCGTCTTGCCGAACCATTACCTGTAACAGCAACACATAATTGTGTGATTTCTCGTACTGCCGATAAATGGTTTATAGCGATTAAATATGAAGTTGAGAAACCAAGTATTGAAGGACAAAGACCTACAGTTGGTGTCGATATTGGAATTAAGGAATTAGCCGTTTGCTCTAACGGTAAGGTGTTTAAAAATCCAAAAACTTATAGACGCATGAGTAAGCGTTTAAAACACCTACAGCGTCAAGTAAGCAAGAAAGTGAAAGGTTCTAATAATCGCAAAAAAGCGGTGACAAAACTAGCAAAAATCCACGCTCGGATCGCAAACATCCGCAAAGACGCTATCCATAAATTAACTACCTATCTTGCTAAAAACCACAGCATTATAAAGATAGAAGATTTGCACGTTAAGGCATTTCTGAAAAATCACAGATTAGCTGGCGCAATTGCCGATTGTGGGATGTATGAGTTTAGACGCCAATTAGAATATAAAACTGAGAAATTCTCAAGTCAACTAATCCTAGTAGATAGGATGTTTCCAAGTTCCCAGATCTGCTCTAATTGTGGTCTTCATCGTCACAAGATGCCATTAAAAAACCGTGTTTATATCTGCCCTGATTGTGGTCATATCGAGGACAGAGATTTAAACGCCAGCAAGAATATAGAACGATGGTTTGAAGGAATATCGATTCCGACTTTACCAAGTCAAACGGTAAGCTCTACCGGGATGGCCTGCGGAGTGGACAAACCCTTTAGTTGCCAAACTAAAGCCACGTTGAAACAGGAAGTTAACGCCAAAACTACCTATGTTTAGTTAAGTCTAGATTTGGGCAGTTTTGGGTCAGTTTAATAGAGCGGTTGATACCGAGCCAAGTTATTATTGTAAGTTCCTACAAGTTTAGGCATGAGTCGCTCAACTTCTGTAGGTGTTTCTCCAAATGAGGGCCAAACCATATATAACTTTCTAAAAGCTTCTTCAATTCTCCCTTGTTCAATGTCCTCCAGAGCATCTTTTTCTCGAATCAATTCTATCGCTACACGGTCTTGATAAGTAGGGCCAAAATTCTTAGCGCCTACCATAGGAGCATAGAGGTCCCAAGATGTACTCAAAAACTGATATCTACCTGCTGCATCAGAACAAAGTTTTTCGTTATTCCTATCAATGCCACATTTCATCTCTCTAGGGTGGTCTTCAAAGCTAGAGAAATGGTCGTTTGTGTATTGACGATAATAACCTTGAGGACCTGTGGTGCCTTCTGTTACAGCGATTGTATCGAGAAAAGCTCGTATTCTGGGTACATTTACTGGATAGGCCCAATTCTGAGTTGGCTCAATCTCAGGCATAATCACTACTGTTTCTGGCCAATTTTCATCTGCAGCATTTGCGCCCCCACCCACTTCTCGAAATAGTTTTAAGATTGCCATAAGTAAGGCGAAAATAATTAATAAGCTAGAAGCTAGCTGAATGTTTAATAGTTTAGACCAGTTTAAGGGTTTTTTTTGTATTTTCCTAGTAGTAGGATAATTTTCTGTTTTGTACTTAGGGGGGGCTGATTTGTTGAAGTTTTTAATAGTAGGAGACAATATCTTTTTTTGAGTATTAGGAAGTCTTCCAATTTGCTGACCAAATTTTAGCAGAGAATTAATAGTTTCTAATCGTTTATTTTGATAAGATTCTCGATTATTAGAGCGAATACCCTGAACATTTGCAAAGGCTAAAACATCTACTTGATTGACTTTTTTTAGTGGCTTTTTGACAAATTTCAGGAACATTTGAGCTATATATAAATGAGATGATTGATTGATAGGAGGAATTTGTTTTAACCAGGTATTGATTAATTCAATGTCTGAAATTGTTTGAGGTTTACTTCTTTGTTGTACTTCTTGTTTGTACATGACACACCATCTGAATATTGTAGAATTAAGGCATCAAACTAATTAGGCTAAGTATAGAGATATAGGGTTGATCAGGAAGCATAAATTATAGTTGGATTTTGACTTCCTATTTCTTATTGAAAAATGAACTGTTCGGTAAAATCTATAATTTTGTACTTTACTCCTTATGAGAATTGCTAGAAGTTAAATAGTTAAGTCTAAATAGAATAATGGATATTGATATAGAATCTGGTTATAAGTATATTTTTATAACTATACTTCAATCTTCCCTACTCCCCCCAACTATATAATAAGTGTTCAACCGGATCTGATATGAGAGGGAAATAGGGAACAAAGTTTCAGACTTTATTATATATACTTAGATTTTTTACAAATGATTTATGATTGCTATATCAAATTCGTTTAATTAGCTATAAAAACATTCTCCATCTTGACTATTACCAAATATTTATAACTGTATTTCATTCCTGAGTTCTGAGTTCTGAGTTCTGAGTTCTGAGTTCTCAATTCTGACTCCTACCTTCAAAAGATTTTATACCGAAGAATAGCGGATTTGATATTATATTATACTTAAGATAACTTCACCCAACCTATTCCTTCATAACCAAAATTAAATAATTCAGGATGTAAAATTTCCGCTAAAATTTCTAAAGAATCGACCAATCTCGGTCCTGGACGATTAAAATAAGAGTTACCATCCGTAATGTAAATTTTGCCCGATTTAACTACAAGTAAATCTTGCCATTCTGGACGATTAATTAACTCCATAGTGTCTTGGCGAGTGCGTTCTAAATCAAAACCACAAGGCATGAAAATTATAATATCTGGATTAGCAATTAATAACTCTTCCCATTTTAACCATGGAGAATGTTTTCCCACTACTCCAAATAATGAAATTCCCCCAGCCAACTTAACTAATTCTGGTATCCAATTTCCTGCTGCCATTAGCGGATCGCTCCACTCAATACAAGCTACTTTCGGAATATCATTAACTGGTAAATTTTGAGTTTTTTCCGCACAAGCTTTAACCCTATATTTTAACTGAGAAATTACTTCATTTCCATCCACTCCTAAACTCATTGCTACTTGTTCCATATCTGCCCAAACTTCTGCCAATAAATTAGGCTGTAAAGAAATAATTTGAGGATGACTTTTAATTAAACTTGCCACTGCAACTTCTACTTCTGCTAAACTAACGGCACAAACATCACATTGAGCTTGAGTAATAATATGAGTAGGTTCTAATTTCTCTAGAGTTTCTGTTTCTACACGATAGACACTCAAAGCAGATTGTAATAACTCAGTAGCTCGATTATGAATTTCACGACTACTTCCATCAGGATTAAATTTAGGCTGAGTACAAACAGGCAAATTTTTAACTTCTGAAGGATAGTCACATTCATGACTTCTACCAACCATAACATCCATTAATCCCAATGTTGCAACAATTTCTGTAGCACTAGGAATTAGAGAAACAATTTTTAGTTGACCATCAATCATTTTTCCTCTTGAATATATAGCGATCGCTTTTCTTTGTTTAATAAAAAATTAAACTTCATTATAACTGATTAGTATTTTGAGATAATAGTATTTAGAATAAACCTAAACTATTTAGCGTAGATGCCCATAAGAGATGCCAAGCAAATACTAGAAGATTATACTAATGGTAATAGAAACTTTATTGCTATAGAGCTGCCGGAAGTTGACCTTAGTGGTATTAATCTGAGTGGTGCTGATTTTAGTAATTCTGATTTTAGTGATGCTAACTTGACGAATGTTAACCTCAGTGGAGTGAATCTTAGTAATGCTAATTTGAGTGGTACAAATTTAGTAGGGGCAAATTTAAGTGAAGCTAACTTAACAAATGCTAAACTATGTGAAGCTAATCTGAGTAATGCTAACTTAAGTTGTGCTAATCTCTCAAAAATTGATGCAAATCGTGCTTTTTTGTTTTGCGCTAACCTTTCTCAAGCAAATCTAGATGGTGCTTTTCTTTTTAGTGCTAGTCTCAGCTATGCTTGTCTGATTCATGCAAATATGAAATATGTAAGTTTGATTGGTGCTAATTTAGTAGGGGCAGATTTGAGTAAAGCTGATTTAACTGGTTCATATTTAATTGTTACAGACTTGAGTAGTGCAAATCTGACTAAGGCTAATTTCAGTAAAGTAGATCTCAACAGTTCTAATTTGTCTGCTGCTAATTTGACTAAAGCTAATTTTAATGGTGCTGATTTAAGTTGGGTAAATTTACTTGATACTAATTTAAGTGAGGTTAATTTAAGTCGTGCTCAGTTAGCTGATGCGATTTTACCTGATGGTTTCAATGTTAACTACTCTGGGTCATTCAACAATCTTAAATCGAGTGTAGTTAATAAAGCATAATTCCAGGTTCCCGGGCCAGTTTGAGACTAAACTAAGTAAATCTTCTCTTCTTCTATTTCATAATTTATGGTACATGAGTGCAGGTTAGGACATTTTACTTCCTGTTCCTTTGAACTAAAGTATTTTGTCCTAATGGTACTTATATTAAATCAGGATAATTAGTGATGAAAAAAACCTATTATCTCAATAACAAGACAAATCTCCTGATTCTCCCTACTACCCGATTACTGATTTATAAATATTCAACCAGACATAATAATCAAAATTATACATTTTATCCAGACATGATATTATGCCTAAGTGGCCAAAAAATAGAAAAATAGATGACAGCAGCAAATACCCAAAAATTAGACGTATTTGGCGTCGGTAACGCCTTAGTAGATATCCTCGCATTTGTAGAAGAAGACACGATCGCTAAACATTCCCTCCAAAAAAGCGGAATGACTCTGATGGATGCTCCAAAACAAGGAGGAATATTGAAGGACCTGGAAAACATCTCTTTAAAAAAGCGTTCTGGAGGGTCAGCAGCAAATACGATGATAGCGATCGCTCAGAGTGGAGGAACGGGTATTTTTGTGGCAAAAGTCGCCAACGATCCTAATGGTGAGTTGTACCGCAAAGATATGCTCGACTCCAAAATTGAATTTAATGTAGTTCCTACATCTACAGAAAATGGACCTACTGGTACTTGTGTGGTACTGACAACTCCTGATGCTGAACGTACTATGTGTACTCATCTTGGAGTATCTGTGAATCTCAGTGCTAGTGATATTGATGCAGAACAAATTAAGCGTTGTAAATACAGTTATATAGAAGGTTATTTGTGGACTGGACCGGATACAAAGCAAGCTTGTATTCAAGCAATGGAAGATTCTAAGCGTCAAGAGGTTAGAGTGTGTTTTACTTTCTCTGACCAATTTTTAGTAGATATGTTTGCTGATGACTTCCGCGAAGTAGCGTCAAAATATTGTGATGTATTATTTTGCAATGCTGATGAAGCTCGTAGTTTCTGCGGAATTGAGTCTTTAGAAGAATGTGCTGTCAAAATTGGGGAGTTGGTAGAAACAGCTTTTATTACTAACGGCAAGGAAGGTTGTTTAGTTGTACAAGATAAAAAAATTACTCCTGTACCAGGGTTTGCGGTGAAGGCGATCGATACTGTTGGCGCAGGAGATGCTTTTGCTGGAGGTGTGTTATTTGGCCTTACCCATGGTTACACACCTATTCAAGCTGCACGTTGGGGAAACTATCTAGCTTCTGCTGTTGTACAAATTCAAGGTCCGCGTTTAGAAGGTTCTTGGGAAGATAAATTTCAGGAAGTAATATCATCTTCTAATTGAAGAATTTTGTAGGTTTTAGGTTAATGGTTAAATCGTTAATTGGGGTTTTAAATGTAACTACTCCGAATAGTTCTGAAAAATCTACTTCCTAATACCTAAAACCTAACATTCAAAACGCAACGAAAGCGTAGCGACGATAAGACATAGTATTTCAGGTTGATGAGGTACGGCAACAAAGATTTTTCAGCCAGTTTTTTAATGGTGAGAATTTATCAAGTTCAGCACTGTACCTCATTGACTGGAAATCTGCTATATGGAAGCCATTTTCTATCTATATTGTAGACCGGGAATTAAGCATAATTAAGCACATATAGTATAAGCATTCAGCCATCAGCTATCAGCTATCAGCTATTGTTTTTAGTTTTAGATACAGGACTTACTAACTGAACCAGAATTAAATCTTACTACAAAAGCCAGCTTTAAAGTCTATATTCATTGCTCATTCCCATTTCTCCTGTCTCCTGTCTCCTACCCCTACTAAAAGTTTAAGATTAATTTTTTTTTCCCTACTCCCTACTCCCTACTCCCTACTCCCTAAAGTCCTAAAATTTTCTACCTAATCAACTCCAAAACTACTGTAAATAAAATGTCATTGCGACTGGAACGGAGTGGAAGGAAGCAATCTCAATTATTTCTGGAATTTCCAAATAGTTTCCATTATACTAATTATTTATGTACATTTTTTTCAAAAATGTACCCCTTCTTCCTTCTTCCTTCTTCCTTCTTCCTTCTTCCTTCTTCCTTCTTCCTTCTTCCTTCTTCCTTATGATAACTGATAATTGATAACTGAAATGACCTACAGACGTTGCATGGAACCTCCCGACAATTTGTAGCAAATATTTATCAATTTGGTATTATAGCAGCGGCAAAAAAGGGCGCGGACATCTCATAAAGATGAAAATAACACAATATTTTTCCTTCTTCTTGGTGTTATTTTTAATGAAAAATTTAGTTTATTTTAGGGATTTTATTGCATAATTATTTAAAGTTTAAGCTCGGTCTTAACACCAGATTAAACAACAGACAAGTTGTTTATTAAACAAGATGAAAAAAATGTAATAAAATGTAAATCAAGTGGTTCAAAAAAACAGTAATATGTAACAATATAAATAAATTAAAACTTTAATAAGCAGGCAGTAAATATTAAGTAAATATCGGCTACTATCAAAAGCAAATACCAAGAGCAGTAAGTTGAGGAGCATTATAGAAATGGAAACTGCCACGAAAGAGACTAAAAGCAACAATTCTCAACAATCAAAAAAGGGTCATCCTAGCGGCGATAAACGCTTTAAACAGTTAGATATTACAATGAAGCGGAATCAATATCGTCAAGATTCTTTAATTGAAGTATTGCATAAAGCACAATCAGTATTTGGGTATTTAGAACCTGATGTTTTGACCTATATAGCACGAGGTTTAAAGTTACCATTGAGTAGAGTATATGGAGTAGCAACTTTTTATCATATTTTTTCACTTAAGCCTAATGGCGCTCATACTTGTGTGGTATGTATGGGTACTGCTTGTTATGTAAAAGGTGGTGGAGAAGTAATTAAAGCACTAGAAAAAGAATTAGATATAAAAGTAGGAGAAACAACAGCAGATAATCAAATTTCTCTGATGGCAGCTCGTTGTTTGGGTGCTTGTGGGATTGCGCCAGCAGTGGTTTTTGATGGTAGTATTGTAGGCAAACAAACTCCAGAATTAGTTATGGAAAAAATTAAAGATTGGCAAGAGTAAATTTAGCCAAAAATCAACAGTCAAAATTCCATGGGTAAACATAGATATTTAGGTAAAGTTTTACCTGATTAAAAGTTGATATTTTTTGATTGTGGAAATATTTAAAGCTAGAAAAAGAATCTAGTTGTGAAGTTAGAATATTTAGGTAAGATGGAAACTAAGAAAAACCATCCCACTTAATTACTTAACGATCTATTTTTACTGATTTATAAATCAAAATCAAACTCAAGGAAAGAAAAAAAGGCGTTGCTGAAATGTAATAGAATTGTCGCTTAATAGAGGGAAAAAATCGCTCCAACCTAGACAGAGCAATAATTCCAAGACTTTTTAGCCTCCAATAGCTACAATCCTTATAGAACAAGGTTTTTGGGGATTTTTGAAGTTATAAAGCGACAAGTCTAATGGTAAGTAGGGTTTGTTGATTAAATCTAAAAGCACTGAAATATAAAGGTCTTAGCATTTTTTAGTTAAAAAAAGTCCAAGCTTTTAGGTCATAATGGTTCAAAAAATTAGCATTTTAGGCGACTTTGTTGCGCAGAATAATCAAGGGATTATTCTTCCTTCTACCTCCTCTATAATTCCCCGTTCCTCCTGTCTTCCCCTCCCCTCCTGGTAGGGGTTAGGGGTGGGTTGGGAGGGGGAGGGGCGAGGGGTGGGTTGTCTCCTGTCTCCTACCCTTGCCCATAAGACTTTTGAGCGCAAACCCTAAGTAGCTAAAGGTAAAATTGAAAAACTTATGTTTTGCGTTAATACTTAATCTAAAAATCATTACCATTCAGCAACGCCAAAAAAAACTATAGCACTACGCAAATAGGACGCGGACATTTAAATGCTCAAAGTTAGCCAGGGATGACTTCTGACTTTTAAGCTTTAACTTTTAACTTCTAACTTCTGACTTGCGCGTAGCGCTGTTAGTCAGGGATGACTTCTGACTTTTAAGCTTCAACTTTTAACTTTTAACTTTTGATTGACTTGCATATAGCGCTATAACTGCCGATCGCTCAGTGCTAGTAACTATAAAAAGGAGAATAATAGATGGACTATCAAGACTTGCTCGACATTGCCGAAGCAGAAAAAAACAGACAAAAAAGCATTAGAGTTCACTGCTGCACCTCTACAGGTTGTCAAGCTGCTAATTCTGTAGATGTAATGAAAAATATGAAAAATGCAGTTAAAACAGCAGGGTTAGAAGAACGTGTCGAAGTTGTAGGAGTAGGTTGTATGGGATTTTGCGGACGCGGTCCCCTGGTACAAATAGACCCCGACGATACCCTCTACGAAGAAGTGGAACCTGAAAACGCTGCCAGTATTATCGACGCACTTAACGGTGGTACAACCGAAGTAATGAAAGGTGACTCCCAACACCCATTCTTTTCTCGGCAACTCCGCATCGTTAGGGAACACACAGGCAAAGTTGACCCCGAACGCATCGAAGAATACATCGCCGTCGGTGGATATCAATCTCTTTACCACGCGTTACATGAAATGAGTCCCGGTGAAGTCGTGGAGGAAATTACTCGCAGTGGTTTGCGGGGTAGGGGTGGTGGCGGTTATCCCACTGGTTTAAAATGGGCAACCGTTGCCAAAATGCCGGAAGGTCAGAAATATATTATCTGCAACGGTGACGAAGGAGACCCCGGTGCATTTATGGACCGGAGTGTATTAGAAAGCGACCCCCATTTAGTATTAGAAGGAATGGCGATCGCTGGTTATGCTGTGGGAGCAAATCACGGTTTCATTTATGTCCGTGCTGAATATCCCCTAGCCATCCAACGGTTACAAAAAGCTATTCAACAAGCAAAAAAATACGGACTCTTGGGTAGTCAAATATTCGACTGTCCTTTTGACTTCAAAATTGACATCCGTATCGGTGCTGGTGCATTTGTTTGTGGGGAAGAAACTGCCCTCATTCAATCAGTGGAAGGCAAACGTGGCAACCCCGTACCCCGTCCGCCATATCCTGCTCAGTCTGGACTTTGGGGATATCCAACCCTAATTAATAATGTGGAAACCTTTGCCAATATTGCCCCTATTCTGAAAAAAGGTGCAGAGTGGTACGCTAGTATTGGTACTGAAAACAGTAAAGGTACAAAAATATTCGCCCTCACAGGTAAAGTTAGAAATAACGGTTTAATTGAAGTACCGATGGGAATAACTCTACGGGAAATTGTTGAGGAAATGGGAGGTGGTGTTCCTGGTGGGGAAGTGAAAGCGGTACAAACTGGGGGACCTTCGGGTGGTTGTATTCCTGTTTCCATGCTCGACACTCCTGTAGACTACGACTCTCTGAGCAAAGTTGGTTCGATGATGGGTTCGGGTGGTATGGTGATTATGGATAAGGAAACCAGTATGGTTGAGGTGGCGCAGTTTTACATGGAATTTTGTCGTGGTGAAACTTGTGGCAAATGTATTCCTTGTCGCACTGGTACGGTGCAGTTATATGCTTTACTGACTAAGATTTTGAATAAACAGGCGACTTCTATCGATCTAGAAAGGTTGGAGGAGTTGTCTTATATGGTGAAGGATACTAGCTTATGTGGTTTGGGAATGACTGCACCTAATCCTGTTTTGAGTACGTTGCGCTATTTTAAGCAAGAATATCTAGATTTATTGCAGGAATCAGAATTTTCTAGCAATGGTAAGGTATTAACTTAGGAGTCAGGAGTCAGGAGTCAGGAGTCAGGAGAGAAGAAGGAGGTGCGCTATTAACTGGACATGATATTAGGAGTCAGGAGAATGTAGGAGATGGCGATCGCCTTGCTAGAGAAGTCAACTAACAGAGCATTTGGATGAGAGAGTAAGCAAAACACTAACTTCCTAAATATTTAAGTAGTTTATAAGAGTTGAAAAGCTCTGCGATTTTACTTTTATAAGAGGTGTAATATTAAATTAGCTTAGTTCATTCTAAAAAAATTTTCTCTTCACGAGCGCCATTGCCAAATCTTTCTTAATCTCCCCATATCCCCATCTTCCCCTCCTGGGAGGGGGAGGGGTTAGGGGTGGGTCTCCAACTATGAATCTAATTACACCAATGCTACCGGAGTTGATATAATATTAGGAGAAAAAAATATGTCAGTAAAAACGTTAACTATTGATGGCAATCAAATTGCAGTGGAGGAGGGAACTACTATTCTTGAAGCTGCTAAGGAAGCGGGGGTTCATATTCCTACTCTCTGTCATTTGGAGGGAGTTACGGATATAGGTGCTTGTCGGTTGTGTCTGGTAGAAGTTTCTGGGGCGAGAAAATTATTGCCTGCTTGCGTGACTGAGGTTGCGGAGGGAATGGAAATTCAGACTCAAACTCAGAATTTGCAAGAATATCGGCGAATGTTGGTGGAGTTGTTGTTTTCTGAGGGCAATCATGTTTGTGCGGTTTGTGTTGCGAATGGGAATTGCGAATTGCAAAATATGGCAGTAGAGGTGGGGATGGATCATACTCGGTTTCCCTATCGTTTCCCAGACCGGGGAATGGATCTATCTCACAAGCAGTTTGGTATAGACCATAATCGTTGTATTTTGTGTACTCGTTGCGTGCGAGTTTGTAGTGAAATAGAGGGAGCGCACGTTTGGGATGTGGGAAGTCGTGGCGCTGCTTGTTATATTGTTTCTGGTTTGAATCAACCTTGGGGAGAGGTGGATGCTTGTACTGCTTGCGGTAAATGTGTGGATGCTTGTCCAACTGGTGCTATCTTCCGTAAGGGGGCAACGGTAGCTGAAATGGAGCGCGATCGCTCTAAGTTGGAATTTTTGGTTAATGCTAGGGAAAATAAACAATGGACAAGGTAAATGAAGTCAGAAGTCAGAAGTCAGAAGTCAGAAGTTAATTTGTTTGATTTCTATTTTGGCGAATCTATTTATTGTGGATAGTAAAAGGTGTTTTAGAGCAACTATTGAAATTATAGTTAGAGACTGAATTTATAAAATTCCCTGTTCCCTGTTTCCTATTCTCTATTCCCTATTCCCTGTTCTCTAATTAAAGGTATTAATTATGTCGAAAAAATCAAATTTGCCACAGTTTAGTAGGGTGCGTTGCAACGCACCATTAACTACAGATAGCAGATAAAAGATAATTTTGTGTAGTAGTGCATCAGTAGCGATGTTCTCAAAAAAGCTAAGTAGGACAAGCAAATACTATTCTTTTGAAACTTAAAAATTGAATTATTTTATATTTCCTACTGCCTACTCCCTACTGCCTACTGCCTATTCTCTAATTAAAGGTATTAATTCTGTCGAAAAAATCAAATTTGCCACAGTTTAGTAGGGTGCGTTGCAACGCACCATTAACTACAGATAGCAGATAAAAGATAATTTTGTGTAGTAGTGCATAAGTAGCGATGTTCTCAAAAAAGCCAAGTAGGACAAGTAAATACTATTCCTTGAAAACTTAAAAATTGAATTATTTTATATTTCCTACTGCCTACTGTCTACTGCCTATTCCCTATTTCCTAATTAAAGGTATTAATTATGTCGAAAAAAATCAAATTTGCCACAGTTTGGTTGGCTGGATGTTCTGGCTGTCATATGTCGTTTCTGGACTTAGATGAATGGTTGTTTGAACTGGCAAATCACGTCGAAGTTGTTTATAGTCCGGTGGGAAGCGATATTAAAGAATATCCAGAAAATGTAGATGTTTGTTTGGTGGAAGGAGGTATTGCTAATCAGGATAATTTAGAAATAATTATTGAGGTGAGGAAAAAGACTAAAACTTTAATTTCTTTTGGTGATTGTGCTGTTGCTGCAAATGTGCCAGCTATGCGAAATATGCTTGGTGGTACGAAAACTGTTTTAGAAAGAAGTTATTTAGAGTTGGCAGATGAAAATCAACAATTACCAAATGCGCCAGGAATTGTACCAGAATTACTTGATAAAGTTCGACCAGTGCATGAAGTTGTTCCTGTGGATATTTTTATGCCTGGATGCCCGCCTTCTGCCGATCGAATTAAGGCGACTTTAGAACCTTTATTAAAGGGTGAAATTCCGAAAATGCAAGGTCGAGAAATGATTAAGTTTGGGTAAAAGAAGGAAGAAGGAAGAAGGAAGAAAAAAGAAGGGAAATTATAGCGAATTTCATCTCGCTTAGGTACATTACTAGCGGGCGAGATGCCTGCACTACAGATATTTCAACGTTAATATTTGTACATCACATACTTAGAATTTGCTGTATTTTACCCCAGTGCGAGCGTCTCGCTCGCCTCCTATAATAATTTACTTAGCTGTAATATTAAATAGAATAATCAACATCTTAAAAAAATAAGATATCAAGAGATGCTGAAATGAAAAATTCCTTTCCTTTTACCTTCTAATAATGACAATTTTTAAGGCTAACCTGCACATCTTTTTGTTGAGTTGCACTGTCGCTTAACCCAACCTACTCAAAAAAAAGCCGATGAAAATACGCAAAATTAGTCTAATTTTAGCTATTGTATCCTGTGGAATTTTAATACTTTTATCTCTATTAAATAATCCTCAGTCTTTAGCTACTCAACAAGCAAGAATTTCTCAGATTATTGATGGAGATACTTTAGAAGTTACCATGTCACAATGTCGAATTCCTTGGGAAGGAAATTCACAATTATGTCGGCTACAACTTGCCTGTATTGATGGTCCTGAATATGGAGATAATCCTTTTTTTGAGGCTGCCAAAAGTAGACTTGAAACACTGATTCCTAGAGGTACAATAGTATTAGTTAGTGATACAGGAAAAAGTAGTAATCAACGGATAGTTTCAGAAGTATTTAAAGGTAATACTTCCATTAATTTACAACTGGTTAGTGAAGGAAAAGCTTCCCTTTTCTGTAAACATCTAAATGATACTTGCCCTAGTTCAAAAACTGCTTATTTGAACGCTCAAAATTCTGCCAAAAAAGCAGGTTTAGGTATCTGGAATTATCAACAATATTGGGAAAAAGCCCGCATTTGTAATTAGAAGAAAACTGATAAACAAAGTAGAGGTAGCTTTGAGAAATAAATTTTATAATATTCTCAAAACCTAGTGCCACTACGCGGAAGTTAAAAGTCGTAGGGGCAAATGGTATTGGCTAGCGCCAAGCTCCGCTAACGCCCTCAAAAATATTGATTGGTAAGGCTTTTAGAATTTTGTAACTGGTTAGTTATTTCTGCCATCCTGCACTAGAGTTTAATTTGAGTAGGTTAGGTTTTGTTTCCTCAAGCAAAACTACTAAAATTACTTTCCTGTTTTCTTTTTATCAAGAGCAAATTTTAACGCCAATCTACACATCTTTTTTGTTGGGTTGCGCTCTCGCTTAACCCAACCTACTAAAATCACCGAATAATTAATAATTAATAATTAAATAATTCTGGTTTCAAGCCGACCCTTTTAAGGGGAAAAAAGAAATAATATTTCCTTATATTCAATCAAGGACGGTTTTAACTAGAGGTAATTATCCATTATCCATTAATGAATTTTCTGTTTCCTTTTCATCACATTAGTTACTTACTCAGAAAAATAGCTTTGAAAAATTTCTCAAAATCTAGAGATTATTTATTTAGTAAAGGAGAAAATAAACTATGTCTAAAACAATAGTCATCGACCCAGTAACTAGAATCGAAGGTCATGCCAAAATATCAGTAATATTAGATGATGCTGGAGAAGTATCCGACTGTAGATTTCATGTCGTAGAATATCGTGGCTTTGAAAAATTTTGTGAAGGGCGACCTTTTACAGAAATGGCAGGAATAACAGCTAGAATTTGTGGAATTTGCCCAGTAAGTCATTTATTAGCTTCTGCCAAAACAGGGGATAAAATTCTCGCAGTTCAAGTTCCACCAGCAGGAGAAAAATTGCGTCGAATGATGAATTTAGGGCAGTTAACTCAATCCCATGCTTTAAGTTTTTTCCATCTTAGTAGTCCTGATTTTCTATTAGGTTGGGATAGCGACCCAGCTAAACGAAATGTCTTTGGTTTAATGGAGGAAAATCCAGATTTAGCTAGAGCAGGAATTCGACTTAGGCAGTTCGGTCAAACAGTCATAGAATTGTTAGGAGCTAAAAAAATTCATGCTGCTTGGGCAGTGCCTGGTGGTGTACGTTCTCCCTTATCTGAAGAGGGACGAGAATGGATAAAAAATCGTCTCCCAGAATCTTTTGAAACTACTAATATTGCTATTAGTTTGTTTAAGGGCTTATTAGACGAACAACTGAAAACTGAATCCGAAGTTTTTGGTAAGTTTCCATCATTATTTATGGGATTAGTTGGTGCAAATGGTGACTGGGAACATTACGGCGGAAAACTACGGTTTACTGATAGTGAAGGTAATATTGTTGCTGATAATTTAAGCGAAGATAATTATCAGGAATTTTTAGGGGAAGCGGTAGAAAGTTGGTCTTATTTGAAATTTCCCTATTACAAACCAATGGGTTATCCTGATGGAATTTATCGTGTCGGACCTCTTGCTCGTTTAAATGTTTGTTCTCAGATAGGTACAGAAAAAGCAGACCGAGAATTAAAAGAAATGCAAGAGCGGGTAGGTGGTGTTCCTACTTCTTCTTTCTTCTATCATTATGCTCGTTTGATAGAAATTATTGCTTGTTTAGAAAGAATTGAACAATTGATAGATGACCCAGATATTGTTTCTCCTCGCACTCGCGCTACTGCTGGAATTAACTGTTTGGAAGGAGTGGGAGTTAGTGAAGCGCCAAGAGGTACTTTATTCCATCATTACAAAGTAGATGAAAATGGAATTATTCAGAAAGTAAATATGATTATTGCCACTGGTCAAAATAATCTGGCAATGAATCAAACTGTTACTCAAATAGCCAAACATTATATTCACAATAATCAAATTCCAGAGGGAATGTTAAACAGAGTTGAAGCAGGTATTCGAGCTTACGATCCTTGCCTCAGTTGTTCGACTCATGCAGCAGGTAAAATGCCATTACATATTCAATTAATTGCTGCAAATGGCAATATTTTAGATGAGGTTTATCGGAATTAAAAGAAGGAAGAGGGAAGAAGGAAGAAGGAAGAGGGAAGAGGGAAGAAAATTATCGATATAAAATTAACATCCTAGAAGTATCAATAGGGGTAACAATTTCCAACTCCCCATCGCCAAAAATATCTTCCTGTAAAACAAGGAAGAAATAAGAAGGAAGGAGGAAGAAAATTATTAATATCAAATTAACTTCCTAGAAGTATTAGTAAGGGTGAAAATTTCCAATTCTCTATGGCCAAAAATATCTTCCTTTTTGTTTTTTCTTGATGGCAAAGATTGACTTTTGACTTCAGCTATACTCACCTGATTCTTAGATGTAGCTTATGGCAATTAAAATCAGGAATAAGCAACAAGGAAGAAGTCAGAAATGTATCAATATAAAATTAGCATCCAAGAAGTATCAGTAGAGGTAAAAATTTCCTACTTCCTATTCCCAAAAATACAACATATTCCTCCCATAAATAAGAAGTACAGAGATTAACAATTAAATATTTGTAGTGTGGGCATCTTGCCCGCGATGAGTGTATCTCACCCTTCATGGAATCTACTGTATCTTCCTTTTTGTTTTTGATTGAGAGGAAAGATTGACTTTTGACTTCAGCTATACTTACCTGATTCTTAGATGCAGTTTCTCGCAATTAAAATCAGGAATAAGCAACAAGGAAGAAGTCAGAAAATTCTCAATATAAATTAGCATTCTAGAAGTATCAGTAGAGGTGAAAATTTCCTACTTTCTATGGTCAAAAATACAACATATTCCTCCCATAAATAAGAAGTACAGAGATTAACAATTAAATATTTGTAGTGTGGGCATCTTGCCCGCGATGAGTGTATCTCACCCTTCATGGAATCTACTGTATCTTCCTTT
>NZ_JAAHGH010000106.1 GCF_010672525.1 Okeania sp. SIO2B3 | reverse complement strand
GCCTTACGGTTTAGTCCAGTCAATGCCCGTACTGAGGCGTTCTTCTTTTAGCACCCGATTGATATCTAACATTGTCCTTTTTTAAATACCCTACTAATTTTACTTTACCTTATAAAGCGACAACTCTATTAATAATTGGCGTTGCTGAAGCGCGGGTATGATTAGGGAAATTCACGATCGCCGACCCAAACAATAATTCCTATTATTTGGATAAGGAGTTGGTACATCTCCAAATTTTAGAAGCGTGAATTAATAATTGGATAGAATATCTGAGCATTTCTTCAGACGCGCGAATAACAAAGAGTTCGACGATGTAATCTGGCCCAGTAATGTCTTAATCTAGTATTCTAGTATTCTCCCCTTCAACTCTAGTCATGTATGTTTTGCTAATCATTTGATAGTGCTCCGCACCGCTAGCGCGAACGCCATCGGCAATAAAATTGGGATCAACTTTCCATCCATCTGTCACATAAAAATAGCATTTCCATTTATTAACAATTTCCCTGATTTGGAGCAAAAGTTTCTCCACTATGATCTCCTACAACCCATCCTAAAATACCTTGTTTAAAGTGATCTACTGCAGCTCCTTTGCCAAGTTTTGTTTTTTTTGAGCATACCATAGTTTCCAATTCATCTAGTTCTCCAACCTCAGGAATTTCCTCAGGTTCATAACAATCTGGTAAAAGTTTTCCTACAAGTTTTAACCTAATTAATAATTGTTGTATGATGCACATTTTTAACTCTTTCAATTCCGAGGAATCCCATACCATTAACATACATTTTTAGACATTCACGTTTAATATCTTCACGCTTGACCTCTGTGGGATTGATCAGATTCTATAAATTGCCGACCACAGTTGACACAAATATAGTTCTGTTTCCCTTTTTTTATGGCCATTTTTATTGATATGAGTTGACTTACATTCGGGACACTGCATAATTTTAAATCTCCGATCAATATCACTTATTAGCGATCGCTCTTTTTCCTAATCATACCTTAATTCAGCAACGCCTAATAATTAAATAATTCGCGCCTTGAAGCCGACCCTTGATCGGGGAAAAAGCGGTCGAGGGATGGCTCCGAAACCTGCGCTGTCCGACCATCGACCAAGAGAAGAAATAATATTTCCTGATATTCAATTCCGTAACGCTTAAAACCCGAGGTAATTATCAATTATCAATTAATGAAGGAGTTCACGCGCGGTTTTTTTTCGGGGTAATCACTACTTCTATCCCTCTGTGGGTCAAAGGTATAATCACCCGCTCCTGAACATCGTCAGCTTTATCCCCTAATACTGCTTCTGGTTCTACCATCGGTAATAAAATATCTGCTCCATCATTCGTCAGATGCTTGAGCTAAAGTTAAAAAAAAGAGTTGGGTTACCTACAGCATCTACTACCCCATGTATTTTAGTGCTCAATCCCCCTTTACTACGGCCAATATCTTCCTGTTGTGCACTACTATCCTTCGCCACGGCACTACGAGTATGAGCACGAACAATAGTGGCATCGATTCATGGCATATTCGGACTTCTGCATCCTCAGCTAAAGCATGAAATACTTTTTCCCAGATCCCTGAGTGGCTCCAACGACTAAAACGGGTATGGACTACGCGAAAGTCCCCAAATCTTTCTGATAAGTCTCTGGTTCGGAATTCCCGCTCTATATCTGTATAAAACAGCTTCCACAAAGAGGCGGTTGTCTGTGGCAGTCCTCCCTACAGTTCTTTCACGGCCTGGTAGTAGATTTGTATGGGCGTTCCCATTGGTCCTATGCGCCAGCCATAACGTCTAGTCATTTAGAGCAGTCCTTTTTGATTATTCCTGTAGTTATTCTTCCATCAGCATACTATACTCTTAATGTCAACCTCCTTAATTTATGACACGCCCTAGCAATATCTGATATTATAGGTTAACATGGTAAGCTAAATTATAGTAAATTATATTAACTCGCCTTTGAGGAAGTGCACTGTGCGGATTCCATTAGATTATTACCGAATTTTGGGTTTACCAATTCAGGCTACTGTCGAACAGTTACGACAGGCACATCGCGATCGCACTCAGCAGTTTCCGAGAAGAGAGTATTCAGAGGCAACTATTGTCGCCCGCAAACAACTTGTAGACGAGGCTTATGCTATTCTGTCTGACCCAGAACAACGGCAAACCTACGATGGCAGTTTTCTGAGTAAAACCTACGAGCCGGAATTAGCACAAGTAAGTCCAAGTTCTGAGATAAATCTGGAAAAAGTACAAGAAGAAGAAGAGAAAGAAACAAAACTTCAACAAACAGAAGAAATTACCCCAAAAGTAGCTTCTAGACATTTAACAAGAGGGATAAGCTCTCACGGTATAGAAACTACAGTTAGCCATGAATTTGACCCTAACACTCCCAGTATAGAAATAGAAGATAGACAATTTGTGGGCGCTCTCTTAATTTTACAGGAATTAGGAGAATATGAGCTGATCCTAAAGCTGACCCGTCCCTATCTAATTAATAATAGTATTGCTGTCAAAGATGGCCGTTTTGGAGACCCAGTATTAGTACTACCAGATATTGCGCTAACAGTAGCTTTAGCAAATTTAGAATTAGGTAGAGAGCAATGGCAACAAGGACAATATGAAAGTGCGGCAACAGCTTTAGAAGCAGGTCAGGGATTATTGCTACGAGAAAACCTATTTGCCCAAATTAGAGGAGAAATACAAGCTGACCTCTATAAGCTACGTCCTTATAGAATAATGGAATTAGTCGAACTACCAGAAGAAAAAGCATTAGACCGTCGCCGTGGGTTAGAAATTCTTCAAGATATGTTGAATGAAAGAGGAGGAATTGATGGTCAAGGTAACGATCAATCTGGATTAGGAGTTGAAGATTTTCTGAAGTTTGTTCAGCAGCTACGTCACCACTTAAGCATGGCAGAACAAAAGAAATTATTTGAGTCTGAAGCTCATCGTCCTTCTGCCGTTGGTACATATTTAGCAGTTTATACTTTTTTAGCTCAAGGGTTTGCCCAAAAACAACCAGCCTTAATTCGTAAAGCTAAGTTTATGCTGATGCAATTGGGTAGGAGTCAAGATGTCAATCTAGAGAAAGCTGTCTGTTCATTACTTTTAGGACAAACTGAAGAAGCTAGTAGATCGTTAGAACTAAGCCAGGAACACGAACCTTTATCCTTTATTAAAGAAAATTCTCAAGAATCTCCAGATCTACTACCGGGTTTGTGTCTGTATGCTGAACATTGGTTGACGGAGGAAGTATTTCCACATTTCCGTGACCTATCCGACAAGTCAGCTTCTTTGAAAGACTATTTTGCAGATCGACACGTTCAAGCTTATCTAGAAGCTTTACCTACCGAAGCAGAAGCAACTAATCAGTGGGTAGTTGTTCAACCGCGTCGCGATCGCGATACAGAAGAAACATCATATAAAAAAGAAACAGACAAATCTTCAGTCTTAGATTTGCAACAAAAAATCTCTAGTGTGGGTAGTGCTGCTACTGCCACTATGGCCTCAACTAGCACAGGAACTTCCAATCAACCAGAAGCTAGTTCTTATCAGTCACTTCCAGAAACAGATCGATCGTCTTCTAAAGATATACAAAAACAAGGAAGTTCCTTGAGCTATAGTCGCTATTCATCGAGAATTGGAGAAAGAGGTAGAAGTAATTTGCCTCAGTTAAATGAAAATATGTCAGTGGGTAGTAAAGAATTACCCCAATCGATGTTTGAGCAAAGTCCACGCAGAACATCAACCAGAAGAGAACCTGTTAAGATTGGTCGTTTAATATTAATAGCAGTTTTGGGGCTATTAGCAATAGGATTGATTGGGTTCGTGGCAATTAAAACTATTGGCTGGTTAGCAAATGTTTTGGGCTTAGGTAGGGAACAACCAATGGTACAACTGGATGAACCTCCATTGGAAATTCCAGAACTGAATCAGGTCACTCTCGCAGCATCAGGTCCAATTACACAAGAAGTAGCACGGCTAGCGATTCAAAGTTGGTTAGATACTAAGGCTAGTGCTCTAGGTCCGAATCATCGAACTGAACAATTACAAAATATTCTCGTAGATCCAGCACTTGAACGTTGGTTACCTACAGCTAATGCTCTGAAGCGAGAGAAATCTTACCGAAAGTATGAGCATAGTTTAGAGATAAAAAATTTAAATATGAGTAACACAAATGCCAATCAAGTTCAAGTGGATGCTCAAGTTAGAGAAAAGGTAGAATTTTATGATAATGACAGATTAACCAATTCTCAAAATGATAACTTGCTTGTTCGTTACGACTTGATCCGTCAAGATGGAAAATGGAAAATTCGTAATTGGAATGTACTCCAATAACTTTTGGCGTTGGTGAAGCGTATGTATGATATTAATCTTAACTATCCCAATCAGTATATTATTCTATGCAACTTCTTATAAATTTGGTATTACATTACATCTATGGATTGCTTCTCTGCCACTTTTAATCAGGATATTTATTAGTAATTTTTAGTAGAATTATAAGATAAATTTATTAATTGATAATATTATGATTTATTATAAATCCAGTAATGTTAAGAAACCGTAACATTAGACATCTAGAATTGCCTATAAACCCGTATGTATACTCATAATCTTTGAGTAAGCACTCTTGACCAAATCTGAAATTTTCTGCAAGATATACATTGAAAGGCGATCCCGGCGATCCCAAAAAAATATTGTTCTTATGGTTTCTACATATCTAGAAACTCTCAAGAGCATTCAAGTATTTTTTGGGTAGGGAAAAAAAGTCCTTCAAAAAAACAAGAAAATTAGATGCAATTTCCTGTTAGGTTTTGGGAAATGAAATACTAAACACTGTCAAAAAATAGGAGAACATACAGAATGGTTCAAGAACGTCCACCCCTAGAAGAGATGACTTTGAGACAACTACGCAAAGTCGCTAGTGAGCTAGGTATATCTCGTTACAGCAGAATGCGTAAAGCACAACTACTGGCATCAGTGATGGAAGCTCAAGGTATTAGCCATAATACCCCATCCGCTCCACCTTCAATATTAGAAACACAAGAAGAGGTGGAAGCAAAAAAATTTGAATTAGGGCAAGAAAACAACAATGATTATTTTCTTTCATCCATTGATGAAGATTTAACAGATTTACCCAATGGGTATACTCAAAGCCGAATAGTTTTAATGTCACGAGATCCAGAGTGGGCATACGCCTATTGGGATATTCCTAATGGACAGAAAGAAGAGTTACGTCGTCAGGGGGGACAGCAGTTAGCGCTGCGTATCTATGATGTGACTGACATCAAATTAAGCTACCAAAGCCCTCATAGTATTCAGGAATATCCTTGTGATGAATTAGCTCGTGAATGGTACATACCAATTCCAGTAAGCGATCGCGACTATATTGTGGAAATAGGGTATCGATGTGCTGATGGTCGTTGGTTAGTTTTAGCTAGTTCTGAGCGAGTGCATATTCCACCAGTGTATCCCTCAGATTGGATTGATGACCAATTCATTACAGTTAGTTGGGATGAAGATTTACGCGGCAAAACCTTTATGGAACTGCTTCCTGCCAGTCGCAAAATTACTTTTCATGATCATCCCGATGATATTTATGAAGAGATGTACGGCATAGCTGAAGTCGAGAATCAAAGGATTGCTGGTTCCATGTTTGGCTCTATTCAAATGGTTCCTGGTTCAGGCCAAATGATTGAAGAAGGAGTCAGTTCCTATACTATGGCATCAGGTGTAGGGATGTGGTCATCTGGCAGCAATATTTCTGGAGCTACTCAAACTATGTCTGGTGTGGGTTTAACGGCTTCGGGTGTAGGTCAAACTATGTCTGGTGTGGGTTTAACGGCTTCGGGTGTAGGTCAAACTATGTCTGGTGTGGGTTTAACGGCTTCGGGTGTAGGTCAAACTATGTCTGGTGTGGGTTTAACGGCTTCGGGTGTAGGTCAAACTATGTCTGGTGTGGGTTTAACGGCTTCAGGCATGGGCATGAATATGTCAGGCGTTGGTTTAACGGCTTCGGGCATGGGCATGAATATGTCTGGTGTGGGTTTAACTGCTTCGGGCATGGGCATGAATATGTCAGGCGTTGGTTTAACGGCTTCGGGTGTAGGTCAAACTATGTCTGGTGTGGGTTTAACGGCTTCGGGTGTAGGTCAAACTATGTCTGGTGTGGGTTTAGCTGCTTCGGGCATGGGCATGAATATGTCTGGTGTGGGTTTAACGGCTTCGGGTGTAGGTCAAACTATGTCTGGTGTGGGTTTAGCTGCTTCGGGCATGGGCATGAATATGTCTGGTGTGGGTTTAACGGCTTCGGGTGTAGGTCAAACTATGTCTGGTGTGGGTTTAACGGCTTCGGGCATGGGCATGAATATGTCTGGTGTGGGTTTAACGGCTTCGGGTGTAGGTCAAACTATGTCTGGTGTGGGTTTAACGGCTTCGGGTGTAGGTCAAACTATGTCTGGTGTGGGTTTAACGGCTTCGGGCATGGGCATGGGCATGAATATGTCTGGTGTGGGTTTAACTGCTTCGGGCATGGGCATGAATATGTCTGGTGTGGGTTTAACGGCTTCGGGTGTAGGTCAAACTATGTCTAGTGTGGGTTTAACTACTTCAGGTATGGGCATGGGCATGAATATGTCTGGTGTGGGTTTAACTACTTCAGGCATGGGCATGGGCATGAATATGTCTGGTGTGGGTTTAACGGCTTCAGGCATGGGCATGAATATGTCTGGTGTGGGTTTAACGGCTTCAGGCATGGGCATGAATATGTCTGGTGTGGGTTTAACGGCTTCAGGCATGGGCATGGGCATGAATATGTCTGGTGTGGGTTTAACAGCTTCAGGGGTAGGTCAAACTATGTCTGGTGTGGGTTTAACTACTTCAGGTATGGGCATGGGCATGAATATGTCTGGTGTGGGTTTAACTACTTCAGGCATGGGCATGGGCATGAATATGTCAGGCGTTGGTTTAACGGCTTCAGGCATGGGCATGAATATGTCTGGTGTTGCTGCTTCTATGCCACCAGTTCGCCCACGCAAATTCTGGTTAGTTGCTGATGCCGAACTTATTATTTACGGTGCAACGGAACCGGATGCTACTGTCACTATTGGCGGACGACCTATTAAACTCAATTCTGATGGTACTTTCCGTTTCCAGATGGCCTTCCCTGATGGTTTAATTGATTATCCTATCATGGCAGTGGCTGTCGATGGCGAACAAAACCGCTCTATACACATGAAGTTCACTCGTGAAACTCCCGAACGTCGCACTAATACAAAGCAAGAAGCTGTTTTGGAATGGGTAAGATGAAAAATCAACAGTTAAACTATTGATAGCTAAGGAATAAGTAGTGATCGCTCATTGCTAGCTTGCTAAATGACCCCTGGTAAAGTCCGGGGGTTTATCATTGAATTAGGGTCTGCTGAAAAAATTGGTTGGTGGGGTTAAGACACGGAGACGCACCAGACGCACCAGACGCGGAGATGGGGAACAGACAATTGTTTCGCCTTTTTATGTGAATAAATTTTCTTGAATTTCAGCAGAAAAATTCAGTAAATTGATGCAAATAAGAGCCAATAACTTGGGAGATAAATTGAATATAAAAAGCTCAATTACCTTAACTATCCTGACTTTTAGCTTTATTCAGCAAGCCCGAATTAGTTATACCAAATTGATAAATGTTTGCTATATAGCTAGGGTATTTCTGAGAAGTCAGTCCTCAGGCTCAGGAGTCAGTCCTCAGAATGAATGGTTTCAATACCATTTTTTAGGTCATAAGTTCTCTTTTTCTCTTGGTGCGCGTTCCCTCTCTTGGTCGGCGTTCCCATGGTGAGGAAACCTCGGGATCTGACCACTTACGACTGGCATCGTCGCTGGGTCGCACCGCTCATATCAAATCCGTTTAATTCGGTATAAAAACATTCTCTATCTTCACCATTAGCAAATCTTGATAAATTTTTTCCCTCCTGACTCCTGACTCTTGACTCCTGACTCCTACTTCAAAAGATTTTATACCGATGCTACCGGATTTGATATCACTCCTCAATATGATTCAATAATTCTAGTAAAAAACAAATCAAAAACTGAGAGAAAATGCCTAATTTTGCAGTAAAAAATTCAAATAAAAAAATGGATATTATTTCAATACTTAAACAAGATTATCAAAAATTTCCGGCCGATCAAACCTACAGTATCTATGCAAAAAATGTTTACTTTGAAGACCCATTAAATAAATTTAGAGGAATTGACTTTTATCAAAAAATGATCGGTTTTATGAAGAGTTGGTTTAATGATATTCAGCTTGACTTACACGATATTAGTCGCTCAGGAGATTTAATTAAAACCCGTTGGACACTTAGTTGGACAGCTCCTGTGCCTTGGAAACCTCGAATGGCAATACCAGGATGGAGTGAATTGAAACTAAATACAGATGGACTTATTAACAGTCATATTGACTATTGGGATATTTCTCGACTGGATGTTTTAAAACAGGTTTTTTTAGTTGGGAATAGATAAAGAAGAAAAACAACTGTACCTCAAACTTAAGAAAGACTATATATTGACAAAAAAACAAGATTTTGGTGTACCACATTTCCTCAATGCTAGAAAAATCAAAAATCCACTAAAGTTAAAATATTTGATACTCCCTATACTTCAGGGCAGGGATTCTTAAGCAGTCCAAAATTGGACTCTTAAGGGCATTATCAAACTGCCTCTACTAACCGGCCAATTCTATATTTAAGACAATGATTAACCACTAATTTTGCTGCTTTGTTGACGGCATCTCTCATTTGGCGATTGCGTTTTTCCGTGATGTTAGCCAACTTTTTTGACCAAAATCCTTGAGGCTTGTTCTCCTTTATTTTTGCTATCTGTTTGTTGTACCAACCCACTCCTATCTCCTCCTGGGAGGGGAACTAAAGGAGTGGGTATCTGCCACGAATGATCAACTTGTTCCTACATTGCTAAGACAAGCTAACCAATTATTAATACCGTGATCTATACCCAGAACTTTATCTTTTTCCAGAGCTTGATGTGACTCGATTTCTAATTGATATACCCATTCTACATAAAAACAATGATTACGAGGTATAATACTGATTTATCTCATTTTTTTAAAGTCAATATTTTTGGGAAAATTCAACAAAAAACTATCAACTTTGGGCGTTGCTGAATTGAAGTATGAATGCGCGATTGTTTGGTTCTCGCCTTCGCCCCCGCGCATCCCCCGCGCATTGGGGGACTTTTAGAGTTTTATTCCCCCCGCGCATTGGGGGGCTAGGGGGGCTTGCATCATACCCGGAATTAGCAACGCCCAACTTTGAAGGCAACTTTAACTTTTTTACCACAAGGTACTCTGAGACCTGATTTTCTTTCAATCTTAGCAGCTCAGTTGGGATAAGTTATGACTGCTAATCCTCACTTTTGTCGATATTTTGGAAGTTGAGGTTTATTTGACAACTCTCCTGCTAAATAGTGGTGAGAAAGCTGTTTGTAGGACTGAAAAGATTCTGCCACTGTTCTAAGAGTTTGTTCTGCTGCTTGAGAATGAAGAAATTGATAATTAAAATTTGACTTTAATTGTTTCTCTAAATCGTATTTACCGAATTATTAATTAGGGTCTGCTGAAAAAGTATGAGTGGTAAGAGTAGGAGTCAGGAGCCTGAATCGGTCAATCCAGGAGGAATGGGAATTATAGAAGAGGTAGTTGGAAGAATCGTCCCAAAATTGTTCTGCCATCATCTACCCAAAGTACCCTCATTTTTGAACCGGAACTACCTAAAAGCTAGAACTTTTTGATACCTAAAAATCTTCAAATCTTTATGTGTAAGGACTTTGAGATTTAATCAGCAAGCCCTAATTATTAATGATTAATAATTAAATAATTCGCGCCTTGAAGCCGACCCTTTTAAGGGGAAAAAAAGCGGTCGAGGGATGGCGAGGGGACCTCGCCATATCCAATCGACCAAGACAGCGGTCGTTTGCTTCGCAACGCTGACGCGAAACGCGACAGCGGAACGGAGTTCTATCTTCGGAGCTTCCCGCAGGGTGGGATGGCTCCGAAACCTGCGCTGTCCGACCATCGACCAAGAAAAGAAATAATATCTCCTGATATTCAATTCCGTAACGGTTAAAACCCGAGGTAATTATCAATTATCCATTATCCATTAATGAACTGTGATGTATCCTAACTTAAAGTACCATTGACCTGCCAAATAAATCCCACAATTAATAAGTTTATTGGCTGTGGTACACAAATACTCCAAAAAGGGAAGAAGTTGGGGATTTTTGATTAACTCTTGTTGGCATCCATGCAATTTACTTCACCTGCTTTTTTTGAACATAATCTATAATATACTATGTCTATTATCTACCACTTAAAAACAGAAAAAAGTAGGCCTAGAAGGGCGGGGCTTTAAACCCATTTTTTTGGTAAAAATTTTTCAGAAAAGGTTAAATATTGATGCGCGTAATATTAATGACGGGAAAAGGTGGCGTTGGCAAAACATCAGTGGCTGCCTCAACGGGACTACGTTGTGCAGAGTTAGGCCATAAAACTCTGGTTCTCAGTACTGACCCAGCTCACTCTCTAGCAGATAGCTTTGACATGGAAATGAGTCACGAACCTCGGAAAGTTAGGGAAAATCTTTGGGGTGCTGAGTTGGATGCTTTGATGGAACTGGAGGGAAACTGGGGAGCTGTAAAACGTTATATTACTCAGGTTTTGCAGGCGCGGGGTTTGGATGGTGTGCAAGCTGAAGAGTTGGCAATTTTGCCGGGTATGGATGAAATTTTTGGTCTGGTAAGGATGAAGCGTCACTATGACGAGGGAGAGTATGATGTTTTAATTATTGATTCTGCTCCGACTGGTACTGCTTTACGACTTTTGAGTTTGCCGGAAGTGGGGGGTTGGTATATGAGGAAGTTTTATAAGCCTTTGCAGGGAATGTCGGTAGCATTAAGACCTCTTTTTGAACCTATTTTTAAACCTATTACTGGTTTTTCTTTGCCTGATAAGGAAGTTATGGATGCTCCTTATGAGTTTTATGAACAAATTGAGGCTTTGGAAAAGGTTTTAACTGATAATACTAAGACTTCTGTGCGGTTAGTTACTAATCCTGAAAAGATGGTAATTAAGGAGTCTTTACGGGCTCATGCTTATTTAAGTTTGTACAATGTTTCTACAGATTTAGTAGTAGCTAATCGGATTATTCCTGATTCTGTGACTGACCCTTTCTTTAAAAAGTGGAAGGAAAATCAACAGCAATATCGGCAAGAAATTCACGATAATTTTAGACCTTTGCCTGTGAAGGAAGTACCTCTTTATTCTGAGGAAATGTGTGGTTTGGCTGCTTTGGAGAGGTTGAAAGAAACTTTGTATGGAGATGAAGACCCTAGTCAGGTTTACTATAAAGAAAATACTGTTAAGGTAGTGCAAGAGAAGGGGAATTATAATTTGGAATTATATTTGCCTGGAATTCCTAAAGAGAAAATTCAATTAAATAAAACTGGGGATGAGTTGAATATTAGAATTGGTAATCATCGTCGGAATTTGGTTTTGCCTCAAGCTTTGGCAGCATTGCAACCTGCGGGGGCAAAAATGGAGGATGATTATTTAAAGATTAGGTTTGCTGAGGCTGTAAAAGTTTAGGGTAGTTATTTTTTTGTGGGAGGAGGTTTTAAATTTTTTCTTTTGCTGAAGGCGTAAAGATTATTTTTCAACCTAATCCTACAAGAAAAAATTCAAAGTAAGCATCATTTATTTGGTTTTTAGCGACATTTAATTAATTAGAAAATCAATACTTCTAAAAGAGAAAATTCAATTGAATAAAACTGGGGATGAATTGAATATTAGAATTGGTAATCATCGTCGGAATTTGGTTTTGCCTCAAGCTTTGGCAGCGTTGCAACCTGCGGGGGCAAAAATGGAGGATGATTATTTGAAAATTAGGTTTGCTGAAGCGGTAAAAGTTTAGGATAGTTATTTTTTTGTGGGAGGAGGTTTAGATTTTTTTCTTTTGCTTGAAGCACAAAGATTATTTTTAAACCTACTCCTACAAGAGAAAATTATTTGATAAATTTCAACGACAAGCCATTTTCATCTCAACGTTGGTTGGAGACCCGCGCTCTCCCGACGCTCCCCTTCAGGAGGAAAACTAATCAATGTTGCGGTTTCACACATAATATGTTAAACTGTGAAAAACTTTCAGTCAGTAGTAGTAGATGGTTGAAAAAGCGTACAAATTTAGGTTCTATCCTACCCCAGAACAGGAAAACCTGTTGCGGAGAACTTTGGGATGTGTACGCCTCATCTACAACAAAGCTTTAGCTGCTAGAACTCAAGCCTGGCATGAGAGACAGGAACGAGTAGGATATGCCCAAACCTCAGCTATGCTTACCAATTGGAAAAAGCAGGAGGACTTAAAATTTTTAACAGAAGTAAGCTGTGTACCACGGAGAGCAAGGTTTAAAGCATCTGCAAACTGCCTTCACTAACTTTTTTAGTGGGCGTGCCAAATATCCTAACTTCAAGAAAAAACGTAATGGTGGTAGTTCTGAGTTTACAAAATCGGCTTTTAAGTGGAAAGATGGTCAAGTTTACTTAGCTAAATGCTCTGAACCGCTACCTATAAGATGGAGTCGTCAACTACCAAAGGGCTGTGTACCAACCACAATAACAGTTAAGCTTGACCCTTCCGGTAGATGGTCTGTATCTTTGAGAGTCAATGACACTAGAGATTTGAGTCTTAAACCAGTAAAAAAACAAGTTGGTATTGACTTAGGAATTAGTAGTTTACTAACTACAAGTGACGGCGAAAAAGTAACTAACCCTAAAAATTTCAAAAAGTTACACAAAAAACTGAGGTTAGTTCAAAAGTCTCTATCTAGAAAAACTAAGGGGTCTAATAACTATCAAAAAGCTAGGCTGAAAGTAGCTAGGATACACGCAAAAATTAAAGATTCAAGGCTTGACTATACTCATAAGCTAACAACTCAGCTAATCAGAGAAAACCAAACGATAGTAGTTGAGGATTTAGCGGTAAAAAACATGGTCAAGAATCATAACCCACCCCCATCCCCTCCCGGGAGGGGAGCAAGAGGGGTGGGTAGTGACGCTAACTGGGGAGAGTTAGTCAGGCAGTTAGAATACAAGGCTGAATGGTATGGACGGGAAGTACTCAAGATTGATCGATACTTTCCCAGTTCTAAGCGTTGTTCTAACTGTGGGTACATAGTAGCAAAATTACCTCTAAACATTAGAGAGTGGGATTGTCCAGAGTGTGGCACTCACCACGATCGAGACATAAATGCAAGTATAAACATTTTGCGGATGGGAACCCGCGTCGGCGTAAGACGCAAGGGAACGCCCACCAAGAAGGCTGCGGGACTCGCAGTGTTAGTCTGTGGAGCGACCGTAAGACCTTCTGGGAGTAAATCTCCGAAGGCGGGTGCTACGAAACAGAAAGCCCCTAACAGTGATGTTAAGGAATCCCGCGCTGTCTCGTAGAGTAGCGTCGGGAGGATGTCAAGTAGAGTAATTTGATAGGATCAAAAATATTTAACAAAATAGAGTATTAGGAATAAATACTATAACGATCTAGTTATGACTACAGAAGTTCGTACAACAGAAGCAGCATTTTTACTCAATATATCGACAGGTAGACTGCGTATATTACTACAACAAAATAGAGTTGTAGGAGCTTATAAGGTAGAAAGATTTTGGATGATTCCTCTTAACAGCCGAGGTGTTCCAGAAATTACACCAGGTCGTCGCGGTCCAGAAGGTACTTGGAACAAGAATCAACGTACAGGCAATACCTTTATTCATGTTTTACGAAAGACTATTGACTATAACCGAGACAATAAAACTTCTCATCCAGCAATTGCTGTAAAAGTAGGAGGTAAGAAAGATTATTGTCACGCTCTCAAAATTGATGGACCTTGCCAAATCGTTTATCAGCCACACCAGCCTAATAGAACTCAAGCAGGTGGTGCCCGTCTGTGGATTGAGGTTGAACCACAACATCGAGTAGAACGAATTTATTTTTCAAAAGGAGATTATGGTCCTCCTCCGGAAGTTACCGAACAGAGGCAAAAGTTTAAAAAAAAGAGGAAAGAAAAAACTCAAAAGTCTTCTCAGAAAAAGTGTTCGAGAAAATCAAAGAAAACATCTTAGCCTCTAGTCTTTAGGCAGCTGAATCAAACTTTCTCATCTCGACAAAGAATTAAGTTGAGAATGTTCAACTCATTGGAAGTTAAAAGATAGCGATCGCTATAAATTTTTTCTCGCATTTCTCCTAAACTATAACTGCGAAAAACGATAAATGGAAATTCCCGATATTTTCGACCAATAGGTAGGGTATTATATGCGGGATAAAGGTAGTGAACATATTTAGATAATAGGGTTCTAAATTCTGTTTCTTCTTCTTCTTCGAGTTCGGTTTTAAAATATTCACTCATCAATTCTCTACTCATAAATACAAACAATGGTAGAGCATAATATTGGTCTAAATTTTGACTATTTTGCTCAAACCATTGGGTTCTGTTAATATCTCCCTTCAGCAGTTTAACAAATTCTAAAACACTACCTTTCATTGCAGATTGAATATTAGGTGGATAATCTTTTTCATCTCTGCTAATTTCCTTCATTTTATCAACTAAATCTTGATTAGCAAACTGTCTAATTTGTGATTCTAATTTCATCAGGTAAGTTTCTTCTAATCTGTGTTGGGAAATAGGTACTACTAATAAATTTCCAGTGAGATTACCTGTTTCGATATTGCCAAAATTTAGTAATTTATCGAGTCTGTTACAATAATTGGAAAATTGTTGGTTAAAAGATTCCATTAGTGAAAGATAAGAACGATATTGGGAATCTGATTTTTTGGATTTATTCTCATCCTTAAGCAAGACAAAATCTGCACTACTAAAAATTTTTGTCAAACTTGTATAAACATCTTTAAGAGTTTGTTTTTGAGGATGACGACGATGTTCATTTTTTAATTCTCTAATGAGATTTGTCACTTGACTACTAAATGTATTTCCAGCAGCAGAAATAGATTTTCCACCAATAGGAATCATCATAAATTTTTTCATTCCTAAACTACCTGCACCAGTTATTCGTGTCATTATTGACAATTTGAGAATTAATAAAATATTCCAGATATTTAACAAACTTTCTGCTAAGGATAATTTTTGTTCTTCAGTATATTCTTGCGGAGATATATTTTCTTCTTGAGGGTAATAAATGGCGCGATCGCTCAAATAAAAGGTTATTTGTTTTGGTTGATTATCTAAAGTTTTTGCTGTGTTATTTTCCCAATATTCTCCCCGCGCTCTATAGATAACTTGTATGATTTCCATTAAATTTCTTTCTATTTTAAATTTAGGAATTTCTACTAACATTATTTTGGCTTTAGGAAAGGATAAACCTCGACTTGCTGAAGATGTCATAAATACAACTTTGACATCTTGTTTACATCCTTCAATTTTGCTCTTTTTTTCATCGGATAAATTAGCGTGTATTTCTAGATAATCTTTATATTGTTCAAATTTTCGAGACTTACTAATTTTTTCTATTAATTTTTGTAATTTCTGTTTGTCTTGAATATAAACTAAGATTTGACTAGATTCGGGATGATCTAAATAAGAATTTATATCGGATAAAATATTGGCTTCAACCGTTTTGATTAACTGCTTATTGTCATCTTTAAATTTAGCTTCATTAAATTTATAACATTGGAGGAAAATTTTATAAGTTATATCTAAACTACTAGCAGGATAAGAATTAGCATTAATGGCAATTGCGGGTTGTTTATTAAAGTCAAAATTCTCTACTTGTAGGGGCGAATTGCTATTTGCTCCTACAGACCGAAAATAAATTTTGTCTGGTTCTGGAGATGTCTGAGATAAGTGTTGTTTAATAACCTCTTTTTCGACAATAGAAGCATCAGCAACAATAACTTTTGTATTAAATTTAAGCTTAGGGTTAGTCAAATCATAATCTTTCAAAAATTCCTTAATTCCATGCAAAAAATTTACCCCACTATCATCTCCGGTTACTTCATCTATCATGATGAATATATGCTTTATTCTCTGAGAAATTTCTTGCATTTTTTCAGGCATCACACCTGTATTTCGGTGATAAGCATCTTTGAATATTTTCCGGAGATGCTTGAGAGTATCTCCACCATTTGATGTTTTTCTTAAAGATTGAATTGAGACTGTAGCGACAATATTATTAGAGATATTTTGATTGATAGTTGTATATATTCCCTGGCAGATACTATCAAGAACTCCTGCACTTTTTTCCCCAATATCTTTAATACTATCCTGGGTTTCTCTGTAAAACCGAGACTTTCTACGGGCAGTTTTTTGGGGATGTTTGGAAACTAAACCCTTATGAATAAAATTGACAGTATTTTTAATGAAATTATCTTGACGGAAATTGGAATGATAACTAACTGTAGGTTTGCCATTATTTTCTTTAATCAGAATGGAATTTGTAGTGAGACCAAATATTTTCTCGCTGCATAAAGACTCGCCAGTTTCAGATTTAAACTTATTGATTAAATCGACGTTAACTTGAGTGCGGGGACTAACATAAAATAATAGAAATCCATCTTCAATATGAGATTTGAGAAAGTTGGCGATCGCTGTAGTTTTTCCTATGCCTGGATTACCTGTTAAAAATACATAAGTTTTATCACTTTTCAGAGCTTTTGTAATTAATTCAGCATGAGCATTTCTTAAAGTTAACTTGGGAGTAACATCCATTTCTTTTGCTAACTCATCTGGGATAATTCCTACTGAATTAAAGAAATCATCAATTTTTTCTTGATGAACTACTGGAGTAATTTTATCCCCCTTCTCCTGAAAATTTTCTACAGATAATTCTTGGATAAATTTTCTACCATTTTGAAAACTTTTTTTAGCATTGAGTTTGATTTTTTCCAAAACTTCCTGACGGGCATTTTTTATTTCTTGCTCCTTTGGTTCATTTTGATAAATATCTGCACAAGTCTCAAGAATATTGATATTTTTTGGTTGTAAACAGAGAGAACTAATATTGCGATCGCTATATCCCACTACATTAAAAAGTAATGATTTAGAGTTATCTAATATATCAGTTTCTTTCTGGAGAAAATTATAGAAACTATAAGCATAAGCACCAGCTTGAATTAATTTAGCAGTTTCCTTATCCTTACGTTTAAAAGCAGTAAAATATCGTTTCAAATCAGGGGAAAATTCTAAACCAAAATCCTGAGTATCTCCCGTATCTATTCGCAGTTTAGAAAAAACACTTTTAGAGCGTATATGTTTAATATCTCTCATCAACATTTGGCGCAATACTTCTATATTATCCAGTGCTAATAAATCTTCCATTGACTTGATGGAAAATATCGACAAATCTACACAAATAATTCTAATTTTTCTCCCGTAACGTAACAGAATTAAAGTATCTGCTTGTAAAAATTCTCCTTTTTTGTGGTACTTAGTAATGTAATTGTTTAATTGACTATCTAAAACATCAGTAGATAAAAATTGAGATAATAATTTGCTGGTTGTTTGTTGTCTATCCTTGGGGTTAGAACCAAAAGCATTATCTCCATCAAAGCTACATTGATAGTATAAAATTTCCGGTTTTCTGAGGTTGAGTTTCCAGTTAGTTGACTTAATATATTCACGGAAAAAATTTAATCCAGCAATAAATCCTTTCTGGATAAAATATTCACTCCATCTTTCCAGATTTTTCATACTCTCTGTGTCAGATATTTTTTCTGCATCTGCGATTTTTCTAACCATAGTTGGTAATCTGAGTTTCTCTAAATCTTGAGAATATAGATCGCCAAAATAATTTGGATATTTCTGGTGTTGAATATCGGCAAGTATGCCAATATTAAATCCCACTTCAAATAAACGTCCTAAATTTTCAGCAAGTGGCATGGTTTTCTCCTTTTGATTGATAGTAGTTTTAGCTTCCTCAAGTTTTTCAATTAACATTATCTCAAGTAAGGGTAAATTTTTCCTCACTCATAAATATAGATATGCTCCTAATTTTTCACTTTCTGAGTTTTGCCGAAAATTGGGGAATTTTACTTGAATTTAGGAGTCTGTTTTGGAGAGACATTTCTAGAGAAGGAGAATTTTTTCCTAACTCATATATATAGATATGCTCAGAATTTTCCAGTTTCTAAGTTTTGTCGAAAATTGGGGAATTTTTACTCAGAATTTCCCAGTCTGGTTGGGAGAGATATCTCAGGGAAGGAGAATTTTTTCCTCACTCATAAATATAGATATGCTCAGAATTTTCCAGTTTCTGAGTTTTGCCAAAAATTGGGGGAATTTTACTTGAATTTAGGAGTCTGGTTTGGAGAGAAATTTCTAGAGAAGGAGAATTTTTTCCTCACTCATAAATATAGATATGCTCAGAATTTTCCAGTTTCTAAGTTTTGTCGAAAATTGGGGAATTTTTACTCAGAATTTCCCAGTCTGGTTGGGAGAGAAATTTCTAGAGAAGGAGAATTTTTTCCTCACTCATAAATATAGATATGCTCAGAATTTTCCAGTTTCTAAGTTTTGCCGAAAATTGGGGAATTTTTCCTCATAATTTCCCAGTCTGGTTTGGAGAGATATCCCAAGTAAGGGTAAATTTTTCCTCACTCATAAATATAGATATGCTCAGAATTTTCCAGTTTCTGAGTTTTGCCGAAAATTGGGGAATTTTTCCTCATAATTTCCCAGTCTGGTTTGGAGAGATATCCCAAGTAAGGGTAAATTTTTCCTCACTCATAAATATAGATATGCTCAGAATTTTCCAGTTTCTGAGTTTTGCCAAAAATTGGGGGAATTTTACTTGAATTTAGGAGTCTGTTTTGGAGAGATATCCCAAGTAAGGGTAAATTTTTCCTCACTCATAAATATAGATATGCTCAGAATTTTCCAGTTTCTGAGTTTTGCCAAAATTGGGGGAATTTTACTTGAATTTAGGAGTCTGTTTTGGAGAGATATCCCAAGTAAGGGTAAATTTTTCCTCACTCATAAATATAGATATGCTCAGAATTTTCCACTTTCTGAGTTTTGCCGAAAATTGGTGGAATTTTCCTTGAATTTAGGAGTCTGGTTTGGAGAGATATTTCTAGAGAAGGGTAAATTTTTCCTCACTCATAAATATAGATATGCTCAGAATTTTCCACTTTCTGAGTTTTGCCGAAAATTGGTGGAATTTTCCTTGAATTTAGGAGTCTGGTTTGGAGAGATATTTCTAGAGAAGGGTAAATTTTTCCTCACTCATATATTATAGATATGCTCAGAATTTTCCACTTTCTGACTTTTACCGAAAATTCAGAGATTTTGTCTGAGAATATCAGAGTCTACTTCACAGAGATATTTCAGGTAAAGGCAGATTTTTTCGGATTCTTAGATATAGATATCCTCATAATTTTCCACTTTCTGACTTTTGCCGAAATTTGAGAGATTTTGCCTGAGAATGCAGGAGTCTACCTGAGAGATATTTCTCGGTAAAGGCAGATTTTTTCGGATTCTTAAATATAGATAGTCTCAGAATTTTCCACTTTCTGACTTTTGCCGAAAATTCAGAGATTTTCCCTGAGAGTATCAAAGTCTACCTCACAGAGATATTTCAGGTAAAGGCAGATTTTTTCGGATTCTTAGATATAGATATCCTCATAATTTTTCACTTTCTGAGTTTTGCCAAAATTTGAGAGATTTTCCCTCAGAATGTAGGAGTCTACCTGAGAGATATTTCTCGGTAAAGGCAGATTTTTTCGGATTCTTAGATATAGATATCCTCATAATTTTCCACTTTCTGAGTTTTGCCAAAATTTGAGAGATTTTCCCTCAGAATGTAGGAGTCTACCTGAGAGATATTTCTCGGTAAAGGCAGATTTTTTCGGATTCTTAAATATAGATAGTCTCAGAATTTTTCAATTTCTGACTTTTGCCGAAAATTCAGAGATTTTCCCTGAGAGTATCAAAGTCTACCTCACAGAGATATTTCAGGTAAAGGCAGATTTTTTCGGATTCTTAGATATAGATATCCTCATAATTTTTCACTTTCTGAGTTTTGCCAAAATTTGAGAGATTTTCCCTCAGAATGTAGGAGTCTATCTGAGAGATATTTCTCGGTAAAGGCAGATTTTTTCGGATTCTTAAATATAGATATCCTCAGCATTTTCCACTTTCTGACTTTTGCCGAAAATTCAGAGATTTTGCCTGAGAGTATCAAAGTCTACCTCACAGAGATATTTCAGGTAAAGGCAGATTTTTTCGGATTCTTAGATATAGATATCCTCAGAATTTTCCACTTTCTGACTTTTACCGAAAATTCAGAGATTTTGCCTCAGAATATCAGAGTCTAGTTGAGAGAGATATTTCAGGTAAAGGCAGATTTTTTCGGATTCTTAAATATAGATATCCTCAGAATTTTCCACTTTCTGACTTTTACCGAAAATTCAGAGATTTTGCCTGAGATTATCAGAGTCTACCTCACAGAGATATTTCAGGTAAAGGCAGATTTTTTCGGATTCTTAAAGATAGATATCCTCAGCATTTTCCACTTTCGGAATTTTGCCAAAATTTGAGAGATTTTCCCTGAGAGTATCAAAGTCTATCTCACAGAGATATTTCAGGTAAAGGCAGATTTTTTCGGATTCTTAGATATAGATATCCTCAAAATTTTCCACTTTCTGACTTTTACCGAAAATTCAGAGATTTTCCCTGAGAATATCAGAGTCTACTTAGTAGAGATATCTCAGGTAAAGGCAGATTTTTTCGGATTCTTAAATATAGATAGTCTCAAAATTTTCCACTTTCTGACTTTTACCGAAAATTCAGAGATTTTCCCTGAGAATATCAGAGTCTACTTCAGAGACATATTTTAGATAAAGGCAGATTTTTTCGAATTCTTAAATATAGATAGTCTCAAAATTTTCCACTTTCTGACTTTTACCGAAAATTCAGAGATTTTCCCTGAGAATATCAGAGTCCACTTAGTAGAGATATCTCAGGTAAAGGCAGATTTTTTCTGATTCTTAGATATAGATATCTTCAAAATTTTCCACTTTTTTGAAATATTCCTACTATTTATTTAAAACTTATTTTTCCCACCTCCCATTAAAAATCAACTCCATCAACAGCATCATGAACTTCTGTCAAAAAAGCCAAAGCATTAAACTCAATACTTTCTGTCATCTGACGAAAAATTGCCAAACTTCCTAACGCTTCATCGCCAATAATATTTTGATAAGGGTCTAATTTTAAAGTTAGGTTACTACTATTTTTCTCCTGTTTCTCATACCGGGAAAAATGGAAAAAAGTCAAATATTGGAGAATATCATTTTTCAACGAACTATCATAAACCAAACCTTGTCGAATATCCTCATCATCCATCACCCCAGAATAATATTTTCCTAACAGAGTGGAATAGGAAATAACGCCATTATAAAATCGTTCATTATCAGTATTTCTCCCACCCACAGAAATGCCATTAAACAAATTGAAAAATACCACTGATTTTTGACTACTATCTTCAGCAATATTCATTAATTGGCGAGTATCTTGAATATACAAAGATTTCACCTGCTGTTTTTTTAGTTTGAATTTGTGTACATAATATTTATCAAAAAGTACAGGATATATTTTAACGTCATCTCGGTTTTGCTTCATCGTTTTAATAATAGTAGGTGACATAAAATATAGTCTTTCTTCTTCTTGTTGAGTAATATGTAATTTACTGGTATAAGGTGCTTGTGCTACATATAAAAAATGTCGATATCCTTCTGAGTAAAGGTCAATGACTCTATCCATTAAAATAGGTGGTTCCTGGTACATATTTCGGAGTTGATAGTTATCAAAAAATGTCGTCAAAGGTTGAATTTTTACACTGCCATTTTCTAACCTTTGAATGCTTATTACTTCCCCAAATAAATTGGCTATTCTATCGTTACGGTTTTGACTACCTGTTCTGGAGTCGCTCAGTTTGCTAGAGACAATAATAATTGCCAGTTTATCTAATAAAGTAGAGTCAGAATTATCATTGAAACTAAACTTTTTAGGCAGTACAGAATATAGGGAGTTTAAACCATTTCTAATATTGAAAGAAGTAGGTGGCTTATTAACTCGGAAACCTTGGGAGTTACACCGATATTTTTTATTGAAAATAAAAGATAATGTTTTGGCAAGATTAGCCAGAAATTTTTCAGCAGGAAAAGGATTTTCATGAGTTCCCTCATGGAGTCGCACCATTGGGATAAATAGTTCTTTTTCTGTTCCTGAATATTGCTCTAATAAAATATGTAGGCAAAGATAAGATAACAATATCCAAGTAAAACGATAGACAAATGCTTGAGTCGTATTTAATTGATTTTCTCCTGAATTTAAACGTTGATTGTTGTAACTAAACAGAATAAATTTATATCCTTTCTGCACAAAACTTTCGTGATAAATTCGCCGACAAGTATCTGTATCAGGTATCCACATTACAGGTAATGCTTTAATTCCTTTTACATCATATTCCCACTGAAAATTTTGGCGATCGCTTCCCTCAAAATAACGCACATCTTCTATCTTGATAGAAGCAGGTAGCTGACATACCGATCGATTATTTGTTCCTTCCTCAACCAGAAAAATATACCTCAGACATTTCTTATAATTTTCTTTCAAATCATTATGAAAAAAACTACCTTGAAACAGACTCTCAGTATCAGTTTTGAGAATTCGTTTATTAATACAAATTTGACGATGTTCTATGCAGTTAGGTAATTTTTTCCCTCTATCTAAAAAGTTTCTGAGTAAACCCCTTAACCTATTTATTTTTTCCTTCACTCCATATTTCTCAAATCCTATTACCAACCTCCGAAAAATACTATCCTTTTCAGCATCATTATCTCCTTTTAATTTTGGCAAAACTTGCTCGTCAAATTTAGATATAGGCTTATAAGTTAACTCATCATCAGAATGATAATTTTTTGCCTTTGGGTTTGGGCAAGAAAATACAAAATAGTATAAAAATGCTCGTGTTAATATTTTTCTTGCCCAAGTTTTCTTTTTGTCTGGATTAGCCTTTAATTCCTCATTTTCCTCCTGATTATTTTGAGTAATTATCTCCAAATTATAATCAAATACTTCTTTTCCACCCCTAGCTTGCACTTTGCCATCTAACTTCATTTTCAAACCCAAAACAAATTGAGTTTCTCCTGTTTCTCGATTTGTAGTTTCTCCCAAATTACCATCAATAATTGGAATAATTGGCAGTGCATCAAAAACTTCAGCACGAGCAAAAATATCCCGGTAATTAAATTTTTCTCCACCATAAGAAACATCATAATCTCCATCCGCTTTAGACTCATCATTAATATATTGCTCAATTAACTTCAAACGCCGAATTAAATCTGTTAGATAAATAACTCCTAACTTATCATTAGTCTCAATATTCGCTAATAAATGTTCTAGGTATATAATTTTTGCTTCCTTTTTAAGTTTCCCTAACGTTTCTTCATCTACCAGTCTTTGTAGTTGGTGAAAATCTGAATTTTTGTCCTCAACTTTTTTTTCTAAAAGATTATAAACATCTTCTATATCTTCTGGGTCGTCAGAATCAAAATTGTTTTGAATATTCCGTTTAATTCCTGCCTTTAGCTGAGACTGAAACTCCCCAATATTTCCCACTGTAATTGTCAGTTTATGGAATTTCAGTAAAGAATTACTACCAGGAAGTTGAGAATCTAAAATTAACTCTTGTTTTTGCAATTCTGTATACTGTTCGTCAAAAGGATAAGCTAAACCTAGCTTATTAGCACGCCCCTGAAAATCTGTTAAATTCACAATTAAACTATCGACAAAACCATCAATATCTCCTATTCCTTCTGTAGACTCTAAATTGGTTATCAAATAGTCTTTTATTTCTTGTATTTGAGTCAGAAATTTTTCTCGGTTTACAAAATTTACAGTAGCAACACGAACACCCTTCGTAGTGCTTAAAGGATTTTGAATATTTGTAGTAGCAATAGATGCAGCTATCTCATCAATATTTATCAGTAAACGTCGGCTATCGCTCGATATTTTAAACAGATTTTGTTCTGGTAATTTATTTAAAATTTGTTCTAACAAACTGTCATAGTTAACGGGAGCTAGATTATCTCCTTCCCTTAATTCATTTGCCATATCTAACTGTTTATTAATCAATAATTATTTTATTAATGGATAATGGATAATTACCCTTCCCTATTCCTTGTTCTCTGATAATAAGGCTTTTATCTGAGAGGTTATTTGAGAAGTCTCATTTGCTACATTAAAGCCCCCTAAATCCACCAAAATTGGGGGACTTTTACCAGTTAATGAATTCTTTTTCCCCCCAGAATTGGGGGGCCAGGGGGGCAAATTTCAGTTATCAGTTATCAGCTATCAGTTATCAGTCAAATAACTTTTAAAGGAAGTTTAGGGGAAAATTCCTACCAAAAGTTTCCAACTAATCAACATTAGAGGTTGTTTGAGAAATTTGCTAGATCCAAGCCCCCGCGCATCCCTCAAAATTGAAAAAAAGGGCTAACTACAGAAGTTAAAAAGTTAAACATAATTATACATAATTAAATATTTATTGTGGTATAATACTGTTATGTCTAATTTATTACAGGAGGTAATCCATCACCCTACAATGAAATCTTTTAAAACTAAGTTAAAACTTAATAATCAACAAAAAACAATACTTGCCAAACACGCAGGTGTTGCTCGTCATGCTTATAATTGGGGATTAGCAACTTGTATAAAAGAGTATGAATCAACAAAAAAACGTCCCAGTGCCATCACCCTGCATAAACGTTTAGTAGCTGAAGTAAAATCAATTAATCCCTGGTATTATGAGGTGTCTAAATGTGCCCCTCAACAAGCATTAAGAAACTTAGAGAGAGCATTTAAAAACTTTCTAACTGTTCCTAAACGTGGGTTTCCTAAATTTAAGAAAAAAGGCAGAAAAGACAGCTTTTACTTGGAAGGTAGTATTAAGATTATTCAAGGGAACTACATACAATTACCCAGAATAGGAGTAGTAAAAACTTATGAAATCTTACCTTCTGTGCCAGTAAAAAATGTCACAATATCAAAAAAAGCAGATAGTTGGTACATAAGTTTTAAGTACGACTTTGAACAATACCCAACAGAAAAAGAGCGAAAAACTATTGGGGTAGACATAGGCATAAATACATTAGCAACCTGTTCTGATGGCAGTAAATTTGCTAATGTCAAAGCCTATAGGCAAGCTAAAAAACGATTAATTCGTCTTCAACGTGCAGTCAGCAAAAAAGTTATTGGCTCCAAAAACAGACGCAAAGCAGTAAAAAAACTAGCAAAGGTTCACAAGAAAGTCGCCGATATTAGAGCAGACGCACTACATAAACTCACAACATGGTTAGCTAAAAACCACAGCACCATAGTAATTG
>NZ_JAAHGH010000105.1 GCF_010672525.1 Okeania sp. SIO2B3 | reverse complement strand
TGGCGTCAGTGTTTCAGTGCTAAAGAAGTATATAGAAAATCAGGACGAACCACACACATAACGCCCGGCTTTCCCATACGACGCTCCCCTACGGGAGAGCGCGGGACTTCCCGCCGGGGGAGTTAAAATTAGAGTAAAAAAGTTAAATTGTTGATGAGTTGGCGCTGTCTGGCGTAGTTATACCAAGGAGTCCTCAGGAGTCAACCCACCCCCAACCCCGACCGTGGAGGGAATGACTGAGTCAGGAGGGAAGAAAGAAGAAAGAAGGAAGAGGAAGAACAGGAGAAGAAGGAGAAAGTTTTTTGATCACCAGGACTTACCCACGCATACGAAATAATACACCATGTGTAGGAGTTAACAGCCGTTAACCTCTACTATAGGTAGGGCTTACTGATTAAACATCAAAGCATTGACTGATATCGGTTTTAGGCTTTTTCTGTCTTGAAAAAGTATGAGCTTTTCGGTTGCTGTAGTTAAAAAAGTGAGGATTTTCACCGAAGCAAAAGCCGAAAAATCACGATCGACAAAACGCCCGCTCCTACCTCCTCGCTCATTCCCCGTTCTTCCTGTATCCTGTCTTCCCCTCCTGGGAGGGGGAGGGGCGAGGGGTGGGTTGGTCGAAGCCCGCGGGTGGGTTGTCTCCTACAAAGAGCAAAAAGACTTTATGAGCGCAAACCCTAGGTAGTCCTGCATGGTAATGGTGAGAATATATATTTTTTAATTTCTCCCACACTCCCCATCCCCCCATCTCCCCAAATTCCCCTCCTGGGAGGGGCGGGGGTGGGTTGGGGAGGGGCAGGGGTGGGTCTCCATCTCCTCACACTCCCCCTATATTTTTAATCCTTCATATAATACGACCTAGTTCCTTTAGCATTAATTGCCTCCCCTAATCTGTTTAACCCATGCACATAAGCAGCAGTTCGCATCGAAATAGAAAACTTTTGAGATATTTGCCAAATTTGCTCTGTTTCTGCTAGCATTTTTTCTTTTAAGCGTTGATGAATCTCATCCAAAGTCCAATACAAACCACTCCGATTTTGTACCCACTCAAAATAACTTACAGTCACACCACCAGCATTAACTAAAATATCAGGAAATACATAAATTCCACGGTCTTCTAAAATTATATCTGCAGCAGAAGTAGTCGGACCATTTGCAGCTTCAAAGATAAATTTTGCTTTAATATCTTTGACACTTTCCTCAGTAATTTGATTCTCCAAAGCAGCAGGAATTAATATATCAACGTCTAAAGCTAAAAGTTCTTTATTAGTCAAAATTTGATGCTCAACAATATTACAAACACTGCCTTGACAATAAACAGCTTGAATACCCTTATTAGACTCCTTATATTTTCGAATACTAGGAATATCTAAACCCTTTGAAGAATAAATACCACCCTGAGAATCACTAACCGCAACTACTTTATAACCAGCTTGACAAAGTAACTCTGCCAAAAATGCTCCTACATTACCAAAACCTTGTACTGCAACTGTAGTTTTTTCCGGAATATATCCAAACTTTGGCATGATAGTTTCAATAGTAAAAAAAGCACCCATTGATGTTGCCGTATTTCTGCCTAAACTACCACCAATAGTAACAGGTTTACCTGTAATAACTGCCGGAATTAATTGTCTACGAATAATACTATACTCATCCATCATCCAACCCATAATCATCGGGTTAGTGTACATATCAGGTGCGGGAATATCCACATCAGGACCGATAAAATCAGCGATCGCGTCAATATATCCCCGACTCAAACGTTCTAATTCCATCCGAGATAACTCTTTCGGGTTAACAGTAATTCCACCCTTCGCTCCACCAAAAGGTAAATTCACCACTGCACATTTAAAAGTCATCCAAAATGCTAAAGATATTACCTCATCAATAGAAACATTTGGATGATAACGAATACCACCTTTTGTCGGTCCTCTTGTATCATCATAACGAACTCGATAACCTTGAAAAACTCGTAACGAACCATCATCCATTCGGACTGGAATTGATACTATTAAACTAGCTTTAGGGTATTTGAGCCGCTCTTTTGTATCTTCAGAAAGAGAGACATATTTTAATGCTTTTTCTAACCTGAGACTAGCATCAGCAAATAAAGAATCTGACATAAATACCTATTTTGATTGATAAAATTGTATTGGTATTTAGATCATAAATCTGCTTCATAAAACCCATATAAAACGTCACAATAAGTAACATTTTAATGTTTACTTCCTGCTTCCACCGGAACTGTCAGCAGCACTCCGTCCACAGGCATCAACGGTCAAGCCGACCGCATCTTAAGATAGACATCTTAGATTGTATCGTTATTCTCTGATTAAGTCAATGCTCTTGATTCACTGTAATGATTAAGAAAAATAAAGAATAACAGCGTTGCTGAAGAACGTGTATGATATTAATCGCGCATTACTTAGGAGTCAGGAGTCAGGAGTCAACCCACCCCTCGCCCCTCCCAGGAGGGGAAGAAAGAAGAAGTAAAAAAGACGGCAAAGAAAGTCTATATGATCGCCTATTCACTTAAGTACAAATGCTTGCTTTGATAGAAGTTACGCCGCGCTATAAAATAGTCCCAATCTACAAATCCTGCTTTAAGATGTCTAATTCCCGGTCTAGGATTGAATGCTGTCCGTCCATGCATTACCCTCACATTATGTATTAGCAAACAGTCTCCATCATTGAGACGGAAGCGGTACTGATATGCTGGATTTTTCATATAGTTATAGAAGATTGAGTAAGCTTGATAAAAACTTTCTGTCTTCTCAAATGGGATAGTTCGTTCACAGTTTTTTTGGTTAAAGCAGATGCGATATATATTACCTTGTGTATCTAATTGAATAATCGGAGCACTGTCAGAAAAGTAATAATTATTCTGGGGGTCAAATTTATGAAAAACAATCGGAGTTTCGCTCAAAATTTTGAAGTATTCAGGATACTTTTGACGAAAATCTTCACAAACCCGAAAACTATCAACCAATATTGATTCGCCACCTTTAGCGTTATGTTCAACGCAATAGAAAAACAGCATCAAGAACTTGCTCAATTTATAGTTATGAGCATTGTGAGGTAATACCTCTGGACCTGTCATTAAATCGCCCAAATCTTTAGTATCTGGAGTAGGTTTAACATCACTCACTATCTCAAATGTAGCATTGATTGGTCCAATAGATTTTGTGAGAAAAGACTCCATTTCCTCAATACTCATATTACTTAGCAATGTAAATCCCAAGGCACAAAGTTCGTCCATCCACACTAATTGTGGACATGAATGAATGTCGTGTCTCTCTATAGGATGCTTATCGAACCAAAATCGATCCCATAATACAAGTTTTGGTTTGTTGCAGATTTGCTTTGGATCTGGGTCATAAGCATATTTCATCAGCCAGGAAATAGGATATATACTGCGATGAGAAGGCTTTTCATCCCAATCAATAATCAATTCTTCTTCATTTAATTCCACATATAATGGCTTTGGTTGTGGATTCTCAGTATAATCATAAATTCTCTGAAAAGTATCTGGATTACGAGATTTAGGATTCAAGCAATTGTCACGCAACCAGAGATAGTGGAAACGTTTGCCTCTGACTTTAATAAAACTTTGATTTAAAATTGTTGTACTGTTCATTCAAAACTCCTACTTTTTGGTAGCTCAAAACTAAAAAATACAAATTAAATTTGATTTGATTTTATTAAGTTTTCGACATTCTTAGACGAAAATTTATATTAATTTTGGCTACATAGGCTGATAGAATCAATCTAACTAATTGCTGGTATTCAGTAACAGAAAAAAAAGCATTTCCCGCCTGGAATACAAGACCATAATTGCTTAAAAGTTTTTCCTAAACGGTCTCACCACCACCCATCCTATAATTCCTAGTTAAAAATGGTTGACCACTGTCGATCGCCACTTTTTATTTTTTTTCCCACATAAGTCATCAGTTCATCAATTCATCAATTTCTGTTACTTCAGTTTTTTTTCACAAATCCTGCACAGATGTCTATAAAATTATCAGTCAAAAATATCAGAAAAATTATCGTCAAACATTACTTTACAGAGATTCAAATACCTGAGTCTAGATATTCCTCCCGGACATCAGCAACTAAACCCTAAAATAGATAATAATAGTAGTAATGCCCTGTTTTGTCGTTTATGGTAGAAGTCCTAGCAGCTTTGTCTGCATCAGCAGCAGCAGGTATCAGAATAGCCTTACCGTTACTATTAATCGGTTTATGGCAAAATGATTTATGGTCGAAAGTACCTCTGCTGTCCAATATTTCCCCGCAAATAGTAGTAGGAGTTTTAGTTAGTTGGTCTTTATTTGAAATATTTGCCTCAAAACGGCTTTTAGGCCAACGTATTCTGAATTTAATTCAACTTTTATTCAGTCCAATAGTAGGAGCAATTATGAGTATGGCGATCGCTAAAGCTACTCATTTAGAAGACTGGATAACGATCGTAATGGGAGTAGTTGGTAGTTTACTTGCCTTAGTGCTGCAACTTGTTCAGGTAGGATGGTTTTATCGATGGCGTGGTTTGCCAGTCTGGATGCTGTTAGTCCAAGATGTTCTGTGTATTTGTCTGGTAATTTTTGCCTTTGACGCACCGCAACAAGGAGGATTAATTGCCTTACTATTATTGTGGCTAGCAATTCGTAGCTATCAAGATTGGTATCGGTGGTATAAAGGACTTTAAAAATAAAGGAATGGTGTTCTTCTGTAAAGGTATATTTTAAAGCTATATTAAGTAATCCCGATTTATTAATTTTAGAAAGGGCATCGCTAGATGCCAAATGTCCCTATTCTAAAGTAAGCCAGCCAAGTGTAAGGGGCCATGACCAGTAATTAATTCCAACAACAAAGCCATAAACCCAAGCATTGCTAACCGTCCATTCCATACTTCTGCGGTGGTAGTCAAACCCCACTGCCATTTTTCTTGGGGATACATTTTGATAATTTTTTTCATCTGGATAGCATCAGAAAAATGACGAGTCGGAGCATCCAGAGCTTCAACAACTAAATCTGCTAAATCATTGATAAATACTGGATGGGTATTTAGAGCAGGCACTCGGTAAAAATTACTAATTCCAGCTTCTTCTGCCACCTCACGATATTCCATATCAATTTCTTGCAGAGTCTCAATATGTTCGGAAACAAAGCTAATGGGAACTACTAATAAATCTTTAACCCCTCCAGTCGCCAATTGTTGAATAGCTTCTTCGGTGTAAGGTTTCAACCATTCCACCGGGCCCACCCGACTCTGATAAGCTAAGGTATGAGAGTTAGAACGATTCAAAGCTTTCATAATCTTATCTACACAGTCTTCAATTTCTGCCTGATAAGGGTCTCCTGCTTCTTCAACGTAGCTAACTGGTACACCATGGGCACTGAAAAAGATATGTACTTGTTCTGAGTTTGGACAGTTATCTAATTCTTGAGCAATTAATTCTGCCATGGCCTGAATATATCCTGGTCGTTGATACCAAGAGGGAATAACGGTATATTCAGTTTTTTGTAATTCTGGGTCTTTTTGCCAGAGTTGATCGAGTAGCCGAAAACTAGAACCGCTAGTGCTGATAGAATATTGAGGGTAAAGTGGCAGAATTACTAACTTTTCTATTTGGTCGCGCTTAATTCTAGCCAGAGCTTCTTCTGTAAAAGGATGCCAGTAACGCATTCCTATATAAGTTTGCGCTGCTAGTCCTTTTTCTTCTAACTGTTTTTCGATCGCCAGAGCTTGCTGTTCAGTAATCGATCTTAATGGAGAACCACCGCCAATTTCTTTATAATTGTCCTGAGACTTTTGAAAACGCATAGTGGAAATGAACCATGCCAAAGGTTTCTGTAACCAAGGAAAGGGCAAACGAATAATTTCTGGGTCAGAAAATAAATTAAAGAGAAAGGGACGGACATCTTCTAGTTGTTCTGGCCCGCCTAAATTAAGTAATAAAACTCCAACACGACTCATAGTATTAATCAGGCTCCAATTTTAATATTTGTTACTAAATTTAACATATTAATATTTTCTTAAGTATATTTTCCAAGGAATAAAGAGTCAACTACTAGCCCGAATTTATTCTACTTGAGCGATCGACTATAAATAAAATTTATACACTTTTGACTTTTAACTTTTGACTTTTGACTTGTTAACTTTTGACTTGTTAACTTTTGACTTATTAATCTCATGGCAACAATTTTAAGAGACTGGAGCTACAAATATCAATGGTTATATGACGGTATTTCCCGTTTAGCAGCTGTTAGTGTTGGGGGAGAAAATAACTTTCGTCAGCTAGCTTTACAAGGTTTAACTATTGAGCAAAATACTCAAATACTTGACCTTTGTTGTGGTAGTGGTCAAGCAACTAATTTTCTAGTTCAACACTCCCAAAATGTTACAGGATTAGATGCTTCTCCACTGTCAATAAATAGAGCTAAAAAAAATGTACCATTGGCTAAATATGTAGAGGCATTTGCTGAGGATATGCCATTCTCAAGTAATCAATTTGATTTAGTACATACGAGCGCTGCTTTACATGAGATGAATTCTGAACAATTACGGCAAATTATCCAAGAAGTTTACCGTATTCTTAGACCAGGTGGAATTTTTACTTTTGTTGATTTTCATCGTCCGGCAAATATTCTTTTTTGGCCGGGGTTTGCCATATTTTTATGGTTATTTGAAACTGAAACTTCTTGGAATTTTATTAATACAGATATATTGGGATTATTGAAAGAAGTAGGGTTTAATTTAGTTGAGACTGATTCACCATTACCTGTTTTATATGCTGGTGGTAGTCTTCAGGTAATTCAGGTAAAAAAATAAAGTTGCTCTAAGCATTTCCTACGGACTGCTGCGCAAACAGCGGTTAGCTATCAGCGCTCAAGTTTGCTTTTTCTCAGATTGATTCAATCAAGGACAATTGCTACTTTTAAATTTACCGAATAATTAAGCTTTAAAGCCTTTCCTTTAAAGGGGATAAAAAGAAAAAATTTCCTTTGAGTCAATCCTCTTCATTTTAAAGGAGAGTTAATTAATTGATAATTGATAATGGATAATTGATAATTACCTCGGGTTTTAACCGTTACTGAATTGAATATAAGGAGATATTATTTCTTTTTTTTCCCTTAACTTAAAAGGAGAGGCTTCAAGGCGCGAATTATTTAATTATTAATAATTCTAAATTATAAATTCTTGAATTATCTTGGATTTTGATTACTCAGCAAAATAATTCCTATCCCCATCAATATCCAAGTCCCTTCAAAACCAACATTAATCCGGTGAGTTTTTTCTCTACTTAATAAATACTGAAATTCTCTATCTGATAATTCAAAAGCATATTGTGCAAGTTGTTGATTAGTTTTAGTTAACTGCATAAAATCTAATGCTCCCCAATATGCAGAGATACCAACAACAAAAATACCAATTCCTGTACCAAATAGGCGAAACATAATTAGGGTTTGCTGAAAAAGTATTATGGGTGAGGGTAGGAGTCAGTCCTCAGGAGTCAGTCCTCAGGAGAAATGGGAATTATAGAGGAGGTAAGAGGAAGAATAGTCCCTTGATTTTTCTGCGCAACTATGCGCCTAAAATACTAATTTTTTGAACCATTACGACCTAAAAGGCTAGACTTTTTTCAACTAAAAAATGCTAAAACCAATATCAGTCAATACTTTGAGAATTAATCAGCAAGCCCTAATTAACTGTCAAAATTATATTGATTAAATTTAAGTCAATTTTGATTATATTCAAAATTACCAAAATCTTACAACATTTGTTTTTGATAATTAGAATGGATTTGTGTAGGGTGTGTTATACCAATTTGATAAATGTTTGCTACAAATCTCTATGGTATTTATTAGGATTCAGGAGTCAGAATGAATGGTTTTAATACCATTTTTGATCACGTAAGTTATCTTTATACTTTGTTTAAGAATCTGACTGTTAAAAATTATCATAATATTGTAGTTTGTAGGGTGAGTAAAAAAAACAATATTTATTGTTATCAGCCAAAAACTTACTACTATAAAAAAATATGAAAATGCCAAAACCAAAGGTTTAAAAATGAGCAGAAAACGTTTAAGTTGGTTTGCATCTGGTCAATCATTTCAAAACATTAGTGAATGGCTAGAAAAAGCTAAAAATAAAATTCGGATTGCTACAGGTTTTTTTACTATCAAAGGATGGAATTTAATCCGTCGTTTTACTAAAGGTAAACAAACCTATCTTTTAGTTGGTTTAGACGATCCAGGAGAACAAAGAGCAAGAATGGCTTTAGTTCAGGAAATTATGCGAGATTTACGGACAGGATTAGATAAAGATAGAAGACAAGCAGTTATTGACCTTGTAGAAAAAATACAATCCAACCAATTTGAAATAGTTGACGCTAGAGCAGCAGACCATCACAACAAACTTTATATTTCCGATGGAGAAGCAGCAATTCAAACTTCTTCAAATCTAACAGGAAAAGGTCTTTTGGAACAGGTTGAAGGTGGGAATATTATTAAGAATAAAATTGAAGTTGCTGCTTTAGTTAAAGAATTTGACAATTACTTTATTAATGCTCAAGATTTAACTCAAGAACTTCTAGATATTTTATTGAAATGGTTAGAATTTGATACACCTTGGGATATTTATCTCAAAACTATGTTGGCTTTTGAAAATATACAACCTCCTAAAACTCGTTACACAAAAAAACCAGTTTCTTATCAAATTGGTATGATTGACCAAACATTACGGCAAATGCGAGACTTTAATGGTTCAATGATAGTTGCATCAACTGGATTAGGAAAAACTGTTGTTGCTGTTCATGTAGCTATACATTTAAAAGAAGAAGATTTGATTGATAATGTAATGATTATAGGACCGAAGGCAGTTTCTAGTAGTTGGCAAAAAGAAATGCGAGAAGCAGGAATTTATTGTGAATTTTTTGTGCAAAAAATATTTGATAAGAAAAGTTCTGACGATGCTCATAGACTAGGGGTATTTGAAGAAATTTTAGAAGAAGTTGAACAGCAACGTTGGTTACTAATTATTGATGAGAGTCACGAATTTAGAAACCGTCATAAACAAAACTTGTTTAATATGATCAAAAATCCTCCAGAACGAAAGGCTTTTACTAGACTTAGAAAGTTAGTAGAAAAAGATAATGTTAAAGTTTTACTTCTGACAGGTTCTCCTTATGCTAAAGATATTAACAATATTAATAACCAACTCTATCTTCTACCTCAGACAGCTAATAATCCCCATGAATTTGACTATTTTTTGAATGTTTTACCAAATCAGAGAGATTTGTTTTCTGAAGAAACTAAAAGAGTAAAAGTTTGGTCTGTTGAACACACAGATGAATTTATAGAACTTTCAGTAGTAAGTCAATTAACAACTCCTCACGTTGCTAAATATTATGGTCAAAAGGATGAACAAGGAACTTATATAAACTTCGGCGATGAAAAACGTTATATTCCTCATGTAGTTCTTCACACTATCAATTTTCCACTAATTTTTGAAGCAGAATTAACTGAAGCGATAACCCAAGGATATTTCAAAGTTAATTCTAGAAATCCTATGTTTAAAGATGTATTTAACAAATTAGTAAAAGTTTCTTGGGCAAGTTCTCCTTTAGCACTTCAAGGAACCCTAGAAAGTATTGCTGATACTCCAGGAGGGGACAATAGTTATAAACTTGGCAAGCTAAAATTTAGTTTTTCTCGTGAAGATAGAGAAGAAATTTTAAGACCAATCATTACTAAGCTTAAAAATTTTAATTACAGTAATGATATAAAAATCATGGCTTTGTCAAATATTCTTGAAAAGGCTTTAGAAAATCAGCAAAAAGTAATTATTTTTTCGGAAAGAAGAGCAACTGTTATTTATCTATGTCAGAAGCTGAAATTAATACTTCCTTCTTTAAAGATTGCAGCTACTATTGAAGAAAGTGAAAGCGAAGAAAAATTCAAGATGAAGGATAGTCGAGAAATTGAAAAAATGATTAAACAATTTGCTCCTCGTGCTAATAAAAAAGATGATAAATCTTCAGAAAATTATGACGTTTTTATTTCTACTGATGCTCATGGTGTGGGTGTAAATATGCAAGATGCCTCAGTTGTAATTAATTATGATATTGATTGGACTCCCATTGGACCAGTACAAAGAGCAGGGAGAATTTTACGTTTCTGGCACTTACCTCGTACTGTCGAAATTTACACTTTTGTACCAACGCTTACCAATCAAAATAAACCAACAACAATTAATTATGATTTAGTACAAATTCAAAAGCGATGGGAAAATTTAATGTCTCGCCATTACGAATCAAAAAAAGTAATTGATTTGCCTGTTTTAACCACAGAGCAAATCGAAAAAATAAACGCTTCAGAAATGGCATCTCAAGTCACAATTCAATCTGGAGAAATGGATTTGAATGCTCTGGCAAATTTAGAAATTTCTCCTTATTATGAACATACTGCTAAACTGCAACTTAATCGAGATTATACTGAGACTTTGGCAGATGATTTAATTAGTAGTAAATTATCTTCAGATAAAGTTCCTTTACTTTATATGCTACTGTTTCATCAAAACAAATATCATGGTATTTTTTACAACCCTAATACTAATAATTTGACTGAGCCTGAAATTGTCACAGTATTAAATAAAATTGCTTGTGAGGAAAATACCCCAACAGCTAATGTTAATTATGATGAAATAGAAACTCTAAGTAATATTTGTCTTGAGCTTTGGTGTGAGAATAATCAAGTTTCTCCAGAGGATGTCGAGCGAATTTGCACGTTGTATCTTCAACCAGAAAATGAAGGAGGTAATTTCACAGAGTTACTATTGAAAAATTAATCCAGTTAATCAGCTATTTCAACAATTAATTATTAATAATTAATTATTACCTCTTCTTTTCAAGGAGAGGATTGACTCAAAGGAAAATTTTTTTCTTGTTTCTTCTTTAAAGGAGAGGTTTTAAACCTTAATTATTTGGCAATGTCCGGTTGAATCGTTATAAATAATCAGGGAGGAGTCATAAGTCTGAATTTAGGAGGGAAGAAGAGGGAGTTTTAAGATATAAAGAGGAGAAAGTTTTTTTGTCACGCTCTTATCCGGACATGATATGAGATTCCTAAAAAATTTGGATACTTTTGATTAAATTAAACATCAATTAACTAAAGATGACCAACCAAGTTTTAATTATAGGTGGATATGGCAGAATTGGTAGTAGTGTTGCCAGAGACTTAGCAACTTATACTGACTCAGAAATTACTATTACCGGACGTAAACCAGAGGCAAATATTAAAGAAATTCCTATTCCTGGAGTTAAATATTTAACTTTAGATTTAGCAGACAAAGAAAGAGTCAAAAATATTATTCATACTTACAGCAAATATTCTGGGAATTTAGTCATTCATTGTGCAGGTCCATTTCATCATCGCGATACTAATGTTCTGAAAAATTGTATCGAAACGGGTATTAATTATGTTGATATTAGCGACCATAGAGGTTTTACTTCTAAAGCTTTAGAATATTCTGAAGCTGCCAAGCAAGCTGGAGTTACTGCAATGATTAATACAGGTATTTTTCCAGGAATTTCTAATAGTTTAGTCCGTCAATCTGTAGAACAATTTGATGAACCAGAAGAAATTCATTTAAGTTATGTAGTAGGTGGTTCTGGTGGAGCGGGAGTAACAGTTATGCGGACTACTTTTTTAGGTTTACAAAATCATTTTGAGGTGTGGAAAAATAACAAGTGGGAATTTGTTAAACCTTATAGCGATCGCCAAGTTATTGATTTTCCAAAACCCTACGGAAAAATTGGAGTTTACTGGTTTGATATGCCAGAGTCTTTGACTTTAGCTACTTCTTTTCCTGTGAAAACTGTAACTACAAAGTTTGGTTCTTTTCCCGATTTTTATAATCATCTGACTTGGATGACTGCTCATTTATTTCCTGTTAGTTGGTTAAAGAATTCAGGGGTAGTAGAATTTTTATCTCAAGTGAGTTATAAAATGACTCAAGTTACAGATAAATATAGCGGTACTGGTGTGGCAATTCAAGCGAAAGTTATTGGTAAAAAGTCAGGGAAAAAAGCTGATTTTTGCTCGTCAATTATACATAAAGATACTGCAACTGTTACAGGTATTGGTGCTGGTGGTATTGCCGAATTGATTTTGTCTGGAAAACTGAATAAACCGGGTGTTTGGTCTGTGGAAAATAGTTTGTCTACGGAATTATTTGAACAGCTAATACAGAGTCGAGGTTTTGTGAAAATATGTAGTGAAAAGTCTGTGGTTTATCAGGTAGGAAATTAAATATAGGTTGATAGTTATATAACTATGATAACGAATTAGTATGAATTGAGTTATAATTTATTATCATAGCCGTATTGCATTAGGCTGAAAATTAAAATACTTGATTAACGAATAAATGATTATTATGTCAACAACAAAACTATCAGTTCGAGCTACCGATATTGCTGAATATATTCGTTATCAATCATGCGATCGCCGATTTAAGTTAAAATATAACGACTATGAACTTGCTAAAAAAGATATTCCTTTTTCTAACTTAATTTTTGCTACTTCTTTAGACCCAGTTTTGGAAGAGGAAGGTCGAAGAAGAGAAAATGAATGGGAAATTTCGCTGGAAAAAGATGGCTTTCTTGACTTAACTAAAATGAGTCAGAATTCCGATCAAGAAAATCAACCAACTGAATGGAATGACTTTGTTGAAAAGCTGAAAAATTTCCCAGAAAAACAAAAAGCTTATGGACGAGAAATTTCTATAGAAGGAACTCTGGGAGAGTTTAATATTTATGGACAAATTGACTTTGTAGTTTTGCTCTGGGAAAATGATGAACCAAAATTACGATTAGTTGAAGGTAAAGCATCTCGAAAAGACCGGACTTATCATCAAGTACAGGTTGGTTTATATCAGATATTAGTACATCAGTTAATAGAAGAAAATTCAATCAATATCTGTGGAATAAAACTCAAACCAGAAAATATAGAATGTGTTGTAGTTCGGATTGATGAAAATACTAATAAAAGTCAGGACATTATAAAATCTCCGGCTTTAAATCTAGATACGATAGAAACTGATATTAATCGTCTTTTAGCATCTGATGGCGTGTTAAAGCGGATAGTTGAAATGGACTTATCTGATTTAGATTATCAGCTAGACCAAAAATGTAGTGATTGTACATTAAGCGTTCATTGTTTAGCTGAAAGTGCTAGAGAAAAACGTTTAGAATTATTAGGAATAGATTCATCAATTGTCAGGATATTACATAAGGTAGGTGTCAAAAATCTTGATGATTTATCTGAACTTGATTTAGAAGGAACTCAAGCGGTTGAAATTCAAAAAGATACAAGTTTTACAGAGAATTTAGAGTTACTTAAATTAAAAGCAAAAACTCGTAAACGGACTCTTCCTAATGGAAATTCTAATCCAGATACTTATGAAGTAGAAGCACTGCCAAAATATTCAGGTGAAAGTCAACTTCCCGAACATATTATTAATGGAGAACATCTGATTCGGGTATATCTTACCGTTGAATATGATTATGTCGAAAATAGAATAGGTGCTCTGGCAGCTCATGTGACTAAAAGTCAGGGAAAATTAGACCCAAAATTTGAGAAAAATGAAAATGGTAAATGGCAACCCGACCCGAAAATTAAGGAGTATATAGAAACAGGAAAAGATGACAACAATAAAACTGTTTACTCATCAAAAGAACTTGAAGGGAAAGATGTAATTAAGTTCAAAACATCGGCATGGATGGGAGAATATAAAGAAGACAATGGTTCCGAAAAAGAGCTAATACAAGGATTTTTATTAGAATTAGTTGATACTATTGCCGAAGTTGCAGAAACAGAAGAAGCTCCCATTCATTTTTATGTTTGGTCACGTCAAGAAATGACCCAATTAGTTGAAGGTTGTTCTCGCGTTAGTTCTCAACTTCTGAGTCATCTACGGGAGTTACTTGGTTGCCGAGAAAGTTTAGAACAACTAATTTATTCTTGTCTTTATGATGAAGTAGATCGTCGTTATGCTTTGGGATGGACTGGTAGAGATTTAACAGTTGTAACTTCTCTTAAATGGTTTGGCAGACGTTATCATTGGCAACGAAAGATTAACGGGAAAAATGTTAATTTAGATAGAGTTTTTTCTCAAGATATATTTGACTTTAAAACTAATTTAGAGATAGAGAGTAATAATCAATGGGCTACTTCAAAATCAAATACTGACAATATTCGTAAACATCAGTTTGAAGTGAGACTAAGATATTTTAATTCTTTTAGTGCAGCATATTGGCGTGCCTATTGGAGAAAACTTCCTAACCCTAATGACTCAAACCTTCAAGGCAAATTAAAAAAATCTATTAAAAATTATAATCAAGCACAAATACCAAATTATTTAAAAGAATATTTTCGCGCTCGTACTCATGCTATTAGGTGGGTTGAAGAAGGAATTATATTTAAAAATTCCGAGATAATAAAAGAATCTTTGACTATTGCTAATTTACCAGATTTTAATTTAGGTGTAGATAATGCTGCTCAAGCAGGAATAGATTTTCTCCGTTTAGACCAGCACGTTAAATTAACAGATTGGATTGCAAATAATTTAGTTCCACCTATCTATCGTATTTCTTTAGGACGAACAATACCTGTTAAAAATATAGAGTTATATAATAACAAGTTAACAGCAGAAATTAATCTTGATGGATATAGTATTACTCCCGAACTTTTACAAGCTAATTGTACAATTGATGAAAGTTCTTTTGTTAGGCTTAGTCCTTGTGCTGAAAATCCATATAAAGGTCAGACAATTAATCAACTTTTGCGTGGTGGAAGTACCTGTATAGTAAATGAAATAAATTGGGATACTAAACAGATAGAACTATCTCCTATTTTTAGCAAGTCCGATCGGTATAGGTTATTTAGTAATTCTTATAGTAATAGAAATCAAGAACAAATTTTTCCAAATGCTACTCTTGATGAAAGTCCCTCAGATTTTATAGCTGGAAAAGTCGATGAAAAATTACAGAATACTCAAGGAAATCATGTTTGTCGATGGTTAGCTCCAGAAAATCCTCAAATTCCACCGCAAATTTCTCCTTCAAAAAATGATTTAGAAAAATATCAAAATTTTCTTAATTCATTACCATTACCAAATAATAAAAACCTCGATGATAAGCAAATAGAAGCAATAATAAATGGATTAGAAACTAAGATTCAACTTTTACAAGGCCCACCAGGTACAGGTAAAACAGAAATAACAGCGATCGCTACTTTTTTAAGAATTTTGGCACGAAGTTCTCCAGGAGATATTGTTCTTATTACTGCCCATACTCATAAAGCTGTAGATGAATTACTATTACGTCTAGATCGCCTTTTACCTATTTTGAATCAACACGCTACTAATCTAAACTTAAACTTTTCATCAATTCAACTTAGCAGAGTCGATCCTAAAAACAACGAGGATTTTCAAAATACAAATATTAATTCTTTTTCTTCTAAACCTTGTGTTAGTGATGTTAATCAAATGCGTAAAAAGAAAGTTTTAGTAATTGGAGGAACAACCAATGCAATTTTAAAGATGGTTAATGAATTGAACCAAAGAAAGAATTTTTTAAAAGATTATCCCCAAGGTTTTCAAACAAAAACTCTTATTGTTGATGAAGCAAGTATGATGGTATTTCCTCACTTTCTGGCATTAGCAACATTAGTCAAAAATGATGGTGAAATAATGTTAGCTGGAGACCATCGACAACTTACTCCCATTATTACCCATGATTGGGAAAATGAAGACCGTCCTCCTGTAGTATCTTACCAACCTTACGTTAGTGCATATCAGGCAATTCAAAACTTAAAAGAAAACTCAGATACTCAAATTCCTGAGACAGCAATATTATGTTCAGCTTTAAATTTTACCTTCCGTTTACCGCCAGTTATTCGCGAACTTATTGCACGTCTTTATAGTAAGTTAGATAATATTCAATTACGAGGTAAAGAAAAAGATAAAAATATAGAAGAAAAGGAAATATATGGAACTTGGGAAAAACTTTTGCGAGGAAATAGAGGTCTTTATCTTGTTCTTCATTCTGAGCGTAAGTCAAGACGTAGTAACCAAGTAGAAGTAGAAATAATTAAACAAATTATTGATGCAGGTGGAGAAATTCCTGATGGAAGTATCGGAATTGTTACCCCACATCGTGCCCAAAGAACTCTACTTAAAACAGAGTTAGCAGATTATTATGAAAATGCTATTGATGTGATAGATACTGTAGAAAAATTTCAAGGTGGCGAACGTCCAAATATAATTGTTTCTGCTACAGCAAGCGACCCGTCTGCTATTAGTAAAAATGTCGAATTTATACTGAATCTTAATCGCTCAAATGTAGCCTTTTCCAGAGTTAAAGAAAGATTAATTGTTGTTTGTTCTAAAACTCTTTTAGATTATATTCCGGCAGAATTTGAACATTACGAAGAAACAATGTTATGGAAATCTTTACGTTCCCAATGTTCAGAGCTTATTTTTAATGAAACTATTAATGAACATAAAATAGAGGTTTTTACGCCTCCTTTAGAGCAAATAACTAAAAATTTAAACAACAAGGAAAGTACAGAATAGAGTTGTCAAAATAATTATTAAATGGTGTATTTTTCACAAAAGGCAGGAAATCTGTAGAATTGAATTATCAGGACTTATATCATGTTCGGTTGAATACTTATAAATAAATGTTGTGAGTCCTCAGAAGTCAACCCACCCCTAACCCCTTCCAGGAGGGGAGGGGAAGAAAGGAGAAAAAGAGGAAATATTGGAGAATAGTATTGATAATTTCAGTATTTCTTTGGTACTGTCGATACTGTCAGTCATTAAATTTTATTTATAACTGACCCGTCCGAACATGATATTACGCACCCATACGAGATTATATAGCATTTGTAGGGGTTAACCGCCGTTAACCCCTACTATATTTGGTGGTTATTGGTAAGTCCTTAACTATATAAAAATACTAATGGCTAATTAATCTTCCTTTACTAATATTAGCCATCAGTAGTGAAAATTTTGATACTCAAATACTACTAGCAACATTATTCTGAAATTTCAGAAATATTGCCCTTACTTTGAGAGCGATCGCCAACTTTTTCTATCCAATTGAATAACCGCTTTGAGACTTGTAGTTTACCGTTAATAATTGTGTCAGATAAGACGATTGTGCCTGCCAATACAGAGATACAAATTATACTCATATTACTAATTCTATACTTAGACTAGACCGTATAGTTTGATTATATTTATAATATATAACTACAAGTTTAATAATGTCAACTCAGAAAGAAAAAAATATCAAGGAAAAAAAAGCTAATGACCAAAATTAAGAGGCTGAAAAAACACGGCCAGGGTGCTGTCAACAAAGCAGAACAAATATTAAGAGGAGCAATACCAGAATTTCTGAAGAATGGTTATGCTTGTACCAGTATGGACAAAGTAGCCAAAGCATCAGGGGTATCGAAACAAACCCTATATAGTCATTTCACAGATAAAGAAGGATTATTCAAAGCTTTAGTCAAGCGAGTAGCTACCAAAAAATTTAATTTTGTCTGGTCACAACCACTTGAAGGAGAACCAGAACAAGTATTGCGCAATTTAGCTGATAGATTACTCACAGAAAACATCAACGATACTGAATATTTAGAATTTGTTAGATTAATTATTGCTGAGTCAGGAAAATATCCAGATTTATCCAAGTTATTTTTAACTCAAATAGCAAAACCAGCAGTAGAAATTTTGACAAAATATTTGCAAGAACATCAAGAATTAAACCTTGACGATCCAGAAGCAACTGCTATAGTTTTTGTTGGTTCTTTAGTATACTTTATTCTTAATCAAAAAGTACTCCATGGTATGGAAGTAATGCCAATGGAAGCTAGCCGTTATATTGATAATTTAGTAGGTTTAATTTCTAGGAAAGACAGAAAATAGCGTTATGTACAAGTCAAAAATTAAAAGTAATCTCTGAGAGAATTTTTCCTAAGAAAAGAAGGATTAGGGAGTAGGGAGTAGGGGAAATAATGTAAGTATTTTCTGCGGAATGCTGCGCAAACAGCTCTTAGCAGTCAGCTAGCCTCCTGCGGAGGAACTGCGTTAACAGCAAATAATGAATAATTTCTTATAAGCTTAAAAAAGCATAATTTTACAGTAAGTTTTAATTCTATCCAAATTTCTCAATTGCATTTCTCAATTACTTTTACCGAATAATTAATAATTAATAATTAATAATTAAATAATTCGCGCCTTGAAGCCTCCCTTTTTAAGGGAAAAAAAGCGGTCGTAGCGCAGCTTCCCGTAGGGTGGGATGGCGAGGTCCCCTCGCCATATCCATGAGACCAAGACAGCGGTCGTTTGCTTCGCAACGCTGACGCGAAACGCGACAGCGGAACGGAGTTCTCTCTTCGCAGCTTCCCCGTTGGGTGGGATGGCGTTTGCTATCGCAAAGCTGCGCTAACAGCGGAGCGGCTCTGATAAGAGCGGGTCTCCTCGCTGTCCGACCATCGACCAAGAGAAGAAATAATATTTCCTTATATTCAATTCCGTAGCGGTTAAAACCCGAGGTAATTATCAATTATCCATTATCAATTATCAATTAATGAACTCCTCCGATAGCTAATAGCTTACTGCTGAATGCTTACAAAATAATTGATAGTTTATGTACGATAATTAATTTAATTTTTTATGATTGGAAATGTCTAATTAGCTAACAGGCAACAGGGAGACAAAAGGATTATATAAATCGGCAAAACCGATGTTTATGGCTTTAGTCTTTACAGTAATATAATTGTGCTAGTATAATTTTACTACTATTGTATTGTGTAAATTTAAAATCTGCTTAAACTGAGTAATTATTATATGAAAGCTTATATTAAGTTAGAAGGAAATGCTACTAATGATGATTCTGAAAGTTTGAAGGAACTTGCTAATCTTATTAGGAAAGACTGCAACCTGTCTGTATAAATTGAAGAAACAAAGCCAGAATCTGGAGATAAAGATGGTGGTTTAGCAATAGCGATCGCCTACTATTATAATCACAGAAATTAGGTAAATATTCTATGATTATAGTGTACCACAAAGAATGTATAATTGTGTATAATACTGTCCAATTATTTGACTTCAGTAGTTAGCCCGATTAAATTATTCAATATCTCATAAACAAAAATTAACACTTAAGGACAAACAAAAAAATGACTACACCAATTGTCGCCTTACAACAACCAAAAGATATTTCTCTAGGAGAAATAGAAGAAGAATTAAGTAAAATTTGGCTTAGTCAAAATGGAGGAAAAGCAGCACCCATTGCTACCAGAGCTGCTACTTTTAGCATGGTAATTTACGAACCAGAAGAATTTCAACAATTGCTAGGGGGATTAGGATTCTACGAAGGCCCTATTGATGGTATTCATGGGCCACAAACTAGGGATGGAATTAGAAATGCACAAAAGACATATCAACTGCCAATCACGGGTAGAGTAGACCCCAAAACCCTAGCTAAATTGCGCGAGGAATTTGCCAAACAACCAGGAGACCGACAACAAGTCACAAACATTAATGTCAGAGGATTTAGTTTAGCAGACGCGATCGCAACTCAAAACCCCTGTCGTATCGTTACTCTGTGCCCAAATATTGGAGAAGAAGATACAGGGGTAACAGCTCAAGTATCTGCCTACTGTCCAATTCAGAAACAAAGTACCTCAAACCTAGTTTGTAGTGAATATGTCACCCTACGGGGAACAAAATCAGCAATGGAAAGGGTAGGTGAAACGGTAACATCATTAATGATTCCCGATCTACCTAAATTTGTATGGTGGAAAGCAACTCCCAACACAGAGCAGGAATTATTTCGGAGTTTGTGTGAGACCAGTAATTGTATAATTATGGACTCCTGCTACTTTTCCGATCCAGAATCAGAATTTTTAAAGATGCAGGAATTGATTGATAACGAAACCTATATTGCCGACCTCAACTGGCATCGTCTTTCAGCTTGGCAAGAATTAACTGCTGCGACTTTTGACGCTCCCCAACGAAGGGCAGCTTTATGGGAAGTTGATACTATTACACTTGACTATGAAAAAGGAAATGCTGCTCAAGCACTAATGTTTTTAGGTTGGTTTGCTAGTCGTCTTGATTGGAAACCAGTTTCTTATGCAGAAGTGGGTGGTGACTATGATCTTACTCATATAAAATTTCATGGGCAAAATAATCAAGAAATTGTTGCCGAATTAGCAGCTATTCCTACTGCTGATTTTGGTGAAATTCCTGGAGACTTAGTCGGTGTGCGTTTGGGTTCGACTAATTCTGATGCTGATATTAATTGTTGTACAATATTGTGTTCTGAAACTACTGGTTGTATGCGTTTAGAATCTGGCGGTAAGGCGCAGTCTTGTCTGACGGAACAGGTAACAGCATTAACCGATCAGAAGGCGGAAGCGTTGATGGCGCAACAGTTACAACGTTGGGGAAGGGATGTTTTATATGAGGAAAGTTTAGAAATGACAGCACAGATACTGAAGTTAAACGGAAAATAGGAGTCAGGAGTCAACCCACCCCTCGCCCCTCCCCCGACCAACCCACCCCTAACCCCTCCCAGGAGGGGAGGGGAAGTTAGGAGTCAGGAGTAAATTTTTAGCAGGAGATTTAAACTTCTCCGCTCACCTTCCGGTTGATAGAAAGCATTTGGGATCTATTTAAAAACAGAGGGAGAGTGTGGGAAGGGTGGGGAGGTATGGAAACCCACCCCTCGCCCCTCCCCCTCCCAGGAGGGGAATGTGGGGAGATGGAAGCAAATTTAAACCTACTTGGTGCGCGTTCCCTTTCTTGGTCAGCATTTTTGTTCAAAAGGAAGGAACGAACTAATCTGTACGGACGTTGCATACAACCCACATTCCGCACTTCAAGAGCGTATCATTAAAAGTAGTATATGAATCTGTAGCTTGGTAGGTATTTATACTATGCAAATCATCTCAATACTTTTTTCGTTCATCAAATTCCTAGTAAAAAATTTACGCATAAATACTTGCTATACATGATGACTCAATCACGGCAGCTATAATTTTCTTCTAAAATTCTGTCTCCTGAGTTCCCCTCCTGGGAGGGGCGGGGGTGGGTTGTCTCCTGACTCCTTCTTCGGTTGCTACATTTTGTGGTGCGGAATGTGGGATACAACGTCCCTACCTATTCCCTACCCCCTAAGCACGAAAATCATAGCTAAATTCACCAACGCCTGATTTTTTAATTTTGACTGATAACTGATACAGCAGTTTCCGAAGTTATGAGGTACAGTTGTTTTTATTCTTTTCTGTTCCCTGTTCCCAGTTAAGTGTTCCCTCAAACCTAAAATTTTGTACCTCATAACAACGGGAAACGCTGTAACTGATAACTGAAATGACCGATCTAGAGGAGTGTAATAAATGAGTGAAGTCCGTAACTGGTTGAAAAGTATTCCTGCCCAAAATAAAAAAACTGCTGTTCAAATGAAAGTTGGGGAGTTATTAGAAGCTGGAAATTTCCAACAGTTATATCAATATTTAATAGATTTTGATTTTATTAAGGCTAAAATTGCTGTGGATGACCTCCAGGTATTAATAGAGGATTATAACTCAATATTACACCCGGCAAAACCATCAGATATAACTGCTCAACAAATAGAGGCTTTGAGATTAATTCAAGGAGTATTTCGTCTATCGGAAGATATTATCAAACAAGATAAAAAACAACTAATAGAACAACTTTGGAGTCGTTTAGTTGGTATTGAAAATCCAGATATTAAAAACTTATTAGAACGGGCAAAAAAAAGTAGAAGAACTGCTTGGTTGCGTCCTTTAGTTCCTACTTTCGCACCCCCCGACACAGAATTAATTCGTACTATCAAAGGTCATACAGCAGTTATCAATGCTGTAGTAGTTACAACGGATAATCAATACATAATTTCTGGTGCTAGAGATAATCAAATTAAAGTGTGGAATCTGGAAACAGGAAAAGAAGAATTTACTCTCACTGGTCATAAAAAAGAAGTCACATCATTAGCAGTAACATCTGATGGAAAACTACTTATTTCAGCCTCAGCAGATGAAACAATAAAAGTTTGGGATTTAATCGAAAAAAAAGCAATAATTACCAGAGATAAACATTCTGAACCAGTAACTTCAGTAGTTATTACACCAGACGAAAAAGAATTTATTTCTAGTTCTGATGATGGAACTATTAAAATCTGGGATTTAAAAACAGGGGAACTTCTTCACTCTATTAAAGCTCATAAAGCAGAAGTAAAATCTGTCACAATTACACAGGATGGAGAAAAAATAATTTCAGCTTCCTTTGACAAAACTATCAAAGTTTGGAATAGAAAAACAAGGAAATTAATTAAGACACTTAAAGGTCATACTGCAGAAGTTGAAGGAGCCGCAGTTACACCAGATGGAAAGCGAGTTATTGGGTACGACCTTGATGGAGAATGGGAGTTCTTGTTCGGTTGGATTTATGTTTGGGATATAAAAACAGGAGAACAAATATTTCAATTATCTGGTCATGATAGTGTAGTTGAATCTGTAGCAGTAACTCCTGATGGTAAACACTTAGTTTCTGCATCTGGTGATTCAACAATTAAAGTTTGGGATTTAGAAACAGGAAAAGAAATTGCTACTTTTAGAGACCATTGTCGTTATGTAAATGATATTGTCATTACAAAGGATGGTAAACTGGCAATTTCTTGTGGTTCTGAGGCTAGTATAAAAGTTTGGGATTTAACAAAAGTTTGGGAAAAAAATCGGGTAAATTATACTCCTATTGGTCATCCAGAAGAGGTCGATGCTGTTGCTATTGCTCCTAATGGTAAATGGGCAATTTCTGCTGGTTGTGACTTTAGATTAAAAGTCTGGGATTTAACAAATTTTTATGAAGTTTGTACTATAGAAATAGAAGGCTTTAAAGTAGTACGTTGTTTTGCAATTACTCCAGATAGTAAACAAATATTTCTTGGTTTTAGCAGTTTAGAACCTAGTACTGAAATCAGAAAAATGAAATGTCGTAATCCCAGAACTCAACAAGAAACATTTGCTTTTTTATCCCCTTTAGATTTAGGAAATTTTATGGTATTAACCCCAGAAGGTGAAGCTCTTATTTCTGGATATTGGGGAAACCGTGGAATGAAGATTTGGGATTTAGAATTAAAGCAAGAAGTTGGCTATTTAGGAGGTCATGAAGAGGAGGTATCTTGTATAGCAATAAGCCCTGATGGTAAGTATGTAATTTCAGGTGCTCACGATACAAATGTTATGGTTTGGGATTTAGAAACAGAAGAAAGAGTTTTGGTTTTGACTGGTCATGTTGGCTTCGTTAATTCTGTGGCAGTGACTCCTGATAATAAGTATGTTATTTCAAGTTCTTATGATTATGATGTGAGAGTTTGGGAGTTGGAAACAGGGGATAAAGTTGGTGTGTTAAGAGGTCATGAAGGAACTGTATTAGATGTTGTAGGATTAGCAAATAGTCGAGCTATCTCTGCTTCGGAAGATAATACTTTGAAATTGTGGGATTTAAAAACTAAGAAGGCGATCGCTACTTTTATCGGAAGTAGTGGATTCAAACGTTGCGCAGTTGGACCGGATGGGAGAACTATTGTTGCTGGTGATTATTTTGGGAGATTACATTTTTTGTATTTAGAGGGTTAGTGAAGGAAGAAGGTATCCCCCCCTACCCCCCTTTGAAAGGGGGGAGTTAGAAGGAAAAATATTGCTTTGTCTGAGTTTTACAGCGCTTTTCATAATGGATAATTAGAATAGTCCAGTAAGGTGTGTTAGCGGAGCGTAACGCACCGCAAAGTAGTAGACCGACACAACTAAAATGGTGCGTTACGACGGATTGTTGAATTCCTTTCATCCTCTGAATTTAAGCCGTCTAACGCACCCTACAAAATTTACTGTTGTTGTTGAATTGCTGCTTCCGACTGAGCAACTGCTGCGGCAAATTCTGGGTTTTGTTGTAGGTCTTCTGGAACTTCTCTTGCTTCATGTAGACCTGTAGCATTTGACCAGTTGGTTTGATTATCCCATGTGATATTACTGAGATCAACACCATTGAGGTTGGCATTAAACAGGTTTACCCAACTAAGGTTGGCACTACTGAGGTCAGCATCATTGAGTTTGGAATAACTGAGGTCGGCACTAAAGAGGTCAGTACCTCTAAGGTTAGCATTACTAAGGTTAGCACCACGGAGGTCAACACCACTGAGGTTAGCACGAATGAGGTCGGCACCTCTAAGGTTGACACAAATGAGGTTAGCACCATTGAGATCGGCATTATAGAGATAAGCACAACTGAGGTCGGCATCTTTGAGAAACTTACCTATTTTTTCCACAAAAGTACCATTCCCAAGACATTGACTATAACCAATGATTTGCAGTAGTCTTGTTCTATCAAAATCTTCACCACCAGGTTTACCACAAGGATAAAAATGCAACTGCTCCTGCAACTCCTCGTGAGACCTCCCATAACGATGCAACTCAAACAACAAAATCATCACATTCAACCCCGTATAAATATCCACCCGACGTTGCCCAGACTCAATACCCCACTGCCACAACTGCCTCGTCTTTTTCTGAGGTAAAACTTCCTCCCTTTCCTCAATAAACTTCCCATCAGACCAGTCTACATAAAACCCATGTAACCGCTCAAATAACACCACCAACTCCACCTGACTTTTTACCAACAACGCCATCAAATATTCCACAACTTCCGCCGTCAAATTGCGATAACCAAACAGATCGTAAACCTGCCATTCCAGCTCTTCATCAGACACCACATAAGTCTTACGTCGCTTCCCAGTTTTCTCCGTCAAATCTTCCAGACCTTCCACCATCCGTTTTGCACAGAGAAACTCACCAAAACTCTTGTGGAAAAACTCCACCGAATTTTCCGCCTTTGCTGCTGACTTCAAATAAAACGCAGCTAAAGCATTTTTCAACCCATCCTCTCGTTCATCTTGCCTAGCTTTTTCAATTAACGCCTGCAACTCCTTATATCCCTGTTTCAGCAGTCGGTCTTCAATCATTTTTATTGCCGCATATTCCCCACCAGACTGCACCACACACAACCCTGCTTCTGCCAACAAAATTTCTAAATCTTCTGGCTCCAACTTCGTAATTTCAGGATTAAGATTTTTACCTTCTTCTACTCGCTGCTTCTCCAGCACCCATTCCAACGCTTGCTCATAAACCGAGACTTTCGCCCCACCAACATCAGCATTAGCAAACATCTCTACTTTTAACTGCTTATCCCGGTGCATTGCAGCGAGCAAATACAACAAAAGTGGTTCCCGTGCCAACTCCTGAACCTGCTCCGGACATTGTTCACTATGCAAAAATTCCCGGAACTTTTCTGTTTCCTCTTCCGCAACAATAGTCTGCCACTTGTCAAACCACCGTTGCTGAATTTCGTCACCCATCGGCAAAATACTCACTCGCTCTAAATTAGGAGGCATCA
>NZ_JAAHGH010000104.1 GCF_010672525.1 Okeania sp. SIO2B3 | reverse complement strand
AAACATAACCAAAAAATCGCGCATTCATACTTCAATTTTGCCCCCCTAGCTCCCCAAAATTGGGTGGAATAAAGCTCTAAAAGTCCCACAGAATTGGGGGATGCGCGGGGGCTTAAACATAACCAAAAAATCGCGCATTCATACTTCAATTTTGCCCCCCTAGCTCCCCAAAATTGGGTGGAATAAAGCTCTAAAAGTCCCACAGAATTGGGGGATGCGCGGGGGCTTAAACATAACCAAACAATATATGATATTATTTTTCCTATGTATAAGTAATTTTATTCCTGAAAACTAACAATTAAATATTATGTCATTATGCTAAAAATATCGGCGGTTTTTTAGTAGGAATTCTCACCGCAGAAATTAATGCTAAAAATCTTAAAGCTTTGGTTGGATATTTGGGCGATCGCCTCTCTGGTAAGACTATTAAAATTAAGGCTGAAGGTAATGGTCGAAAGATAGATATTGAAGTTGGTAATCTGAAAGATTTGAATAAAGCTTTAGCAGAAGTAGATGATTTTTTGAATGCTTAAGGAGATTTTTTCATGGCAAAAATAGCTCTATTAATTGGAGTTAGTGAATACCTCCCAGAATTTCCTGCTTTGCCTAGTGCGGTAAAAGATGTTGAGGCAATGAAGGAAGTTTTAGGTAATTCGGAAATGGGAGGTTTTGATGAAATTACAGTGTTGAAAAATTCTAATCGTCAACAGATAGAAGAGGCAATTTATGATTTGTTTGCTGACCGGAATAAGGATGATGTTTTACTTTTTTATTTTTCTGGTCATGGAGTTAAAAGTCGAGAGGGTAATTTATTTTTAGCTACTCCTAAAACTCGCAAAGGTCAACGGGGAATTGTTACGCCGACTGCTGTGGGTGCTAGTGTTCTACAAAGTCACATGAATGATAGTTTTTCCCAACGTCTGGTTGTGATTCTTGACTGTTGTTATAGTGGCGCATTTACTAAAGGAATGACTGCTAAAGGGGATGAAAATATAGATATTCAAGCAGAATTAGGGGGTAAAGGTAGGGCGATTTTGATGTCTTCTAGTGCTGTTCAAAGTTCTTTTGAGTCGGAAGGTTCGGAATTATCTATTTATACAAAATATTTAGTTGAAGGGATTAAAACTGGAGCAGCAGATACGGATAATAATGGCAAAATTTCAGCGGATGAATTACATCAATATGTGAGTGAAAAGGTACATGAAGAATCTCCGGCAATGACTCCTCAATTTGCACCTGTGAAGGAAGGTTATCGAATTTATTTAGCAAGTTCTCCTCAAGATGATCCAATATTGCAATATCGCCGCAAAGTGCAGGAAATATTGGGTAAAAATAATGGCGATATAGATTTTCTCAATCGTTTTTTATTGGAGGAATTATGCAAGAGATATAGTATATCTAATGAGGAGGCAAAGGCAATTGAATCTGAGGAAATGGCACCTTATATTCTGTTTCGGAACAAGTTAAAACGTTATGAGGAAATCTTTAGTCAAGCTGTTGAAAATTCTTATCCTTTTAAAGAAAATGCTCGTGAAACTTTACGGGAAATTCAGTCACTTTTAGGATTGAGAGATGAGGATGTTGCAGATATTGAGGAACGATTTTTACCTGAGTCATCAGAACCAAAATATGAAAGTGAAGAATTTCTTGAATTTATTAAAACTCGCTATCAAAATGATGAAATAGAATTACTTTCTGACAAAAATGTAGACTATTCAAAACTCCGTGACTTTCTAGCAAATGGGGAGTGGAAAGAGGCAGATATGGAAACTTCTCGTTGTATGTTGAAAGTTGCCGAGCTAGAGGAGCAAGGATATCTAGATGTAAAAGATATAGAAAATTTTCCTTGTACAGACCTCCGCACAATTGACCAGCTTTGGGTAAAATATAGTGATGGTAAATTTAGCTTTTCTGTGCAGAAGAAAATTTATCAGAGTTTGGGTAGAACAAAAGAGTATAATCAACAGATATGGGAAAAGTTTGGAGAGAAAGTAGGATGGAGAAAAGGAGACAAATGGTTGAGCTATGACGAGCTAACATGGAGCACGCATGGGGCAACAGGGGGACACCTCCCGTTACCTCCTGTGGGACTACTGTTTGTTAATATAGACTTAATCTCCGAACCACCTTTGTACCTTAGAGATAGTGGATTCTCTTCTCTCGTGCAAAGACTTGTAGAGTGTAACATATAAGCGTTTTAGCTTTTCAGTTATCAGTGAGTTTGATTTGTCTTGCTCATGCGCTTTAGAAAGTTCTTTTACAAACTCATAAAAGATTCATAAACTCCTCAACAGTTAAACCAGAATCTCTAACTATCCCACCCATTGTATAAGCATTAATTGGATTTGCTCTAGGAATAAAAATTACCCGCTCTCCATTACTCATCATAATGTGTTTTCCCTGCCTAACAACTGCAAAACCAGCTTTTTGAAAAGCATTAACTGCCCTTAAGTGCTTAATTCCTGGAATGCTAGGCATAACGACCTTCTACTGTTTCTACATAACGTAACTCACCATCTGAATTTAACTCTTTCATATATTCTAAATAAGATTCTATGACATCCTTAATATTTTCCAATGCTTCAGCTTCAGTTTCTCCCTGAGACCAACATCCAGGTAAATAAGGACACCAAACAGCATATCCTTCATCAGTTTGTTTCAGTTTAACTGGGTATCGCATCTGTTTAAATTCTCTGCTATTTATTTGGTAAATATCATAACATTAATTAGGAAATTTATGAGAAATTGGAATACTTTGAAAGAAAGATATTTGAGAGATGAAATTCCTGTACGCTATCCTTTGAAAAAAATTGAACCTTTAGAGTAAATTATGTTAAAAGATATTATCCAAGTTAATCACCAAGAAAACTATCTACTTTATCTGAAATTTGAAGATGAGAAAGACGGAATTGTAGATATTAGTCAGCTAATAGAATTTACGGGAACTTTTGCCAAATTACAAGATATCAATTATTTTAAAACCGTCAAACTTAATCCTGAATGGGGAACAATTTACTGAGAAAATGGCGCAGATTTAGATCCAGATGTTTTGTATTCTATTGTCATCAATGAACCAATTCCTAAATATATTTCCAGAACAATAAAAGATAAAACCATCAATGCTTGAATTATACCAACGTATTTCTCTAACCAAAGACTTCCCAGAATATAACCTAAAAAAAGGTGATATTGCTATGTTAATTGATACAGCAACTCACCCAGAAGGAGGAGAAAATGGTTATGTATTGGAAGTATTTAATGCCATAGGAGAATCTATAAATGTAATTATTGTTCCTATGTCTGCTGTTGAACCTTTGAAACAAGAAATAAGGAGATATTAATTAATATTCAAGAATATCTACAAAATTTAGTAGTAGACTGACACAGCTAAAATTGTGCAATAGATTTTTATTTCTAGGTGTCTTTATCTCCCCTACTCCCCTACTCCCCTACTCCCCTACTCCCCCACTCCTCTACTCCCCCACTCCCCCACTCCCCTACTCCCCTACTCCCCCACTCCCCTAATCTCCATCAGAGAGTATTTGTAGACGAATCATTTGATCATTGACTTCACTGAGGCGAATTTCAATTACATTATTGGATAGTTTGTCTAAACACCCTAACAAGTGTCGTAAATGAGGTGTACTAGCACCAGTATCAACAAATAACCGTTCTGATAGATTACCTACTCGTTTCCAGGTACTGTAAAGTTTAGCAGTTGTTGCTTCTAGTTGACCAGACTGTTTGACTAGATCGGCGACTACATTCAGACATTCTAATCTCAAAGCTTCTTCCAGTACCATTTCCATATCTAATGGTGATTCATTCAATGCTTGAACTTTGGCTGCTGAATCAAGATATTTAGAAAGGTTTTTGGCATCTGAGGTCAATTGCTTAACGGTATCTAACTCAGGAGTTTGGACGATTTCCTCTTGAATTGCGCTCACATGAGATTCTGGTAATTTTTCCATTTCTCGCACTAGGGGAGCTAAATAATGTGGTGGCATAGAACCGGATGTGGCCTTTTCTTTAATTTCGTCGGGGAGTAAATCTGAACTAATGGCCATCCATTCATCTGCTAATTGTTTGACTTCTCGTCTAGTGATGCGATCGCCTTTTTTTGCTGCATCTGTCACCATTTCTTGGACTTCTGGAACGGATTTTGCTGTTTCTACGAAGGCCCGTTTACTAAAATTATTAATGGAATCTGGGTCTAAATGTCCTTCTTCAATTAAAGTATCAGCACTATTGGCCAATTCTATCAGGGCATAAGCTTGGCTCTTGTTGATTTCTCTTTCCTTGAGCCAATTGAGAAATCCACTTCCTCGCCCATCGCCTCCTTTTTTTTCTCGGTCTCTGATGATTCTTAAGATGCGTCCCCGCCAGATTTCTGTCTGGAGGTCGAAGCGATCGCAAACTTTCCATGCTGTGTCTACTACTTTTTGAAAGTCTGAGTCTGGAATATTTTCATCTTCTGGGTCTGGTAGGTCCAAATCTAGCTCTGGAAAGTTATTTAGGGCCTCAGCAAGAGCTTCAGGAAATTTAGGAATTTCAGGCATAACAGGACAGTATCATAGCTCATAGTGCCGAAATATTATTGCATCAAATAGTGGGTAATACCAGGCGGGATAGATGTTTACTACAAATGGTAGAAGTAAGGAAGAGGGAAGAAGGAAGAAGGAAGAAGAAAGAAATATTGAGGAAAAAAAGGTAAAAGTAAGGAAGAGGGAAGAAGAAAGAAGGAAGAAGAAAGAAATATTGAGGAAAAAAAGGTAAAAGTAAGGAAGAGGGAAGAAGAAAGAAATAAAAAAGGTAAAAATAATAGATATAACCCACATTCCGCACCACAAAATGTAGTATAGAAATATAAGTTAAAAGTTAAAAGTCAAAATTAATAAGTCAGAAGTCAGAAGTAAATTATAGTGGTCAATAGGAGTCATTTCAGTTATCAGTTATCAGTTATCAGTACCTCTACCTGTTTGCGCAGCATTCCGCAGGAAAGTCAGAGGCTTGAAATATTGAACTTTATTTTTTTTCATCCCCTTGAAAGGGGAGGCTTGAGACCTTATTTTTTGGTCAAGGATTCAGTAAGTATTTATGCTGACATATTTAACTGAGAAGCTGAAAATTAATGGCTAACAACTAATAACCTATTCAGCCATTAGCTATTAGCCATTAAGCAATTAACTGATTAACTGATTTTATCTAACTAGGGCTTGCTGATTAAATCTAAAAGCATTGACATATAAAGACAAGTGCCTTTTTGGAGTCGAAAAAAGTGCGCCTGTTTCAGTCTAAAACGCTCATGCGTGTTAGTATTTTAGGCCCATAGTTGGGCAGAAAAATTAAGGGACAATTTTTACTTCTACCTCCTCGCTCCCGACCCTTTTCTCCCCTCCTGGGAGGGCCCCGCGGGTGGGTTGTCTCCTACAAAGAGCAAAAAGACTTTCCATACGCAAACCCTAACTATTCTGAAATCACATAATATCAGAAATTTCCAACGTGTTTCCTTCCATTTGATCGTTTGCTTCTTCTAATTTGGCGCGAGAAGACATCACACAAATGTTACTGCGTTCCATTCCTGAAGTAAACACATCTAACAAAGTTTGCTTCACATCCGCTACCGTAGCATTGAGCGATCGCTGATAACGTTCCTCTCGTACTTCAGTAGTTTGCCCTATCAAATAACGCTCCAAGGCTAAACTTGTAGACATTTCTGGACGTAAAACTGGGGAATCATCCTGAATAGTAGCAATAATAGCTCGGTCAACATCAGTCTGAGTCCAATCTAAATCCTTGATATAATCTATCAAACCAGCAAACACCTCAAGAGTACGACTAACATGAGGGTCTCGGTAAGAATACAAAGAAAGAACCTTTCCTAACCCACTGTAAGAACATCCAACACCGTAAGCATTACCCTTCAAGCGAATTTCACTGAATAGATAACCCAAACCCAACAAATGAGCGCCCAATGCTAACAATGGAGATTTTGGATGGCTGAAGTGAGGAGCAGGCATAGTCTGAACGCAATAAGCTACCTGTACAGGGCCTGCTAAACCTTCCTGTAGATTGTAAATAGGATCGAAGCGACTAGCAAAATTCTCTCCTGGTTGTTGCTGTTGCTGCTGACTCCACTCTGAGAGGGTTCTCTTCACCACCTCATAACCATTGTCGGAACCAGTAAAACTAGCAGTTAAAGGTTGATTCGCGACATAATCGCGGATAGTTTCGATTTGAGCCATTAAATTTGCCCCATGCTCATCAAAGCGATCGCATACTTTATTGAGCAACTCTAATTGAGGCAAACCGTTAAGAATTTGGCTGATTTTAGCTTCTGCTGTCATGCCAGCACTAGCCCGGAACATGGCTGTGTAGATACCATTGTAAACTAAATCAGAACTACATTGAGCCAGAGACTGATTAACAACATCTCGCAGTCTCGCTGTATCGCGAGGGTTGACTGCAAAAATCAAATCTCGCAATAAATCTAATGCCGGTTGTAGTTGTTCGTCAAGAGTTTTCAGAGTAACACGAAATCCATGTATAGGACGATAGGGGTCTTGAGCGTGAGTCCGCAACTGAGTTTTAAAATTAATTCCACCTGTATAAGAAGCAATGCGTCGGGCAATATGTTCGTAGTCCATATCCCTTGCACCCAACTTCCGCAAAGCATCTATATAAGTAGGTACATACAACCACAAATCTTCAGGCAACCCCCGCAAACTAAAATCTAGTTGTAAATAGTTGACTCCATTTGCTAACACATGGTTGCGTAATAGTGTGACTCCACCATCAATTTGTTCGACATCAGTAGGAATATCATCTGGTTTTGGCGGTAAGTCACTTACCTGTAGTTGAGGTAGTTTAGCTACTGCTTCTGGATCGTTGGGAGTTCCTGACTCAACTTCTAGTGCTTCTGCTTCTTTAGCTATATTTTCTAGCTCTTCTGGAGTCAGTTGAGAACGTACCTGTTCCACTTGTGTTGCTACTTCTTGGTCATAAGCTGATTGCCATTCTTGGTCTGGTTTTAATACTAAAGTTAAACGGTGGGAGTTGTTGAGTAACTTTTCGCGGATGAGGTCGTTGAAATAATTAGGGTTTTCAAGGTAACGTTGTTTACATTCAACGAGGCGATCGCCTATCTGCAAAAATGTTAATGGGTCGTTACCATAAATCCAAGTTTGCATCACCCGGAACAACATCCGTAAAGGATACATACTGGCAATTTCTTGATGTTGGTATGCTGCTTGTTGAAAAGCTGCTTCCACAAGACTAGGTTCAAGTTCAGTTTCTGCAAGTTCTGCGAGAGTATTAATAATTAACTGACTGAATGCTTCACCACGGTCTGGTTCACTACCTTGAATACCAATATGAAAAGTAGTTTCCTTACCTAAAGAGTCTACTCCAGACCTTAGTAAGTCTTGACCTATTTGAGACTCAACGATCGCCTTTTTCAATGGTGCTCCTTCATTTCCCAAAAGTATTCGACTGAGAATATCCAAGGCAACCCATTCATCAGAGTTGGTGCTATCTCCCACTAACCATTTGAGCAGAATATAAGTTTTCTCTTCTGCCGAGTCTGCTGCACTAATAGGATAAGAATCTTCTTGGAAACGAGGTTCGCTCCATTGAGACTGAGGGGTAATGTTTACGTTGGGTTTCCGTTGTTCAAAAACATCTAATTTTTCAGCCAAAAATTTTAGATATTCTGGAGTGGTAATATTCCCATAGAATACAAAGTAAGCATTACTAGGATGATAATAGTTGGCGTGAAACTCCCGAAAATCTTGGTAAGTTAGTTCGGGAATATTTTTCGGGTCGCCTCCGTATTCAAGGCCATAAATGTTGTCAGGAAATAGAATCCGGTTGGCAATACTATCTAAGCGTTGTTCGGGGTCTGAAAAAACACCACTCATCTCATTATAGACTACTCCAGTAAATTTTAGCTCGCCTTGAGGATTTTCTGGGTCGGCAGGAGCTAGATGGTGGCCTTCCCGTTTGAATGTATTTTCAGTCAGCAGAGGATGAAATACTGCATCAAAGTATACTTCTGCTAGGTTGAATAGGTCTTGTTTGACTTTGCTGGAGACTGGATAATAAGTACAGTCAGGTCCGGTCATGGCATTGATGAAGGTTGCCGGACTCATTTTTAGCATTTCAAAAAATGGTTCCCGTACAGGATATTTTTCTGAACCTGCTAAAACAGAATGTTCTAGAATGTGGGGTATTCCTGTACTATTTGGCGGAGGAGTAGGAAAACTAATAGAAAACAGATTTTCTGCATCTTCTGAGTAGAGGTGTAGCAGTTTGGCACCAGTTTTCAGATGCTCCAGTTGATATGCCACCATCTGCTGTTGCTTGAGGGGGGTAATGGCTTTTACCTCAAAGCCTTCTAATTGTTGTCCAACTTCTAAGGTTCTTTCGCTTAATACGGGCATAGAAAATGAATCGCTATTTTGTTTACTTTGTTATTAGTGTAGGCTATTTCTCTTGTTTGGTTTACTCTCTGGCCATCAGTAAGTCCAAAAATTTGTTAAGTAAATAAGTAAATATGATTATAGATTCTCCAGTCTAAGTCCAATAAAGACTTATACCAATTTGATAAATATTTGCTATTAGAGTATCCATATAGTTGATAAAAATATAGTCAAATATGACTAATTCTTATTTTGCAGGCGTTACCCTGACGCTCGTGTTAGCGTAGCTCCTCCGAAGGAGGCACTACAACACCACGCCAGTTGCGTGACTGTCGGGGGACCCGCAAGGGCGCACTGGCTTCTCTATCCCATGGTCAAAGACAAAAGGGAGCTGCTTTTCTCATTCTCATCCTTCCTTTCTCCTGACTCCTGACTCCTTTCTCCTGACTCCTGACTCCTGAGGACTAAATCATACGATAACTAATTATTCAGATACCATATCAGATGATAGTCCGCAACGCGGTTGTGTGAAAAAGATTCTATAAAAAGGCAAAAGCTCATCTGGGATAAGAGTTTTAGACTTAATTTTTTGAATTTTTTACAAATTATGCACGGATTGGTATTTAGCATTTCTCTATCTCAAATAGATCGGGTAAAAAGTTTTGGCTTTTAGGGGACAGCGGTGCAACTGTGAGTCGTCGATAATCTATCAAGAGATAGAAGAGGAAAAAAATACTGTATTCTCATTAATTATTAATAATAAGTACCAAAGTATCATTCAAACTAGCTAAAACTAAAAAATTGAAATCAAAAAAATTGAGCTACTAAACTTTTGATTCACTTAAAATATAAATAAGTTTAGTAAACAGGAAATAAGAAATGGATAACAATCAAAGGTCTGTACATACTTGGTGGAAAAGTCGTATTGCTGTTCGCTATTTGGTAATTACAAGTATCTTATTAATAAGTATCAACCTAGTAGCAGAAATAGTCCTAATCCGACAAAACTTGAAATGGCAGTTAGAGAAACTAGAAAAAAAAGCTGAAAATGAAGTCCAATTTTTAAGTACTATCAGTGGAGAAGCAATTCTCAAGTCAAATTTCAGCACCTTACAAACATTTATGGAACGCACAATTCACGATAGTAATTTTATTTACGGTGCTGCCATAGATCGACAAGGAATTCCCCTCACAGCTAAAATCGATTTAGAAAACCCGACGATCGCCAAGGAGCTTAAAATACATAACTTGAAAAAAAATAATACTCTCAATATTATTAATCACCTTAAAGAACAAGAGAATATATACGAAGTAAGTTCTCCAATTATTAATAATGATGAATATCTTGGAGAAATAAGATTAGGTTTTTCAGTAAACAAAATTACAACAGAATTATATCAAAATGCTGTCAAAACTTTAGTTATTTCTATGACTATGAGTGGTGTGCTAGTGACTGTAATAATAATTTTGTTTCAGCGACAGGTTGGTGTTCCATTACAAAAATTAACTGAGCTTGCTACAACACTGACAAAAAGAAAATTAGATGAAAATAATGATACCCAAGGCAATGATGAAATAGGCATTATCCAGGGTAGTATGCATCAAATGGCCACTCAAATTCAAGAAAATTTGTTAGATTTACAACAGCAGATCGTAGAAAGGAAAAAGACAGAAACTGCACTGTTAGAAAGGGAGGAAAAATATCGCTATGTAGTTGATAATATCGCAGAAGTAATTTTTCAAACAGATGCTACAGGTAAATGGATATTTCTCAATGCAGCTTGGGAAAATATGACAGGTTTTACAGTAGAAGAAAGTCTAGGAAAGAACTTTTCAGATTTTATACATCCATCTGAGCGTCTCCAAACTTTAAACAAGTTCCAAAGTTATATAAATGGTCAAGATAGTAAAAATGAAAATATAGAATCCCGCTACCTGACTAAAGAAGGCGGGTTTTGTTGGATTGAAGCGTTTATCCAAACTCATTTCGATGCAGAGGGTAATTTAACTGGAACATCGGGAACTCTTAATAATATTACCCAACGCAAACAAGTTGAGGAAGCTTTGAAGCTTAGTCAGTTTTCCTTAGACAAAGCTGCGGATGCAATTTATTTAATGGGTTATGATGCCAAATTTTTCTATGTAAATGAAGCGGCCTGTCGTACTCTAGGTTATTCCAAAGCTGAACTTCTACAGATGAGGGTTTTGGATGTTGATACCATCATCTCATCTGAGGAACAGTGGAGGCAACATTGGCAAGACTTGAAAAATTTTCGCACTTTCAGAATAGAAAGTTTTCACAGAACTAAAGAAGGTAAAATTATTCCAGTAGATGTCACTGTGAATTATTTAGAATTTAATGGTAAAGAGTATAATTGTACTTTTGTTCGGGATATTAGCGAACGCAAACAAATAGAAAAAGAAATCCGAGAAGGAGAAGTAGCTATTCGTTCTCTTTACAAAGTAGCTTCAGCACCAAAGCTTAACTTTGACCAACGAATACAAGGACTTCTGGCTATGGGAAGACGACGTTTTGAACTTGAAATTGGTACTCTAGGATATGTTAAGGGCGATCGCTACAAAGCAATTGCTGTACAAAAACCAAAACACATTGATTTTCCAGTTAATGTAGGAGATGAGTTTGATCTAGACAAAACTTTTTGTGGCACAGTCTTTCGTTCGGAAAAACTTATATGCTTTGAAGCAACTCAGGAATCAGAATGGTATTCTCACCCCGCCTGCGTTGACTTTGGTTTAGAGGCATATATAGGTACTCATGTAGAAGTGAGAAGAGTGCCTTATGGTGTGCTTGCCTTTGCAAGTTTCAATCAACGGACAACACCTTTCAAAGATAGCGATCGCCAACTTTTAAAATTAATGGCTCAATGGGTAGGTAATGAATTAGAACGTCAGCAAGCTCAAACAGCTCTAGAAAGACAATTCCAACGAGGAGTATTGTTGAGGCAAATTAGCCAAGAAATTCGCCAGAGTTTAGATATTAATACAATCTTTCAGACTACAGTTAACCAAGTGGGTCGTGCTTTTAAAGTAAATCGCTGCATGATTCATACCTACATTAACATAGCTCTACCAGAAATTCCCTATATGGCAGAATATTTGGAGACTGGGCATCCACCTTTACTAGATTTGAAAGTTCCAGTTGCTGGGAACCTCCATGTGCAACAAATTTTATCCCAAGACCGAGCTGTCTCTACTCCTAATGTATATACCCATCCGTTGCTCAAATCAATGATAGATTTCTGTCGGCAGATCAATCTCAAATCAATGTTGGCAGTACGAACTTCTTATCAAGGAAAAGCTAATGGTATTATAGGATTACATCAATGTGACTCTTACCGTGAATGGACAACAGAAGAAATAGAATTATTGGAAGCAATAGCTGAACAAGTAGGTATAGCGATCGCTCATGCTCATCTGTTGGAGCAAGAAGTTTTGCGAAAAGAGGAGTTAAGTCTGAAAAATTGTGCTTTGGAAAAAGCGACAAAAGCAGCAGAAGCAGCAGCTCAAGCAAAAAGTCAATTTCTAGCTACAATGAGTCACGAAATTCGGACACCGATGAATGCTGTAATTGGTATGACTGGTTTGCTCCTAGATACAGAGTTGCAACCTCAGCAAAGAGATTTTGCTGAAACTATTCGCATGAGTGGAAATAGTTTACTAACTCTAATTAATGATATCCTTGATTTCTCCAAAATTGATGCTGATAAATTAGAACTAGAAGAACAAGCATTTGATTTACAACAATGTATTGAGGAATCTTTGAATTTGTTGGCTTTGAGAGGGCAAGAGAAAAATCTGGAGTTGGCTTACATGGTTGAACAAATGACACCTCTTAATATTGTCGGAGATGTGACTCGTTTACGACAAATTCTGGTGAATTTGCTCAGTAATGCCATTAAATTCACTAATGCTGGAGAAGTTACACTTCATGTACAGGCAACTCCCAGGGACGACAGTGACGATAATGACATTTATGAAATTCAATTTGCTGTGCGAGATACTGGTATCGGCATTGCTCCAGAGCAAATGAACCGCTTATTTAAGTCTTTTAGTCAGGTTAATTCTTCTATTAATCGTAATTATGGTGGTTCTGGTCTAGGTTTGGCAATTAGTAAAAAGTTAAGTGAATTAATGGGGGGTAAAATGTGGGTAGAAAGTAAAGTAGGTGAAGGCTCAACTTTCTACTTTACCATAACTGCTAGACCTGCGATCGATTCAAATAACGTTAACGAAGAAGCAAAGCAATATTTAGCGGAAAAACGATTACTAATAGTAGATGATAATACAACTAATCGAAAAATGCTAGCTATACAAGGACAGTCTTGGGGAATGTTAACTTGGGCAGTTGCTTCTGGTAGTGAGGCGGTTGATTTAATTAACCAAGGCATGAAGTTCGATCTAGCTATATTGGATATTGATATGGCTCAGATGAACGGTTTGACTCTAGCTATAACTATCCGCAAACAAACTTTAGGTCAAAATTTACCTCTGATTATGTTAGGTTCATTAGAACAACAAAAGTTGTTAGCAGAATGTTCAGATATTAATTTTGCTGCATTTATTAATAAACCAATTAGAATATCTTCACTTTATAATACGATAATTAATATTTTTACAGGCAAAAAAATCAGTATTGAAAATTTAGCTGTTGCACCGAAGGTTGAAGTTAAGCCAGTACAAAACTTGCGAATATTACTGGCAGAAGATAATGTAGTCAACCAAAAAGTCGCTTTACTGCAGCTACAGCAGTTAGGATATCGAGCAGATGTGGTAGCAAATGGCATAGAGGTTTTAGAGGCTTTGCAACGTCAACCTTATGATGTAGTGTTGATGGACTTGCAAATGCCAGAAATGGATGGGTTGGAAGCGACTCGGCTTCTACATCAACAATATTCTGCTGAATTATGCCCACGCATTATTGCTGTTACTGCTAACGCTATGTTAGATGACCGCAATGAATGTTTGGAGGCTGGTATGAGTGATTTTATCTCTAAACCCATCCAAATTCAAGAGTTAGCCCATGTACTACAGCAAGCTAATAGAATTGATGCAGATATATCAATATGGCAAAATAGTTTTGAGACTAATATTATTCAAAATAACCAACAGTTAAGTAATAGTATTATTAGAGATAATTCTGTAACAAAGGACAAGTCAATGCTAGATATTACAATGTTAGAATCAATTAGAAATATGGGAGGCGATGAACTTTTAAGTGAAATTATTGAAGATTATCTTAATTATACTCCTGGTAGATTAGCAGCAATTCGAGAAGCAATTAATACTAATGATCCTAAGGCATTACGAAGAGCAGCTCATACCATGCGCTCTAGTAGTGGTAATCTGGGAGCAGTTACTATAGGAAATATATGTCATCAGTTGGAAAAATTGGGACGTGCAGATACTACCATAGGAGCAGCAAAAATTTTTCCTACACTTGAAAATGAGTACGAACAATTCACACAAGCATTGATTAATTTTAGATCGATTAATAATATTGATTCGTCAACTTCCGTCACTGAAATTATTACTGATAATAGTTTTAGTGACTCTGTTAATAATATTAATCACTCAGTTTTAGATTTAATAGTTTTAGATTCTATTCGCCAAGCATCAGGCACAAACGCAAATAATGTTATAGCTAAAATGATTGAAGATTATTTAGAAAATACTGCTCATTATATGCAACAAATTTTAAATGCAATTGCTATTAATTCAACAGAAGAATTAAAAAAGTATACTCAACGTTTGGGTGCTTCTAGTGCTAATATTGGAGCAAGAAATATTCCTAATTTATGTGATAAATTAGCCAATTTACCAGGTTCTGAACTGATAACTGAAGGAATGGATATGGTGTTAGAACTTGATGCTGAATATGAAAAAGTAATAGCAGCTTTGAAAAAGAAATTATAGAGTTATACTAATTATGAAAAAATTGACTATATTTGATAGCGATCGCCCTCGTTACTGAATAATTAATAATTAGGGTTTGCGTATGGAAAGTCTTTTAGTAGGGGTAGGAGACAGGAGACAACCCACCCCTAGCCCCTCCCAACCCACCCCTAGCCCCTCCCAGGAGGGGAGGGGAAGACAGGAGACAGGAGAAATGGCTCGGGGGCGAGGAGGTAGGAGTAATAATTGTGCCAAGATTGTTCTGCCCAAATCTTGACCAAAATCCGCTCCTAAATTGAAGCATTACTACTTAAAACCTTGCACTTTTTGATACTTAAAAAGGCTAAAATCTTTATGTATAAATACTTTTATATTTAATCAGCAAGCCCTAATTATAACTGTTCTACTGTAAGCGTAGTTCCCCCAAAGGGGCACATGATATAACTGGATTTTATACCAAAACTAAATAATTAAAGTCGCTCTAAAAGGACGAGACTTCAGACTCAGTTTTTCAGTGAAAAACTACTGTAAATCTGAGGGAGTATTGCAGTTAAATAACATTTTTTCTGCCTGAGTATCAATAGATAATGGTTGAACTGGAATTTGAGCAAGTAATTTTTGAAAGGAGTGATTTCCTTGCTCAAGATATTTTTTTAACTCAATTTTTATCTGTTGCCGATAGAAACCACATAATGGTTCCCACCCTTGAGATGTTTTCGGAACTAAAGCTAAAATTTCAGGGGAAAGTTGGTTTAACTGAGTTGCCCAAGTTTGAATAATATCTAAGTTCAACAGAGGTAAATCACACCCTAATAGTAAAATCCAATCACTATTTATTTGAGCTAATCCCTGAGTAAAAGCAACTAAAGGTCCTTCAGTTTTAATCTCTGTTAACCATTCACATTCTGTAGGTAAAATATGCTGATATTTTTCTGGCCAAGGAGTAATAATATAAACTTTTTCTGTACATTCACTAGCTACTTGATAAACTCTTTTTAGCATAGGTATATTTTGCCAAGAAATTAGGGCTTTATCTTTACCCATACGAGAACTTTTACCACCTGCAAGAATGAGTGCTACTAGATGATTTTTCGGGAGTGAAAGTGAAGATGTATTCATTAGGTATTTGACTTCTTTAGTTAAAATAAATAGAAATCTTCAAAAATTAAAAATTAAAGCAATTATTTTCTATGAAATTGTCAATTATTTATCCCTGTTCCCTGTTCCCTGTTCCCTCTTTTCTAGAGATGCCTAATATTATGTCCGCTTAATTAGCGATCAAAAAAAACTTTCTTCTCCTCCTAATATCTTCTTTTTTTCACCACTTATCCCTCCTGACTCCTGAGGACTGACTCCTGAGGACTCCCTAATATTTGATGTAAATTAACCACATCACCAATAACTGCAATAGCTGGTGCTTTAAACCCAGTTACTTCAATTTGTTCTACAATAGTTTCGACAGTAGCAATTAATTCTTTTTGCTCGGGACGAGTTCCCCACTGAATTAAAGCAATGGGTTTTACTGGGGAGCATCCGGCAACTATAAGTTCTGTGATAATATTATGTAGGTTATGAACTCCCATATAAATCACAATAGTTTCTGAACCCTGGGCGATCGCTTGCCAGTTTATATTTGCTCGATATTTACCTGTTGCTTCGTGACCTGTGACAAAAGTAACTGAGGAACTATAATTTCTGTGGGTAAGGGGAATACCCGCATAAGCAGGTGCAGCAATACCAGAAGTAACACCGGGAACAACTTCTACAGGTACTCCTGCTTGTATTAACTCTTCCATCTCTTCTCCACCACGACCAAAAATAAAGGGGTCGCCTCCTTTCAAACGTACTACCACTGCATGAGTTTGAGCTTTTTCAATTAGCAGTTGAGTTGTTTGTGTTTGTGGTAGGGAGTGGCGACCACGACGTTTGCCTGCATTGATTTTTTCTGCATTAGGGTTAATCATTGCTAGGATAGGACTGCTGACTAGAGCGTCATAGATAACGACATCTGCTTGTTCTAATAAGACTTTTCCTTTAAGTGTCAGTAGTCCGGGATCTCCTGGTCCTGCTCCTACTAAATAGACTTTGCCTATACATTTTGACTGATTCATATTTATTATTTTAGATAATTATACAATATAGAAGCCATTTGGAATATTAGCTAATGTTGGGTTTTTAGGCTAAAAAGTTAGGATATTGATATTTAATTACATAGATAGATATCTCCCACCATCAAAAATTAAATCAATTATTGCACTCTTATACAATTTCTCACGCATTCTTGCTACATCTCCTTGAGAGTAGAGAGTAGGGAGTAGGGTTAAAAGACATAATATATTTTGGTTTAATGCCGATAATCGCATGCAAAAATTACTGAATCATTATTATTACTTAATAACTGAAGTCGCATCAGAAGTATAGGATTAATCCATGGAAATTGGTATTATTCATCAATTCTTTCCCCTACTCTCTACTCCCTATCCATGGAGGAGATGCTTAATAAATCCCAAATTAATTCTATAGTTAAGTAATTGTATTAAGTTATTGAGCTGTTATTATAACTCATAGTATTTAATCATACAATTTTATAATCATAGCCTAATTTACTCCTTTTTGCGTAACATCAGTTACTTACAGCGGTTTTCATGATTAGTAGACCACAGTAGGGACGTTCCATGGAACGTCCCTACAAGGTTTTGTTTGTGAAGATGTGGTTCATCGACTTGAAAAACGCTGTAAATCAAGTTTTCAACTCACAGGGTGACAAGCACTTCAAAATTATTTTGGGATAAGGGTTTCAACGTTCCCAGTCAATATGCAAAATTGCTAGTCTTCCCGTATCGTTTTGGCGATCGCTATGAATAGGTTCCCATTCTAGAGGTTCTGAATTATTCAGTTTGACTCAGTAATGTAAAATATTTGGGTTTTAAAGATGGCGATGATACAACAAGCGTCCATATTCAAGATCGAAGAAATTATTGTCTATTAGACATCTGGTAAAAATCAAAAATCAAATCAATTATTGTACATAAATTATCAATTCTTTCCCCCTATTCCCTGTTGCCTTTCGGAGCTGTTGCCTCTTTTGGTGGAGATTTCTATTAGACATCTGGTAAAAATCAAAAATAGAATCAATTCTTATCCATAAATTATCAATTATTTCCCCCTGTTGCCTTTCGGAGCTGTTGCCTGTTGCCTCTTTTGGCGGAGATTTCTATTTAGAGAACAAAGTTTTGAGATATAGTTTTAGTAAATAAATTCAAGGTTAATTAAATGTAATTAATCAAATTTACTACAAAAAGACTAAACTTGATTCAAGTCATGTTTTCTTCAATAGTTAAGTAATCATTAAATTCACTTCAGATATTCCTACGATTACTTGAAAATATAAAATTAATATGTTTACTTTTCATATTAATAATCCATAACTTAAGAGGATGTAAATAATGGCCACAACCTCAAACTATACAAACAACACAAACACAGTTGAGACAACTGGGGAACAGTTAGGTGCATTTTTACAAGCTCACAATGAAATTGAATTTATTCTACCACCTCTAGTGGGATTGATGATTACCAATAGATTTCAATTAAGGGGTGCGACGGCACTGCTGGTTAACCTGACAGTTGCTGGTTTCGTGCGACAAATCATTGAACAACTTAAAGAGCAAAAAGTAACTGTAGTTGCACCTGTGGTTGAGACTGGGGCAACAACTATTTCTCAATCAGTGACTCCAGTTACCAATGATGACTCGCCAGCATACACTATAGTCCATTCGACTCCGGGTCGCATCCGGTTGCGCATACCAAGGGTAGCATCGGAAGCAGATTATGCTAAACGGTTAGAAGAACTGTTAAATACAGATTCTCATGTATTAAAGGTGCGGATAAATAGGTCAGCATCTTCTATTGTCATTCAATATCAGGCGGAGGGAATGTCAGACTGGGAATTGGGGATGCTATTGATGAGTATAATTCAAAAAGCTGATTCTGATGAAGAGGAAATATCTGAAGTAGAGCATTGACTTAATCAAAGAATAACGATATAATACGTTAAGAAGCATACTTTTAGAAAGGCTGTGCTAACCCGTACATGAAATCCATTAGAACCAAACTAAAATTAAATAATAAGCAGAAAACTCTGATGGCTCAACACGCAGGCTATAGCAGATGGTGTTATAACTGGGGTTTAAGCTTGTGGAATGCTTCTTATAAAGACGGTTATAAACCCAATGCCCGTAAACTGAGAGAGGTTTTTACTAATCATACAAAACCACTAATACCCTGGATGAAAAAATTGTCGTCTAGAGTCTATCAATACGCTTTTCCTACGGAATGCTGCGCAAACATAAACTTAGGAGAAGCATTTAAGAGGTTTTTTTCCTGCGGAATGCTGCGCAAACAAGGGTTGGGTAAATATCCAAGATTTAAGAAGAAAGGTAAACATGATTCCTTTCCTTCGGAATGCTACGCAAACACAATAGAAAACCAGTGGAAAACCAATAGAACTAAACGGATGGAGTCACAAATTACCATTTATTGGTATTGTGAACCTATTGAAGCAACAACTAAAAAAATCACAATTAGTAGACAAGCAGGTGATTGGTATCTGAGCTGTAGCTATGAATTTCACCCCACAACCACACCCAAAAAAACTGATTTAGTAGGTGTAGATTTAGGAGTGAAAACTTTGGCTACACTAAGTGATGGAAAAGTATTTGAGAGTGTGAGAGCGTATCAGAAATTTGAAGCCAAGTTGTCAAGAGAGCAATACCTAAATCGTCATAAAGAGGTAGGCTCTGCTAACGGTCGGGCGGCACAACTGAAGATAGCTAGGTTGCTGAGAAAAGTAGCAAACATCCGTAAAGACGCACTTCATAAACTGACAACATATTTAGCCAAGAACCACAACCCACCCCCATCCCCTACTGGGAGGGGAGCAAGAGGGGTGGGTGAAGATTTGAATGTCAGAGGAATGCTCTCTAACCATAAGCTAGCCAAAATCAGTTAGCAGATAGTGATTTTATGAATTTCGCAGACAGCTTAAATACAAATGCCAATGGTACGGTTGTAAGCTAGTAGTAGTAGATAGATTCTTTCCATCATCAAAGACTTGCAGTAGGTGTGGTCATGTTCAAGATATGCCCTTGCATCTGAGAACTTATGACTGCAAGAAGTGTGGGTTGTCAATCTTATTGAGATTTAAACGCCAGTATAAAGAGCGAGAGATGCGGTCGGCTCGATCGTGAATGCCTGTGGATGAGTAACCGCCGACGGTCTCACAAGAAGCAGGAAGTAAACAGCCTCCGTAGGAGGAGCTACGCTATCATATCGTCACGTTATGTGACGCTTTGTATCAGTTTTATAGAGCAGGAGTAAGTTAAAAGTTAAAAGTCAAAAGTTAAAAATAAGATTTTATAGGCTCAAAACTTTGACACTACAGTAATTTACCGAAATTATTTCACATCTAAGATTTGAAACTATTTGTGACATTTCTAAAGTGAATTGGTATTAACTAGCTATCAGCTCTCAGCATTTAGCTGGAGCGCTAAAAATTCAAGGGTTTAAGTCCCCCACTATATTTGAAAAAGCGCGTGGTGCGCCTTTTATGGGGGATTAAAACCCCCATTATACACGCAACTAGAAGCTGATGGCTGAAGCGTTGAGTGCTGAGTGCTACTTCAAGTTAAAAGTAAGATAAATTAATGATTTCTACTAGACATCTCCAAAAATCAAAAATAAAATCAATTCTTACCTAGAAATTCTCAATTATTCTTCCCTGTTCCCTATTCCCTCTTTTGGAGGAGATTTCTACTAGCAATACTTCCTGATTCAATTAAAGCCATGGAAATTATCAAATCACAAGAGCAAGGGTCAGCATCTGCACTAGGAGTTAAAACTCCCACAATATCATTAATTCACGGGATTCCTGGACGAGCTAGGTTTCGCATGATGCGCTTGACTATAGATAAAAATTGTGCTAAAAATGTACAAGAATTATTAGAATCGGATACCCATGTCAAAAAAGTTCGGGTTAACCAAGCTGCGGGTTCCATCACCATTAACTATCAGACTAAAGGCAGAACAGAAGGGGAAGTGCAAGACCATCTGGTATATCTGATGGAAAATGTTGATAGTTCTAGCATCACAGTTGCCAGTAAAAAAGTTGACTTCCAAGCACCACCAGAAACAGAAGACGAAAATGAGGGAGAATGGTCAAGTTTAGCAATACCAGGTATAGCAACCCTGTTAGCTTTTCTCGGCGGACCGTTAAAATTACCAATTTCCCCACAACTAAGTTTTAGCGCCTTAGCTATTGCAGCTTTTCCAGTAATTAAACGAGCTTTTCAGAGTCTATTTATCAACCATCGGCTGAATATCGACTGTCTTGACTTCCTCTCCCTAACCTTGGGTGCTATTCAAGGCAAAGTATTAACACCTGCATTAGTCTTAACCCTCCACGAACTGGGGGATGTAATTCGCGAACAAACTGCCAGGTCAACCGAACATCAAACTTCAGACCTATTAGATGCAATAGGACGTTTTGCCTGGGTAGAACGAAATGGAGAAAAACATCAAATACCAAGCGACCAAGTAAAACAAGGCGATACAGTAATAGTTTACCCAGGAGAACAAATACCTGTGGATGGAGAAGTGCTGCAAGGAGAGGCAGTCATTGACCAACAACAACTCACCGGAGAGTCAATGCCAGTGGTAGGAAGACCAGGTACTTTTGTCTATGCTTCGACTTTGGTGCGTTCTGGTCAAATTTACATCAGAGCAGAAAGGGTAGGCACACAAACTCGCGCTGCTGCAAGTATCGAGCTATTAGAAAAAGCTCCAGTTTATGACACTAGAATGGCAAACTATGCCTCTCAAATGGCAGACAAGTTAATTTTGCCGTCGTTGATTTTAGCTGGAATAGTCTTAGCTACAACTCGCGACCCCAGTAGAGCAGCATCTATTCTTACCCTAGATTTTGTGACAGGAATTCGGGTATCTGTTCCTACGGCATTTTTGGGCGCCCTTAATCATACTACCAGACATGGAATTTTGGTCAGGAGCGGTCGTACTTTGGAAATGTTGGCTGATATTGATACGATTGTTTTTGATAAGACTGGTACTTTGACTCAAGGTAATATTGCTGTGGTGGGAGTGGAAACTGTCCCTGGTCGAATGAGTGCAGAAGAAGTATTAGCTTTAGCTGCTTCCGCCGAACAACGTATTACTCATCCAGTGGCAGAGGCGATCGCTCGTTATGCTGAGGAAAAGGGCGTGGAGATTTATCCACGGGGTGAGTGGGATTATAAAGTTGGGTTGGGTATTCAGGCAGAAATTGATGGTAAGGATGTTTTGGTAGGGAGTGCGAAGTTTTTGACTGAGGCGGGGATTAATTTGGATTGTTTTTATGAGCATCATCCCTGTTTTCAGGAAAATTGCGAATATCCCAGCCAAGAATGCCCGGTGTCTGAGTGGTTATCTTTGATTTATGTCGCTTGTAATGGGGAGTTTCAAGGGGCAATTCAATATAAAGACCCAGTACGTCCCGAAAGTATGCCTTTAATTGTTAGGTTGGAGAAAGAGTATGGTATGGAAGTCCATTTACTGACTGGGGATAATGAGGTTAGGGCAAAGATGGTGGCGGAGGAATTAAAAATTCCTCCGTCTCAAGTTCATGCGGAGGCTTTTCCTGACCAAAAAGCTGCTATTGTGCGAAATTTGTGTCGAGTTGGAAAAACTGTGGCTTTTGTTGGAGATGGGTTAAATGATTCTGTGGCCTTAGCTTATGCTGATGTATCGGTTTCTTTTGAGGATGGTTCGGATGTAGCAAGGGAAACAGCAGATGTGGTGTTGATGAATAACAATTTATCTAGTTTGTTGGAGGCGATCGCTATTGCCAAGCAGACTAAACATCTCATTGAACAAAATACAGTGATGGTAGTAGGGCCAAATTTGGTAGCTTTGGGGTTTGCTTCAACAGTGGGACTACATCCTTTAATTGCTACTGTGGTCCATAATGGCAGTGCGATCGCCGCAGGTTTAAATAGTTTACGTCCTCTAGTACAGCATCAGTTGGAAAGTATTCATTAATGGATAATGGCTTTGTTGCATGAATGTTGCGATCGCAACTTCTCCTTGGACTTGGACTTACTCATATCTACTGATTCGTATTATCCTGATGCTATTTATAGCCTAAACGTCACCTTTTGTGCAACAAAGCCGTAAATAACTGTTAAAATATAATCAGGGAATAGGAAATAACTGCACAATTTCTTTTCTTTTTTAGCCCTACCTTTAAGGCCGGGATATTATTGACGAGTTAAGAACTTTTGAAGAAATATTTCAGTTAATTTCTTATACCATTTCACTTTAAAGATGTCACAAATAGTTTCAAAGTTATTATGTCAAATAATCCGTTGAAACTATTGTAACGTCAAAGTTTTCTATCTATTAAATCTTACTTTTGACTTTTGACTTTTGAATTTTTACTTCCGTGAAACGGTATTACTTCCTTCTTACTCCTTAATTCTTAAAATCATGTCACTTGTTCACTTAAAAAAATCTGTCGTGACTCTGCACATCCGAGAAATGATTGAAGACGGTCAAACTAATAATCATCTTGCCATATTAGGATTAGGTGCATTTTGGCTTACTCCATACATTGCTCCAACTATCACAAAATTTGCTAGACCAATCGTTAAATCTGTGATTAAAAGTGGTCTTTCTTTATATGAAGAAAGTAAGACAACTTTTGCAGAAGTTGGTGAAGAATTTGCTGATAATTTAGCAGCATCTCAAACTGAAATGAAAAGTTAATTTTTTTTGGGGTAGGTTGAATAATTAGGGTTTGCGCTTCACTAGTCTTTTAGTAGGGGTAGGAGACAACCCACCCCTAACCCCTCCGGTGGAGGGGAAGACAGGAGACAACCCACCCCTCGCCCTTCCCCCGACCGTGGAGGGGAAGACAGGAGGAATGGCTTGGGAGCGAGGAGGTAGGAGCGGGCGTTTTGTCCCAAGATTGTTCTGCCTAACTATGAGCCTAAAATATGCTCCTAGCATGAGCGTTTTAGACGTGATACCAGGCACTGCAATTCGACCCCAAAAAGGCAGTTGTCTTTATATGTCAATGCTTTTAGATTTAATCAGCAAGCCCTAATTAGAAAAAACCTACCGCTCAACTAAACTTACTCAAACTGAACGAGAAAGCCTGAAAGCTTAGTTGAACTCAAGTAGATCGACCACCACAGGGTTAAACGGCAAACCCTTTACTCTCTGGTCAAAGAAATCAGAAATTACTTTTTTAATAATGTTCAACGACCCATTTACATCTGCATTTAATAATTTATTTTCCCTGGTTTTATACAACCCTCTTGTTACTCTTTTTCCACTAAATTTCGGTTTTTGAACTCCTTATGTTGGTAAATCATCCCTATCTAAACAGCTTGATTGAGATGTACAAGATTCTTCTGTAATTATTACTTTTATTCCTCTTATACCAGTTTTATATGAGGTTGCATAGAATGATGAAATTCATTAAATCGATCTATATTTATCTACGCTTACCTATGGTCAATTATGCTTTAAATATTATTCTATGCAGCTTCATTTCAATTTGGTATTAGTTGGGCTTTATATCTTAACATCTCTATTAACTTATAACCCACATTCCGCACTTCAATTTGTAACGTCATAAGTAGTATATAAGTCCGTACCTTACAGCGCTTTTCAGATTGATAAACCACATCGTCATAACCAAAACCCTTTCATTAATGGATAATGGATAATGGATAATTGATAATTACCTCGGGTTTTAACCGCTACGGAATTGAATATAAGGAATATTTTCTTTTCTTGGTCGATGGTCGGACAGGGCAGGTTTCGGAGCCATCCCACCCTACGGGAAAGCTGCGAAGAGAGAACTCCGTTCCGCTGACGCGAAACGCGTCAGCGTTGCGTTACGCCAGTTTTGCGAAGCAAAAGCAAACGACCGCTGTCTTGGTCGATTGAATATGGCGAGGGGACCGTTCCCTCCGGGACGCTACGCGTTAACGTAGTTGTGCGTTAGCAAACGCCATCCCTCGACCGCTTTTTTTCCCCTTAAAAGGGGAGGCTTCAAGGCGCGAATTATTTAATTATTAATTATTAATTATTCGGTAAGGGCCCCATTCGGAGCTTTGCGGAACGCAAATGGCATTCGCCCCTACTGTGGTCTACTGAAATGAAAACCGCTATAGTAAGTATTTATACTATACAAATCATCTCTATTACTTTTTTCGTTCATCAAATTCCGAGTAAAAAATTTACGCATAAATACTTGCTTGATTGTTTACTCAATTACGGCAGCTATGATTTTCTCCTAAATTCTGACTCGGTCCCCCTGGCTCCTTCTTATGTACTACATTTTGTGGTGTGGAATGTGGGATTTAAACACTATCCTATATGAGAGAGTCTTTTTGCTGATAGCTGACATTCAGTATTCAGCTATTAGTTCGACTGAAAAGTAATGTCTGTAAGCTTTTTAGAGTTTAGTGAGTGAGAGAAAAATTTTTATATTAGTTATACTTATCAAATATTATTAAATATATTTGGAATTTCAACTTAATTTTGCAAAAAAAGTTGAAATGAGCTATTTAGGGGAAAAATAGGGATAATTTGGGTGCGATCGCGTTCTAATTAGCCATTCTATTAAAGTATTGATATGTAAGAAATACAGGGCGGTTGCAGGGAAAGAAATTTTCGTGTATTTTTGAAGTAAGTGATTAGCTCTGCTTAGGTGCTTATTAAAATGAAAAGGGTATTAGTGAGTGGGAGTGCGATCGCGTAGCAGAACAATTTCAAGAATTAAGAATTAAGAATTAAGAATTACCTCTTCTTATAAATAAGAGGATTGGATCAAAGGATTTTTTTTTCTTCTCTTGCTCGATTGGATACTGTTTTTGCAGTCTGTTTAATCATTTCAACTTATGGTTAAATAATGGGACTTAGACATTTTTTGGTAGGAAAAATGTGTCAAAGTCCTCACGGGGTGACAAGCTAGTTGAAAGGTATATATAGAGATGGATTTGCGTTCTGGAGCTGAAGAATACTTCAACAGAAAGGGAACGCTGGCTTGAGAATAGATGGGGATGTAGTGCGATAGCTTCGCTGTGCCTCCGGCAATCGCGACGCGTTCGCACTACACCTCCATCCCGCCTTGAACTATTGTTCAAGTAAACTGCTAAATAATATTATTAAACAACTTAAAAATCACTTTTCTTAATCGATTATTAGTCAAAAATTACGGTGTTATTAAGTAGTGTATTTATAGCTTTA
>NZ_JAAHGH010000103.1 GCF_010672525.1 Okeania sp. SIO2B3 | reverse complement strand
TAGTTGTCATAATGTATGATTGCTGTTATGTATGTATGAAATTTTCGAGGTACGGTGGTGCAGGTGTTTTTTGTTTCCTGCTCCGTTGTTAATAATATAGCTAGTTTATTTCGGTTTGTAAAGGGGTGTTAAGGATAGTGTTGTTTAACTAATTTATAAGTTTTTTTGATGAATAATAATTTTAAATATCACAATAGAGTTGAAAAGTCAATAAAAAAATAACTTATTTAACGAGAAACTAAGGCATTACAGCGTTTTTCAAATTGATGAACTACATCTTCACAAGCAAAACCTTGTAGGGACGTTCGATGGAACGTCCTTACTGTGGTCTACCCAAATGAAAACCGCTGTAATTAAAAATTCTATTAACCTTAAGTACCCACGGATATATACACCTTCTAAAAATCTAGACAACCCTAGACACGCTCTTCATCGGTGATTAAGAGCGATTTTCCGACTCACCTGTCCATAAGTCTACTGGCAAAGAAGGTTAATGTTCCGCTCAAACACATTGAGTTTAGGACTCCCTCTGGGGTTTTCATCATACGTGAAAAGTCGAGTGCAAAACACTCCATAATCGTTGCTAAAATCCTCTGGTCTTAGCAGACATAAGTGATAATAACACAGATTAATGGCGTAAAAACATAGACATTTTGTAGATATTCGTCTAGGATAGTCTATATTTTTCAGCTCTAGCAAGCAACAGATATAGCAAGATATATAGCAAGGAACAAGTTGGTGTTTGATATCAAATCCGGTTAAACAGTTATAGAATGGTTAAGTCGAGTCGGAGTCATAATTTCCGTTTGTCATGCTCCGCAAACAGAATTCAGCAGGAGAAAGAATTAGGAAAGTTAGTATAGCAATGTGCGCTGGCATATTTACAAATTACAAGAACTGTCCAATAGCTAAAAGCCTTATATTATCGTTTTTTTATTCCCCCTTCCGGAGCTGTTGCCTGTTGCCTATTGCCTGTTGCCTGCGCACAGCGCTATAGTTATGGCAATTGGAGAATTTTTTTTATGCCCAATTAAACGGATTTGATATGACTGATGTTGATGATGAACCGTAAGACACAGAAATGCTTTTCCCACTGTTGCCTGTTGCCTGTTGCCTGTTGCCTGTTGCCTGTTCCCTGCTATTGAGACTTAGGTCAAAGAAGACTGTTTGAGTGGGATGTCAATAATAAACTCCGTACCCACTCCTAACTCTGAGATACAATACAAATTACCATGATGTTTATCTACTACAATTTGATAACTAATAGATAAGCCTAGTCCAGTACCTTTTCCAATAGGTTTAGTCGTGTAGAATGGGTCAAAAATTTTATCAATCACTTCTTTTCTGATGCCTACACCATTATCACAAACCCGAATTTGCGCTCTATTAGTTTCGTCAATTCTAGTGCGAACTGTTATTGTACTTCGATTAGCTTGAACTTCTGTTTTTTTGCGCCCTTGATCTCGGTCTTCTAAAGCATCAATAGCATTAGCAATAATATTCATAAATACTTGATTTAACTGGCCAGGGTAACATTCAATTAGAGGTAATTTTCCATAATCTTTAATCAAGTTAATTGATGGATAATTAGGTTTTCTTTTTAAACGACTTTGTAAAATCATTAAGGTGCTATCTATATTTTCATGTATATCTACCTCTTTGACTTCAGCTTCATCCAGACGAGAAAATGTCCGTAGTGATTTGACAATTTCTCTAATTCTCTCTGCTCCTGTTTTCATAGAATTGAACAATTTCACAACATCTTCTACAAGAAAGTCTAGTTCAATTCTTTCAATTTCATCTGCAATTTCTGGAGTTGTCTGAGGGTAAGTTTCTTGATAAAGTTTGATTAAACCTAAAATATCAGTAATATAATCACCAGCATAAGTGAGATTACCAAAAATAAAGTTAACAGGATTATTAATTTCGTGAGCAATTCCTGCTACAAGTTGCCCCAAAGAAGACATTTTCTCCGCTTGAATTAGTTGACTTTGAGTGCGCTTGAGTTCCAATAAAGTTTTTTCTAACTGCTCATTTTTAGTATTAGCATATTTGACTGAAGCACAAGATTGTTGATACAATTCAGCTTGATTGAGAGCGATTTCTAACTGGTTACAAACAGCTTGCAACAATTCTATCTCTGAATTCATCCAAGGTGGAGCAACTCCACAACGATAACAAATCAATGCACCAATTTCATCAGAAAGAGTTCTAATGGGTAGTGCCAATATTGAAGCCATATCAATGTCCCTGAATATTTGTTGCAAGTCAACATCTTCTATGGAGCAAATATCATCTATCTGACAGATTTCTAGATTGAGTAATTTTTGAGAAATAGGACGATATACTGCTTCTGGATAATCACCCAAACAACTATTTATATTGCTAGCTTTAGCCTCTTTTACCACTTGCCAAAAAGGTATTTCATCTGGTCGATACCAAGCAAAACAGCATAAGTTAACTTGTAGATGATTGTAGATTTCTGCCACCGTGTTGTCGAGAATAGTATCAAGCTCTAGGGAATTACGAATCATACTATTAATCCGATTAATTAATGCTTCTCTGACTGCTATTTCTCGGAATTTAGCTTCTGAATGTTGTAGTGCTAATTCTGCTCGTTTGCGGTCGCTGACATCCCTAGCAATAGCATATATTAATCTATCATTGGGAAATGACACGACATTCCATGATAGCCATTTATAGGAACCATTTCTTGCCTGGCAGCGATTTTCAAAGTTTACTACCATTTGGCCTCCGACATTTTGCTGAAACACTTTGATTGTGGCGTATCGATCTTCTGGATGAACTATTTGAATAAATGGGGTTGACAAAAGTTCCTTTTGTGTGTATCCAAATATATCTTCCCAAGCTGGATTAATTCGTTTGAAATAACCATCAAAACCACCAATACAGAGTAAGTCTAGAGAAACAGTAAAAAAGCGATCGCGTTCTAATTCAGCTCGTTTGCGTTCTGAAATATCTCGTCCTTCTGCAATTAATAAAACTACATTTTTAGCTTCATCGAATATAGGTTTAATTGAAACATCAATAGTAAGTAAGTTGCCATCATTTTTTTTGACATCTACTTCATAGCGGACAAACTCACCTTTTCTGGCACTATTAACAGATTTCTCTATCTTGCTGATAGTTTCTGGTAACCATCCTGGTAACTCCCAAAAAGGTAGACCAACAAATTCTATATTGTCAATAGTAAATAAATTAAGGTAAGTTTGATTCACTTCCAATATTGTGCCATTGGGTTCGAGCAGTCCCATAAACTGAAACATAGAATCAAACACTGCCCGAAAACGTCTCTCACTTTCACGCAGTGCTAATTCTGCTTGTTTGCGCTCCGTAATATTTCTGACTACTATGAACACTTCTTCAGAATCATCTACTACAGAAAATCTTGCTTCAAAATCCTGTAGTTCCCCACTTATGGTAACAAGTTGATATTCACTAACTTGCAATTTTCTAGTAGAAACTGTTAATTCTATATTGTCAAGAAACAGTTGTGCTACAGGTAAAGGAAGCATCTCTTTGATGTTTCTACCGATAATCTCATTAACAGGAACAGCCAAATCATCTTCGTTAGGAGCTTTAAAGTCAAGATATTTACCTTCTTTGTTTAATCTAAATAGTAAATCAGGTATAGCTTCCAAGAATGCACGATTTCTGGCTTCGCTTTTTTGCAAAGCTACCTCCGTTTGTTTGCGTTCGTGAAGCGCAGTTTGCTGTTCGCTAATATCTAGAAGCACTCCATACCAAACTAAATCTCCATTTGATTGTTTTTCTGATTGAGCAATTCCAGACAACCATTTAACAATTCCACTTTTAGTAATAATACGCCACTTAAATTGCCAATTGTTTAGTGTTTGAGCTGCAGCAGCTATTGATTTCCAAAATGCCTCTAAATCATCAGGATGAACCAATTCCCACATCAAGGCCGAATTTTGTTGTACATCTGCTGGGTCTAGTTCGCAAATTTCTTGACAATTGGGACTAATATAAATAAACTTATCGGAACCATCTATATTTTTTTTCCATTGATAAATTATCCCTGGAATATTGTGAGTTAATCTTTGAAATTCATGGGTTTGAGTTTCTGATTCTTTTTGTGTTTTTACTAACTTAGACTTTAATTTTTGAGTTTCACTAATATCCGTAATAATTGAATTAATATATTTTTTTTGATGATTTTCTGTGGCGATGTATAAAAACTTATGATGCAGTAGGCGAGTTTCTCCATTTGACAGAAATATATGATATTCTATTTCTGCTTTTCCTGTATTTTGAGCTTTAAATAAACAATCCTGAACACTCTCTTGTTCACTGGGATAAATTACTTCTAACCATAAATTTTCATTTTCATAAAAATCATTTCTATGACGACCATATATATTTTCTACAGCTTGATTAATATATACGAACTGATTAGTATTAGTATCAACAGACCAAATTCCTTCTTGCAGTTCATTTATTATACCATCTACCCAAAACTGACTATCAGGTGGTGATGGTAATTTTTTTGATTTATTCTCAGGTAGCATAGATATTATAGAGAAAATTTGTATTAAAATTTATCAAACATTAGACATCTCCAAAAAAGATATAGACTTTTTGTAAAAGTAGGCAATAGGGAATAGGGAACAGGGAAGAGGTTTTTAAGAAAAAAAACACGGAAAATTATTTTTTGAGTTATTATACCAATTTGAAAAAAGAATGTTACGAATACTAAGAGCGATAAAAATACTTTACAGGAGATGTCCCTTTGAAAAAAAAAAGATAATTTACGTCCTAAAAAATGGTATTAAAGCCATTAATTATGACTCCTTACTCCTTACTCCTTACTCCTAATAAATACCCTAGATATTTGTAGCAAACATTTATCAATCTGGTATTACACCTAGTTTATCGCAAATAAAGGGCAAGTTTATTTTCTGAAGATGTCTATTAATTAGGGTTTGCTTATGGAAGTCTTTTGGTAAGAGGAGGAGTCAGGAGTCAGGAGTCAGGAGAAATGGGAATTATAGAAGAGATAGTAGGAAAAATCGTTCCTTGATTTTTCTACCCGACTCTTAACCAAAATCCGCTCCTAATTGAACCATTACCACCTAAAACCTGGCACTTTTCGATACTTAAAAAGGCTAAAACCTTTATCTGTAAATACTTTTAGATTTAATCAACAAGCCCTAATTAATATTTTATGACATAATTATTGCAAATCCACTCAGTTTTTTGTCTCTCTAATTTTAGATTTGACGTAAGTATTTCCTACGGAATACTGCACAAACAGCTATTAGCTGTCAGTTATCAGCAATAAGACTATCTACTTAAAGACAGTGTTGAAATGAATATAAACTTTAAAGTCAAGGGAGCTGACTTTCATATTAACAGGACTTACGCAAAGACACTACATATAGTATATAAAAACTATAGGACTATGGTATATATAGTGTTTTTACCATGAAAATGCGTAAGTTCTGTTAAGGCTTAATTATAGCTCAATTAATTAACCTTTTATCACACACCAAAAACAATAACTAATAGTTGATAGCTGACAGCTGTTTGCGCAGCATTCCGGAGGAAATGCTTACAATTTGACTAATTAAATTTAATACTTCACCGATGTCTAGAATTGTTACATATAGTCCTGCTTATACAATAGTTCCTACTTATGAATGCTTTAATCATTGCACCTACTGTAATTTTCGTTCAGATCCAAGCAAAAGTTCATGGCTGAGTCTATCAGAAGCAGAAGCAAAATTACTATCCCTCAAAAATCAAGGTGTAATTGAAATTTTAATTCTGAGTGGTGAAGTACATCCAAACAGTAAAAATAGACCAACTTGGTTCCAATTAATCTATGACTTATGTAAACTAGCTCTATCTTTAGGATTTTTACCCCATACTAATGTTGGGCCACTTAGTAGAGCAGAAATGAAAGAGTTAAAACAAGTTAATGTGTCAATGGGACTAATGTTGGAGCAGATGACACCTAAATTACTACAAACAGTTCATCAAAATGCTCCTAGTAAAATACCACATTTACGCCTACAACAATTAGAATTAGCTGGCGAACTAAGAATTCCATTTACTACTGGTTTACTATTAGGAATTGGAGAGACCGTAACTGACTGGAAAGAAACATTAGTAGCGATCGCTAATGTTCAGAAAAAATGGGGTCATATTCAAGAAGTTATTCTACAACCCTACAGTCCTGGCGAGCAACAAACATGGAATGGTCAAGGTTTTGACATCAATTTGTTACCAGATGTTGTAGCGATCGCTCGTCAAATTTTGCCCTCAACTATTACGTTACAAATTCCTCCTAATTTAGTTACAAAACCGGAAATATTATTAGCTTGCATAGAAACTGGTGCTAGTGACTTAGGAGGAATTGGACCCCACGATGAAGTAAACCCTGATTATCCTCATCCCCATTATCAAGCTTTAGCAAAAGTGTTGCACTCCCGAGGATGGCAGCTAATTAAAAGATTACCTATATATTCTCAATATGATACTTGGTTGCCAAAAGATTTAGGTAATGTTGTGAGTAAATGGCGCTACGCGCTACGCGCTAGGGAATAGGCAACAGCTCCGGAAAGCAACAGGCAACCCACCCCTCGCCCCTCCCCCTCCCAGGAGGGGAATAATTGATAATTTATGAATAATAATTGATTTTATCTTTGATTTTTGCCGAATAATTAGGGCTTGCTGATTAAATATTAAAGCATTGACTGATATTGGTTGTAGCATTTTTTGGTATAAAAAAGTGCACCTGTTTTCAGCTCAAAGAGCTGCATAAAGATAGTATTTTGGGACGATTATGGCAGAAAAATCATTCTAACAAAACGCCCGCTCCTACCTCTTCGCTCCCGAGCCATTTCTCCTGTCTCCTGTCTTCCCCTCCACGGTCGGGGCCCGCGGGTGGGTTGTCTCCTGTCTCCTACCTCAGCAACAAGACTTTTGAGCGCAAACCCTAATTAAAGTTTAAAGCCTCTCCTTTAAAGGAGAAACAAGCGGTCGTTTGCTTTTGCTTCGCAAAACTGGCGTAACGCAACGCTGACGCGAAACGCGACAGCGGAACGGAGTTCTCTCTTCGGAGCTTCCCGTAGGGTAGGATGGCTCCGAAACCTGCGCCATATCCATCAGACCAACAGAAGAAAAAATTTTCATTATTAGTCAATCCTATCCGTTTTCAAGGAGAGGTAATAATTAATTATTAATTATTAATTGTTGAACAGATGTCTAATAGTTATTTAGCCTTCCCTCTTCCCTCTTCCTTCTTCCTTCTTCCTTGTAATACCGAGACTTAAACTTTACTCGAAAAAGATTTACGCAAAAGTAACTTTCGAGGTTGCCCAAATAGTAGGGAACCGAAAGTCCACTCAACCTCTTGTAATTGATAACCAGCTTTATCGTAAAGTCTTCGAGCAGTATAATTATTTTCTAATACATGAAGGTATAACTCACAAAAACCCCATCCTAATACCTTATGCTCACAGGAACTTAACAATTTTTGAGCAACTCCTAATTTTCTATAGTTAGCATCAACAGCTAAATTTGATAAGTAAGCATACTCAAAATCATCTAAATTATCTAATTGCCAAGAGTTGAATAAGAGGACATCCATCCCACTTCGCGAACGCACATCAATTTCCACAGTTCCTACCAAATCTTGTTTTCTAGTATTAGATACATCCCTGGTAGACTCAGTATTTTCGACAACCATAGCAACAAGACATAAATAATGCTCACTTTTTGAATGGATGCGATTGCGTAAATCTTCGTAAATACCTAGTCGTAAGAAAGGACGAACATAACCCATAATTCCTTGACACGAGTAAAAACTATTAGTCAAAACTTCGGTAATACTGTTGATATCTTTTGGTTGAGCAATCCGGATGAAAAAACTAAATTCATTAGACAATTTTTTTTGGGCTTGAGGTTCCAGAAACTTTGATAAACAAAATAAAGGGTTCACGATAAATTTACTAACTATAATCTAAATTCTATATAAAAGGCTAGAATATATGTAGCAGCCGTCTTGAGGTTGTGTAAAAATCTGAAAACAGGCAACTGCTTAATTAGACAATGGGATTAAAAGTTTAAAGTTAATATATTTTAGGATTTTTGACAAATCTTGTCATTTTTGTAGGCAAAGTGATTTTAGATTAAAAAATGATATTGAGCAGCCTACTACAGCTTTTAGTATATATACTAATCAGGGCGCTAGTTGATAGGTCGAAAGGCCACTAAAAATTTAGTTATGTACAACAAGAAGCAAAAGTCCAAATAATTAAAATTTTCTTAAATTCAGAAAACTTTCTATTGTAGGTAAAAATTGTTTTTATCCTGAATCAAAATCACTAATTATAACATTATCTCTTCTTTATAAGAAGAGATAATTATTAATTATTAATTGTTGAAGCATGAGGTACGAAAAACTAGGATTTGAGATTGCTTCCCTGTCAGTCGCAATAGACATCTCCAAAAATCTAAAATAGAATCAATTCTCACACAGAAATTATCAATTATTCCCCTCCTGGGAGGGGGAGGGGCTAAGGGTGGGTTCCCTACTGCCTACTGCCTCTTGATAGTGGAGATGTTTAATGACGAAAATACTTTTTAGGTGCGTAAGTCCTAAAACTTTAACTTGACTAAATAATACTAAATAATAATTGATTGTTACTGCCTTGAAAGCACGGAGAGCGGTGCATGAGTTCTAGAAAAAAACTTAAACCGAAAATTTTGGTTGTTGATGACGAATCAGACAACCTAGACCTTCTTTACCGTACTTTCTACAGAGATTACAAGGTGTTGCGAGCTAAAAGTGGCTTAGAAGCTCTAGAAATTCTAGAAACATCTGAGGAAGTAGCTGTAATTATTTCAGACCAGCGAATGCCCAAAATGAGTGGTACAGAATTCTTGAGTATAACTGCCAACCAATACCCCGATACTATTCGAATTCTTTTAACTGGGTTCACTGATGTAGAAGACCTCGTAGAAGCAATTAACTCTGGTAAAGTCTTTAAATATTTGACTAAACCTTGGAATGCAGAGGAACTCAAAGGATTAGTTAAACAAGCAGTTGACACTCACAATGTCCTCAAGTCTCACACTGACGAATTAAGACGTGCTCTTCAACAAGAGTCTCTACTATATGCAGTTACCAATACTATTCGCTCTGCTCCTAATTATCGGCAGATGCTTCAAAGGATAGTAGAAACTATTGGCCAAATGTTTGAGGTGAGTTTAGCTGTTTGTCGCCCTTTTCAAGATAGTTATAGAGAAGACGAATGGTTTATTTATCAGAATCAAGAAGATAACTCTCAAAAATTAGCAAACAATGATTCTACGGATGTACCAGAAGAAATTTTTGCTCATATTCTCTGGCAAACGACGGACGTGGAAATCATTTCAGATGTCCAAACTGATGAAAGGTTCCAGGGAGAAAGTAGAGAACTGCAACAACGCCGACAAGCTTACCAAGTGGCGAATATTCGTTCTAGTTTAATTATCCCTCTATTTTCCCGATTAGACTTAATTGCAGTTTTGGCACTGCACCAGTGTGAGAAGATTCGAAACTGGCAAGACCATGAAGTACAACTCCTAATTACGGTTGCAGATCAAGCTGCTCTAGCTCTATCACAAGCTCGTGCTTATGAGCAACTGAGCAGTATTGCTCAAAGAGAAGCTCTGGTCAATACCATTACAACTGCTATTCGTTCTAGTTTAAATCCCCAAGATATTTTTGCTGCTATTACTCAAGAGTTAGGCAAAGCGTTGAAAGTAGATGGTTGTGTTCTCTCTTTGTGGACGGAAACTGATGAATATGTTCAATGTGTAGGATTGTATGATGCCCAAATTCAACCCTCTATTAGCACTACTAATGAAGCTTCCACTCTTTTAGATAATTATGCTTGCAGGGCAGAAATTCCTGATAACGATCGATCGTCAACTGCAATAGAATTACCTCAGTCATTTGCTCCCATTCGTAGTAATCCAATTTTAATGGAATTGCTAAAAACAAAAAAAACAATAGCAGTTTGCGATCTGAATAGAAATCCGGAATTTAACGAATCTCAACTTTCCTTACGCTCTAATGCTCGCGCTTTGATGGTAGTACCCCTAACTGTTGATGGTCAAATTATTGGTAGTATTTCTCTGCGCCACAATGACGACAGACACCAATGGCAAGCTTCTGAAATTGAACTAGCTGAGGCAGTAGCTTCCCAAGCAGCGATCGCCGTGCAACAATCTAGTCTATATCAAACAACCAGACAACAAGCTGAACGACTAATAGAAGCAGACCGCCTCAAAACAGAATTTTTCCAAAATATCTCCCATGAATTTCGCACTCCTCTGACTTTAACGATCGGTTTGTTAGAAGAAGCAGTTAATTCCAGCAGAGATTTACCTCTAGAACAAGGAGAGATCGCTCTGCGTAATTCTCGTCGCCTCTTGAGATTAGTTAATCAATTATTAGATTTGCAAAGAATTGATGCTGGAAGAATGCAGCCTTCTTTTCAACCCTGTAATCTTGTAGCTTTCTGTCGCAACATTGTGGAGTCATTTACCCCCTACTGTCAGAAAAAGCAACTTCATTTAGTTACAGAATTTAGTGAAAATTGCCCATTAGTTTATCTGGATATAGAAAGATTTGATAAGGTTATCTATAATTTGCTATCAAATGCGATGAAATTTACTCCCGCTGGAGGCACAATTACCATTTCAGTTGAACCAGTTGGGGAAAATTGTCTATTAAAAGTTCAAGATTCTGGAATTGGTATTCGTCAAGAACAAATTCCGTTTTTATTTGAACGATTTCGACAAGCAGAAGGGTCGGCAAATCGTTCTTATGAAGGAAGTGGTATAGGTTTGGCCTTAGTTAAAGAATTAGTAGAACTGCATCATGGCCAAGTAAATGTAGAATCAGTTTATGGTCAAGGTGCTACTTTTGAAGTTTGGCTACAAACAGGAAATAGTCATTTACCTACAGATCGAGTTGTAGAGAAAACTGCTGAATTTAATGCTTCTAAGTTAGCTGTGGAGTTTGCAGATATAGAAGCAGAATTAGAAGAAGCAGAGGAATTACAAGCAGTAGACCAAGCAGAAAATATTGCTCAAGTTAATGGTAATGATGTGGCATTAGATACTATTTTAGTGGTGGATGATAACCCTGATTTGAGAAGCTATGTCTCAAGAATTATGCGGAAATCTAACTTTAATGTAATGTTAGCTAGGAATGGAGCAGAGGGATTTGAAATTGCACAAACTTATCATCCTCATCTGATTATCACAGATTTAATGATGCCAATTGTATCTGGTCTAGATTTAATCAAAATGATTAGAGAAGAAAAAGAACTGCGAGGAACTCCAATTATTTTATTAACAGCAAAAGCAGATGAAGATGCCCGAATTGAAGGGGTAGAAAGAGGAGCGGATGCTTATTTATCAAAACCTTTTAACGAGCGAGAACTTTTGGCAGAAGTCAATAATTTATTAGCTTTGAAAGAGAATGAGCGAAGAGTGCAAGAATTGAATTCCTATTTGACGAAGTCAGTGCTAAGGCGGTTTTTGCCACCGGAAATGGTGCAACGTGCAGCACAGGGAGATTTAGCTTTAGATTTAAGACCAGAACCAAAATTGGTGACAGTTTTGTTTAGTGATATTGTAGGTTTTACTCAGATGTCGAATATTTTGCAAGCGCGTAGAATAGCTGAGTTGTTGAATGAATATTTAACAGAGATGACAAAAGCCATTTTTGCTAATGGTGGTACTGTGGATAAGTTTGTGGGGGATGCTGTGATGGCAATTTATGGTTCACCTGAAGAGTTGACAGCAGATGAACAGGTGCAACGAGCAGTTGCTTCAGCCAGGGCGATGTTAAAAGCTTTAGATAAATTAAATGAACGGTGGCAAAATCTGGGGTTAATTGGCCAGAATGGGGTCTCACCAGTGAGGTTTCGTTGTGGTATTCATCAGGGTAATGCTGTGGTGGGAATGTTTGGTGGTGCAGAGCGGTCTGATTATACAGCTATTGGCCCATCAGTAAATATTGCAGCCAGGCTACAGGAAGCGGCAGAGCCAAATACAATTTTGGTATCCCAGACTGTTGCTAACTATGTGGATAGTCGAGAGGTGAAAAAGTATGGTTATCTGAATTTGAAAGGTATAGATGAAGAGATTTTAGGTTTTGTAGTTAGTCAAGGTTCTATAACTTAAAGGTCAGATGGCAGTAAATATGAGCTAAAAATTTTTTCTACTGAACTTGTTGCAATTCTATAAAAGTGTGCTATATTAAATAAGTGATTGCGGGTATAGTTTAGTGGTAAAACCTTAGCCTTCCAAGCTAATGATGGGGGTTCGATTCCCCCTACCCGCTTATTGGCAAGATAACGAGTTTTCCAGCTTTCAGCCTTCTTTTAGGCAGCAAATGGACATAATATGGAGAAAAAACTACACAGAAATGAGTATGAATCTGGACAATCAAAAAAAACATGGATAATTTGGCCACAAGAAAACTCTTGAATCTTTTAAAATATTCAAGCAGAAAATATCAGCGTTCCCAGACCAATGAGTATTTTTTCCCTAAATATTGCTTGACGCTGCATATTTCTGAGAGCGAAAACTCAATTATGCCTTTTGCGCCCCAGAAACCTTTCAATTTCTCCTTGGAGATAGCAACTATTCTGATGAAAATCTTGCCACAATCCAGGTCAACAAAATCTCCCACAGAAATATTAGGTTGAATGGCTTTTTCTATATGGCCTTTGGCTTCTGCCACCTCCCCCTCTGATTTATATATATTATGGGTAACTGGCATTGCCTCTAATGATTGCTATACCTGGGTTTCACAGTATTCAGCTTTAGAGTATAGCTTTTGGCTAAGAATTTGCATGATTGGCTGAGATAATGCCTGAGATTTTCCGTTGATGGAGATTTCAGAATAGATGTCTGAAAGCTTTTGACATACTCTCCGGCCTAAAGGCGCGGGGATTCCTACTGAGCCGTAGCTCCTCAGTGGGTTGACGCTTTGCTTCGCATAGCTGTCGCTAACACAGGGTACTGCTTCCTTGGCGGTAGTCTAACGCTTTCCTCCACGTCCATTTAGAGTTTCCGTTAGCGAAGCTCCTCCGGAGGAGGCGTGCCCCCCGGCAACTAAAAACACTGTAGCATATATTCCATTCACTTGCAAATAAAATAAAAAGTCGCCCTACAAGGGCGAGGCTTTAAACCCAATTTTTCGGTAAAATCGTTTGCTATTTCGGCGCGTCTGGATGAGTTTGTAGCCAATTTTCTCAAGTATCCGATTGATATATTGGACAGTTGACGTTCGGCCCCTTCGAGGGAGATAGTCCCGCCGTCGCCATTGGTTGGCTGACCTAACAATGGCCTTGAGTTCTTTGTCGTCCCCTGTCCACTCACGGTCGGGATTATCTCAAATCTTTCTTAATCCAATATCTAATAATTTGGAGGCCACAAAATGAGGCGATCGCCAATCTGGTAAATAGATTTTAGATTCTTTTATTTTTTTCGCCCAATAATGTTGCTGAATTTTTGAGCTTTTACCTATGTGTTGAAGATGCCATCTTCGTTCAAGACGTGATATTAGTTGCTTTTCTTCATAGAGTATTTTGGTCAGCAGTTCTTCACCCCACAATTGAGTATCTTTAACGCCAGGTACAATGCGATTTATCAGGATTGACTTTTCAGCTTTCAATATATCGTCGTGGGAAGCGCTCCAACTAGATAAAATATCATCGGCATCTTTGAGAGAAATATTCTCAGCCTTTAAGAATTTTGCAACATCATCTGCAATAACTTTTTGCCTGGTTTTTTTCCAATCTCGGTTAAAATCTTTGTCAGATTTTAGGTAAAAATCAGTAACGTTGTGACCATCTTCAATTAATTTGTCTCTAGTTGAATTGCTATTTATTACTGGTAATTTTGGCTGCTTTAACCTTAATTCATCCCAAATATTTTGGTTAAGTATTAAGGGGCGAGCAATTCTTGCTCCTGTTTTAGTAGATGTACCAAAATATGTAAATTCTCCAACTACCAATAACATATCTTTGTTGCTAGGATTGTTGATAGCTTTGATAGTAGTATTGCGCCGATACCAAGATTTAAAAAGGTTTTGTGCTGCTGCAATTTCAGAAGGTTTTAACCCATAAGTAACACACATAGCACATACCCATAACCACGGTTCATCACATTCTTGACAATATTGACTGCATTTATTGTGCCAACTGTAAAACTCATTCCAAGAGATGCTTTGTTTCTCTTGAAATATGGTTTGAGTAGTGTCGATGCCATCAAAAAGTCTGATTAATTCTTGACTATTGGTAGCTTTTGAAGCTATTTTTTTATAAATTTAATAGGCATTTTTGAATGATTTTGTCCAGAATTCTAGCTATACAATGCACTTTTTAATGACTCTAATGTTGGATATTCATTTTGATTTAAAATCTTATCAAAATAGACTTTATTAGTGCGATTATCAGAATTATTATCACTTATATTGTTACGACTTCGCCTGCGCTTACTGTTCTTATTAACTCCGTTAAAATATTGTTTCTCTATCTCTAAAAATATCTCTTTGTATGATTTAAAAGACATTCCTTCTTTCTCTCATTTAATAGTACAAAAAAAACGTCAACCAATTAAAGTTGACGTATAAAAAAAACTAATCTAAAATTACTTCCAGAATTTTATAGATAACTGAGAAGCTACATAAAACAACTGATTATAATTTGTGTTGTGTTTAGCTTGCTGCATATCAAAACATTTGCTAAACATTTCATCAAACAATTGGTTTGTTGAGCTGAGACGATCGCTATATCTTTTCACCAAGGTAAGTTGCCACTCATGCCAGTTATTTACAGCGGGACTATCCCAGCCAGGAAGAAAAAATTCCCGACTGACTATTTCTTGGCCTTGATAAACTTGAAAGTTGGGAGACTCAATCACACAAAAAGTATAAGCTTTACGATTAAAAGTACCATGCTCTGTAACAATTAATCGCCACCAAGTTTGACTTGTAATAACACTTTCAGGAACTTCTGGTAAATCCATTTTTCGAGTTCCTTCCAAAGACTTGAGAAAATCCAACCCCTCTACTACAGGTTTTCCCGCAACCGTTGCCCCAAAACTAATAGTTTGCAATAATTTAGGTAAAAACAAACGAATATGTCGCCAACGAGATAGCATTAATTCATAATAATATAGGGCGTTGCTGATTCTTGGTATGATTTGGCCCCCCTAGCCAGCCAATTTTGGGGGGAATAAAACTCTAAAAGTCCCCCTTTAATCCCCCTCCCGTCCCCCTTAGAAAGGGGGAAGCCAGAGGATGCTGCGCATTTGAACGATGGGGAAGCCAGATGTTGCTTCGCTTTTTGTTGAATGGGGGATGCGCGGGGGCGAAGGCGAGAACCAAACAATCGCGCATTCATACTTCAATTCAGCAACGCCTAATATAGATTATCGTAGGTTTCTAAGAACGGTTAGCCTAACAATTGCCATGCTGCTTGATGACTGCATTTTTCCGTGGCGGTATTGTCGCTTTAGCTCCTAATAATTCAGCTTTCTCATAACACTTACTTTTATCATAAGCTCCATCACCTGAAACTTGCCCGATATCACTTTCTACTCCTAGATCGTAAGTAACTAAAAACTTGGTCATCACTAAAATTGTTGGTTGTTACTACCGCAGTGACTATTTCCCCAGTTGCCTCATTCACACCCGTATGTAACTTTCTCCATGTCCGGTGCTTTCCGCTTGCCATGAACTCTGGTTTTCCATTCTCCTTGACTATACACTTTCACCCATGCCTTTATCTACTACCAGGTGAATAGCTTTCCTTGCTGTTAACACTGGAATTTCAATGTTTAATTTACCCAAGCGACGGGACAGAGTGCTATGGTCTGGCACTGGTAAATCTACTTCTATTAAGGCAAATATAGATTCTAAAAAACCAACGGGAGTGCCGTCCTGCGCTCGCCAAATCAAGATTGAACTGTAGCCATCAATTCAATGGCTACGTTGCTATAGGTATTGGATGCACCCTTACGTCCAATTTTTTGTTGGTTGAGCCATTTATCTTTCGCGGAGCGTGGCGTCAGCCGTATCGCCTCTGTACCGAAGCAAAATATTAGACTTCCTCGTTGCTTTCCTACGGAATGCTGCGCAAACAAGGAGGCATCATACTCAGACCAGTTGTTAAGCCGGTACTGGGACTAGGATTTGGACTTAGACTTGTTCATGTCTACTTACTACGGTTCTTTGTACCATACCCTGCTATTTTTAAACTATTTTCGTCTTTTGTACAACAAAGCCACCTACAGTTAGAAAAAAACGGAGAGGGTGGGATTCGAACCCACGGAGGTTTGACCCTCACTCGATTTCAAGTCGAGCGCATTCGACCACTCTGCCACCTCTCCATTCAAAAGTCAAAAGTCAAAAGTCAAAAGTTAAAAGTCAGAATAATCTATAGCGCTACGCGCAAATCAGAAGTCAGAAGTAATCTCTGACTGGGTTTGAGCATTTAGGAATGTCCTAAACTTTGCTTCGACTGCTATAACTGTTTTGACAATTATATATTATAACACTTGTGCCGGCTCAACAACAGATTTGGATGAGGAATATAAAATTTCTTCAGAAACTACTGTAAAATCATGGCCAACCCAAACCAAAGCAGCTTGAGAAATTATACCTGCCTTCATAGATACAATTGAGAAATTCCGTTTTTTCTGGCCCTCAATTTCTATAATGCGTGGCACACTTGCTGCATTCAAATATAATGTCCCTTCGGTATCTACATCAATACACTTACGCAACTTTTCCTGAGTATGTCGTAATCTATGGTGCATATGACCAAAAGTCACTAAGGGAATTTTCTTGCCCAATTGTCGAGATTTTACAATGGCATCCCTAAAATCAGGGTCGCCGAAATCTCCACCTCTGGGTTGCCAGTCACGTCCCACTGGATCTTCGGGAGCATCTCCTAAACCAGCAGGTCCATTATGGCCAAGAAAAATTATATTTTGACATACTGCGTTTTCTACTGCCTTAACTATTAAATTAGTAGATTCCTCAAAACTATTAACCCCAAACCTTTGCTGATAAAAATCTTGATATTTCCATTCTGGACCTCCCCAACTAAAAGGACGAGTCCCAATAACTGTTAAGTCTAACTCTGGAAAGTCTCGCTGTCCATAACCTACATGAGCTTCTCCAAATAAGTCTATTTGTTGCTGCACTCTGTCTTCTTGAGTTTGGTCATAAGGGCATTTTTTTCTGCCCCATTCTGTTGCGGTATACCAAGCATCGTGATTACCAAAAACTGCTGCTTTAGGGATATCAATAGTGGCGATCGCCTGTACAACATCTACTGCTTCATTACCAAAATCTCCCACAAATAGTACTAAGTCAATTCCTAGAGATTTGAGGGCTATTTCATCTTCTGGTTCCCATTGATTGTGAACATCTCCAACAATGGCAATTTTACTCAATTTTTCTAGATTATCTGTCATATTTACTTTTTTTGTCAATATTATTTTCTCTGAATTACCGAATAATGAATCATGAATAATTAAGAGCTGATAGTTAATAATTATTCATTCAACAATTCACGCCTTGAAGGCTCCCCTTTTAAGGGGATAAAGCGGTCGTTAGCGGAGCTTCCCGTTAGGGTGGGATGGCGAGGTTTCCTCGCCATATCCAATCGACCAAGAGAATTAAAAAAAAATCCTTTTAGTCAATCCTATCCGTTTTAATAAGAGGTAATTATTAATTGTTAATTGCTGAATAGAAATATTTGGAATACTTTAAAGGCTAGCTGCTATTTGCTAATTATCATCTATCCAATCATTTTTTTTTACCGAAAAATTTTGGTCAATAGCCTCTCCTTTTAAGGGGATAAAAAGCGGTCTGCCATATCCATGAGACCAAGAGAAAAGGGAATATTTCTTATGTCAAGTATCAGGCTTTCCTAGGTCATGCTGCGCAAACAGCTAGAGGTACTGATAACTGATAACTGAAATGACATAGTGAATAACTATATGGAAGTTTTGTTTACTTAATTTATTGTAGAATTTAATTCAAATTTATTCTCAAAAATAGACTGAAATCTAGGTTAGATTGTATCACAATGGAACATCAACAACTAATTATTTTTACTCGATATCCAGAACCAGGAAAGACAAAAACACGATTAATACCTGCTTTGGGAGCTGAAGGTGCAGCAAATCTGCAACGTCAGATGACTGAAACAACTGTCAAAAAAGCTAATAAGTTATTTGATTTTATTTCATTATCTATTGAAGTTCGATTTGTAGGTGGTGATTTACAATTAATGAAAAATTGGTTAGGTTCAGATTTAAAATATCAAGAACAAGGTATGGGGGATTTAGGGGAACGTATGGCAAGAGCGTTTCAATTTGCTTTTAATCGGGGGATGAAATCTGTGGTAATTATTGGCATAGATTGCCCTAGTTTAACTCCTGAAATTATTTTACAAGCTTTTACTAAACTGACTAAATCTGATGTGATAATTGGTCCAGCAACAGATGGAGGTTATTATTTAATTGGTCTGAGAAAAATTACTCCAGAATTATTTCAAGGAATTAATTGGGGAACGTCTGAAGTATTCTCAAAAACTGTAGCGATCGCTCAAAGTTTGAAGTTAGTTATTGATTATTTACCCAAGCTTTCTGATATTGACCGTCCTGAAGACTTAGAAAAATCACAGTTTAAAATTAACTAATACACATTTAATTATCACGATTTTTTAAATTTAACTAGCTTGAATAGTAAGGATTATAAATTATCAAATTCTGGCATTTTAAGTCGATAAATTTGATTCCCTTTTTCAATCTTCCTTCAAGCGTACCGAGGTTAAAAATTGATGACAAGTATTTCGATTATTATTCCTGTTTTAAATGAAGTTAGTACGATTACCAAAACAATTTCAACAGCTCAAACGGCAAAAGATATAGAAATAATAGTTGTTGATGGTGGTAGTAATGATGGAACAATTGAGCTGATTAAATGTTTAAATATCCAAGTTATTTCTTCTCTTCCTGGTCGTGCCACTCAGATGAATTGTGGAGCAAAAATAGCAAGGGGAAAAATTCTTTTATTTCTACATGGAGATACTCTTTTACCTTCAAATTTTGACCGAATGTTGGAAGATATATTGGTCAAACCGAAAATTATTGCAGGTGCTTTTGAACTAAGTATTAGAGGAACAACAAAAGGTTTACGAATAGTTGAAAGAATGGTAAATTGGCGGTCGCGTTATTTGCAAATGCCTTATGGAGACCAAGGAATTTTTCTCCCAGCCAAAATTTTTCAAGAAATTGGTGGTTTCCCAGAAATACCAATTATGGAAGATTTTGAATTGATACGACAGTTAAAAAAAAGAGGACAAATAGCAATTGTAACAGCTCCAGTATTTACCTCCGGTCGTCGGTGGCAAAAATTAGGAATAATCAAAACTACTTTCATTAATCAAATAGTTATCATTGCTTATCTACTTGGGGTATCTCCAAAAAGACTAGCGCGATTTTACCGTAGCCATATTTAAGGAATCAATCAGAAGGTTTTGGACTTTCAGAGCTACTACCAAAGGAGAATCACAAAATATTCAATAAACAAAAATTAAAAATTTATTAATAAAGACCAGATTAGATTAATTTTTTTAAAGTTGAAAACCAATTTTGAGAATAGAATGCACCTACCTCGTAAAATATGAGCTTAATATCTTCTAAAGATTTTTGAACTTCAATTCAGAGGAAAGCTAAGTATGCCAGAAGCTACAGATACAGGATTTGTTCAACCCTATAATGGAGACCCTTTTGTTGGTCATTTATCTACTCCAATCAGTGATTCTGACTTTACCAGAGCATTTATCGGTAATCTACCTGCTTACCGCACAGGTCTATCCCCAATTTTACGTGGTCTAGAAGTAGGTATGGCCCATGGTTATTTTATCTTTGGTCCTTGGGCAAAGCTTGGTCCATTACGAGATTCTGCAGTTGCTAACATTGGGGGATTAATTTCTGCGATCGCCCTAATTCTAATTGCCACTATTTGCCTATCTGCTTATGGCATAGTTTCCTTCCAAGGAGAGAGCGCTGAAGGTGCAGACCCACTAAAAACTTCTGAAGGTTGGAGTCAGTTTACTGGTGGTTTCTTCATTGGTGGTATGGGTGGTGCCGTTGTGGCTTTCTTCCTAATAGAAAACTTTGAAATTGTAGACTCTATTTTCCGAGGTGTATTTAATTAAATACCTCTTAATAATTAGGATGTAAATCTGATTTTTACACTTACATCCTGCTTCAAATGCTGGAATAATTACAATTAAAGTTTGCACAAAAAACAAGTCAAATTTTTTTTGTTAAACTAGATAACCACCTACTTTGAAATAGTGTAATTTAAGGAGAATATGAAATGACTGGTTCTTATGCAGCAGCTTACTTACCTTGGATTTTAATTCCTGTAGTTACTTGGTTAATGCCAATTGTAGTTATGGGTTTATTGTTCATTTACATTGAGAGCGAAGCCTAGTTTTTTCTCAGTCTAGGTTAATAAGTTAATTGAACAAAGTGGCGTATTAATATCTACCTGATAATGGAGGAGGTAAAAACGCCACTTTTTTTATGTTTTTTGGGGTAGCTCTTGGTAATATTTTCCATTATTAATTAGGGTTTGCGCTCAAAAGTCTTTTAGTAGGGGAAGGAGACAGGAGACAACCCACCCCCAACCCCTCCCAACCCACCCCTAGCCCCTCCCAGGAGGGGAGGGGAAGACAGGAGACAGGAGAAATGGCTTGGGAGCGAGGAGGCAGGAGTAAGAATTGTAAGAATAATTTTTTTGCCCAACTATGCGCCTAAAATACGCTCCTTTTTGAGCATGAAGAGCTGAAAAATTTGCACTTTTTCAAGGCCCCAAAAAGGCACTTATCTTTATACGTCAATGCTTTTAGATTAGATGAGTAAGCCCTAATTGTCAGCATTAGGAATATTAAAGTTATCGTATAATTACGGAGATAAAATAAATTTATAATATCTTAATATATAGATTTTTCCGTATAAATATCAATGCTTTTCTTCCGATAAAGTGTTTCGATTAAAGTATATGGAATTTCTGCTTCTACATGAGGTAAAAAATTTTTGGATTTTAGGGAACACCTTAATATAGAAAAAAGACTGTATTCCATTAATATGAGAATCACTATAGTCATAATTAATAAATTAATAACTACAGAATATCTGTGCTGACCTGTAGAAGATAACTAATACTGTTGAAATTTACTGAAGAATATCGGGTTGAAAAGTGGAAGGAAAACTACAAGAATTAGCAGAAAAATATGAAATTCCTCTGGAACTAATTACAGCAGCAATTGAACTTGAAAAAAAAGAAATTTTCAAGCAAAAACGCAAGACTGCTCCGACAAAATTACTTGAAATGATTGAACGGTATACAGACTCATCAGAATCATTTATGGAGGATACTTAATTATGGGGCTTAAACTCAGAAGTATTCGTCTAAAAAACTGGAAATGTTATCAAAATCAAGAAATACAATTTAACCTAAATACTGATAAGCAAATCTGGATTGTTTTTGGTCAAAATGGATTTGGCAAAACATCTATACTAGAGGCAATTCAATGGTGTCTTTACGGTGCAAAAGCTATTTCTGATTCTAAATTACTAGACCATTTTAATCGGGTAATAGTTAAAGAGAATCCTAACTTAGAAATGTCAGTAGAACTTGTTTTTGAGCGCAATGGAGATATTTACAATATTAGCAGAGTTGCAAAAAGAGAAATACAAGGTGAGACAGCTAGAGCAAAAGTAGAACTACCAGTAATCAATAAAAATGGTAAAAATATTAGAGATGTGCCAGAAAAAATTGAGGAACTATTGCCAAATTCCTGTAAAGAATTTTTCTTCTTTGATGGTGTAGAAATTAAACGTTATGCTCAACGAATTCACACTAAAGAAACCCACAGAGCCATAGAGCGAATACTTGGAATTACTGAATTACTAAATCTCCGGCACGATGTAAAAATTACTAGAAAAAAATTAGATAGAAAATTTGATGAAGTAGATTCGGTGAATGAAAGTCTCAGACAAGTTAAACAAAAACTTCGAGAAATTCAAGAAAATATAGAAGTCAAAACAGCACAACTTGAGGGAGCAAAATTAGATGAGAAAAATGCTATTAAAGAGCTGGAAGAAACAACAGAAGAAGCAAATAAAATTGAAGAACTACAAAATAAGTTAGAACAATTAAAGGACTTAGAAAGAAACCAAGCAATTAGTAAAGAAAACCTCAAAAAAGCCACAGAAAAATTAGAAAGTGGGTTGAGACAAGCACCTATTCCGCTATTGATAGAATTTGTGATAGAAGTTGCAGATGATATGCAAAGTACAGCTATTACAACCGCTCGACGTTCTGGTTCAGTTAAGCTTTTACGAGAATTATTAGAAGATCAAACTTGTGTTTGTGGTCGTTGTATAGATGAAGATTCTCGTCAATTTATTATCAAAGAAATTGAAAGTTTAGAATCTGGTGTTAGTAGTACCCAAGAAGTAATCCGTCAGGATGAAATACGCAACCGCTTAGAAACAATTTCCGATTATAAAATACCTAACTTTCAAGACCTTTTGTTGGAGCGTGATTGCCTACAAGATGAACTAGAAACAATCAAACTAGACGCATATCGTCTGAAACGAGAAACTAAAGGAATTGATCGAGAAGAAGCTCAAGCAATTTGGCAAACAGTAGGAGAAGCAGAGCAAATTACCAGACAGAAAAAAGAACAAATTGAGAGATTAAATAAGGAAATAGAAGATTTAAAAAAAGACGAAGAAAAACAACGCCGAGAAATAGAAAAATTAGCCACTCAAGATAAACAAACAGAAACTTTAGCAAAGCAAGCAAAACTCGCAAGAAGTCTTTATGAAGCCACAGATGAGCTAATAGAATGGCGAACAGAAGAAAGGAAACAAACCATCGAATATCGAACCTCTAAAATTCATCGCCAAGTCACTAATAAACCAGAAGAATATCAAGGTATAAAAATTCAGCCAGACTATACCTTAGGAGTCAAAAATGCAGTAGGTCAAATTATCGACCCAGAAACTTTAAGTGCAGGAGAAAAAGAAGCTTTAGCCTTCGCTTTTATCACAGGATTAAATTTAGCATCTGGTACAGCAGCACCTTTAATTATGGATACTCCTTTTGGCCATCTAGATACCAGACATCAGAAAAACTTAATTACATCATTACCAGAAATACCATCCCAGGTAATAGTTTTAGCCACAGACCGAGATTTTCCCTCGCATCTTTTAAATATTGTGGAACCTCACATTGCAGGTACTCTCAATATTCGCCGTCTTGGGGCAACTGAAGATACTTCCGTGGTAGAGGAAAAAAATTGAAACGTATTGACCCCAACGCAACTATTCGCCCCACACCAGAAGTGAGAGGTTATTTGGACACCCTCAAAAGTCAGGCCGTTTTCGGACGAAAGATTGATGCTTATGTATTTGCCGCAGCTTATGCCATCAAACAAAATGCTGATATCTCCCAAGTTTCTCTCACAGGTCGCCAGGATATGGCAATTATGAAAATTGTTGATGATGAGGTACGTCTGGCACTAGAAGCAGGAGTTCATGCCATAACTAAACGTAACAGTCAACCCCAACCTACTGAAAGTCGGGAAGTTCTGGAAATTATCACAAAATATGCAGAGGTGGGACTGAATTTGTTAAAAGTACGATGGGAAGGAAAGACTGGTACTCAAATTCAAGACGACATCCGCAGAATTATTACTAGCAAAACAGAATAAATGTCCACTTGACGAAGTCAGAAGTCAGAAGTTAAACCACCCCTAACCCCTCCCAACCCACCCCTAACCCCTCCCAACCCACCCCTAACCCCTCCCAGGAGGGGAGGGGAAGTAGGAGATTTGAGCAACTCTCCAAAAATATTTCGCCTTAAAAAGCGGGGTTTGAGACCCATATTATTTTGATTAGGACTTACACAGATACCCTATATATATAGGACTTACGCAGATACGCTATATATAGTACTCATAACTATTGTCCAATAGTTACTGGACTCTATACAGAGTTTCTTTGCGTAAGTCCTGATATAGTACTCATAACTATTGTCCAATAGTTACTGGACTCTATACAGAGTTTCTTTGCGTAAGTCCTGTTGATAAAGCAGTCTGCACTGGTATATTTACAAATTGCAGGAGGTGTCCAATAGCTAAAAGTCTTATATTATTGGCAATTTATTCCCCTCCACCGGAGGGGTTAGGGGTGGGTTGCCTATTGCCAGATGATCTGTTGCCTGTGCACAGCGCTATAAAGCAATACAATAATTAATCAATAATATTACTCAGAATGTAAACCGTGAAAATATTCATCTACCACACTCCCGAAGAAACCCCCACTGAAAATATGCCAGACTGCGCGATCGCGGTTGATGTCCTCAGAGCTACAACAACAATGGCCACAGCATTAGATGCAGGTGCAGAAGCAGTACAAGTATTTAGCGATGTTCAAGAATTAATGGCAGTCAGCGAAAAATGGCCCGCTGACAAACGCATTCGTGTAGGAGAAAGAGGAGGCAAAAAAGTAGAAGGTTGTGATGAAGGCAACTCACCCCTCAACTTTACTTCCGAAGTAGTCAAAGATAAACGTTTATTTATGACTACTACTAATGGCACTCGTTGTCTTCAGCGCATTCAAAATGCTAAAGTTGTCCTAGCAGCAGCACTTGTCAACCGTCGCTCCGTAGTTGAATATCTCAAAACCAATAAACCAGAAACTATTTGGATCTTGGGGTCTGGGTGGGAAGGTAGTTATTCATTGGAAGATACGGTTTGTGCAGGAGCGATCGCTCATACCCTAATTACAGAAACTAATTCTCTCCCAGATGAAACTGTAGGAAATGATGAAGTATTTGGTGCAATATCCCTCTATCTTCAGTGGGAGCAAAAATTATATGAACTATTAAATTATGCCAGTCATGGCAAACGCCTCCAACGCTTAGAATGTTATGAAGACCTCAAATATTGCTCTCAAACTGACACCTTAGATATTTTGCCTATGCAGAAAGAACCAGGAGTTTTAATTAGAGCTTCAAGAATTTAGAATTTAGAATTTAGAATTTAGAATTACCTCTCCTTGAAAACGGATAGGATTGGGTTAAAAGGAATTTTTTTCTTTTTTCTCCATGAATGGAGAGGCTTTATATCTTAATTTTTCAGTAAATAATATCAAATTTGGTTATACAGTTCCATTATTGTTAGACCACTGTAGGGACATTCCATAGAAAGTCCCTATAATACTTGTAGTTTTTATTTTATGTCCCATATTTATAGAACCCATTTATAGCAACTACCAGGTTGGTGTTTGACAATTAGTGCGAGCATCTTGCTCGCGTCATAAATCATCATAATTACCCTCCTCTTTTACAGCGCTTTTCAGATTGATCAACCACATCGCCACAACCAAAACCCTGTAAGGGCGTTTTGCTCCGCAACATATAAAGCGCAGCTTTGCGTTAGCAAATGGCCATTCGCCCCTACTGTAGTCTACCCAAATGAAAACTGCTGTAATCAGTCCTCAAGAAATTCAGAAATAGGATATGGGAAAAAGGTAAAAAAATGCTCCCCCACTCCCCCACTCCCCCACTCCCCCACTCCCCCACTCCCCTACTCCCCCACTCCCCCACTCCCCCACTCCCCTACTCCCCCACTCCCC
>NZ_JAAHGH010000102.1 GCF_010672525.1 Okeania sp. SIO2B3 | reverse complement strand
AACTAGCACCTTGAAAACTAAAGTTAGGGGGTTTTGCACAGGAATGCTTGTGTATGGAAAAGCTTTAAGCAACAAGTACCAGAGAACCAAAGTTTTTTTTAAGGTTTAAACTGTACCGTAGGGCATACGGGAACAGGCTTTTGAAATAGAGCGAACGCTTGGGGAGAGAACCATCTCTGGACTAGATGCCGTAAGGTGTTTAGTTTAAGTGGACTCATTGTTGGCGTAGCCTTGCGTCAGCAAACCAAGAATCCTGGTTTCAGGAGAATCCCCGTGCGTTTACGCCGGGGAGTATGTCAAAGCTCTCCATCCCCCCATCTCCCCATCTCCCCATCTCTCTCCTATTTTTTCCGAATAAAATGCGCCCAAACACCTCCATTCGGACCTGCAACTCGATCCATATAATCATAAGGATAAATTAGGCGACTACCTTCAGTATCAGAATAACCAGTTAAAGCATTCCCCCAAGGATCATTAACAATATAACCCTTGTAACTATATCCGATCGCTGTCAAAATATGACCGCTAGCAGTAAAGTCTCCTGCTAAAACTACTGGACGACCATTATTCAACTCATTTTTAACCTCAGACCACTCACGGGTAGTGCTAAAACTTGTCTCAAAATCATAAGCGCGAATTAACGCTGATAATACACTGTGGTCTGTTTCCGAACCCTGACCATAATTATTAAAACACCATTCCAACAACTCATCTTCTAACTGACCACCCCAATAAGACCGCACTCCATAATAAGCAAATATCATTGCGATCGATGTCACATTACAAGTAGACCAATAAAACCGAGGGTTATCACGTTGAGAAAAATAGGGAACATTCAGTTCTATTTTATTTCTAATGGGATTAAAAGATTTATTCCCACGTTTAAACAAAAAGTAACTAGGAAACACATAACCAGTATTACCAAATTCCCCCATTTGTTCGGTCAAAGCAACTTTGAGATGATTTCCCTCTACAGCATAACTATTCACCCCGTATACACGACCAATAGGTAACGTTACCCTTTCTGAGCGACCTAACAAAAATGAAAACAAAGGTCGCTTTTTAATCACGGTAGTTTCTCGAACCGTCATTGTAATAGCATTAGGATCGTAGAGTATTTCCTCTTCTTGTTTCTTGATTCTAACGTGCTGCCAATAGATATATCCCACTTTACCAAAACCGGGAATAGACTCCAGCAGAGTTACACGAAAATGCCCTTTAGTGGAAGCATAACCAGTAATTGCCAAAGTCTCACCTAGAGATAATTCTGCTTTTTGATTATCATCAAGTTGAGATGAATCTTCTGGACTACCTTTAATAAAAGTTTTTTGAACTACCAATATTTTAGCGCTGATATAAGTATCTGGAACATCAGTAAAATCAAATAGTAAAAGTTTAGAACCTTTTGTCACTTCAACATGGGGTTCATAAAAATAGCCAAAATTTCCTACTGGCGATATCCCATTATTCAATACCACTTTCAAATTCCCATCAACTAATCCATATTTTTCAACAGTAAAAATTTCTCCTGCTTTAACGCTCACTTTTTGTTGATCGTTAAGCTTGGAACTATCTATAGGATATAATTTAAACCAAGTATCCTTGGCAACTTTCAACTTAATATCTTTTCCAGCAGATATTGGTTCTGAACTTACATAGATATTAACTACTTTACTGTCAACAACTTTTCCCTTACTATCAAGACTTTGTAAGCGTAACCACCGTGTCCCCTCTGTATTAAAACCCCGACTTAACTTAACTTCCCACAAACCAGACTTTGAGTCAAAATTCACTGGCAATGGATATTTATCTTCCGCAGTCACTGTTACAGTTTTTCCTTGAGTAGAATCATAAGTACCCCGGAGAGTTGTACTTTGATTCACCAAAACTTCTGTAGGACCTAAAAATTTGAGTGTGGCAGCAGTTGCAAAAGCTTGACTAGCTTCCGTTAATTGCACAAAATCTGGATATACATACCCCTCGTTACCAAAGTTCGGTAGGTTTTCTGTAAGTAAAATTCTTGTATGGTTATTTTGGGATGTGTAGTTGGAGACACCATAAACCATTCCCTTTTGCAGAATTAATTTTTCATCTGGTTTTAAATATGCTTCGTTTGTTGGTTGCTTTTTGATAATGGTATTGTTGAGAGTTTTCAGAGCGATCGCTGTCTGACTATGTTTTACTGTCTCTCCCTGCTTAATAATTTCTACTTTTTCTGGATCGATATATCCTGTATCGCCAAAACCTGGGATAGCTTTAGTTAAAGATACTCGAAAATGACCTTCTACACTTGCATAACCTTGGATAAGATAAGTTTCTCCAGAAAAAAGTTCTATTTGTTGATTGGATGCTAGTTGGGAATAGGGTTCCGGTCTAAGTTTAATTTGAGTTCTTTGTTTCACCCATAATAAGGCTTTATCTTCGGGAGCTTCAGGTAAATCATCTCGATTGAAGTAGAGAATTTTTGCCCATTTAGATAAGTGTATTTGTTGAGAATTAAAATAGCCAAATTTGCCAATGGGTGGAATAGGAGTCGCCAGTTCAACTTGTAGATAGTTATCTACTAACTGATATTTGAGGAGTCGATAAGTTTGACCTACGGATAGACTTACTGTTTCTTCAGCAGTTAAATTATCTGGATCTTCTAATCTTTCTTGAAAGACAGTATTCGTGAGAGTGATTAATGTTAATGATGGGTAAATATTCGGTTCATTATTAACAGTAATATTAATAGTTTGTTCAATAACTAAATTATTATTTATATCCGTTCCTTTCAGTCGCAACCAACGATTTCCTGAGCTATTAAACCCTGATTCTAAAATTGCGTGCCATAATCCTGTAGTTGGATTTTTAGTAACATTTAAAGGATATTTATCTTCTGCTACTAGAGCAATACTATGGATTTGTTCGGAATTAAATTTACCTGTAATAACAGTAGGTTGATTAACTAGAAATTCGGTCGGACCAAGATAGGAGAGAGTATCTGTACTCATAATTTCTATTTAGGGTTTGCGTATGGAAAGTCTTTTTGCTCTTTGTAGGAGACAGGAGACAGGAGACAACCCACCCCTCGCCCCTCCCCCTCCGGTGGAGGGGAGAAATGGCTTGGGAGCGAGGAGGTAGAAGTAAGAATTGTCAGAGTGGTTTTTCGGCTTTTGCTTAGGTGAAAATCCTCACTTTTTTCACCTAAGCTACCGAAAAGCTCATACTTTTTCAAGACATAAAAAGCCTAAAACCAATATCAGTCAATGCTTTGATATTTAATCAGTAAGCCCTATTTATTCTAAAACTAAAATTTGCTAAAACAAATAAACCTGTAGAATTATCTACAGGCGATTAGTACAAAAGGATTTTTCGGAAAATTTATTAGATACTGAAAATCAGTACAAACTAATTATTTTGTGCCGATAACTTCTAAAATATCTTGAGCGTGACTACCAGTTTTCACATTCTCATCGACATGAGAAATGTTCCCTGTAGAGTCAATGATATAGGTGACACGCTTAGGATATCCACCACCTTCAACATCATAAGCTTTTGTGATAGCACCATCAACATCTGCCAATAGTTGGAAAGGCAAACCATATTTCTCAGTGAAAGCTTTGTGGGAGGCTTCATCATCCATGCTTACACCAAGAACAACCATATCTTTACCTTGGTATTCAGCATAGTTGTCTCGGAAGCTTTGAGCTTCTTTGGTACAACCTGGAGTATCATCCTTGGGATAAAAATATAGGACAACTGTTTTGCCAGCAAAATCAGATAAGGAAACGGTGCTGCCGTTGGTATCTTTTACTGTGAATTCTGGTGCTTTAGTGCCAACAGATAATGGCATAGATTTTGTTTTCTCCTTAATGTTTACAGCATAGCCTTGTATTCTTTCTGTTATTTTAAGATATTTTGTGCTTTGAAAAACTTTTACTTATCCTGAGATTTGTTCTAGCTTGTTTTCTAGACTACTTTGTTAAAAAAATATAAAGTATTATTTGTATAGCTTATTTTAATGTAATATTATTTGTATTGTAGATGACATATAAAATATTGATTATATGGTATAATAGTAAGATTATAATAAATAAATAATCGCAATGACTTCTATAAAATCTGCAAACTTAATATCACTCCAATATCCTACTAATACTGAAAAAAGGGCGGAAATAGCCCTTAGTTGTAGCCCGTTTAACATCAGCTTATTTGCAACAATGTCGGATCGAAGTGTGGAGTTAAAATCAATAGCATCACAGACAGGTTTAAAAAACGGCTATACTCGTTATTTTATATCAGAATTAGTGGCTGAAAATACTCTAATGTGGCTAATTCAGGTGGGTGTATTAAGGAGGGAAGTTGATGGACAGGGTATTACAGATGGTTTTCGCCTCACACCCCTTGGTCATCAATTAGTGAAAAAATATACTGCAAAGGGAAGTTTGTCTCAACCGTCTTTGAGCGATCGCTTCTATAATTTAATTAATCGTTGGTTCAGACTTCCTATTTAGATGGACAATAAATATTCAAGTTTTGAAGGATTCCATCGTAATTTTTTAATCAAAACTCAACTTTATAATGATAGATTATGAAACTAAGTGATGATTAGTAAGCTATTGCATACTTAAGGTATGAATATAGACTATCAATTTCAAGAAAACTGCTGATAGCTGAAAATGCTTTTAGTCTTCTGTTGATTTTTTCTCTCCTTTATTCGGAAGGTTAAAAGGGTATTACTTATTTTTCAATAATTGATAATTGATCATGGATAATTGATAATTACCTCTCCCTAAAAGGAAGAAGATTGAATAAAAAGAAAATTTTTTCTCTCTGGGTCGATTGGAACTGGTGCAGGTTCCCTCGCCATCCCACCCTACGGGAAGCTCCGAAGAGAGAACTCCGTTCCGCTGACGCGTTTCGCGTCAGCGTTGCGTTACGCCAGTTTTGCGTTGCGCCAGCTTTGCGAAGCAAAAGCAAAAGCAAACGACCGCTTGTTTCTCCTTTAAAGGAGAAGATTTTTACCTTAATTATTCGGTAAGTATGAAACTCCTAAAAATCTATCTATATTTAGAGCCAAAAACAAGAGTACAAAATTAGTTTTTAAGGTAGGAGAAAAATTCCTTTCTATCTTCTTAGGAATTTACAGGGAACGAATCTTATAAATATCGTACATTTATTCAACAAAGCTGTTAAAAATATATAAGCTTGTAAACTAACAAATACTAGCAGTTACACCAAGCTATATATTTTAAATTGCAAATAGAAAAATATTATTATAATTCCTTAATCACAAACATTTATGAAAGCAATTATGGTAGTGGGAACTACCTCCAATGCTGGAAAATCTCTGATATCTGCAGCCATCTGTAGAATTTTATCACGTCGTGGATGGAGAGTAGCTCCTTTCAAAGGACAAAACATGTCTTTGAACTCTTATGTCACATCTACTGGTGGAGAAATAGGCTATGCTCAGGCAGTACAAGCTTGGGCCGCAGGTGTGACTCCTTGTGTAGAAATGAATCCTATTTTGTTGAAACCTCAAGGAAATATGACTTCTCAAGTTATTATCAAAGGAAAAGTATTAGATACAGTAGGAGCCATAGATTATTACCAGCAATATTTTAATATTGGTTGGCAGGCTATTAAAGAATGTTTAGAACTTTTATCCCAGGAATTCGACATAATAGTTTGTGAAGGAGCAGGTAGTCCAGCAGAAATTAATTTAAAGCACCGAGATTTAACTAATATGCGAGTGGCCAAGTACTTGAATGCTACTACAATTTTAGTCGTTGATATAAATCCAGGTGGTGCTTTTGCTCATATTATTGGTACTCTAGAACTACTAGAACCAGAAGAAAGAAGTTTAATTAAAGGGATTGTAATTAATAAATTTAGAGGACAGCGATCGCTTCTAGATTCAGGTATCGAATGGTTAGAAAAAAGAACTAATATTCCTGTAATTGGGGTAATTCCTTGGATTGAGGAAGTCTTTCCTGCCGAAGATTCTTTAAGTCTTTTAGAGCAACGTTCTTCTAAATTTAATGCTGATATTACAATTGCCATTATTAAATTACCAAGAATTTCTAATTTTACTGATTTTGATCCTTTAGATTCAGAGTCTAGTGTCAATATTAAATATCTTAATCCTAATGATAATTTAGGTTATCCTGATGCAGTAATCATTCCTGGTTCTAAAACTACTATTAGCGATTTATTAGTATTACAAAAAAGTGGCATGGCCACAGCTCTCAAGAATTACCAAGCTGCTGGTGGTACAATTATGGGAATTTGTGGTGGTTTTCAGATGCTTGGTGAAGTTTTAGTAGATGCTCAGGGTTTAGAAGGACAAAGGGGAGAATATCAAGGGCTAGGACTACTACCACTCAGAACTGTAATTGCTGCTAAAAAAATTTCTCGTCAGCGACAAGTTATTGCTAATTATCCTCTAGCTAATTTACCAATAATCGGTTATGAAATTCATCAAGGTAGAACCAAAATTACAAAACCAGATATGGTAAATCCTTTATTTAACGATCATGATTTGGGATTTATTAATAGTAATCAGTCTGTCTGGGGTAATTATTTACATGGAATTTTTGATAATAGTCCTTGGCGTCGTTCCTGGTTAAATCTCTTGCGTAAAAAACGAGGTCTCGAATGTTTACCGACTGGTGTTGCTAACTATAGAGAACAAAGAGAAATTATGTTAGATACAATTACAGATCAAGTTCATCGCCACTTAAATTTAAAGTTGATATTTAACTAGGCTTTGCGTATGGAAAGTCTTTTTGCTCTTTGTAGGAGACAGGAGACAACCCACCCCTCGCCCCTCCCCCGACCGTGGAGGGGAGAAATGGCTTGGGAGCAAGGAAGTAGGAGTAAGAATTGTTCCTTGATTTTTCTGTCCAACTATGCGCCTAAAATACTAACTTTTTGAGCTTTTTAGACTGAAAACCAGGTACTTTTTTCGAATCCAAAAAGGCACTTTTCTTTATATGCCAATGCTTTTAGATTTAATCAGCAAGCCCTAACTAAAATTTACCTAAGCATTCAGCTATCAGCAGTCAGCTAGCCTCCTCCGGAGGAAATACGTTAACAGCAATTAGTAATTATTCATTAATTCATAAGGTTTTGTTCTCAGACTCATGGCAGTAACTTTTTATTATTTTTCAATTTAAAAGGTTGTTTTTACGCGGACCCAAAATTAATAGCTGAGAGCTAATAGCTGACGACTGTTTGCGCAGCATTCCGGAGGAAATGCTTACAAATTTACTAATTAGAATTTACTATAAACTAACAATTAATCAAATAATTATTGCTTAACTATGGAAATACTTTTCTTGCCAGATAATGTTACTGTTGATGCAGAGTCAGGAGAACCTATTCTAGAAGTTGCTGAACGTGCTGGAGTAACTATTCCTACAGGTTGTTTAATGGGTTCTTGTCATGCTTGTGAAGTTGAAATTGATGGTGGTCAAACTATTTGTGCTTGTATTACAGCAGTTCCTCCAGGACGAAAAAAAATGACGATTAACCTTTCTGTAGACATGGACTGGTAATCTTATGTGGGAAGAAGGTGCGTGACTAGATTTTTAAAACCCTGGCAATTTCCGGCAAATAGTGCTAAGATATAAAATGAAAACAGAAAGGAAAGGAAATGACCAAAAATTATGTAACGCCTGGGGAAGCAACTCGCATCTTGGGAGTCTGTGACAGAACCTTGCGGTACTGGGAAGAGCAAGGAAAAATTACAGCAATCAGAACAGCAGGGGGACAGAGAAGATATGACATCACCACATATACAACTGGGACTACCGGGGATAGGGTTATCATCCTCTATGCCAGAGTCTCCTCAACAAAGCAAAAGGAAGATTTGCAGCGTCAATGTGAATATCTCCAATCCCAATATCCTGATGGAGAGCTTGTCAAAGAAGTTGGAGGAGGACTTAATTACAAACGGAAAAAAATGCTTACCATATTGGAGCGGGTCATGTCAGGAAATGTCAAAGGTATTGTGGTCACATATAAAGACAGGCTCGCTAGATTTGGCTTCGATTTGCTCCAGTGGTTTTGTACCAAACACTCTTGCGAAATCGTGGTTCTCCACAAAGTTGAACTCTCTCCCGAACGAGAAATGGTTGAAGACATCCTTTCAATCCTCCACTGTTTCTCGGCCAGATTGTATGGGCTGCGAAAGTATTCATCTCAAATCTCAAAAGATCAGAGTTTACCCAGAAAAAAGTCTCCATCAAATTTGGAAACAGTGGCTAGCAGCAAGTAGATATTGCTTTAATCAAGCCATAGCTAAAATGCGCAAACATGGTTTGATTTCTAAATACGATTTGCGTAAAGTAATCTTAAACAGTGACTTACCAGATTGGATTAAAAAATCACCATATCATCTTAAAGTGAATGCAATTTATGATGCTAACGCTGCATTTAAAGCTAGTCGTAAAAGTGGGACGAAAAAGCCTTGTTGCGGAAAATTCCGTTCAATTAGAGACCGAATACAATCAATTAAATTTAGGGTCGAAGACTTTAAAAAAGGTACTTGGTTACCTTTACTTACAAAAGGATTAAAGTTATTCGCATCAGAGTTAATTCCGAGTATTAATGTTGAATACCAGCAAAAGCAAAAAGATGGGACATATAAAGTTTGTGTGAGAGAAAAATCTTGGAAGCTCCAAACTCAATTAGTTTATGACAAAAAACGCTGGTTTGCTGTATTTCCGGTGGAGTTTAAATCAGAAACATCGAAGAGTCAATCTATTATTGCATTAGACCCTGGCGTTCGCAGTTTTTTAACGGGTTTTGATGGAGAAAAGTTTATTGATATCGGTATGGGAGATATTACTAGAATTTTTCGGTTGGGGCAGCATATTGATCAACTAATCTCTGTTAAAACTAAATTAAAAAGTCGTAACAATAAGTACAAAAGACAGCGAGTAAGCCAGAAAATTAATAGCTTGTTTATTAAAGTAAGAAACCTTATAGATGAAGTCCATAAAAAAGTAGCAAAATGGTTAACAACTGAGTATCGCATTATCTTTATCCCTACTTTTGAGTCATCCCAAATGGTTGCCAAATCAGGAAAAAAGAAACGCAAGCTTACCTCAAAAACAGTCCGCCAAATGCTAAGTTGGGCACATTATGGTTTTAAACAAACTCTTAAGTTCCATGCTTTAAAACGAGGCGCAACCGTAATAGATGTAACTGAAGAGTATACATCTAAAACTTGTACAAAGTGCGGTCATGTTCATAAAAACTTGGGAGGCTCAAAGCATTTTAAATGTCCGCACTGCGGTCACTCAATGCCAAGAGATTGGAATGGCGCTTTGGGGATATTCCTCAAAGCATTGCGAGATACCGCCAATGTTGATGGTTTTGCCGTCACATTGCTATGAACGGTTTTCCCTACTTTTGCCGGGAATTGCCGGGCTTGATGTATCTGATAGGTTATAGGTTGTAGGTTTGAGGGACTTTAGTTCTAAAACTTGTTCTAACTGTGGTATTAGGGGCAGGTTGAAAGTTAAATCAAAACCTACCCCTAAATTAACCAACCTACACTACACCAACCGGAACTTCATCCAACTGTTTCAAAAACTTTTTAATTAACCCAATAGTCACCGCTGGAACTTCCAATTGAGGCGTTAAACCCACATTTTCTAATGTTTGAAAAATCTTCACAGCTTGACGGTTTAAATCTGCTAAACGTTGACCTATTTCTGGACCTGTAAACTCCGACTTTTTGCCCCAAATAATTGCCGTCGGAATTGTTAATTGACTCATATATAAAGATAAGTCAAAACACAAATCTCCTCGCACAAAAGATAAAGCTGCATACTCAGCATTAGGTTGAGTTGCTGACTCTAAATATGCCTCCACAATTTCTTCAAAAACTAACTTGGAATTAGCAAATTGTCTGGTTTCCAAGAAACTTCTAATTCCTCCTGGGGTGGCAACACCTCCACTGTAAAGCAGACGGTCTAATATTGGCGTACTCACCAGTTGAGCGAAAAAACTGCGGGTGTAGTTTTCCCCAAAGTCAGATAAACCTGCGGGAGTTGTCAATATGAGAGACTTGAATAATTCCGGACGGGCGATCGCGACTCTCACCATCATTGCTGCAGTCAGGGAAGAGGCGATAACTCTGGTGGGAGATTGACAAGTTTGTTCTAAAAATTCGATAATTGTTGTTATATAGTCGTCTACTTTGTAATCTAGTGCCTGATGTTCCGATCGCCCCCACCCAATTAAGTCTGGGGCGAGGATGCGGTATTCTGAGGCGAAGGCGGGGTAAACTTTTGACCATTCGTAAGCAGATGACCCACCGCCGAAACCGTGAAAAAATACTAGGGTTGGAAAATCGTCAATGTTGTCGGTGTCAGTTTTCCAAGGTGTTTTTTCGTTGGTGTAGTAAACCATTCTACCGTGGGAGGTGACGATTGATTTTTGTTCAAAACCTACAGGAATAAACATAGTAATTTTAGATTTTAGAGTTGTGATTAAGTGGAAATAACCTAGTATAAGATTTTTTCTTCTGTTTGATGGTTTCTTGCATCAAGCTTGCAATCGCCAAACCACCATGGTTATCTTGCTTATAACTTAAATTCGTAATTGATTGTTGGTCATTTCATCTCCCCTTGACTTTTGTTGCCAAATCTTGATATAACACCAACTAATTGTATAATAACCTAGTCCAAATAATTTGGCTGAGGTACTGATGTACTTATATGGAGCCCTTGGGTAAAAACTATATCGCTAAAAAAAACCTAAAAGTTGCATCATGGGCCAATATCCGGAGGTGTTGAGAAACTGGGAGCAAATCCCTACACAGCATTGTCGAGTTTATGTCCGGACAGTTCAACAATGAATAATGAATAATGAATAATGAATAATTACCTCTCCTTGAAAGAAGAGGATTGACAAACAGATGAAAATTTTTCTTTATTATCCCCTTAAAAGGGGAGGCACATACCCACAATTTTTCGGTAATATGTAAATTTGGGGCAAAAAAAAGCCTACAATGAAAGGCGGCAGGGTTTAAGTTGAAAGAGGTGACTGCCGACGATTTATATATGGTTTACCAAAAAGTGGTTTCAACAATTAATAATTAATAATTAATAATTACCTCTCCTTGAAAAAAAGAGAGAAGTAAAAATGTTATTAAGATTAGCAGATTTTCAATTTTTTCTAGTTTAAGGTAATTACGATCGATAGTTATTAGGTTTAACAAATGCAAGTTCAAAAAAATCAGTTTTCCTGGTATGATGTGCCTGAAGATGTCAAAAATTTATTAATGTTGGCGGTGGAAAATTGGGAGGATACTGAGACATCGGAAAATTATATTAATCAAGCTTTGGCTAAGACTGATGGAAATCTGGATATTTTGATAGGTGCTTATCGTTATTTTTTCTATAAAAATAATATGAAAATGTCGCTACAATTGGCTCATAAGGTAATTGATGAAGTGAAAAAACGGGAAAATTTACCGGATAATTGGCAAGAGGTAAAAACTATATTAGCTAGTCGAAAAAATGAGCAACAAATTAATCTTTTGATTACAGCTTATGCTGCTTCGGGATTAATTATTGCGAAGATGGGTGATTTGGTAAAAGCTAAGGCAATAAGTGAGGAAGTTCAAGAAATTGATGAGAAAAATGATTTAGCAAAAATCTTGTTTGATGTTATTACTAGACCGCCAGATGAAGATGAAGATTAGACATCTCCAGATTCGATTTCCTTCTCCGGAGGAACTGCGGACTTCAGTACCTCTGCAATAAGGAGGCTTGACATAAGGAATATTCTCTTCTTTTCAAGGAGAGGTAATAATTAATAATTAATAATTAATAATTAATAATTAATAATTAATTGTTGAAGAGCTATGTTTTTTCTCCTTCCTTCTTCCTCCTTCCTTCTTCCTTCCGATATTGCTATCCTATAAAGAAGTGACCTAATATTAACTTCCCTTACTTAACTATGACTGACAAATCTCAGCGCATCTGTATCCTTGGTGGTGGCTTTGGTGGACTTTATACCGCCCTTCGCCTCATCCAGTTTCCCTGGCAACCTTCAGAAAAACCCGAAATAATTCTGATAGACCAACGCGATCGCTTCCTCTTTGCCCCACTATTATATGAACTTGTGACCGGGGAATTACAAACCTGGGAAATAGCTCCACCATTTGAAGAGTTATTCACCAACACCAACATTCGTTTTTGTCAAGGCGTTGTCTCTGAAATTGATATCAACCAACAACAAGTAAAACTAGAAAATGGTCAAGCATTCAGTTACGATCGCCTCGTTTTAGCTATGGGAGGTGAAACACCAATGGAAATGGTAATAGGTGCCGCCGAATATGCAATCCCATTCCGCACCATTGATGATGCTTACCGTCTCCAAGAAAAGTTACGAGTTTTGGAAGCATCGGACCGGGAAAAAATTCGGGTCGCTATCGCTGGGGGTGGTTATAGCGGGGTAGAATTAGCTTGTAAATTAGCAGACCGTTTGCAAGAAAAGGGGCGAATTAGATTAGTCGAACGCAGCGATATGATTTTGCGAACATCCCCAGAATTTAACCGGGAAGCAGCTTCTCAAGCTTTGGCAGAGAGAAATATTTGGATTGATTTAGAAACAGAAATTGAGTCTATCGAAGCTAATCAAATTTCCTTAAAGTATAAAGAGCAAGTTGATACCATTCCTGTAGATATTGTTTTGTGGACAGTGGGTACAAAAGTCGCCCCAGTAGTAAAGTCATTACCATTGAAAAAAAATCAGCGCGACCAAATCATCACCAGTGCAACTCTACAAGTGCAAGACAATACACAAATCTTTGCTCTCGGAGATTTAGCAGACTGCCAAGATGCAGATGGGCAAAAAGTACCCACCACTGCTCAAGTAGCGATACAACAATCTGATTATGTTGCCTGGAATATCTGGGCATCTGTAACTGGGCGGCCTTTGTTACCATTCCGCTATCAACCATTGGGTGAAATGATGGCATTGGGACTTGACAACGCTACTCTTACCAGTTTAGGAATTAAACTGGATGGTCAGGTTGCACATTTGGCAAGACGTCTAGTTTATTTGTATCGCTTACCAACCTTGGAGCATCAAATGAAAGTTGCTTTCAACTGGATAGTTAATCCCATTCAAGAGGCACTATCAAGTTTTTCAACAATTAATTAGGGTTTGCTGAAAAAGTCTTTTAGTAGGGGTAGGAGACAGCTATACTGGAGACAGGAGACAGGAGAAATGGGAATGAGCGAGTAGGTAGGATTCAACAATTAATAATTAATAATTATTAATTATTACCTCGAGAGTGAAAACGGATAGGATTGACTAATCATGAAAAATTTTTCTTGTTTCTCCACAGCTAGTGAGAGGATTTTTACCTTAATTATTCGGTAAGAATTGTAAGAGTGATTTTTCCGCCCAACTATGAGCCTAAAATACACTCTTTGCATGAGCACCAACAGCTGAAAAATTTCCACTGCAATTCGACCCCAAAAAGGCACTTGTCTTTATATGTCAATGCTTTTAGATTTAATCAGCAGAGCAATAATTAATAAAGTTCTTAGGTGGTAGGTGATAGGTGGTAGGTGGTAGGTGTAAATTTAAGGTTTAACACTGGAAACGGAGCATAAATTTGGGATATTCCTTAAAGACCACTTCAGTCGAACATTTTTATTATACTTAATCATCCGGACATGGTATTATCTACCATTTAATGATATATATAGCAACTGCTATTACTACTGTTGACTTATGGAATATCTCAAACAACGGAATATTAATAATCAATCTTCTTCCTTCCTTCTTACTTGCTCCTTCCCCCTCCTTCTTCCTTCTTCCCTCTTCCTTCTTCCTTCTTAAATATGACTAAAGTTATTTTGCTTGATGCTGTTGGCACTTTATTTGGTGTACGTGGTAGTGTAGGTGAGATTTATCAACAATTTGCCAGTCAGTGGGGAGTTGATGTTTCGCCTCCCGTTGTAAATGCAGCTTTTTTTGAAAGTTTTAAAACTGCTCCACCGATGGCATTTCCTGGGGTGGAGTCTACTCAAATACCAGAATTGGAGTTTGAATGGTGGTGCGAGATCGCTACTGCAACTTACAAAAAACTGGGAGTATTTGAGCAGTTTTCTGATTTCAGGAGTTTTTTTAGGGAACTTTACAATCATTTTGCTACTGCTGCACCTTGGTTTGTTTATCCTGATGTGAAACCTGCATTAACAAAGTGGCGCGATCGTGGAATCAAGTTAGCCGTTTTATCTAATTTTGATTCTCGACTTTATCCAGTTTTACTAGACTTGAAGTTAGCAGATTTTTTTGATAATGTGACTATTTCTACAGAAGTAGGAGCAGCTAAACCCGATCGAAAAATATTTATCGCTGCTTTACAAAAATGTGGTTGTGCTATTGAAGAATTTGTGCATATTGGAGATAGTTTAACTGCTGATTATGAGGGTGCAATTAATGTAGGAATCAAAGCATTTTTCTTGAGTAGAAATACGGTTTTACAACCAGATAAACATCAATTTGCTACTCTTCTAGATTGTTTTGATTATAGCTTTAATTAGCAGTAATGAGGGGTGATACCCTCTATTTAAAATCTTTTTAACACAATTATTGTTATAGTTTATGATAAAAATATAACAATAATTAAACTATTCCGATCGAGATGCAAAATATTGGTATGATTATTTGAAGGATGGTAGAAACCTCCAAAAAGTAGATGTTGACAGTATAAATCTGCTCGGCTGGGCAGATTTTTTTTGATTGTTAATACGAACAAGATAATCTTATCTTAAGCTGACTTTAACTAAAAACTTCAAATTAAGCCCAACAAATAATTAGTGAAAATTAGAAGTTTTGTAGCAACTTATTCGATATAATTACAGAGTTACTATCACAGTCCTATTTGGGTTCTATAAAAAGATTTGGTAAAAGGGAAACCGAATCTCATAAAAGTGAGTGGTGCAACCCTGGGTCCTTGAAGTACGTCTTATACCAACTCCGGATTTGAAAACCTCTTTTACAATATTGACTAAATCTTATTCGATCAAGGATTTAGACTATAACGAGAGAGGAGTCAGTCCTCAGGAGTCAGGATTTCATTAATTGATAATTGATCATGGATAATTGATAATTACCTCTGGTTAAAACTGAGAGGATTGAATATAAGGAAATATTATTTCTTCTCTTGGTCGATGGTCGGACAGCTCCGAGACCTCGCCATCCCACCCTACGGGAAGCTGCGAAGTACGACCGCTGTCTTGGTCTCATGGATATGGCGAGGGGACCTCGCCATCCCTCGACCGCTTTTTTCCCCTTAAAAGGAGAGGCTTCAAGGCGCGAATTATTTAATTATTAATTATTAATAATTAATAATTCGGTAAGAAGAAGAAGAAATGAGGGGGAAAGAAGAAGAGGAGAAAATTTTTTCATCACTAATAGACATCTGGTAAAAATCAAAAATAAAATCAATTATCACACATAAATTATCAATTCTTTCCCCTCAAGGGAGGGGGAGGGGCGAGGGGTGGGTTCCCTACTCCTGTACGGGCGAATCGCGATTCGCCCCTACTGCCTACTCCCTCTTTTCTGGAGATGTTCAATTATCCGGACATGATATTACACACTCTATGTATGACTTCCATGAAATGGTATAAGAACATTGCAGACAACATTTCTGCATAAAACTCGTGATTATTTATCATGCTAATTAAAACTCGATCATCAGGAGTAATTATATGAGTAACTCACTTTTAACATCAACTTTTCGTAATGCAATGGAATCTCTAACTATTTTAGAAATAGAAAAACAGTTACAAAAATTACCACGAGAAATAGTTGACTCTATCAATAAAGCTGATGTGACCGCCTATAGTCTAAATCGATTACCACCGATGTATTTTACAACACAAAAAGGAAAAATATGGCAACAGCAAAGGTCACAAAAACTAGCAGATATGATTTCTAGAGTAGTGAGCTTAGGTATTAAAGCAGCTCAAAGAAACAATAAAGTTTTTTCCACTCCACTCCACCCATCTTTTGCAGATAAAAAAGCAATAATTGATCGCCAAAAGCCTATATTACATGAATCTAATGCTATGATTCCATTAGCAACTGTAGAAATAGAACGGCAACTTAAAAGATTACCCAACGATCTATTAATATCTATTAATAAAGTGGATGTAATTGCTTATACTCTCAATCGCCTTCCTCCTCTATATTCTACTACTAGAGAAGGATGGATTTGGCAACAAGAACTAGCTCGAGAAAATTTAATAACTATGATTTCACGAATGGCTACTTTAGGTATTAAAGCAGTTCAAAGAAACAGTAGAATGTTTGTACAATCTTGAAGATTATGAAGTAAAGTTTATCGTATTTTTTATTATGATTATTGTCACTCCAGAGAGCAATTAGTTAAATATATTTGTGAGTATAAATATATTTTTACCATCAACTAAGTTATAAGTTACTAGAATTGAATATTTAGATAATAACTGCTGTAGATTTATAGAGCTTCACATTACAATCAACTTTTTAATAGGAGTTCGATTGATGTTTGCTACGAATACTTAGGGCTTGCTGAATCAAGTCTTTTGGTAGGAGTAGGAGACAGGAGAAAACCCACCCCAAACCCCTCCCAGGAGGGGAAGACAGGAGACAGGAGGAACGGGGAATGAGTGAAGAGGTAGGAGCGGGCGTTTTGTCCTAAGACTTTTCTGTCCTTAGTTTGCCTTTTATGCTAACTTTTTGAGGGTTTTAGACTAAAACCAACGCACTTTTGGGGAATCAAATAAGGATCAAACCTTTACTTGTCAATGGTTTGATGATTAATCAGCAAGTCCTACTTAATGCCATTTCTAAAAAATTTTTCTACAGTTTCTTGATCGGGGGACTCACCCGCGGACCCCTCCCTGGAGGTGGAGTAAGTAGAGAGGTTGCATGCAACGTCCGTACACAGAGTGAACCCACCCCTAATCCCTCCCAGGAGGGGAAGTAAACATAATAATAACTAATGCTAACCAGCTAATAATCATCAAAAAAGTGATTATATATGTGTTAATTATTTAATAATTGAAGTAGTACTTCAGTATAGAATTAATGCATGGTAATTGGTATTAGATTGGTGCTTAGAAGTTATATATAAGTCTGGCAGCATTGGTATGATAAGTAGTATAAGCATCTTGCTCGTAATTAAGCCAGAAGCAAGAAAGAAGAAGATTTGAAAGAAATAAAAAGTAGATATTTCCCAAGTTTTCTGGCTTGGTATGGTATTACATAGTTATGAAATATCGCAATATGAAAATAATAAGTACGAATAAAAAAACTCAAATTATTATTTGCTCAAAGCTGAAAAAAAGAAAAAATTAACATGAAAATAACGCCAAAAAAACAATCAATAAAATCTCAAAACTGGTCTATTGAAAAATTACCAGGCTTAAGTAAACAACACCAACAATTACTAATAGAATATGGCATTACTACTACGAGAAAACTACTAGAAATAACTCACACCCCCCAACAAAAATTAACCCTAGCAAATCAACTACAAATTCATCTTCAATATATCAAGAAATGGGTGGCATTAGCAGACTTAGCTAGAGTTCCTAGTATTGGCTGTCAATACTGTGGACTTCTGCTTCATGCTGGCATTGCTTCAGTTACTCAACTAGCTCAAATACCTATCCATAGGTTGCACCAACAAATCCTAAAATTACAGGTATCAACTATGCAAAGACGTGACCTTTGTCCCACTGTCGATCTGGTTCAAAAATGGATTCAACAAGCTCAATTTTTGGGTGCATCTCAATAAGGAAGGAAGAAGGAAGAAGGAAGAAGGAAGAAGGAAGAAGGAAGAAGCTTTAAGAGAAGGAAAAACCATGAATGGCGCTAGATATTTCCCCAACTTTATACACAAACGATACCAATGGACATGATATGATGTCAGGAGAACCGACTCAGAACTTAGGAGCTAGAGAAATAGAATAGGGGAAAAGGTGGAAATTTGCCTCCTTCTTCACCATCTCCCTACATTCCCCTCCAGGGAGGGGGAGGGGCGAGGGGTGGGTTAACTTCTGACTTCTGATATCATGTCCGTTGGGGCGCGTTTGTGTAAAAGTTAGCGTGGATATCTACAGGAAATTTAAGTTTTTTTCTTGCCTGTTGCTTTCCGGAGCTGTTGCCTGTTGCCTATTTACTATACAAGACCGATGCTACCGGACATGATATGACTTCGTTAATGCCATTCACCTTGCAACGTAAACGCCGCCCAATAATAAGGACTCTTACTCCCCTCCTCCTGCAATAACTGCAACTGTGCTTCCCGCAATGCTTCCACGGGAGAAAAACCATTCTGCAACATTCCCTGATAAAACTGCGACATTAACTTTGCCGTTGCCACATCATCCACACGCCACAACGAAGCTATAACCCGTGGTGTTCCCGCATACATAAACCCCCGTGTTAAACCTACTAAACCTTCCCCCCGAATATTTTTGCCCAAGGCAGTTTGACACGCACTCAATACTACTAACTCTACAGGAAGACTCAAGTTATAAATATCATTCAACCGCAAAAACCCATTTTGCCAGCTACCATTTTTATTCACTAATGACATCACTACTCCTGATAATTCTGGTTTCTGGCTGTTGGCAAACCCGTGGGTGGCTAAATGTAAAATGCGATATTTCCCCAACTCTCGACTGTTAACAGTTTCCCTGTTAGCCTGAAAGTCAAAAGACTCGGTGCGTTTCCCTTCCGGCACTAAAGCCATTATTGCTTCTGCTTCTTCGCGTGTTCCTGGCAAACGTTCCCATTTTATCCCCACATCTCTTGCTGCTCTTGTCATCTGAGAAATAGATGCTGTTGATTTTGTATTCACTCCCGACACTCGCTCATCTTCTAGGCTAAAAACTGGGTCGGCAATAATAGCTACAGTTTTCGGTGCTGGTCGCCGAGAGGCGGTTTCCTGTCGTAAAATTGCTACGGTGGAAGCTGAAGGTAAGTTAATAATTTCATGGTTGACTATTAACGGTTGATAACCTGCATCCTCAGAAGTAGTTGCGGGAAGAGATAGGGCGGCAAAGGGAATATATTGCAACATTCCATCGCTGACTATCAGCAAACGTTTCTCTTTCAATTTATCGGCAACGGGTTCGAGGAGAATTTTACTTAGCGCATCGGTAGTAGTATCAATATTGGATATATTTTCTCGATCGCGTGAGTCAGTAATAGTTAGTCGAAATTCCAGAGCCGCTTTTTCAATTTCTTGTCGTGGGGGGAGTTGATAACTATTGATTTCTGTTTTGCTGACAGCCCACAAATAACTGCGTTTTTCCCCTAGAGAATATTGCAGTAGTAAAGTTTCATCATCTAATACCTTTTTCTGAATTTCTGCTAATGTCAACGGTTGCGGTTGGGTTAGTGCTGCATAACGGGGACTGGTGGCGCGAATTTGAGCTTGAGTTTGTTGATACTGTCTCAGAATAGTTTCTCTATCTTGCTCAATAGCTTTTATGTGTTCCGGAATAGTTTCTCCACTAAGTAACTTAACTCGTCTTTCTTCCAATGCTTCTAATTGTTGCAGCAATAGTTTTTCCTGTCGTAATAATTCTGGGTCTACTCCCTGACGAATATCGGCGTTTGCTTCTGTGAGAATTTCTAATAAAGTACGGGCACGAGACCTTTCGTTGGCTTGTAATGCTTTGCCTTCATAGTCTTTGTTTGGTTGTTGTTGGTGCAACTCCATTAATAAGTCGATATAGAATTCATAATAATCTTGTACTGTTGCGAAGTAGGAAGCGCGTAATTCTGAGCTGGCAATTTTGGTGCGTTGAGATTCGACAATCTCCAGAGCTGCTTCTATTATTTCTAACGCAATAGTAAGGTTGCCTTGGTTGCGTTGTGTTTCGGCAATAAAAAAGCGAGTTTTGATTTCTCCTGGGCGATCGCCTAATTCTTGCCACAAAGTTAATGCTTGTTGATATGAGTCTATGGCTTTAGTTGGTTTGTCTGAGGCTTTGTAAATGTTGCCAATATTATCCAGGATGGGAGCTTCAAGTTTACGGTTCCCGATATTACGAGTGATTTCTAATGCTTCAGTATAAGATGTTAGTGCTTTGTCATAGTCTTCCATTGCCAGATATATTTTACCTTTGAGAGCTAGACCGATAGCTTTGTGAAATGTTTGTTGAAATTTTTCTCCCAAAGACAGAATTTTATCTGCTGCTGCCAGAGCTGGTTGGTAGTCTGACTTGTCTTCATAAATTCTGACTATAGTGCTAAGGGTAGAAACTTGACCATAGTTGTTTCCTTGTTTTTCCCAGATTTCTTCAGCTTCTTGAGCAGATTTGAGGGCGCGTTTATATTTTTCTTGTATTCTGTAAATTGTGGCAATAGAGTCAAGGGTTTGAGCTTGTCCTAGAAGACTGCCGACATCGCGAAATATTGCTAATGCTTGTTGGTAAGACTCCAGACTGGGTTGATAATCTCCCAGATATTCGTAGAATGTGGCAATGGCGCTAATAGTATCAGCTTCCCCAGAGCGATCGCCGATTTGATTTTGTAATTTTCTGGCTTCGTTGTAGATATTCAAACTATCTTGATAATCTCCCAATGAAAGATAAGTTTCCCCAATATTATTGAGGGTAGAAGCAACCCGTTCTGGATTACCAACTTGACGTTGAATTTCTAATGCTTGTTGGTAATAATTAAGTGCTTGTTGATTATCTCCCAGGTTGGCATAAATTATCCCTATTTGATAAAGAGTATCTCCCTGAATTCCGCGATTTCCTATTTGTTGATATTTTGATAATTGTTTTTTCAAAGCATCTATTCTAGTTTTATGTTCTTCTATTGTAGTGGGGAGAACAAACAAATTTTCTGTATTAGAGTTGTCTGTTTGAGAGTCATTATTTGGTGTTGAATTTTGCAGTGCTTGAGCTTGATTAAGATATTGGCTAGCTTTCTGATTATCTCCTAATTGAACATAAATCATAGCTAAAGTTTGAAGAGTGTCTGCTTCAGCTTTTGTATCATTTTCTGCTCTTTGAATTTCCAGGGTTTCATCGAAGGAATTTTGAGCCTTTTCTATTTCCCCCAAACTAAAGTAAACCATACCAATTTGACGAAGTACAAAAGCTTGTTGAGAGAGATTTTTTAGTTCTCGAAATAGTTGTAATGATTGGTTAAAAGTATCTAGACTTTTTGTTTTTTCTCCAAGGTCAGAATAAACTATGCCAATAGAAGCTAATATATAAGCTTTTCCTTCTTTGTGGTTAAGTTTTTCCCTCAATGAGAGAACTTGCTGATAATATTCTAGAGATTTTTGATAGTTACTTAAAGAATAATAAACTAAGCCAATCATGTTAAGAGAACTAGCAGCTTTTGCCTCATCACCTGCTGCCTGATACAGTTTTGCTGCCTCTTGAAATTTTTCTATTGCTTGTTGTTGAGATTCTGCTGTTTGTTGTTTAAACAATTGAAGACCTTCTTGAGCAGCTCTTTGAGCAGCATCCAAATTTGAGTCTTTTGTTTCTGTATTTTGAGTAATTAGGGGGAAGGAAGAAGGAAGCAAGAAGGAAGAAGGAAGAAGGAAGAAGGAAGAAGGAAGGATAAATTGACCTCCCATAAATATAGTTAGAGTATTGTGGGAAATTTGAGCAATTAATTGATGTATAGTTTTTCGATTAGACATACAGAAGTTTTCGAGTTTATGAAGGTACAAAGTTTTATGCTTTTAGGAAACAGAGAACAGCGGTGCGAACCCGCCTCGGCGGCAGTAGACACAAAGGAATGCGTAGCAAGAGAGAGAACAAGGAATGATATCATGTCCGGTAGCATCGGTATTGTATAGCAAAGGTAGGCAACAGGCAACAGCTCCGGAAAGCAACAGGCAGGAAGGCTTAAGACAAGAAAAAAACTTAAATTCCCTATAGATATCCACGCTAACTTTTACACAAACGCGCCCCAACGGACATGATATGAATCAAAATTATAGATTAGTTTTAAACTGTGCCTCAAATTTCCTAAAATTTGCTGCATTTACCTATGAGCATAATTTTTCTACTATTGTATCTCAATAAAATTTAGGATTTATTTGGGCTTTGTTGCATGAATGCGCGATCGCGATTGTACCTTATAATATCAAATCCGGGGAAATTGGACATAAAAAAATTATTGAATCCTCATAACTACTAAATCTTTGTGATTCTCTATTCTCCTGACTCCTGACTATAACTGTTTAACCAGATTTGATATAAATCAGAGAAATGCTATAATAGGAAACCGTGCTTCTGCAATATCCAGAATATAGTTGGCCATTCGATCCTTAACTCGATTAAGTAAATCAATTAATGATGCGATTTGGGGGTCAATTTTTAACTATTTTAACTGTCAAAGCTGTTAGCGCAGCTCCTCTGTTTGCGAAGCATTCCGTAGGAAAAGAGGCAAATGCTGGACAGAAAACAATAGGGGTAAACCCCAGAAATACTAGCCAAGATTGCTCAAATTGTGGTGAAAAAGTCCCGAAAGAATTATCCCAAAGAACTCATTCTTGTCCGCACTGCGGTATAGTAATAGACCGCGATGTCAACGCGGCGATAAATATAAAAAATAGGGCGGCAGGGCCCAGACGTCCTTAAAGCACGCGCTTGTCCGACGGGGTACCGGGACTGCGAAACGAGAAGCCCACACTATAGCGTCAGCTTAGTGTGGGAGTATGTCACCACTTTTCTATAATTCTTCAGAGATTTTTTGTAAAAATTTGTAAAAAAAGTTAAATAAAAGTAGTGTAAATTTCTAATAAGCCTATTCATTATAGTAAAATTAATGAAAATTTCTTGTCCTTGTGGCCAGAGTCAAATTCTGATTTATGCTATAGTGATTTGTGTTTTGTGTGCGATGGCCTTGCGCTCAAAACCCGGAAACATAAAAAATGGCGGTCCGAAGTTAGCCAGGGTGATTTATCCCCTGGTTGAATAACGACGCGCGGGTAATAAAGCGGCGTAAAAGTCTGGTATACTAGCGGAATAAGGAACAAGGTTTGTCGCCATGACAAGACCGCGCTTTGCGGTGAAATTCCGGCGGACAGGAGACGGGGAATTAATTTCTTACGACGGCTCAAAGCAAGCAGGCAGCTAGAGCAGCGAGAAGATTGCTCCAACATATTGAGTAAAACCACTCGTGAAAGCTAAAAAAAGTAGACTCACAGCTAGATTTCGGTCTATGTCGAGAAGTTTAGAAGTCTGTTGACAGGCTTTAAGCAAATGTGGATTCATCCCATTTGCGGTGGATTAACCGCAGAATCCAGGGTGTTTCAACCCCTGGAGATGTCAACTCCTAATATTTATTTGACAAATAGTTTCTAAAGATACCAAACTATGTTTATAACGGAATCAAAAAAAACAAATACAGACTTTAACTCTATTCCAGATGATTTATTCGGAGCTATTGAAGAACTCAAAAAGGAGCTAAATGCAGTTATTTTAGTTCACTACTATCAAGAGCCAGATATTCAGGATATTGCTGACTATTTGGGTGACTCTTTAACTTTATCTCGGCAAGCTGCTACTACAGATGCTGATGTAATCGTTTTTGCTGGAGTCCATTTCATGGCAGAAACTGCCAAAATTCTTAACCCCAACAAATTAGTATTATTACCCGATCTAGATGCCGGTTGCTCTATGGCTGATGGTTGTCCTCCTGAAGAATTTGCTGCTTTCAAAGCTGCCCATCCAGACCATTTAGTGGTGTGTTATGTTAACTGCTCTGCTGCAGTTAAAGCCATGAGTGATATTATTTGTACTAGCTCTAATGCGGTAGAGATTGTTAATCAAATCCCCAAAGATCAGCCAATTATTTTTGCTCCTGATAAAAATCTTGGTCGCTATGTAAGTGAACAAACTGGTAGAGATTTAGTACTTTGGGATGGGAGTTGTATGATTCATGAAATCTTTTCCGAAAAGAAGATTGTACAACTGAAAATAGAACATCCTCAAGCAGAATTTATTGCTCATCCCGAATGTGAAGAACAAGTGTTGCGCCATGCTGATTTCATCGGTTCAACCAGGGCTTTGTTTGAGTATAGTGAGCGAAGTGCTGCGGAGAAATTTATCGTGGGCACTGAACCTGGTATTCTGTATCAAATGGAAAAGCACATGCCAAACAAGCAATTTATTGCTGCACCAGCAACGACCTGTGCATGTAACGAATGTCCCCACATGCGCTTGAATACTTTGGAAAAGTTATATTTAGCAATGAAAAATCGGGGGCCGGAAATCACTATACCAGAAGACATTCGGATTGCTGCACTCAAGCCCATGCAACGGATGTTGGAGCTATCAGCGCAAATTTCCGCTGTTAAACAGAAACAAATGTTGTCCAGTGTCTAAATCCTAGAGGATGTTTGAAAAAGTCTGTGAGAGGTCAATTTTAAAACATCCTCCGATCTAACCATGACTCAAATTTAGATATGTTATTACCATAAAGTAATTATGACATTACCGGGATTGGAGAATCAATCTTCTTCCTCACAAGACGCAGCCTTACTTTACAATTGGCGCATTTATAGTATTCGTCAAGCTCTTAAGCAAAAAGGAAAAGCTACCGGAGCTTTAGAAATTCAAGACTTGCTAGATTTGGGTCATTTGGATCAATATCACTACTTTGGTAGTCAAGCTTGCGATCGCGCCATTAATTATTTAGCACTCAATTCCAACTCTCGTGTTTTGGATATAGGAAGTGGTGTGGGTGGGCCAGCTCGATATATTAGTTATAAAACTGGATGTCAGCTCCAATGTGTGGAATTAAGACAGGATTTTAGTGAAATTGCTCAAGAACTCACCCAACGGATGGGACTTGATGGGCGCATCCAATACCTCACTGGCAATATTCTCAGTTCTCAAATCATTGATTCCCTATTACCCAATTCATTTGACAACATCATTTCCTTTCTCTCTTTATTACACATTGAAGAGCGTGACAAAGTCCTGGAAATTTGTTTTCGCGCTTTGAAAGAAAATGGCTACATTTATGTTGAAGATTACGTTGCCAATTGTACCCTGACACCAGAGGTAAAAACCACTCTCAGAGAAGTGTTTAAATCTGCTTACGTGCCAACCCGTGAAACCTACCGACATCACTTTGAACGTGCAGGGTTTACTGACATTTGTTTTATTGATTTAACAACCGGATGGAAACGTTGTAAAGCAGAACGCTATCAGAAATTTACCGAATCAAAAGAAGAATCAATCAAACTCTTCGGTGAAGACATTTTTGAACATCGCAGTCGATTATATCGAGTTGGTAGGGATATGTTTCAAGGAGGTAGCATTGGTGGAGCATTGATCGTGGCCAAAAAACCTAGTGTTGCACAGATACATCTAATACCTGAAACCTATTTTTCTGTTTTCACTTCTGTTTACAATGAGCAATACCATTTCTTTCTCGAAGATGGCTCTCTCCTTGCTCTTAGACATTTCAAAACCAAAACCCTTGAGCATTACTCAGCCTGGTGGAGTGACACTAAGGGTAATTCCCGGGAGCTGATTAATACCTCGGAACAAAGAAGCTCAAATCCCCATATCTCTATCGAAAAAAATAATCAAACCGGAACAATTTGTTTGCCAGAAGCTAATCTAGAAGTGCAATTTGAAGTTACAGCTCAATTCACTTGGGGGGTTCCTGGTGAAGAAAATCAGCGTTCTGTTATCCATCAACCACAACTTCAATGCACAGTCCATACAGAAAATGGTACTCAAAAAGCAGAAGGGTATTGCAAAATTTATGAGGGTAATTATCCCAGGTTCTGGGGTTACCATTTTGTTTATGCGTTTTTCCCAGATTACGGGATTATCTGGAGCGCGGATGGCACATTTGGTCAAGAAAGAAACAATCATTTCAATTTCCTAAATGCTTACCAAAAAGAAAAATGGTTGCGTGGAGAAAAGTCTGATCATGGCAAAACAAGTGTTCATGCTTGCATTCAAAACAAAATGTATGACCTGAGCTTTGATATAGGTTTTGCAACTTGGTCTACCATTTTGCGAAATCGAACATCAGCGATGGAAAGTAAACTCAGTTTGGAATATAGGGAGGCTATTTTAACAATAGATGATCGAGAAGTGAGCAAAGGAGTTTGCTTAAAAGAATCTTGTTTTGGCACAATTGCTTGAAGAAGGAAGAAGGCAGAAGGGAGAAGGAAGAAGGGAAAATTGTATGGGGATAGTCAACGAAGAGCCACTTCGTGTCTGATAACCCCAAACAATTTTAAGCATCGCCTTTGACGGTGGGTATTATAGTAATTTAACTTTAGATTGAGACAAAGCTTTCTTGCTCTGAGGAAGTTTCAGACGAAAAAACGTCTCATTTTTAAGTTAAACAACTATAAACCCGCAAAAGAATAGATAAATTGCTTTTTAACATTATATTATCAAAATAATATGGGTCGCGCAACCCCGCCTTTTAAGGCGAAATATTTTTGGAGGTTTGGTCAAATCCCCGACTTCCCCTCCTGGCTCCCCTCCTGGGAGGGGTTAGGGGTGGGTTGGGAGGGGTTAGGGGTGGGTTGGGAGGGGTTAGGGGTGGGTTAACTTCTGACTTTTGACTTCGTTAAAGCCTCACTATTAGGTCTTGTCTCCACTGCTCAAACAATTATGGCACAATCGTGTAATATAG
>NZ_JAAHGH010000101.1 GCF_010672525.1 Okeania sp. SIO2B3 | reverse complement strand
TTCCAATACTTGTTTTTCCGTGCTTATGGGGTTGATGATCACCACACAGAGGACATTCCATAATTATTTCCACAATTATGGGACTATATTCATCTGAGCATTCCCACACTTTCGCACAGGCACTACCGTATAACCTTACTCCTAAAAGATCCCAAATGGGTTCTATAAAGGTAGAGGGTTTTGCATCAAAAAGGTATAATTCCTTAACAAGCAGAGGTTCCAGCCATTTTTTGACCAGAAAATGTGTAAGTACTGGACTGTTTCATCTTAAATAGTTGCGATCGCAAATTTTTAAGAGATAACTTTCTCTAGTTACAATTAGTTACAATGACCAATCTAATGCACTATTTTAGCTGAAACAGTCCAGTAGGTAGTTAACTCCCAACTCTCAAATTTACGATGCTACTTTTGCAGTAGACCGACGTCTCCGTCTTCCCACTGGTTTCACTATAGGCAGTTCTTTTTTCTGTTCTACTTTCTCTTCTACATTTCTATCTTCTATATCTCCTGCTTCTGGAGTTTGCATTAAGAAAACTAGCAAAGGTTGACCTTGAAGTTCTCGTCTCAACATTCGCTGAACAGCACATTCAAGCTCATTTTTCAATCCAGACCAATCAACTTGAGTATTGTTTGACTTAGCATACTCAGACCAGTTATTGCTCAAACTTTTTTCTAATGTCTTGATCACCAGTTCACGCATTTGTGCTTTTTCCATAGCACTTACCACACCACGCAAATGTAACTGAGGTCTATCAATCAATTTACCATCAGAATTCAGTGCTAACGCTACAGTCACAACACCATCCTCTGCCAATTGCTGTCTTTCTTTCAGGATGTTGTCTTCAACCATACCAGAACGAGAAGAGTCTACCAGTTCAATACCAGAAGCTACTTGAGCTGCAACACGGATAGAATCTTGAGTTAATTCCACCACATCACCATTTTGTACCACTACCATATTTTCTGGAGGAACTCCCATACTTTGAGCAGTTTGACTGTGTTTAACTAACATCCGATGCTCGCCATGAAACGGTACAAAGAATTTAGGACGAGTAAGTGCCAACATTAATTTTTGGTCTTCCTGACAACCATGACCAGAAACATGGATACCCTTATCTTTACCATAGATCACATTTGCCCCTAACATCATTAGTTTGTCAATGGTATTAACAACAGCGATCGTATTACCGGGAATAGGGTTAGCAGAGAATACAACTGTATCTCCTTTACGAATTTTTATTTGTCTATGTTCGCCCTTAGCAATACGAGTTAGTGCTGACATTGGTTCACCTTGAGAACCTGTAGTCAGAATCAATAGTTTCTCATCAGGTAAACTTCGGACACTATGCAAAGGTACAAACAAACTATCTTCACACTTAACATAACCAAGATTGCGAGCATGAGCAATCACATTAAGCATTGATCGCCCTACTATTGCCACTAACCTACCATGTTTTTTCGCTAACTCTAGAACTATTTGTAATCTATGTACGCTAGATGCAAAGGTTGTCACCATCAAACGTCCAGGGGCGTTGGCAAATACTCGGTCTAAATTTGGATAAACTGACCTTTCTGAAGGCGTGAAACCGGGTACTTCTGAATTTGTGGAATCACTTAATAAGCAGTGAACTCCTTTTTCTCCATACTCTGCTAACCTTTGAAAATCAAAATTTTCTCCATCTACAGGAGTATGGTCAATCTTGAAGTCACCTGTATGGATAACTACTCCTACTGGTGTTGTGATAGCGACTGTAAAGCTATCCGCCATTGAGTGAGTATTACGAATATATTCAACACTGAAATATTTACCTAACCGTACTGTATCGCGGGGACGAACAGTCCTCAATTCTGTGCGATTTTGGACTCCTGCTTCCTCTAGTTTTGGGTAGAGTAAAGCCATTGCCAATCTTGGTCCATAAATGACAGGAATTTCTACATTTTTCAAATGGAAAGGAATACCACCAATATGATCTTCGTGACCATGGGTGACAATCATACCTTTGATTTTATGGCGATTTTCAGTCAAATAAGTTACATCTGGTAAGACTATATTTACACCATGCATTCCATCGGTAGGAAAAGCTAATCCTGCATCAAGCAGAATAATTTCGTCATCATATTCAAATACGCAGGTGTTTTTACCAATTTCATGTAGTCCACCTAGAGGAATAATTTTTAGGGCAGATGATGATTTCTTTCTTGTCATAATTATCCTATTTTTCTTGTTGTTAACTGTGAAAGATTTTGAATGATTGTTATGGCAGGGAACAGGGAACAGTGGGAAAAGCTTTTCTCTGTCTCAAATTCATCATCAATATAAGTCAAACATCAACTTGTTCCTTGCTATATACCAATTTGATAAATATTTGCTACAAATAGCTAGGCTATTTCTTAGGAGTCAGGAGAACCGAGTCAGGAGCGATTATCAATAGCTTTGATAACATTTTTTAGGTTGTAATTCATCTTTTTAGTCAAAGGGACATCTCCTGTAAATTATTTTTATTACCCTGAATTATTCTAAACATTCTTTTTTAAACTTGGCATTACTGATTTTTAATACCCATTAGTTAAAAGCAGAAAAACTAATCTCTTAAAATTAAAGATTTTAGGGATTTAGTGAGGGGGTAACTAAATCATTATTCAGATTGATTATATTTAATTTTCTGAAAAACTTTATTCCCCGTGAAATTGACTCATAATAAACCTAGTTGACCCATTTCTGCTGATAATTTTTCAGTTACTTCAGTTGGAGGGTCGCATAGTGGAGGGCGAGTAGAGCCTACTTTCCAGTTTAGCAGATTTAGTGCTGCTTTTACAGGAATTGGGTTAGTTGTTGCAAATAAAGCTTTGAATAAGCTGAATAGTTTGAGATGAATTTCTGTAGCAACTTGTACCTTACCTGTTTCAAATGCTACTATCATCTCTTGTAGCTGTTTTCCTACTAAATGACTGGCTACACTAACAACACCACTACCACCAACAGCCAAGAGTGGTAAAGTTAGGGAATCATCCCCAGAATAAATCTTAAACTCTGGTGCAGTCAAGTACCTAATCTGACTTACTTGGTCTAAGTTACCACTGGCTTCTTTAATCGCAACAATATTAGGAATTTCGGCCAGTTTTGCTACAGTTTCAGGAATTAGATTTTGACCAGTACGCCCTGGTATATTATAAATCATTATTGGCAATTCTGGGGTAGCTTGAGCGATCGCTTTAAAATGTTCATAAAGTCCTGACTGTGGTGGCTTATTGTAATAAGGTACCACCTGTAATGAACCATCTAACCCTAATTTAGCAGCTTTTTCGGTGGCTGCGATCGCTTCTATTGTGGAATTTGACCCAGTACCAGCTATTACTTTAGCTTTTCCTGCCACTGCTTTTTGAACTACTTGAAATAGTTTATATTCTTCTTCCCATGTTAAACTTGGAGACTCTCCTGTTGTTCCACATATTACTAATGAATCTGTTCCATTTTCTGTCAACCATATAGATAGCTTTTCTACTTCTTCATAGTTAACACTACCGTCTGAATTAAACGGTGTAATCATTGCAGTTATAACTTTACCGAAATCTACCACACTCTTTGCACTCCTTATGGTTTTTTTATAGCTTTGTTAGGTCTTATTCTTTTTTTTGGCCATCTTACTAGACCTAATTTTTTTCAGATTAACATCCCTTTCGCTTTACAGTCTCTCTGCAAATTTTTTTTTACAGTCTTTCTGCAATTTTTTTTTCTTTTTGTATGATTGAACTATTGTTAATTACCCATTTCATTACATTGTAGAAATAGGAACTAACCTTACCGAATAATTAAGGTTTAAAACCTCTTCTTTCAAGGAGAAACCAGAAAAAAATTTCATAATTAGTCAATCCTATCCGTTTTCAAGGAGAGGTTATTGTTAATTATTAATTATTAATTATTAATTGTTGAAGACTCTTTTTTTTCTTTTGTTTTCTGCACCCTGAGTCTAAACTGTTGCTGTTTCTACCCTCAACCAATGTTTTTCCACCAATAACTCAGCTATTTGCACTGCATTCAAGGCAGCTCCTTTTCGGATCTGGTCTCCACTTAACCATAATTCTAATCCACAAGGATGAGAAATATCTTGACGAATTCTCCCCACTAATACATCATCTTTACCACTTGCTTCTATTGGCATTGGAAAATAATTTTCTTGCCAATTTTCTACCAGTTTTATTCCAGGCGCTTGACTTAATATTTCCCTTGCTTTATCTACACTAAATGGTTGAGCAAATTCTAAATTAATAGCTTCTGAATGAGCGCGTAATACTGGCACCCTGATACAAGTTGCTGTAATCGGTATCTCGTTAGATCCTAATATCTTGCGAGTCTCATTAACCATTTTTATTTCTTCTTGACAGTATCCCTGCTCATTCAGTGGGGAATTGTGTGGGAACAAATTAAATGCTAATGGATAGGGAAAAATCTCTGTTCCAGGAGTTTTTCCTTCTAAGATTTCTTTGGCTTGAGTTTTCATTTCTTCCATTGCCCTTGCCCCTGCCCCACTTGCTGACTGGTAAGTGGCCACTACCAATCTTTTAATTGGCTGGACTTGATGCAAAGGCCATACAGCTACACACATTAATATTGTTGTGCAGTTAGGATTAGCTATTATACCTTGATGTAGAGCCGCAGCTTTTGGGTTAACTTCTGGAACTACAAGAGGAACTTTAGGGTCCATACGAAAGGCACTGGAGTTATCAATTACTATAGCACCAGCTTCTACTGCTTTCTTAGCCCATTCTTTTGATGTAGATGCACCTGCTGATGCTAGCACTAAATCTATATCTTTAAATGAATCATCTGTTACAGCTTCTACTTGTAAGTTTTGTCCTTTAAATTTTAGAGTGCTACCTGCTGAACGGGGTGATGCTAGTAGTTTTAATTCTGCTACTGGAAAGTTTCTAGTTTGCAGTAATTCTAACAACTCTGTTCCTACAGCCCCTGTTGCTCCTAATATTGCTACTTTGTAAAACTCTGACACATTTTTGTCCTCCTTCATTTTTCAATAATTTGATTTTTTTATAATGTTTGTAATTAAGTTTAATAGTTTTTTTATGGTCATTAATTTTACCTATTAATAGTTTGATCTAATTTGTTTATCTTCTGAATAACATATATTTTTTATTTTTATTAAACTTGATTATCATCTAGATTCTCTAATATACACCCCTCTTACGACTAGGTTAATATATATAATTTTCATCAACTAAGGATTAAGAAATAACTTGATATTTCATATATCACAGACATTCTATTTTATTAGAAAATAATAAATTGGATTAATACCATCAAAATATTTAATCAAACCAATATTTTTTCATACTACTAAATTAATTCTATACCTACTGACTGACTATCGTCAAATAAAATTAAAATCTTCTTACTAGATTTCGTTTTAATTCTTTGATAGAGTAGTTTTAGGTAATTATATTATTGCGGATATCTATATAAATAAAAGTATTAACATATCAATATTCATACAAAATACAGGAAAATCTAGAAAAATTCATCTTTAAATTGTTATCTAAATTTAATCAGTATAAATTATGATTATAGTCTAACAACTTGAGAATACTCAAATAAGAACTCAGAGTCATTTAATCTTGAAGTAAGTTGATTATAATACCATAATATGGTAGCTTTTACAAATAAAAATTATCAACTTACTGTGCCAATAGCTAGGAAAAAATAAAGTTAAAAAAGTCCTAAAATTAAAGCATTATTGGCGAAGGTAAAGACTTATAGTAGTAAGCTAAAAAGTATAGTGCAAGAAAAAGCAAGAATATTAAGATTCCCATAAATAATTATATAGCTTACTAGAATCATAGCCTATAATCTAAAACTTAGTTCTAACTAACTTAAACAAAAGCCGATGAAAGTTACCCAGGAAAAACTTCCAGCTAGCCAAATAGGTCTGGAAATTGAGATTACACCAGAAATGTCCAAGAATGCCTACGAACAGGTAATTCAGAAATATATCCGTTCCGCCAATATTCCTGGGTTCAGAAAAGGCAAGGTACCTAGACAAATATTGATACAGAGGCTGGGTAGAAATTATGTGAAAGCTATGGCCTTAGATAACCTAATTAATGATTGCTTAGAAAAAGCAAGAGAGCAAGAACAAATCAATGCAATAGGCCAATTTGACCTGGTTACAGAATTTGAAGAATTAGTAAAAGATTTTGAACCAGGAAAAGAAATGGCCTTCTCGGCCAAAGTGGATGTAGAGCCAGAGGCTAAAGTTAATGATTATAAAGGATTGGTGGTCAAGGCTGAAGAAGCTAAATACGACCAGGCTCAATTAGATGAATTTCTGGAAGAACGTCGCTCTGAAAAGGCCACACTAATTCCCGTAGAAGGAAGAGCTGCTCAGTTAGGAGATGTGGCAATAGTAGATTTTGAAGGTATAATCTCATCTGAGACAGAAGGAGAAGAGCCGAAAGAAGTTCCAGGAGGAAAGGCTCAAGACTTTCAAATGGAGTTGAAAGAAGGACAATTTATTCCAGGGTTCATTGAGGGAGTAGTAGGTATTAACCTAGAGGAAACAAAAGAAATTTCCGTTCAATTTCCTGAAGAATATGGTGAACCAGAGTTAGCAGGTAAGCCAGCAGTATTTACAATTACTCTTAAAGAACTTAAAGAAAAAGAATTACCAGAGTTGGATGATGATTTTGCTCAAGAAATTAGTGAGTTTGAAACATTAGCCGAATTACGGGAGTTCATGGAGAAAAAATTTACCAAAGAAAAAGAGGAACAAACAAAACAAAATAAAGAAATTGCCATTGTCAATGAGCTGGTGACCCATCTGGAAGTAGAATTACCAGAAACTTTAATTAAAAATGAAGTTCAGCAGATGTTAGCCCAAAGTGCCATGGAGTTGAGCCAGTATGGAATAGATGTTAAAGAATTGTTCAGCAGCGATAAATTGCCAGAAATGCAAGAGCGATCGCGGCCAGAAGCAATTGAGCGATTGAAAAGAGATTGGGCTATTAAAGCAGTGGCCAAGGAAGAGTCAATCGAGGTAAATGAAGAAGAGATTGTAGCAGAGTCAGCCAAAGTCATGGGACAGCTCCAAGGAAAGGATGTCGATCCAGATAGATTAAGAGAAGTAGTCACAGAAGACTTACTGAAAGAAAAAACAATCAAATGGTTGGAAGAAAATGGCACAGTAGAGTTAGTACCTGAAGGAACTCTAAATCAAGATTCAGAAATAGATGAAGCTACAGAAACTATTGTAGAAGTTGAGTCAGAGTCAGAAATAGATGAAGCTACAGAAACTATTGTAGAAGTTGAGGCCGAAACAGTAGCTACTGTGGAAAATCCTCAATAGTGAGCAAGAGTAACTAGACTAAAATTAATAGACATTTCCAATATTAAAAAATAAGATCGATTATCGTAGGAGACGCAACTATTAACCAAAAACCTTGTTAAACCTATCCATTTCCTTGATTTTTGAGTGTTCAAAATCTCAAAAATAGTCCTAAATCTAGTACAATTTAGGAAACAGTGCCTTTTAGAAACAGTTCGGTAGATTTTAGCTGCCAGGCGAAGTTAGCTCGGATACCAGCACTACTATAAGTGAAAACAATTCTTCTGTTATCAAAGGAGAAGAAAGGTAATAACGCGCTAGTCCTTTAAGGATTAGCTTTGCAGGCAACAGCCTTTACCGTTACGGTAATGCCATACTATTATTAGAGATGTTCAGTGATGAATAGATTTGATAAGGTTAAATGTTGCACCTGTCATCAATTCTTTCCTTCTACTCCCTCTTTTCCGGAGGAGTCGAATGGTTGGGTAATCCCAACTAAATGTCGCTCTGGGTCTCCCATTATAATATCCGATTTAACGGGAGGGGAATCGCGACCTGTAAAAAAACAATTAACAAGAATTATGCTATGATTCTTCTCATCAGGAGTAGCGGTAATACGCACCTGACTTCAGAACCGAGACAACTCAAGATATGGGGTTCAACTGGTGAAGTCCTAGTAATTTATGTGAGAAGGTAAAATCACAGAAGCTAGCTAGGTGAGTACAGAAATTTCAGTACAAAACGGCGGTGGGTCTCATCGTTTCTGCCTGTGGAAGTTAAGAGGATGCTTAACCTTGGAAGCAGGAAGCCCTTTTCCGTGAGGGAGGGAAGCCCTCGTTAAGCTAGCGCTATAACGAGGGAGAACGTCACTATTAGTAAAGCTAAGTAATAATATTCAGCTTGGATTGATACTAATCAAAAATGAGTAAGTAAAAACAAAATTTGTTTATATATAAACTGATGTACTATGGTGATATCTCAATATTCTGATGATTTAGTTAATATCTATAACAAGTTACAAGTTTACTCCGGTCCTAGTAACATTGTGCCCATGGTTGTCGAACAATCAGGGATGGGAGAAAGAGCTTTTGACCTCTACTCACGGCTCCTCAGAGAAAGAATTATTTTTTTGGGGACTCCAGTAGACGATAATGTAGCTAATACCATTACTGCACAGATGTTATTCCTGGATGCTGAAGACCCAGAAAAAGATATCCAACTCTATATCAACTCCCCTGGAGGCTCTGTAACTGCTGGAATGGCTATATATGACACCATGCAGCAGGTGCGGCCGGATGTTGTCACAATTTGTTACGGTTTGGCTGCAAGTATGGGAGCTTTTCTTCTTTCTGGTGGGACAAAAGGTAAAAGAATGTCCCTTCCTAGTTCTAGAATAATGATTCACCAACCTCTAGGTGGGGCTCAAGGTCAAGCAGTAGATATTGAGATCCAGGCTAAAGAAATCTTATATCATAAACGTAAGCTGAATGAACTTTTATCAGCTCATACAGGCCAACCTCTAGAAAAAATAGAAGTTGATACAGACCGCGACTTCTTTATGTCCGCAGAAGAAGCCAAAAATTATGGCCTGGTCGATCAAGTGATTACTAAACAGAATCTTCCTGTACCAGGAGAGTCTGTTCCTGCAATGTAATAAGAGGAAGTTATGTCTAAATACGACTCCCATCTAAAATGTTCATTTTGTGGCAAGTCTCAGGAACAGGTCCGCAAGTTAATAGCAGGTCCTGGAGTTTATATTTGTGATGAATGTGTAGAGTTGTGCAATGAGATTTTAGATGAGGAGCTTTTTGACTCTAACTCAACAGGGCCACAACCTCCAATGCAAAAAGCAGCAAACTCTACTCAAAAGCAAAATAGTGCTGCGAAGAGAGTGTCGGTTGCTCAACTTCCTAAACCTAGAGAAATTAAGAATTATCTAGATGCTCATGTTATTGGTCAGGAAGAAGGTAAGAAGGTTTTGTCAGTGGCAGTTTATAACCACTATAAACGTCTGACCTTTGTAGAAGCTAAAAAAAGTGGCAAGTCCTCTCCGGATGAGGTGGAATTACAAAAATCTAATATTTTATTGATTGGGCCGACTGGTTGTGGTAAGACATTGTTGGCTCAAACTTTGGCAGAATTATTGGATGTACCATTTGCTGTGGCAGATGCGACGACATTAACAGAAGCTGGATATGTTGGGGAAGATGTGGAGAATATTCTGCTGCGACTTCTGCAAGTAGCAGATTTAGAAGTAGAGGAAGCACAACGGGGTATCATATATATAGATGAGATAGATAAGATAGCTCGCAAGAGTGAGAACCCTTCGATCACAAGAGATGTGTCTGGAGAGGGGGTACAGCAGGCTTTATTAAAAATGTTAGAGGGAACTGTTGCTAATGTCCCGCCTCAAGGTGGTCGGAAGCATCCCTATCAAGATTGTATTCAGATTGATACGAGCAATATTCTATTTATATGTGGTGGGGCTTTTGTTGGTTTAGATAAAATAGTAGAACAGAGAAACGGCAAAAAGTCAATGGGCTTTGTTCAGCAAGCAGGAGAAAATCAGTCCAAGGATAAAAAAGTCGTAGATTTAATGAAGCAAATGGAACCGAATGATTTGGTGAAGTTTGGTTTAATTCCAGAGTTAATTGGACGAATACCAATGGTGGCCGTAGTTGAGCCTCTGGATGAGGAGACTCTAATGGCAATTTTGACAGAACCTCAGAATGCTTTGGTGAAGCAATATCAAAAGTTGTTGCGGATGGATAATGTACAGTTGGAGTTTGAGGAAGAGGCAATTCGGGCGATCGCGAAAGAAGCGTTTAGGAGAAAGACGGGAGCACGAGCGTTGCGGGGTATTGTGGAGGAGTTGATGTTGGATGTGATGTATGAATTACCTTCACGGAAAGATGTGACTCGGTGTACTATTACCAAGGAAATGGTCGAGAAGCGATCGACTGCAGATTTATTAGTGCATCCATCATCGTTGCCAAAACCTGAGTCTGCTTAACTAGCGATCAACATTTTCCGTACCAAAACGCTTTTGAAAGGAAGGCAGGAGTTTACTGGTTCAGATGGGGAATTTCTGCCAGGAACTAACGAATAACTCAGACCTTCTACTTTCAAGGCGAAGACCTGTTAACACACTTCTGGTTGAATACCCTTGAAGAAGGCATTTATGCTGTTGGCGTTAGCATTATGTTTGCGTTTTATGTATGCAGCAAGATTTTTCCTTCTTCCTTCTTTCTTCTTCCTTCTGCTATAACAGTTATCAGTAGTTCTGGTTCCGAGTTACAGTTTGTGTGTGCAGCTTGCCTGAAAACAAATAATTTTCCCCAAAGTTGACTGATGAGTGTTAACTATTTTAATTTGGCGTTGGTGATTTGAGGTATGATATGATATCTTGTCCGGATAAGAGCGCGATATAGCGCTACGAGTAAGTTAGAAGTTAGAAGTCAAAAGTCAAAAGTAATTTCTGATGCCAGACTTGTAAATCCCGATAACTCTGAACTTTAACCACTTTGCTGACTCTTTCTCCAAAAACTTACAATCTACCATCTAAGACCTTCTTCCTAATTCAACAACCGAATTTGCGCCAAAACAAAAACAGCAGGGATTACACGGCCATAGTTTGTGGCGATCGCTCTCCAACCCAAATCGGCCAAAAACCAAGTCCAGAGAAGCGGGGCTAAGAATCCTAAAGCTGTTAATTAAACAAATATAGATATTCTCTGTTTCTTTTGCTTCTAAGTCGATCTGAAGTTCACACAAACAGGACTTACGCATGAGAAAGGCAATTTTGACGTTTTAGATTACTATCCTGACGGACTGCTTTGCTACGCACATGAAACGCAAACGCTGTCGCTGGCAATGACAGAAATATCTTATTTTGCGTAAGTCCTAAAAAATTTTAAGTAATTAAGGTACTTTGTTCAACATTTATCATCCTTGCATAGAGAATTTGCTCATTAATTTCTAGATTATTAATTAAGCTTAAGGAAGTTACTATACCATCGCCTATTAACTCTCCTTCTATCTCTCCATACTCCACCTGCAAAATAATATTATCTGCCCGTGAATCATTAGATACACTATCAGGATCTTGCCAGGTTCCCAAACCACTAATTTCTGTTGTTGCTTTCATAAAATTTAATGATTCAGATTTGAATCTGGGTACAGTTAATGTTAATAATTCCTGTTCAATTCTAGTAAATTTAACATGATTACTTTCATCTCCAAATAGTAGTGCAAAAAGCACGTCTTTAGCTAGAATAAGTAATTCATTACCCTGGTTACTCCGATATTTTTCTGTTATTAAGTCAGTTCCTTTTTCCGGAGGATTATTAATTAAATATCCAGCTTCTATTAGTTGATTGCGGTCTCTTTTTTCATACTTTTTGAGGAAATTATCTAATTTTTCTCTATCTAACGCCATATCTTTCAGGCGTTCTATTCTTGAAAGCCTCTCTTGAGCTTTTTGTTCTTGAATAGCTTTAATATCTTTCTTTTTTATATATAAAGAATCTAAAGTTAAACGTATAATTTGCTCAATTAACCATTCTCGATCTTGTTGTACTAAATAACTGCGTAATTTTTCCTCAAACTGAGGAGCTAGCTCTTCTTTAACAGAACTAACTATACCTTGAATATTCAAACTCATTTCTGTTCTCCTAAACACTGGTAATTCAAACAATAGATTTGTTTAATATCTTATATCATGTCCGCTTGAATACCTACACTTAGGAGGAAGGAATACAGAAGGCAGAGGGCAGAAAGCAGAAGGGAATATTGGTTCAAAACCAGAAGGTTTTTTTTATTACTGATTATCCGGATAACTCTAAAATTAAGCCTAAAGTATAACGCATCCTTGCTAATTCAACAACCGAATTTGCGCCAAAACAAAAACAGCGGGAATCACACGGCCATAGTTTGTGGCGATCGCTCTCCAACCCAAATCGGCCAAAAACCAAGTCCAGAGCATCGGGCCTAAAAGTCCTAAAGCTGTCCGCGCTGCCCCATAGCGAGCTGCACTTATGGCCATACCTCGATTAGCCATTTGCATAGTTATGTGACTTTGAAACTGAGCTGCTGCTGTTGCCCCACCCCTAACTAATGCTGCTTTTGTCACTTGATATTTAGCAAAATGAATGGCAAACTGGCGGGCAAATTCCTTGAGTAAAATGGGTTTCAAAATTGAACTCACGGCCAAAGCACTACCACCTTTCAATAGTAAACTTAATGGATTTTTTTGTATTAATATTGGTAAAGGCTGAGGTACATTAGATTCGGCAAGGGATCGACATATACTTTGGCTTAAGACCTCTTGTTCTGATTTTGGTAGGCGCTTCCATGCCTGACCTAAAACATGGAGAAATACCTCTGCTTCTAAATCTATAGTTGAAAGATTTTGAGAGTAGGGAATTTTCAGATAACGACAAACTTTGATTAAAGCTTGCCGATAGGTTATTTTTTGAGTGCGTCCTCGCAATACCGTCATGCCATCTGCCACCAGATAACAAAATCTTTGCTCTAGGGCGTCTAACCAGGCATCACGATCGCGACTTTGTACATCTATGGGCAGAGGAGTCTGGAAATAATCCAAAGGATTGATCCCGCGCCCAAACAAAAGTTCTGTTAACTGCTGTAACTCCTCTTCTGTTGCTAATTCCAGTGCTGCTCTTAGTTCATTCAACTTACGTTTCCTGCTTTATAAAACTGATATAAAATGTCGCTATATGACATTTTAATGTTCACTTCCTGCTTCTTGTGAGGCCGTCGGCGGTTACTCATCCACAGGCATTAACGGTCAAGCCGACCGCATCTCTTAAATTAATACTTGCATTCAAATCTCGATCTATTGATAAGCCATACTCATGGTAATCAAAGGTTCTATTGAGTTTGAGCTTTGTTCTGATAGATTTCATGCATTGATATAAGATAATGGTATGGATTCTGAGGTATTCTATCGTTAATTTGTTGATTAAGTCAATGCTCTAGTTTCAGAGACAAATTACCCAATTAAGGCTGAGTACTTGATTATTATAACATAACTATTTATTGTCGCCAGGAAAATTATTATGGGATCGCAACAATTTGATGTTACAGTAATTGGTGCTGGTATGGCTGGTCTAGTCTGCGCTCAACAACTCCAGCAGGCTGGTTATTCGGTGGTGGTACTGGAAAAGTCTCGGGGATCGGGGGGACGGATGGCAACTCGCCGAGTATCAGGAACTCGTGTAGATCATGGGCTACGTTACCTCGAACCCACAGGTAAATTTTTGCAACAATTAATTAATTATCTAGAAAAAGAAAAAAATGGCCTTTCTTCCCAGCACATTCTCCAACTTTGGACCGATAAAATTTATGAACTAACTCAACCCCAGGGGCTAATACTTCCTCTTACCAAACATTGTTATATTGCGCCCCAGGGAATGAACTCTGTGGGTAAATTTCTTGCCCAAAATTTAGAGGTTTGGTTTAGTAGGCGAGTGCAAACTATGCAACCAACAGTGGATAAAAATTGGCATCTGACTTTGGAAGTTATGAATGATGCTGCTACTGAAAAACCTATAGAAGTAATATCGAAAGCTGTTGTTGTAGCTATTCCTGCACCTCAAGCATTAATGATTTTAGATAAACCTGTTGCGGAAACGCCACCGGAATTTCTCAATAATTTGCGTTTTGTGGAATATGACCCCTGTATTACTGTGATGGCGGGATATTTTCCAGCTCTACAGGAAAATTTACCGGAGTGGCGAGCGATCGCTTTTCCTAATGATGACTATCTTGCCTGGGTAGGTGTTGATAGCAGTAAACGTCCCCATTCTACTCAACCTGTGTTTGTCATTCAAAGCAACGCCAAATTTGCCACTACCCACCTCGACACGACAGACTTACAACCAGTAGGACAAGAATTACTAGAATATACAGCACAACAATTGATGCCATGGTTAAAATATCCAGAATGGTTGCAAGTGCATCGGTGGCGCTATGCTTTTTGTCGTCAACCTTTAGCTATTTCTTGTCTGACTACAGAATTGCCATTGCCATTAGTAGGTGCAGGTGACTGGTGTGGCGGAGATAATATTGAGGGTGCTTTCGCTTCTGGGTTAGCAGCAGCAAATTGGGTAAATAGTAAACTACAGAATTTGTCGTTACCAGGGGAAAGTTTTTTGAGAGAAATTTAATCTTGTATAGCAGGCAACAGGTAATAGTGGGAAAAACATTGCCTAATCTAAGATTCATCATTAGTCTATGTCCTAACCAACTCGTTCCTTGCTATATTATTATTTTACTTCATTAGTTATAGCACTACGCAAATAGGTTAGGACATTTTTAAATGCTCAAACTCAGTCAGATATTACTTTTGACTTTTGACTTGCGCGTAGCGCTATAGTCCTAACCGACAGCGAACCCGCTAAACTGTCGTCGATAGGTAGATTGAAAACCCAAAACTATATCTGTCTTGGGCACACCTGCTGCTAACAACTCGTCGGCAACACCGATATCGGTACAATCTTGTTGTATCCAGATTTTCCCATCCTTAATATCCACATGAACTGTGGTACCATATACTCGTTTGTGGTCGTCCCAACCTAGATTAACGACTAGATAGCGATCACGCACTGTATCGAAAACAGCTTCTACTTCCGTATCTGGAGAGATATCTTCTCCTAAGAAACTTTCGGTCAAAATTTTTTGCACCAGTTCGGGGTAATTAACTGTTAAATTTAAACTGTAGAAAATAGTTGTCAAATGTAGAAAAGTATTGTAATATTAAATAGTTAATAGAAAGCCTAAATTTAGGCAATGAATGATTTTGACCATGATAGTAGTCACAGGTGACTATAGCAAAATTTGAGGGTTAGTGCACAATTGATTGTTGTTGACAGACATATAATTAGACGAACACATAACTTTTGGCGGGTGTGTGATGAGTTAGCTTTTAAGTCAAAAAACCTGTATAACTTGGCTAACTATCACTGTCGTCAGCATTTTTTCACGACTGGTAAAAGTCTCTCACTAACTAAACTGTACCACACCACCAAAGAGAGTGATGCTTATAGAGCCTTGCCAACTAAAGTCTCAAAACAAATAATAAAATGCTTGGTGGCAACTTGGCGTGGCTATTTTCAAGCGATAAAAGAATGGTCAAAACATCCACAAAGGTTTCTAGGTAAACCCAAAATACCAAAGTATAAGGACAAAACCAAAGGCCGAAATGTAGTTATCTACTCAAAAGAGTCTGTATATAAAGCACCACTAAAGGACGGTATTTGTCACTTATCTATGAGTGATATCAAAATACCTGTAGTGGTTGAGTCTGTAGTTGAAGTGAGGATAGTACCTGCAACTGGCTGCTATGTAATTGAAGTTGTGTATGAAAAAACTGAACAACAACGGATAGAGTCTACATATGTAGGAGGAATAGATTTAGGGATTGATAGATTAGTTGCTCTAGCTACAAACAAGCCTGGTGTGAAACCTCTGCTTGTTAATGGGAAGCCACTAAAAAGCGCCAATCAGCTTTACAACAAGCGAAAAGCTAAATATCAAAGTGTTCTCAAGGGCCAGAAAAAAACTAGCCGTAAGATTGAAGCGTTAACCTATCACCGAAATTGTTTTGTGGAGAATTATCTGCATAACACCAGTAAATTAGTGGTTGAGTATTTAACCACAAATAATATTGGTACTGTAGTCATCGGCAAAAATGATAATTGGAAACAAGGTGCAAACATCGGCAAAAAAAATAACCAAAATTTTACTCAAATACCACATTCTAAGCTAGTTAAACAGATAACTTATAAGTGTGTGTTAGCAGGAATTAAAGTGATTGAGACTGAAGAAAGTTATAGCAGTAAAACTTCTGCACTTGACCTAGAATTGCCCTGTCAGCATGAATTGTATGTAGGTAAACGAGTCAAACGTGGTTTATTCAGGAGTGCAACTGGTAAAGTGATTAATGCTGACATTAATGGTAGTATTCAAATAATTAGAAAGAAATTCCCAGGGGCATTTACTGCCGAGGGAATAGTGAGCTGTGCCGTACAGCCAGTATTGGTTAATCCAATATTAAGATAAAAGTTGTCACGATTTTCTACAGTTTTATTCGTACGGTAATTTAGCTTTTCCATGTTACAATTTCCTCTTTGTTAGAGTCAAAAATTAGTAATTTTAATTTCGGTCGAGTTCCGGGGTTATTTTTGACATTATAGCAATTAATTTCTTCTTTAACGATGCCTTAAGACGGATTGTTAAATACTTTTCATATTCTAAATTTTCGCCGTCTAACGCATCTACAAATTTTGCTGTTTGTTGGGCAAATTACTGTTAATTCCCAGGGATAAAATTCCCAAAATTTTCTCTAAGTTATTAATAAAGTATTCAGTTAGATCGATATGAACTTCTGTATTTTCTAATTTTAAGAATTTCCAAATATTTCCAGTGGTGACAACGCCGTAAATAGTGGAAATTTGATTGCCTTGTTGTTGATTAAATATTTGTGCTGCTATCATTTCTGCGAGACATTGCCCTAATCCGGCGTTTAAGTTTTCTTTTTTAGCTTCTACAATGGCAAAAACTGGAGATTTAATAAATAGTTGTTCTGGGTCTAGACTAATTAGAAAGTCACAAGTACCGTTTAATCCTCTGGCAGTATCGACATTAAATTCTGTTCCGGAAAACAGGCTAATTTGATTATTTAGGGTTTTTCTGAATTCTATTAAAATTGGAGCAATAATCATTTCGGAACGGGCTTTTTCTGTATTAATTGCTAAAGCTAATGGTAAGTTATTTTGTAATGTTTGTCTTAGAAAATCGCTTGGTTTGACTTCGGAAATATTGGCAAAAAAATCTACTTTTTCATTGATTGTTAAGGAAAATTATTGTTGGATTTTTGGTAATGTTAAATCGCTGTAAGACATTTGATTTTTGCTCCTTTTATAGCAATTCCCATAGTTATGAGGTATATTCACGATCCCCTTAAATCCCCCTTAAAAAGGGGGACTTTGAAGACTCCCCCCTTTTTAAGTGGTTCCCCCCTTACTAAGGGGGGTTAGGGGGGATCTAAAACTGTACTTCATAGGTTTAAAGAACTGCTATAGTATTAATAATAATTATTATTATGTTTACCACTCCCCTACTCAAGTAGGTTTTGAACTATTATCTAACTTTTCTAATACCTCTACTAAAGAGGAACGCACTGTTGAATCATCATATTTAAGTAGAGTTAATAGAGCTTGCACAACTGGCTCTGAAGAATTGCTTAATTTGCCTAACACTTCTACAGCAGAAAAACGCATACTTGAATTGTCATCTTGAAGTAGAGTTAATAGAGTTTGCACAACTGCTTCTGAAGTATTATCTAATTTATCTAATGCTTCTGGTGCTGAAAAATTGACTTCTGAACTATCATCTTGTAGTTGATTTTTTTGTTGAATAAACTCTTCAAATTCCTCGAATTTAGGTTCCTCTAATTGATATTTTTCCTTGGTATAGTCTCCGGAACCTGCATGAAGTTCTTGGAGAAAACGTAACATTCCCACAACACCTAATGAATCTATTAGTGCTTTGTATCCTTTTTGTCTAATCTCTGTTAATTTCATCATTTTTTTCTGTGAAATATTTGTTAATTGAATAACTGGGTTTTCTAGTTTTCAGATTCTGAATTAATGCCTAATTTTTTTAATGCTTTTTTAGCAGAAAAACACACCATGTTATCTTCATCTTGAAGTAAAGCTAAAAGAGCTTGCACCACAGGTTCAGAACCATTGCCTAAGTTGCCCAACGCCTTTGCAGCAGAAGAACGCACCATGTTATTTTCATCTTGAAGTAAAGCTAAAAGAGCTTGCACCACAGGTTCAGAACCATTGCCTAAGTTGCTCAACGCTTCTGCAGCAAAATGACGCATCACTGCATCTTTGTCTTGAAGTAAATCTAAAAGAGCTTGCACTACAGCTTCAGAACCATTGCCTAAGTTGCCCAACGCCTCTGCCGCAGAATAACACACCCCTCTATCTTCATCTTGAAGTAAAGCTAAAAGAGCTTGCACCACAGGTTCAGAACCATTGCCTAAGTTGCCTAACGCTTTTACAGCAGAATAAAGTACCCTTGAATCTTCATCTTTGAGTAAAGCTAAAATAGCTTTCACCACAGGTTCAGAAGAATCACCTAAATTGTTCAACGCCTCTACAGCAGAATGACGCACCCCTCTATCATCATCTTGAAGTAAAGCTAAAAGAGCTTGCACCACAGGTTCAGAACCATTGCCTAAGTTACCCAATACCTCTACAGCAGAAAAACGCACCTCTGAATCTTCATCTTGAAGTAAAACTAAAAGAGCTTGCACCAAAGCTTCAGAAGCATTGCCTAAATCGCCCAACGCCTCTGCAGCAGGAAGACGCACCCCTCTATCATCATCTTGAAGTAAAGCTAAAAGAGCTTGCACTACAGGTTCAGAAGCATTACCTAAGTTGCCCAACGCTTTTACAGCAGATTTACGCACCTCTCTATCATCATCTTGAGGTAAAGCTAAAAGAGCTTGCACTACAGGTTCAGAAGTATTACCTAAGTTGCCCAACGCTTTTACAGCAGATTTACGCACCTCTCTATCATCATCTTGAAGAAGGGACAATAGACCTTGCAGCACTGGTTCTGAATCATTGGCTAAGTTGCCCAACGCCCATGCAGCAGATTTACGCACCTCTGGATTTTCATTTTGAAGCAAAGCTAAAAGAGCTTGCACCACAGTTTCAGAACTATTGCCTAATTTGGTCAATGCCCCTACAGCATAACGACACACTTCTTCATCATCATCTTTTAGACATTTAACAATATCAAGAGCAACAAACTTAGCAACCGAACCACTACCTCCTATTTTTTTAAGATCGTCTACCCTATCTTGTACCGTTGCCCCTGGAGCAAACAAATTACGGACAAGCCTTTTAATTCTTTGCCTCTCTAGCTCTTTTTCTAAAGCATCCAAATCTAATCCTGCCAGTTTCCCAATTTCATCTGCTACAAAACTAGGTACTCTAACCTCCGAACCTTTTGCCAAACAACAATCTCTCACTGCCAACAAAAAGCCTTTAATTTCTTCCTTACCCAACTTTTTGCCTGCTTTTGCCACAAACTCCCGCCACTTTTCCTCATCATCCTTATTCTCCTGTACCAAATATAGTGCAGCTAGATATTCTGCCACCGGATCGAGAGCAAAGCGAATTTTCTTTCTATCTTTTATTGGACCATATCCAGTACGCTTAAGCAGTCGCAAGTCTTTCTCAAAATAATTAAGACAGTCTTCTGCTTCATCTGTATCCAAACTTGGAAAAGCCTCAATTACTTCTTTGCGCTTCACATCGGATGGTTTATAATCTTCCTCCAAACATTTCCAAGCAATTAGTTGAGCATCTTGTTTAATTGTAGGATATTCACTCTTAGTCTCTCTTTCACCTTGACGGTTCAACTTTTCTAAATGGTTAAGTATTAGATCGGGAATATTGTCGAGAGAACCCTCAGAGGTAACATTATTCTCCTTACTATTTATCATCTTCTCAGCATAAAGCTTTGCCAGCAAAACAGTTATAGTCTTCTGTTCCCCAACAATGCGTGCAAGTTGAGCGCATTCCTGTAAAAATTCTTCTTGATCTGCCTCAAATAAACCCCACTTACCGCACTCCTTCAAATACTGCTCGATAAAGTAAGCTAACTTTCCTCCATCAAACCTGAGAGTTTTAATTTTAAGATCGATACCCCGGAAATTTTCCTCTATTCTGGAAGTGACAATTAAAGCATTTGCCGGAAACTCTTTCGGGTCGGGATTAATTTTTTCTTGAGTTTCTTGACTCATCTCTGAATAGCGATCGACTATCAATAAAATTCGGCGCTGTCGCAGGAGTTGTTTAACTAATAATTCATCAACAATCATTTGTTCATTGTCGATCAACTCCTGAATTTCAGCCATAATTGCTTCCATTATCGGTTTGATGCCATCTCCAGTATTATCAATTTCCTTATCAATTAAAACTGGTAACATCAAATGTTTAGCTAAAGCTTTAGACTGGTGCTGCTTTTTCATTGCCCATTTAGCAATTTGACAAGCAATAGTTGTTTTTCCTGAGCCTCCTTCACCCCAAATTAACAGTCGTACTCGCCTTTCTCTGTTAAAAGGTTCGCTCAAGGTTTCCGCTGTCAGCTCATCAATTTCTTCACCATTTAATTCAACTGGAAGCGAAACATAATCTTTTCGTTCCTCAACAGTTTCATTCTCCAGAAACTTCCGTTGAAAAGTCTCCAGATGTTTTTCAACCCAAGCATCTAGTACCCTGGGGCGATACTTGAGAAAATGTTGGACAGCAGGAGGTAGTTTTAAATTTATTGGAGTTTTCGGTATCTTTAATTCTGCAGGTAGAACCAATAACCATAGGGGACGAAACCAGAGAACTCCCAAATACAAACCCGCCAGCACAGGGATTAAAATTAACCACCCTTCCCACTCTTTCTCATCATCAGAATTTTCCGAATTTTCCTGTGTTTTTTGTTCAGTGGGTTGACTTGTCTTTTTTGGTTTAAGACTAGCAGTAGGTTGAGGGTTAGGTTCAACATTTTCTTGGGCAAATACTAGACTATTAATTTGCTTAGTGCCTGGGAGTAATGGAGACAAACTTGTTACTATTAAAGGTAAAGAAGTAGACACCAGAGCTATTTTCAGCACAGCTAATAAGGTCTGTTTAGGAGACTTGACCATAAATTAGAATACCCAAAAAGAGAATTTTTGAAAGTATATTATAGTATAAAAATATATAAACCGGGTTTATATTAGATACCTTTCCATGCTGATAACTGATAACTAAAACTGAAAAAGCTCCCTCCCAAATAATTCTAATTCTAGTTCTTGGAGAGATTTGCCGCGATCGCGACCTCCTAAGTAATCTTGCCATGCAGTTTCCCTGGCAGCTATTTCTGCGGGAGAAATTAGTTCTGCTTCTGTCTCTACTTCTATGGAGTTCTCCACTATTGCTTTTAATTCTTCTAATAGTCGGAGTTGCTCTGCCTTGGTGAGGCTGTGAATTTGACTTACTACTTCATTATAATTTGGCATAGACTTTTCTTCTTTCCTTTTAGCTAAGGCTATTTTTATCCATATTGGATTATAGATATAATTGGTACCAATGACAACTGTTTAACCACATTTTCTATGAAAAGCGATCGCCTGTCAAACATAGTTGGTTTTAGAAGGAGCGATGTTGCATCCGCAACGCTCCGCGAACGCTTTGGGGTAACTATAAAGTCACCCATTCATCAAGGGAAATAGGACGAGGGATAATTTCCTCAATTTCTCGAATCATCATCGTCAATCCTATCTGTTTTCACTCTCGAGGTAATTATTAATTATTAATGGCTTTGTTGCATGAAAGTATATAGCTGTCGCACTTGCTCCGCATATGTACAACAATAACGTGCGGAAACTGCTGTAATATCATGTTCGGTTGAATACTTATAAATAACTGTTGTGAGCCCTCAGGAGTCAATCCACCCCTAACCCCTCCGGTGGAGGGGAAGTCAGTCCTCAGGAGGAAAGAAAGGAGAAAAAGAGGAAATATTGGGTAATAGTATTGATAATTTCAGTATTTCTTTGGTACAGTCGGTATTGTCAGTCCTTAAATTTTATTTATAACTGACCCGTCCGAAAATGATATAACTATTGTCCAATAGATAAATAGTAATCATTGCCAAACAAAGCGTACGCCGATCACCAGAGTAATAACTATTGTCCAATAGTTAAATAGTAATGATTGCCAAACAAAGCGTACGCTGATCACCAGAGCAATAACTATTGGACAATAGTTAAATAAGGCTTTGTTGCATGAAAGTAGCGTTCTTAACATCCATTCCGCAGCTATATTGCTCTGTTTGGCGATGGCTTCATGTTCTATTTATTTATTGTCCAATAGTTATTACTCTGCTGATTGGCGTTGGCGGAGGATGGTGGCGGCAGCTATATTGCTCTGTTTGGCGATGGCTTCATGTTCTATTTATTTATTGTCCAATAGTTATTGCTCTACCGATAAAACCTCAAAGCTTTTACAGGTAAAAGTTTCAGTCTTTTTTACCTCAAACATTGATGTTCTATATTATCTATTGTCCAATAGTTACAGCAGTTTCCGCGCATTATTGTTGCACATATGTGGAACAAGTACGGCAGCTATATACTTTCATGCAACAAAGCCACTGATAACTGCAAAGTGGTATCCTAGATAAAAGTCACTAAGTTTAACAAATCAATTTTCAATGACTATCTCAACTCCAAACACCCCTAAACACAAGAAAGCTAAAGCTCTCAGACCAGGTGCGCGTCGCCCCGCCAAAGAACTCTGTAGCGAATGTGGTTTGTGCGACACATATTATATCCATTATGTCAAGGATGCCTGTGCATTTCTTAATCAACAATTTGACAACCTCGAACAAGAAACTCACGGACGCACTCGCAACCTAGATAATGAAAATGAGACTTATTTTGGCGTTCATCAAGATATGATGGCAGCTCGGAAAAAACAACCTATTGAGGGCGCACAATGGACTGGTATTGTGAGTACGATCGCCTGTGAAATGTTGAATCAAGGTATTGTGGAAGGTGTGGTCTGCGTGCAAAATACTCAGGAAGACCGCTTTCAACCGATGCCAGTTATTGCCCGGACTCCAGAGGAAGTATTGGCAGCAAAAGTGAATAAACCGACTCTTTCTCCTAATCTTTCGGTATTAGAAGAAATTGAAAATTCTGGGATGAAAAAACTGTTAGTAATAGGGGTTGGTTGTCAGATTCAAGCATTACGAGCGGTGGAAAAACAATTAGGTTTAGAAAAGCTCTATGTTTTGGGAACTCCTTGTGTGGATAATGTGACTAGAGAGGGTTTGCAAAAGTTCTTAGATACTACGAGTAAGTCTCCAGAAACTGTTGTACATTATGAATTTATGCAAGATTTTCGAGTACATTTTAAACATGAGGATGGAAGTATAGAAAAAGTACCATTTTTTGGGTTAAATACTAAGAAATTGAAAGATGTTTTTGCTCCTTCTTGTATGAGTTGTTTTGACTATGTCAATGGTTTGGCAGATTTGGTGGTTGGATATATGGGAGCGCCTTTTGGTTGGCAGTGGATTACTGTTAGGAATGAGACGGGAAAACAAATGTTAGATTTGGTGATGAATCAGTTAGATACTCAACCTGTAATGTCTCAGGGAGATAGAAAAAATGCTGTTCAACAAAGTATTCCGGCTTACGACCAAGCTGTTACTTTGCCAATGTGGGCTGCAAAATTAATGGGAGTTGTGATTGAAAAAATTGGTCCTAAAGGTTTGGAATATGGGCGGTTTTCTATTGATTCTCATTTCACTCGCAATTATCTTTATGTGAAGCGGAATTATCCAGAAAAATTAGAGGCTCATGTGCCAGAGTTTGCTAAGAAAATTGTAGGGCAATATAAGTTGCCGAAATAATTTTTTGTTTGTAGTTTTGCTCTAGTCCTTTATACCAATTTGATAAATGTTTGCTACATTTTCTTGAGCGGGGGAGTGGGGTAGGGTCAATTTATTGTCACGCTTAGAAAAATTGATAGGGAGATGGGGAGATTCTTAATATTTGCATAATTAAATGTATTTCATATCCATATAAATATTCTCCCCAGGCAATGAATTAGCCCTGGGGGAGTGGGCAGGTTGGGGAGAAGTAAAAATAAGAATAATTAACAATAACTAGCTAATAATTATCAAAAAAAGTTATTCAGTCTGTGTTAATTACTTAATATAGCAATTCTCATATTGGTGAGGTACAAAATTCGTTTGCTTTAGGGAGTAGGGAGTATTAATTCGAGAAAAAGGGGATAGAAAAAAAGAAAAAAAACTGTATATCACTAATTTGAGAAACGCTATAAAACATTTTTATTATGGCTAATTAATCAGACTTAATATTAGGTCTAAATAGGGCTTGCTGATTAAATATAAAAGCATTGACATATAAAGACAAGTGCCTTTTTGGGAACGAAAAAAGTGCGCCTGTTTCAGTCTAAAACGCTCAAAAAGGAGCGTATTTTAGGCGCATAGTTGGGCAGAAAAATCATTCTTACAATTCTTACTCCTACTTCCTCGCTCCCGACCCTTTTCTCCCCTCCTGGGAGGGGCCCGCGGGTGGGTTGTCTCCTACCCCTACTAAAATACTTTTGAGCGCAAACCCTAAATATTAGGAATAGAGCAAAATTACGAACCTAATCATAACTGTTTTACCGGACATTATATAAAACTGAAAAATCAAGAAAATATAATGAATAATTATTTTGAATTTGAGCAAGACTTTGTAGAATCTCTACGATGTATTCCCATGATAGTCCGTTATAAATTAGATACCTGCGGAGTTAAATTAAAATTATCTCACTGGCATCAATTTAATCATTTAATTCGTCAAAAGCTAGTAGATAAATCTTGCAGTACACCAGAAGAAATTAAAAATTATCGAGAGTGGCTACATGAATTAGTAATTAAACATACAGATACCCCTGCTAAAGAATTATCTATAGAACTAAATCCAGCTTGGATGGATGACACAAAAATTCCAGATGTAGTTCAAAGTAAAGCTCAAGAAACAGGGGTTGAAATTAAATTAGAAAAATGGCAAAATCTAACTCCACTACAAAGATTTGTTCTGATTAAACTTAGTCGCCCAAGCCATGAAAATAAAAACTTTTTACCTGCTATTAAAGAATTTCAATTGATGTAATTTTTTAGGGAGCATCTCATATTTGCAAAAATACTTTTTTCCTATATATTCCCTGTTGCCAGATGAGCTTTTGCCTCTCTTGGTGCGCGTTCCCTTGCATCTATCGCTGACGCGGGGTCGCACCGCTGTTGCCTAAAAGCGATAATTTTTTGGCTTTATTCTTGCATTGAGATGCACCCATTTTTTATAAGTCAATTAACCCTAATGGGGGAAGAATTTCAATGATGCCTTTTTCAAAATCAACTACAGGAACAATTTCTTTAACAAAAGGGATTAAAAGATTTTGAGGAGGGGAAGACTTAGGTTTTTTCTGATGTTTTTTACGCCGACTTCTCCCACTTTCTTGTGGTGGTTGATCTTGAGTAATAGCTTCAGAAATAATAGGAGTATCTGTAGATATTTTTTCTACTTCTAACAAATCATTTCCTGCTGAAATCATACTCACAACTTTACCAATAATTTCCCCATTTAATTGATTAATAACTGTCAAACCAATTAAGTCTGGTAGATAAAATTCATCCTCTGCTAGTTGGGGGCGATCGCCTCGTTGGATGAACAAATGACTATTCCGTAATGCTTCAGCTTGTTCACGATTTTCAATCCCTGCTAACTCTATCACATATAAATCTTTACCAGGAAGATAACGACCACCCAGTAACTCAATATCTTGGGGGTCCACCTGTCCTGGTTGTAATAACCATCTTTTTCCTGGTTCTAAGAATCTTTCTGGAAAGTCAGAGTTAGGGTATACTCGCAACTCTCCTCTCAAACCTTGAGGAGCAACTATTCTACCAATTTCAATCCATTCAGACATTTTTAAGTTAAAAGTCAAAATTTAAAAGTCAAAAGTCAAAAGTTAAAAGTTTGAAATTTACTATATTAAGTCAAAAGTAGGGGCGAATGGCCATTCGCCCCTACATTTGAAATCTACTATTTCTATAATGCTATAGGTAGAAATATTATCAGTTTATCTGTATTTTTAGAAGCTATGAAAATTATAAATATGGTAGAGTTTTGCCACAGACAGATGCTAAAAAGCTTAAGCAAAGGCTTACGAAAGTCAATTTCTATTTTAATTATCACCCTAATATTCTCTATTAGTGGAAATTCTGCATATAGTCAAGGGACAAAGGATAAAGTTAACGATAATTACCAACAAAAAAATGATTTAAAGTTATTATCTGCATTCCCAAAAAATAAAAATTTGGTAACTCATCCAATTGATAGTTTACTAGCTCAAAATCAGGAACAAGTAGCAGATTTTAAATTGAAAGAAGAAATTAGTATTCGCGTGCGAGAAGAAGTAGATTATACATTTCGTCATGCCACATCATTACTCAGTATCTTTTTAATTTTGTTGACTTTATTTCCTGCTTCTGCAGCAATTTGGATTTGGTTTCTTCAGACAAAATTATCTAACAAAATTTTTCTGACAGAGCAAGAAATTGAAAGTTTTAAATATGACACAATATCTCAGTTAAAAGAAATCGTCAATGAAGCTCAAATAATATTAGATGAACTCCAACAACAAAGTCAACAAGCTGATGAAAAAATCGAACAACTGCAAAAGGATACATTGATTCAATATTCTACTGCTAAAACTGATAATTATGAGCCGTTAATGATGGCAAATGATTATGCTAAACAAGCAGATAAATTTTTCTTTGCAGGTAGACTAAAAGAAGCTGTTTCTGCTTACAATCAAGCCTTAAAAATTCATCCGGAAATGGCAGATACTTGGAATAATCGAGGGGTGGTATTGACAAGATTGAAAATGTATGATGAGGCCATAGTTTCTTATGATAGAGCGTTACAAATTCGCGCTGATTATGCTGATGCGTGGAATAATCGTGGTGTTTCTTTAATAGAATTGCAGCATTATCAAGAGGCAATTAATTCTTTTGAACAAGCTATTAAAGTCAAAGCTGATTATGCTGATGCGTGGAATAACCGTGGTGTTTGTTTAGCAAAAATTCAAAAATATCAAGAAGCAGTTAAGTCTTATAATCAGGCAATTGCTATTAAAAATAATTATAGCGATGCGTGGAATAATCGGGGAGTTGCTTTGATGAAGTTAGGTATTTATGGAGAGGCGATCGCTTGTTATGATAATGCAGCAAAAATTAAACCTGACTTTTTGAGTGCTTGGTATAATAAGGCTCGTTGTTGTGTTCTGAAAGGTGAAGTTGAAGCAGGTTTAAAAAGCTTGAAAAAAGCAATTAATCTCAATCATAGTAGATGCAAAGAAATGGCAAAAAATGAACCTGACTTTGACGATATTAGAAATAACGAACTGTTTAATAAATTGATTGATTCATAAGTAGTATATTTGAGGTTTTCAATCAATCATAATTTTACCAGCGGAACGAATTAAAAAATTCACACTCTATTAGTATATTGTTCATTAATTGATAATTGATAATTGATAATTAGGGCTTGCTGATTAAATATCAAAGCATTTATAGATAAAGGTTTTAGCTGTTTTAGGTTGAAAGGGGTGCGCCTGTTTTCGGTAAAGATTGCTCAAAAAACTAGCATTTTGTGCAAGAGTTGGGCAGAACAATTTTGGGACAAAACGCCCGCTCCTACCTCCTCTA
>NZ_JAAHGH010000100.1 GCF_010672525.1 Okeania sp. SIO2B3 | reverse complement strand
TCCTATAGGCAAGACCCAAATTGTTTTGAATACCTGCCCAACTGACAGGATTTACTTCACGAGTGAAAACTTGCAAGGCTTTTTGGTAGGCATTGATTGCTACCTCCTGATTTTCTGACTTGTCCCCAGATATCCTTTTGTTATATACACCTCCCAAATTGTTCTGAGTTTCTGCCCAATCAATTGGGAGTGCCTCACGAGTGAAAACTTGCAAAGCTTTTTGGTAGGCATTGATTGCTACCTCCAGATTCTCTGCCCGATCGCCGAATATCCTGTCACTATATACAGCTCCCAAGTTATTCTGAGTCCCCGCCCAATCAATGGGGAATACTTCTGAAGTATAAATTTGCAAGGATTTTTGGTAGGCACCGATTGCCATCTCCAGATTTTCTGACTTATTGCCGAATATCCTATACCAGTAGATAATACCCAAATTATTTTGAGTTTGTGCCCATTGAATCGGCAGTGCTTCTTTTGTGCGTACTTGCAATGCCTCTTGTAAAGCAGAAACCGCCATCTCCAGATTTTCCGATCTGTCGCCCAATATTCTTTTGCCGTAGGCAATAGCCAAATTGTTCTTAGTCTGTGCCCAATCTATGGAAAATGCTTCAGAAGTGTAAATTTCCAAAGCTTTTTGGTAGGCAGCGATCGCCATCTCCAGATTTTCTCCTCTGTTACCCGATATCCTCTCACCGTAGGCAAGACCTAAATTATTCTGAGTCCCTGCCCAATCAATAGGGAATGATTCAGGAGTATAAATTTGCAAGGCTTTTTGGTAGGCATTGATTGCTACCTCCAGATTTTCTGCCTTGTTGCCGGATATCCTGTGACGGTAGGCAGCACCCAAATTGTTCTGAGTCGCTGCCCATTGAATTGGGAGTGCCTCTTTTGTTCGTACTTGTAACGCCTGTTTGTAAGCATCAATTGCCATCTCCAAGTTTTCTAGCTTGTTGCCTGATATCTTCTCACTGTAAGCAGTCCCCAAATTATCCTGAGTCGTTGCCCAAGCGATGGGAAATGCTTCTTTTTTGCGTACTTGTAATGCCTGTTTGTAAGCAGTGATTGCCATCTCCAGATTTTCTGACTTGTCCCCAGATATTCTGTTTTTGTAGGCAATACCCAAATTGTTCTGAACAGCTGCCCATTGAATGGGAAATGCTTCAATAGTGAAAACTTGCAACGCCTGTTTGTAAGCATTGATAGTCATTTCCAGATTTTCTGCCTTGTCGCCCCATATCTTGTCAGAGTAGACAAGTGCCAAATTGTTCTGAATTGTTGCCCATTCAATAGAAAATGCTTCGGGAGTGTAAATCTGCAAAGCTTTTTGGTAGGCATCAATCCCCATCTCCAGATTTTCTACCCTGTTGCCCCATATTCTGCCACAGTAGGCAGTACCCAAGTTGTTCTGAGTTCTTGCCCATTCAATAGGAAATGCTTCAGGAGTGCAAACCTCCAAAGCCTTTTGGTAGGAAGCGATGGCCATCTCCAGATTTTCTTCCTTGTTGCCCGATATCCTCTCCCCATAGGCAGCACCTAAGTTGTTCTTAGTTGTTGCCCATTGAATAGGAAATGCCTCTTTTGTGCGAACTTTCAAGGTTGTTTGGTAAGCATCGATCGCCATTTCCAGATTTTCTGCCTTATTGCCGAATATCCTGTTGCGGTAGGCATTCCCCAAATTGTTTTGAGTTGCTGCCCATTGGATGGGGAATGCTTCAGAAGTGTAAACCTGCAATGCTTTTTGAAAAGCAGCGATCGCTAGTTCCAGATTTTCTGCTTTGTTGCCGAATATTCTGTTGTTGTAGACAGTACCTAAATTGCTCTGAATCATTGCCGAATCAATAGGGAGTTCTTCACGGGTGTAAACTTGTAACGCTTTCTGATAGGCATCAATTGCCATCTCCAGATTTTCTGCCTGATTGCCCAATATTCTATAGAGGTAGGCATTCCCCAAATTGTTTTGAGTTGCTGCCCATTGGATAGGAAATTCCTCACGAGTACGAACTTGCAATGCCTGTTCGTAAATATTAATCGCCATCTCCAGATTCTGTGCCCTGTCGCCTGATATCCTGTTTCTATATGCTTCACCCAAATTGTTTTGAGTTATTCCCCAATTTTCTGGGTTACTGTCGCGGGTAAATACTGTTAGAGATATTTCGTACCCGACAATGCTAATCTCCATATTTGTTGCTTTCCTACCAAATGGAAACTGCTGGATGAGGTTGCTAAACCTGCGAATATTTCTTGCAATGCCTTCTGCCTCTGAGAGTTCTACCTGAGAAAGTTTCGTTTCTGCCCAGTTTTGCAAGACGACGATAAAGTTGTCATCAAGTTTTTCTAGGTTTGCTTGCAGTATTGGGTAGATGATTTCGGAGTTACCTTCACTTTCGGCAGTTGCCTGCAATACCTTTATCCAGAAATCTAAATAATCTTGTTCATCCATAATTCACCATTAACCTTTAGGATATTTTTCTATGTATTCAATCCCGTTTTTCTACAAATGCAACCCTGCTTTTTCCGGACTTACTTAAACTTCATTTCCCATTATAACTTTACCTCCGATCAAAACAACATATCTGGCCAAATATCAAATCATCCCTAAATTCCCCAGCAACAGACAACCAAGAAAGTCAAAACTGGGAGTAGTGATCGCTCTCAAAATTTGCCAGTTATAGTGGTATTAAAAAGGCAAATATTCAACTGTATTCAGCCATTCATCAGGTTCAGAACCTAAAGCAATTAATTCTAAATCCTTGACAAACTCTCCTATCGTACCTCCAAGTTGATGACCAAATATTAAACCAGCAAATGGTTTTCCTTGACGTTGCCAAGTTTCAGCGAGTACCTTAAAACCAATATCTTGAGTAAATAAAACTCGACCCTGCAAAGTTGCTCGTGCCAAAAGTTGGTCATCTGGTAACTCTGCTGCATCATCCTCTATTGCGGTAATAACATCAACTCCACGACGACGTAGTTGTTGAGTAATAGCTATGGGAATATGAACATCCATGTAAAGTGCAACAGACATTTTTATAGTAACCCCTTGAGACGCATCCGCACTAAAAAGGGTGAGGGAGAAGCAGCAGATTTTTCCTGTTGTACTTGCTCCCACTCCAGACGAATTTCTGTATTAATCTCATCCTCATGGTCAAAATAATATGTCATTGCTGCATGAGCTTCTGAAAGCATTAAATAAGGATGTTGGCGACACATTTCGTCAACAGACCATCCATAAGCTAAATAATCCATAACAATTTGAGCAACGCGCACTCTGGGTATTCTTTGTAGTCGTGGGGGTTGATTTTCCTCTATTTTTATATGAGGATAGTTAACTTTTGCAGTCATAGTTTTTGGGGATGGATAATTGATAATTGATAACATAATTTTTGACAAATAGCAAAACTTTTGAGAATTGGTATTAAACTTGGCTAATATTTCATGTTGTATACTTAAAGTGATTTCAGTTTTATAAAGCAGGAATGAAAAGCAATGTCATTAATGAGATTATTACAAGAAAAACGTGGTGAAATTCTCAAGATTGCTGAACAGCATGGGGCTTTTAATATACGGGTGTTTGGTTCAGTAGCAAGGGGAGAAGTTAACGCGCGTCAGAAGTTAGAAGTCAGAAGTCAACCCACCCCTAACCCCTCCCAGGAGGGGAAGTAGGGGATTTGAGCTTCGCTCCAAAAGTATTACGCCTTAAAAGGCGGGGTTTTAGACCCATATTATTTTGATAAAGAAACCAGCGATATTGATTTGTTGATTGATTATGATTTGGAAAAAATTAATCTTTTACAGAACTACCTATGCCAAATAACTAAGAAACCGGGTTTATTACCGTGATATTGTTGTTGAAACCACGAAATTTCCTTGATCAACCCGGTTTCTATATAAAAACTACCCTCAGTATTTCTTTATTTATGCCAGCTAGAGATGCTTACCATAACAACTTAATTAATGCTTTACAGGACTTACGCACGGACACTAAATCAAGCGAGGGCAAATGCCATTTGCCCCTACATATGGCGTTTTCAAGGTGAATTTGCGTAAGTCCTGGCTTTAGTCAAAGATAATTGGAGCATAACTGATGACCCTTACGTTATCAAGTGGGGTTCCATTTCAGTTATCAGTTATCAGTTATCAGTATCTCTGGCACTCAGCATCGGGATTGAAATACTAAAGCTGATTTTTTTCATTCCCTTGAAAGGAGAAACTTTAGACCTTGTTTTTTAGGAAAAATAGCAGTAGAATTGAAAAGTTTTGCAAGTCCTTCCCCAATGAATAACCTAGAAAATGCGGTTGGTCAGTATATCGTTTACCATGATGTACTCAAAAAAACAAACCCAGAAAGAATCCTCTATTTAGCAGTAGATGTAAAACCTTATAATTGCATATTCAGCGAACCCATTGGTGAATTAATGCTAGAAAACCAACGCTTAAATTTATTAGTTTTCCACAAATCAGAGGAGGTAATGATTAAATGGATACCATCAGTAAATATCAACAAATAATCGAAAAAATAATCAGCGAATACGCTAAGTTGTGATATTCTGATAGCGAAGTAGAAAGAAAAACGGTTTTTGACCGAGAACAAAACCATTATCTATTAATGATTGTGGGAGTAGAAGGTCATAAAATGGTTCATGGTTGCATACTTCATCTGGAAATTATAGATGATAAAATTTGGATTCATCGGGATGGAATGGAAGATGGTATAGCAGGAGAATTATTAGCAGAAGGGGTTCCTAAAGACAAAATTGTTTTAGGATTTTATACCCCCGAAAAACGTAAGATAACCGATTTTGCAGTTTGTTAATTTGAAGAGCGTTTTCGCTGGTGCAAATTCCGGTAGTAGACTGATACAACTAATGGGTGTACATTAGGGGTAGTTTATATAAATCAGGACTTACGCATAACCACCATATCTCGTAGGGGCGAATGGCATTCGCCCACTACAATTGGTGTATAATTTCACATTTTGCGTAAGTCCTGTAAATCTTAGAGTAAGCATTAAAATTCTAGCTAAAACCCGCCCCTACTATTAAACCGTTTTAGATGTGTCAGTCCACTACATTTTTTGCTGATAAGTGATAACTGAAATTTATGATTTCCCAAGAAAAAGAACAACCCAAAATTAATCATATCCTTACCTTAACTATCCTATGGTTATTCGCAGCGGTGAGCGATCGCCTCTGGTTTGCTTTTGATAAGTCTGTACCTGCTTGGGATCAAGCTGACTATCTCACGGGTTCCCTGACTTACTGGCGTGCTTTTCAAAATATGCAACTGTTTTCTGGGGAATGGTGGCAGCATTTTTGGTCGCTTTCACCGAAGGTTCCACCGTTGACTTATATTTTTACTGTTCCATTTCAAGTTATTTTTGCTAGGGGTGCTGACCAAGCAACTTTAGTACATCTATTTTTTAGTGCTATTTTACTTACTTCAGTTTACAGTTTAGGCAGCAAATTATTTAATCAAAAAGTTGCTTTTTGGGCAGCAGTTTTATGTATATTATTTCCAGGATTATATAGATATCGTTTACAGTATTTACTCGACTATCCTCTCACGGCAATGGTGACTTTAAGTTTCTGTTGTTTAACATTTTGGTATTGGGATAGGGAACAGGGAATAGGGAATAGGGAACAGATAAGAGGCAACAGGCAACAGGCAACAGGCAACAGGGAAAATAAAACGGGAAAAATTGACCAAGAAAATTTTAATTTTAATAGGCAACAGGCAACAGGGAACAGGGAAAATAAAAGGGAAAAAATTGACCAAGAAAATTTTAATTTTAATTCTGAAAAAACGTCTATTTTCGATGAATTGCTGTCAAAAATATCTGCTATAGGGAACAGGCAACAGGCAACAGGCAACAGGGAAAATGAAACGGGAAAAATTGACCAAGAAAATTTTAATTTTAATTCTGAAAAAACGTCTATTTTCGATAAATTACTGTCAAAAATATCTGCTATAGCAAATAATTTACAGGACTTACACACTGACACTAAATCCAGTGAGGGCGAATGCCATTCGCCCCTACATATTGCGTTTTTAAGGTTAATTTGCGTAAAAGATTGGCTTTGGGCGATTGCTTTTGGTTTAGCTTTTGGTGCTGCAATTTTAGTTAAACAAACTACGATATTTTTTCTCTTCATTCCGTTACTTTGGATAGGAATAAATATTCTCATAAAACGGCAGTGGCAAAAGTTAATTCAACTAATTTTTTCTCTGTGTTTATCTGTAGCAGTTTTTTATCCTTGGGCGAGAACAAATTGGCTATTAATGTTAACTGCTGGTAAGCGGGCAACTGTTGATTCTGCTATTGCTGAAGGCGACCCCAATTTATTGAGTTTGGATGCTTGGCTTTATTATTGGAAACTGCTGCCTTATCATGTTTCTTTGCCTCTGTTAATTATTCCTATTGGTGGATTATTTTTTTACCTAATTCGGTTGTTCAAAAAACAGGATAAATTATCATCAAATTACCTTCGCTCTTGCCGATGGTTAGCTATTTTTTTAATTGGCAGTTATCTCATTTGCTCCCTCAATATCAACAAAGATTTTCGTTACACTTTGCCATTATTGCCAGTTTTATCAATTTTATTAGCCTTTGGTTTAATGCAATTTCCGAGAAAAGTAGGAAAACAAATTCGCTGGTTTACTATTGGTTTAGCCATTATTTTAATGGTATTAAATATCTGGCCTGTAGGTGGAATTTTATTCAGAAAAATTTCTGCTTGGTTGAGTCCTGGCGGTGTTTATTATGCACATTTAGGTAAAGAGTGGCCTCATCAAAAAGTAATTGCTGAAATTGTCAAAACTGACCCCTATTTACGGTCAACTTTAGGAGTTTTACCCTCCACTCCAGAAATTAATCAACATAACTTAAATTATTACGGTGCTTTGCAAAATTTACAGGTTTACGGTAGACAAGTAGGAACTAATTTAAAACAAGTACCTCAAGATGTGCGATCGCTCTCTTGGTTTGTCACAAAAACTAATGACCAAGGTTCGGTTAAAAGAATTAAAAAAGCTCAAGCTGCTATTGTTAATATCATCGAACAAAACCCAAATTTTCAACTACAAAAAAGTTGGCTTTTGCCAGATAATAGCAACTTAAATCTTTATCATAATCAGTTTTTGCCTGTAGAAGTTCATCCTCTGAATAAACCACAAGAAAAAGTAAAATTAGACTATGTGATTTTATCGCCAAAAATTCGACCAGGAGTGCCAATACCTATTACCTATAAATGGTCTGGTTCTTGGCAAGAATTACAGTCGGGTTTAGTGTTGTTAACTTATCGCCACGAAAACATCGATCGCGCATTGCTTCAACCATTAGTTTCTGATAATAATGTGTCTCGTTTCATTCACGATCGCGCTATTGGAATGGGAAGTTTATACCCTGGTCTGTCTCCAGCAAATAAGTCTGAGGTCGGGTTTGAAATTATTGAAAGGATAGGAATGTTACCCCCTGCCAATATTTCATCGGGAAATTACATATTAGAAGCGACTTACCTTAACCGGAAAACTGGAGAAACTTATCCTATTCCTATACAACCCCCCGTGCGTGTGGAAGTGGACCCCCAGGCCGAAATATTACCAGCACCAGAATTAGATTTAGTGACACAGTTGCGGATGTGGGGGCAAAAGTTGCCTCTGGGAATAAAAGGTTTAGAAAGTGTATTTGAGGAAGTGGGGCGAGTTAACCAGTACGATCCAGTCCAAGATTATACCAAACAAGCAGAAAAAACTTTGGCATATCGTTTGCAGCAAGACCCCAATAATTTAGAGTTGCTCTATGGGTTGAGTTTGGCCAGAGTTTTACAACAGGACGCGGATGGAGCGATCGCTGCTTTGACTAGAGTTACAGAGTTAGATTCTCAAAACCCTTTTGCCTATGCTTATTTGGCTTTTGTTTATCTATATAACTTAAATCCCGGGCCCGCAGAAATAGCTTTGAAGTCTGCTTTGGAGCTTGACCCCACTCAGCCAGAAATTAGAGCTTTAAATGGAGTTGCTGCTTTGATGCAAGGGAATTTAATCAAGGCGTGGCGTTACCTTAAATAGGGAGTGGGGGAGTGGGGGAGTAGGGGAGCGGGGGAGATTGAGAAATATTTGGCGATGGCGCTGAGATAGAACATTTTTTTATACCGAATTAAACGGACTTGATGTTATCTCAAATATCTAGGTAGAGAGTTGGGAAAAGTGGGAAAAACATTTCTCTATCTAAGCTTTAGCGTCAGTACTAAGTACTAAATACCTCATTCTTGACAATAAGTCAAGACTCAAGAAGTGTGGATTTCTATATTTTTTTACCCACAATACCGTAATTTATCCTAACTTGACACTTACCGCAATAAATTGTTACATTTGTTTACATAAAGGTAAATAAATGTAAAGAAAAAAAGGAAAAAAGTTATGGTTATTTTAATCTCACTATTCGTTATCGGTTGGGTAGCTGCAGCAGTAATTGGAAGCCAAGCTTATTTATTGGGCGAACAAACTAAGCCTATCCACGAGCGCAACTGGAGTTCCAAGTCTTTTGAAAATTTATCTGAATCTTTAACTGGCAATAGATTGGACTACAATCAGCGAATTCCGGCCTATAGTATGGATGCCTATGCTAGCCAGAACCTTGCTGATGGTTCAAATGTATAGGTAAAGATTTATGGTTTGATTTTTCCCTAACTCCTCTCTCTGAAACTTAATTGAAGTATTTTCATCCCAAGCAGATATTCTGCTGGGGTGATTTTTTTTTGATTCAGGGACTGTTTTTAACGAATTCAGAAGTCAGAAGTTAACCCACCCCTAACCCCTCCCAGGAGGGGAAGTAGGGGATGCGTGAGCAACTCTCCAAAAATATTTCGCCTTAAAAGGTGGGGTTGCGCGACCCAATTATTTTGATTTATCAAAATGTCAATACTTAATAGATACGGATTTCCACATCTTTTTATCTGGTTTGCCGTAATTTATCCTAACTTGACACTTACCGCAATAAATTGTTACATTTATTTACATAAAGATAAATAAATGTAAAGAAAAAAAAGGAAAAAAATTATGGTTATTTTAATCTCACTATTCGTTATCGGTTGGGTAGCTGCTGCAGTAATTGGAAGCCAAGCTTATTTATTGGGCGAACAAACTAAGCCTATCCACGAGCGCAACTGGAGTTCTAAGTCTTTTGAAAATTTATCTGAATCTTTAACAGGCAATAGATTGGACTACAATCAGCGAATTCCGGCCTATAGTATGGACGCCTATGCTAGCCAGCGCCTTGCTGATGGTTCAAATGTATAGGATTTGATTTTTCGCTAACTCCTCTGTCTGAAACTTCACTGAACTATTTTCATCCCAAGTAGATATTGGGGTGATTTTTTTGATTCAGACTGTTTATAAGCAAAAGGGTAGTCCTGCATAGTTAGGACTTACCCATGAACGCTATTAGTAGTGGACTGAAACATCTAAAATGGTGCGTTACGAAGAATTGTTAAATGTCTTTCACAGTCTAGATTTTAGCGGTAAATACGCACCCTACAAATTTTGCTTACAGGTTGAAAGTTTTTGAGAAATGGTATAACTCCTTCTTCCCTCTTCCTTCTTCCTTCTTCCTTCTTCAAACAGAACACATTGCCATCAAAGTACATTCCCAAACTAATCTAGGTTGGACATAAGAGAGTAAATATTTTCTAGCTGTCTCCAGATGTTTGAGACATTCCACTTTGTCAAGCTGCTGTTGTTGGTTAGTCCAATAACTATGCTGTAGATAATCTATTAACCATAACTGCGCCTCTAGATCCAAATTTTTACTAATATCTCGCCCTACTTCTAGTGCTTGACGAATAGTCTTAATACCTTGAGTTACCCTTTCCAAAGTATCCGCAGGAATTTCTTGTAGTTGTTGCCAAGCAGCGATCGCTTCTCCTGGACTACCTTGAGCCATCATCATTACCTCTTTATGCTTCAGAATTTCTTCATGGCCAGCTTTTTCCAATACGAGCTTCATATTCTCGTTAGTCAAGCGATAAAAAGGAATGCGCTGGCATCGGGACACCAAGGTGGGTAATAATGAATCAACTCCCGGAGCAATTAAGATTAAAGTTGCCCGTTTGCCTGGTTCTTCTAAAGTTTTCAACAAACCATTTGCGGCACTTTCTCTCATTGTTTCAGCTTGTTGCAAGACTACTACTGACCTTGCAGTTTCTAGGGGGGGACGGCCGAGAAATTCACTAATTTCCCGTACCTGTTCGAGACGAATTTGAGGTGGTGACTTGCGCTTTATTCCTGCTTCTGTTGCTTCTTTTGCTGAGAGTAGTTTTCCTTGGTGTAGATAGGTGGGTTCTACCCATAATAGGTCTGGATGGTTTCTTTTGTGAATGCGATTTTTTAGGGATGGGTTAGCGGGGGAGTGGTTATTGGAGAATAGGAGTTCAATAAAACATTGGGCAGTTAAACCCCTTCCTATTCCTGGAGTGCCTACAAATAAATAGGCAGGGGCAATACGTTGGCGAGTAACTGCTTGAGTTAATAATTCTATGGCTTGGTTTTGTCCGATAATTGAGGTAAATAAATTCAAAAGTCAAAAGTCAAAAGTTAAAAGTCAAAAGTTAAAAGTTAAAAGTTACAGCATATTTCGGGTAAATAATGTACAGGGTAATTGTAGTGCGCGATCTTGCCCGCTATGGGTGTACCTCATAGAGTCGCAAAGTGCTGTAAAAGTTAAAAGTTAGAAGAATACGGGAGATGAGATTTTCATCCCCTACCTATAACCTAATTCAAAAGTCAAAAGTTAAAAGTTAAAAGTTAGAAGAATACGGGAGATGAGATTTTCATCCCCTACCTATAACCTAATTCAAAAGTCAAAAGTTAAAAGTCAAAAATTAGAAGAATACGGGAGATGAGATTTTCATCCCCTACCTATAACCTAATTCAAAAGTCAAAAGTTAAAAGTCAAAAGTTAGAAGAATACGGGAGATGAGATTTTCATCCCCTACCTATAACCTAATTCAAAAGTCAAAAGTTGAAAGTTAAAAGTTAGAAGAATACGGGAGATGAGATTTTTATCCCCTACCTATAACCTAATTCAAAAGTCAAAAGTTAAAAGCCAGAAGTTAGAAGAATACGGGAGATGAGATTTTTATCCCCTACCTATAACCTAATTCAAAAGTCAAAAGTTAAAAGTTAAAAGTCAAAAGTTAGAAGAATACGGGAGATGAGATTTTTATCCCCTACCTATAACCTAATTCAAAAGTCAAAAGTTAAAAGTTAAAAGTCAAAAGTTAGAAGAATACGGGAGATGAGATTTTTATCCCCTACCTATAACCTAATTCAAAAGTCAAAAGTTAAAAGTTAAAAGTCAAAAGTTAGAAGAATACGGGAGATGAGATTTTTATCCCCTACCTATAACCTAAAAGAAGGAGTCAGGAGTCAGAAGTCAGAATGAATATGTTTAATACCATTTTTAAAGTTAAATCTAAAAAGATGATTTAACTCTGTTTGCTGCTTTTTCTGGTTCTCCAGAAAGTGGGAAAACTAACACGCTTTTAATATTGGAATTATTAACTAATTCGTCAAGGCGGTGTAATTGTTTATCGGTAATACCAATACCGTCATATTGTTTGGCATAATTTAATTCTTCTTGAAAATTATCTTCATTATAAGCTTGAATAAAGACTCGATCTACTAACCATTTTTCCCAGTCTGCAGCAAAATATTTTTTTGCCCAATAAGGGTTATGATGACTAAGATCAAAACTAACTGAATTGTTGGCTTTTTTCATTTCTGTTACCATCTGCTTGGTAAAGCTTGTTAATTTCTCTGTTCGGTCTACTTTTCCTGGCAATTCTGCATGATATCCCAGATAATCATCCCATTGAACTGCATCAATTGTTGGATATTTTTTGACAAATTCAACTAAAATATTAGTAAAAAAGTTAGCTACTTCTTCTACTTCTACATCCAAGACATAATGCTCAATTCCATCGTAGGTTTTATCCACTCCAGGAACTATCCATTTTTTAGCAATTGCTAAGTCAAAAATCGGACTATTTTTATCAATTTTAATGCCTTTCTCGAAGTAAGCATGAACTTCTATTCCTTGTTTATGTGCTTCATCAATTAACCAAACTAACCATTGTTCATTAAATTCATTAGGACAGCTATTTGCTCCTAGTATTTGTTGCATTACTTCACTTTTGTACATTGTACAACCATTTCCCCAAACTCCATGAATTATAGTATTAAATCCTTGTTTTTTATAATAACGGACTCTTTCACGAATTGTTTTTTCATCCGCATTATTAGTTATGTAATAACGACTTAAGTAAATGCCTCTAATTTCTTTTTTATCCCAAGGAGTTAAAACTTTATCGTTGAGGGAATTATTATTAGGCTTAACTGGATTAACAATCTTTTTGTCGGCAGGAGTAGGTGATGGTGATTCTATTTTCGGTAAATCTGGTGGATTTTTGACGATTTCTGATGAAGATGATTCGGTTTGATTTGGGTCAGTTTCTTTTGATTTTAAAACAGTTTCTTTTTCAAGGGAATTATTATTAGGTTTAACTGGATTAACAATCTTTTCTTCGGCAGGAATAGGTGATGGTGATTCTATTTTCGGTAAATCTGGTGGATTTTTGACGGTTTCTGATGAAGATGATTGAGATGATTCGGTTGGAGTTGAGTCAGTTTCTTTTGATTTTAAAACAGTTTCTTTTTCGGTTGATGTCTCTTCCGATTTTAAATTTGGAATAGGTAGATTTGGAAATTTATCTTGGAGCCAATAAACCACTGAATTATTAAATACAAATTTAGAAAAATCGATATTATTTATGTGGAAAAACCACCAGTAACTTCCACCTAAAATGATCAAGAAAATTAGAATTTCTACAAAACAACCTGAATCAAAAAGACGAGAAGAATTATCCTTTTTTTTAGACATAGGTTCAATAATTGATAATTGATAATGGATAATTGATAATTAGGGCTTGCTGAATAAATCTCAAATAATTACCATATAAAGGTTTTAGACTTTTTAGGTATTGAAAAAATACATGGTTTTCAGCTCTTCATGCTCATGCATGGAGCGCATTTTTAGCGCATAGTTGGGCAAGAAAATTCTCCCCTACTCCCCTACTCCCCTTTTCCCCTCCTGGGAGGGGTTAGGGGTGGGTCCCCTACTCCTTAAAAAAGACTTTTTCAGCAGACCCTAATTACCTCTTCCTTTTACGGAGAGAATTGAATAAAAGGAAAATTTTTTCTCTCTTGGTCGATTGGATATGGCGAGGAGACCTTGCCATCCCTTGACCGCTTGTTTTTCCTTGAAAAGAGAGGCTTTAAACCTTAATTATTCGGTAAAATTTTAATAAATTTAGATGAGATTTTTTGATTTAGTTAATCTCAATCTAATTTAATCCCCCGAAATAATTATGTTATTACTAAATACATACAGCTTCTGATTTAAAAATTTCGGAAATTTATATTTAACTTAATATGTAAGCATTCAGCTATTAGCATTCAGCGGTCAGCTTTTCCTGTAAAATGCAATCAATTTCAGCTTTTTAATCAAGGAATTGCTCTTTTAACTTCTACTACATTTTTAACTCATAAATTGAACCACTAGAACTAGAAGTCTGAGTTATTAACATAAGCAATTTTGTAGCAGGAAATATATTAGATATGACTTAAAAGCTGATAGCTGATAACGCAGTTCCTCCGATAGGAGGCTAGCTGACTGCTGTTTGCGCAGCATGACCTAGGAAATGCTTACCTTAATATAGAACGATAAAGGGGTTGATTTTTGACTCTTTCTATCCAATTTTGGATTGCTGGAAATTGGTTTAAATTAAATCCTCCTTCATCAGCAACATGGGTATAAGCAAACAAACAAATATCAGCAATAGTGTAACTATTACCTACAAAAAATTGATGATTTTCTAGATGTTTTTCCATGACATTTAAAGCAGCATAACCTCCTGCTTGTTTTTGCTTAATTTCTGCTTGATATTCTTTTGCTTTTCCTAAAATACTTATCCAATAACGAGAGGTGGCAATATAAGGTTCATGGCTATATTGTTCAAAAAATAACCACTGCATAACTTGAGCTTTTTCCCATTTATCGGTCGGTAAAAATTTTGTTCCTTCACTGAGGTAAAAAAGAACTGCATTAGATTCAGATAAATATTTTCCTGGTTCTATTTCTAAAGTAGGTATTTTACCATTAGGATTTTTTTGTAAAAATTCTGGGGTACGACTTTCTCCTTTTGTAATATCAATTTCGATTCTTTCAAAAGGGATTTCTAACTGAGTTAACAGTAGACGGATTTTATAGCAGTTACCAGAGGTAGAAAATTCGTATAGTTTTAACATATAGCAATTCCCATGATGGTGAAGTACAAAATTCCTTTTTTTAGGGAGTAGGGAGTAGGGAAGTCAGAAGTCAGAAGTCAGAAGTCAGAAGTTAACCCACCCCTAACCCCTCCCAGGAGGGGAGGGAAAGTAGGGGATGCGTGAGCAACTCTCCAAAAATATTTCGCCTTAAAAGGTGGGGTTTTAGAACCATATTATTTTGATAAAAAATAAGAAAAACAACCATGCCTCAGTAACTTGAGGAATTCTATTTTAATATAAATACTTAAAAAAAATCTCTTTCCCTTTATGAGTTTAATACCTCACCGTTTACACGATGTTGACAATTGGTTGGGGTTTGAGTCCCCATCCATTTTTTCTTCCTTCTTCCTTCTTCCTTCTTCCTTCTTCCTTCTTCCTTCTTCCTTCTTCAAGTCCATTCTATTAATTTTTTCCTCAGAACTTCTTGAATTTGTTCTTGAATTTTATCTATGGTCAGATTAGCATCTATTCGTACTATCAAAGGATTACTTTTAGCTAATTCTTGATAGCCTTGTTGAACCCTTTGATGAAATTGAATATCTGCTTGTTCCATCCTATCAATTTTTCCCCGATTTTTAGCTCTAGTCAAACCAATTTTAACATCAATATCTAACCAAAAAGTTAAATCGCTTTTTAACCCTCCTGTAGCAATATAATTGAGTTTTTGAATTAAATCTAAATCTAAACCACGACCATATCCTTGATAAGCAATAGTCGAGTCAGTAAAGCGATCGCATAATACTATAGCCCCTTTTTCTAAATAGGGTTTAATCAAGTTTTCAATATGTTGAGACCTATCTGCTGCATATAGTAACAATTCTGCTCTTTCTTGAATTTGTTCTCCAGATATATCTGTATTTAATAGTAGTTCTCGTAAAGCTTTACCTAATTTTGTTCCTCCTGGTTCTCGTGTGACAATTACTTCTAAATCTATAAACTTTGAGAAAAGTTTGCTTGATTGTTTTTTTTCTAATAGCCAATCTCGTAAAAGTTGAATTTGAGTGGTTTTCCCCCCTCCTTCTACACCTTCAAAGACAATGAATTTACCTATCATTTTGCATTTTATCTAGGATTATTATCAATCAAATTATTCTATCATGCCTGGTTGAATACTTATAAATAAATGAACACTGGCACAGGAAAAATAAAGATATTTGCCGTTAAAGCGAGAGGATATGTTTTTTTTACGGACATAATATTATATTATTACCTATAGATAAAATATTAATTGATATTTGATATTTTTCTTTTAGCTTTAATACCCCGCACCTCATTAGCGGTGTTTACAATTGGTTAGGGTCTGAGTCCCCATCCACTTCTTCCTTCTTCCTTCTTCCTTCCTCAATTCAAATAATTTTTCTATTATTGGAGTTTTTTATGGCTCGCTATACTGGTGTATTTACTGTAGCTGTCGATGTAGAAAATATACAGTTAATTTTGACAGATATTCTGAGTTCTTGTGGTTTTGAAGTTGTCTATATTCGAGGCAATTATTTAATGGCTAGTGAAGTTCATGGTCAAGTAATTTTCTCTCAACTTGTTACTATAGAAATCAATGTTGCTATAGCAACTAATAGTGAAAAAACACGCATAAATATAGTTGTTAGAAATGAAGAAATTCCTTTAAAATCAGATAATCATTGCCGTCAAAAATTTGATTTGTTAAGTAAGTCGATAATAGAAAATCCTAATTGGGAATTGATCGACAGTATTTAATGGAGGAGTCATTTCAGTTATCAGTTATCAGTTATCAGTTATCAGTTATCAGTACCTCTGACTTTAGTCGGAGGCTTGAAATACTGAGGTGAGGATATATATTTTTTAATTTCTCCCACACTCTTCATCTCCCCAAATTCCCCTCCTGGGAGGGGTTAGGGGTGGGTCCCCATCTAACTCCTAATTCAACGAAATGTGCTACGCAGTAGTAAAGAGTTTGTCACAACACTCACGGAACTAAATGCCATAAAAGCACCCGCTGCAGCAGGGTTGAGAATAATACCAAAAGTCGGCAACAACACTCCCGCAGCTACAGGAATGCCCACAATATTATAGGCAAAAGCCCAAAATAAATTTTGACGAATTTTGTTGAAAGTAGTACGACTGAGTTTAATTGACTGTACCACATCCATCAATTTATCCTGCATCAACACAATATCAGCAGCTTCCACTGCCACATCTGTACCAGCTTGCATCCCAATACCCACATTTGCTTGAGCTAGAGCAGGAGCATCATTAATACCATCTCCTACCATTGCCACTTTTCCCGCATTTGACTGCAAAGAAGCGATCGCTTCTGCTTTCCCAGATGGTGCCACTTCTGCCAAAATATCCTTTAAATTTATATTTAACTGTTGTCCAATAGTTTCGGCAACAGAAGAGCGATCGCCTGTTAATAACATCACTCTTAAACCCATACTTTGTAAACGCTGCACTGTTGCTTTAGCATCATCCCGAAGCACATCACTAACTCCGATAACTCCAGCTAATATTCCATCCACAGCAATATAAACTGTTGTTTTGCCGTTTAAAGTGGGGATATTTTCAGCATTGACAACAATTTCATGGCTTTTCAACCATTCCAAATTTCCCACTAAAGCAGGTTTACCATCTACAACAGCAGATATTCCTAAACCAGCTTCGGTGTGAAAGTCTGTTGCTGTGAGTAATGAGATATTCTCTTGTTCAGCTTTTTGTAAAATTGCTTTTGCCAAGGGATGACTCGCACCACTTTCCACCGTCGCTGCAACTTGTAATAACCATTGCGGTTTATCTCCGATAATATCGGTAACGGTGGGATGACCTGTGGTTAATGTTCCAGTTTTGTCAAAGACAATAGTATCTAATTCATGTACTTTTTCCAGCACATCCCCACCTTTTATTAATAAACCTCTTTCTGCACCGACACCGGAACCTACTAATATTGCCGTGGGTGTTGCTAAACCTAATGCACAAGGACAAGCAATAACTAAGACGGCGATAGTTAATTTCAAACTTAATAATAGTGGGGAAGTGGAAGTGGAATGTGCCATCATCATCCCTTCATGGTCGGTCATCTGCAACACATTCGGCCAGATATTAGTACCTGCGAAATACCAAAAGAGGAAGGTTGCGGAAGCGATGGTCATTACGCCGTAGGTAAAATACCCTGCTACGGTATCTGCCAAATTTTGAATGGGTGCTTTGCGGGTTTGGGCGGTTTCGACTAATTTAACTATTTGAGCTAATGTAGTTTCCGAACCTGTGTGAGTTGCCTGGATAACTATAGCGCCTGAGTTATTGATAGTTCCGGCAGTAACTTTAGCACCACATTCTTTTGTTACAGGTATAGACTCCCCAGTCAGCATCGACTCATCTATTGTTGTTCTGCCATTACATATTTCTCCATCCACAGGAATTTTTTCCCCGGGCAATACTTGGAGATATTCTCCGACTTTGACTCGTGAAGCTGGAATTTCTACAGACTCAAAATTATTCTCCCCGTTTGGTGGTGGGATTAAATGTGCGGTGGCGGGTTGGAGTGCTATTAATGACTGGAGGGTAGATGCCGCTCGATATCTTGCTTGTTGTTCGAGGGTTTTGCCGAGAAGGATGAAACCAAGGATCATTACGGGTTCGTCAAAAAAGCATTCCCAACCTAATTCAGGAAATAGTAGAGCAACAATACTGGCAATGTAAGCGGTCATGGCACCGAGACCAACTAAGGTGTTCATGTTGGGAGCGTTTCGCCAAAGACTTTGAACACCGTCGATGATAATTTCGCGACCTGGTAGTAATAAAGCTAAGGTTGCTAATGCTGCATGAAACCAAATACTGCTCACAATGGGAATTTCTAGACCAATGAAGTGACCCAAATGTCCGATACCTGAGAGAATAATAAGGAAGGCAGCGATCGCTATCCGTCTAATTTGTTGTTTAATTTCTTGGTTATGGCGCTCGGTTTGTTTTTTGGTTGCGTCTATTTCGGAGGTGTCGAGACGTGGTTGAGTAGGGAAACCATTATTTGTGAGTTTTTCGGCGAGGGTGTTTGGATCGATCGCCCCTGTTTCGCATTGGACGGTTGCTACTTCGGTTGCGAGGTTGACTAGAGCGGAGATAACCCCTGTTTGTTGGGTGAGTTGGCGTTCGACTGCTTTGACACATCCGGCACATTTCATCCCACTGACATCAAGGGTGATGGTTTCCGCTGGGGAGCGATCGATATTTGTTGTTTCTGGTTTGGAGGCAAGTTGCATAAAATTTTCTCTACTAATTTTAAGACTTACGCAAAATTCTCTTTTATTTTATACGTCATATAGTAGCTAAAATGGTGCCCTGCGACGGATTTTTAAATATCTTTGAAAGCTTATATTTGCCGTCTAACACACTCTACTGGACTGACACAGCTAAAATAATGTAATAAGCGTAGGTTTGGTTGACCAAAGGAAACCCAACGATCGATCGTGCTTTTTGGGTATATCCGCGCCGGATAAGCCACCCTAACACTTTGTTCTACAAGGGCCTACATTTTTAAGCGTGTAAATTTACTACTACAAAAGGTGGAATTGTTGCGTGAGTCCTATATTTTATTAAGCGTTTACTTTTTTAATATAGAAATAAAAATAGCGATCGCTCCATAGTTAACTTAATTTTTTAACATTTTCTTCAGGCAGCTTTTATTTATTAATTCAAATTCAATTAAGATTTAATATTATTTATGTCCGGATAATTAGTGATGAAAAAACTTTCTCCTCTTGTTCCATCTTTTTCCTTCATTCTTCTATTTTTGTTTCCTTCTGAGGAGGTAACTCTTTTTCCTTATTTGTTCTCAAATTCAACCCTCCTGATGACTCTGGTCGTTATTTATAACTATTCAACCGGACATCATATAACCTACTACCTCAAACCTATCACCTAAAACCTAGCACCTTCTTCATAAGCTAGATAAGAAGCATTCAATAATGAATAATGAATAATGAATAATGAATAATTACCTCTCCTTGAAAAGAAGAGGATTGACAAAGAGATGAAAATTTTTATTTATTATCCCCTTAAAAGGGGAGGCTTTAAACCACAATTTTTCGGTAATAACATTTCCGACATTTAGAGGCTCCATAGATAAAATTTTATTTTGAGATATAAATAAATTTATCCTGGCAACAAAATTAAATTTCCCGTTTTCTTAACTCTAAACCCATACCTTCCCGACGAGTTCTGAGGTCATAATAAACCACAGCTTTTATCCCTTGCCGAAATGGTAATAACAAAAGATTATCTAATACCAAATTCAAAAAAGGTAGTTACATCTTAATTTGTGATTTATTCCTAAAAGAAAAAATTATAAATTCCATAAATTCTAAAATTTTCACCTTTTTTCCTCTTTAATATTTATGTTTTTCTTTCCCTGTTGCCTTCCGGAGCTGTTGCCAGATGAGCTGTGTCGTCACGCTTTGCAATATTTTATGAAATTGGTATAATAAACCAATGATATATCGAATTAAAAATGATAGTATCTGAAAACTTGGGTCGGTTGATGGAGTCGGAACTGTAGTTAGTAAAATGCCTTTAATTTCTGTGGCAATAATTTGTACAATTATACCAATGGGAATTGTTATCAAAACTCCTACTATTAATATCACAAAAATCCGCCCTACATATCCTTTAATTAATTCCCAACTACGTCCTATGGTTTGAGTTGCTGTAATATTTTCTTCAACAGCCAAGGGGATATCAATAATAAAAAAACGAATTAATAATCGCAAATAGAAGTTCAAAAAAATGGGGAAAAGAATAATTACAATTAAACCTAAAAATGCTAGAATTCCAACAATTTGTTGAGCAGGATTTTCCATAATAGCAGTGAGAATACCAGCAACAATTCCTATCACCATAGAAAAACAAAGCCAAATTCCCATTTCCATTAAAAACAATAGAAACAACGCTAAGAAAAAAGCCCATATTTTAGGAGCTATAATTCGTCTAGCTTCACGCACTGTTTCTGGTTGATTTACTAATTCGCCGAATACCAATCTAGCAATTATCGCACTATTAACAATTGATTTAGCCGAACAATATAAAAGTAGCAATAGCCAAATAGGAATTAGTAGTAAAAAAACAAGTTTTCTGGCTGACCATACATAAAAAATAGAGGTACAGGAATCAAAGCTAAAAATGGCAATAAAAACCATAAATTTGCTCGAATAGATACACCAAAATATGACTTAAAATTATCCCGATAAATTCTTAAACCAGCACTAAAAATATTTTCTACATTCAGAGGATCTATAGGTGGAGTTTTATTTTGAGACATAATTAAATTTATTCAAATTAATTAAAGTGCAAATTTTAATTGTTATTTTCAACTATACCAATAGTAGCTATTAGGAAAATTGAATGAATATTAACCGTTGGATTCGACATCGGGGAAAAAATTGGCAGCTTTTAGACAGTTTATTAAGAAAATTGGAAAAGAAGGAACTAAAATCATTGCCAGCAGCTTAAATTCGGGAATATGCACCATATTTATCTGGAGTACGACTATAAGTGGAGCTGTTTCTTAGTAGATTATTTGCTGGTGCTGAAAAAATAGTAATTATAATAATTCCAATTAGAGCGACTCCTCCAAATAACCAGAATTTATTAGTTTTTTTCATTGTTAATTTGCCGATAAGCTTGTTGGCATTTTTGAAATATTGAAGCAGAAACTTCAGCGTTACCAAATAATGACTACTGATGCGTCATAAATAATTTTTGATATGGTTGGGGTTGAGATAATTCTTGAATTAATTCTAGATATTCTCCATCAGTGCGACTGGGTTAGTTGGGAATAATTTCTCTATCGTTTAATCTTTGTAACATTGTTTTTGGAAATAATCTATCATTTTATTAATAGTTTAGTTAGAGAAAATTTTATTTACTTTTATCATTTCTCTTATGGGTTTAATACCCCACAGTCAACGGGAGTGCTTAAAATTGTTTGGGGTTAGTAGACACGAAGTGGCTATTCGTTGACATCCCCATACAATTTTCACGTCACGCATAGCTGCTGTTTTAGATAACTAAAGCCTTCTGCTGTTCTAGATAACTAAAGCCTTCTACCTTCTCTTCTGCCTTCTTCAATTTGATGGCATCATGAAGACTAAGTTAGTAAAGTTCATAGTTTTTACTTCTGTCTACTCAAGATTTTTTTGTAGTACCTTAATCACTTCACTTTCGTAGGTTAGATTGAAGTAATAAACCAAGTTATAGAGTTATAGAAAATTAACTTACAAAAAGGTAGTAGTTTTCCTAACACCAGCATTTCTGGAGAGACACAAATAATTTGTTATTACATAGAAAAATTATTATCTACTTTGATCTTTAGATATTTAGGAAAAATACTTAACAAGTTTCAGACTTTCTATCTCTGTTATTCAATATTTTTTTTGAGTATCGAAGCAACTTACTTAGATATATCTTTAATCCCCAAAAATATAGATACAGTAATTAACAAAAACATAGCAAAAGATAATATTGGGTCGAGCCTCCACCCCTGAAATAACAAAATTCCTCCACATAATAGCACTGCGGTCGGAAAAAAAATCATAATAAATATCCATTGAATAATTTGAAAAACTTTTTGATTAGAAACAAAATTGTATAGAAAAGTTTTAATTAACAAAAAGACCAATACAATATGTAACAAAAATATAACAAAAAATAATATTGGGTCGAGCCTCCATCCCTGAAATAATAAAATAAATCCACACAATAGCATTGCGATAGGAACAAAAATCCATTGAATAATATCAAAAGCTTCTCTAGATGATGCTTTTTTTCGGGATTAATTCAAAATTAATAGGGCTAGCAACATATCTAATAACGCAAGTAAACTCTGAAAATTTAAACCAAGATTTAGCATTTTATATTCCTTCGATTATTCAGATAAAAGCTAATATATAGACTTAACGAGGTCACAACTCAGATAGGGGAGCCGTCGGATACAAATTTTAGAAAAGTCAATATTAACTGAAAACTGCTCAAATTCTGACTTCTGTAGGGAGAATTTAGGACTGAATGCTATGCAAAGATGAATTATATCATGTTCGGATAATTATTTATAATAAAGTTTTTTGTTTGTAGTTGGGCTTTAGCCCCTACAATACCTAGTATTAGGACTAAAGTCCAACTACGACCTTAATTATAACTGTTCTACCGTTAGCGTAGCTCCCCCGGAGGGGGAACATGATATTACTTCTACTCACTCCCTCCTTCGTTTTTTCCACATTGATTCGTTTTTCATAGCATTATTATCTAATACCATTACATCAGGAATATAAGCATATTTATCGGAATCTATGGCTTTAATTAGCCCCTGTCGAGGGATAAAAAAAGGTAAATTCAGGCGTTTAATTTTCACACCTAATTCCAAAGCTAGAAAACCAGCTACTTTTTCGTTATTTCCAGTAGGTTGCACTTTAACAATCTTATTTATCAGAGATGATATTAGAGATATAGCAGTCGAAGGAAAGGTTAAGACATATCAAAAGCTTAAAACTCAGACAACGCAAAATTTTTCCTTATTTCTTCTTCCTTCTTCCTTCTGCTAATAAATATGAATAGCAAGCCAAATTGTTTCTATATTTGCATCGGTTGAAATAATTTTATGTGGGGTTTTAGCTGGTATAAAAATATGACTATCTTTGACTAATTTTGTTGTTTTTTGATTGATTTCTAATATGGTGGAACCTTGAAGTAATGTTACCCATTCATCTTCATCTTGAATAAATTCTTCACTTACGAAATTAGGGGGTGAAATTATTTTATTAATTTTGACATTTTTATGTGATAGTAATTTTTTTAATGTCTCTTCCATGATTTTTAATTACAGCAGTTTTCATTTGGGTAAACCACAGTAGGGGCGAATGGCATTTGCGTTCCGCAAAGCTCCGCTTTATATGTTGCGGAGCAAAACGCCCTTACAGGGTTTTGGTTGTAGCGATGTGGTTTATCAATCTGAAAAGCGCTGTAAGGTTGTGGGTGATAGGTTTTAGGTATATAAGTAGGTAAGTGGAAAAATTTACAACTATGTTATTGCGACTGGAACGGAGTGGAAGGAAGCAATCTCAAAGGTTTCAATTACATTTAAGAAATATCATCAAGTTTAAAACTCAGACAACACCAGATTTTTCCTTCTTCCTTTATAAGATAACTAAACACCCTCTTCCTTCTTCCTTCTTACTTCTTCCTTCTTCCTTCTGCTAATAAATATGAACAGCAAGCCAAATTGTTTCTATATTTGGATCGGTTGAAATAATTTTATGCGGGGTTTTAGCGGGGATAAAAATATGACTATCTTTGACTAATTTTGTTGTTTTTTGATTGATTTCTAATATGGCGGAACCTTGAAGTAATGTTACCCATTCATCTTCATCTTGAATAAATTCTTCACTTACGAAATTAGGGGGTGAAATTATTTTATTAATTTTGACATTTTTATGTGATAGTAAATTTTTTAATATCTCTTCCATGATTTTTAATTAAGGTGGTGGGTATTGATTAATGGATAATGGATAATTACCTCTGGTTAAAACAGATAGGATTGAATGTAAGGAAATATTATTTCTTTTTTCTCCTCGAAAGGGGAGGCTTTTAACCCGAATTATTTAATTAATAATTATTAATTATTAATTTTTCGGTAAGTTGTAGGTTTTAGGTCTTATAGCAGTCGCCATTACTGTTAGGAAATATCATCAAGTTTAAAACTCAGACAACACCAGATTTTTCCTTCTATCCAAGAATAAGATAACTAAACACCCTTTTCCTTCTTCCCTCTTCCTTCTTCCTTCTGCCTCCTGCCTCCTGCCTCCTGCCTTCTCCTATACAACTTTATTCAGAATAAATAAACTTTCATCGCCTCCACGTCCAATTCTTAAAGTTTCGTCTAAATAAGTAATATCTAATGTAGCAACTCTACCTTGAGGATTATTAGCTGCTACAACTTTAAAAGGATTTAGTTTAGGAGTATTAATACCAACAATTTTTTCAATTGCCAAATAACGTTTATCAAAATAAACATTGATGCGTTTATCTGCTAAACCAGACTTATCAATAGCAAGTTCAAACCTAGCAGTTACTTTTACATTTCCTAATATGAATTTCAGAGGATGTTGTACTTGGGCTTGATTAAAAAATACTTTATTAGCAACATCAATTACTTGATAAACTTTACCTACTTGTAAACCCAATGGTAGGGAATCTAAAGAACGAATTTCTCTAGCTGTAGAGTATTGCAGTTGCCAAGTTCCATCTAATAAATTAGTAGCGTTTCGGAGAGGTTGAGGATGAGGATTGAGATTTTCTAAGTCTATTGTTAACTGTTCAATTTCTGCAACTAAAGTTTTATCTAACTTCAAATTCGTTACAGGAGAACCATCATTCTTAGTTTGAATATTTTTGATTGTTGCTTGTAATTTTTCTTTCAATAGTTGATTATTCATTTGATTAAATATTTGTAAAATTTCAGGAGTTAGGAGTCAGGAAAAAGGAAAAATGATAGTGGAAATTACCGAATAATTAATAATTAAATAACTAAATAATCCAGTTTTATTAGCCTCCTCTGGAAAGGGGAAAAAGCGGTCGAGGGATGACGAGGTTTCCTCGCCATATCCATGAGACCAAGAGAATAAATTTTTTTCTTATTGGTCAATCCTCTCCCTAAAAGGGAGAGGTAATTATCCATTATCCATTATCCATTAATGAAAGGGGGTTCCACCTTGGTGAGGTACACCCCGAAGCGAGCAAGATGCTCGCACTGGGAACATTTAATTTTTCATATCTGTACTTCATATACTTGGAATTTGCTGTATCTAGTGCCACTACGAGGAAATTAAAAGTCTTATGGGCGAATGCCATTTCCTAAGGTCATGCTCCGCAAACGCCCCTACAGATGTTGGTTTAAAGGTAAATTTACGTAAGTCTTGTTTAGTAAAACATTCCTTCTTCTTTCTTCCTTCTTCCTTCTTCCCTCTTGCTTCTTCCTTATTTTATAACTTTAAAGCACTCATGGCTGCTTTAATTAAATTATAAAAACGAGCATCTGAAACATCTACTTGTTTGGCACTATTACGAGTTTTACCTAACAAACCTATTTTTTGTCCCTGTTGAATTGCTAATACTTCTCCACGAGAATTTCTAATTCTTAATTCCTTCACATTTCCTATTTGATAAAGACTGCAACTGTAAAGGCGACTATTGTAAGAAAATTCTGCTTTTTGAGGAAAATTTTGAGGCGAAGTTTGTGAATTCCTAGAAACTTCCATTGGCAAACGTACTCCTAATAATTCCAACTCAATATTACTCTGACCATTCCAAGTATTTTCCCGCATTTTATAAGCAATATCTACCACCGAAGGTAGAGGAAAATAATCGCCCCAACGCCAAGCGATCGCCTGAATTTTTTCTCCTTTAATTAAAGTTAATTTAATATGCCCTTTACCCACAATTCTTTGTTCATAAATTTTGACATTCCCAGTCAAAAATACAGGGTCTTTATTTTCAATTCCACAGGGATGAAGTAAATCTATTTGACGATATAAATTAAAATTTAATTCCTTAATTTCTGCCTCCGCATCAATACTAATTAACGGTTTTAGATGATTAATTTCTAAACATTGATGAGCAAACTCACTCAGACGGGAACGAAACTTATCCAAATTTTCTGCCGAAAAAGAAAAACCTCCCGCCGCTCTATGACCCCCATACTTTCCTAATAGCTCATCGCAAAATTGTAACGCCTCAAAAACATGAAATTCAGGAATGCCACGAGCAGATCCACGAATTATTTCTTCGCCCTCCTCCTCATAAGTGCCAATAAAAACAGGCACCCCATAACGCTCCACCAACCGAGAAGCAACAATACCAATAACACCATGATGCCATCCTGGTTGCACCACCACTAAAACCCTTTCCTCCTGTAAATTTATCTGACTTGACTCGCACCAAGCGATCGCCTCTTGTTCAATTTCTTCACATAACAGTTGTCTTTTCTGATTAATTTCTTCACATTGCATCGCTCTTTCCAAAGCTATTCCCATATCATCAGTAGTCAAAAGTTCAATCACAATTTGTGGGTCAGCAATACGTCCCACTGCGTTGATGCGGGGGCCAAGGCGAAAACCAATATCATCAGGTTTAAGAGATTTTTGATTATCTTTTGATTTTGGGTTTAATACCTCGCCGTCTACAGACTGTTGAAAATTGCTTGGCGTTTGAGTTCCCTCTTCCTCCCCCCTTTCAAAGGGAGACAATGGGGGATACCCTCTTCCCTCTTCCTTCTTCCCTCTTCCTTCTTCATAAGTTCCCTCTTCCCTCTTCCCTCTTCCTTCTTCCTTCTTCCCTCTTCCTTCTTCCTTAGCTTGAACACCAGATACTTGAATTAATGCTTGCACTCCTGGTAACTGAGAGTGAGGCAAATATTGTAACCCCCGTTTCACCAAGCGACGGTTTACTCCAGTTAGAGGTGCCAAGTCAGCAATAGTTCCTAGGGTGAATAATTCTAAAAGTGGCTTAATTAAACCTTGGTGTTTTCCCAAACGTTGCGCTAGAGATACTGCCAAAATGTAAGCAACCCCCACTCCTGCCACACCGCGATAAGGAGAAGTTTCTGAAATGAGTTTAGGGTTAAGGATAGCGTGAGCTGGTGGTAGTTTCGGTGGAATGTCGTGGTGGTCGGTGATAATGACATTTACACCTAATTCCCTTGCCCTAACAATAGGTTCATAAGCAGCAATACCATTGTCTACAGTGAGAATGAGACTTACTCCTTCCTGATGAAATTCCTCAACAATGCGTTGGTTGATGCCGTAACCTTCCTGCATTCGACTAGGGATAGCATAGTCAACTTTTGCCCCTAGATGTTTGAGAGCGCGCAATAATAAAGCAGTACTGGTCATGCCATCTGCATCATAGTCACCACAAATAGCAATTTTTTGTTGTTGAGAAATTGTAGATTGTAATAAGTTGAGACTAATATCTAAGTCGGGAAATTCTTGTATTGGTAGAGGTAGTTTTATTGACTCAGGGTCTAAAAATGCCTGTGCTTGTTCTATAGTAGAAATATCCCGGTTAATTAATGTCTGGGCAATTAGGGGTGATATTTCTAGAGTTTTGGCTAGTTGTTTAGTTATTTCTGGTTGCTCTGGATATATTAACCACCTTTGGTTAGGTAGGTTTTGCTGTTTTGGTGGAAGGGGGAAATTATCTTGCATATTATTTAGAAGGAAGAAGGAAGATGGAAGAAGAAAGAGGGAAAAAAAGGAAAAAGTGCGGGCATCCTGCCCGCGAATACGGGAGCAAAGGAATACGGGAGCAAGATGCTCCCACTACCGTGTCTCGTAACAAATATACAGGACTTACGCAAAATCTTAGGTCATACACTATCTGTAGGGGCGAATGGCATTTTTCCCTACTAGATATGACGCTTGGTGCGTAAGTCCTGAAATATAACTACAATGCACTACCACCTTAATTGTTTATATTCAGAATCATATTATACCAAGCTTGAAAAAAGAATACTTAACTTAAGTGAAACTTCAATTATCAAGTAATTAACACGCTAATTCAACAATTAATTATTAATTATTAATTATTACCTACTCCCCCGCTCAAAAAAATGCAGCAAACATTTATCACGCTTAGTATTATTAGGAGGAAAAATGTTCAAAACTTTAATCAGACAAAAATATTTAATATTGAGAAGCAATACTGTTCCGGAACACTTATCACCAATGCTTGCTTCATTGATTAAAAAGCTGAAATGCTCAATTGCTGAAATACTCATAGCTTAATTATTAGGAGGAAAAATGTTCAAAACTTTAATCAGACAAAAATATTTAATATTGAGAAGCAATACTGTTCCGGAACACTTATCACCAATGCTTGCTTCATTGATTAAAAAGCTGAAATGCTCAATT
>NZ_JAAHGH010000010.1 GCF_010672525.1 Okeania sp. SIO2B3 | reverse complement strand
TCATAAATCAATCATAGTAAAAGTGAAATTACCAGACCAACTTTATCATATCAATACTATTTTTACAAATGAATAATTAGACACCTGGTGGAAATTAAAAAGAAAATCAATTATTCTCCATAAATTATCAATTATTCCCCTCCCAGGATGGGTTAGGGGTGGGTTCCCTGTTCCCTGTTCCCTTAATCAGAACTAAAAGCAAAATCCAAAACCTGAATAATAAAATCTACATCTGCTTTTGTAATACAAAGAGGTGGTTTAATCCGTAAAATATTACGATATAAACCACCTTTACCAATAATTAATCCTAAATCTTTTGATACTTCGTGAATTTGGGATGTAAGTTCAGAGTCTGGTTCTTTTGTTTCCCGATTTTTAACTAAGTCAATACCAATCATTAATCCACAACCACGAACATCCCCAATACATTCATATTTTTCTTGTAAATTATGAAGACCTTCAAGTAAATAATCTCCCACTAGATAACAATTTTGTTGTAAATTTTCCTTTTCAATTGTCTCTAAAACTGCTTTACCTGCTGCACAAGAAATAGGATTTCCAGCAAATGTATTAAAGTGCATTTTTTGAGTAAATGCTTGAGCAATTTCAGGTGTTGTTACAACCGCAGCAAGAGGTAATCCATTTCCAATACCTTTAGCTAAAGTGACAATATCAGGTTTAACATCCTGAAGTTCAAAACCCCAAAAACTTTTACCAGTTCGACAAAAACCAGTTTGAACTTCATCAATAATTAATAATCCTTTTGCCTGATGAACATAATCAGATACTTTCTTTAAATAACCATCTGGATAAACTATTACTCCCCCCATTCCTTGAATAGATTCAGCAAAAAAAGCAGCAATTTTTCCACAGGTTGCATATTGAATAATATTCTGAATTTCATCAGCATATTTATCAGCAACATTATTTTCATTATTATTCCAAGGACCTCTATAAACATCAGCATTTAAAGCATGATGAATCCCAAAATTATGAGGAGGATAATATTTCCAACTGCTTTGAGATGTTAATCCCATGGTATTACCACCCATACCATGATATCCATTGCGCAGAGTAATTATCTCAAAATTTTCAGTATAAACCCTCGCCATTAGCATTGCTAAATCATTAGCTTCTGAACCAGAATTAACAAAATAAACCATTGATAAATCATCTGGCATTTTATCTACTAACATTTTGCTATATTCAGCAATTGTTGGATGTAGATAAAGTGTGGTTAAATGTTGTAATTTTGCTGATTGTTCTTGTACAGCTTTAACCACATGAGGATGAGAATGACCAACATTAATTGTTGCTATTCCGGCAAAGGCATCTAAATAACGTTTCCCTGTCTCATCAAAAACGTATTGCATTGAGCCTTCTACAATCATAATTGGTTGTTTATAGTAGGTAGCAACAACTGGATTTATGTATTGTTTTCTTAATTCAATTACTTGTTGCTTTGAAAGACCAATATAGGGAGTAGGTTGATAATTATATGGCGGAATAGATGGTATATTTTGTCTAAGTATTTTGTTAGTCATTCTGAAAATATTGTGCTGAAATTTTTAAGTTGTTTTTAAGTAAGTATAGTATTTTCCTGGGTTAATATCTTTTTCTATAAACCCTGCTTTTTCAAGCATCATTTTACAAGTTTGATAACTGAGTAATTTAAGTTTTAGTGTTTGTTGCGTTAATAACTTTTCATTTTGATAAAAAAGATGATCGAGAATAGCATAATGTTCATTTTCAATTAATTCAGTAGTCGCAATTCTTTTATGAACAATACCATTATCCAATTCTACTAAATTATCTCTATAACCATTAGAAGAACTAATTATTAGTATACCTCCTGCTTGAAGATGTTTAGCAACACAATAAAAGCTTTTCTGTATATCTACAAAACTAAAAATATGACTAGCGAGCATTGTTTCTGATTCACAATTAAAAAACGTCCAAGCACCACCACGAGAATAAGCAACATCAAATTTTTTACCAACATCTAATTCAGAAACACTTTGACAATATAAATCAACTTTTTCTCCTAATCTTTTTTGAGCTTCTTCTAATAAAGGTTCACTGGTATCAATTCCAGTTATTTTGTAAGCAGGTTCAATTTGGAGTAAATTTTCTACTATTAAACCAGTGCCTATTCCTATATCTAATAAATATCTAGCTTCCCCTATGATTTGAGCAAGTTCGGTAGCAATTTCAGAATAGTTTCTATCTTTTTGGACAAACTTATCATAAAATTTAGCAAGTCCTTGGTATTGATCGTTCATTTCCTGCAAAAGTATCTAAATAAAGTACTGGGCTAAAAATTGCATATTAATCACCAACTACCGATTTACTGTTCTGTCTCCTGTAACAGCTTCCAACTTTGATGTCGGCAAGGGGTCTCCCATTATACGAATGTTAACGGGAAGGGAATTGAAAAGAACCATGAAAACAACATAGAGTATGGGGTTCAATTCAGAAGTTCTAGTCAAACCGTGAAAAGGTAAAACTCTTGAGGGAACTTTCTGGAGTACAGAATTTAGTACAAAAAGGCGGTGGGTCTCATCGTCTCTGTCTGTTGAGAGTTAAGTGCTTGTACTCCCTTTGTTCGCGTAGCGTTGCGCCAGCAAAACAGAAAGCCCGCGTCCGTGAGGTGGGGAAGCCTACATCATAATCTTTGATTTGATGCAGGAGAACGTCACTAGACTATCTAAATGATCGAGTAGACCTTGGGAAATAGTATAAGAAGCATAAGCAGGACGGTAGTTTGGCATAGCATTACAGCCGTTATACCATATAGAATGATTTGCTTTACAGATGAGTTTAACTGGTTCTGCAAGTTCAGTAACATGAGTAAAATCAGCTCCATGACCACGTTTATGTATGGGGTCAATAAATGCCATGTTTGGTTTTAGCTGATGGAAGCTATTTTCAGGAACAAATGTCCATTTTTGTTGAAGCTTAGAAGGAGTCGTTGCGTTAACTATAATGTCTGCTTGAGCCAAAATGCTATCTATTAAAGGTAGCTTTCGGCCTTCAGAGAACAGTTCATAAGTCTGACCAAAACTATATTCCATCTGTCGGTATTCTACACCTGCCAACTTATTCTCAATGGTAACAGGTTGACGCTGAGAGAAAACTACAACCCTTTCAACACCTTGTGAAAGTAACTCCACAGTAGCACCTTTACCTACATTACCATAACCGAGAACTACTGCTAGTCGTCCTGATTGAGCAATGGCAGGGGAAGAAGGATCGAGCTTTTCTAGCTCTGCAAGTGTTTGAGCTATCCCACATTCGCCAGCAACATAAGCATTCCTATAGAGTATTTTTTGCTGTCTTCCTTCAGCCTGGATATTTAGATTTTCAAGCTCTAAAAGCTTTATATTTGTAATATTTGTCAAATTTTCAGGAGGAGACTGGAGATGATTAAACCAGCCAATTAATGTACTCCCTGGTCGCATATATTCCCATTCATCTTTTGGCTTGAGAGAAACAACTATATCACTCAAGTTAAGTAGGCTAATTTTATCTAAGACCTTACAACCTAATCGAATCAAATGAGTATCTGCTGATTCTAGGAATGTATGAGAGCCAAATTCTCGTTCAAAAATGTATTCCTTAATTAAGGGATGATTTTGTTTTTCTGTTGTTAAATGTTCCCACCATATTGGCGATCGCTTCTCTTTCTGAAATTGAGAGTGACTAATGAATCCCAAAGAATATTGCTTTGTCATAATCAGTCTAAGCTAAGTATTTTGTGAGTCATTATGAAAATATTGTGCTGAAATTTTTAAGTGTTTTTTAGGTAGGTATAATATTTTCCTGGATTAATATCTTTTTCTATAAACCCTGCTTTTTCAAGCATCATTTTACAAGTTTGATAACTGAGTAATTTAAGTTTTACTGTTTCTTGCGCTAATAACTTTTCATTTTGATAAAAAAGATAATTGAGAAGAGCATAACGTTCATTTTCAATTAATTCAGTAGTGGCAATTTTTTTATGAATAATACCATGATCCAATTCTACTAAACTATTTCCATAAGCATTGGAACAACTAATTATTAGTAGACCTCCTGGTTGAAGATGTTTAGCAACACAATTAAAGCTTTTCTGTATATCTTCAGAACTAAAAATATGACTACCGAGCATTATTTCGGATTCAGAATTAAGAAACGTCCAAGCACCACCACGAGAGTAAGCAACATCGAATTTTTTACCAACATCTAATTCAGAAACACTTTGACAATATAAATCAACTTTTCCTCCTAATCTTTGTCGAGCTTCTTCTAATAAAGGTTCACTGGTATCAATTCCAGTTATTTTATATTTAGGTTCAATTTCCAGTAAATTTTCTACTATTAAACCAGTGCCTATTCCTATATCTAATAAATCTCTAGCTTCCCCTATAACTTGAGCAAGTTGAGTAGCAATTTGATCGTAGTTCCTATATTGTGGGACACACTGATCGTAAAATTTAGCAAGTCCTTGATATTGATCGTTCATTTCCTACAAAAGTCTCTAAATAAGGTTTACCTGTTTCATCAAAAACATATTGTCTCGAACCTTCAACAATCACAATGGGTTGTTGATAGTAAGCACTCAGCCGTCAGCTATCAGCCATCAGTTATTGCTTTTAGTTTTAGATAAAAGCTTTACTAAATTGAATTATAATTTATACTACGCCTAAAAGCTGGCTTTAAAGTCTATATTAATAAAACTCTCTGCTTTTATAGCTAATAGCTGAATGCTTACGGTAGAAACAACTGGATTTATTATATATCTATTGTTTTCTTAATTCAATTACTTGTTGCTTTACAGGAATCACTGTACCAATAACTCATAGATCTGCTCCAAAAATGTTTGGCATAACCTTCACTAATCCCTGTACTGCTTTCTCTATACAGCAGAGAAGGAGAATTGTCAACCACATAAAAAGTATGACCTTGATCGTCTTGATAGATAGGATTTCCTATTTTAGTTGCACGAGTACCTTGAATTGCTCTGCCAGTATCTGCTGCTGCATCAATAATCCAACCTGTAGATTTCATAGAATCAAGCATTTCAAAAGTAACAATGGGTGCATCCCCTTGAGCAATTTCCACTGTATTGATAAAAATATCATAATCTTTAAATTCTTGTCGCATTAAATCGACATTACTCCGGCGACGTAATATAGGTTCAATTCCTTTACTCAGCAAATATTTCAAGACGCCATAAGCCACATTTCCTGAGCCAAATACTGCTACTCGATCATTCTGGGTAATTCCACCTCGCAACATAATGGCTTGCATCATTGAAGCATAACCTGCGAATATGTGATTTTCTTTTAAAAAATCTCTTGGAGTATTCAGAGTTTCTGTTTTTCCTTGAGTAATACGGATAGAGATGTCATTCCCAATATCAAATAGTCGCAGATTTTTCGGTTCAGCACAGTATTCTCGAAAATGTCCTCCTGATGCACCAAAGGGATGAATCCAACCAACAAGAGTTTGATTCTCTCTAAAGTATTGATAATCTTGGGGTTGGGGAACTTTAATGCAGTAAATTATATCAGCCCAAGCAAATAGACTTTCGCGAGAATAACCAGCACCTTCTCCATAAGCTGCATCAGGAATATCTAAAGTTTCCCCATAACCTTCTTCAAATCTGCGTTCATCCTCTGGACTACAGTAGGACAAATGTTGCGGTAATAAACCGACTCTTTTTTCGTTAGGGAAACTGGGTTTAATGTAGCCAATTTTCATAGTATTTTTTAGCTATTATAAAAATATTGTGCTTAAATTTTTAAGTAGGTGTAATATTTTTCTTGGTTAATATTTTTTTCTATAAATCCTGCTTTTTATAACATCATCCTACAGGTTTGATGACTGAGTAATTTGAGTTTTAGTGTTTGTTGCGTTAATAATTTTTCATTTTGATAAAAAAGATAATCAAGAATAGCATAACGTTCATTTTCAATTAATTCAGTAGTAGCAATTCTTTTATGAACAATATCATTATCCAATTCTACTAAATTATCTCCATAAGCATTAGAACAACTAATTATTAGTAGACCTCCTGGTTGAAGATGTTTGGCAACACAATTAAAGCTTTTTTGTATATCTTCAGAACTAAAAATGTGACTAGCAAGCATTGTTTCCGATTCATAATTAACAAACGTCCAAGCACCACCACGAGAATAAGCCACATCAAATTTTTTACCAATATCTAATTCAGAAACACTTTGACAATATAAATCAACTTTTTGTCCTAATCTTTTTTGAGCTTCTTCTAATAAAGGTTCACTGGTATCAATTCCAGTTATTTTGTAGGCAGGTTCAATTTGGAGTAAATTTTCTACTATTAAACCAGTACCTATTCCTATATCCAATAAATTTCTAACTTCCCCTATGATTTGAGCAAGTTCGGTAGCAATTTCATAATAGTTTCTATTTTGTTGGACAAACTTATCATAAAATTTAGCAAGTTCTTGGTATTGATCGTTCATTTGTTCAATTTATCCTATGAAAAAAATTATATTTTTTGCTAGTTTACAGCACTTTTTAAGTAAGCATTCAGTGGTCAGCTATCAGCTATCAGCTCTTAGAAGTAATTATTCATTAGACATAGGCGTGGAAATTAAAAATCAAATCAATTATTATCTATAAATTGTCAATTATTTCTCCCTAGTTCCCTGTTCCCTGTTCCCTCTTTTGGAGGAGATGTCTATTACTCACATTGCTGATAGCTGAGTACTAATAGCTGTTTGCGCAGCATGACCTAGGAAATGCTTACCTTTTTAAGATAGTTATTACAGTTTTGTACTAAGTTGCCTAAAGTTCCAAAACTTTATATCTCATCAACTCAAAAACTGCTGTAAATTAATTTAATTCTTTAGTCCATCTATTCAACTTTTCCGGAGTTGGAGTGTGAATATAACCATGTTTTTTAGATAAAAACTTTGCTCCTGCTTCTGTTCCCATTTCTGTAATTCTTCTGGCAAAACCAGCATTTTTAGTTACTTGATGAACTTTATCAATAATAGCATTCAGTACTTCATGGCGGAATCTTGGGTGTAATTCGATAGTAAACATCCATCCTAAATCACAATCTTCTTTTCCTTCTGGTTTATAAGTAGGAATAACAAAAAAAGCTCCCAGAATATTATTATCTAAATCTAGTGCAATAATATGCTTTATACCTTCTTGATAAGGTTCCCTAAGATTTTTTAAAGTATGTTCTGCTGGACGAGTCCTGACAAAGTTATCATTAAACTCTGAATCTGCAAATACTCTATATAAAATTGCATCAATCTCGTCCCAACGATTGAGAATAAATTCATGATCGACGACTTCTATTTTATAATCTCTTTTTGATTTATTTAACTCAACTTTTTTGTTTTCTTTGAGCATAGAATTTGCCTTCTTGTTAATTTTATTCCCGTCAATAATTCCTAGAGATTCTAATGATATAAGATAGTTAGTATGCAAAATTCTATCAAGTCATATTAATTAACCATAATACCATAATATAAGTATCTTCAGGCATTACTTGAGGGACCAAAAAGTGATTCCTCCTTATTGCTCTTGAGCCTACATTCTACAGGTTGATGGTGCTGCTGGAGGATTTTTTTGATCGAGGCAATAATACTGATGTGCTTCTTTAATTAATATTACTTAATCGTTTGGAAAAATTTTCTATCGCCTTTTGTAAGTCCTCTTCTGTGAGAGACTTTAATACACTAAAAGTAAATGGTTGTTGATTAATATATTGTAGATAAGACCCACTTAAATATGGTAAAGATTGAGATTGATTGGTCAGATAAGCTTGAAAAAATGCTAAATTTAGTACCTGCATAAAAGGATAAGCTAAATTAGGATCGGGACCAACTAATTTCATTGGTAGTTCTAGAGAAACTTCCTCTTCTTCTACAGCAATAAACGAAAAATGAGTTGCTGGTTCACTAATAACTAAATATTTTTCTGTAGTAGTTAAACTAATGAATGGATAAATTTGCTCTGGAATTGGTGGGGCAAAAATATCTCTAGTACTAGCAATAATCATCACAGGTATTGCAATTTTACTAATTTTTTGGGGTCCAAATACACCACTACTAATTGGATTTATTACAATAGCTGCTGTGATACGTTCATCTCGTAAATTGTTAGTTATTTCTGCTGGTAAATTACTCGTTTGACACTGTAATAATAGAGATAAATTAAAGATAAATTTAGTATCTTCAGATTGGCACTCTTTTCGTAGTTCTTCTAGGTCTAGGGGAGCACCCGCAAGACTTAAAGCAGTATAACCGCCAAAAGATTGACCTACTATTCCCACTTGTTTAAAATTTAGCTGACCTCGCCAAATTGGATCGGAGTCTATTTTTGCCTCTAATTCATCTAGTAAATATTTAATATCTAGTGGGCGATCAATAAATTCCATTCCATCTACAGGTGTGCTAAAACCTGCAAAGAAATTTTCAAGTTTTTCTGCACTTGAACCAATATGTTCTGGTACTATTACTGCAAAACCATGAGAGACTAAATGTTCGGCAAGATAGGCAAAGCTATTAATGTCTGAACCTAAACCATGGGAAATAACTATCACAGGAATTAATTTATTTCCTGAATTTTTTGGGAGATAAATATTTGCTGGAGAAGAGCGGTCGCGATTAGGATTTCTAAAGGTAATAGATTGTTTTTCCCATTTTATATTTCCTGCTTTTCTTAAATCTGGAAAATTATTAAAATCAACTTTATTCTCACTTAGCAATCGTTCTTGAGCTTGATTTTGTAGCTCTATTACAATTAAGCGTTCTTCTACAAATCTTTCGATTAATTCTTCAGTTAAATTGATACCTTCTTGAAGTTCTATTAATAAATCTCCAGGAAATTTTTTCAACACATTAATAATAGTCAAACCATCTGGTTCTGCAAGAGCTAAATGGATAGCTGTTTGGAGAGCTTCACTCCCATTTTTATTTTCTCCAGTTTTCAGGATTTTACCTAATCTTTTCAGAATTTCTTGTCCTGCTGGTTCTTCCATAAATGCGTTTACAATAGTAGAATTAACATCAAAACGCTCTTGAAAAAGTTCTCTTAGTTCTTGTTTTTGTTTTTTCAGGACTGTCTGTATTTCTTTTGTTTCTTCTGTTGTGAGCAGCTCAGAATAAAAGGTAAATTCTTTGCTAAATTCTCCTTCATTAGCAAACCTTTCGATAGATTCAATTGGTATTTTTAGTTGAAAAGGTGGCAAAGAAACTACGATTGGATCTGTAATATCGAGAGCAGGAATAGAAATTATAAGATTTTCAGCAGCAGAGGCAGAAATGGTGGTAAAAATAGGTGATAATATAGTTAATCCAGCAATCAATATCGAGTGATTTTTCATTTTCAATAAAACTAATTTTTGTTTAATATTGCAGATCTTTATCTGCTGTGATTGAGCTATTTTAGAGCCTATAAAATTGATGATTTTCCCGTAAAATCCTTTTGCTTTTAAGCAATAAAATACCATTAATAACTCCTATTAAACTCAAGTATATAAATTTATTGTGCCACAAAATGCTAATTTCATCTATATGCAGGAATTTGAATAGAGAGATAGATCCACAAGCATTATTTTTTTAAGTTATCCTAATATAATAGGAATAAAAAGTATCATTATTCTACAAACAAAAGAAAAACTTGTAGTTATACCAATTTCATAAAATATTGCTATATTCATAGAATAGTGAGCAGTAGGGACGTTGCATTTCATTAATTGATAATGAATAATGGATAATTACCTCTGGTTAAAACCGTTACGGAATTGAATATTAGGAACTTTTTATATTCAGTTGCTCTCCTAAGTTATTTGCTCTTATTGGCATCAATTTACTGAAATTTTCTGCTGAAATTCAAGAAAATTTCTTCACATAAAATGGCCGAAACCATTGCCTGTTCTTCCACAAATCGACCCGTTCCCGCGTCTGGTGCGTCCCCGTATCCTACCCTCACCAACCAATTTTTTCAGCAAACCCTAATTCATTTTAATAAGGTTAGGACTTACGCAAATATGCTATATATAGCGCTCACAACTATTGGACAATAGTTAATGGACTCTATAAATAGTGCCTTTGCGTAAGTCCTGAAGGTGTATCATAGTCTACTAAATGAAAAGGGTCCATCTGCTACCGTAGAAGATTGGTAAATAATAGTTGAATCAAAATTCTATGCGCTTAGAGCAGTTGCAGGCATTTCTTTGTGTTGCAGAAACGGGTAGCTTTCAACAAGCAGGGCGAATATGTAACGTCACTCAATCAACAGTTAGCCGACAAGTGCAAGCTTTAGAAAATGAAGTTGGTACTCCCCTATTCCACCGTAGCACCCAAGCAAAACTCACTTTAGCAGGAGAATGTTTATGGCCTTACGCTAAGAAAATTTGTCAAGCCTGGGAAACTGCTACCCAAGAAATAGCAGAAATGCTTGCTGGAAAACAACCAGAACTTTGTGTTGCAGCTATTCACTCTGTTTGTGCTGCTTATCTACCCCCAGTTTTGCAAAGATTTTGTCGTCACTATCCAGAAGTAAAATTGCGGGTAACTGCTCTAGGAAGCGATCGCACCTTGAAGGTTCTCAAAGACGGTCTAGTAGATATAGCAATAGTAATGAATAACCGCTTATTTACTGCCAGTCCAGAAATGCTAGTAGATGTTCTCTACACAGAACCGATAGAAATATTAATGGCAGCTAACCATCCCCTGACAAAATACGACCAAATTCCCTGGAGCGAACTTATCCGGTATCCTCAAGTAGTCTTCAAAGATGGCTACGGAATGCAAAGATTAGTTAAAGAGCAATTTGAGCGACTAGGGGCAAAACTCAATGCAGCATTAGAACTAAATACCCTCGATGCTTTCCGAGGAGTAGTACGACAAGGAAACTTAATTGCTTTGTTACCTCATTCAGCTTTAATAGATGTTAAACTCGACCCCACCCTTGCCATAAAAACAATAGGGGTAACTCCGACTACTTCTAAGGTATCATCAATAAAAGATTCGGTTTGGAGTCGTGAGGTGGTGGTAGTAACAACTAGCGACCGGATACAAATTCCTCCAATAGAATATTTCTGGGAGCTAGTAAAAGAATTAATTCCACAGCAAATTAATCAAACAACCACAACAACAAAACAAATAGCTAATTAACCAGAGAGCATTGACTTAATCAAAGAATAACGATATAGTAACTTAAAAAACAGCCCTATTTATTAGACAGACAGCCAATACGCATACATGAAATCCATCAGAACCAAGCTCAAACTTAATAACAAACAGAAAACGCTCTTGGCTCAACACGCAGGTTATAGCAGATGGTGTTATAACTGGGGGTTAAGTTTGTGGAATCAAGCTTATATTGATGGGTACAAGCCTAATGCTAGTAAACTAAGAGAAGTTTTTACCAACCACACAAAGCCTCTTTATCCCTGGATGAAAAACTTGTCGTCTAGAGTTTATCAGTATTCTTTTAGGCATTTGGATGCAGCATTTAAACGCTTCTTTAAGGGTATAGGTAAACATCCTAGATTTAAGAAGAAAGGTAAACATGATGCCTTTCCTACGGAATGCTACGCAAACACAATTGATAATTGTGGAAAACCAATAGAATTAAACGGATGGAGTCACAAATTACCTTTTATTGGTATTGTCAAAACTTATGAACCTATAGAGGCAACAACTAAAAAAATTACTATTAGTAGACAGGCAGGTGAGTGGTATCTTAGTTTAGGTTTTGAGTTTCATCCAAACACAAAACCAAAAAAAACTGATGTTATAGGTGTAGATTTAGGGGTAAAAACCTTAGCAACTCTAAGCAATGGCAAGGTCTTTTCTAGTATTAGACCTTACCATAAAGCGCAAAAGAAACTAGCTAAGTTACAACGACAACTTAGTAGAAAAGTTAAACACTAAAACAACTGGTACAAAGCTGTAATTAGAAGCCAGACAGCATGGACGAGTAGCTAACATCCGCAAAGATGCACTCAACAAACTAACAACATACTTAGCCAAGAACCACGGCACTGTAGTCATTGAGGATTTAAATGTGAGTGGAATGTTAGCCAACCATAAGCTAGCTAAGTCAATAGCCGACCAAGGATTTTATGAATTTAGAAGACAGCTAGAATACAAGTGTCAATGGTACGGCTGTGAATTAGTAGTAGTAGACAGATTTTTTCCATCATCAAAAACTTGCTCTAATTGTGGTCATGTACAGGATATGCCTTTGAATGTCAGAACTTATGACTGCCCAGAATGTGGTATATCAATAGACCGAGACTGGAATGCCTCAATTAATTTAAGAGATGCGGTCGGGCAAGACCCGTGAATGCTTGTGGATGAGTAACCGCCGACGGCCTCAGTTGTTCGCGCAGCGTTGCGTCAGCAAAGCAGGAAGTAAACATTAAAATGTGGCTATATAACGTTTTATATCAGTTTTATGGAGCAGATAAATTAGATGAGCGATCGCTTTCGAGAATTACTCAAAACTATTGGCAGTGGCCCCCATACAGGGAAAAATTTAACCCGCCAAGAGGCAGCAGTAGCAATGCGGATGATGTTGTTGAAAGAAGCAAAACCAGTCCAGATCGGTGCTTTTTTTATTGCTCAACGCATTAAACGGCCTACTGGAGATGAGTTGGCAGGAATGTTAGATAGTTATTACGAATTGGGGCCAAAATTGCAAAGTCAACCATCGATGGGTGTAGTGACAGTATTAGGTTGTCCTTATGATGGGCGATCGCGCACTGCACCTGTTACCCCACTCACAGCTTTAATTTTAGCAACAGCAGGGGTGTTTGTTGTGATGCACGGTGGAGCGCGGATGCCGACAAAAGAAGGAGTACCTTTTATTGATATTTGGCAAGGGTTAGGGGTTGAATGGGAAAAACTATCCCTGCCACAGGTGCAACAAGTATTTGAGCAGACTGGTTTAGGCTTTGTTTATTTACCAACACATTTTTCTCAGGCAGATGCTTTAGTAGAATATCGTCGAGATATTGGTAAACGACCGCCTCTAGCAACAATGGAATTAATTTGGGCCCCCTTTGCAGGAGAAGTTCATCTGGCTGCCGGATATGTTCATCCTCCTACAGAAGGTATGTTTCGAGGAGCATTGGAATTACAAGGTGTGAAAAATTATACAACAGTCAAGGGATTAGAAGGAAGTTGTGACTTGCCTCGCGACCGGACAGCTATTATTGGGGTATCGATGCCATCTGACAACTCTGCCACTTTTGAACGTCTCTTGTTGCATCCGAGTGACTATGGTTGTGGAGGAAAGGAGGTGTCATTAGGCTCAACTACGGAGTTAGTACAGCAAATGCAAGAAGTTTTGCAGGGTAAGGTGAGTCAGTTAATGTCAGCAGCTATTTGGAATGGAGGTTTTTATTTATGGCGTTGTGGAGTTTGCTCTGATATTAAGGAAGGCTTATCTAAGGCGGAAAGTTTATTAAGTAGTGGTGAAGTAGGGGAGAAGTTGAGAGAAATTCAAGCTAAAGTTTAGGTGTGAGGAGTCAGGAGTCAGGAGTCAGGAGTTAGGTGTGAGGAGTCAGGAGGAAAGCATAGGAATTAACAAAGTCAAAAGTCAGAAGCGAGTGTGTAATTCTGAGGTCTCCTACGGGGCACCTACTGTGCGGAAGTAATTCCGCACACAGCCCCTCCAGAATGTAAGACACACTTCATTTCAGTCAGAAGTTAACCCACCCGCGGGCCCAACCCACCCCCGTCCCGACCGTGGAGGGGAAGTAGGGAATTTGAGCTTCGCTCCAAAAATATTTCGCCACTTCCCGGTGGGGTTGCGCGACCCTTATGATTTTGATCAAGGAGAATAGTATTGATAATTTCAGTATCTCTTTGGTACTGTCGGTACCCAAAGTCCTTAAATTCTATTATAACTGACCAAAAAATAAGCTCAATATCCTCCCCTTGGCTGCGCCGCGAGCTACCGCTCTAGAAGGGGATGAAAAAGCGGTCGAGGGATGGCGAGGTTTCCTCGCCATATCCAATCGACTAAGAGAAAATAAAGTTCAATATTTCAAGTCTCTGACTTTAACTAGAGGTACTGATAACTGATAACTGAAATGACCCGTCCGCAATTCGTAGCTCCCCCGGAGGGGAAAAATGATATAAAACAGTTAAGCTTAATATTATGAAATCATTTTTAATTGTTATATTTTATAGTATAGCTACAATTCTATCTTTTACATCAAATTTCAATGCAATAGCAGTTATATATCCACCACCAAAATATTCATCGGAATTTACAGATACTAATACTATTTATCTTGCTAATAACTGGTATAAATATACAGCTAAAGATGATACTTATACAGTTTTTTTCCCTGGTCAACCAGAAGAAGAAAACTTATCTGTTGATACTTCTTTGGGAAAACTTAATGCCTTATTAGTTTTCTATCAATATCCAGAAAAACAACGATTTTTTTCTGTCTCTAGCATCAAATATCCAGTTGATTCTAGTGAATATAATGTTGAAAAAGGATTAGACGGAGCGCGAGATGGAGCAGCAACTAATTCTAACTCGATAATAATTAGTGAAAAAAAGATTAGTTATCAAGAATTTCCAGGTAGAGAAATTATTTTACAGTCAAAAGTAAAGCCTAATTTGAGATTACTTTTAAGAATATTTATCGACCCTAGCGGACCAACATTATATAGTTTACAAGTAGTTGCTGAAGATGGAAATTTAGACTTTCCAGAGGCTAAAGCTTTTTTAGATTCTTTTATACCAAATTAATATAAAGTTGCATAGAACAATATTTTAATCAGGTGTTGCCTGTACATTAAAGAAAGACTTGTTAATAAATTTCATAATTATGTGCCACAGCGCTACCCAATACCTAACACCTAACAACTAAATTCTATACAGCCTCACATAAAATTGGTATTAGTATTATTAATACCAATTATTACCTCTGAAAATTAAGTGTTAAATATGGAGTGCAATTAGACCTGGCCTGGCTTTGGGTTTCCCAAAGGTCGATGATTCTGAAAAAAGAGGTTTTAAGGCTGTTCAATAGATGTGGGTGAGAGAAAAGCCAGGCTGGGTTGGGGCAGGCCAACTTGAAATTTGAAAAACAGAAGAAGTATTAAAAATTTATTTGTAATAATCATCAGGAATTACACAGTACCGCTATATATGGTGTATGATTTGGTTATTTATTCAGGTATTCCGACTAAAATTAGTTTCGTTCCGTAAGTCCTGAACAATGAAACTCGGTCCTAATTAGGGTTTGCGCTCAAAAGTCTGATGGTGATGATCGGCAACAGGGAACAGCTCCGAAAGGCAACAGTTTAGACTATCTGCTACGGCAAAATTTTCGGCATTGTCAGGGGCAAAATATTAGCATTTTGAGACTACAAGAGCCAAAAACCTTGCACTTTTTCATAATCAAAAACCCTGGAAGCCTTTACAGGTATTGATTACAATTTTATTCGGCTAGCCCTAATTATTATTTATTCAATGTTATAATTTATTCTGGCTACAAACATACTTAAATTGCTCACGGTAATTCGGCTAATATTTTGAAAAAAAATGTTTAATTCCACGCTAAATAACAGTTTAACAAAAGACTTAATTATTTTTTGTTTGAACTCAAAGAAAGGAAAAAAAAGATATCATGTTACACGACTATATATGTATAAAAGATTAGAAAACTTATTGACTAATGAAGATGACAAGACTAAAAAAATTTTGGCCGTATCTAACAGTGCTAATTTGGCAAGAATTTTAGGGTTAAAACAAGCGGAAGTTTATAACAGTAGTTATCCAGACTGTAATCTAACCAATCTAAATTATGAAGATAATTTTTTTGATTTTTGCGTTTCAGACCAAGTTTTAGAGCATGTTGCTGAAAATCCTTACAAGGCTTTTGAAGAAAGTATTCGAGTTGTTAAACAAGGAGGATATATATGTCATACAACTTGCTTTATCAACCCAATACATGGTGGAAAAAATTTCGATGATTACTGGAGATTTACTCCTAAAGCTTTGGCGTTAATGAGTGAATCCCACAATCTTAAAATAGTTGAAGTTAATGGTTGGGGTAATCAAGAAGTATGGTCTTATATTCAAATGGGTTTTAGAGGTCATAAAATTCCCGAAGATCCAGATAATCCAATATATCAATTAGCAATGAAAAATGAGCACTCTTGGTATATAGTTACTTGGATTTTGGCACAAGTTCAATAATCATTAAACAGAAGTCGATCTAGCTCAAGATTTGACCGATATGGGAATACCAAAAGAGGATATTATTATCAGTTTAAATGTAAGCATTTCCTGCGGAATGCTGCGCAAACAGCCATTAGCTAGCCTCTTATGGTCGGAACTGCGGACTTCAGCTATTTATGATAGTAGGAGGTCAAAGCAATTGAAAAATTGAGAGAGAATTGAAATTTACTGCCAAGGTGTACTCCTTTAACCTGAGAAGGAATTATTAATTAGGGCTTGCTGATTAATTCTCGCGCTATATTGATCGGATATGCTTAAAAATAGCTGCTCCAGTTCATTTTAGATAGTTATCTTTGTCGTTTTTCCATTTTTTTCAATATTTACTCCTTCTTCCTTCTTCCCTCTTCCTTCTTTCGTACGGACGCCCTTATGCAACGTCCCTACCATTTGTAACAAACATTTATCACGCTTGGTATTACTATTCGTAACATTCTTTTTTCACGCTTGGTATTACACGGGTTATGTAATAGCTGAGTAGATAATTAAACCAATATTTTCGATCAAACCTTATTTGATTTGGCAATACTCCACTACTCAGGAATATCCCACACTTTTTTAGCTAATTGAGTCAATATTTCTTGTCGAGTTTCAATGGCGTGGGAATCCCATTTAATAAAGGTTTTTAAATCTTTTACTGCTAAGTCAATAGTTGTGTTATTACCAACAGAAATTTTTTCAGCAATAGTTCTAGTTAATAGAAATCTTGACTTAGTATAACCTAATTTTTTTTCCGTAAAACTCACATTAGTAATAGCAGATTTAATCGAACTTTCTAACAAAGTCAGATTGCCTAAAAGTTTACTATAACTTTCTATTTCACGAGGTTTATCGAAAGATGAAATTATTTTTTTAGTAGGATATTCTGGTAAAATTTGTTCTACATCTAATTTCAAAAGATAATTGCTTAAATCATCAATTCCTCCCCCATCACCCCAAGCAGTTTCATCTATGTATTGTGTTAATTTTGCTAAAATATATTTAATTTGATAAGGCTGAAATGATGACTTATTAAGTTTATGAAATGCTTTCTCAAATTTATCTGCCACTAACAGTTTACTAGAAATAATTTGGCTAGTAATAAATTGATTAAATTCTTCTGTTGATGTGATTTGACGTAATTCACTAGCCCACTTAAGAATCATGCCATCGAAAGCTTTTTGATTGCGATCGCTAGTCAACATTGCCACAAATAATAAATTTTCTACCTGCCGACATAATTCAATAAAACAATATTGAGGCAATTGATAAGCAGCTAAAAGTAAGATTAAATGTTGTCTAACATTAACACTGAGACAACGAATATTTGCCAAATAACGATTTACTGTTTCATCAATATTATTACCTGACAAAAATGCTACATAAGCTTCTGTCGAGGCTAGTAAATCATTCACAAATAGAATAGGTTCAGTATGATATCCACATCTAGATTCATTTTTGAGAAACCAATCATAGACTTCTTTTTCTGCAATATAATTTCCATCTTCTGCATATCTTGCCAAAATAAAATAACGCAAAAAACGCATCGGTCTTTCCTGAGAATGATAGAGTAAATCTATCATTTTTTTCCATTTTACTTTGATTTTTTCATAGTCTGTTTGTTTGGCTTTAGCAAAAATCAAATTTTTGAGTAAATCCATATCATCTAGGGGTAAACCACGATGATTTAAAGTTGAATAGATTTTCAAAGCATGAGCAACACTAGCAGTTTTTACACGAATTAATTTAACATTTTTGAGAAAATAGACATAAAATTTTTTGAGATGAGAAATAGCAACTTCATCTAATTCAAATTTAAGAGAAAGAAACTTTCTAATTTCAGCATAAGCATTTTGAATATGTTTAACAGAACGAGTAGGAGATATTTGGTCTAAATCTGTTTGCATAGCAATATTTTCTAATATTCCCCTACTTTCTTCATATTGCAGTTCTACCCTATGCTTAAACTGGTCATTACCCCAATCATCTGTATATAGAGAAGCAATCTTATTTTTTAATGCTTCAATACGTTCATTTGAATTAATAGTTAATAGATAATCTCGAATTGCACAGAGAACTAAATAAGCAGTAGTCATCCGTTGCTGCCCATCAATTACTTCATACAAATTATCCCCACGACTACAAACAATTATACTGCCAATAAAATACTCAGAATAAGAGTTTTGATTTTGCTCAGAAAATTCTTCATATATATCTTGAATAAATTCATTTACTTCTTTTTCCTCCCAAACATATTCACGCTGATAATCAGGAATGACATAAAACTCATCAAATAACTTTTCTAGAGTCATGTCTTGAGATTCGATAGTTGCCATATAATTACCTCAATAGTTTTAATCAGGAAGAAAGAAGTAATATAGCATTTTCTAAGCATAAGGAAGAAGGAAGAGGGAAGAAGGAACAAGGAAGAAAAAATGGATGGGAATAGTCTTCAACACACCACTCCGTGTCTACAAACCCCAACCAATTGTCAACACCGTGTAGACAGTGGGGTATTAAACTCAAAATAACAAAGATAATAACAGCAGAGCATAGAATAGACCCTACTGTTATAGAACCCCTGATCGTATCTTTTCTGGAAATACAAAAGTTTCAGGAAAGCCGTTTTAAGGAGTCTAAAAACTATAAGGGTTCAGGAAACCGAAAAATTGTGAAAAATGACTGCCAGAATCATAAAACCCAGATGGGTATTGGACTTGTAATTTGTTAAATAGATCCCAAATGGCTTCTATAGTAGTGGAAGCAAAGGTTAGGACAGGTCAAAAGCTTAAAACTAAGACAAAGCCAGATTCTTCCTTCTTCCTTCTTCCTTATTATAATTAACTGAAGTAGGTAGACCCTTGTGGGTCTAACCCTCGACAGTAAAAAAGGACTAACTTTCCAAATATCCAGCTCCCGATCGATTTCACAAAAATTTTCTTTTTATTAATTTTTCGTGAAGATTAAATTTCCAAAATTCTTCCCTCCCCAAAATATTGAGGAAAGTGCGAGCTAGCATATCAGAGCAACAAATTTTATCGAAACATACTACTAACTGAAGTATCCTCGTGAATGCGCCAAATAGTCTCACCCAATAAATTTGCCACTGAAAGAACAGTCAACTGAGGAAAACTATGTTCCTCCAAGAATGGAATAGTATTAGTAACAATTACCTCTTCAAATACCCCACTAGAAAGACGCTCAACCGCTGGTGGTGAAAATACTGCATGAGTAGCACAAGCATAAACTTGTCGCGCCCCTTTTTCGCGCAAAAGTCGTCCCCCTTCAGAAATGGTACCACCCGTATCAATCATGTCATCTACCAAAACAGCAGTTTTTCCCTTAACATCACCAATGACATTTAATACCTCTGCCACATTGTGAGCTTGGCGACGCTTATCAATAATTGCTAATGGGGCATCATTTAACTTTTTCGCAAAAGCTCTAGCTCTCGCCACCCCACCCACATCCGGAGAAACAACAACAATATCAGATAAATTCTTACTTACTAAGTAATCTAAAATTACCGGTAAACCATAAACATGATCGAACGGAATATCAAAATAACCCTGAATCTGGGCAGAATGCAAATCCATTGCTAGAATACGATTAGCACCAGCCTCAGTCATCAAATTGGCCACTAATTTTGCAGTAATTGATTCTCGACCAGCAGTTTTACGGTCTGCCCTAGCATAACCATAGTAAGGAATAACTGCAGTCACTTGTCTGGCAGAAGCACGACGACAAGCATCTACCATAATTAACATTTCCATCAAGTTGTCATTAACTGGACGACAACTAGGCTGAATTAGATAAACATCACAGCCTCGAATTGATTCCTGAATTTGAACATATAATTCTCCATCTGCAAAACGTTTACGCACCATTGGGCCTAAATCTAAACCCAGATATCTAGCTACTTCCGTAGCCAAAGGAACGTTAGCAGATCCAGAGAAAAGCCTCAATCTATTATGATCGTTAGTAGTGGCAGGCACAGGAGCCTGAATTGGTAAAGTAGCACGGATCACAGCAAGCCCTCGCAGCACCTTTATTCATTGCAATCTTATCATCTCAAACTAAAAATATTCTTCCGTATTTTTATTGATAGAAAGATCGTTTTTTTTAGTAATATACCAAGAATATTTGCTAGGTTAAGTCAGATGAATGTTGAATATTTACTAAGAAAATTACAGAGGTCTTTAAAAAACGTAAAATCTCTTAAGTAAATTCAATTTTTCTGATAAATACTAACTTCTTAAGTCAAAAGTCACAGTTCCAAAGTCAAAAGCAATATATGTTTGACTAAAAAGCTTAACAGAGTATTAATATAGCTTGTAAAATGACTTTAGAGTGAATTGGTATCCGGAGTGAGATTATGAGTTTAAAGGACAGAATTACAGAAGATATTAAAGTGGCGATGAAGGCCAAAGATAAGGTTCGTCTGGAAACAGTTCGTAGCATTAAAAAAGTAATTCTAGAAGAAGAAGCCAATGCTAGGGCAGCAGGAAAGGATTCTCTTACAGAAGCTCAAGAAATGGATATATTAACAAGATTGGCTAAACAACGCCGGGATTCCATAGAGCAATATACTAAAGCAGGTCGTCAGGAACTAGCAGATGGAGAGGCCGCAGAGTTGGCCATTCTTGAAGAATATCTGCCAAAACAATTATCTGATGAGGATATTGCTCAGGTTGTTGATGAAATTATTGCTCAGGTAGGGGCAAATTCTCCGAAAGATATGGGTAAGGTGATGGGTCCGGCCATGCAAAAGTTGAAGGGTAAAGCTGATGGAAAGAAAGTACAGGAGGCAGTTAAGGCTAGGCTTAATTCATAGTTAAAAATTAAGCTCACCTCAATACTATAGTTAAGGTCATAAATCTTGCCATTTTTAATGGCCTTAACAACATGGGAAGGGAATATGATTTGATGCAGTATCTTCATTCTTTTCCTCAAATTAAACTCTATTATCAACAGCTAAAATACTAATTAAATGGATTACTAATTTCCCACAAGTATTAGCACTTTTAATCTATTAATAATAGAGTAATTTGTAGATGTAGGCATCTACAGATAATTCATAAATCAAGTGTTTTGGAGAACAGGAGTGTCAACTACTATTGGATAAGATCAAGTAAGAGTAATTTTTTCTATGTTTGAAAAGGAGAAAGTGGGTGGGGATAGTCAACAACCTACCACTTCGTGTTTGATAACTCTAACCAATTGTAAACACCGCTTATGAGGTGTGGGATATTAAACCCAAAAGAAAAAGATAATAGAGATAATTGATCGGGAGAAATAAATCATAAATATCTGAAAAAATTACTCTGGTTTTCTCTCGAAATCGATCGCTAAATTTATTTATTCATACAAAAAATATTAAACTAAAACACATTTCAATTATACCAATTACTAAAAGTCATACTATACTTAGGCGATACTTCAATTATTAAATAATTAATACAGGCAGAAAAATATTTTTGATAATTATTAGTCAGTTCGTGTTAATTATTCTTATGTTTATTATTCCCCTATTCCCCCACTCTCCCACTCAAGAAAATGTAGAAAAGTTTTTGAGAAATGATGTGATCTATTGCCTGTTCCCTATTAAATTAAATTTATTATTATGCAACCACCAATTCCTGTAGGAACTATTTTACAAAACCGCTATCGCTTGATTAATATTCTCGGTCAAGGTGGTTTTGGACGTACCTATCTAGCTGAAGATACAGGTCGCTTTAACGAGCGTTGCGCTCTCAAAGAATTTATTCCTCTACAGACAAATACCTATGCAGTAACTAAATCTCAAGAACTATTTTCTCGCGAAGCAGCTATTCTCTATCAAATTCAACATCCCCAAATTCCCAAATTTCGAGCCACTTTTGAAGAAAATCAACGTTTATTCCTTTTACAAGATTATATCGATGGCAAAACCTATCGCAACATATTGCAAGAGCGTCAAATAACAAATAGTTTGTTCTCAGAAGCAGAAGTGCTAACCTTTTTACAACAAATTTTACCCATCTTAGCTCATATTCACAGTTTTAATATAATTCACCGAGACATATCCCCCGACAATATCATTAGGCGAGAAAGCGATCAAATGCCAGTATTAATAGACTTCGGAGTAGTTAAAGAACTCGTAACAAAAATTCAATCTTCCCACTTAGCAGCACCCTTGACAAATGTAGGAAAATTTGGCTACGCTCCCTGGGAACAAATTCAACTGGGAACAGCAACAGCAAATAGCGATCTATATGCTTTGGCAGTTACAGTAGTTGTACTATTGACGGGAAAAGAACCCCAACAATTAATCGATCAAAGTACATTAACTTGGAATTGGCAACGGTGGGTAGCAGTTAGTCCAGGGTTAGCTGAAATTATCAATAGAATGTTAAGTCATCAACCAGGCGATCGCTATCAGTCTGTTACTGAAGTAGAGCAAGCTTTGGAAAGATTACCCCATATCAAATCTCAGCAACTACCTACTATCAACCAAGAACAAAATAATCCTTCCCCTTCCCAGCAACCAACAATAGGAGCAACTCCAAATCAAAACCTTAACCCCAATAACAACGATAGCTTTTTTAATAATCACCAGTGGGTTGCAACTGCATTAGTAGCAGTATTAGTTGTTTTATCTGGCGTAGCATCTTGGAGTGCAGTTAATTTTTTCCTCAAGCGCAGACAACAAGAACCTGAACTTCAGCAACCAACGAAAATGAATCCGATACCAGTACCGACCCTCCCCCCTCCTCCATCATCACCAATACCCACTTCATCCCCATCTCCAACAACTACATCAATACCATCACCTAATTTGCCATCACCATTACCTGTTGTTCCTGTACCATCTGCAACACCAGAAATAACAATTACACCATTACCTACTTCTACTCCTATTCCGGAGACTCCTGCTCCTGTAATAATTCCATCCCCATCAATTACTTCACAAGAACGTTTGAATATATCCCCAGGAGAACCTATATCTATTGAAGGTCGCCTGAAGGAGAATGAAAGTATTGACTATATAATTTCTGGGAGTCTTGGGCAAAATTTGAATTTATTAGTAACAGGAGAAGGAGTATTAATGAGTTTAGCAGGAGTAGATGGTGAACCAGTAGATGGAATTTCTGAGAAAGTATCTATCTGGAAAGGAACTCTATCCAATGATGGCGACTACAAAATAACTCTCACCCCCTTACCTGGTTTACCTGGTACTGACTACAAGCTAGATATTAATTTAGTTAACCCCATACCTAAAGTTATTCCTAGTTCAGAACCGGAAGCAACTGAGTCACCCGCACCCACACAAGAACCGGAAGCAACTGAGTCACCTTCTGGTCTACAGCTCAATAAACCTTCCAAGAAGCAGATAAAAAAATCATTCCCCATTTCAACCCCACTGGAGGAACTTGATAAACCTTCTAAAAAGCCTAAAAAGCAAATTGTGATTCCAGAAACAGAGGCAACAGCTTCACCAACTCCAGCAGAAGAAACTTCATCTGATTCTCAAATTTTAGTTGAGTAATTGTCATTTAAAGTTTTTGTTTGTAGTTAGGCTTTAGCCCATAAAATATCTATAATGGCGGGCTAAAGCATAATATCAAATTATATCATGTCCGTTGGTATCGTTTGTGTAAAGTCAAGGGTGAATACAGCACTTTGCAACTCTATGAAGTACACCCATAGCGGGCAAGATGCCCGCACTACAAGATTTTCACCATTTACCTTGTACATCATTTGACTGAAATATAGCAATGTGCGCTGGCATATTTACAAATTACAAGAACTTTCCAATAGCTAAAAGTCTTATACTATCGGTCTTTTATTCCTCCTGTTGCCTGTTGCCTGTTGCCTGTTGCCTGTTGCCTGTTGCCTGCGCACAGCGCTATATGCTGTATCTACAGGAAATTTAGGTTTTTTTGCTCAATAGCCTTCCCCCCTCTTCCCTCTTCCTTCTTCCCTCTTCCTTCTTCAAAATGATTTATTGATTTTCATCCAAATTATCAAGATTGAAAATAAAAGGAGGTTTTTGAGATTTTTCATTTCCCATAATTAAAACTTTAGGCATTTGAGAACCACCTGCTTTCCAAGCTTCGATCGCTTCTTTTTGTAAAACCAACTCACCACCTTGTGCTTTTAGTGTTTCAGCTAATAGTTTTTGAGCCTCTGCTTTACCCTTTGCACGGTTAATATATGCCTGAGCTTCTTGTTCTGCTTCTTCAGCAATATATACTGCTCGTTGTGCTTTTTGTTCAGCAATTTGCTTCTCTTCAACTGCTTTAGCAAATTCAGGAGAAAATGTTAAATCAATTACGCTAGTATCTAACACAATAATGCCATATTTATCTAAACGAGAACCTAAAGCATTATCAAAATCTGCTTTCAATTCTTCCCTTTGAGTAATAGCTTCTTCAACAGTTCTTCTAGCTGCAGCAATTTTAAAAGATTCTTGAGTTTGTGGTGCAATTACTTTAGCAACTAAATTTTGTAGAGTTCCTTGTTCTCTTCTGATTTTTACTACTAACATAGGGTCTAAGCGGAAGTTAATTGCAAAACTTGCTGATAATTGTTGTAAATCTTTTGTAGAACTTTGGGCTGGAACTTCAAACTTTTGTACAGTCACATCATAGATATCAACTTGAGAAACCAAGGGAGGTTTAAAGTGAATACCTTCTAAGAGAGCACCATCTCTAGCTTTACCTAAAATACTAATAACACCAGCTTGACCAGGATTAATAATGACAAAGGAATTGAAGCCAATTAGCAATATTAATGATGACACGGTTGCTAATATTACTGTTTGTAAACTTTGTTGTTGATTTTTCAATTTTTTTCTCCGATGTTTGAGACTATAGACTTATTGGTATATTTTCTTTGTTAATCTTAGTTCAAACTGAAAATTAACATTCAAATTATATAATATTTTTATACTTGTTTAATAAGGAAAAAGGAAAAAGGAAAAAGGAAGAAGGAAGGAGGAAAAAGTGAATGGGGACTCAAACCCAAACCAATTGTAAATACCCTGTAGACGGCGGGGTATTAAACTCAGAAACAAAAAGATAATTACTACTTTTTTTGACTAATGTGCTTGATATTAAGTAATAGTATTTTTTTAACATTAATACTAAGCTTCAAAATAACAAAAGTTATGAAAAACTAAATACTCCCTTTAAACAAATCATATTGGGAATAATTAATATAGTTTAAATTTGTACTACTTTTACTTTTAAGAAAGTAATAACAATATACAGTTCTTAATTCCTTACCTACAGATAGAAAGGAAGACAAAATAATTTGTAATTTATACTTCATATCATGTCCGTTTAATTAGCGATAAAAAACTTTCTTCTCTTGGTCCTTCTTCTTTCCTCCTGAGAACTGGCTCCTGAGGACTGACTCCTGAAATGCTATATTGATTTTTAATTTTCCTGGTGGGAAGTCCCACGCTGTAATATTTGATTCAGCGCCATAAGGGAGAGCCAGAACATGGTATACTGAGGGAGACAGGGGGAGGACATCACCTCTGTATAAACTGCAACTCCTTTGCGGGTTGAAGAATTCCGTGTTGTAGCTCAAGCGCAACGTCGGGAGTATGTCAATTCACAATGGCTAGTGTCCTCGGCATTAGTCTTTCCAAAATTTGTTTCAGTACCATTGCTGTCCAATCAATATCTGCTTCCGTTGTTTCTCGTCCCAATGTTAAACGAATACCTCTAATAGCAGCTTCTTCTGTATACCCCATTGCTAGTAATATTGGACTTGGAGTTACCTTTCCACTATGACAAGCTGAACCAGCACTAATACCAATTCCAGCCAAGTTTAACTGTCGCACCAAAGTTTTACCTGTAATTTTATCTTCCGTTTCACCTCTTTCAACTTCTGGGGGAACAATGCAGAAGCTAACATGATGAGGTAGTCTGTGCCATCGATCCCCAGTAGAAATTACATAAGGAGTTTGTGCCATCTGTTCAAATAAGCGATCGCGCAATCTTATTAACCTTAATGTTTCTGTCGTCATTTCCTCATTAGCTAATGCTGCTGCCACCCCAAAACCAGCGATCGCTGCTACGGCCTGAGTACCAGAACGTAATTTCAACTCCTGGCCACCACCAGTTAATATCGGTACTAGCTCTACACCCTCTCTAATATAAAGTGCACCTGCACCTTGAGGACCATAAATTTTATGACTTGATAAAGATAATAAATCTACTGGCAGTTTTTGTACATTTATTGGTAAACGTCCTGCCACCTGAACGGCATCAGTATGAAATAAAACCTTATGAGAACGACAAATATTACCTAATTCCTCAATAGGTTGGAGAGTCCCTACTTCACTTTGACCATAAATTATTGATACTAAAACTGTATTTGGTTGTAATGCTGCTTGTAGTTTTTCTGGATCTACCCTTCCTTGGCGATCAACAGGTAATCTTGTCACTTGCCAACCCCAATTTTCTAACATTCTTGCTGGTTGTGAAATTGCAGAATGTTCTACACTAGAAATAATTATATGTTGAGGTTTTTCATAGCAGTTTGCCACACCCATGATTGCCATATTATCAGCTTCAGTCCCCCCAGAAGTAAAAATAATTGACTCTGGCACTGTATTGATCAAATTAGCTACTTTTATTCTTGCCCTCTCAACTAATGTTGCCGACCTCTGGCCCCATGTATGTAAGCTAGATGGGTTGCCCCACTGTTGGGTAAAAGCTTGTTGCATAGCAGCGATCGCTTCTGGCCTTGTTGGTGTTGTAGCACTATAGTCTAGATAAATTTGCATCATGTCTATCCGTTTTGATCATTAACTTCTACAATATAATCAAAATATCACCACAGAAGTTTTGAGATAAAGGAGTGAAAAAGTAGTTCAACAATTAATAATTAATAATTAATAATTAATAATTAACAATTACTACTGTTTGAAAACAGATAGTATTGACGCAAAAGGGCAAATTAATTCATTGTTGATCCTTGAAATGAGAGGCATTTTACCTTAATTTTTCGGTAAAAATTGTTTAACTCGGCGAGCAATATCACCCGATATATTTCCTCTGTAAATTCCTAGATATTTTCCTAGATATTTTCTACATAATTCTAATAGGACTGCTATGTATCTGAATTCTTTTTAATGTTGTTCTTGTGACTTAGATATTTCTATACTAAAAATTTTCCTGTCTCGTCAATCCTATCCATTTTCAAGGAGAGGTTATTATTAATTATTAATTATTAATTATTAATTATTAAATAGCTACTTAGGTTTACAAACATTATAATCTTCATGTGACATAACTTTCTGTGGTATGACAAAACTCCCATAATCTTGACAAATCATTCTATAGTTGCGGGTAACAGGTATACTTACTATAAAACGATTATGACGGAGTCGTTTACCTCCAAATTCTCGATAGCTTTGATTATCGTTTAAAGCAGAAATAATTGCCCTGGCTTTGACCACTACATAATCTGGTAAACCTCTCAAGTCTATCAAATCACCATCGAAAGAAGCTTCCCATTCTAACTTTTTTTCTCGCTTTTCCGCTATTTCTTCATCAACTCTTTGCTTTGCCATCTCCTGTTGTTCACAACGATGGCATTTTCTCCCATATCCCTTATGGCCACACGGAAAAGTCCTTTTTCTTTTCGGCATAAAACAGCAAAGTTAGTTGTTACCAAGTTCTCTCAGTTTTGGTCATCGTTAAATATTTTGTTCAAGACCTGATTGAAAAATCCACAAACTACTTATTACACTTTAGTATCGTCATAGTCCACTCTCAATTTAACATTATCGGCCATTATGACACAATATTCAACATCTATAATTTTCTAAGATTCAAATAGAACCAACAAAAATATTTAAGATTCAGGCCACTGCATAAGTATTATAAATTAGTCTAGTTCTTTACTCTACAAGGAAATAGATGTTTAAAGTAGAAGCGATCGCTCATAACAAAAGTATAAATAAAATTCATGGCGATCGCTCATACAATTCGTTTTAAGTCCCGAAATAATCTCCTTAGCATAAAGGCCACAGTTCTAGACCGAACTAAATTAGTAAATTTTTGTCTTTTAGTTAGGGTCTTTCTGTAACTGCTCTTTATAATATTCAAACTTAGCTACTATTTCTAATCCAACTCTAGAAATAAGATTTTTCTTACCTACAACACTCACACACCAAAGATATAATTCAGACCGAGCCAAACAACAGCCAGACTTACTCAATCTTTCCACGTATAAATACCTACCAAGCTACACAGTTAAATACTACTTTTAATGCTACAATTTGAAGTGTGGAATGTGCCATTAAACCAAAATTTCCACCACTCAAAAATCAATGGTCGAACAAATGATTAAAGCAGGATATTCAGCCAGTCAAATGGAAGACTTCGTTATGGACGACGGTATAATATTTTAGATTATCTCTTGAATAAATTCATAAACTCAAGACAATCCAGGCAAAACTTTTAGCGTCAGGGACTCAACCGCCCCGTCCCTGCAAAAACTGTAATTTTTCGCATTAAGTTTAGTAGGGGTGTGTTGGGGAAAAGTTTTAGCGTAGTGGCCTGGAATGTCTCTATTTTGTTTGACCTAAATTTCCTACATCTCTTGATATATAGCGCTGTGCGCAGGCAACAGCTCCGGAAAGCAACAGCTCCGGAAGGGGGAATCAATTGCCGATAACATAAGACTTTTAGGTATTTGGCCTCTCCTGCAATTTGTAAATATACCAGCGCTCATTGCTATAGCTGATTTTCAACATCCTAATTTTTTTTATCCCAGCCCCTTGACACTTTATGTATTATTTATGTAGTATATAAATATGGCAGTCAAAGGAGAAGTAAATAACCTCTAGACAAAAAAGCCATATCTGCACCTAGAAAATTAAATAATTAATCGGAATTTTCACCAATATCCATCAGGTATTACACGAAACCTGAGTTGCTTATGCTATTACTTTACACTCATGGAATTTTAGGTTGGTTTAAATCTGGTAAATTTCAAGATCATCAATTTTTTATCAACCAAAAAGAAGCAGAAAATCAACCAGAAAAATATTCTGCTTCCTCAACTCAAATAACAACAGAAATTAGTAAAGTTCAAGAAGAATATCATCTATAAAGACGATTCATGTTGTAAGAAATAATATCAAAAAAATTAGGAGGTGTAGGTATGGTTCATATTAGATTTGAAGGACGTTCTTATGATGTTACAGAAAATCAATTAGGCATCAGAGAAAATATGACAGAAAATACTATTAAAGAACGCCTGGCTCAATATTTTGATGTGGGTAAAGAACGCTTTAATTTCTATGTTTTAGACCATCGTCCCAGTGGGGATTTAATTGTTCGTCCCGAAGCAGTTTACGGTTAAATTAATTATCGAATGTTCCGCACCCTAACTGGTAAAGCGTACATACATCTGGTTTGCTAAACCAAAGGTTATAGGTTCGACTCCTATCGTCCCCATTATTTTTAGGGGATGTAGCTCAATGGATAGAGCATTAGTATTTCTTTAAAACGCTTTATTGACTTGTGCGGAACATAATAATAGTGGTGACAATTAACTTCGTGCCCTAACTGAGAAAGCTTACATACTAGCTCATTGGTAGAGCATTTGTCTCGAGAACAAAGTGTAGCAGGTTCAAATCCTGCGTATGAACAAACAGCTTTTTTGACTTGCACGAGGTGATTTTTAACTACTTGAATTAAGCAGAGCAAAGATTTTTTAAACGGATGTACGGATGATTATATAGAAGTCGTCAGAAAAAAATATCAAATTTTTGAAATAAGTATAATCTCTTAAAAAGAGAATGTTAACTTTGTACCCTAACGAATAAAGCATACATACATTACCCCTATCACGGGTCAATATTCGGGTGACCGAAATGACTGTATAAACTGCTTTTTTGACTTGTACAGAGTTATTATTGAACTAACTTAAAAAAAGTCAAAAATATACATTATTTTTTTGACATAAAAAATAGTCTATTTAAAAAAATGCGTTACTTTTTAAAGATATATAAAATTTAGGAAAAAATTTACTTCGTACTCCAATGGATAAAGTATACATACATATTCTAACGGTCCTAAGGTAGCAATGTTCGGGCGACCGAAATAGCGAAGCTTTTTAAGTCTCTCTGAGATAAAATTAGCGAGTTCACTGTCAGGTAAAAAACTGATAATAACGGCCGTAACCGTATTCATTACTTTTTCGACTTGTGCGAAGTAATTTTTAACTATTTGAAGGAATAAATAAGTAAAAAAAAAATTAATTTTCACCATTTTAAATATTTATGAAAACGTTAGTAACTCGCTCCTATCAAAGTGAAACGGATCTAGAAGCGATCGCTGAATTTTTTCAAGTTTGTGAAGCAGTCGATCGCTTAGATGAATGGGTATCTGTTTCGGATCTACGACAAGAATTTAACGCTCCAGATATAGATAAAGAGCATGACATTCGTCTTTGGGAAAATGGAGAGGGTAAACTCATTGGTTTTGGGAAGCTATTAATACAAGAGTCAATTGATGCTTTTCTCTCTTTCAGAGTTCATCCCACTGCTAGAGGTGAAGGTATAGAACAAGAAATCATTAGGTGGGGTGAAGCACGAATGAAAGAAGTCGCTAGAGATAAGGGTGTATATGCCAAGTTTCGATCGCCTGTTCGCGATACTCAAACCGAGCGCATCGCATTATTAGAAAGTTGTGGTTTCACACCAAAGCGTTACTTTTTTGAGATGGAGCGATCGCTCACCGACCCCTTACCCAAACCAGAGTTACCTGTAGGTTTTACATTGCAGTCTCACTCCTCTCCCCAGTTTTCTGGTAAGCAGGAGCAGCGAAAATTTATAGAAGCATGGGTGGAAGCGCATAATCAAACATTTATTGACCATTGGAACTTCCATGAAGTAAAAGTCGAGCAGGTGGAACATATAGTAAGCGGTCCTGACTATCGACCAGACTTGACCTGGGTCGCAATAGCTTCTGATGGTACTTTTGCAGCTTTTTGCTACTGTTGTTTTTATCCAGAAGAAAATAAGTACAAGGGAACAAAAGAAGGTTGGATAAATACTTTGGGTACTCGTCGTGGTTTTCGCAAGCGTGGTTTAGGAAAAGCGATGTTACTTTCTGGAATGGAGGGTTTACGAGCTGTTGGTATGGATAAGGCGCTACTTGGTGTTGATGCTGAGAACCCGTCGGGAGCAACTCGCCTTTATGAGTCTGTGAGTTTCCGTAAAGTTCATGCTAATATTGTTTATGGCAAAGAACTTTAAGTATTTATGAAAACATTAGAAACTCGCTCCTATCAAGGTGAAAATGATTTAGAAGCGCTCGCCGAACTTTTCCAAGCTTGCGAAATGGTCGATCATCTAGATAACTGGGTATCTATTTCCGATATCCGACCAACCTTTGATGATCGATACTTAGACAAAGAGCGCGACATTCGTCTTTGGAAAGATGGAAAGGGTAAACTGATTGGTTTTGGACAATTATTAATACAAGAATCAGTCGATCGTTATCTATGTTGCAAAGTTCATCCCACTGTTAGAGGTGAAGGTATAGAACAAGAAATCATGAGGTGGGGTGAAGCGCGAATGGAGAAAGTCGCTAAGGAGAATGGCGTATCTGTAAAATTACGCTCAGGTACTCGCGACACTCAAACCGAACGCATTGCATTATTAGAAAGTTGTGGTTTTACTTCTAACGGTTACTTTTTGCGGATGGAGCGATCGCTCGTCGAACCCTTTCCTAAACCAGAGTTACCGACAGGTTTTACACTGGAGTCTCCTCTATCTCCACAGTTTTCTGGTGAAATTGGCCAGCGACGTTTCCTGGAAGCATGGGTGGAGATGTTCAACCAAACGTTTATTGAGCATTGGAACTGCCATGAGTTGACAGTTGAGGACTTGGAAAATGAAATAAGTCACCCCTACTACAGACAAGATTTGGATTTAGTTGCGGTCGATGCTAATGATGGTACATTTGCTGCTTTTTGTTCCTGCTTTATTAACCCAGAGAAAAACCAGCACAAAGGAACGAAAGAAGGTTACATAGGTCATTTCGGTACTCGTAGTGGTTTTCGCAAGCGTGGGTTAGGAAGAGCGATGTTACTTTCTGGAATGCAACGGTTACGAGATGTTGGTATGGATAAGGTGTTGGTTGGTGTTGATACTGAAAACCCGTCGGAAGTAAATCAATTTTATGAGTCTGTGGGTTTCCGTAAAGTTCATACTGATATTGTTTATGTGAAAGAATTCTAGGTCTTTATGAAAACTTTAGTAACTCGCTCCTATCAAGGTGAAAATGATTTAGAAGCGATGGCTGAATTTTTCCAAGTTTGCGAAATGGTCGATCGTTTAGATGAATGGGTATCTGTTTCGGATCTGCGACAAGCATTTAATGCTCCAGATGTAGATCGAGAGCGTGACATTAGTCTTTGGGAAAATGCAGACGGTAAACTCATTGGTTTTGGTAAGCTCTCAATACAGGAAGCAGTTGATGGTTATCTCTCTTTCAAAGTTCATCCCACGGTCAGAGGTGAAGGTATAGAGCAAGAAATCATTAGGTGGGGTGAAGCACGAATGAAGGACTTCGCTAGAGATCGGGGTGTATCTGTAAAGTTGCGAGCAGCTACTCGTGACGACAAAACCGAGTGCATCGCATTATTAGAAAGTTGTGGTTTTACTCCAAAGCGTCACTTTTTTAATATGGAGCGATCGCTTACCGACCCCTTACCAAAACCAGAGTTTCCTATAGGTTTTACATTACAGTGTCACTCCTCTGCGCAGTTTTCTGGTAAGCAGGAGCAGCAACACTTTTTAGAAGCATGGGTAGAAATGTATAACCAAACATTTATCGACCATTGGAATTTCCATGAGTTGACAGTTGAGAAGTTAGAACATAAAATGAGTTACCCTAAGTACAGGCAAGACTTGGATTTAGTTGCGCTGACTGCTGATGGTACATTTGCAGCTTTTTGTCTTTGTTTTATTCACCCAGAAGATAACCAGCGCAAAGGAACTAGAGAGGGGCGGATAGCCGATCTGGGAACTCGCCGTGGTTTTAGGGAGCGTGGGTTAGGAAAAGCTATGTTACTTTCTGGAATGGAGCGTTTACAAACTGTTGGTATGGATAAGGCAATACTTGGTGTTGATGCTGAAAACCCGTCGGGAGCAAATAGACTTTATGAGTCTGTGGGTTTCCGTAAAATTCATGCTAAAATTATTTATGGTAAAGAACTTTAAGTTATGAATATTTCTGGTTTTTGTATTCTTTAAAAAGTTTTTTCCCATACTCTTGAAAATCATGTATTATACAGACAAAATAGATTTATTAACATAAACAAAGTTCATGTCGTGCCCAAACAGGGAAAGCTTACAGGAAATTTGGGGTATGCGCCTCGCCCTTCTAGAGCGACTTTTTAGTTGATTTTTTTCAATAAATATGTTATAATCATATTAGTTAAAAAGTCAAATTATGAAAGCTAGATTTAAGTACCGTATCTATCCAACACAGGGACAAAAAACCAGATTAGCAAAGCTATTTGGTTGTGTTCGTGTGGTTTGGAATGATAGTCTAGCTTGCTGCCAAGAAAAGTATAAATTAGGAGAAAAGAAACCTACTAATTCTGAGCTACAAAAACAGTTTATCACTCAAGCTAAAAACACTGAATACAGAGAATGGTTATCAGAAGTTTCTGCTATACCATTGCAGCAATCTTTGAATGATTTAAACCAGGCTTATCAAAACTTTTTCAGTTCAACAAAAGGCAAGAGAAAAGGTAGACCTATTAAACCTCCTAAATTTAAAAGTAGAAAGTCAAAGCAGACTGCTAGGTTTACAAAGGGAGGGTTTAAAGTTGGTCAACATAAAGTCTATTTAGCCAAGATAGGAAAGTTGAAAATAGTTTGGTCAAGAGAGTTACCTGCTCCTCCATCATCAGTAACAGTAATCAAAGATTCAGATCATAGATATTTCTTAAGTTTTGTAGTAGAAATACAACCAGAAATCTTACCTCAAAATGATAATTCAGTAGGTATAGATTTAGGCATCAAAACCTTTGCTACATTTAGTGACGGCACAAAGATTGATGCACCAAAACCACTCAAAAAACGAATTAAGAAGTTAAGAAAGTTAAGTAAGTCATTATCTAATAAAACTAAGGGGTCTAAAAGGTATGAAAAAGCACGGCTTAGAGTTGCGAAGTTCCATGGTAAACTGAAAGATATAAGAACAGATTTTCTCCATAAATTATCTACTAAAATAATTCGTGAAAACCAAACAGTTGTTTTAGAAGATTTGAACGTTTCTGGTATGGTGAAAAACCGTAAATTATCCAGGGCAATCAGTGATTTAGGTTGGAGACAATTTAGGACTCTGCTAGAAGGAAAAGCAAAAAAATACGGTCGTGATTTCAGAGTAATTAATAGATGGGAGCCAACTTCTCAAACCTGTTGCTGTTGTGGTTTTAAAGGTGGAAAATTAGACCTTTCAGTTAGAGAGTGGCAATGCCTGAATTGTGGTAGTAAGCATGATCGTGATGAAAACGCAGCAATAAATATATTAGTCGCGGGTGGGCAATCCGAGACATTAAACGGACGTGGAGGCAAGCGTCAGACTAGCGTCAAGCTAGCAGTAGCCAGTGAAACGTCAACCCGCCGAGGAGCTATGACTCGGTAGGAATCTCCGTGCCTTCAGGCCGGAGAGGATGTCAAATACTAGCCAAATGGTAAAGGCACTTGACTCATAATCAAGCTAGCGAAAGCTAATACAGGTATCCTCCGGGAACGCCTTCGGCGAACAAATCCTGTGTATAAACAAACAGCTTTCTTAACTTGCGCGAGGTGATTAAAATTGTTTAATTCCCACTAAGACTAAGAAAGAGTAAAAAAATCTGAATTCGATAATTTATAAAAATAACTAAAAATATAATTTTCATCTCGCACCCTAACAGAAAAAGCTTACATACTAACCAAACAACCCTTGATTTGGATTCAAGAAAATGCGGGGTAAATTCCTCTGTATGAATAAATAGCTTTTTTGACTTGTGCGAGATAATTTAAAAACTGCATAAAAGCGTTAATTATAATTGAATAACAACAAAATATTAAGAGCATTATTTATTAATAAAAAAAAAATATTTGTCGTTAATATTCAAGAAAAAACAATGTCAGACAAATCTAGGTTAAAGCTTTCAAATGAAGCCTTAAGTTACTACAACAGAGGTGAAGAAGAGCAACGCTTATCGAAAGACGAAGGAAAGCTTGAATTGGCTCGCACTCAAGAACTTCTCAGTCGTTTTTTACCCGCTCCTCCTGCTGTTATTTTCGATGTCGGTGGTGGTTCAGGTGTCTATGCTTTTTGGCTTGCTCAACAACAGTATGAAGTCCATCTTATAGATGCAGTTCCTCTACATATACAGCAAGCTCAAAACTTTTCTCAAACTCAACCTAATTATCCTCTTGCAAGCATGGAGGTTGGAGATGCTCGTCAATTAGAGCAACCAGACAAGAGCGTTGATGTTGTTCTCCTGTTTGGTCCCCTGTATCACTTAACTGAACGTAGCGATCGCTTAACTGCTTTGCGTGAAGCTACTAGAATCTTAAAAACTGGTGGTTTTCTGTTTGCTATTGGTATTTCGCGCTTTGCTTCAACTTTTAGTGGATTATTTCAGGGAAATTTCAACGATCCAGAGTTCGTAGAAATTGTTCGACGAGATTTAGCTGAAGGTCAGCATCGCAACCCTAACAACCACCCTGCTTACTTTACTACAACATTTTTTCATCATCCTGAAGAGCTGAAAACAGAGGTGGAAGAAGCAGGTTTATTTTGTGAAAAAATTTTAGCTGTTGAAGGAGCGGGTTGGTTACTTCAAAATTTTGAGGAAAATTGGAATAACCCCAGTCGTCGTGAAAGAATGCTAGAAGCTATTCGTTGGATAGAAGCAGAACCTTCCTTATTAGGAATGAGCGCTCATATTATGGCTATTGGTAAACAATTAATAATTAATAATTAATAATTAATAATTAATAATTACCTCTCCTTGAAAAGAAGAGGATTGAGGCGGAGCGTGATTTTTTTTTCTTTTTTATCCTTTAAATGAGAGGCTTTAACTCTTAATTATTCGGTAAAAAAATGAGTAAATAAAATGTCTATTTTAGCAGTTTAGTAGATAATTTTTTTATTATATGGAGAAAGCATCATGTCTATAAAAACTGATGAAATATTGGCAAAACTCAAATCTATCACAATGTTGGAAGCTACAGAATTGGTGAAACAAATAGAAGATTGTTTTCAAGTAAGTGCCGATCGAATTATTGTAGTAAAACCTAATGATAAGTTCGACAATAATGATAAAGATGGCGATGAACCACAAACTATTTTTGATATTGTCTTAGAGAAATTTCCTGCTAATAAAAAAATATCTTTTATTAAGGAGATACGAAGTTTAAATCTCTTTGGAAGTTTACAGGAAACTAAAAAAGTTGTTGATAATTTACCCCAAATTATTAAATCTAATGTCAATATTCAGGAGGCAGAACAGATTAAGCAAAAATTGGAGGAATTAGGAGCAACAGTTTCTTTGAAATAATTTTTGTATGTGCAATAGAAATTTTGATTTCACCAGTAATGAGTTAGAAAATATTGTTAGTGAATTTAATAATTGTACCTTGCCAAAAAGCAATTGGACTCATGCTGCACATTTAATTGTTGCCCTTTGGTATTTGACTAACTATTCCGAGTTAGAGGCAATAAATAATCTTCGCGATCGCATCAAAAAATATAACGTTGCAGTAGGTACTCAAAATACTAAAAATAGTGGTTATCACGAAACAATTACGCTGTTTTGGGTGAAAATGATTCAGAAATATTTGACTACAAATTCAGCGAATAACTCTTTTGCAGAAAATGCCAATAATTTAGTCAACCTTTACGAAAATTCAGCTTTACCTTTTGAATATTACAGTAGAGAATTTCTGATGTCTGAGTCAGCTCGAAAAAATTGGGTAGAACCAGATTTATAAGTCAGAAGTCAAAAGTCAGAAGTCAGAAGTGAAAATTAATAGACTTAAAGTATTGACTATACAATTTAAAAATGGTTATCACCAGATTGAAAATTGTTGTAAAATCTTTCAAACTAAGCTTAAAGCTATAAAATGTGCAGTTATCGTCGCGCCCTAACTGAGAGAGGTTACATACAAATACCTATGGTTTAGTAAAATTAACTCTCTCAACTTGCGCGGTATATTTAATCATAAATATTAATATTAATACTCCGCAAAACTGCCAACGATAATTGCCTCCTAAAAGTAGATTTTTTGTAATTAAATTAGTTAAGAAAGAACAGTTATAGGTTATCAAATGTTTGATGATGTTATGTCTGACATTTAACATTAAAAACATGACAGAAATTTAACTGATAACGTAAGCATTCAGCTATATAGCATTTCCTACGGAATGCTGCGCAAACAGCTATCAGATGCATGAAAGAAAGAATTAAGCAATGACCAAGGTTAGCTCAAAGGACTATTTCATTCTTATGTCATTTCTTGAATACTAATTCCTTCTTCCAAGATAATGACTTAATAACTCATAGCTGATAGCTGACAGCTGACAGCTGAATGCTTACTGATAACTGTTAACTGATAACTGAAATAAGGAGGTAGAAAATATGTCTAAAACTCAAATGAATAATGATGAGCGCGACTTACGTTTAGAAATGCTCAATAGTCTGCTCACAACACCACACCGTCAATTAGAAAAAGTAGCAGAAATTCATCAATTAATTGTTGAGTTAGACCCAATTTTTTACGGTCATTTAGCAGTATGGTATCAAAACAACGGTGATGTGCGCGACCATCAAGAAGTGTTCCTCGGAAACTTGTTAACAAGTAACCTCACAGAACACCGAGATGCTGGTTTCATCATGCTACAAAATTTCCCACCATACCAGGTGTCACGCATTGTAGACTTTATGAAACAGCAACGAAATAAAATGCCACGTTCTGCACGCACTGCTGTGACTCGTTATCTACGGAAGCGCGAACAAAATTCAGAATTTTTTGACCGAGCAGCTCTCCGTAACCGCAAGGCAATGAAGCACTTATATGCAACTTTGCACATTAAACCTAACTCTCGCGCTGATGCTATCTTGTTTAAGGAAAGACCTCCAGAGGACAGTTTAGCTTTCATGCTGAAGCAGTTGGCAAAAGTAGAAACTCCAGTAGAGCAAGCAGCATTAATAGTGGAACATAAAATTCCCTATACTGTGGCGGTGGGAGCTGTGAAACAATTGACACCTACTGTGTTAGTGGCACTGATAAACTCTATGTCACCCCAGGAAATTATCAATAACCTGAAGTCTCTTACATCTCGTGGAGCAATGGAACACCCAGAGGTAAAAGCGTTAGTTGATGAGAAACTGACTGAGGCCCAAAAAAGCGATCGCGTGTCTGCTTATAAAGCTAAGGTTGCTGCTGATGCTGCTCAGGTAGATGCGGAAACTGTTGCAAAACTGGAGCAAGTGACTAACGAACAAGTCAAAAAGCGCGGTAAAATTTCTTTGCCAACTGCTTTACTTGTGGATAAGTCTGGTTCTATGCAACAGGCGATCGAAGTAGGTAAGCGTTTAGCTGCTTTGGTTTCTGGTATTACTGAAGCGGAATTATTTGTCTATGCTTTTGATACTATTCCTTATCCTGTGAATGCTCAAGGTACAGAATTGAGTGACTGGGAACGTGGTTTCCAACATATCCGCGCAGGTGGAGGTACAAGTTGCGGTTGTGCTGTAGAAGCAATGCGGCGCAAAAAGCAAGTTGTAGAACAGTTTATTCTGGTGACAGATGAAGGAGAAAATACTGCACCCTACTTTGCTGAAGCTTATACTGCTTATTGTCGTGAATTGGCGGTTATGCCAAATGTAGTTATCGTGCGTTTGGGTAACTATGCTTCTAATTATGTGGAAAGTCAACTGAAGCAGAAGCAAGCGCCAGTGGAAACTTTTACTTTTAAAGGTGACTACTATTCTTTGCCTAACTTAGTGCCAATGTTGTCTAGTCGTTCGCGACTGGAGTTGTTGATGGAAATTATGGAGACCTCACTGCCAGTTCGTGATGATCGGGAAAGTCAAAACTAAGGAAAGTCAAAAGTCAAAAGTCAAAACTAAGAAAAGTAAGAAAAGATACAACTGAGGAAAGTTAAAAGTCAAAAGTAAGAACAAATACAACTAAGGAAAGTCAAAAGTTAAAAGTCAAAAGTCAAAACTAAGAACAAATACAACTAAGGCAGAAACCGGGAAGGAAAGTCAAAAGTCAAAACTAAGAACAAATACAACTTTTGTCGATGAAATCTTGTGATTTGAAAATAATCAGGGCAATAAACCCGGTTTCTTTTTTGCTCAATTACAAAGTGCTGCTACTGCAACTGAGTTGGTAGTCCAGTTGTGCGTTGGTGCGATTAAAAGCACTACAGCAGAAGGAAGAAAGAAGAAGGGAGAAGGAAGAAGGAAAAACCTTGCGTTGTCTGAGTTTTAAGTTTTTTATCTGTCAAACACCTTTGCTTCGACTGCTATAAACTGCAACGTTATAGTTATGGAGAATAATTGTGACAACTGATAACTGAAATGACCAATAAAAAATGGAATTCCGTATTTTCTTGCCTCCTGTTTTCCTAGTTCATGCTGCGGTAGAAGGTACTGATAACTGATAACTGATAACTGATAACTGATAACTGAAATGACCAGAAGATACAAGTCAAAAAAGCCTAATCTTCTTTATCAAAGATTAACAGAAGCATTAGAAAATGGTACTAAAGTCCGCATTGAAGCAGAGGAAACTTATTATGGTCTTCCCGTTAGTGTAACGGAAGATTTTGTGGAAATTATGGTATTAGTACCACCAGATGAATTTGATGAAGAAGATGATACTTTTAAACAGGTGACATGGTTGATTCGACTTGCCTCTATTTTTGCGATCGCATATCCTACAGAATATTGGTCAAGTGCAAGGTTAGAAAGACTATTGGAAATAGGTGTTACCGAATAATTAATAATTAATAATGGCTTTGTTGGACAAAAGACGATCTGGTAAGCTATTTTTTTGCTAGTCCCTTACTCAAGCGATCGCTAACTTTAGCGAGATAGATATTTGATTTACTATTGTCCAATAGTTATCTTGATTTTAGATACAGTCATAGTCAAGCGATCGCTAACTTTAGCGAGATAGATATTTGATTTACTATTGTCCAATAGTTATCTTGATTTTAGATACAGTCATAGTCAAGCGATCGCTAACTTTAGCGAGATTAATATTTGATTTACTATTGTCCAATAGTTATCTTGATTTTAGATACAGTCATAGTCAAGCGATCGCTAACTTTAGCGAGATTAATATTTGATTTACTATTGTCCAATAGTTATCTTGGTTTTAGATACAGTCACACGAAAGCAAACGCTGAGTTTAGCGAGATTAATGTTTGATTTATCTATTGTCCAATAGTTACAGCAGTTTCCGCGCATTATGAAGTACATCTCGGGAGTCTAGTCGCAGCTATATGCTTTCATGCAACAAAGCCATTAATAATTAATAAGGGGGAAATCAGTAGTTATCGTGCGTTTGGGTAGTTAGACTTCTAAATTATGTGGAAAGTCAACTTAAGCAGAAGCAAGCACCAGTGGAAACTTTTACTTTTAAAGGTGACTACTATTCTTTGCCTAACTTAGTGCCAATGTTGTTTCAACCTTCACCACTAGAGTTGTTGATGGAAATAATGGAGACTTCACTGCCAGTTCGTGATAATAATGCGAGCTTGCTTGGATCAATCTTTCAACCAATTCTTTTTCTTGTCTCTACTTTCTCTCATCCCTGCTTCCAAAGCAATAATTCCAGTAGCATACTCCAAATCTCCTTCATCTTCTTCTATCTCATCTAAGGCAGCTAAAGCCTCTGGATAATCTGCTAATTGAGAACGAAAATTCTCAATTTCTTCTGGTGTAATTGTAATCATATAATTATTATGGTTAATTTACTGAACTTTACTATATCAATTGTGAGCATAATCTCAGCTCAAATTGTAGCTTATTACTATTCAGACAGAGGAACATTACGAAACTCAAGAGGAATTGTATTATTACCTGAATACAAGAAAATTTGCATGACTTGCATTTTATTAACTTCCAATGATACTTTATCGAAGTTAACAGAGGCTTTTAGGGGCACATCTCTTATCAAGTTTTCTGCTGCACCAGAGCGACCGCTAGATGTTCCTAATTGAACTTTTGTTGCCAGATATATTGTACCTGCTTCAACCATTCTAGTTCTGTTACTACCCGATCCACCATACAAAGTTAACCTAGCATTTTGTTCTGTGCTTGTGATTAATAGTTCACAATTAATGCTTTGACTATCTACACTCACGTTAGTTTTTTTACAGCTCTGAAGTTCAAACACAAAGCCATACATTTCCTGGGTTGTTTTTAGGTTATAATCTTTTTTAGTCGAAGAATCTTCTAAATTATTTTCACTTTCAACAGAGGTTGTAGGATTTTGATTCTCATTTTCTAGTTTTTCTACTTTTTTTTCTAACCTATCATTTTCACTTTCTAGTAGATTATTTTTTCCTGATAATCTTCCAATTTAGCTACTAATTCATCTTCCTTTTTTTTCAATTCTTCAACTTGTTTCTCTAAATCTTCTAATTCTGATGGTTTGATACCTTCCGCAGCATCTGTTAATTGGGGAAAATTACTAGCAAGATATACCTTCACATTATAACCTCCAACAGCACCTACAATAATTGCAATAATTATTGATATTAAGGGAAAATATCTTTGCTGTCTAGGTGAATCTTTAGTCATCTGTTTACGAACCTCCTTTATGTCATTTTCCGAAAGTAAATGCAATCAACCTAATTCTCTCAGACCCTCTTTGACCGAGTCAATAGTAATTCTTCCTTCAAACTCGTCTCTTCTTTTAGAGAGCAGTTCTATTAAACTATTAAATTCATCCTCGCTCAAGCTATTTTTTAAATTCATGTGCCTTTTTGAGTTTAAATAGTCCCAAGATTGTCACTATATTGATTTTAGATCATTCATTATATAATTAGTAAAATCGAATAAAAATCACTTGAACGTGATGATTTAGACTAATATTGTAACAAACTAGGAGTAAATATTGTAACGATATCAACCACACATTCAGCTATCAGCTCAACAGCAATTGACAAATTTAAAAAACCAAAAATTCGATTTAAAGCTCCAATTCCATGGAGTACGTCAATAAATAGTATTAATGAGGATGTTTAAAAAATACAGAGTGCATTTCCTAGGACACTACTTGAGACTCAAGAATAAAAAAATCATTATATCATTGTCTATGGAAACTTTTGCAGATAGTTTGTGGTCAAATATTGTTGTAATATTGGGAGCCAAATCCCCAATAGTTGTTATGAGGAAGTTACTATATAAAAGTGGTAAATCTAAATAAAGTCCATCGGTTTCTATTTGGGAAAAAGACAGATTTTTCATGTCATTAGTCATTTTTGGACTAAACATTTCCAACTACCTAAATCTCGTTGTTGACAACTATGTACGGATTTCCAGGCAATTGAGATGCGGTTAAGCGACAAAGAAGTTAAAAACTTGCTTAGTCAAGTTAAAGTTCAACCATATACAATTAACTTTAGCTGAATCTGGCATTCATCCCGACACCATAAACTTGTTTTGGTGCTCTCCTGAATGCCAGTGTTTTTATGATATACTGCTTTACAGCAAATCAAATTCAGTCTAAATGCTTAAAGTAGTCAAAGTAAGACTTTACCCCAATAGCCAACAACAAGAAGCCTTAAGTCAATCTTTTGGCAATTGTCGCTGGTTGTGGAATTACTGTCTGAATTTGATGAACCAAACATATAAAGAAACGGGAAAAGGATTGTCAGGATATGAAATTAAGAAGCTAATACCTCAACTTAAAAAAGAGTATGAATGGTTATCCTTGGCTTATTCGTCTTGCTTACAACAAGTGTGTTTAAATCTCGGTGGAGCTTTCAATAACTTCTTTGAACATAGAACTAAATATCCTCGGTTTAAATCAAAACATGGAAAGCAGTCAATTCAATACCCTCAAAATGTTAGGGTTTTATCTGATTACTTAACAATCCCCAAAATAGGAGATATAAAAGCTGTTATTCATCGTCCCATTGAGGGGAAAATTAAGACTGTAACCATCAGTAAAAACTGTTGCGATCAATACTTTGCTTCAATTTTATTTGAAGATGGTAAAGAGAAACCATTATCATCAACAGGAGGAAAAGCTGTAGGGGTTGACGTTGGGTTAACTCACTTCTGTACAACGTCATCAGGTTTAAAATATGAGAATCCCAGATTTTTGACTAAACATGAAAAGAATTTAAAACGAAAACAACAGCAACTATCTAAAAAAGAAAAAGGGTCTAATAACCGTAATAAAGCTAGAAAGAAAGTTGCTAGAGTCCACCGCAAAATAACTAACTGTCGTGAGGATTTTCTACACAAACTATCGCGTAGAATAGTTGACGAAAACCAAGTCATAGTAACAGAAAATCTAAACGTTAAAGGTATGATGAAAAACCATTGTCTAGCTAAAGCAATAGGGCAAGTAGGATGGGGAATGTTTATGACTATGCTTAAATATAAAGCAGAACAAAATGGTAAAACCTATGTTGAAGTTGATAGGTTCTTTCCTAGTTCTAAGACTTGTCATGTTTGCTTAAATCAGGTGGGTAGCTTACCCCTTGATATCAGACGATGGACTTGTCAATCATGTAATACTACACACGACAGAGATATTAACGCAGCTATTTCTCTCAGAGACGAGGGACTACGAATTATTTCCTGTGGGACACGGGATAAAGCTTATCGCCAAACTGTAAGACGTAGCAGTAGAGGACGTAAGAAATCTACTACTACGCTAGTTTCTGGGTAAGAAGCCGACGCTTAAATCTTTGATTAAAGCGTTCGGTAGTTCACTAAGTTGCAAAATGCGACGACTGCTAATGAGTTAATGGCGAAGTTGTACATGGGTGCTATTAAAAGCTCTAAATTACAACATCAGACTTAGGGAGAATAATTGTGGCCAAAAAACAAAAATCAAAAAAGTCTAATCTTCTTTATCAAAGATTAACAGAAGCATTGGAAAATGGTAGTAAAGTCCGCATTGAAGCTGAGGAAACTTATTATGGTCTCCCCGTTACTGTAACTGAAGATTTTGTAGAAATTATGGTCTTAGTTCCACCGGATGAATTTGATGATGAGGATGATGTTTTTAAGCAGGTGACATGGTTGGTTCGACTTTCGTCTATTTTTGCGATCGCCTATCCCACGGAATACTGGTCAACGGCAAGATTGGAAAAATTACTGGAAGTAGGTTCAAATCAAGCCTAAATTTTTTTAGTTAAAACAATTTAAAAAAGTAGTCAGTAGGACTGAGATTTTGATAAATTAGGATTTTATCCCCACTAACCCCATTGGCATTCCAAGTGACGGTGGGGCTATTCAACAATTAATAATTAATAATTAATAATTAATAATTACCTCTCAAAAGAAAACGGATAGGATTGACTAAAAGGAAAATTTTTTCTTCTCTTGGTCTTATGGATATGGCGCAGGTTTCCTCGCCATCCCACCCAACGGGTGCGCTCCGCTTTTTCCGTTTGTCATGCTCCGCAAACATGTCGCGTAGCGTTAACGTAGTTATGCGCCAGCAAAACGACCGCTGTTTCTCTTTTAAAGGAGAGGATTTTTACCTTAATTTTTCGGTAACGGTATTAGACATCTCCAATAATAAAAAATAAAATCAATTATCGCACTCTTATTTATCAATTCTTTCCCCCTACTCCTTGCTCCCTACTCCCTCTTTTGTGAAGATGTCTATTATTAGCCATAATAAAAATGTTCGGCGTTGCTGATTTGAGGTATGATATCATGTCTAGATAAGAGAGCGAGCAAAAAACTTTCTCCTTCTACTCCTGTTTCTTATTCTTTCTTCCCTCCTGACTCCTGACTCCTGACTCCTGACTCCTAAGTAATTAGGATTAATATCATACACTAATTCAGCAACGCCAAATGTTCTTATGAGTTATTGCTACAATCCTACTTGCCAAAAACCTCAAAACCCAGACAAAAATAGATTTTGCCAAAGTTGCGGTGCAAAACTCATCCTTAGAGAACATTACCGCCTCCTCAAACCAATCGGAATAGGTACATTTAGCAGAACATTCTTGGCAGTTGATGAAGACATCCCTTCAAAACCAATATGTGTAATTAAACAATTTTTACCTGTAGGTATTCCAGGCAAAAATGCAGCACAAAATATTAGTGAAATAGAAAAAGCATCAGCCTCATTTAACCGAGAAGCATTACAATTAGACAAACTGGGAAAACATCCACAAATTCCTAGTTTATTAGCCTATTTTGTTGTATCATCTTATAGATATTTAGTACAAGAATATATAGAAGGAAAAAATTTAGCTCAAGAATTAAAAGAACAAGGAACATTTAACGAACAAAAAATTAGAAAATTTCTGAGAGAAATACTGCCAGTTTTGCAGTTTATCCACAAAAGTCAAGTAATTCATCGGGATATTAAACCAGAAAATATTATTCGTCGTGGTACTAAAGAGAGTGAATATGACTGGGGAAAAAATTTATATTTAGTAGGTTTCGGCGCTGCCAAAGCTATTTCTACTAATCCCGCAGTCAAAAGTGGTACGGTTATCGGTTCTCCAGAATATACTGCACCAGAACAGTTAATTGGTCAAGCAGTATTTGCTAGCGATATCTATAGTTTAGGTGTTGTCTGCATTCAGTTAATGACTCTACTCGACCCCTTCGACCTGCGTCATGGTGAAGAATGGTTATGGCAGCAACATTTACCCAGACCTGTAAGCACATCTTTGAATAATATTATCGACCGGATGTTGCAACCATCGCTTCAACAACGCTATCATTCCGTAGAAGAAGTACTGAAAGATTTAATGCAGACTACAAAGAGTTCTTGGGAAGGTTCGGAAAGTTTAGAAAGTCACGGTGATAAAGTCAGAACAGTAGCATTTAGCATTGACGGTCAGACAGTGGTGAGTGGGGGTGAAGATAATAGCATTAAAGTCTGGACTCTGAAAACTGGTAGCGAACCCCGTAATTTGGGGGGATGGATGTTTAGTCATTCGGGATGGGTGCAGGAAATTGCTTTTAGTTCAGATGGTCAGACTTTAGTGAGTGGGAGTAATGACGGCACTGTAAAAGTTTGGAACTTGGGTACTGGTAAGTTAGTGAGAACTCTTGGCGGTTGGTTGGGTCAAGACTGGGGTCCTGTGCAGGCGATCGCTATTAGTCAAGATGGTCAGATATTGGGAAGCGGTCATGGTGACAAGACGGTGAAGGTTTGGTATCTCAATAGTGGGAAAATGCGAGGATATTTGAAAGGTCATACTGCATGGGTGGAGTCAGTTGCTATTAGTCCTGATGGCAAAGTATTAGCGAGTGGGAGTGGGGATAAGACGATTAAGTTGTGGGATGTGGGGACAGGGAGGTTGTTATTGACTTTGACTGGTCATAGTGATGTAGTGCGGGGTGTGGCGATCGCTCCTGACGGTCAGATATTAGCGAGTGGGAGTAGTGACAATACTATTAGGTTGTGGCAGTTAGCAACTGGAGATTTATTGGGAACATTGCAGCATCCCGATGGAGTTAATGCTGTTGCTATTAGTCCCGATGGTTTGATTTTAGCAAGTGGATGTCGAGATGGGAATATGTATTTATGGAACCCTTATACGATGGAGGAGTTAGGAGTATTGACTCAGGAAGCAGTAGTGAATGCAGTAACGTTTAGTGTAGATGGTCAGATGTTGGCAGCAGGTTGTGGTGATGGAAGTGTTGGTATTTGGCGGAGGTTGAGTTAGAGTAGGGAGGGAGTAGGGAGTAGGAAGTGGGGAGTGGGGAAGTATTCAACAATTAATAATTAATAATTAATAATTAATAATGGCTGAAATCTTTTCACCTTATGCTGTTCAAGCTGAAATCGCTACTTATTACCAAAAAATTATCTATCAAATTCATGATCAAGCGGCAAGAGCTTTGCCGAAAGGCAGCAATAGTTCAAACAATAAAAAAAAATCAAATCGTCGCGACTAGAAAGAATGGATGCTTTGTTTGGTATGTGCCTTGTTTGCTGATATTTTAAACTTTAATTAGAGCTTGCTGATTAAATCTAAAAGCACCGCTAAATAAAGGTTTTAGCTTTTTTGGGGTCTTTAAAAACTACCTGGTATCACGTCTAAAATGCTCAAAAAGTTAGTATTTTAGGCTCATAGTTGGGCAGAAAAATCATTCTTACAATTCTTACTCTTACCGAATAATTAATAATTAAATAATTCGCGCCTTGAAGCCTCCTCTTTTAAGGGGAAAACAAGCGGTCGAGAGATGGCTCCGAAACCTGCGCTGTCCGACCATCGACCAAGAAAAGAAAATATTCCTGATATTCAATTCCGTAACGGTTTTAACCAGAGGTCATTATCCATTATCCATGATCCATTATCAATTAATTAACTCCTCTAAATTCCCCGTTCCTCCTGTCTCCTGTCTCCCCCTCCTGGGAGGGGTTAGGGGTGGGTTGTCTCCTGTCTCCTGTCCCTACTATAAAGACTTTTTCAGCAAACCCTAATTAGCTTGAGGCAATATTTGGCTGACTGTCTTCGGTACTTTGCTACAATATCCTGATTCACGGACACCCAATTTTGACTTTTGAATTATTGAACTAAGCTTTTTTATAAATTATATCATGTCCGGTTGAATACTTATAATTAAGATAGTAGGGGAGCGTGGGAGTAGGGGAGTAGGGGAGTAGGGGACTTACCCCTAACCCCTCCCAGGAGAGGAAAATAGAAAGATGTACTGTTGAAGCACTCATGATAAGTTTTTTCATCACTAATTATCCCGACATGATATTAAAGCCAAACTGACGATCTCTACTCCAGATTAAATCCCTTATTGGCCACCAAGAAAATATTTTAATCTTGTAAGGCCATTGAGTTGTTGAGGCGATCGCCTAAATCATTGGTGGCCAATAATCTCTAGCCAGAGATTGTTTTGAACTTTCTAGTGGGACTTACACAAAATAAAGTCATTAAATAGCCTCAAATATATACAGGCAGATAGTTTCACGTCAAAAAGGTATAAATCCTTAACTGCCAAGGGTTCCAGGTATTTTTAGGTAATTGACGTAATTCCCTTGCCTAGACTGACTTTCAGGCATTTTTTTACCATAAAATGTCTAAGTACCACTAGGGAATTGAATTGTTGAGGCGATCGCCTAAATCATTGGCGGCCAATAATCTCTAGCCAGAGATTGTTTCAAACTTTCTAGGGAATTCCTAGAGAACATAGTTGATGAAGCTTTTATTTCTTTGATCCTTGTAGGGAAGATCCCATTCTGATATGATGTTTTACAAAAGTTAGTAATAAAGACTTTAGAGTTAATAGCTTCAAAGTCTGTCCAAAAGTCCAACAACAGTGAGTGATTTTAGCTTTTCACTGTGTAGCGAAGCAACACTTTTAAGTGAATTTGTTTTATGTGGACACCAAGTTCATGAGACTTGTCTGTTGATTTAGCTGAACCCGCCATAAAACTTCAAGTCTATCCTTATTAAGAGGATTTGGCCAGGAAAACGGGTAATTTTATGATTAAATTTTGATAGATAAGCTTGAATGGAGTATTACAGGAACGAACACGGCTCAAGAAATGCTCAGGAATTTCTCCTGGACTCACCGAGAAGCTGAGACTCACCCAACTAAATGTCGCTCTGGGTATCCCATTAACCCTAACAGGTATAACGGGAGGGCAGGGCGTGACCCGCAAAAAAATTAGTAGCGTTCTTTAGTTGACAAGGTGGCTTAAGCGTGTTTAGCTATGGCCTGTTAGGAGTAGCAGTAATACGCTCCTGACGGCTGAACCTAGACAACTCAAGATATGGGGATCAACTCAGAAGTCCTGGTAATTCAGTATTTGAGGTAAAATCTTGAAGGAAGCCGGGTGATTACAGAACTTTTAGTACAAGAGTGGCGGTGGGTCTCATCGTTGCTGCCTGTGGAGGCGTAGACATTAGTCAGCCAGGGAAGCAGGAAGTTCCATCCGTGAGGAGGAGAAGCTCCCGCTAAATCTCGCGAGATTTAGCGTGAGAGAACGTCACAAAAAGTATGGGATATGTCATTCAACTTTGTTTTGTGTTAGAGGGAAACTATTGTGAAAAAACCAGATAGAGTAATATTAATTGGAGTTGCAGGAGACTCTGGATGCGGAAAATCTACTTTTTTGCGTCGTGTAACAGATGTATTTGGAGAAGATTTTGTTACAGTTATCTGCCTGGACGACTACCACAGCTTAGATCGTAAGCAACGTAAAGAAACAGGAATTACTGCTCTTGACCCAAGGGCCAATAATTTTGACTTGATGTATGAGCAAATTAAAGCTCTAAAGGAAGGTCAGTCTATTGATAAGCCAATTTATAACCACGAAACTGGCTTGATTGACCCACCGGAAAAAGTTCATCCCAATCATATTATAGTAATTGAGGGTCTTCATCCTCTGTTTGATGAGCGCGTACGATCCCTACTTGACTTTAGTGTCTATCTAGACATTAGTGATGAAGTAAAAATTGCTTGGAAAATTAAGCGCGATATGGCAGAAAGAGGCCATCGTTATGAAGATGTACTTGCTTCTATCAATGCCCGTCGTCCAGACTTTGATGCCTATATTGACCCACAAAAAGCTCACGCAGATGTGGTAATTCAAATTTTGCCTACTAAACTTATTCCTGATGACAAAGAACATAAGGTATTACGAGTGCGCTTGATCCAACGTGAAGGTGTAGAAGGCTTTGAACCAGTATATCTGTTTGATGAAGGATCGACTATTAACTGGATTCCTTGCGGACGTAAGCTTACTTGTTCCTATCCTGGAATTAAAATGTTCTATGGCCCAGATGCCTATTTCGGCAATGAAGTTTCTGTCTTAGAAGTAGATGGTAACTTTGATAACCTGGAAGAAATGATTTATGTTGAAGGACACCTCAGCAATACTTCTACTAAATATTATGGTGAGATGACCCACATGATGAGGGAACATCAAGACTATCCAGGTTCCAATAATGGTAGTGGGCTTTTCCAAGTTTTAGTTGGTTTGAAAATGCGCGCCACTTATGAGCGTTTGACTGCGAAAGTTTCCCCTGACGAAAAAGTAGCAGCAGCAGTTTCATAAACATCAATATCTAAAAGAAAATTTACTATCTGAAAATCAACGCGAGTGGTTAATTTCACTTCGCGTTTTTTTTGTTTGAAGAAGGAAGAAGGAAGAAGGAAGAAGGCGTTTAGTTATCTAGACAATTAGTTATCTACCAGAGAAGGAAGGACTGAAAGACCAAAAAATCTGGCGCTGTCTGAGTGCTTCAGAGAATGAATTAACTATTTCCCTATACGCAATAGTCAGAAATTTTCACTATTTATCTCCTCTGCCGGAGTGCTTCAGAGAATGAATTAACTATTTCCCTATACGCAATAGTCAGAAATTTTCACTATTTATCTCCTCTGCCGGAGTGCTTCAGAGAATGAATTAACTATTTCCCTATACGCAATAGTCAGAAATTTTCACTATTTATCTCCTCTGTCTGAGTGCTTCAGAGAATGAATTAACTATTTCTCTATACGCAATAGTCAGAAATTTTCACTATTCATCTCCTCTGTCTGAGTGCTTTAGAGAATGAATTAACTATTTCTCTATACGCAATAGTCAGAAATTTTCACTATTTATCTCCTCTGCCGGAGTGCTTCAGAGAATGAATTAACTATTTCCCTATACGCAATAGTCAGAAATTTTCACTATTTATCTCCTCTGCCGGAGTGCTTCAGAGAATGAATTAACTATTTCTCTATACGCAATAGTCAGAAATTTTCACTATTTATCTCCTCTGCCGGAGTGCTTCAGGAGATGAGTAGTCACGCACCATTTTAGATGTTAGGACATTTCCACTCCTCTCACATTTAGTAACAGTAATAGTTGAACTTCTGACTTCAGTTATATCTGATTCGACTTAAATACAACAGATGTTTTTTCCTGATTATTTGGTGCCACAATAGTAACCACAAATTCTTCATCCAAATTACCTGTTAAACGAGCGTATGGATAAGTATTTTCCTTGTTTGGATGTTGCTCTTTTTCAATTAAAATACCTGTGCGATCGCTAATCCGTAATTTCATCCCCGGTGATAATTTTTCACTCTCAGCACTACTCAAAATTAGCAGTAAACTCCACTCTTTTTCAACTTCAGAAATTAACCAAGTAACTGCATAAAGATAAACTTCATTTCCAGCTAAATTAAACTGTTTATAACCACGTTCCATAGTAAGAGGAATTTCCATTCTATTACCATAGTTAATTTGCTTAAGAATTTGTTCTAATTTTTCCCCATGATTTCTCTCAACTTTTCGCCTTACAGGTAAAGGTGCAGGCAATAAATTCCAGGACAGTGAATTAGCAACTACATCCGTTTGGTTGTGCAACCAATATTTGAAATTTATAGCTTTTTCACTAACCAGTTGTAGTAAATCAGATAAATAAGTATTAGCCTTTTCTTTCTTCCTTCTTCCTTCTTTCTTCTGCTATATCCGCTTCTAAACTGTTAAATAACTTCTCCCAAATTTCAGCACTAGCTTGATTTTCTTTATCTCCTTTTGCCTCAAAAGTTGTATTGCAAGCCTGTATTTCTTCTAAAACTTTAATACAAAGTTCGGCAATATCATCTCGACTAACAATACCTTTAATATTATCACCTTGGTCAAATATTAAAGCTTGACCACCTGGTTGTTCAGTCATTCCACAAGGACGAATAACAGTATAATTAATCCCACTAGAACGAATAACTTCTTCTCCTTTTAATTTCCAGTTTAATAAACCTTTCAATTGGTCATTAAATTTCACAGCAGGAGGTTGTTCATCTAAGTTTAAACCTGGTCGCCCCGGACGAGTTACACCTGCGGAACTAACCAAGACAAATTTAGGTAATTGGTCGCTACCATAAGTTTTAATTGACTCAATTTCTAACTGAAAAAATCCTGGTGTAAATTTAGGATTAAGTTCTCGGTTATATTCAAATTTACTCAACATTAATTGGTAAGAATAAACTTGACTGGGATTAAAAGGTTGAGCATTTTCTACAACTCTAGCGCGAAATACTGGTGTTAAATCTTTAAATGGAATACGAATAGTTGTCCAGATATTATAAACGGTGTCAAAAGAATAACTGTAACCAACTCCATCCCATTTATCTTCACAGCGCAGGAAAAATTTATAACGTTTGCCGTCTCCTTTTACCCGGAGTTCGATACCAGCAGCTCCCAACAAATTCATTGGGGGGTCGAAGTTACGAGTACGAACAGATACAAAACCCCCTGAATTAGCAGTTGAGACATTACCGGAGAACATAGCACCAGTATCTGTCAGACGGATGGAACTTTCGCTGACTCCCCCCATAACGATATCGTCTAATGCTCCCCAAGTTTCTTTGAGGTCCTGGGTGGGGTTGGTGAAGTCAAAGATAATTTTGTTGTCGCTTGGTTGTAGTTGTGGTTTGGCGACTGCCAGGAGATTTTTCATGCCTTGATATTCGACAAGTTGGGGGTCTTCAACAACTTCTGGCATAAAGAACTTGATACCTTGGTAATATTTTTCCCGGTTTGGGTTATCTCCTTCCACTGGTTGTACTCGTGTTCCTGTACAACAAATAATTTTGCTCACGTTTTTGAATATCTCAGGGGTGAGAGTTTCTGGTTTAGTAATATCAGCAGTTACTATTTCAACATTTTTACCGAGAACTTTCTGAGCTTTTTTCGCATCTCGAACAAGCGATCGAACTTGATAACCCCGCTCCTGGAGTCTAGGTACAACTCGCTTACCAACTCCACCATTAGCACCTACTACTAATACAACTTGTGATGTTTCTGCTGTTTTGGGTGTCTTTTCACCAAATAATTTTTGTAGCCATTTAAAACTCCCAACAAAGGGAACAACCCCAAAATAGGCTAGGGTTTGAAATAGTCTATTCACTTTAGATGTTTGGTTATCAGTCATGGCCATATCCTTAAACTTTTCTTTTCTATATATTAAGATATGTTAAGAATTTTTGCCGGATGGCCTTATGGGGAATTAATTTTTTGATTTTAGGAGTGATATCAAATCCGGTAGCATCGGTGTAAAATCTTTTGAATTAGGAGTCAACCCACCCCTCGCCCCTCCCCCTCCAGGGAGGGGAACGACCGAGTCAGGAGGGAAAAAAATTTATAAATATTTGGTAATGGTGAAGATGGAGAATGTTTTTATATCGAATCCAGTAGCATAGGTGCTATTCAGTCTTTAAAGATAAGAGTAGGGGCAAATGGCCATTTGCCCTTACCGATTGTATAACGATTTATAAAATTAAGAGGAAGATAAACTATGACTAACTGGGGTAATACATTTAAAAATAAAACTATAGATGCCAAAAATCTGCTAGATCACTATAATCAATATGCTCAAGAGTTTGATGAACACGTCAAAAATGAATTGTGCGGCACTGGAGAAAACACTCCTGTTGTAGTGACAGCAAAACTCTTTACAGAAACCGTTCCTGATCAAGAGTCTATGAAAATATTAGACGTAGGAGCAGGAACAGGAGAGCAGGGAGAGCAACTAGCTAAACATGGCTACAAAAATGTAGAACTTACTGCATTTGATCCATCTGAAGGTATGTTAAATGTAGCCAAAAAACGCAATATTTATTCAGATTTTATTCAAGGTTCTTTACCAGATTCTGGGATTGTTTCTGATTTTTTTGATGCTATTATTTGTGTCGGGACTTTTATCCCAGGACACGCTCCTGCTGAATCTCTCCGTGAGCTTGTAAGGATTACCAAAAAGGGAGGCTATATTGTTTATAGTATTCGTAAACACTTTTATGAAGATCGAGAGAGTCACTTTCAAATAGTAGAAGAAGAACTGACAAAAGCTAAACATTGGACAATGATAGCTAAAATAGAGGATGAATATCTACCTGCTCAAAATATCAAAGGTTATTATTTTAGTTTTCAAGTGTTAAACTAAATTGAATCAGGAGCTAATCTTGTCAATCCATCACTTTGACTTTAAACTTATGTCAATAAATATGTCATAAATAATTTATAAAGCCCTGTAAAAATTGCGAGATTGCTTTATAGGAAATCTCCAATAAATTTTTTCTTGTCAAGTTTATAGGGTCTTTATTTTCAGAGTATTCTCTTGAATAGGAATTTCGATTATAAATTCAGTTCCTTTTCCTGGTTGGGAATTACAAAATATCCGACCGCCATGTTTATCTACTACAATTTGATAACTAATTGCCAAACCAATACCAGTACCTTTACCAACAGGTTTTGTAGTAAAGAAAGGGTCAAATATTTTGTTACGCACTCGATCTTTTATACCTATACCATTATCAGAAATAGTAATAGTTACCAGATTTTTGTCTACAACTTTTGTTTGAATTTTAATTGTGGGAATTTGTTGTTCATTTGATTCAGAAAATTTGTCTTTCGCTATTGCTTCTTCCAGAGCATCAATTCCATTTACCAAAATATTCATAAATACTTGATTTAACTGACTCACATAACAATATATTTTAGGTAAATCACCATATTCCTTAATTACATTAATCTGTTTTCCAACTTTAGGAGCAAGTCGATTATTCAATATTAGTAAAGTACTATCTATTCCCTCATGAATATTAACTAGCTTCATTTCTGCTTCATCAAGCCGTGAAAAGTTACGCAAAGACTTGACAATTTCATAAATGCGTTCTGTTCCTACCTCCATAGATTTTAATAGTTGAGGTAAGTCTTCGAGAATAAATTCTAAATCTATTTTTTCACTTTCTTCTTCAATTTCCGGCGATGGATTGCAAGATTTTTGATAGAGTTTAATCAAATACATTAGCTCATTAGCATAATTATCTGCATATTTGATATTGGCATAAATAAAATTAATCGGGTTATTAATTTCATGGGCAATACCTGCAACTAACTGTCCTAAGCTAGACATTTTTTCACTTTGGATTAATTGCGTTTGAGTCAATTGTAATTTTTTTAAAGTTTGTTCTAATTGAGCAGCTTTTTCTCTCTCTCCTGCTTCTGACTTTTGCAACGCATAATTTAATTTTGCTAGCTCATCTGCTTGTTTCAGTACAATTTTAATAATCGCATTTCTCAGCTCTAAAGCAGCATCAACTTCACATTTTTTCCAAGGTAGAGATGTCAGCTTAACAATTCCTTTCCACAACTCAAATGATTTTCGAGGGCACAATTTAATATTACCATTAGATTCTACTTCTGTAATAGGCGCTGGATCTCCTGCCCAATTAACTGTTCTAATAACTTCTGGTCGAAACCACAAAATATAAATTCTCTGAGCTGAAGATATTGAGAGTGCCAATAACCCACTAGCTATATCTTTATATTTCTCAAATTCTTGATAAGCTTTGGGCAATGAATCTGTATAAAATACTTCTTGATTAAAATTTTTTTCTATCCAGCTAATTAATTTTTCAACAGTTATTAATGGTGGAGTTTTTCCCACTGACTGAAAATTGTCACCAGAAACTATGATACCTCCTTCAGCACTGACTAAATTTAGTAGTTTATTTTGACATTCAACTAAGGCATCAATAAAATTTTCTGATGTTGAAATATCTTCAATAATTTGACTTTTGATAGACTTTAACTTTAATTGATAATCATAGTCTTCATTGTTTTCTTTATAAGCAAGTTCTAGAGACATTGTTTGCCCTAAAAATTCACAAGCTGCCCGTAACTCATAAGGTACATATTTCGGTGAATTATGATGGCAAGCAATCAAACCCCATAACTTTTTATTTTTAAGTAAAGATATAAACATTGTGGCAGTAACGCCCATATTGTTTAGATACTTTGCATGGCAGGGAGAAACACTTCTTAAAATAGATAAAGTTAAATCAATTGGTTGGTGACTAATCTGATTATTGACAGATATAATTTCTACTGATTGATCATTAACATCTACTATCATTCTCAACAAATTTATCTTAAAAAGTTCTCTAGCTTGAGGTGGAATATCTAAGCTTGGGTAATTTAATCCTAAAAGTGAATCTAAAGTTTCTATTTTATCTTCAGCAATTACAGCTCCATTGTATTGAGAATCAAATTTATATACCATCACTCTATCAAAGCCTGTGATTTTTCTAATCTCTTCAACAATTGTTTGGCATAAATTTTTTAAATCAGAAGCATCTTGCATTCTTGATGCTGCTTCTCTAACAGAATGATAAAAGTTTAAAAATGAAGTACTCTTTTCAGATATAGCTGGCTCTAGTTCCAGGATTAAAAAATTTTCAGAACGATGAATTGTACCATCAAGGACTAAAGATTTATGTTTTGTTTTAACTGATAATTTAACAGGGTTGATGGTTTTAAGTTCCGGATTATTTTCTAAGCTTTTTCTTAGCTTATTAATTTGGTCTTGGTCAAGAAAATCACTCAGATTTTGGTTCAGCAATATTTTCGCTGGTATGCCAAATAACTCAAAAGTATTATTACTTACCTGTAAAATTGTCAACTCTGGTTCTTTTAAGACAAATAATACACCGTGAGATTGAATGTGACCCGAGAGATGTATTTTTTCTTGATATTTATTTGTTAAATCTACTGTTTTGTTTTGAATAACTTGCTTAACCTTCATTTTAATAAAATCTTAATTATTGTGATAATACAAATCATAACACCTCTGATATTAAATATTTTTTCTGCTCATCTAGACCTTTATACTTAGTGTTAAATTAAGTACATTTATCCAACGTATTTTTGATAATTGATAGATTTTTCTATAATAGCTTTAAACATTAATTAATTTTCTTTATGCTTAATATTTGTTTACAAAACTTAATATAACTGGATAAAAGCAAATAACATATTAGGTATAATTACTAAAATTATGCTAGTAAACAAACAAGGAGGTACATGGAAACAACTGATTGGCAAACTATAATTCCTGCGGGAATGGCAATTACTGTTTTTCTTGGAGCAATGCTAATGATGTTCACTAATTTTTGGACTGATTCAATTAAAAAACAGGAAAAAAGTGATAAATAAACAGTGATTGATTAAACTTTCATTCTAGAAAAGTCAAACTTTGAATAAGATTGAATTAATCTGGGAAAATTAGGAAAATAAAAGAGAAATAAACTACAAAAATGTTAAATCTAGATAGCATAATCGAATTTTCACACATATACTGTGTAGCAATTTGTGGTGTTCTAGTACCCATGAATGTACTAGCAAGTTTACAACCAATAATTTTTACAGCCCTCCGTCGCCCCAAACAGGAAATAAATTTAATAGCATTAGTAGCTAGTTTTTACGCTTTAATGATTATTCTTCATGTTGGAAGCTGGTTTATTGTCGGAGTAGTGAGAATCCAAACATTCATTCTTTTATGGTTTGCTAGCTGCTGTTTAATTACCAATACTTGGGCAATTATTCACGGTTCTAGCATGAGAAAATTAATTCAATTTTTACAACAATTCCTAGTTAGACTTACTAAAAGTTTAACACTTCAAAATCAAGAAATTAGTCCTGAAATTAAATAGAATTTTTTGAGTCAGTCAACATTCAACAGTGAAAATGAATGAGGGGGTATTCATCATGGATAGCTAGGGTTAATTTTAGAGAAAAAATATTTTTCCAATAGAGATGATGGCCTCTATCGGTAGTAATTCAACTAAGTCTAAGTACCCAGGAAAAATTAATTACTTCAGAACTTACCCAGGAACTCTAATTGTAGAGGACATTGCAACACATATTAGACTAAAACTAGAACTTAACAGGGAATTTTGCGTAAATATTGTACCTAATTTATTCCCTGTTTTTTTTGACAACATAGGATTTTTAGCTGTAGAATATGGGTAATTAATTTGGCATCACCACCGATAGGGTGGGGTCTAACAACTGAATTATAATTATTAATTAAACATCACAATCTTGAAAAGAGGTAATCCCTTGGAAAAAACAATAGATAAGTTTTACGCTGATACTTACCATAAATTTTTTTCGCACTTTAAAACTTACGACGAACGATTAATTAGGGTATTGCAATCCCTAATTGATTTTATGCCTCAGTCTATCTTGGATATAGCTTGTGGTGCAGGATTATCTACTTTAGCCTTGAAAGCCAACTTTGGCAACTCAGAAATTGTAGGCGTGGATATTGATTCAAGTATGATTACCTTGGCCAGAGAAAAAATGCCAAATTCTCAAGTTCAGTTCCATTGTTGTGAGATATCAGATATATTAGCTAGAACCCCTAATGAAACAGTGGATTTGATATTTGTCAAATCAGCCTATCATTACTTTGAACACAAAATTCCGCTTTCGTATTTGCAGCCTTTGCTCAAAAAGAATGGGGTTATTGTAATTGCCGAGAGAACAGTTCGATCTGCCAGTTCTTACCCATTACCAAAGATCGCATCAAGCTATTGGGCCAGTATTTTTGCAGAGCCTCGCCCCAGCGATCGACTTGACGCGGCAAAATTATTGGGAATGCCTCTTTCAGTGAGTTGTTATGGAGAACAAGTAACTATACCTACCGATATCTATCTTGATGCCGTCAAAAAAAATCAGCTTGTTGGTCTGTGGATGTTGAAACCTGAGACGATCTTTGCGTGGATAGAGAGTCGTCTTTCTCAAGAAACTGATGGGTTTCATGTTTTTGAAGAATTCTGGCTTTATGTCTACCATAATATCTGAGAAGTAAAGCCATAAATTAACTATTTTACTGATGAGATAAAAGTGATGAAAGCTCCAAGATTTACTGACCTGATTGGAAATACCCCTTTAATTGATTTGACTAGATTAGTCAGTGAAAACTCAGCAGAACTCTATGCAAAATGCGAGTTTATCAACCCAGGTTTCAGCCTCAAGGATCGAATGGCAAATTATATTCTTGATGTTGCAGAAGCACAAGGTAAATTGAAGCGAGGGGATGTTATCGTCTGTTCTTCTAGTGGTAATACAGGTTGCAGTTTTGCCATGCTAGGTAAGATTAGAGGCTATCATGTTGTTATTGTTACATCAAACAAATGCAGTATAGAAAAACAAAATCATATAAAAGCTCTTAATGCAGATTTGATTGTAGTTACTCAAGATACCTATATGAGTTATGGGGAAAACTACGCCAAAGAAAATGGATACTTTGATGTTAATCAATACAACAATATCTATAATCCAGAGGCATATTATCAAACTTTAGGACCAGAAATCTGGAAACAAACAAATGGAGAAATTACTCACTTTGTGATGACTGGTTCTACCTTTGGATGTATATCAGGTACAGGAAGCTTTCTCAAAGAGTGTAATCCAAAAGTTAAAGTTATATTGGCAGACCCCGTAAACTCAAATATTTATGCCTACTACTATAGCAATTATAGTAATTCCAAAAATGATTTAAGCTTAAATTCAAGTCTTAGTGAATTCTCAATTATTGAGGGAGCTGGAAAATCTGCGCCGACAAAATGCCTGGATTTTTCTGTGATTGATGAAGTTGTAAAAATTTCAGATGAAGAAGCAATTTCTACTTGTCATCAACTAGCTAAGGAAGAGGGTTTACTTGTTGGTGGCAGTAGTGGCCTTAACGTTTTTGCTGCCAAACTTATTGCAAATCGTTTAGATCGAAAACAGGTAGTAGTTACAGTTCTCTGTGATAGTGGAATTAAATACCTATCCAAAATTTACAATCAAGAGTTTCTCAGTAAAAATGGTTTAAAATCAGTAAAAATGGTTTAAAAATTGAAAGTAGTGTTTCAACAATTAATAATTAATAATTACCTCCAGGAAAAAATTTTCTCTCTTGGTTGATTGAATATGGCGAGGAGAACTCGCCATCCCTTGACCGCTTATTTCTTCTTTAAAGCCTCTGCTTTAAACCTTAATTATTCGGTAATTTTTTTTCAGTATTGAGTGTATGGATGAAGTATAGTTTAAAATCCTGACATTTTCAGTTTATTTTTCTTTTGAAGTAAGAGCAGCGATCGCCACTCCAATTAACAATATAATTGCACCAAAAAAAACCATGATAGAAGGCACTTCACCTAACAATAAATAACCTAAAAAACTAGCTCCAACAGGTTCAAATAAAATTGCCAAACTAACTAAAGTAGGAGACAACCAGCGTACTGCCCACATCAAACTTGTATTCCCTACTAATTGAGGAAATAATGCCATCAATAATAAGTAAAAGTAAACTAAACCAGGATAACCAGAATAACCAATACCTAAAATTAAGGGAAGAGGCAATAATACAATTCCAGCTATAGAAAAAACTACCACAAGATAGCCACCAACACTAAACCCTTTAGTTTGAGCTTCCCGTCCTAGAAGTATATATAAACTCACTGACCAAGCTCCCATCAGAGCCAAAAAGTTTCCCAGGAGAGGGTTAGCACCTGTAGGTTCCCCACCAATATCTGCTAAACCAATGGTTAATCCCCCAACCATAGCTATTACTATGCCAATAACCGTCTGACGAGAGAGTCTTTCCTTCAACCACCACCGCGACAACAAAGCTACCCAGATGGGATTAGTATTTACTAGACTGGTAGAGGCCGCGATCGAAGTGTAGGATAAAGAGGTAATCCAAAAAGCAAAATGGACTGCGAGGCAAACTCCTGCTCCTACTGCATAGGGTATTGCTCCCGACTGGAGACTCTGCCACTGAATTTTTGACCATGCGGGTACTAATAATAAAGCAGCGATCGTCACCCGCGAGGCAGCTATTACCAAACTAAACCCTACCCCATTCATGTCAGCAGAGAGACTTGCCAACCTTATTAATATTGCACCTGTAGATATTGCCAAAATACCGATAGTTAAAACTAATACAATTAGCCAGTTAGAAGGTTTCATAAGAAAATAAAAAATGGTATAATCGAGTTTAACCAATTATTAGTTAAGTATGCTAAAGCTAACTATTATAGTTTTAATTATTCTCATAGGTTCTGCTCTTTGTTCTGCTACTGAAACAGCCTTACTTTCAGTTTCTCCTATCAAAGTACAACAGTTAGCACAGTCTAAAAAACCAGCAGCATTAGCACTGTGGGGAATTAGGAAAAAAATTAATCGCCCAATTGCTACTGTTGTGATTATTAATAACATTTTTAATATAGTTGGTAGTATTTTAATTGGTAATATTGCAGCTTCGGTTTTGGGAAATGCTTGGTTAGGTGTTTTTTCTGCAATATTAACTTTTTTGGTAATAGTTTTTGGCGAAATTATTCCTAAAACTTTAGGCGAACGTTATGCCATGCAATTTGCATTAACTGTGGCTTTACCTGTCCAGGGATTAACTTTTATATTTTCTCCTATAGTTTGGTTGATGGAAAAAATTACTTCTCCTTTTACTAAAGGGCAGAAATTACCCACCACTAATGAAGCAGAAATTATGTTTTTGACCAGAATAGGATATAAGGAAGGAGTTATTGAAGGTGATGAAGCTGAAATGATTGGAAGAGTATTTCGGCTCAATGACAAAAATTCTTTTGATATTATGACACCTCGAATAGCGACTACTTATCTCTATGCTAATGCAACTTTAGCTGAGGTAAAGTCAGATATTATTGCTTCTCAACATAGTCGCATTATTGTAATTGGAGATTCTATAGATGATGTACTTGGTGTAGCGTTGAAAAATGAATTACTTAAAGGAATTATAGAAGGTAAAGATAGTAATAAAATTTCTGATTTTATGCGAGATGTTAGATTCGTTCCCGATACATTGAGAGTCGATCTATTGCTCAAAGAATTTCAGAAATATCGTCAACATTTGATGGTAGTTTTAGATGAATATGGAGGAATGTCGGGAGTGGTGACTCTGGAAGACGTGTTGGAAGAATTAACTGGTGAAATTGTGGATGAAACAGATAAAAGTGTTGACCTACAAATTTTGGCAAGGATGAGAGGAAAAAGAAAGTTAAAAGATGAGTAGATGTTAATAATTAATAATTAATAATTAATAATTAATAATTAATAAGTAGGTAGGCGTTAAAATTTATTGTTAGATGAAGGCAGCTATGCTGTTTGCGCAGCATTCCGCAGGAAAGGCAGAAGGGAAGAGCTTTTAGAGCTACTTTATTTTTTGTTACATACTTAGTTTTTTTGTGCCAACTTACTTAATTAATAATTAATAATTACCTCTCCAAACCTTAATTATTCGGTAAGCGGTCAGCTATTAGCTATCAGCTATTTTTCTCAGAGTTGCGTTACACTATTTTCTATACAGCAGTCGATGGAAAGGTTAAGACATATCAAAAACTCAAAATTCAGACAATGCAAGCTTCTTCCTTCTTCCTTCTGCTATACACATTAAATTTGAATTATCCATAAAAAAAACAATGCTACCAACAGTTTTAATTACTGGTGCTTCTCAAGGTTGTGGCAAAGCAACAGCACTTTTATTTGCTAGAAAAGGATATAACATTGTCTTAGCTGCTAGAACACTAGATAAATTAGTCGAAACAGCTAATGAAGTTAGAGCAAACGGTCGTTCTGCTTTGGCTATTCCTACTGATGTTACTGATGCTAAACAAGTAGAATATTTAGTGCAGAAAGCAATAGATTTTTATGGCAAAATCGATGTATTAGTTAATAATGCTGGTATTTGTTTGACTGGTGCAATGGAGCATACAACATTAGAAGATTTTCAACAATTAATGAATGTCAATTTTTTCGGTTATGTTAATACAATAAAAGCTTTATTACCCCACTTTTTGGCTAAAAAATCTGGCACAATTGTTAATGTTGGTTCTATTGGTGGAAAAATGCCTTTGCCACAAATGACCGCTTATTGTGCTAGTAAATACGCAGTTACCGGATTAAATGATACTTTACGTTTAGAATTACAGTCAAAAGGAATTAATGTTATTTCTGTACATCCAGGGGTTATTAATAGCAATTTTATGGAAAGAGCGCAGTTTCGAGGTGGGGATAATTCTGAAATAGAAAGTAGTCGTCAACAAATGAATTCTGTTTTAACATCTAATTTTGTTAGTCAGTCAAAAGATATTGCTGAAGCTATCTGGAATTCTGTGAAAAATCATCAGTCTGAAGTAGTAGTAGGTCCGGCTGTTTTGGCAACAGAAACTTATCGATTATTCCCTGGTTTAGTTCAGTTTATGATGGGAAAAAATTTAGGATAATTTATGATGAAGTAGTGTGATGAAGTAGTTTAGCGATCGCTATTAACGAAGTCAGAAGTCAGAAGTCATCAGTTTACAAATTGAGTATAGTCTGATTCAACGACAGGTTTGTACCACAGTCAATAAATTATATCATGTCCGTTGGTATCGGAGCGTGTATAAAGTTGGGGAAATATCTAGCGCCATTAATGGTTTTTCCTTCTCTTAAAGCTTCTTCCTTCTTCCAACTTCGGTCTTCCTTACCTTCACGCTTACAATACCGATGCTACCGGACATGATATTAGCTGTGTGTTGAAATCTTTCCATACTTCTGGAACCACCACTAACTTTTCGTTTGGTATAGCAATGAGCGCTGGTATATTTACAAATTGCAGGAGGGGCAAAATAGCTAAAAGTCTTATATGATCAGCAATTTATTCCCCCTTCCGGAGCTGTTGCTTTCCGGAGCTGTTGCCTGCGCACAGCGCTATAATTGCCAACCGTAATGAACGTTCTGCGAGATTATGATCAGGGAGAATCTCTGGGTGAAGTAGAAAATACCACCATTTTATCAACTTGTGAAAGTCTTTGGACTCAGATAGACCAAAATTTTATAGTAATGAGTGGCACTATACTAAATGAGCAATAGTTACCCCACTACCGCCGTCATTTCTAGACGCTAACTCATAACGTTCAACCAACGGATGATCCTGCAAAAACTCATGGATACCCTGTCTCAATTTACCAGTACCTTTACCATGAATAATCCACAACAAACCATATTCGATCGCCCGAGAAAGTGCCCTATCCACATCAATTTGAGCATCTGCAACCCGACTGCCACGAATATCAATACTATTTTTAGCAGTACGGACAGCTAAACCACTAGAAGTAATCTCTGCTGGAGTTTCCTTAGACTTACTTTCTGACTTCTTACTCTTTTGCACCTCTACATTTTTACTCTTCTTAGAAAGCTCTGCTTTTTCACCATCAAGAGACTCCACTTCTGCCAAACTAACTGTCATTTTCATAATTCCAAATTTAACAGTTAACTCATCATTCTCATTAGGAGCGCTCAACACTTCTGCTGTTTGCCCAATTTTGGGAATCCGAATACGATCGCCCTCCTTAGGCATAAAATTCGGTTTCTTCACAGGGAGAGTACGAGAAGGCAAATATTTCTCAGAAATTTCATTAATAGCTTCCGTAGCTTTCTGAGCATTTCGAGCAGTTAACGGACCCTGTTGTAAATTCCGAATTACCGTAGCAATTTCTGCTTTTGCCTCAGCAATTTTTTCCTGTACCGCAACCTCTTGCGACAACTGTAAATCTCTTTCTCGATCTTTCAGCGCAGCAGCTTTTCTAGAAACCTCCCGATGTAAAGACTCAGTTTCTTGTAGTAACTCAGAAGCTTCTTTTGCCTTTGTTTCCTGTTGCTGTCTTTGAGCTTCCAAACCAGCAATTACCTGATTCACATCTTCAGAATTTCCTCCCACATAATCTTGCGCTCTATAAATAATCTCCTGTTTTAAACCCAACTTACCAGCAATAGTCATAGCATTAGAACGCCCGGGAATTCCCCAAAGCAAGCGGTATGTAGGTTGTAGAGAATTGATATCAAATTCTACAGAAGCATTTTCAAACCTTTCATCATCATATTTGAGAGCTTTAAGTTCTCCAAAATGGGTAGTTGCCACAGTTAATAGCGCATGGTCCGCCAAATATTGCAAAATAGAAGTTGCTAAAGCACTACCTTCAGTGGGGTCTGTACCAGCACCAATTTCATCTAACAAAACCAAAGTAGAAGATAAATCAGAATTTTCTTGATTTTCATCCTCATCTATTGCTTCTAAAATCCTAATAATGCGTCGAACATGACCAGAAAAAGTAGATAAACTTTGTTCTAAAGACTGCTCATCACCAATATCAGCCAAGATTTGTTCAAACCACGGCAACTCCACAGGTTCATTAGCAGGTATAAATAATCCTATCTTTGCCATCAGAGCAGCTAACCCCAAAGTTTTCAGAGTAACAGTTTTACCACCAGTATTAGGTCCTGTAATTGCCACCACTTTAACTGGAGATTTCACCGTAACATCAATAGGTACCACATCATTTCCTTCTTCGTATTGCTGTTGCCAAACTAACAACGGATGTCGCAATTGACGAATATTCACGGGGCGTTCCGAGTCTGGTTCAGTAAATTGAGGGGGGTTTGCTCCTAACCATAAACTATAACGAGCGCGAGCTGTTGCCAGATCAATTGTAGTAGCAATTATCAGTAACTGCTCCAAGTCTTCCTTGACTTCTGCCACTTGTTCTGTTAGTGCTTGCCGAATCGCTTCTTCTTCCCTTTGGGCCTGACGCTGTAGCTGTCGCATTTGGTTATTGAGGTTGACAACTCCATTAGGTTCAATGTATAATGTAGAGCCTGTTGTAGATGTATCGTGAACAATACCAGGTACGGCATCTTTTTGAGGTGCCTTGACCGGAATTACAAAGCGATCGCTCCTTTGAGTAATAATTGGTTGTTGAATAGCACTAGCTTTCCGTTGTAAAATCCCTCGAAGTATCCGGTCTATGCGATCGCGTAAATGGTGCATTTTTTCTCGAATACCCGCCAGTTTCGGACTTGCCCGGTCTGTAACATCTCCTCGGTCGTCTATACAGCGGTGAATTTCCTGTTCCAGTTCTGGATAAGTGCGTAACTCAGCTACTAATTCTGGTAAAACTGACAACTCATATTCCGACTCATAATTATCAATTGTCCGACGTAACTTACGAGCGCCAGACAAAGTTGTTGCAATAGCTAAAAGTTCTTTTCCAGAAAGTATACCACCTAGTTCTGCTCTTTCCAGGGAATCTCCAAAGTCTTCAATACCATCAAAGGACAACCCCTGTTGAAGACGAGTTTCTAGTATATAAGCTTCCTTAGTTTCAGCTAATAGTTGTATAGTTTCCGCCTTTGTTGACGGAATTGGTAAATAATTAGTCGTGTTTTGGCGATCGCCGATATTAAAAGTCCTAGAATTGTGGAGCAATATCGCACCCAATTTCGTTGCTGTAAAAGTGGCCAAGTGTTGACATAAGCGAGGCCATTCCAATAATTCTAAAGTCTCGGATTGAATCAAAGCTTAATATATATAAAGTATTATGTACTATGAATTATATTATACTACAATAATTACTGCAAAAATTCTGAAATTCAAAATCGGAAGTCTGGAGACCGGAGCTAGATAGATTTGGCTAGGACTTAAGCATTACAACCGATTTTCGTCATTGCAACCCACAAGGTTTGCGCAGTAGTCCGGAGCGGATAGCAATCTCAAATCCTAATTTTTCGTAATCGGTATGATAAATAGTGGGAGCATTTGACTCGCAATTAAGGAAGAAGGAAGAATATTTGAAAGAAAGAAAAAATAGATAGGGTTTGCGTATGGAAAGTTTTTTTGCTCTGTGTAGGAGACAACCCACCCCTCGCCCCTCCCCCTCCCAACCCACCCCTAACCCCTCCCAGGAGGGGAGGGGAGAAATGGGAATGTAGAGGAGGTAGGAGCGGGCGTTTTGTACCTCAATTTTTCTGCCATAATCGTCCCAAAATACTAGCTTTATGCAGCTCAAGCCATTCCAAAGCTGGTACTTTTTTGAACTCTAAAACGCTAAAACCAATATCTGTCAATGCTTTTAGATTTAATCAGCAAGCCCTAGATATTTCCCAAGTTTTTACACAAACGATACCAACGGCCATGATATTACCAACAGATATCTCTGGAAATTATATATGGAGATTGTTTTTAGTGTTTTTTTCTCATAAAATTTCATCTAATTCAACCCCAGATGGTTGTAGTTTTTCTCTAAACTCTCCACCCTTCCCAAACTCCCCCTCTCCCCTACTCCCACACTCCCCACACCCAGGTGATTATCAAAAATGAAATAGCCCTGTCCCTGTTGCCTGTTGCCTGTTGCCTGTTGCCTATTGCCTGTTGTCAAAAACCTTGCCTAGATTTGGCACTGTAATTAGCAACTGACTCCACTAACCCCAGGGCAATAAAATTACTCAACAAAGCCGATCGCCCATAACTAAGTAACGGTAGTGGGATACCAGTCACAGGAGCCAAACCAATATTCATCCCAATATTCACAAAAACCTGGAATACTAACATTGATAATACTCCAATGGCAATCAGAGAACCAAAATCATCCTTAGCAGTCTGAGCAATAATAACCAAGCGCAGACAAATAAACCAAAAAGTTAAAAGTACCAGAATACAACCAACAAAACCCAACTCTTCACCAATAGCTGAGAAAATAAAATCTGTATGTTGTTCCGGGATAAAGTGTAGTTGAGTTTGAGTACCTTGATATAGCCCCCTACCAAACATTTGTCCAGAACCAATAGCAATACGAGATTGAATTAGGTGATATCCCGTCCCCAGGGGGTCTTGTTCTGGGTTCAGAAATCCTGTTAGTCGGTCTTTTTGATAATCTTTGAGCAAATCCCATAATAGCTGCCCAACGTTTCCAGAGACAATATTAATCCCAGTAACTATAGGCATCCATAACCAACCCCAAGGTAAAGTCCGCCATGCAATTAAGGCCATCAAAGCTATCCAAGCAACCCAAGCGGGAAAATAGATACTATAAAGAATAGCTGAAAAGATAGGAGACACAAGCAATATTAACCAACCAGGATTAACATTACCCCAGTACAGCATTCCCATGGTAATTGCACCAAATATTAAAGATGTGCCTAGGTTGGGTTCTAAAAATACTAATAACCATGGTATGGCTGTAATAATCAAAACTTTAAAAAAGCCTAATAGCCTTATCCTAGTCTGAGACGAAAGTATTGCCGCTAAGGTAATAATTATTCCTACCTTGGCAAATTCTGAGGGTTGAACGTGGAAACCACCAACATTAATCCATCTTTGTGCCCCCAGAGCTGAAGTACCAATGAGTTGTACAGCTCCCAAAGAAATATTGGTTAAAATGTAAATTATCCATTTCCAGTTAACTAAAACTTCATAACGACAACGGGCAATAATTAAGGCCAAGATTAAGCCGACTCCTCCTGTGAGCCAGTGTTGCCACCAGTCTGTCAATCCCTGGTTTCGTTCGACACTTTGGATCATAACTCCACCAAAAGTGGTCATTCCTATATAAATCAGCAGTAGAGGCCAATCCATATTGCGCCATTGTGAGAGGGGCCATTTTCGGCGATTTCTTAATACTAATTTCTGGGTCATATTTTAATATGTGAATATTTTAGACTTTAGAATACTCCTGATAGTTAATACATATATTTAAGTGGGATGTCTGCATAAATTAAAATTTTTTTTTGATATTGCAGAAGGAAGAGAGAAGAGGGAAGAAGGAAGAGGGAAGGAGGCTTTAATTATCTCGAAGAGGGCAAAAATTCGGAAAATCTGGCATTGTCTGAATCTTAAGCTTTTGATATGTCAAATAGAGTAATGGCGACTGCTTTAATGAAGTCAGAACTCAGAACTCAGAACTCAGAACTCAGAAGTTAACCCACCCGCAGGCCCCTCCCAGGAGGGGAAGTAGGGGATTTGAGCAACTCTCCAAAAACCTGATCGCCTTAAAAAAGGGGGGGGTTTAGACCCATATTATTTTGATAAAATTTATATGTTCTTCGGTAAACCGTAGAGACAGGTTGAAAATGCCTGTTCTAGTGATGCTCCTGATGGGGAGTAGGGAGTATAAAGAGTCTCATACCAATTCATAAGCATTGATGTTATACTTAAGTAAAACTTCAGTTATTAAGTAATTAACACAGGCCGAACCACCTTTTTGCTAATTCTTAGGTAGTTAGCATTAATTATTCTTATTTTTACCGAATAATTAAGGTAAAATTCCTCTCCTTTAAAGGAGAAACAAGCGGTCTATCTTCGCAGCTTCCCGAAGGGTGGGATGGATGGGTTTCCTAACCATATCCAATCGACCAAGAGAGAAAAAATTTTTATGATTAGTCAATCAATTCCGTTTTCAAGGAGAGGTAATAATTAATAATTAATAATTAATAATTAATTATTAACTATGGCTTCGGGTTCGTACAGGTATTCAAACCAGTTACCATCTAAATCTCTACCGTAAAAGGAAGCTGTACCATCTCGATGTTCATGAACAGGGGAGACTTGGATATTTTGGACTTTGAGCTGTTCGTAGGCGGTTTCCATTTCTGAGCGATCGCTAAACACAAACCCAAAATGTGGCCCTGCTTGGTCATATCCAGGACTCAAAAGTGCTAGTCCATCATCGCCAGCTTTTAGGTATGCCCAGTCAGCATCTTTCCAGGCTATTTCCATTCCCAGATTTTGATAGAACTCTACTGCTTTGTCAACGTCTTGTACGCAAATAGCTACATGGCCTAATCTTTTCAACTTCATAGTCAACTACTATTAGAATTTTTCTATTTTGAATTATATTACGCGCTAGCTATATGTTTGTTTTGCTTTTTCCTGTATTCGGATGAGGCGATCGCTAAAGTTAACGTCACCAATATTTAATCTTGCTATTTCTCCTCGTCTCCAAGGATTATCCCAAAGTAGTCTAAGGATAGCGTAGTCGCGTTTTCCACTAAATGTACTTCTGTTTGGCAACTGCATTAACAGTTTGATTTGACGATCGGGTAATCCATTTTGGCTATAGTTGATGATATAGAGCTATATTAGGAGACAATTTATGGATGTACAAGAATTTCTCAGAAGGTTGGCCGAAGGAGAAAGAGATTTTCAGAAAGTCGATCTCAGTGGTGTCGATCTCAGTAATACTGAACTAAGCCGAGATTTACCAAATCGTATCGAACTGCGTTTTTCCAAATTGGCTGGTGCTAACCTGATGGGTGTGAACCTTTCTTATGCCAACTTACGCAGTTCTAACTTGATAGGAGCTTGCTTGAAGGGGGCAAATCTCTATAAAGCACGTTTTGCGGACTCAGAAATGAGTGAGGCAAATCTCAGTAATGCTAATGCAGTAGGAACAAGCTTTAGTCGTGCCACATTAACTAATGCCAATCTTAGTAATGCTAATTTAGAAGGTGCAAGTCTTAATGGAGCAAACCTGGATAGAGCGAATCTCAGTGGTGCTAACCTCCATGAAGCTCGTCTGTATAGGGCTTACCTGGTTAATGCAATATTAATTGGCGCTGATTTGACAGGTACCGATCTGGAAAATGCCGATTTTGAAGGAGCAAACCTAAAAAATGCTAATTTTCAAGGTGCAAACTACGATTTAGAAAGAGATATATGTTCTTCTATAGACGTTGAAAATGCTATTGTTGGTAATACTACTATGCCTGGTGGAGAAGTTTTATAATAGTTGATAACATAAAGCTATATTAGGAGACAATCTATGGATGCACAAGAATTTCTCAGAAAGTTGGCCGAAGGAGAGAGAAATTTTCAGAAAGTCGATCTTAGTTGTGTCGATCTTAGTGGTGTCAACCTCAGTGGTTCTTCTGTAAAGCGTCTCGATCTGCGTTTTTCCAAATTTGCTGGTGCTAACCTGATGGGTGTGAACCTTACTTATGCCAACTTGCGCAGTTCTAACTTGATAGGAGCTTGTTTGAAGGGGGCAAATCTCTATATGGCAAGTTTTAGTAATTGCGATTTGAGTGGGGCAAATCTCAGTAACGCGAACGCAGAAAGAGCAAGCTTTAGTGGAGCCACGTTGATAAATGCCAATCTCAGTGGTGCTAATTTAGAAGGTGCAAGTCTTTCTCGGGCTAACCTGGAAAGAGCCAATCTCAGTGGTGCTAACCTCCATGAGGCTATTCTGTTTAGAGCTTACCTGGTTAATGCAATACTAATTGGTACTGATTTGACAGAGACCGATTTGCTAAATGCGGATTTTGAAGGAGCAAACCTAAAAAATGCTAATTTTAAAGGTGGAAACTACGATATGATAGATGTTAAAACTGTTATTGTTGATAATACTACTTTGCCTGGTGGAGACGTTTGGTAGTAAAAGTTTTTGTAAAAATTTTGCTGATGAAGATTTTCTCAACAGAAGTTTCTGATTTTTAGAGAAACTTCTGTCAAAAAAGGGATGATTATTTAGGGAATTCTACTATTGTAGGTGGTTGCGTTTCAATTTTATCTTGAATTTCTTTAGGAAGATTGGCGAAGAAGTCGTAACCAGTTTTGTTCTCGATGTCTCTTACATTAGTTAAAATTGGCTGCTCTTGCCAATTGTCTCCTGGTTGACCTCCTTCATGCTTTCTGTTTTCCGTCCAAAAACCGACTGCATAAGTATTTTCATGTGCATCTGCTCCTGGAGCATCCACAACTAGCATTACTCTCCATAAATGCTTAGGAATAGTGATTGGTTTGACTTCCTCTGGCTTAAAGTTATATCGTTTTGGCACGCCATCCCAATTTAATGAATCGTCTCGCGTCAATTCACCTTTACTTCCGTAAGTACCACTAATGACATAAACTTCATTTCCCTTTTCGACAAACTCACGAGTGTAATTTTCAATCTGTTGCCAAAGAGCAGTACCATTATGGGTTGTTTCTTGTGGGACAATATTTGATAGCAAATTAGCAGCAAGGGTACTATCCTTTGCCTTTACTACCGGATTCCTCTTACTAGAATCATAATTTCCAGGATTCCTATTCGGAAAAGTTTTGGTAAAATTTTTGACTAGAATAGTTGATAACATAAAGCTATATTAGGAGACAATCTATGGATGTACAAGAATTTCTCAGAAGGTTGGCCGAAGGAGAAAGAGATTTTCAGAAAGTCGATCTCAGTGGTGTCGATCTCAGTAATACTGAACTGAGCCGAGATTTACCAAATCGTATCGAACTGCGTTTTTCTAATTTTGCTGGTGCTAACCTGATGGGTGTGAACCTGACTTATGCCATCTTCTCCAACTCAAACTTGGTAGGAGCTTGCTTGAAGGGGGCAAATCTCTATATGGCAAATTTTAGCAGTTGCGATTTGAGTGGGGCTAATATCAGTAACGCGAACGCAGAAAGAACAAGCTTTAGCGAGGCTACATTGATTGAAGCCAACTTAAGCAACACAAATCTTAGAGGAGCCAGCTTAAGCAATTCAGATTTAGAACGAGCAAATCTAAGTGGTGCTAACCTTAATGAAGCTTGTCTGTACACTGCTTATCTAGTTGATGCAATATTAATTGGTGCTGATTTGACAGATACCGATTTGGAAAACGCCGATTTTGAAGGAGCAAACCTAAAAAATGCTAATTTTCAAGGTGCAAACTACGATTTAGAAAGAGATATATGTTCTTCTATAGACGTTGAAAATGCTATTGTTGGTAATACTACTATGCCTGGTGGAGAAGTGCTGTAGTTAAAATTGTTGCCAACAATTAATTTTGCACCTGAAAATTTTTTCAACAGAAGTTTCTGATTTTTAGAGAAACTTCTGTTGAGAAAGGGATGATTATTTAGGGAATTTTACTATCGTAGGTGGTTGCGTTTCAATTTTATCTTCAATTTCGTCAGGAAGATTGGCGAAGAAGTCGTAGCCAGTACTATTCTCGATCTCTCTTACTGTAGTTAAGATTGGCTGATTTTGCCAATCATCTCCTGATTGACCTTTTTTATGCTTTCTGTTTTCTGTCCAAAAACCAACTGCATAAGTATTTTCATCTGCATCTGCTCCTGGAGTATCCACAACTAGCATTACTCTCCATAAATACTGAGGAATAGTAATTGGTTTGAATTCCCCTGGCTTAAAGTTATATCGCTTATCTACGCCTTCCCCATTTAATGATTCGTCTCGTGTTAATTCACGTTTACTTCCATAAGTACCACTAATGACATAAACTTCATTTCCCTGTTTGACAAACTTACGAGTGTAATTTTCAATCTGTTGCCAAAGAACACTACCATTATGGGTTGTTTCTTGTGGAACAATATTTGATAGCAAATTAACAGCAAGGAAACCATCCTTTGATCTCGGCTTCTTATGGCTAGGATCGTAATTGCCAGGATTCCTGTTTCGGTCTTCTTGAGGAACTAGATGACCCCTAATATAAGTAGAATTGCTTGCTTTTCCATTAACATCTTCTTTAATGATTCGCCCGGTTTTCTTTTTTCGATCATATTTATCGCCCTCAAATCTTATATAATCATCCTCTAACACCTGATAAAAATCTTTAGGCAAAGTTCGATCTTCCCTCGAATCGCGAGAATCTACTTTAAAAAGCCTTAAGGGATCTGATTTGACAGAATCGTCATGAAGCCAAGACTGATTAACAACCCAACTAGCCCAATTAGCTGTATTCTTCTTACCATTATACGACAATACATACTGAGGTCTTTCTAACAGCAAAGCTTCCTGATATGGATTATTGTTCAAATTGACATCACTATAAAACGCTTCCTTTACCTGGGAAGCATTAGAATTACCTTCTTTAGGAATTGGCTTGCCAAATCTCAGATGGGAACTCTGGAATGAAACATCATCTACATAAACTTTTGCCTTTTGACTCTCACTCTCATCGACCAACTCAAAGGTTATGTTGGCAACCTTACCATGTAGACCTGAATTCTGGGGAATATCTACTTGGAACGTTTCAAATCCTACAGTAGCATAGTCGAGCTTATAACGAGCATCATGGGAGCGATCATCAGGATTTCCGAAAATATCCCTTCGATAATTTCCATCCTCATCCTGAAGACTCTGACCCTTGATCCCTAAATCTACCTGTTGCAGCAGGAAAGTCTCTGTAATAGTTTCTTCTGCAGACTCTATAGTAACTTTAAGCTGCTTTTGTGGCAGTTCTTCGTTGTTTTCTTTTGCTTGCCTCACTTCCTGTGCTGTATAAAACCCTCTCGGAACATGAAGGTCAAACCGCAATGAACCCCAATCAGGTACTCTGACCCGATTATGGGTCATAGACTCACCAGGCTCCAATTCTGACGCATAGCTTTGAGAGTCTTCGGATGAGGGTTTTTCCTTACCCAATAGTTCTAAATGACGTTCTAGGCTAGGAATTTCATGTACATTCACCAAATTTCCTCCCCTTACTTCTTGATTAGAAGGGGTGTTAGACTCCGACTCTACGTTTTGATGAAACGACCATCCAGGAATTGCATCAGTTGTATTTAAAGTCTGAGCTAAAACAGAATCGGGATTAGTCACAATCTCAAAATTACCATTAAACACAGTCGGTACAGGAAAATCACCTTGACTATCGCGATCGCTAGTATTATCAAAACTCACAGGCACCCGCTCATCAAGCTTCAACTCCGGTCGCAAATCCTTACCTCCACCAAGCACAGAATAAAACCAACCCGTACCAATACCTTCCCACGGTGCATTCTCATCCCCTAACTCAAAAGTCGCATTCTGATGGTCAGGAGTGTACCAAGGGTTGGGCACGCCCGAAAAATCTGGGTCATATAAATGGTCGTGATACCCATCTCCCAAACGACGATACAATTCATCTGGTGATTTCAGGACCGACAAATTAGTAGTACCGTCATACCAAGAAACCACTCGTCCGTGAGTTGCACCGCGACCTGCCAGCAGAGGTATCCCGTCAGTTTCCCTGGTAAAACCAGCTCGACTATTCTCATAATTATTTTCATCAGAATTCGTGCCCAAAAAGACATTCAAATCCGCATTCTCAATCAACCGACCTGCTGGCGTTCCCGTCAATTCTAACAAGTTAGGGTCTAACTTCGGTACAGTCTGATAATAGTTATCGGCAAAAGTCACATTCTCCCAAACCTGTACTTCTGGATCGTTGAAATCAGCAAACCCTTCTCCACCAACAACAGGAATCCATCCAGGGAATGAAAAACCGGGTTGCTCAAAATCATGGGGGTCAATGGTAGTCATTTGTCATATCAAATCCGGTAGCATCGGTATAATAAAATTCAACCTGGTAAATTCAGGGATAAATAGTAAGAGTTGGGCGATCGCCATGCCGAGATTGTTAAAGCTACAACCACACAAAAGTATCGAAGAGTTGGAAAAACTCTACCGACAAAGTCAAGACCCAATAGAACGAACTAGATGGCAAATCCTCTGGTTGGTAGCTAAAGGCCACAAAGTAGAAGCAGTGGCTGAGGTTACTGGATATCGGCGTGGTTCAATTTACAGAATTGTAGGGCGCTATAACCAATTAGGTGTTGATGGATTAAAAGATCGGCGTCATCAACATCAGGGGCCAGAGACCCTACTCTCAGAAATAGACCAAGCTTTGCTATGGCAAGCACTACAAGAGCCACCCATAGATGGAGGTTTATGGAATGGACCAAAGGTAGCTGAGTGGATGAGCGATCATTTAGAGCGTCCTATTCATCCTCAAAGAGGGTGGGAATATCTACGTAGCTTTGAAATGCGTTTAAAAATACCACGTCCAGCACATGACAAAGGGGACATCACAGAGCAAGAACAGTGGAAAAAAAAAACTCAACCAGAAAGTCCAAGAAGTAGGTCAAAAACACCCAGAGGCCACAGTTGAAGTCTGGGCCATGGATGAACATCGCTTAGGGTTAAAACCTATATGTAGAAGAGTCTGGGCTCAGTTAGGTTTTCAACCGATCGCCAATGTTAACTGGAAATACCAATGGCTATGGTTATACGGCTTTGTGAATCCAAATAATGGTGAAACTTACTACTGGATTTTACCAAAAGTGAATGTAGAGCTTTTTAACCGAGTTTTAGAAGACTTTGCACAAGAATTTCAGTTAGGAGAAGACAAACACATTATCTTAACCATTGACAGAGCTGGATGGCATACAAGTTCTGAGTTAAAGATTCCTTTGGGCTTGCACTTAGAGTATTTGCCAGCTTACTCACCAGAATTACAACCTGCAGAACGTTTATGGCCTCTAATTAATGAACCGATAGCAAATCATTCATTTGCTAGCCTTGAGGAGCTAGAAGAAGTTTTGTTTAAGCGTTGTCAAGTTCTTTTAAAACAGCAGTTTCTCATCAAGGCTATAACCCAGTATCATTGGTGGCCTAAAGTTCTAATTTAATTACACCGATGCTACCGGATTTGATATAACTATGACACGCATAATGCAGATAACAACTGAAAAACTACTGGAGCGATATGCAGCGGGTGAAAGAGATTTTTCCGGGCTGGAGTTGCAAGCAGAACGCCCTTCGGATAGATACAGCATTTTAGAGTCGTATTATGTTATGGTTTTTGGTAGAAAGCCTTCTAGGAGAAAAATTATGGATGCTAATGAATTACTGCAAAGGTATTCAGCAGGAGAGAGAAATTTTACAGGTATCAATCTCAAGGGAGCTAATATCAGTGGTTCTAATCCTATGGAAGACATTTTTGTTTTTGATGTTGACCTGAGTGAAATTAATTTGAGTGGTTCTGACTTGACTGGTGCGATCTTAGCTGGAGCTAACTTGAGTGGAGCCAATTTTAGTAATGCCAACCTGAGTCGCTCTGATTTGAGCCATTGCAACCTAACTAATGTGAACTTGAGCTATGTGAACTTGAGCTATGCGTGCTTGGATGTTGCTAAGTTCTGGAACACTGATCTGAGCAATACTCAATTGTATTGTGCTTCAATCATCCAAACTCAACTTGCCAAGACATTAGTATTGGGGGCTAAAAACTTCAGAACGGTTGATTGGACTGGCACTAAAATGACTAACATTGTTTTAGACGATGGCACCATAATTAACTGCGACCATGACTGGTAAGGCAAGTGGCTATCTAAAGTTGGCAAATTTTTTCTAAATAAAATTCAGCCTATAATCATATTGTCAATAAAATTCAGCCTCAGTCACCGTCCGTGCCCTATTCTCATTTAAAAACGGAAGACCCACACCTCGGTCTAAAATATCAATCTCTCTTTTTTTACACCTAGTTGATAATGTAGAAGCTCTATTTGGAAACAATCTATGGATGCTGAAAAATTACTCAGACCTTATGATGTCAAAAAATTACTCAATCGTTATGCTATGGGAGCCAGAAAATTTATACAGCTAGACCTCAGTGGTGCCGATCTAAGTGACTGTGACTTGACTGAGATCGACCTCAGTAGGTCTAACTTGAAAGGGGCATCTTTGAATAATGCCAATTTAGAGAGAGCCAAATTGTTGAGTTGCGATCTCCGTGAGGCCAACCTCATCGGAGCTAACCTGGAAGATGCCGATATTCGGCGTACTCGTTGTGGGCTAGCTAATTTTGAGAATGCTTGCCTGCAAAGTGCCGAATTATACGAAGCCGATCTGGAACGAGCCAACTTCAAATATGCCAACCTTAAATTTGCTCGTTGCGGGCTAACCAATTTCGAGAATGCTTGTCTAGAAGAAGCTAATCTATATGATGTTAGTTTTGATAGTGCTAACTTAAGTTCAGCTTGCCTGCGTAAGGCTAATTTGCAATGGGCTTCTCTCAGAGCAGGTTTAGAAAGAGCTAATTTATCTCAAGCTAATTTGAGGCGTGCTAAATTGATTGAATGTACATTGAAAGAGGCTAATCTGGAAGGAGCTAATCTCCAAGATGCCATAGTTGCTGAAGCTAATCTAATTAAAGCTAATTTAAGAGGAGCCACTGGAAGATGCGAGATTTTCCAACCTTTTCTAGGAGATACCATAATGCCAGACGGACAAATTATGAGCAACAAAGAATACGAATTAAATCGAGCCTATTTTTTGGGTGAAGAATAATTGTTTAATACCATGTATTCTCAAACTCCACTCGGCACTGCTTTTTTGAACTTGCAAGGAAGTTACATAGAACTTCCTTGCACTGTGGTTAATTTATATGACTCTCCTTAACATACTATATCAAGTTAATGACTTCTGTTTGTTCTTTACTATTGAGGAAAAAAGTTCTTAATAGAAAGAACATAATATATAGTTTCAAGCTAGGTAAGGAAAGGATTGCCATGTTTCCTTTCCAACTCATCTTGAATCGGTTTGGGAACGTTTGATAAAAAGTCATAACCAGTCAGTTCTTCGAGATAATCAACGCTCACTCTCCACTGTTCCCAATTATTCCATTCAGTAATACCCTGGGGAAGGAAACCGTTTTGATACGATTGAGTTGATGGCAGCCTGTAATCAGCATCGGGAGTGACTCGACTAGCTCTGTTGGGAACCATAACAGCGATAAGTTCTGTATCGGTAGTGATATCAGCGACTTCTTGACCAGGTTCTAAAGAAACGACTATTTTCCAAGTATAGTTAGGGATACCAATATTTTTGGGATTAGCAGTTAAAGTATTTTGATTATTGCCAAGGACAACTTCACCATCCTGATTGGTGGAAATCCTGTTGTGAATTGTTCTTAAATCTGAGTGTCCTTGAGGTCGGTTCTGGCTATAGTCAAAACCACCGGCAGTAATATAAAGTTCGCGATTTTGATCCCTCACAAGTGTGCGAGAATGATTTTCAAGTCTTGTCCAAATTCTTCCTGTCTTGCTGTTAATGTCTTCATGTTGTGGAAGAAGGTTGGTTGTTAGATATGTAGCAGAATAATCTTTAATATTTCGACTACGGTCGGCAGCAGCAGTCATGTGACCTCGCTCAAAACCTCTGTTATTTAAACGGTAATCAGGTCCTTGGGTTTTTATCCAATCACTAGGAAGAGAAGCATCCGCTACCCAGGGATAATCAATCAGGTAGTTAGCCTTATAACTACTATCAGGAGATGTTAATTCTAGACCTTCAGGAGTACTTAGCACTGGTGAAGGAAATTCAACAGGATATTTTCCAGGACCCTCGTTAGTAATATCTATTGGTTGAACATTTCCCAACCAAGACTTGTTTAACTCCCAACTCACCCAATTAGGACCTTTAATCGCATCGTTGTAAGACAAGGAATACTGTGGTTTTTCAACCAAATAATTCTCGCGGTGAGTATTTTCTAAAGGTCTGGCAAAACTAGGATTTCCTAGCTTGAGATGTTCGCTCTTAAAGAAAACATCATCCAGATAAATATCAGGACTCCCATCACTCAATTCAAATCTTACCATTGCTGACTTTCCTCGAAACTCTTCAGGTACAGAAAGGTGGAAAGTTTCAAAACCCTCTACTCCATAAGCAATACTCCAGGTGTATGGATCGATGTATTGTCCGTTTACATAATCATAGTAACCAACGGTACTTTCACTCGAATTAGGAGCTAATTTCAAATCAATTTCTCCCAGAGGTTGCCAATTATCTCCTCCTTCAGATATAGAGACTCTTAACATATCTGAGTTGGCAGCATCGCGCAAGTTGGGAGTATGAAGGTTAAATCGCAGCGTTCCCCACTCAGGTACAACAAAGCGATTATGAGCGATCGCTTGGCCTGAAGTTAGCTTGAGAGCATAATCTGGTTGGTTAGAGTCGTATCCTACCTGTGTTCGGTAATTCTCAAGAGAGCTAATATTTTTCCAATCCACTAAACTATTAGAAGACACATTACCTGAAGTCCCACCACCATGAAAAGACCATCCCGGAATCTCCTGAGAAATAGTCTGACGAAACGTACCTTTAGGATTATAAACCGCATCAAAATTACCATTAAACAAAGTCGGCACCGCAAAATCACCCCGCATCTGCGCGTCATAAGTATTATCAAAATCAACAGGCACTTTATCTATACCAGTTTGAGGGCGCAAATCTTTACCCCCTCCCAGCACTGAATAAAACCAACCCGTACCTATACCTTCACTCGGTGCATCCTCAGCACTATCATTAAAACCCGCTTGCGTGTGGTCTGGTCTGTACCACGGACTTACTCGTGGTTGATTTGTCACCCCCTCTCCATAGGAAAACGAGCTATCGAAAAACTGCTCATAACGCCCATCACTCCGTTGACGATAAATCCCATGTTCGTCAGACTGCTCAGAATTGGGAAAATTAACAGACTCCAAATCTACAGTTCCCGCATACCAACTAGGTACTCGCGTATGAGTTCCCCCAAAACCATAGAACGGATCGGTTTCCCTGGTAAAACCTGCTCGACTGCGGTTGTAGTCAGGTTCATTCTTGTTAGTACCCAAGAAAACTGACAAATCAGGTTCCCCTAATAACGGAGCATTGGGATTGGGAGATTCCGACCGCCACCCCTGTCGTGGGAACTCCAACCCAGTCGCCGTTTTACCAGACTCTGTTGCAGGCAGATTAGGAATATCCCGACCTGCTGGAGTAAAGGAATTACCTAGTAAATTAGGAACAGTTTGATAATAATTATCGGCAAAAGTCACATTATCCCAAACCTGAACTTTTGGCTCCCGGAAATCAGTAAAACTATTTATCCCCAACAACGACAACCCTGGTTGGTCAAAATCATGGGGGTCTAAGGTTGTCATCTGTAGGTCTCGTTGCCCCGTTCCCGGTTTACCTCCCGCCTCTGGGAAATGAGTACCCAAACGTTGAACGATTTCACTATTAACAACTGTACCGCGACTGAAACCAATCAAGTGTAGGGGAGAATTCAGAACAGGTCCTTGTGTGGCATCGCTATTTTCATCCATCAACAACTGGTCTAACTGTACCAGGGAAGCAAATAAAGAATCCGCAGCAGCTTCAGAAAAACCAGAATCAGGAATGCTCGAATCATGGGACCAATCTGCCAGCAGTACCACTGGAGTTTGAGATTCTAGATAATTAATTTGGCCTGGGGCAGGATTTTCCGGTGCGATAAATTCTCGCAGCTCGGCTAAATAGTTATCGCCAGAGGGTGACAACAACACTTGTCCCTGTTCGTTCACAGGAACCCAGTAACCAGTGGCAGGTTCATACCTTAAAATCAACCCATCACTATCGGAATCCAGATTAGCAATTCTGTCAGCTAGGTCGTAGTAGCGTTCTGGAACTCCTGAAGCTGTTCCTGGGAACTGGAAACCGTGAGTCAATAAGCTGACGCTGCGGAAAGTATCGTCGCCATTTAATGCAGATGGAATCTCTGTGGTAAACTCACCAAACTCTATTTCTGGGTGTAGTTCGTTGTCGGAAAATGTTTCTACTGCCCAATGGTAAGTCTGACCTGCTGTTAAGGTTCTATTTTCAGGAAGAGTGAAGCTAGTATTGACACCTTCAATCCAGGTTTGACCACCATCAGAAGTCCACTTGCCGATACCATCATCAGGGTCTCTTTGCCAAGTTGCTGTCAGAATCCGGTTAGGATTAAAATCATCCTCTTGCCCATAGAAAGATACATTCCAAGGTTCGCTCAACAACTCTAGCTGCTCTTGTTTTGTCAACCCTTGACTAGCAAGAAAAGCATTTCCCCCAGGACCTGACAAATCGACTACTTCATCCCAAGGCAACAAACCATTACCCTCATCAAACACGCTCACAAACAAATTAACTTCTTCGATATTCTCAGAAGCAACACCATCAAAATCCCACTCCAACGTCGGAGTCAAATCTGGAGCGCCATCATCTAAGACTAAATCCACATCTTCCAAATCCAACCAATCACCACCAGTAATCGCAATCCCCCGTGGATTCCCACCAATAGCTACCGGACCCCGCGTCGTATCATCGGGCACCCCAAAGGTAAACTGATTACGCGGCCTGTCCTCTTGCAGAATCTCAAAATCAGCAGCTATACTAATATCCGGATTAATATCATCAATCGGCACCGACTCAAAATCAGCCGCCGTCACCGTCCGCGCCGTACTCTCATCAAAAAACGGAGAACCCACACCCCGGTCTAAAATATCTATCTGATAATCCCCAGGGGAAGACAAAGTCTCAATCATCTCCTCCACATCAAAAATCAACACATCACCACTAGCACTCAAATGAGGATTAGAAACATACAAATACTGATCATCATTACTCAACACCAAATCATAAGTCAAACGGTCTGGCAGTGGTCGAGTTGCTGCCACTAACTGAGGATTATCCCCCAAGGGGTCTTGAATAATCCCCACATTACCACCATTTAGCACTTCATCATCAAAAAGACCACGGAAATTACGACCTGCTACAAAAGCATAAGACCCATCCTTGGTCAGGGTTACACCAGAACCCTCATTCACATCAAAATAGTCAGAAAAAGAACCCAAACCTAAAGGAACATAGCGAATTTCTGCTGACCAACTTAATGGGTCATCATTAGTCACTTCCAATACTCCAAAACCTCTGCCATCAAAATTTCGGTGTCCGCTGGTAAAACTCATCATCTGTGCTTCAGCTGTAGCTGAAATTCCCTTTGCACCTTGCTCTGTTCTGATTTTACCTATTTGCTCGTGCCATTTCTGAGAATTATCCTCCTCTGACTCTACTTGATCTGTTGCATCCACATTCACTGCATAAATATAACTATCCTGACCAGTCACAAACAACCGCCGACCATCGCTACTAATAGCTAATCTGTTCAACCCTCTGGAACTGTCCAACTCTATTGTCTGCACCACCTGATGATATGTACTGGAAAACGGGTCGATATCTAACACATAAACTTGTGGTTGATTTTCATCGGCAATATAAGCATATTCATCCCTCAACCCCAGAGCAATATCTACTGGTCGTGCCCCTTCTGGCAAAGGAATGGGGTCGGTAACATCGGGGGTATCTGGGAAATTATCCACCTGTGATAACACCATTGGGTCTACCATAGCGACCCCACCACTAAATTTCAATGGTACATAAACTCGACTATTATCGCTAGTTATGGCTAAGGACTCTGGGCGGTCTGTACCATCGCCTCCTACAGGAATTCGACCCAAGGCTAAGTCTTCGCTGCTGGTATTGTTGACTACAGCTTCAGGGTTGCTAGCATCTACTACTGATACACTATCTGCTCCTGCTAAAGCTGTGAATACATATTCGGCATCATTTTCTAATCGTAATTGATTGCTTTCAAATTCAATGGGTTCGTAAACGGGTTCAGTTCCATTTTGCTCTACTAAGATATCTTGTTCCCTACTTAGAGCAATGCGAGAACTACCTAATGGTACTGTTACGGGAACTTTTACTGCTACTTCTACCCGGTTATCATCAACCTCTTGACTTAAAGATGGTAACACTTCTGCTGAATATACTTGGTCTCCCACATAAAACTTCACCTGCAAATCTGTTAACTGACTGCCTGTTGATGTTGGTAGCTCGTTATTATCTATGAGTGCGTTATCTGCACTTAAGAATAAAACTGGTTCGTTATCTGGAAAAGGTTGGCCGTTATCATCATTAAATTTCAATTCTGCGCCCTGCAATACGGGTGCTTGAGTGGGGTCTGATTCTGGTGCTTCAAGGTTTAGGTAGGCTTCAAAGGTGGCTAAACCGTCTTCTGCTCGTTGCACTCCTACTTCTGTCACTACTGGCAACCCTACTTGTGGGATAGCTATGACATCTACTGAAGAAATGTCATAGGTAACGGTAAAACCAGTGACAAAGGAGTCTGGGTCGATTAATTGACCGATATCTCCTCTGGGGTCGATAATTCCGAAAAATGCTAGAGGTATATTAGTTGTTTGAGTGAGCTGACCTTTGACTAAGGTGGCACTACCTGGTTGACCGGAGAAGATGACCATATATTCTCCTGGTCTGACTATTCCTGGATAGGGGGGTGATGTGGTGCGAATAAATCCATCGGCATCCACTACTCCCGACTCTTCTTGCAACCAAATATCATTCCAAGTACCTGTTTCATCTGGCAGTGCGCCTTTGCGTAAGAAGAATACTTCTGTTCCTGTTTCTATACTTTCTGGTGCTGGTATTGCTAGTTGTGCTGGGATGTCTAGTTTATTGTCTTCTATTTCTAAATTGAAAGCGGTGGCAAATTCAAATCCTTCTGGCACTGGTAGGGATAAGTCTTGTTGTTGTAGTGGTGTCAGGTTGATTTGAGTTTCTTGTGTTAATGCTCCTGGAGCTAACATGACTAATGCTCCATCACTACCGGAGACAATACCGCCGTTTTCGTCAACTGTTGTTGCTCCTGGTTCTGGTTCATCTACTAATACTGGAATGGTTGCTGATGCTTCCCCATACTCTACCGTAACAGTTGTCTGTCCTACCCCCGTAGCAGTTACTAAACCTTCATCGCTAATTTCTAATATATTCTCATCCGCAACAGTATAACTAATATCTCCAATATCAATTGTCAATTCAGGAGAGTCTACTAATCCATCCACTGTCACGGATAACTGTCGCGTACCAGTATTAGGTAAGGTAATGGCATCGGGATAGGTATCTAATCCATAGATTGTTGCTAAGGATAATATTTCTGGTCCTGGCAAGTCTATTTCGGAGAAAGTAAATTCTAACTCAATAATATCTGAAGCGAAATTATGTTCGTCTGTTGCTTGTAGATACAAAGTATAAGTTCCATCTACAAATACATCCCCTAAAATATTTTCTAATAATTCGGGGGTGAATTCTAAAGTTCCATCTATTTCTAATTCAGCTGTTAAATCGATAAATTCTTCAGTGGAACTATTGTTTAAGTTGCCAGTTAAACTAACAATTTGACTAGCATCTGAAATTGTACCAATTATTGTTGTATCGGATGTTATTTGATCGTCTAGTGAATCTCCTGTATCATTGGCTAATTCTACAGATATTTCTGGAGAAAGGGTATCTAAAGTAAATTCTATTTCTACAATATCAGAAGTAAAACTGTTAAGGCCAGTACCTTGAATATTTAAAAAGTAAGTACCATTAGTCAGGGTATCTCCTAATACATCTGCTAATAATTCTTGGTCTAATTCAAAAGTTCCATCGTCTGATAATGCAGCGGTTACATCTACAAAATCTTCTACAGGAGTTTCATTAAAACCTGCTGTCAAACTAACAATTTCACTCTCGGTATTAATAGTTCCAATTATTGTCGGATCTGAGGTAATATTATCTGTATCAGATTCTCCTGTGTCGTTGGCTAATTCTACTAAAATATCTGATGCTTATGAGTCTAAGGTAAATTCAAATTCAATAACCTCTGATAAATTATTATCATTATCTGTTGTTTGAAGTTTCAGAGTATAAGTACCATTAGTCAGGGTATCTCCTAAAATATCTTCTAAGAATTCTCGGTCTAATTCAAAAGTTCCATCCTCTAATAATGCGTCAGTTATATCAACAAATTCTTCAGGGGGAGTTTCATTAAAACCTGCTGTTAAACCAACAATTCCACCTTCGACATTAACACTACCAACAATTGTCGGGTCAGAAGTAATATTATCAGTGTCATTTTCTCCAGTATCATTTGCTAATTCGGCAGAAATTATGGGAGCTTCTACATCTAAATCTAAGGTAAATTCTAGTTCGATAACTTCTGATAAATTACCATTACTATCTGTTCCTTGAAGTTTCAGAGTATAAGTTCCATTAGTTAAGGTATCTCCTAAAACTTCTTCTAACAATTCTTGGTCTAATTCAAAAGTTCCATCTTCTAATAAGCCAGTGGTTATATCAACAAAATCTTCCGCAGGAGTCTCATTAAAACCCGCAGTTAAACTAACAATTTCACTCTCTGTATTAATGGTACCAATAATTGTTGGGTCAGAAGTAATATTATCACTATCATCCTCTCCAGTATCGTTGGCTAATTCTGCTGAAATAATCGGTGCAACTGTATCTAAATCCAACGTAAACTCTAGTTCGATAACTTCTGATAAATTACCATTACTATCTGTTGCTTGAAGTTTCAAAGTATAAGCTTCATTAGTTAAGGTATCTCCAAAAACATCTTCTAATAATTCTTGGTCTAATTCAAAAGTTCCATCCTCTAATAATGCAGTAGTTACGTCTACAAAATCTTCCACAGAAGTATCATTAAAACCAGCAGTCAAACTAACAACTTCACTCTCTGTATTAATAGTACCAATTATCGTCGGGTCAGAAGTAATTCCATCACTATCATCCTCTCCAGTATCATTTAATAACTCAGCCGAAACTATCGGTACTGAAACATCAGAATTTAAACCTAAAACATCAGCTAAAAAACTTTCATTATCGACAACATCATCGGCTAATCCTTGTAACCTGACAAAAGATATAGCTCTTCCGCGACCCCCACCATTTCGATAGATATTAACAGCAGGATCTCCACGATTAGTTCCCAAACCTACATAACCGGATGCTACTGGGTCATCCCCTGTAAAACCTATCCTATCTAGTACCCCAGTGAAATCAATTTTATCCTGACCTAATTCAAAGTCAGTAATAATATCTATCCCATCCATAGGACTAATAGTGGTATAAACAAATGTATCCTTGCCGTCTCCTCCTGTCAAGGTATCTATTCCTAGAAAACCCGTTATGGTATCGTTACCATCCGTACCTACTAAGTTATCCCGGCTGCGAGTACCATCAATATTATTTACTTCAATAGAATTACTATCTATTAATACTTCTGTTAAGAAATTTTCATTTTCTCTGGCACCAGGCCCTAACTCTGGCAGGGTAATAACAGAAATATGCCCCGCCCTACCATCTTTACCATCTTGGTCAATAGTTATTATTGCATCTGTATCATTAGTTTGCAAACCTACATGACCGGATGCTACTGGGTCATCTCCTGTAAAACCTATCTGCTCTAGTAGCTTAGTGAAATCAATTTTATCTTGACCTACTTCAAAGTCAGTAATAATATCTCTGCGGTCTCTCATACTGGTGTAGACAAATATATCCTTGCCATCTCCTCCTGTCAGGGTATCTGCTCCTAGAAAACCCGTTATGATATCGTTACTATCCGTACCTACTAAATTATCCCGACGGTGAGTACCATCAATATTATTTACTTCAATTTCCGAGATTAATTGTGAAGCTATTCTCAGTGTTTCATCATCTACGGGCGATAGTACAGTAAATGTGTCCTCGGAGCTTAATAATGGTTGAGGAAAATTGAACTCATTGTCGTTGTTGTTAACTAAACTAGGAACAGTTAATGAGTCAGTCTGAAAAATGTTTAATTCATCATTTGATAACATAATTTATCACACCCTCTCAATAAATTGAATGTAAAAATTTGAGCTGAAAGCAGACAAAATTAATATCTTTAAATTCTTTCCCTTTTTCAGGTGAAAACCTGAATCATTAGAGACATAAATTTTGTTTTCCTTCGTTCAATGTCTGGTATTGCCATGCTAATGAAAGCCGCTATATTAGCAGTCTGCTTTTAGTCAAAGTATGTAGGTAAAAACTAATAGTAGTAGGCAGAGAATTCCTACACAAAAATACTCTATACCTGAAGTGTTTAATGCTTACTAAATAATATTTTTTAGTGACAATCAAATGCTATCAAATCAATTGAATATTTGACAATTAGTAATTTCCACAATTTTTTTTATTAATTAATTGAAGTACATCCAACTAAATACAGTTACAGCATATTTCGGGCAAATGATGTACAGGGTAAATGGTGAAAACATTGTATTGCTAGCACCTTGCCCGCTTGGGTATACCTCATAAAGTCGCAAAGTGCTATAAGTCTAAGATTAATTACATTCAATACCTCTAGCAAAATACTTAATATAAATGGCTGAAAAAATAGTGAGTTATTTCAGTTATCAATATAATTTCTGGCTTTTGTTTGTGAAAATTTTTCTCAATGCGCGAGACGATCAAAAATTAATGAATAATGGACAATGGATAATTATTTTTGTTTCTTTATAAATTGCTACAAAAGTCGTATAAAAATCTAATTGAGGTGGGATATATCAGTTCTAGATGTATAGATAAATTACGGCTTGTGCCTAGATTAAAAGGCAGGTGATTTTTTAACGAAGTCAGAAGTTATTTTTGTAACGGGGATTTGAGCTTTGCTCCAAAAATATTTCGCCTTAAAAGGCGGAGTTTTAGACACATATTATTTTGATAAAAATTAATGTAAAATTACTATTAGTATCTTAAGTTTGTCTGGGTTCTTCCGAAAAGGATCTGGCTAGACCATTACCGAATAATTAATAATTAATAATTAAATAATTCTGGTTTAAAGCCTCCCCTTTTAAGGGAAAAAAAGCGGTCGAGGGATGGATGGGTTTCCTAACCATCCCTCGACCAAGAGAAGAAATAATATCTCCTTATATTCAATTCCGTAGCGGTTTTAACCAGAGGTAATTATCAATTATCCATTATCAATTATCAATTAATGAACCCTATTGGATACATTTATATTACTTTATTTAGCAATAAAATGATTACAGAAAAGTTTCGTCGCCAGCTTCGCAAAGAAGCAAAACTATGGCAAACAGAGGAATTAATTAGCGATCGCTTTTATCAACAACTATCAGAGCGATACCAGTTTGATGCTTTGGAGGAAACTGCCAGCGCTCGTTTCATTACTATCTTAATTTCTCTTGGTGGTATTCTTTTAGGATTAGGTATTATCACTTTTGTTTCTGCTAACTGGCAACAGTGGTCGCGAGAAGTAAAAACACTTCTATTATTAACTTTATTTATCTTAGTTAATACCTGCGGTTTTTATCTCTGGCGACAGTCAAATAATCTACCGAATACTACCAGTAAAAAACAAAGATTAGGTCACGGACTCTTAATATTTGGAGCGTTAATTTTAGGGGCAAATATAGCATTAATGGCTCAAATGTTTCATATCGGTGGTTCTCCCTTCGGATTATACATTGTTTGGGGATTGGGAGTTTTGGTAATGGCTTATAGTTTACAACTAGAAAGTCTGGGAATTATGGCTATTCTGTTAATAGGATTAGGCTATTTCATGGGTTTATCAACTGTATTTGATTCAGTGGAATTTTCCTGGTTACAGGCAATTATTAAATATATGGCTTTGATGGCAGTATTGTTGTTAATTCCACTAGCTTATTGGTGCAGTTCCAAGATTATTTTTTTTCTCGCTACATCAATATTATTAATAGCTCTAGAAATTAGTTTGTGGCAAATTGTTTACTTATCAAATAATGGTGTTTGGGGAGCGATCGCCTTGATTTTACCTCTAGCTTTATTATGGGGGTATGACGATACTATTTTGCCTAAAATAGATAGTCTATTTTTTCAACCATTAGCCAGAAGTTTAGCTATTTGGTACTTGAGTATTGGATTTTTATGTTTATCTTTTCGGGGAATTTGGAGTTATGTTTTAACACAAGATTTGAGCGATGGAGATACATCATTACAGTTTAGTTGGTTGACTTTAATTGAAGTTCTAATATTTATAGGTTTTTCTATTTGGGAATGGTTTAATTTAGCACGAACTAATAGAACAAATTCTCATCGTTGGCAATTAGATTCAGTCAGTAGTGTGATTTTGGGCTTCATTGTTGTAACTACAATATTATGTTTCTGGCATTTGAGTATCAATGAAATTCCAGAAATAGCAACTTTTATCATAAATATAGAAATGTTTCTTTTAGCAGCAGGTTTAATTAGAATTGGATTGATGCGAGGAATTAGAGGAGGTTTCTGGGGTGGTTTGGTATTACTAACTTTACAAATTCTCTGTCGCACTTTTGAGTATAATACCGGATTATTACTTAAATCTTTTGTATTTATTTTATGTGGTGTAGGAGTTATAGCTGCTGGTTTATGGTTTGAACGTCATTTATTATCTAAGAATTAACTAGCTATCAGCTATCAGCTATTAGCTATCAGCCTAAAAATTTGTGTATAGATTGCCCTTATTATTAGTAACATTCTTTTTCCAAATTGGTATTATAACAATAACCAGAGCGGTTAGGACTTATGCTAATGATGAATCTTACACTAGGCAATGTTTTTTCCACTGTTCCCTGTTCCCTATTCCCTAAGAAAAGAGAGAATTAACATGAAAATTATCAATCCTTTTAACCAAAACAATTTATCAACTAAAAAATCTGATTATTCTGAAGAATTAAACCCACATATTAATCAAACAAAATCTTCAAAAAATCAGATGCCAATTTGGCGATTTATTTTGCCATTAACTGTACAGTTAGCATTAATTTTGTCAATTCCTGCTCAAGCTATTTATACTACGATTACAGGTAGAACTGTAGTTTTGCAAACTGTACCTGTAGACCCTTATGATTTTTTGCGAGGCTATTATCAAGTTTTAAGTTATGACATATCCCGCAAAGATAATTTGAGTAAACTTCCTGGTTGGAATAAATTTGAACTAGAAAGTTCAGGAAAATTTTCTGCGCAAAATCCAACTAATATTTATGTGATTTTAGCTGCACCTGAAACAACAGAAAATTTAGGCATACCCAAAGCATGGAAACCTGTAAATGTAAGTGCAAAACAACCCCAAAATTTGTCAGATAATCAAATAGTTATTCAAGGTAAATTTAATGGTTGGACAATTAAATATGGCTTAGAAACTTATTATATGCCTGAAGATAAACGCGAAGATATTAATCAGAATATTCGAGCAGCACAAACTACTGCTAACTTAGAAGGTAAAATACCTTTTGTAGTAGAAGTAAAAATTAGTTCTCAAGGCCAAGCTGTACCTATTAGTTTATGGGTACGCGATCGCAACTACAAATTTTAATTGAATAAGGCAGAAAGCATCCCCCCTACCCCCCTTTGAAAGCTATGTTTTATAAACATCTTTCTTAACATAAAACGTAGACAAAAAAGACAAGTTATGGGTAAGTCTAAGAGCGGCTTTTTCGGGAGAAAATTGTATTGAAAAATACACGCAAGTGTGAGGACTGTAGACAAAATTCTTACTTCCCCCTCTTCCCCCTCTTCCCCCTCTTCCCCCTCTTCCCCCTCTTCCCCACCTTCCTACAAGGGTTTCAGGTTGCTTATGGATAGTCAAAGATAGACCGCTTTTTCCTTTTTCCTTCTTCCTTCTTACTCCTTCCTTCTTCCTTCTTAAAAACTATGAATAATCACGAAATAGGCTATCTCTATGTAGCAACTGGAGATAAATATATTCAAGAAGCAATTGTCTCTGCTACAAGTCTAAAAAAACTCAACAAAAGCGTTCATATTACTTTAGTAACCGATCGAAAAATTAATAATTCACTGTTCGATAAAATTGTTATTCATCCTGTAGATATTAAACATTTTAAAGAAGGTTTGTTGTATAAAGTCAGGCATATTTATCAAGCCTCTCCCTATGAAAAAACTTTGTTTGTTGATACAGATACATATTTTTGTGATGATTGTCAAGAAATATTTGAAACTCTAGATTTTTTCGATCTTGCTGTTGCTCCAGACCCCACAGATCCTCATAAAGCCAAATCACCTAAAACTAACAAAAAATTAGCGGCTTGTGAAACATATAATACAGGAGTTATTCTCTTTAAAAAAAGCTTAAATAATGAGTTATTTTTTCAAAAATGGTTAGAAATTTATGAATCAAAAATTATTAATAAAACTGTCGGGAAAGAAAACGATCAAACTTCTTTCATAGAAGCTTGGTTAGAATCTAATTGTAAAATGTATGTTCTTTCTCATGCTTGGAATGCCAGGACACCCTTCTTTTTTACGATGAAAGATGCTGTAAAAATTATTCATGGTAGACATCGCAATTATGAAACTATTAAAAACGAATTAAATAGACTACCAGGACCGCAACATCGATGCTGGTTGCCAATACAAAAAAGATGTATTAAGAAAAACCAGGGATGGGAATATCAATTATCACTAATAACTGATAAAATCAAAGAGTATTTAAAACTTTAAATAAAATGGTTCGGGTGTTCTATTGTTAATTGTTCTAAGTCTTTTGTTGTTAAATTAGGCATAGTTATTAAAATTATTTCCTATGTTTAGTAGTGGGAGCATCTTGCTCCCGTGCATGAGCTAGATGGCGAATGCTATATTAAAATTCCGGTGTCCATACCTCAGCGACTGGTAACTCCCACCCTGGTAACAATTCTGGCACTTGTAAAACATCTCCATCCCCAAGCACAACTTTCTCAGTATTGAGGCGATATACTTCCATTGTGCGAGTGCGGGGGTCTACTAATACTCCTACTCGAGTGCCAAATGACTGGATAAATTACAGAAGTTAGCTAACAATAAAATTACATCAATAATAATGCTCCGCAAATGCACACATTTACTGCTGAGTGCTGATTGCTGATTGCTTATTTAAGACAAGTTTAGGTATGTTTATTGAGATTTTATCTAAACCAATAAGATAAACTCTTAACAGAAAACGTCATCAAACCTTTAGTAAATAATTGAGTTGAATTATGTACACAGAATCATCAGCAAGGAATAATAATACAAACAACAATATTGTGCCAGAAGAAAGAGTAAATAAATTACTGCTTCAGTCAATTGATACCTTAGAAGAAATTCTCAAAAATCAACAACTTCCGGCACAAGAACGAGCAACAGTAGCCCTAAAAATTCTAGAAATGACAGGTATTTTGTCTCAAACAAACCCTCGATCACCAAGCAGATTAATATCTGATGCTCAACAACAAATAAACCGACTAAATACAGATAATTCAACAATAAAATTTTCTCTTAATTCACCTAAAATAGCACAAGTAAAATCAACATTTTTACCTGCTGCTCATGTAGAAATTCCTAATTTTTTATCTCCTGAAGAAAATCAAAAAGCTATAGAAATTGCGATTCAAAAACGCGACCAATATATTGAATCAACCACTACCACTAAAGCTGATAAATATCGGCAGTCTTATGTACTATTTTCACAATACTTTCCCGAATTAGCAGCACTTATTCAGAGCAAAATTTTAGAAACTTTGGCAGAAGTATTAGCTAAATTAAATTTTCGTCCTTTCGAGATATCAGAAATTGAAGCGCAACTAACAGCACATAATAATGGATGTTATTACAAAATTCATAATGATGCGGGTAGCGAAAAAACAGCAAGTAGAGAAGTTACTTATGTGTATTATTTTTATCAAGAACCCAAAGCTTTTTCTGGAGGTGAGCTAAGAATTTATGATACTGAATTAAAAGCAGGTGGAGCAATAACTCATGAGAATTTTCAAACTATTACACCTGCTAATAATTCCATTATCTTTTTTAATAGTCGTTGCAGACATGAAGTAATGCCTGTAGTTTGTCCATCAAAAGCATTTGAACATAGTCGGTTTACAGTTAATGGTTGGATTAGAAGATTAGTATCATAAATAGTCATTTGACTTAAGTATAGCAGGAAATAGGGAGCAGGGAAAATAGAACAGTAGGAAAAACATTTCCCAGTATTTGATTGATCATCACTCTATACTTAATGTCCTAAACAACTCGTTATTTGCTGTACAAACAAATTTCTTGCCTACTCATTCATCATGTAATATTCCCTCTTTTGATACAGTGGGAATATTTTTTTTCAGCTTTGCTAATTATCTAGAGACTATAAAAAAAGCCCACCATAATATTAACAACTCCAAAAAAAAAGAGATTTGCTGAGACACTATCTACTAATTGCTATAACTTTCCTCATATTAATTAGGGTTTGCTGAAAAAGTCTTATGGGTGAAGGTAGGAGTCAGGAGTCAGGAGTCAGGAGGAACGGGGAATTATAGAGGAGGTAGGAGGAAGAATAGTCCCTTGATTTTTCTGCGCAACTATGAGCCTAAAATGCTAATTTTTTGAACCTAAGCAACCTAAAAGCTTAGACTTTTTTCAACTAAAAAATTCTAAGACCTTTATATGTCAATTATATGTCAATGCTTTTAGATTTAATCAGCAAACCCTAATTAGAGACAATATTTTTTTCTACTTCCTACTTTCTAGAATCTTGTATTTCACCAATTTGATAATTGCTATAGCAATCCTAAATTGGTTTTGAGAATTTTTATAATAGTTAATTTGAACTAAAAACATGAGTAAATTCTGTACGTAGTCAATCCGACTGCTTCCCTACCTGACTCCTGTAGTAGCAAATGGCTATTCGTCCCTACCAACAAAATATTACAACTTAAATAGATTGCTATATATAGGGTTTCTGAAGAAGCCTTAGGTACAGTTGTCTTTTTATTCCTTTTTTGAACTGTTGCCTGCTCCTTAAAATTTTTTATCTCACCAATTCGATAACTTCTATATAAGAATTACATACAGCTTGAATATTTCTCATTCCGTAAAGAAAAAAAAAATAATATTGCGTAAAATCATATTTATTAACTGAAGAATAATTTAGACAACAACATTCATAATTGAACGAAAAATTATTCAGATTATTTTTGTTATAGACATCTATTTGCCATGAATTATAAATTTACCTCTTGATAATTTTTTGCTTCTACTAAACCTGAATTTAAAATTTAATTTTTTGTGATTGAGAGGTGATTATTATGTACAATAAAAATGATTTAATACTATCTATCTGGACATTAATTATAGTAGTAACAATGGGATTGCCTACTATAGAAATTAATAATAATCTGCGAGAACAATATTCTGATGAATTAGGTGAAGAAGTTTTTCATCAGTTAGTGAGTTCTTCTAATGAAGACCCTCCTGTTCCTTATAAAGGAGGAACAAGTCGTGGCTAAATTCAGCAGATAATTTCATCAAGTTAAATTTGAGGATTTAGATATTAATTAATATAAAATCCGGTTATACAGTTATCGTATACTTGGGGCCTTAGGGGAGTGGGGGAATGGGGGAGATTGAAGTATTATATAATTATAAACATATATTATATAATCAGATTCTATAGAACCCCTAACCGTATCTTGGTAGGCAGTATGTGCTTTTGACTTCGGTCCTCAGTCTGAGCGAGCCAGTGGAAATTCAGGAACTAGAATAGGGGAGGCCAGCAGATGCGACCCCGCGCTACCTGATAGCGCACCTGGTAGTGCACCAAGCAGGTAGAAAAATGCTCTCATCTCCCCATCTCCCTATCTACCGATCTCCCCATCCCCCCATATGCTCCTAGCGATCGCCATCATAAATGCTCTCATCTCCCCATCTCCCCATCTCCCCATCTCCCCATCTCCCCATCTCCCCGTCTCCGTGTCCTCAAGAACCCGCATCTCCCTATCTCCCCATCTCCCCATCCCCCCGTCTCCGTGTCCTCAAGAACCCGCATCTCCCTATCTCCCCATCTCCCCATCCCCCCGTCTGCTCCTAGCGATCGCCATCATAGTTGACAATTCCTTAATTATGTGTTTAAGAGCAAAGTTTTACTTTTAATTAATTATGACTATTTAAACTTATCTTAAAGTGAAACTGTTAATATACAATCGGTCTATTAAACATATATACAAGTAGGAAGATTAATGACTGACCCAAAACTCCGACCATTAGGTACTTATGAAACAGGCGTTTTTGATGAAAGTGCTGCCGAAATTCCGGCTTACGACCCCAATACACAAAGAGTGTTTGTTGTCAATGCAAATGAGGCAACTATTGATGTATTAGATATTAGCGATCCTACTAACCCCAATTTAATAGATCAAATTGATGCTTCCTCCTTTGGCGCAGTTGCTAATAGTGTTGCAGTGAATGACGATGGTATTGTAGCAGTAGCAGTTGAAGCTAACAACACACAAGACCCGGGCACTGTTGCCTTCTTCAATGCAGATGGGAATACTCTCAACCAAGTAACTGTGGGTGCATTACCAGATATGCTCACCTTTACCTCCGATGGCACAAAGGTGCTAGTAGCAAACGAAGGAGAACCCAACGATGACTACAGCAACGACCCAGAAGGTTCCGTTAGTATTATCGACATTTCTGGTGGAGTAGAAAATTTAACTCAGGCAGATGTCTCTACCGCTGATTTTTCTGATTTCATTGGTCGGGAAGAAGAATTGCGTAACAAAGGCGTTCGGATCTACGGTCCTGGGTCAAATGCAGCTCAAGACCTCGAACCAGAATTTATTGCTGTAGATGGTAACGACACCACAGCATTTGTCACTCTGCAAGAAAATAATGCTATAGCAGTGGTAGATATTGAAAATGCCAACATTGTAGATGTTTTGCCATTGGGAGCAAAAGACTACAGTCGCGGTCTTCCCTCCCTGACACAATTTGAATTTTCCGACCTGCCAGTTTTGGGTACAACCGAAGGGGGTCAGGAAATTCTCCTGGGTGGTTTATCTGGACTATGGTATGAAGGTACAGACGATGACGGCAACCTACAATTTGTCACCGTACCCGACCGCGGACCAAATGGCGCACCCACAGACGTAGATAATGACGGCGATAACGAAAGACCATTTGCTCTGCCAGACTATCAAGCTAGAATTGTTCGCTTTACACTAGATGAAGACAGTGGCGATATTGAAATTACTGAAGAAATTCTCCTAAACAGGGAAGATGGTACAACTCCCATCACAGGTTTACCGAATATTCCAGGAATAGATGAAGAACCAGTAGACCTATTTGGCAACCTTCTAGAATACGACCCCTTTGGTGCAGACCTTGAGGGTATTGTCATCAATGATGATGGCACATACTGGACTGTAGACGAATATCGCCCTGCCATCTACCACTTTGATGTTGATGGATCGCTCATCGACCGCTTTGTACCCGAAGGCACGGCAGCAGATGCAGGAGAAACAGAAGGAACCTTTGGCACAGAAACCCTACCCGCAGAATATTCTAACCGTCGTCGCAACCGTGGTTTTGAAGCTATTGCCCTGGATACAGATGAAGATATTCTCTACAGCTTTATTCAAACACCTCTAGCAAACCCCGATCGCACTGCATCTGACGACTCCAGCGTTATTCGGATGTTAGGTATCGACCCAGAGACTGGAGAACCCGTAGCAGAATATGTCTACCTGCTAGAAAAACCGACTATAGACCCAGATAATGGTAGTCTATTAGTTGATAAAATTGGTGATGCTGTTTATGATGCTGATGCTGACACATTTTATATTCTAGAGCGAGACTCTTCTACCACTGCTACAGGCAAAAAATTTATATTTGAAATTGACCTCAAAGGGGCAACTAACTTACTTGCTGACGACGCACCAAACTTACCAGAAGACACAACTTTAGAACAATTAACTGCAGATGAGTTGGCAGCATTAGACATCCAACCAGTTAACAAAACCAAGATAACTAACCTACCCTCCCTTGGTTATCTAGCAGGAGACAAACCAGAAGGTTTATCACTTTTACCAGATGGGCGACTAGCGGTACTAAACGACAATGACTTCGGTCTCCTAGATGAAGACATTCCTGTTGATGGTACTGTTCCTCTCAACCCAGAACCAGTACCAGTAGTTTTGGGTCTAATTGATTTTTCAGAAAGTAATGAAATTGACCCTAGCGATCGTGATGGTGGTATCAATTTAGGTAACTGGCCTGTTTTTGGGTTATTGCAACCAGATAGTATTGCTTCCTTTGTGATAGAAGGTGAGACCTATTATGTCACAGCAGATGAAGGAGATGCCAGAGGTTATGACGCTCTGGATGAAGAAGCACGGGTAGGAGATGATGAATATGTACTAGACCCTGATGTTTTTGATGTTGCTGCACTAGAAGATGATGCTGCTATTGGTCGTCTCACAGTGACAACCGAAGATGGGGATATTGATGGTGATGGCGACTACGACCAAATTTTTGCTAATGGCGGTCGGTCTTTCAGTATTTGGGATGCTGCGGGCAACTTAGTCTTCAACAGTGGCGATAGTATTGAACGAGAAACTGCAGGGCTAATTCCAGAGAACTTTAACTCAAACCGAGACGAAAATACTTTTGACGATCGTAGCGATAATAGTGGTCCTGAACCCGAAGCTATAACTACAGGAGTTTTAGGCGATAAAACCTATACTTTTGTTGGTCTGGAACGTACAGGGGGGATTATGGTTTATGATGTCAGCAACCCCACCAGTCCTGATTTTGTGCAATACATTCCTAACCGCGACTTCTCTGTTGAGTTCGACACTGATGCTGATGGAGACCCAGACCCTACCCCAGAGCAACTATCAGCAGCGGGGGACTTAGGACCAGAAGGATTTAACTTTATTTCCCCAGAAGATAGTCCGAATGGGGAGGCGTTATTAGTAGTTGCTAATGAAATAAGTGGTACTACTACTGTTTATGAGTTTAGCCCAAACCAGGATATTCCAGGAACTCCAGGTGATAATAACCTCGAAGGTGGTACGGGTGACGACAACATTGATGGTCTTGCTGGTAATGATACTATTAATGGTTCTGCTGGTGACGATGATATTAATGGCAACAGTGGTGAGGACCGCCTTAGTGGTGGAGATGGTGATGACCTCGTTAATGGTGGTTTGGGAAGCGATATTATCTTTGGCAACAATGGAGGTGATAATTTAATCGGGCGTCTTGGTAATGACCGGATGTTAGGGGGTGACGGGGAAGATACTCTCAGTGGTGGTCAAGGTCGCGATCGCCTAAATGGTGGCGCGGATGATGATACTCTCACTGGTGGTGCAAGTATCGATCGCTTTATCTTTGCTGCTAATGATGAGTTTAGTCAGGCGAGTTTAGGGATAGATGAAATTACAGACTTTAACCCAGACTTAGATTTAATTCTACTTGACTTGAGGACTTTCACAGAAATTACTACTACTGCGGGTGAAGATATTGGGGATGAGTTTGAAATAGTAGAAAGCAATGGCGATGCTGCTAGTAGTGAAGCGATCGTTGTCTACAATTCTAGTAATGGTGCTTTATTCTACAATGCTAATGGCAGCGATGGTGGTTTTGGAGATGGCGGTCAGTTTGCAACTTTGACTGGTACTCCAACTATATCAGCAGAGGATTTCGTAATCAGATAATATTTCTATTTTTCTGCAAAGGAGTCAGGAGCTAGAGAAATAGAATAGACCTCTCCGGAAAAGAGGGAGTAGGGACTAGGGAGTAGGGAGTAGGGGGAAATAATTGATTATTTATGCACGATAATTGATTTGATTTTTGATTCTCGGAGATGTCTAATAGGGGAAAAAGTGGAAATTGGCCTCCAAATTCACCATACTCCCCTTCCCACACTCCCCATCTCTCCACAACGAGTCCTCTTCAATCAAATCTTCAAACTCTGCAACTGAATTAACACTAATTGTTTCTACAAATAACTGTTTTAGCGAAGCTAAGTCATTAAATTTCATTAATAGCTTTTACCAGAGCTTCTGGCAAACTATTAAAGCATTTTTCTAGTAAATCAAGAATATTTTGTCTGCAATTTTATTTTTATCCTATTTCTTGACTTCTTTCCAGAGCTAATTTTTCCGTGGCAAATTTCCCACTATTAACCTGTATTTCAATAAACTTTTCCTATTCAGGAGTCAGCCTAATTTTCATAAAAAAACCTCAACCATTACATTTTGTCAAAGTATAAAAAATCTTCCTTGTTGTGTATTTTCTAAAATCTTACAACTTGAAAATTGTCAATTTGAATTATTAGATATATAATACTTTACCATAAATAGATAAACTTATCTATCTTATTCACTCAATAGTAATATGGTGGAAATCAAAAAAAATCAAGAAACAAATTTATCAGGAATTGAGATTAAGAAGTATTTCCTATTGGATAACACGGCATATTTGCAAAAGGAGTTTGACAAAGCTATCGCTAATTTCCGAAAGGCGATCGCTTATCTCCAAGCAATTCTGGGAGTTTGTGAAGATTGGCCGGATTTTCAGGGGATTGCTAATATATATCACCCTTTATGTTCACTTAAGAATGCGACCGCTAATTTCCAACAAGTTCTGGAGATTAATGAAAATTGGAGGGATTTTCACAGCGTTGCTTATTTTTATAACTTCCTAGGTTTAATAGCACTATTGGAAGATCAAATTGATGAAGCTATTAGCTATTTCCAAAAATCTCTCCAAGTTTTTGAAGATGCAGGGAATTTTTACAATGTTGCTAGTGTCTATCATTACCTAGGTATAGTGACACAGAGGCAAGGGCAATTTGATGAAGCTATTAGCTATTTCCAAAAATCTCTCCAGATTAGAGAAGATAGAGGAGATTTTTACAACGCTGCTGCTGACTATCACTACTTAGGCAAAGTAGCAAATAAACAACTACATTTTGATGAGGCGATCGCCTATTCTCAAAAAGCTCTAGAGATTTATGAAGATGCAGGAGATTTTTATGACACTGCCAAAAGTTACTATAACCTGGGAATCATCACACAAGAACAACAAAAATTCGATGAGGCGATCGCTTACTACGAAAAAGCAATTCAGACATTTAAAGAATTCGGAGATTCATGGGAAGCAGCCAAAAGTTGTCTATTAGTCGGCACGATCTATGTAGAACAAGGTTCCTGGTATAAAGGTCTTGATTATTTAGAAAAAAGTTTCCAAACTTACAGTAAAGAAAACGACTATCCACTTCTTGCTAAAACTACCTATCAGATAGCTCGCACTCACCACTTAATGAGTAACTTCGATAAATCTCGCATTTATTATCGAGATGCTCTACGCATTTATGAACATATAAAAGATTGGCAAGGTATTGCTTTATGTAAAACTGGATTAGGTTGGTTAATGGTACAAATAGGTTTTGTTGAAGATGCTTTATTGGAGTTAGAAAATGCAAAAGAAATTTACGGGGAACTAGGTGATAAACTATGGATTAGTGAGGTAGAAAAAATGATAAATTTGATTGAACAAATGAAGGAGAAACAACTAAAATGAGTGATGGGGATAAAATTTGGAATGAATTAGATAATATCTACAACCGATGGGGAATAGAGGAAATTCCCTTTTCGGAAAGTGCTTCAACTATTGGTAAAGCCAAAATTCAAGAAGTTTTTACAGGTCGGACAAAAGAACTCAGAGAAGTTCTCCACCTGTTCCGAGATCGCGAGAGAAAACGCTTGCTAGTTTATGGGTGGATCGGGATTGGCAAAACAGCATTTATTCTAGAAATTTTAGGTATTTTACAACGTAAGACTAAAAATACTATTACTGCTTATATTAGTTTACCTCAAGGAATAGATTTAGCTACTGCAGCTTTAATTGCTTTAGCTCGTGAAATGGAAGATGATGAATGGGCACAACAACAATTAAATCAAATGGGATTACGTCCTCAAAAAGCTCTGCGCAAAAGGAAAATTAAGGGCAAAGGAGGTCTTCCTGTTGCTGGTGTAGAAGTAGAAGAAGAAGTTATCGCTATTCAAAAACCTCAGTTTCCCAGTCTCAGTTTTGAAGACTTACTGCAACGAGCTTTAGAAAAGAATGACAGCGTAGTTATTGCCATCGACGATCTAGACAAACAAGACCCTGCAAAGGTTAGACAGTTATTACTAGATGCTCAAGGAATTTTAAAATCAGGAGCGTGGTTTATTCTTACAGGTCACCCTTTTGGCATAACACGAGACATTTTAATTGCGGAACGTGGATTATTCGATCTTGCTCTCAAACTTGAAGAAATGGATTTGGATACTACTTATGAAATGCTAGTCAAATATCTGAATAGTGCGCGACCCAAAGAATCTCAGCTTGCTTTAGACGATCCTGAAGCAGTTGCCCCATTCACTCCCGAAACTGCTAGACTTTTGTGCGAACGATCTGGTGGTGTTCCCCGGTGGTTAAACCGCTTGGGGAGATATATATTACAGAAAGCTGCCGAATTAGGTGCAAATATCATTACACCAGAAATTTTGCAGCTGGGGTTTGCTGATGCAGAGCAAAAAGTGGGAGGACAGTCGGGATTAACTCCTCAAGATTTCATCGTATTAGGGTTAGTATTAGAAAAAGGAATTTTATCAGATGCAAATGTTACTATTGATGATTTACAAAAAATAAAAGTTAATACATTTAGTGAAATTTTGCCAATCTTAGACAAATTAATTCAACGAGACTTGCTTCGTAGGTTGCCTAGCGATCGTACTGCTGAATATGCTGCAACTCCACTTTTGTTACCACCAAGCAATGAGGAAAAAGAAGAAGATTAGACATCTCCTCCAAAAGAGGGGTTCAATAATTAATAATTAATAATGGCTTTGTTGCATGAAAGTATATAGCTGCGACTAGATTCCCGATATGTACTTCATAATGTGCGAAAACTGCTGTAACTATTGGACAATAGTTAAATCAAACATCCATCTGCTGAAACTCAGCGCTCGCTTCTGTTGACTATATATAAATCAAAATAACTATTGGACAATAGTTAAATCAAACATCCATCTGCTGAAACTCAGCGCTCGCTTCTGTTGACTATATATAAAAATAACTATTGGACAATAGTTAAATCAAACATCCATCTGCTGAAACTCAGCGCTCGCTTCTGTTGACTATATATAAAAATAACTATTGGACAATAGTTAAATCAAACATCCATCTGCTGAGACTGAGTGATCGCTTCTGTTGACTATATATAAAAATAACTATTGGACAATAGATAAATCAAACATTAATCTGCTGAGACTGAGTGATCGCTTCTGTTGACTATATATAAAAATAACTATTGGACAATAGATAAATCAAACATTAATCTGCTGAGACTGAGCGATCGTTTTCCTCTGACATCTAAATAAATATAACTATTGGACAATAGATAAATCAAACTAGGGTTGTAAAAGTTACTCATAAAATCATTTTCCGTGTTTTTTTCCTAAAAACATCTTCTCTGTTCCCTGTTCCCTACTGTTACAAAAAGCCTATATCTTTTTCGGAGATGTATAATAATTGTAGGTAGAAACTATCCTCAAATCAAACAAATATGGCGTTCAAATATTGGAAACATTTTTTACTAGGATTATTCCTAGCTTTTGCCATTGCAGCTTGTGGTTTTTTTAACACAAGTTCAAAACAGGCAAAGTTACCCATGGTAGACTTAATAATTACTCCTCCACTACCGGAGTGGATAGAACAAATTAGTCCGACGGGAGAAGCAGAACTTTTAAGTCAAATTCGGATTCGGTTTAAAGAACCTTTGATTCCTTTGGAAACTTTAGATTCTCTAGAACAACAGGAGAAACTTAAAAAGTTTGAAATTTTCCCAGAATTACCTGGTAAATTTCGATTTTTGACTCCGAAAATGGTTGGTTTTCAACCTGCGGAAAGCTTTCCTAAATCTACGAGAGTAAAGGTTACTTTGAAGGCTGGTTTATCTGACCTTAAAAATCATCAATTAGATGAAGATTTAGCTTGGACTTTCAATACTGAACCAGTTAAATTAACGAATTTACCAACTACTAAGCAGCAAAATAGAAGACCACAACCAATTGATATAAATCCGACGTTAAATTTTACTTCAAATGTGGAGTTGGATGTAAGTTCAATTGAGGAAAATTTAAAATTTTTACCAGCAGGAGAAACAGAGACTTTACCTTTGACGGTTAGTTTAGAAACATTGGAAACTAATGAGGAGGAAGAAGAAGTTTTTACAGAAGAATTTGACTCTTCATTCCGTCGGTGGAATTATTTGTTCGCTCCCCAAGTTACTCTGGAAAAGGGTACTAAATATCGTCTGGAATTTGACTCGGGAATTGAACCTGTAAAAGGTAATTTACCCAGTCAAACACCTTTTGTCAGTGAAGTAGAAACTTATTCCGCTTTTGAGTTTTCTGAACTGAAATTTTCCCAGGGTGGCGGTAGGTTTGTTAAAGGTAATCCCTTGTTGGAATTTAATCATGGTGTTGTACCTGAATCAGCAGTAGAAAATATTACGATTGAACCGGAACCAAAAGAGACAAAAAATCTGATTCAAGCTTATGATGACTATAATATTGTTAGTCTCAATCCTTGGGCATTTGAACCCGATACAAACTATACAATTACTATCGGCGCTAATATCGAAGATAAATTTGGGCAAGTATTAGAAAAGCCTGTTGTTTTAAATTATCAAACAGGGGATTTAGTCGGAAATCTTTCGGTACCTGCTGGTTTAAATATTTTTCCTTCTAGTCAGGATTTACAACTGAATATTTCCACAGTAAATTTGCCAGAGTCGGAATATCAAGCGGCTTATCAAGTTGTTAAACCAACAGATTTGGTTTACGCAGAATCGGCTTATCCCAGAAGAGATAGAAAAAATTTATTACCAGCAAATGAAAAGTGGAAAAATTACCCTGTTTCTGGTGAAAAAAATCAGATTAAAGAAGTAGCAGTTCCTCTCAGAGAACAACTAGGTGGTCAGACAGGAATGTTGGCTTATGGAGTAAAAGCACGGACGAGTTCTTATCAACAAAATGGTCAACAAAAATGGCAAGAACCAAAATTTTCTGGATTGGTACAACTGACTAATTTGGGAGTATTTGCTCAGTGGTTTCCAGAGTCGGGAATTATTCGGGTAAATCATTTGGATGATGGTGCGCCAGTTGTGGCGGATGTGGATATTTATAAATCTCAATTAAATGCTAAATCTCAACCTAAACCTACTGCTTGTGCCACGGGAAAAACTGATGAAAATGGTTTACTTTTTCTCTCTCAAATCGACTTACAAAAATGTATGAATGGTCGGCGCTTTTCCCAAGCACCGGAATTATTAGTAATTGCCAAAGAAAAGGAAGATTGGGCTTTTGCCAGAACGAAAGAATATAGCGGTACTTATGGTTATGGGATTTATTCTGGTTGGGATAGTGGCAAACCTGCATCGCGGGGTACTATTTTTTCTGATAGAGAACTTTATCAACCAGGGGAAAAGGTTTGGTTGACTGGAGCTGCTTATTATTTGGAAAATGGTAACTTGAAACAAGCGGAAAATATGGATTATCAAGTAACTATAAATAATCCAGATGGAAATAAGCAAAATTTAGGTACTCAGACTACTAATGAATTTGGTACTTTCTCTCTAGAAATTTCTCTAGATAATAATCAGTCATTGGGTTATTACAATGTGGAGGCTAAGGGAGAAAATGGCATAGAATTTTACGGAGAATTTCGCGTTGCTGAATTTAAACCGCCTAATTTTCAGGTAGACCTAAAACTTAATCGAGAAATTGCTTTGATTAATGAACAAATAGTGGCGGAAGCTGAAAGTAATTATTTGTTTGATTCTCCAGTGCAAGGAGCAAAGGCTAAATATTATGTGACTCGCCAAAAGACAGAATTTACTCCTGAAAATTGGCAAGAATTTGACTTTGGTCGTCAATGGTTTTGGCCGGAAGAAACGCCGACTATTCCTAATAATGTACTGGAAAAAAATGTGGTGCTAGATAATAAAGGTGGGGATAATCAAATATTTACTGTCGGAAAAGATTTACCATACCCAATGACCTACCGAGTAGATGTGGAAGTGACAGATATATCTAATCTTTCTGTGGCAGATACTCAAACTTTTACCGCCCTACCAAGTAACAAATTAATAGGTCTAAAAAGTAAATTTGTCGCCGATGCTAATAAAAAGTTTCCGGTAGAAGTTATTGTCACCGACTCTCAAGGAAAACCACTTTCTGGGGAAAATATTCTGCTGGAATTACAACAAATGGAATATAGCAGCGTTACCCAAGTAGTGGCAGGTAGTCGCAACCCCAAATATCAGGTGGAATATAAAACTGTTGCGAGTCAGAAAGTCAGAAGTGGCAATAAACCGAAAACCGTCAACCTCACCCCACCAGAGTCTGGTAGTTATCGCATCCGAGCTAATTTTGACAATGCTGAAAATGACATTACTGGCACAGATATTCAAATTTGGGCAACCGGAGCGAACCGCGTTTATTGGGGAGGTCGTAACGAAGACCGTCTAGAAATTAAACTCGACAAAGACACCTACAAACCAGGAGAAACAGCAACTGCTTTAATTCAGTCACCCTATCCAGAAGGGGAATTATATTTTGCCGTCGTCCGCGACAAACCACTGTATGAAAAAATCGTCAAAGTTACAGGTGGCGCGCCAGAAATTCAGTTTCAAGTGACAAAAGATATGTTACCAAATGCTGCGGTAGAAGCAGTATTAGTGCGGCAAGGTCAACCACTCGCAGAAGTCGAACCAGGAACTGTGGAAAATTTGATGAAAGTTGGTTTTACCCCATTCAAAATTAATTTGGCAGACAAATACTTAAATGTAGAAGTCACACCCCAACGTCCGGAAGCACAACCGGGAACTATGCAGACTGTGGAATTGGCAGTTAAAAATAATCAAGGGCAACCCACTAAAGGTCAGTTTATAGTAATGGTTGTAAATGAAGCGGTATTACAACTAAGCGGTCATCGTCCCCCAGACTTAGTGGAGACAGTTTACGCTGAACAACCAATATCAACCACTTTCAACGATAACCGTCCCGAAGTACAAATGGAGGCCATGTCATCCGCTCTGAGAAAAGGTTGGGGTTATGGCGGCGGCATATCATCTGCTGCATCTAGCACCCGCATTCGTACAGACTTTCAATCTTTAGCTTATTACAACGGTTCTGTAATTACAGATAATAAAGGTAAGGCAACGGTGACATTTAAAATGCCAGACGATCTGACAACTTGGCGCGTGATGACTGTTGCCACAGATGGAGATTTGCATTTTGGTAATGGGGAAGCAACTTTTGTCACAACTCAACCATTAATGTTAAATCCAGTTTTACCTCAGTTTGCTCGTATCGGCGATAAATTTGAGGGTGGCGTAACAGTTACGAATAATACTGGTAAAAAAGGCAGTCTAAAAATAGATGGGGAAGTTAGTCAGAATATTTTATTTGCCGAAAATTCCCAAACTACCCAAATTTTTCAAACCAGCACAGACTCAGGTACCAATGCTTACCGTTTCCCAATGGAGGCAAAACAAGCGGGTGAGGCAAAAGTGCAATTTACCACTGACCTGAATAACCGAAACACTGATGGGTTTGAAATTTCATTACCCGTGCAGTCCTTGGCAGCAAGTGAAAGTGTAGTAGAGTCTGGCACAACTGACTCTCAAGTGCAAATTCCACTAAATATTACAGAAAATGTGATGCCAGATGTGGGAGGTCTAGAAATTTCCATCGCAAGTACATTAATACCAGAAATTACTGCCCCCGCAAAAGCAGTGTTGAAAAAAGACCAATTACCATTTTTAGAGTCTACCGCCAGTCAACTAGCGATCGCCTCCAACCTCCAAATATTGGGTGAGAAATACGAGCAAGCATTTGTAGACTTCAACCCAGAACAACAGGCAAAACTAGCATTAGAAAAATTAGAGAAGTTGCAACTGCCAGACGGAGGTTTTGGTTATTATCCAGGATGGGAAAAATCCAATCCTTATCTAACACCCTATGCAGCAGAAGCGATCGCCCAAGCCAAAAAAGCATTTCCAGATTTAGTAAATGGGGAAATGGTAAGTAGTCTGCGGAATTACTTAAACAACATTTTGGCAGACCCAGGCAAAGATGAATATTGCAGCGAACAACTCTGTAAAAATCAAGTGCGCTTAGATATTTTGATGGCATTGTCAGAATTAGGCGACACCCGCAATAGCTTCCTGTCAGATATTTATCAACAACGGGAAAAACTATCTCAGGTAGACCAAATAAAACTAGCGCGCTACATATCCACCTTCCCCAAATGGCGCAAACAGTCAGCAGAAATGTATAACGAAATTCAGGAAAGCGTCTATGAAACCGGACGTAGTGCCACATTGAATATACCGCAAACCTGGGGATGGCTCAATTCAACCACCGCTGCTCAAGCTCAAGCATTGCGACTATTTATTACCCGCGACGCCAAACCAGAAATATTAGACCGACTATTACAAAGTCTGCTCAACCTCCGACGCGATGGCACCTGGCGCACAACCTATGATAACGCCCAAGCATTGAAAGCGTTAGTTACTTATAGCAATACCCAACCAGCACCACCGAATTTTGTCGCCACCGCCAAATTATCAGGCAAACAATTAGATGCTGCCCGTTTTCAAGGTTATGAAAATCCGAATCTCTCCTTGAATGTAGCAATGGATGGGTTGCAAAAAGGAGAATCAGATTTAGTATTGGAAAAATCTGGAGAAGGCAAATTGCACTATTTAGTCGAATACAGTTATCGCCTCCCAGGAAACCAACCAGGAAAGTATAACGGTTTGCGAGTAGCGCGGGAAATTCGTCTGGCAAATGAAGAGGAAATTTTGCAACGCATGGATTTATCTGAAGTGGCGTCAACATTAGATGTCAGTGCAGGACAAGTCTTTGATATTGGCATTGAGGTTATAACAGACCGCCCCGTAGACCATGTAATTATTCGTGACCCACTGCCAGCAGGTTTAGAAGCAGTTGACACCAGTTTCCAAACCGCCACTTCCGCTGTCAAAGCAAAAGCAGATAGTTGGCAAATAGGATATCAACAAATATATCGCGATCGGGTAGAAGCTTATGCAGACCGTTTAAACCCCGGTGTGTATAGCTTACATTATTTAGTCAGGTCAGTGACCCCCGGAACATTTATATGGCCTGGAGCAGAAGCAAAGTTACAATATGCACCCGAAGAATTTGGGCGATCGGCGACGACAACCTTAGTTGTGAAATAGTATGTGACTTTAGGGTTTTAGGGTGCGCAATGCTTACCCTAATTAGGATCTGCTGAAAAAAATTGGTTGGTGGGGGGAGGACACACCGGAGACGGATGTCTTTTCCCCTTACATTCACAGCTAAATTAACTTTGCTTTCTGGAAAATTTGCAGAGGAGTTAAACTTAACTCAGGTAATAAATCATTCCCTAAACTATCTTCCCCTTGCTTCGTTTGTGGAGGAGAATCTGGATAAAAAACGGTGATTTTCTTAACCTTTGTATCAATTAACCAAACAAGGGATACCCCTGCTTTTAGATAAGCTTCCGCTTTCTCACTAAGGTTACTAAAAGATTGAGCAGGTGATATAATTTCTATGACTAATTCAGGGGGAATGGGGCAAGCATCATCTTCTAATTCAATCTCCCCTAACTTATCATAAGATATATAGAGTAAGTCTGGAATCGGACACCAATCTTTGTCATCTCGTTTTAAGCGAACACACCATTCGATACCAACTTCCCCTTTATCTTGATTCCAATCTTCAAGAATTGAGGATAAAGCAAGTGTTACACGGGAATGAGAACGTTTGGGTGACATTTTTTGAATTAATTCTCCATCGAAATATTCATACTTTTCACTAGCTAAAGGGGATGACAAAAATTCATCCAGTGTGAGCCTTTTTTCTTGGATAGCAGTCTTGGACATCCTTATAATTCTCTAAAATTTTACCGAGTTAATACATTATAATGTTCTTGACACTCTCACCGTTAAATCACAGCTCCTAGCTCCGCGCATAACCCTATGCAGATTTTCCAGCCTTGGGTTTCTTCTCAAACACGGTGTAAAGTAATTTCTATATCAAGTCATTTGAGAAAATCAAGTAGTTTCCCTTCACTAAACCTTTGAAATTCTCCGTTCATTAAATGAGATACTTCTTGTGGAGAAATATTTAGAATTTCACTAATTTTACCCTGTTTAAGATGGCGTTTTTTCAACAAACGTATTACCTGAATACCTATTTTTCCTCGTGTAAAAAGTTCGTCGGCATCCTCCAAACCAATATCGGCAAATACATTACCACTACTTTCTTCAAAAATTTGCTCTTGTCTCATTTTTATTTATCCGCTAAACTAATAAGAAATAATCACCAGAAAAAAACTATGACTAAAGTTATAGAAGAAGCACTAACTAAACTATCTCAACTACCAGAAAACCAGCAAGAAGCTATAGCTTATCTCATCCTAGCAGAAATAGAAGACGAGAAAAAATGGGCAGAAAATTTTGCTAATTCTCAAGACCAACTCGCCCAACTTGCCGATGAAGCGATCGCCGAGTTCAAACAAGGTAAAACTAGACCTTTAAATTTCTGATGAACTCTCAAACTACCTCTAAATTTTGGAAAGCATTGAATAAACTTCCTGAGCCTATCCAAGAAGCTGCCAAGGAAACCTACCAACTTTGGCAAAAAGACCCATATAATCCCAGTTTACAATTTAAAAAAATTCATCCAGTTAAACCTATTTATTCTGTCAGAATAGGTTTAAGTTGGCGAGCAGTTGGGATTAAAGATAGTAATACAATTATCTGGTTTTGGATAGGTTCTCATTCAGATTATAATCAACTTATTTCTCAACTATAAATTTAAGCTATGCCCGAAATTAAAAAATAGGGCATAGCGTTAAAAAATTAAGTCTTACTAATAGTTATTAATTAGAGGTTTAAAAATGGAAAATATAGAATATTCAGGATATTGGTGGTTGCCATCAGAGCCAGATTTAAAAATAGCAGGTATTCTCAAATTCAAAAATACTGAAGGAATTAAACTTCAACTAATAGGCTCGTTTCTCAATTTTTATACTGCGGGAAAAATTCCTACTAATATTCCCATTATTTTAGGAGTTGTACATAGAGAGATTATTACTATTTGTAATAGTATTAATTCTCATTCAAGAAGAAGTTCCCCTGGTTTTGCAAGTCAAGAATATACCTCAGAACTTGCTTTAATAGGTAGACATTTTACTAAACCAGATGAAATATTATTTAATAAAGCTAGAGTACGGTATAGTTATCTATCTGACTGGGCAGACTTGCCTTTAATTAAGCGAGAACCTGATTTGAGAGATTTAGATTGGAATAAAGAGAGAGAATTAAGATTTACATATACTGCCCCTGAAGATATTGAAGCAAAAACAACATACGGAAAATTTTCTGTCATTTATAATTGTTCTGAAGCAGGTAAGCGTGAAAGTATCGACTTAAAACAATTTGTCTCATTAATGATTCAACCAAATGAAGAACTTTCATGTAAAGATTTTCACTTTAAATTCATACATCCTCTAAATAATTTTATAACTTTTGCAACTGATAGAACTAACTGCATTACTGAATTAGAATTTTATTCCCGTCACGGTGATACAGACATAGTAGATAGCCGTTACAGTCTAGACGAAATCCCTATAAAAGCTATTTATAAAACTTACTACCCCGATAGAAAAAAGCTAGATAAATTACTTTTTCACAATAAAATTTTCTCTGAGATGCTGTTTTCTCTCTCTGATATTAAGAGTGACTTTTCATTAATTATGCAAAGATGGTTTAATTCTGTTGAAAAACTAGATAGTGTTTTGAATTTATTCTTCAGTATTAAGTACAAACCAGATATTTATTTAGAGAGTAAATTTCTCAATCTTGTTCAGGCTGTAGAATCTTATCATCGCCGTCAAATTAAAAATCATGTTTTGCCAGAAGATGAGCATAAAGAGCGTAAAGAAAGAATCTTAGGTAGTGTTCCTAGCGAGTATCAAGAGTGGCTAAAAGAAAAACTTAACTACAGTAATGAACCAACTTTAAAAGAAAGATTAATAGAACTGCTTGAATTAATCCCAGAAATAACTAAGCAATTAATTAAGGATAAAGAAGTATTTGCTACTCAAGTCAAGAATGCTAGAAATTACTTCACTCATTACAATAAATCTTTAAAGAAAAAGGTTCCTCAACCAGAAGAATTATCTTGGTTTATAGAATTACTTTCTTTCATTTTGCAAGCTTGTATTTTGAAAGAATTAGGTTGTACTTCAGAACGTTGTCACCAGTTACTTAACAGAAATAAGAGATATAAGAATGCGTTAGAAAGAGCAAGAGAACCTAAAACTGATATGGGTAAAAAATTACAGGAAATTCGTCTTCAGATACCTTCCGAGCGTAAATTACTAACTAGGGATGAAATAGAAGAAGAAATTGCCGAAAGTCGGGGTGAAAGACAGTGAGTATTATCAAAACCTATATAGATTCTGGCGTACTTATTCAAGCATATCGAGGCGAAACCCTTATAGGAATAAAAGCACAAGAAATTCTTGATGACCCCCAACGAGAATATGCCACTAGCTCGTTTGTCAAATTAGAAGTATTATCTAAAGCAATTTATTTTCAAAACCTCGCTGAAGTTAATTTTTATGAAACATTTTTGACAGGTTGTACTATCTGGGCAAACGAACTAGAAAAAATTGTCGAATCTGCACAAAAATTAGCTTCTGATTTTGGTCTAAATGCAATAGATGCTCTTCATGTTGCTGCTGCTATTTCTGTAAATGCTGATGAATTAATAACAACAGAAAAACCAAGTAAACCCATGCACCGAGTTACTCAGATTAAGGTGATTTCAATTTATCAATAGTTGCGATGAATTAGGAGATAGCCATTAAGTTAAAATAGATTTGTTTCATCGACTGTGTTTTTTACAAAAAAAAGGATTGAAAATTTATATAATAGTTAAAAATACAAGAGAATAAAACCTATGAAAAATGCCCTTGATATAGCTGGCTATTTTTTATGTCGTATTGACAGAGAAGCAGGGGATACAATCTCTCCTCTAAAATTACAAAAACTTGTATATTACGCACAAGCTTGGAGTTTAGTATTTAGAAAGAAAATTCTGTTTTTTCAAGATATTGAAGCTTGGGTTTCCGGACCTATTATTCGTGATGTTTGGAATGAATATAAACCTTACAATTATCGAGATATTCCTGCACCAGACGAATTAGAAATAGAATTTGAAAAAGATGAAATAGAAGTTCTTGAAGAAGTATGGAATACTTATGGAGAATTAAGCGCTAGATACCTAAAAGAATTAACACATTCAGAAACTCCTTGGCTAAATGCCAGAAAAGATTTAGAATCAGCTCAACCATCGAATAATATTATTTCTCAGTCAGATATGAAAGCTTTCTATTCAGAGATGGTGGAGGCTTAATTCAGTTATCAGTTATCAGTTATCAGTTATCAGTTATCAAAATCCTAGCTTTAGATTTACATACACAGATAAAAATAGTAGGCTTTTATCTGATTAAAATTCATCAGAAATTAATGACTTAATTCAAGGGTAAAAAAAAATAGTAGGGTGGGTTACGCTGACGCTAACCCACCGAAAAATTATAGATTTGCGGTGCGTTACACTTTCCTGCGGAATGCTGCGCAAACGTTAACGCACCCTACTGGACTACTATACAGATAAAAATCGTTGGGTTTTGTCTGATTGGAATTCATCAGAAATTAATGACTTAATTCAAGGGTTAAATAAAATAGAAAAATATACCTGGGTGCAGATAAAAACTCACGGTTCTAAAAAACCTGGTTCATCAGTTGGAACAGGTTATAAATTAATCAGTAGTCATCCATCTTTATCAGAAAATATACCGGAAGATATTAAATTATCAGAAATGAGAATAGATGAAAAAAAGCGAATTTTTGGATTTCGGGTAGATGGGGTTTACTATATAGTTTGGTTTGATAGAGACCATTCTGTTTGCCCTGAATAATTTATATGAGAACAATTTTTGTAGTTATCGTATATTTGAAATAGAACAAGCAAAGGTAAAACTAAACCGCTGTAATTCTAGATACTATAACAGCAAATTGACCTTTAAAGTACCATCTGTAGGGGCAAATGGCATTTGCGTTCCGCAAAGCTCCGAATGGCGCACTAGCTATCTGTAGAGTCCCTGCGTAACTCCTGTGATACTTAATCATCCGGACATGGTATCAATCATACTCCACCCTTCAATTTATATTCTATTATATCGTAAGTGATTATCCGGACATGATATGAATATAAATACTGACAATTGACTGGTAAAATCCGATAGACAGCTTTAACTTCTGAGTAGAAACTGTTAAAAATTTATGTTCTTTATTGTAGAGGAAATCATAATTATGGTAGAACACAAACGTATTGGCATCCTTACCAGTGGAGGAGATTGTGCAGGCTTAAATCCAGCAATTCGGGCGGTAGTATATCGCGCAATTGGAACTTATAATTGGGAAGTTTTTGGCATTCAGCAAGCTACCCTGGGATTGATGGAACGTCCACCAAAAGCAATCAAACTTGAAATAGAAAAAATTGACCCCTTACTAACAGCAGGTGGTACAATTTTAGGAACTACTAATAAGGGTAATCCATTTGCATTTCCGATGCCAGATGAAACTGTGCGCGATCGCTCTGAGGAAATTATTGAAGGGTATCGTTTATTAGAGCTTGATGCTTTAATTGGTATCGGTGGTGATGGCAGTCTAGCTATTCTTCGTCAACTTGCTCAACAGGGAAATTTGAATCTAGTGGGTATTCCCAAAACTATTGATAATGATGTCAGCTGTACTGAATTATCTATCGGTTTTAATACTGCTGTCAAAATTGCCACAGAAGCACTAGACCGCTTACATTTTACTGCTGCTAGTCATAGTCGAGTTATGATTCTGGAAGTAATGGGGCGAGATGCGGGACATATTGCTCTCAATGCTGGTATTGCAGGTGGTGCAGATGTGATCTTGATTCCCGAAATTCCTTACCAAATAGAGCGAATATGTGACTACATTCGCAAACGCCAAGATTTAGGCAAAAATTACTCTTTGGTAATTGTCGCAGAAGCAGTGCGTACTGAAACAGGAGAAGCTGTCACAACTAATGATTCTTTGGGTCAATCTCGATTTGGTGGTATTGGGCAATATCTAGCTGATAAAATCTCTGCTTGTAGTAGTGCAGAAATTCGCGTCACCGTCTTAGGTCATATTCAACGTGGTGGCATTCCTTCCCCGACCGATCGCTTAATTGCTTCAGCTTTTGGGGTGGCAGCAGTTGACCTCATTGCCGAAGAAAAATATGACCACATGGTAACTTGGCAAAATCGACAGGCGATCGCTGTTCCAATTACAGATGCAATCTCTAAATACAGAGCGGTAGATATTAATGATACTTTAGTTAAAACTGCTCGGAGTATGGGTATTTGTTTGGGAGATTAATCTCAAAAGTAGGGTGGAAAATAAGCTAATACGCATTTAAAATGCGTATTAGCAACTCAGAAGTCAGAAGTAATATCATGTCCGGTTGAACAGTTATAAAACAAATAACGACCGAGGAGTCAGTCCTCAAGAGTCAGAAGGGAAGAAGGAAGAAGGAGAGAGTTTTTTTCTCACTAATTATCCGGACATGATATAATAAAGGTTTGCCTTAAACGAGGGACAGGACAATAAATTGTTTAAATGCACAATCAAAGAAATACTGAAATTATCAATACTATTCTCCAATATTTCCTCTTTTTCTCCTTTTTTTCCTCCTGACTCCTGAGTTCCCCTCCACGGTCGGGGGAGGGGCGAGGGGTGGGTTGACTCCTGAGAAATCACAACATTTATTCATAAGTATTCAACCGAACATGATATAAGTCCTGTCAATATAGCATTTTGATCATCAATTTGAGACGCCGACTCGCCATAACTCCCCTGCGACAACAGATTCTAATTCCCATTGGTTTGCTTTGATCGCCGACCGCAGTTTCTTTGAAGGACGAAACACAAAAATCTCAGATTCACCTGTAACCATCTCCAAATTTGGCAGTTGAGTCAACAACAACAACTGTACATTGTCATCTAATAAATAGCTGAGTGAAATCACATCTCCAACATTTGTATAATCATCACCTATATCGCTCAATAATAGTGGGTAGTCACTAGCATTAATTTTTTTTGCTACCTCAGCATTAAAATAACTAGGGGTTTTATTCCACCAAGTATCAGAAACAGCGCTGACACTACAGGATAAAATACTTGCTGTCAATAATATTGCCAAAACTACTCGCCAAAATTTTTGCCTACTGAACAAAGAGAGGCGATCGCCTAACTGATGCGAAACATTATTGCCACCTAAATACCTTGAGAATAAATAAGCAACGGATAAATATATTGCAGGAAAGCAGGAAATCAGATAACGAGTGACTGCAGAGCGTTTTCCACCCCAGAACAAATCGGGTATTACTAATATTATGAAAGGTATAAAAATCGAAGTCAGGACAAAGAATTTTCTGGAGCGACTGCCATAACGACAAACTGTATAAACCCCAAAACCAATAATGATTAAAAATGGCAATCTCAGTAAATATGTAACAATACTGTCAAAGCCAAAATCTAGATCAATAAACAAAGAAGAAAAACTCAAAATCCACTTTTTTACTAAAATATTGAATCCCACTGATACTCTTGCCCAATTTGTAGCATCATAGGCTCTTTGCAGATTATTTATGATTACTAATATCCAGGGAATATAGAGAATTATTATTGCTAATGCAGTAATAAAAAATTTCCCAGGTAGTGTTTGAATTAAAAGTTTTATTTTCGAGGAATTATATTTTTTGTGAGAGGCATTTTTCTCTATATCATTTGATAGAAACCAATGAATAAGAACAAATACTCCTTGAGCTATCATGGTTAAACAAAAAAACAAATGGGTATATAAACCAACAGCACAAACTACACTATATAATCCCCAATTTTTCCAATTTGAAGAATACATAGCTCTCAACAATAAAATGCTACTACTCAAAATAATCACAGTAACTAAACTATATTGTCTGGCTGTTTGAGCAAGCAAAATCTCAAAGGGTGATAAAGCTAAAAATGTAGTTGCCAGTAAAGCGTTTAAATGGGAATTAAAAAGTTGCCGAGCTAGGATATAGATTAAAGGTAAAGATAATAAACTGATTAATGCGGGTAAACTACGAGATGCCTTGATAGAAGCGCCAAATTGTTGCATCCAAAACCGAGCTATCAAATAATATAAAGGAGAATGATGGGGGTTTTCAATTATCAGAGATTCAAGAGTGTCTTTGAAGGTACTTTCTGGTTTAATTTCTTGGTATTTTTGCAGTTTTTGAGCAGGAATAATTTCGTTTATAAATTCTGGGCCAAGGTCAGCCATCTTAAAACCTGATGCTCGTAAAGAAGTATATACTTCATCATGCCAATAGACTTTTTTATCAATGTTTAAAAAACGGAACCCTATGCCTAAAGTTATGGCAATAATCAGTAATATAATTAAGATTTGAGATGCATTTTTCTTTTCAAATTTGAGAGAAATCATTTTTTTTATAGGGAAGGAAGACGGAAGAAGGAAGAAGGAAGAAGGAAAAAGAAAGAAGAAAAAAGAAAGAAGGAAGAAGGAAGAAGGAAGAAGGAAAAAGAAAGAAGAAAAAAGAAAGAAGGAAGAAGGAAGAAGGTGTTTAGTTATCTAGAATATAAAGAAAAATCTGGCGTTGTTTTAGTTTTAAGCTTTTGATATCTCCTGACCTTTCCTTCGACTCAAAAACGAGAAATAGAAATCTGAGAAAATCCACAAATAGTATCAGGAGAAAATATTTTACCGAATAATTAATAATTAGGGTTTGCGTATGGAAAGTCTTTTGGTAAGGGGAGGAGTCAGGAGTCAGGAGAAATGGGAATTATAGAGGAGGTAGTAGTAAGAATTGTCCCTAGATTTTTATGCTCAACTCTTGACCAAAATCCACTCATTTTTGAATCATTACTACCTAAAAACTCGCACTTTTTAATACTTAAAAAAGCTAAAACCTTTATCTGTAAAGACTTTTATATTTAATCAACAAGGCCTAATTAATAATTAAATAATTCGCGCCTTGAAGCCGACCCTTTTAAGGGGAAAAAAGCGGTCGTTTGCGGAGCAGTCCGTTAGGATGGGATGGCGTTAGCGGAGCGGGTCTGCAAGAACGGGTCTCCTCGCCATATCCAATCGACCAAGAGAAGAAATAATATTTCCTTATATTCAATCAAGAGCGGTTTTAACCAGAGGTAATTATCCATTATCAATTATCCATTATCAATTATCCATTAATTAACAGGATTTGTCTTAGATTTAGCAGTTATTTGGTAATGCAAAATTGCTCATGCCATTTAGCAAGAAAAGTATAAGTCATCCACCATCTTAATCAACGGTAAATTACTTATATTTTAAGAACTAAAAATTTTAGTTTGATCAGGTATTCCATACTTGTTTTAACTTTTCTCTATCTACTTCAGAAACTTGCCCAATAAATATATTAACAAGGGTTTTTCCAAATAATTTAATTGAGAAAGACTTAAAGTTGAAGCTATATGCAATATGATTTGAGTTGTGAGATATTGGAAACTTTTGGAGAACAGGGAACAGGAAACAAGGAACAGGAAAGAAGAAAAAAACGTATCATATGAATATAATAATTGCTATATTCTATACTTTTAAGGGACATCTAAATTCTCACAGCTTCCTGATTGCTATATATGCAAACCACTTATTACCCAATTATTCAATTTTCATAATTAGACTATATACTTTCCCTATCTAATATTTAAGTAAGTTTTGATAACTCTTTTGCTTTTTGCATAAGTAAATCAGCTCTCATAGAAATAAATTTATCATAATCATCACTAAACATTTCTTGAGAACATAGATGTGTTCCCAGTATTTTTTTAAGAGTAGAATCATCTGTTGGCATTTGAGAACGATATTCACTAGGTGGATTATCTTTTATCTTATTATTGTCAGCTCTTGAAAGCATTGATATATTTGCCAAGCAATTAATTTCATCGCTTTTATATCCATTTTTCTCTAGATAAGCTTTTGGAAATATATGATGAAATTCATGGCGGTTACCTTGACATAATACATCTTCTAGAGAGATATTTGTACCTTGAATAAAATTTAATGGTTGATTATTTGCTAGTAAAAGAATAAAAGTTGTAGTAGCAATTGTAGACATTCTAAATTTATTTTTTATAAAATAGTTAGAATTTATAGATACATTAAAGTTGCCTAAGTTATGTTTTTCATTTTTCTTCAGTTTTTGAACTTCTTTTAAGTCTATATCTGTGCTTTTAACACCACCTCGTGCATACCTCCCAGAAAAGCAAGAACGCCAAAACCATATTTTTAAAGTTTCACATTGCTCTATAGGTACTGGAGGAGGTTGTTTTTGTGTAGAAGCAAAAAATGATGTCAGTACAACTAAAATATTATCCATAGGTAAAAGCTTGAGAGAAAAAATATTTAGCTCAGACTTTAAGAAATCTATAGTCCTAAATACTCCTGTTTTAATTTCATCGAACTTTTTGCGAACCTCATCGCCAGGAAGTTGTATAAAAGTTTCTGGATCTGCGCTATTATTCACTACAGCAGAACAACATTTGAGAAGTAAATCAGAATCTAATTCGTTAAATCCAAAATCCTGTAAATTTTCTGCTAGTTCCTGAAATTTTTCCTGTAAATCGAATTCTCCACTCCAGTTCCAAACAGATAATAATTGAAAAGTGTTTAACTCAACACCTTTTCTATTAATTCTTTCAAAAACAGTTGCAACATATTTTTGTTCTTCAGTTTGAAAACGCTCTAAAGGCACTGTTGCTTGTGTAAATTTCTCAACCAAATCATCTATTTTTTCAGCTATATCTTCATTCAAATTTCTTGTGATTTGCCGATATTTTGGAGCATTGAAAACATACCTCAATGGAAAGAACTCGTTATTGTCATAATTTTGTGGATCATCTAAGTATACAAATGGAACTGATTCTTTACTATTAAGCTGAAAAAATAAATCTGTCCAGCTAGTATCTTGATTTTTTTCAGGAGCAAGAGAATTCTGAAATATACCAAAAATAGAAGTTATTCTCTGTTGACCATCAAGAACATAGTCTATAAAATATTCTTCTTCGCTTTCAGGTAGTTTATAGGGTCCAAGATTTCTTTCTGTTCGCAAAGGGGTTTTAGTTCTCCACAGTAAAACTGAGCCAAACGGAAAACCTTTATATATACTATCAATGAAGTAGGCAACACGGTCTGGGTCCCAAACAAAACCTCTTTGAAAAGAAGGAATTCTGATTCTTCCTCTTTTCAAGTCATTAATTAGGTCACTTATGAAGAGATATGGCTTATCCATGTTATAAATTTTTTTTTCTAGTATGTTGAAGGATAGTTTTTATTATATCAATATTAAGCCCATTTCACTTCAGAAGTATAGAGACCTTGATTAGTCAGCAAAAAATAAAGATTTAACAGCTTTAGTTCCCTCTAATTAGCAATAATTTCCAGATTCAAGGCAAATTAATACTATTATTTTCAACCCAAAAAAGGCATAACAAAGAAATAGTTGTATAAGTTAAAAGCAAAGTGTAATTTAGTTATTTTTTGAGATAATTCCTAATACATAATCTCCCTGATTCACAGAATGATTTATTGAATTATCTAAAATCAAACCATCTGTTTCGGCAAAAATATCTATTACTTTTGGCAGCTCTCTATTTTTGTTGAAATTCAATATTTGATAAATTCGCTGATTTTGCTTAACCACTCTACCGGGTTCGACTCTATTTTGTATCATCCCACCCACAGGAGCATAGTAACGTTTCATCCCTTTTCTAGAAATTAAATCTATTTGATGAGATGCTGTTTCAACTAAGGGAAACTCCGGAATTTTTAACATTCCTTTATTAGCCAAATAATTTTTCACTCCCCGAATACCTTTTTCCACTGATTCAGGATTCATTTTCATTCCCGAACCTAATTCTAACGTCCATGATTCGATCTCAAATTGAATCGCTTTTCCTAACTTTTTCAAACTCCTTTCTAATGCCAACCAAGGTTTAAAAAATGCCTCATCAAAAGCATCCCCATCATATTCACCATCGCCCATTAAAATGCCATAATCTAACAGAAAAGATTTAGCACTTTCTTCCCGACCATGAAAGCAATAAAAATAATCTAAACTTTGATTAGTAGAACTGTGTAAATCTATTAAATAATCAGCATCTAAACATAATGATTGAAGTTGATATCTATATTGTTTATAAAAAGGTACACTACTTGGTGAATTTATTTTTTCTGACTGCCGATGAAAACTATGTAAAATTTGCTGACGATAATTATTTTTAATCTCAACTTCTGTTAAATTAACTTGAGATTTAGCAAAAGCTTCTAGATCGATATCTTCCTTTTCATAATCCCAAAATATTCGATTCCAATCCTTACCATCGTAAGTATTATATCTACCCGAAGAAAATTGATGCGATCGCGAATTAACTCCTTCAGGATTACACACAGGAATTAACAATATTTCTCCTATTAGTTTACGATTATCCAAAGTCATTAAAAATTCTATTAAGCGATGAATAACAGCATTACCACTAATTTCCGCACCATGTAAATTTGCCTGTATATAAGCCTTTTTTCCAGTTTGATTTCCAGTGAACTTATAAACTTGTAAAGAGAGAATCTCCCCAGAAGCAAGTTGTTTTAAAGGTATAGTATAAATATTTGGTTTCATCGGATATTATTCATAAATTAGGAAACAGCAGGAAGATAGAGAAAAAAGTTTTTTATGATTAATTAAATAGCCATCAACTAACAGCTTTAGTTGAAATCATAAGTTTATACAAACCGGATAATTTAACAATAGTTAAAACTCCCTTTGAAATAGCATCTCTCTCGGTATTAGTATCAATCTAAACTGACCAGAAAATGCTAAAAATTCTCACATTTATAGCAAACCTAGAGGCAAAAATCTCAGACAATTATTAGGCAGTCCTGTAACCGTAATGGTATTGATTAAACTTGGGACAAATTACCTCAGCTCCGATTAAAAGAAAGAGGATGTATTTAGCTTTATTCCCTACTCACAGTTTTTTCCACTCCTGCTCTCCCCATCTCCCCATCTCCTAATTAAGCCATCTCCTAATTAAGCCATCTCCTAATTAAGCCATAACCATTCCCCCATCCACATTAAACACCTGACCCGTAATATAATTAGCCGCACTATCAGCAGCTAAAAACTTAATCATACCCGCTACTTCTTCTGGCGTACCATAACGACCCAGAGGAATAAACTTAATAATTTCCTCAGAATTTTTCAAATCCTTAGTCATATCAGTCTCTATAAACCCAGGGGCCACCGCATTTGCTGTAATACCACGATTAGCAAGTTCTTTTGCTACACTTTTAGTAAAACCAATAACCCCTGCTTTAGCCGCGCTATAATTAGCTTGACCAGGATTACCCATTTGCCCAGTTACAGAAGCAATATTAATAATACGACCACTCTTTTGTTTGAGCATAATTTTGCTAACCGCACGGGTACAGAGAAAAACCCCCGTCAAATTTAGGTCTATTACTGACTGCCAGTCATTGGGTTTCATCCGCAAAAGCAAAGTATCACGGGTAATACCAGCATTATTAACCAAAATATCAATGCGACTCCATTTTTCCATCACTTCTTTGACAAGGGTATCAACCTCCTCAGCTTTAGAAACATCTGCTTGAAGTGCCATTCCATTGCCACCCGCAGCAACTATTTCTGCCACGACTTCCACTGCCGCTCCACTAGAGTTAGCATAGTTAACAACTACATTTGCCCCTTCCATTGCTAATGCTAAAGCTGCTGCCCGACCAATTCCTCTAGATGCACCTGTGATTATTGCTACTTGTCCCTTCAAACGCTGTAATGTTTCGGGTAATGCCTCCATAATCAAATCCTTTGCTATATGATTTAAACTAATTTATCAAAATAATTGGGTTTAAAACCCCACCTTGATTGGCAAAATGTTTTTGGAGGCTTGCTCAAATCTCTGTTACAAAAACAACTTCTGTACGTCGCCAATTCGACGGCTCCCCCCCCCCTATCTGACTTCTGACTTCAGACTTCAGACTTCTGACTTCGTTAACTTAGGGGATTATGGCTTATTGAGTTAAGCTAATAATTAATAGATGAACGAAGGCAGCGGGAGCAGAGGGCAGGAGTTAAAATTCCCTTCTGCCTCCTGCCTTCTGCCTTTCCTGATAAGTATATATATTTTCTTAAGATGGCAATTAAAAAGCAGTTTAATAGTTTTGATGAATTACTGGCTAATTCAGAAATGCCTGTTCTGGTGGATTTTTATGCTACTTGGTGTGGCCCTTGTCAAATGATGGCCCCTATTCTGGAACAGGTCAATCAAAAGATGAAAGACCGACTGCGGATAGTTAAAATTGATACAGATAAATATCCCCAGTTAGCATCAAAGTATGGCATTCAAGCTTTGCCAACTTTGGTCTTGTTTAAAAATGGTCAGGTAGTAGAACAGATAGAAGGGGTTATACAAGCACAACAGTTAGTTGAACGCTTGGAGAATATTGTCTAAATTTAATTAAATATTTTTGAAGAAATAGACATAATTATGATTTAGGTGAATAGCGTATTTATGCTCACATTAAAAAGCAAAAATCTGCTAAGATACTAGCTAAGTTGATAATGGTAGAAAGATATTATTTTTCAGTTGAAATTGCTTATTATCAAATATACAAATGTTCATTACTCGCTCTTTAAACTACTAACTTGAGATTGCCAGTTCTAAATTTAATAAATAAATAGAGCTTGCTGATTAAATCTAAAAGTATTTACAGAGAAAAGTTTTAGCCTTTTTGGGGTCTAAAAAAGTGCCTGGTATCACGTCTAAAACCCTCAAAAAGTTAGTATTTTAGGCTCATAGTTGGGCAGAAAAATCATTCTTACAATTCTTACTCCTACCTCCTCGCTCGTACCCATTTCTCCTGCCTTCCCCTCCCCTCCTGGGAGGGGTTAGGGGTGGGTTGGGAGGGGTTAGGGGTGGGTTGGGAGGGGTCCGCGGGTGGGTTGTCTCCTGTCTCCTACCCTCACCCATAAGACTTTTTCAGCAAACCCTAAATAGTGGCGAGCTGATTGAACTTATCAGAAAATAATCGATATGGCTATTTACTCCTGGAAGCAATTTAAACTCTCTGTTCTGAGTGCTAATGAGTGGTTCCGAGAAACTCCTGAAAGAGCTTTGGATATGGCTTATAATGCTGCCCTCAATATTAAGGCGATTGAAGATCAACATTTTGAAGGTCAAAAGATTTCTTTAGCATCAGCTAGTTATGGTGATAGTGTTAAGTCTTATTTTAATTCTGAACTGAAGCGGTCTTTAAAAGTTATTCAAACTAGATTAGCTGAGTTTAATACCAGTATTTCAGTTGTAGGTATTTTTGAGAAAAAGAAGCTTGGCGATAGCGAGGATAAATTCCATAAATATTATCAGCAAGAATTTCAGGACCGACCATCAATTATTTTGGAAAAATTAGAGTTTATTGATGAAGTAGCTAGTCGATATAGTAAACAAACAACATCTCCAATTCAAAAATCTAATTCAATTGTAGAAGTGCCTGATGCTTCATCCTCTCTAGCGATAATATCTAGTCAAGAGAATATTAATAATTCTACTGATAATATATCATCTAATTCTTCTATAAATACTACAGAAGTGCTGAAAAATGATCAACCAGAAACTAGCTTTTTACCCCGTTCGTTATTAAGTACTTTCAAAAGAATCAAGAAAGAGTTAGACCCAGAAGCTGAAGAAGATGTAATTAAAAAATTCAGAAAATCTAAAGTTAAGACTATTACTTCAGTTAGATTTATCTTGTTATTGATTTTAGTGCCTCTACTAATTCACCAGTTATCAAAAATGACTTTTGTGGGTTACTTAGTCGATCGTTTTCTGCCAGTTTCTAGTCAACAAGAAGAGATTTTTATTAACCGCGACTTGGAAGAAGAAGCCTTGATGGAGTTGCGTAAATATGAGGAAGAACTTCATTTTCAAATGTATTTAGGTCAGGCACCAGAATTATTCCCAGAATTATATGAAGCTGGAAAAGAAATTTCAGAAATACCTAAACTTGAAAGAGAAGAATTGATTGAGCATAAAGTAGAAGAAAAAGCTCAAGAAATAGCCTCAGAATATAAAAATAGAAGTAATAATGCTGTTAAAAATATTTTTTGTGACCTGATATCTTTGATTACTTTTGTTGGCATTATTTCTGCTAATAGAAGAGATGTTGAGATTTTAAAATCTTTTATGGATGATGTGATATATGGTCTTAGCGATAGTGCTAAGGCATTTATCCTGATTTTGTTAACAGATATGTTTGTGGGGTTTCACTCCCCTCATGGCTGGGAAGTGATTTTGGAAAATGTTGCTAAACATTTTGGATTAGCAGAAAGTAGAGATTTTAACTTCTTGTTTATTGCAACTTTTCCAGTGATTTTAGATGCTGTTTTTAAGTATTGGATATTCCGTTATTTGAACCGTAGTTCGCCTTCTGCAGTGGCAACTTATAAGAATATGAATGAATAGATTCGACAATTAACAGCCTTGCTGAATAAATTTATGATTTCACGGAAGTCAAGATTCAGTAGGTAGAAAAGAGTTTTTCGGTGACTTTAGAGTCAGAAATAGGTAGAATTCCTACTATTGTTTTGGGTGAAAATTTACTACTTATAGTCATTTTAGTTTAGATTGAGAGAAGGGTTTCTTTCTGTGAAAGAGTTTCAGCAGAAAAAGTGTTTTATTCTTAAGTTAAATAAATATAATCATAATTACAATATAATTTAATTTTAATTTATTCATTTTTATCTTTTCTGTGGCGGGTTTAATACCAACCGTCTATATGGTCCTTAAAATTATTTGGGGTGATAAGACATGAAGTGGCAGATAGTTGACTATCCATAAGCAATTACACCTCTTTCCTTCTGCCTTCTACCTTCTACCTTCTGCCTTCTACCTTCTACCTTCTACCTTCTTCCGGCTTTGGTAAATTAGGGTATGATTTGTATTTTTGGTAATTGCTAAACTATTGAATAACAAATATTTGAGATTGTTCAATTTTTATTTTCATACCTTGATTGACCAACGCCCTTCTTCCTTCTTAATGATGTTTAATTTGTCTTGGGTAACGAGGTTGACAAGGAGTTCCTAAACAAACCTGACCTGCTGGCATATCTTTAAAAACACTACTCCTAGCACCAATAACAGCATTAGCACCAATATTAACCCCTGGAGCAATGAAACAATCTGTAGCAACCCACGCACCATTACCAATATTAATACTTGCTGTTTGTAAACCAAATGTAGGGTCTTCTATATTATGACTTCCAGTGCAGAGGTAACTTTTTTGAGAGATAACGCAATGTTGACCTATTTCTATATGGTCAAGACTGTACAAAACTACGTCGTCTCCAATCCAACTATAATCGCCGATCGCTATTTTCCAAGGATAGGTAAATCTGGCAGTGGGGCGAATTAAAACTCCTTGACCAATTTTGGCTCCAAAGAGATTTAATATTAATCTTCTCAAACTGTGTAAAGGTTGGGGAGTTAAGGGAAAGGTAATTGCTTGTACGAACCACCACAGTAATACGAACCAACCCGGTTTACCTCGGTCATACCAAGATTGGTCGTATTTACGAAGATCGACCCAAGATTCTGTTTGTTGGTTATTTGTCATTAGGAGTTAATTTTTTTGCCTTGACTTTGATTAGACAATTTTATAGCATTGAGGTATTTAGAATTGGTAAATAGTACTTTTTATACTCCTACCGTAAAATTGATGAGAATATTCCATTATATCTTTATAGGTATGTTACTACAGAATAGTTAATTTTGAAGGGTTTATTCAATTTATTTTGACTGTGGAATAGATTAATGAATTGATTCAGAAATAGAGCAAATATCGAGAATAATTTTCTCTATTTCTGTCATTAGTCTTCCGGTTTCTCTGTTGGCAAAAATAGCTTTTGCCGAGTCATTGGTTGTGGGATAGGTAAATAGTTACTTGGGAAAGTTGAGAGAATTTTGGCAAATTTTCCGACCTCATTTCTAGGCAGATGGGATGACAACTATATATAGATAAATAAATTTTTCATCCTTGGTTTGACTGTGTGACTATCCTAGGGGAAAGCTCGGAATAATTTCATCTATTTCTGTTATTAGTCTTCCGGTTTCTCTGATGCAAAAAATAGCTTTTGCCGAGTCATTGGTTGTGGGGTAGATAAATAGTTACTTGGAAAAGTTGAGAGAATTTTGGCAAGTTTTCCGACCTCAAAATCAAGTTTTTCGTAAATTTTTCCGACCGTTTCTTTGATACTTTTACTAATAACTGATAACTGAAATGACCCTCAGTTTTCATCTCTGTAAATATTTTAGATATTTTGCTTACCGAATAATTAAGGCTTAAAGCCTCTCCTTTAAAGGAGAAAAGCGGTGGAGGGATGGCTCCGAAACCTGCGCCATATCCATCAAACCAAGAGAAAAGAAAAAAATTTTCCCTACCGCTTCAATGCCTCTTCTTTTCAAGGAGAGGTAATTGTTAATTATTAATTATTAATTGTTGAACTTAGCCTTACTCCTAACTACTACTTGCTGAATCTACCTGAGCAACTGGCTGAGGTGTAGCAGTTTTTTCTATTTTCTGAACAGTATTTAGCTGACCACCACAATCTTTAAGTTCATACAGTTTAACACCTATTTGATACTCATATTGACTCAGTAACCTACCATAAATATATCCTGCTTTACCATCTAAAAACCCTAGCTGAATAAAGTAAAATAAAATAAACCTTAACATAGGTTTAAATGGTAATCTTACCCATATCTTCTTCAGAAAACGTTTACGCTGTACCGCATCCCCAAATAAACTTGCACCAATAGTTCCATCATCATCCTGACCAGTCAGTATATTATAATGTACTCGCGCTTCCCAATTAGAATAACGATTGTGTCTTTCCAACCAGTGGAATAAATCACGAAAATCTTCGTGAAGCATATCATTTTTCAGATAGCCTACCTTTCCATTCAAAACAACATGTTCATGTACTTCATTATCCCCCGTATTGGGCACTCCCTCAGTTCCTAAATTCTCGTAGCGACCTTCTTTATACTTAAATAAACGCAGATTCCAATCAGGATATTTACCGCCATAACGAATCCATTTACCTAGAAAAAATACCCTTCTATTAAGGTAGTAACCATTGTAATTTTGGTCTTGAATCGCTACAGCAATTTCATCCCATTGCTCAGGAGTAATACGTTCGTCACAATCAACAATAAGTACCCACTCATTCCGAAATGGCAAATTTTCTAAAGACCAATTTTTCTTTTTTGGCCATTGACCATTAAAATGGAACTGTACTAAATTTGCTCCATAACTTTCTACAATTTCCCCAGAGCGATCGCTGCTTTGAGAATCTACCACAAATATCTCATCTGCTCTTGCAACACTATCTAGACAAGCGGGTAAATTTTTTTCTTCATTCTTAGCCGGGATGAGGACTGAAACTGGTACCTTAGATGATGTCATAGTTAAGAATTTTATAAACAGGATTTACCTTAATTTTATTATCGCTATATTTTGAAGGCACTAGGAGTTTTGGATTGAGTTGCCCTAGGTTAACCTTGAGGTCGGTAGGATTTGATATTGAGTGGCCTTAGGTTAGCATTTCGGCAGGGCGAGCAACTTTTTTTACCTACAACCTACCACCTACAACCTACCACCTACAACCTACAACCCACAACCTATCACCTACCACCTAAAACCTACCCCTACTTCATAGATATCATGCCTTGAATAGCTGCACCTAGATAGCCTATTTGAGCATAAGCATAGACAAAATTATCAAAACGTTTGGCCGGGTCTGTTATATTTTTTAGAGACTTGTACACACCCCTAATCATTCTATCGCCCCCCTTTCTTAGTTGTCTAAGACCTGCCTGACCAGCTAGTTGTTCACGATAACATTCGCTAATGCCTTGCCACCAACCTCTTTCAATAAACCAGGCAGGTCTAACCCTTTCAGGAGCTACATTATGAGCAACCAAAGCTTCAGGTAAATAAGCTACTTGCCAACCTTCCTTGATTGCTAATTCTGTGGTATGTAATTCTTCATTAGATAATAGCTTTTTGCCCACTCGACCTAAATTAGTATCAAAGCCATCAATTTGTTCAAGAAATGTACGACGAATGGAATAATTTAAACCTCTAGGAGTTAAACCAGGCTGATTAATATAAACTACAGAATCACCAAGGTCATAGTAACCCAGGTTTCCTGATAATTCTGGAGAAAGCCATTTAGGGGGGCTAATTCCTTCTGGCCAAATTAAAGTCACTTTGCCACCAGCGATCGCTAGTTTTTCATTACTTTGAAAAGCTTCTTGCAATACCCTTAACCATTGGGAACTAGCAACAGCATCATCATCAAGATAAGCTAAAATTTCCGCACTGGCTGCTTTTGCCCCTGTATTTCTGGCCACAGATAATCCTGTGACTGGCTCATATACATATTTCAGATTGGGACTGGGATATCTTGCTTCTACTACTTCACGGGTGCGGTCGGTTGAAGCATTGTCTACTACTACTACTTCAAAGCTACCAGGAAAATCTTGTCCAAGCAGGCTATCTATGGCAGCTCCTAAGTAATTGTCCCGATTATGAGTACAGATAATAGCAGATATTTTGGCCATAGTTAATTGTTACTATTTTTACTATTGGAGTTTTCTCAGATTTTGGCCTAATTTACTATTTACTAATTTACCATAAAATTGGGTATAAAGCCTCGCCCTTCTAGGGCGACTTTTAAATTGTTTTTTCTTTGATAAATATGTTATCATGTTGTTAGTTTAGATAGGAATTATGAAAGCTAGATTTAAGTATCGCATCTATCCAACACCGGGACAAAAATACCGATTAGCCAAGCTATTTGGTTGTGTTTGCTGGCGCAACGCTTTCCTATGGTCATGCTACCGCAAACGCGAACGTGTTGTTTGGAATGATAGCCTAGCTTGTTGCCAACAAAAGCATAAATTAGGAGAAAAGAAACCCACTAATTCCGATCTGCAAAAACAGTTGATCACTAAAGCTAAGAAGGCTGAAAACAGAGAATGGCTATCAGAAGTTTCTGCTATACCATTGCAGCAATCTTTAAATGATTTAAACCAGGCGTTGCTCTAACTTTTTTAAATCGACTAAAGGTCAACAGAAAGGTAGACCTATTAAACCTCCTAGATTTAAAAGTAAAAAGTCACGCGCAAACTGCTAGGTTTACATGCATGAGGGTTTAAAGTTGGTCAACATAAAGTCTATTTAGCCAAGATTGGAAAGCTGAAAATTGTTCGATCAAGAGAGTTGCCTGCTCCTCCATCATCAGCAACAGTAATTAAAGATTGTAGGGGCGATTTCCTGCGGAATGCTGCGCAAACGCAAATCGCCCCTACTAGATATTTCTTAAGTTTTGTAATAGAAATACAACCAGAAATCTTACCTCAAACTGATAATTCAGTAGGTATAGATTTAGGTATCAAAACCTTTGCTACATTGAGCGACGGTACAAAAGTTGATGGTCTTAAGCCACTGAAGAAACGAATTAAGAAGTTAAGAAAGTTAAGTAAGTCATTATCTCATAAAACTAAGGGGTCTAAAAGGTATGAAAAAGTACGGGTTAGATTAGCTAAATTCCATGCCAAGCTGAAAGATACGCTTGACAGATTTTCTACATAAATTATCTACTAAAATAATTCGTGAAAACCAAACAGTTGTTTTAGAAGATTTAAACGTTTCTGGTATGGTAAAAAAGCGGTGCGACCCCGCGACGACGCCAGCTCCCTTGCGGAACGCGCACCAAGAGACCGTAAATTATCTAGAGCAATTTCAGATTTAGGCTGGAGAACTTTCAGAACATTCCTAGAAGGAAAAGCAGAAAAATATGGTCGCGATTTCAGAGTAATTAGTCGCCCTTGAACCCACATCTCAAACTTGCTCTAGCTGTGGATTCAAAGGACGTGGAGGCAAGTTTAACCCACCCCCATCCCCTCCCGGGAGGGGAGCAAGAGGGGTGGGTGCAGCAGCCTGTCAGACGTCAACCCGCCCAGGAGTTACGGCTCGCTAGGAATCTCTGTGCCTTTAGGCCGGGGAGGATGTCAATATCCTTTATTTTCAGTTTACACTGGATCATCTTTTTGCATCTCCATGAATTCTCCTCAAGTCACTTCTAAGAAACTAATTTTGGTCACAGGTCCTGCTCGCTCTGGTAAAAGTGAGTGGGCTGAAAATTTAGCTATTAGTTCTCACAAACAAGTAATTTATATCGCTACCTCTCAAGTTGATAGTAACGATCTAGAGTGGCAAACTCGAATTGAACAACATCAAAACCGTCGCCCTCGTGATTGGACTACCTTAGAAATACCCGTGGAACTATCAGAAACTTTGACTACTTATGCACATGAAGACTGCTGTATTTTGGTAGATTCTTTAGGTACTTGGTTGGCTAATATTTTGTCACAAGATGAAACAGCTTGGAATGAAACTTTAGAAGTTTTAATTGAAGCTTTATTAAAAGCTAGTGGCGATGTGATTTTAGTGGGTGAAGAAACAGGTTGGGGAATAGTTCCTTCATTTCCGATCGGACGGCTATTTCGCGATCGCCTTGGTCATCTGATTCGTCGAGTTGGAGTAATTTCTCAGTCTGTTTATCTGGTTACAGGAGGTCATGTTTTGAATCTTAGTGTTTTAGGCACACCTTTGAACATTTAATTCTTAATTTATTCTAAAGAAATAAAATATTAGGTTCACTCCCCAATTTTAACAATGGAAAAGTTAGAATCAAGGAAGATGAACGAGGCTATTTATTAGCTTTGAAGTTCTATGAAACGGAAAATATCGGAGCTAAAAATTATGGCATCCCACAATCAAGTCAAACAATATATTGCCTATTGGTTTCAGTTAGGCAAGAAAGTATTAATCAGAAATGGTAAAGTAGCTATAAAACCTCAAGCTGTACTTTTAGGCGATCGCTACAGTCAAGATTTTGAATCATGCTGGCAACAAATTTTATCTTCTGAATCAGGAGATTGTTTTTTAGAGGGGACACATCAAACAATTGCAGAATTATTATCTCCAGAGTGGGACATTAGTGATTGTGCCCGTTGTTTAATGCCTATCCCATCTCGTGTCAAAGGAATGCCCCCAGATTGTTGTCCATGTTTCGATTTACCTAGTTGGCCTGATAATGAAAAGCCATTGCCGCGATCGCCCATCAATAATAAATCATATTTATTAGGTATTTGTGAGCGATTATTCAATAAAGAGGAAAATATTACTGCCGATACTCGCTATTCTAAATAGACATCTCCAATAATAAAAAATCAAATCAATTATTATCCATAAATTATTAATTATTTCTCTCTACTGCCTATTCCCTCTTTTGGAGGAGATGTCTAATCAAAGGAGTTTATACCATGCATGAAAAAAGAATGTGTTTAAATGATAAGTGAAGTAGGAGCTTTCTGGCCATTTGCTAATGTAGAGCTTCCCCAGTCCGCCCCTACTTTACAGGAGGTGTCCCTTTGACAAAGCGGTCGTTAGCGGAGCTTCCCGAAGGGTGGGATGGATGGGTTTCCTAACCATATCCATGAGACCAAGATAGCGGTGCGACCCCGCGTCGTCTCACGGTGCACCTGGTAGCGCACCAAGAAAAGTATCTTGAGCAAGTATTTTGGCGAAAAATAATCCCGCCTTCTGAAAGTTTTCTGGCGGGCTAAATTTTATAATGAAAACCAAAGTATACTTAATTGTGAGAATCTACTTTTGGTTCAGAATCATTATTTGTTTCACCTTGCTCATTAATTAATAATGCTACAGGGAAATGATTCAGTACATTTCTAATCCATAAAGTATCCTCTTTCTCTTCTTTAAGTTTTTGTTGAGTAATTACATTTTTCCAAACCAAAGAAGAACCAGAAGGTAAACAAATTCGAGTCTCACGCCATACTTGTTCTCCTAAAGGATTTTCTCCTTCATTAACCAATTTAGTTAATAATCTGGGAGCTATAATAATCGCCGTACTATCTCCCCATTTTCTTGAGAAAGCAACTATATGATTTTTCAAACTACCCATAACAATTAACTTTTGGTAATCTCCTCGTTGAAATAAATCCAAATACTCTCGGCGTGCCTGCAAAGCTTGGTAAATTAAAAACATTTTAATCTTACCAGTTTCTGGAGTTTGCAAAAGTTCTTCAATCAATCCTAAAATATCGGACTCTATTTTTGTCTTAATTTCCTTCAGAAACTCTGCTCTTTTTTCAAAATCAACTGAACGACGGTTATCAGGGTCAACAAGACTCAAATCCCACAATTCTGTACCTTGATAAATATCAGGAACTCCAGGAGAAGTAAGTTTCAAAAAAGCCTGAGATAAAGAATTAAAAACACCGTAATATTGAACCTTACGTTGTAGAGGTCGGAAAGCTGGTAAAAATTCATTATCTTCTGATTTATTAAGTAGATGTTCTACAAACTTAATCAATGAGCTTTCGTAATCATCATCCGGTCTTAACCAACCTGTATTAACTTTAGCCTCTCGTATTGCTTTAATAATATATTCTTTAATCCTTTCGACAAAAGTTGAATATTCACTTTCATCAACAGGAAAAGCACCTAACAAAGTCTGATATAAAAAGTATTCATCATTAGGCGCAGGAACATCTAAACCTCCTACACAATCTTTTTTAGGAGCATTAATTTCCTGCCATTTCTGTAAATAACTTTCCCATTCTTCAGGAATTTCTGAGAGTACATTAATTCGCGTTCTGACATCTTCCCCACGTTTTGTATCATGAGTAGAAGTTCCACTCATAGTATGAGGCCAATAGGCAATACGATGTTGATTAAATCCATGAAAATCTTCAACTGAAACTCCAAATTTACTAGGAGTTGAACCAACTTCATTGAGAGAAATAAGTCGATTATAAACATATAAAACAGTATCTTCTACACCCTTTGCCATCAAAGGTCCGGTAAATTGTTGTAACCGCATCACAAAGTGTAGCCATTTATCTTTATCTTCCTGGTTTAAATGCTCATCAAATTCTAATAACAAAAACTTTTCAATAAAACTCAATTCATTTAAAAGTTCATTGATAAAGAAAGGAATTTTCTCTTTCGTTTTAGCAATTACTCTCTGAATACATTCTCGATCTGCCTTACTAACTCCTTCTTTACTAACATAAGTTCGGTACACTGGAAATACTGACATAACTTCTACTAAAGCAGCTTTCAAACCAAAAATAGTAAAATCGCTGGCATATCGATATTTACTAGAAATATCTTTAAGTAAGTGAGCTAAATTATCAATATCTCCAGCTAAATGTTTGTTAATAATCAGCCTTTGATTTTCATCAGCTAGCTGCCCATAGTTAGAAGTACCTTTAATAAACCGAGAATAAATCTGGTCGAATTCTTCCTCGTTAAAATGGTCACAAAAAATACCATTAACATAGTTTAAAAAATCATAACCTGTAGTTCCTTGAACAGGCCAATTAACAGGTAAATCTTCCCTGGGTTCAAGAATTTTTTCGACAACGATATAAGGAGCATTTGCTTTTTCTCTTAGTCTGTTTAAATACTGAGCAGGATCGTACAGTCCATCAATATGATCGATTCTGAGACCTGTAAATTTTTCCTCTTTTAACATTTCTAAGATTAGAGCATGGGTAGTATTAAATACTTGTTCATCTTCTACTCTGACTGAGATTAAATCATTTACTGTAAAAAATCTTCGGTAGTTTAACTCTTCATTACCCACTTTCCAGAAAGATAAACGAAAGTATTGCTCGGATAATAATTTATCTAATAAGTCAAAACTTTCTGGCTTTCCCGGAACCCCGTTAAAAGTCTCTATATTTTCTTCAATGAATTCTTTAATACGTGGATTTTCATTCCATAATTCCCACAACATCCCTTTGATGAAGCTAATTTGGTCATACCTTTCTCTCCCCTCCGCTCCAGAAGGAATATATTTTAAACTATAGAGAACTCCCTGTAATTTAACAAAATCCTGATTTTTTCTGCCTAATTTATTTCTTAATTTGCCGATATTGTAGGTTAAAACTTGAGTATAAGAATCAATTCTAATGGGAAACTTATGGTCGTAATAGTTAACAGTTAATCCATTTTGACCATACTGAAGTTGTAACTCTCCATTTTCTAGACAGTCTCCATAAAATTTACCCAAAAAAGGTGCTAAAACCCTGCCTCGAATACCTTCATAAGGATGATTCCAATCAATATCAAAATAGTCACGATATTGAGAGTCAAAACCATTTTCTAAGACATCTACTAGAATATGATTTTGACTGCCAAATGCCATGTGATTAGGCACAATATCTTGTAGCCATCCCATTTCATTACTTTTGATTTCTGCTGCTAGTTCGGTAAATTTTTCTTGGCCTCCTAGTTCAGGATTAAGTATATTAGGATTGACTACGTCATATCCATGTTCACTACCTGTTTTTGCTTTAAATATAGGAGAAGCATAAAGATCAGAAATTCCTAGTTCAGCTAAGTATGGAACTATAACTTTAGCTGCATCAAAGCCAAAATTAGGAGTAAATTGAATTCTATATGTCGTTATGGGAATTCGCATAGTTAAATAGAGATAATTAAGTGGTGATTAATTGACTATTAAAAGTTCATAATTTCACGTTTAACAGATATTTATCTGTTTTTCAAACATTAAAAAAAAGCATAAATATGAAAATTTCCTAGTTTGGCTAAATATGAAACTACGACTTAATCTACTTCCAAAGTCAAAAATATACAGCGTTTTCCGTTGTTATGAGGTACAAAATTTTAGGTTTGAGGGAACACCGGAGCTGGGAACAGGGAACAGAAAAGAATAAAAATAACTGTACCTCATAGCTTCGGAAACTTCTGTAAGTAGATTAAATTCTATAGATGTTGTCATGGGAATTCCCATAGTTAAATAGATATAATTATAGCAGTTTTCACTCATGTTGACTACAAAACTTCAGCCCCTGCTGCCTTTCAGCCAAAATTTCTGTATTCGTATGAAACATGAAAACTGCTATAAGTGTTGATTAATTAGTTCTTAAAAGTTCAAAATTTTACGTTTAACAGATAAATTTTTTTGAAATATTAAACTGTATATTTATTTTTCATGTAGTCCAAATATAGTTAGGGCTTGCTGATTAAATCTCAAAGCATTTACTGATATAAGTTTTAGCCTTTTTAGGTCTAGAAAAAGTACCTGGTTTTCAGCTCCAATAGCTCAAAAAGGAGCGCATTTTGAGCTAGATAGGGGAAGAAAAATCGTCCCAAGATTTTTCTGATTACCTCTTTTATAATTCCCATTCCTCCTGACTTCACCGATTCTATTTGCGTTTGCGTAACATCCAGTAGGGAAGCATTCCGTAGGAAATTCTGGATCCTCATCTGAAAAAAAGACTTTTTCAGCAAGCCCTAGTTAAAAATTGATACGTAGTTAAACTTCAATTAAGAGAAACGCCTAATTCCCGAAAGAACCCCGAGGCATGTCTGACAAGAGTAGGATTATTCTTTAGTGATTCTGCCAAGGTACAAGATGTTTGTTTGTTGCCAAAATAATAATAAATATAAGCAATTGCCAGATCCATAAGTCCTTTCATTAAATCCTTGTTAACATTGCCTACAAAAATACAATCATCAAGTACCTCAGTAATTTTATTAACTGCATCTATCTTCTCAGCAATACTAAAATCATCTTCTGCGAGTTTACTAAGAAGAACTGATGGTATTTCTTGAACTATTTTAAAATATGTAACACCATCAATCACATGGTCGAAAAGTTCAATATAGGGCAGAATTATACCAGTAGAATAAATTAACCAAGGAAGTCTCGATCTAGAAAAATCTTGATTAACAACAATAGTTTGATTGACACAAAAATCAGGAAAAAATTCTTTGACAATGTGTTGCCATACTTTTAATTTTTTTGCTATATCAATGTGAATAATTTCAATGGGTTTATGTCGCCATGACAATGCAGTAATATCTCCATCACAAACATTAACATAGTCAATCAAAGTCTTACAGTTTTTTTGAAATATGTGTAAGTAGGAGTCTTGTTTTTGAGATCCTCTAGTATTTTGGAAATAAATTTGTCCTCCTCTAGCTGCAACTTTTTGTTTTGGAGTTGTAAAAGCATCATAGGCATAAATTCTAGAATTTTTCTCTAATACTTGTTGATTTTTTGATAATCCCAAAGCAAAGGGATATACTGTTCCTGCTACTCCTGAACCAAGATCGACTATTTCTCCCGTACCAGAGTAAAGGCAACGAGCGAAATACTTAAGAACTTTTCTTTCCCTTATGGAAGTCATGGAAGGAGGTAATTTTTGAAAAATTGGAAAAGACTCAGAAAAAACGTTTTTTGGGAAATTTATCATTAGTTTTTAAGTATTATATTAAATTAAGACTCAACAATAGACAATGAATTAGTTTGTACTCCCGAAATTTATCTTTAGTATTGACTAAATCTTAATTCTTACGAATAATAATCCGGGTTATTTCTTAGTTGAGGAATTGGCGTTATTAAAGGGCAAGCATTAACCGGACAGCGATTTTCTGACCACCACGAAAACAGCTCACCCAATCGATAGTTGTACTGCCGACGCAACAAGTCCAGCCATAGTTCTATGGTAGACACAAGTTCATTATTAGGCTTTAATTTGTACTGATAAGCCGTCCGCATTACTATCAACATTAATTCGATCATTGTTATGATAACATCAACAATCGAAGTCTTGAGCAAAAAGCAATATTTGTAGATTAATGGGGCGTACTCACCCCATTAATTTACCGCCGATTCATCTGGTCGCCAAATCAGAGATTATGGCGCGAGGCTTCTCGAGGATTTAGCTAAAATGGAGAATTAAAAATAGACATCTACGATAATCAAAAATCAAATCAATTATCACGCAAAAATCATCAATTCTTTCCCCCTACTCCCTACTCCCTCTTTTCCGGAGAAGTCTAATGTATATTCTCTGGGGAATACTCTGATCGAGTCTTATAAAGAGCAAAGCTTAAAGGATTAATTGTCACGGTTTGTCCAGATAATAATAATTTTTCAGGTAAAACAGCACCTTCTCCCATCCATTCTCGATCTGAGGAATTAATCATCTTTTGCCAATTTCCTGTGGGCAGTTGAGGTTCAAATGTGACAGAATGCTTTTCAAAATTCATCAGACTCAATACACTACTTTTTTCTCCCCATCTGTGAAGCAATAAGACATTTTTATCTGCCAAACTTTGTACTTCTATTTGGGAGGTATCAAGTTTAGCTAATACTGGAATTTTTTTCCGTAGCTCAATTAACCGTTGATAAAAAGAACGTAAAACTCTATATTTACCTTCCCTAGACTTTTCCCAATTTAATTTAGAATCCATAAATACTTTCTCACCTTGAGGATCTGGCACTTCTCCAGACCAGTTAAAAGACTTAAATTCTTCTGCCCTACCTTTTCTCACTGCTTCAACTAAGTTAGGGTCTCCATGACTAACAAAATACAAAAAAGGATTTTCTTCTCCATACTCTTCTCCCATAAATAACATTGGTACAAATGGAGAAATTAAAACTGCTCCTGCTGCTAATTTTAATCCTTCAAAATCTACTAAAGCTGATAATCTTTCTCCAATTAATCTATTACCTATTTGGTCGTGATTTTGAATACAAACTACAAATTTTTCTCCGGCAAAACCCAGGGTTGAATTACCATGATTTCTCTGACGATGAGGTGAATATTCTCCTGTATAAACATATCCTTCTTTATAAGACTTTTTCAGAGATTCTATACTCTTAAAATCAGAATAATATCCAGAACTTTCTCCAGTTAAAAGACTATGCAGAGAGTGGTGAAAATCATCACACCATTGAGCATCGTGACCAAAACCTCCATTCTCTTTTGAACGTAAAACTCGCACATCATTCAAATCACTTTCCGCAATTAAATAACGTTTCCAACTACCATTTTTACTAAACTCTTCTACCCGGTCAGCTAACTGTTGTAAAAAAGGTTCGGCACTCATGTCATAAATGGCATGAACAGCATCTAAACGTAAACCATCAATATGATATTTATCTAACCAATACAAAGTATTTTCAATAAAGAAATTACGGACTTCATTACTATATGCATCATCAAAATTAACAGCATTTCCCCAAGGAGTATGATACTTATCCGTAAAATAGGGACCATAATCCCAGAGATAATTTCCTTCTGGACCAAAATGATTATAAACAACGTCCAAAATTACAGAAATGCCTGCCTGATGACAAGCATTAACAAGTTGCTTTAGACCATCCGGCCCACCATAAGAATCTTGGACACCATAAAGATAAACTCCATCATAGCCCCAGTTGCGATCGCCTGGAAATTGGGCTACGGGCATTATTTCTATAACGTTTATCCCTAAATCTTTTAATTCTGGCAACTTAGGAATAATTGCTGCAAAAGTTCCTTCGGGGGTAAAAGTGCCCACATGAAGTTCATAGATAATCATTTCTGCCAAAGGGATACCTTGCCAAGAAGTATCATTCCAGGTAAATTGTTGATGGTCTAATATTTTTGAAGGACCATGTACTCCTTGAGGTTGCCAGTTAGAGGCGGGGTCTGGTCGGTCAGTTTCTCCATCTAATTGATAAAAGTAGAGAGTTTCCTGGTCAATGTCTTTTGCTTCTCCTTGCCAATATCCCCATTCATCTTTTTGCAGACCTATTAATTTTTCTTGGGGATGTACAATATGTACAGCTAACTTTTCTCGAAGAGGTGCCCAAATAGTAAATAGGCATTTATTTGTTTCTGCTGAATAATAGCTACCAACTCTCATAAATTTATAGACTCTTAGGGCGTTGAATTTTTTATAATTAATGTTGTCTAATTTTAGACTACAATTTCGTCTGTTAATTTATTAACCTCTTAAAATAAAATTACTTTTTTGAAAAAAAATTCTAATTTGTCCTTTTCATGTAAATTATTCAAAACTACAACGTTATAGTTATGACTGTCTCATTAGTTAGTACAACTGAAGCAGCTTTTCTTCTAAATATCTCTACGGGTAGATTGCGTTTTCTACTAAATACTGGTCGTGTTATTGGTGCGCGTAAAGTCAAAAGACTTTGGCAGATTCCCCTAAATCAGAGGGGAATGCCAGAAATTACACCTGGTCGTCGAGGTCCAGAACCAACTTGGAACAAAAATCAACGCACAGCCAATACTTTTATTCATGTTTTGCGAAAGACCATAGACTATAACCGAGACCATGGAACTTCTCATACAGCAGTCGCCGTAAAAGTAGGAGGTAAAAAAGATTATTGCCACGCTGTGAAAATTCATGGACCTTGCCAAGTAGTGTATCAACCTCATAAACCTAATACAAGTCAAGCTGGAGGTGCCCGTCTGTGGATTGAAGTAGAACCGGGAAATATAGTAGAGCGAGTATATTTCAGTAACGGAGATTATGGTCCGCCTCCAGAAGTGGTTCAGCAGCGGGCAAAACAAAAAAGTCGAAAGGCTAAACACTGTATATCTGCAACGTTATAGTTTTTGACTACTATATATAGTGGTTTTGGGTGAATTTTGGGAAAGGTGTGGCGATCGCTCATCCTTAACTAGAAATCCTCTTGAGGAAAGATAAAAATATTACAACGGTTTTCATTTTGGTAAACCACTGTAGGGGTGAATGGCTATTCGCCCTGAGACAATAGTGTCTAACAATCAATCTTCATTTTCTACCAATTCTGTAATAGGCAGAAGTCAACTACCAAACATCAAATCAAAGATTATGATGTTGGCTTGATTCTGCCGTCCACCGCATTTCTGCAAACCTCGAAAGGCGTGCAGCTTTGGCTTCAGCCGACGAACCATCAGGGGCTGCTGACAAAAGCCCCGTACTTTCCCAGTCTTGCCGAAAAAGCAGCGCTCGCATTGCTATATTCCTTGCACCAATTAAGTCGGCATGGAGTTCAAAACCGCAAGATTCACAGTGGAAAATTAGCCCTTTATTTGGACGATTACCTCTGCTGGTATGCCCGCAATGAGGACAAGCTTGGGAGGTATAATCAGCATCAACTTTAATAGCTAAGGAATTATTTAAAACAGACTTATAGTCGATAAATAAGTGTAATTCTGCAAAGGACCATTTCGCTTGTTTATGATTAGCTTTTCGTTGTTTAGTTGATGCTTTTTTTCCAATCTTACGAGGTTGAGTCCGCTCCCGAATATTGGTTAAGTTTTCCAGTCCGATTAGTGTGTTAGGAGTAGCAATTTGTTTGGATAAACAGTGATTTCTATCGGCAATAAACCGTCTTTCTTTTCCTGATAATGAAACCAAACGTTTCTTAGCAGAACGAGTGCCTTTTTGCTGTAAAGATTTTCTCACTTTTTGATAACGAGTAGCTTTATGATTACACTGTTTTCCTGGATAGAAATGAGCTTGATTTGCGGTGTCTGTAGTAACTGCATGATACCGTTGTCCTACATCAACACCGACTACGCAATTAATTGCATCAGGTTCAATGTCTGGTATTTTTAATTCTAAAGAAACTAATAAGTAGTAAGTCTTATTTGAACGAGCGTAATAAATTTTTGCTCCTCCAAACTTAACTGCATCTTCACCCGATTTGATTAGTTCAACGTGCTTGTTGTACCCAGAGTAAAATACTTTAATTCGACCTTGTAAGGTAATCAAACTCACCCCTTGCTTCACAAAAGAGTAATCTCGTTTGTAGTTTAAATTGCAAGTTCTGGATGCATACTTAGGTGGTTTGTCCAACCCTTTATATCGCTTTTTAGTCTGGCCCAATTGAATATGGTTCGCATTTTGTTTAACTTTAGTCCACAAACCTTTATAAGTTGCAGCTACTTGTCTTGGGACATTGCAACTCATCTGAGAAGGTAAACCAAATTTAGTTCTAATATCCTGATAAACAAGCTTTTGCAGCTTATTTGCACTTGATACTTTTCCATTAGTGAATGCTATTTCAGAAGAATCATTTAGCGCATCTCTATAAGCCAATGAAACTTCCCTCAAAAGCTTTTTTTGCTCTGAGGATAAATGTAACTTCAGTTTTGCCGTTATTACTTGCTTCACTAGCTTTTTCACTAACTACTTTAATTCTAGCTTAATGGTGAAACAAATAATAACTTTTAGCACAAAAGAATGCGATAACAATTAGGGCTTGCTGATTAAATATTAAAGCATTGACTGATATAGATTCTAGCCTTTTTTTTTCGAAAAAAAGTGCAAGCTTTTCGGTCGCTCAAGCTCAACAAGCTAGTATTTTGGGATGATTATGGCAGAACAATCAAGGGACAATTTTTACGACTACCTCGTCTATAATTTCTCCTGTCTCCTGTCTCCTGTCTCCTGTCTCCTACCTTCACCCATAAGACTTTTTCAGCAAACCCTAATTATTGGACAACTTCATACTTTCATTGTCCTGATATTCCTCTCACCGTTAAATCGCAGATTATAGCGGGAGACTCCTATCGAGCTAGTTGAAGTAGCAGCACCTTCTTCTTCACTCCTGGAAACTTTTTTTGAGAATTTCAGCAATCCAGTGGAACAATTCCTGAAATTCATTGAATAACTTGGGAGATGTTTTAGGAGAGCCAAATTTTATCAGGTTAATGCTATCTACTCCCTGAACATTGACTACAAAAAAATTGAGTTTATTTTCCTCTACAGCTTTCCAAGCACGTTGCGTGGATTTTTGCCAATCCTTATCCGTTAGTTGCCAATTGTTGTTCGTTGCGGGGCCTATAATATAAAATAACCAAGGTTTTTGAGATGCCAGATAATTTTCTATTTCTTGTAATGCTAAATTAATTCCCTTACCCATCATAGTTTCTCCTTCAGCTTTGAAGGGAGATGGGGCAAATTCATCGATATTTACAAAATCTTGAATTCCTCGCCCATTACTATTAGAAGTTATGATGGCTAATTTCACAGATTGGGATATTTTGCTGCTCGGTTCAAATTGTTGTTTAAAAGTAGAAATTCCAGCATTTAAGGAATCTATACGTTCACCAGACATGGAAGTAGATGTATCTACTACTAGGACAACTGGAATCTTAAGTTCAGCAGATTTTGCTCGTAAACTTTTCTTTTCTGAGTCTGGGGAAAGATAAGTTTTTGTTGATGCCGTGGAAAGTGATGGTGTGGATGTTCCTTGGTTAAGCTGAAGGCGGTCTGGAAGTCCAGTTAAATGTTCTATTTGTAATAAGTTAAATAAATTTGACACGGAGTCTCCTGAATCACTATTACCACCAGTCATAATAGTTTGAGGAGAAGTAATTTTCATTTGAGCTAATGCATCAGCCCATTTTCTTTGTGATTCTAGTTGAACATAAATTTCAGGACTAAGAATAGCAATTTTCTCTTTAAAAATCACTTGTTCTTGAAGCATCAAGCTTTTTACTTTTAAAGGTTGACTACCTGGATTTTTTTTACTTAAAGCATTAAATATTTTAGCTTGTTGTTATAATCCCTGACCAGAACACCTTGTTAAAAAATCAGAAATAATAACTGGTACAGCTTCATAATTGCGAAGTTCTCCCACAGGAAAATCAGCAGAAATATGTGCTAAAAAAAGTCTGGCATCTTTCTCATAACATTTATAAAGTTCATCAGCTAAAACTTCATCATAACTGGGAAGTTCTCCCGCAGGAAAATCAGCAGAAATATGTGCTAAAAAAAGTCGCGAATTTTCCTGATAACATTTATAAAGTTCATCAGCTAAAACTTCATCTGTAATAAACCCGCTTGCTTCAAGCTTTTCCTTATGTGAATCTATTAGAAAAAGAAGATTTTCTTCTAAATCCCCACTAGACAATAATTCCTTATTTTTAGATAGAAGAGAAATACAAAATTGCATTCCCACGATAAATTGTTCCCTTAATTCCTTGATATCGCTTTTAGCTATAAATATCTCTTCAAGAACTTCACGACTTAGATTTTGTCCTTTAAGAATCATTTCATCTAATTCAGCTTTGCGCTTTTGTGTTTCTTGATCTTGATAGAGACTAAGGAAAAATTCAATGGGACTTCCCAAAGGACCAGCTAGTTTAGAAAGTGCTTTAGCTAAAGCTTGTAAATAGTTTCTTGCCATTTTATTGAAGTACCAGATATTTATTTTATTTAATTTCTTTTATTGAACACGAATAGAAAGGTCTACTCTTTATCCTTTAGTCCTGAAATAGCATAGATATACAATACCTAAGCTTGAATTCTTGGTTCTGCCATACTTTGTTGATTTGTTAATGGCAATACTTATATATCACTCGATAAATTACCAATTCCAGATAACCTATAATGAATCAAATTTTAACAGGAAGTTTAACGAATTATTTTTTCATTCATTGGGTGCATCTAAATTTTGAATAAAGCCAAAAATTTATAGTTTTCAAGGAAAAAGCAATAAGCAACAGGCAATAGAAAAAAAGTATTTTTACAAATATTCAGATGCACCCTATTTATTAAAGAACTGAGAGATGATAGCTAATACCTAAATGCTTACAAATAATTTTTCATTCCTTAAAAATCTGAGAGCTGACTGCTAATACCTAAATACTTACAAACGCCGTAAAACAACAATTGAACGTTCCATCACAGGAATAGGAACTTCACCTTGATATTGCTTACCATTTTCCACAAAACGAGACTTACTCGTATCAACAATAACTACCCAACTTCTATCTTGAAACTTAGGAGGAATTGTAAATTCTATCAATTCATAATGAGCATTAAAAAATATCATAAAACAATCATCAATAATCCTTTCCCCACGCTCACCACTAGCAGGAATTTCTTCGCCATTTAAAAAGATACCAACAGCCTTAGCAAAATCAATATTCCATTGTTCCTCAGTCATTTCTCCACCATCAGGATTATACCAACCTATATCATTCACATCCGAACCATGAATAGCACGACCTTGAAACCACTTACGTCTATGAAATACCGGATGTTGACAACGGAAATAAATTAACTGTCGAGTAAAATCTAATAAATCTGAATTTTCTACCTGTAAATTCCAATCCAACCAAGAAATTTTATTATCCTGACAATAGGCATTATTATTACCTTTTTGCGTCCGCCCAAATTCATCTCCTCCTAATAACATTGGTACGCCCTGAGACAACATTAAAGTCACCAAAAAATTACGCCTTTGACGGTTCCTTAAATCCAACACTTCTTGGTCGTCAGTTTCCCCTTCCTCTCCAGAATTCCAAGAACGATTATGTTCTTCTCCATCATTATTATCTTCCCCATTTGCCTCGTTATGTTTTTCGTTATAAGTAACTAAATCATTCAGAGTAAAACCATCATGAGCAGTTACAAAATTAATACTCGCATGAGGCAACCTACCATTAGAAGCATATAAGTCAGAACTACCCGTAAAACGATAAGCAAATTCAGCTAATGTTTCCTCTTCTCCTCGCCAAAAATCTCTAACTGCATCTCTATATTTACCATTCCATTCCGACCACAATAGAGGAAAATTCCCAACTTGATAACCGCCTTCCCCAACATCCCAAGGTTCAGCAATTAATTTCACATTGGAAATAACTGGGTCTTGATGCACAATATCAAAGAAAGCTGCCAAACTATCCACTTCATATAATTCTCGCGCCAAAGCAGAAGCTAGATCGAATCTAAAACCATCAACGTGCATTTCCGTCACCCAGTAGCGCAGACTATCCATAATTAACTTCAATACCTGGGGATGACGAACATTGAGAGAATTACCACAACCAGTAAAATCCATATAGTAGCGGGGGTCATCTTCTACTAGACGATAATAAGCAGCATTATCAATACCTTTGAAAGATAAAGTCGGACCGAAATGATTACCTTCTCCAGTATGGTTATAAACCACATCCAATATCACCTCAATACCAGCTTTATGTAAAGCCTTGACCATTTGTTTAAATTCTCGAACTTGCTCCCCTGCTTTACCACTAGAACTATAACCACTGTAGGGAGCAAAATAATTAATAGAGTCATAACCCCAATAATTAGATAATTCCTTATCAACTAAATGTCCTGGGTATCGGAGAAAATGATGTACAGGCATTAACTCTACTGCCGTAATACCTAGAGATTGGAGATAAGCGATCGCTGTTGGATGTGCTAACCCTGCATAAGTACCCCTCAGATTTTCTGGAATGTCAGGATGCAGTTTAGTAAACCCTCTGAGATGAATTTCATAAATTATTGTTTCGTGGTTGGCAATATTTAATAATTGGTCATTTCCCCAATCAAAACTTTCATCAATTACTACAGCCTTTGGCATTAGATGAGCATCATCATCTAAGGTGCAGGCTAAATCTTTTTCTGGGTCATCCCAAGAATAGGCAAATATTTCTTGACCATAGAGTATATCTCCATCAATTGCTTTTGCATAAGGGTCAATTAGTAGTTTATTGGGATTAAAACGATGACCTTCGGATGGTTCGTAAGGGCCATGTACTCGAAATCCATATCTTTGACCTGGACCTATACCTGGTACATAGCTATGCCAGACAAAGTTACTAACTTCTGTCAGAGTGAAGCGTGTTTCTTTATTTTGCTTATCAAATAGGCAAAGTTCAACCTTAGTAGCATTTTCAGAGAATATAGCGAAGTTAGTGCCTTTACCATCCCAGGATGCTCCTAGAGGATATGGTTTTCCAGGCCAAAGTGGTACATACATAGATAAATTGAGAATTCTCCAGAATTAGAGGTATTTTTTTATATTTTATAACAGGAAACGGGGGGAGCTATCCAGGGTGAGCTATCCAGTGCGAGCTTCTAGCTCGCCAGAATATTATTAAAATTGTCAGAACATTATTAAAATTGTCAGAACATTATTAAAATTGTCAGAACATTATTAAAATTGTCAGAATATTATTAAAATTGTCAGAACATTATCAAAATTGTCGCCTGGTTTTGTATTATTAATACGCGAGCAAGATGCTCGCACTGGGTGGCAAAAAAATCACCATCAAATTCCCAGGATATAATTAAAATTTCTACCGATTTTGTATTATTAATACGCGAGCAAGATGCTCGTGCTGGGTGGAAAAAATCACCATCAAATTCCCAGGATATAATTAAAAATTCTACCGATTTTGTATTATTAATACGCGAGCAAGATGCTCGTGATGGGAGGCAAAAAATCACCATCAAATTCCCAGAATATAATTAAATTTATATCAATTTTGTATTATTAATACGCGAGCAAGATGCTCGCACTGGGAGGCAAAAAATTACCATTAAATTACCAGAATATAATTAAATTTATATCAATTTTGTATTATTAAACGCGCGAGCAAGATGCTCGTGTTGGGTGGCAAAAAATCACCATCAAATTCCCAGGATATAATTAAATTTATATCAATTTTGTATTATTAATACGCGAGTAAGATGCTCGCACTGGGAGGCAAAAATCACCATCAAATTCCCAGAATATAATTAAATTTATATCAATTTTGTATTATTAATACGCGAGCAAGATGCTCGCACTGGGTAGAAAAAATCATCATCAAAATTATGAAAAAATCTCCTAAATTTCAATTTATAGAACCTACTTATTTCATCACATTTGTCACCTGGGAAAGATCAGAATTAACCCCAGAAGCACGGGAAATTGTTTTAAATTCATTCTTATTTTTTCACAAACAAAGATATCAAATTTTGAGCGTCGTAATTATGCCAGATCATGTACATTGTTTAATCATACCTTTTCCCAAACAAGAATCAGAATATTGGTCAATTGGAAGTATTCTGCATAGTATTAAAGGCTATAGTGCCAAGGAAATTCCTAAAGTTATGAAACACATTGGTAAAGTTTGGCAAGATGGCCGACATGAGAGATTAATTAAAAGTCAAAAAGAAATGATAGATGTCTGGAAATACATCAGACAAAACCAGGTTAAAGCTGAATTAGTAAATAAACCAGAAGAATATCCTTTTTTCTGGGAATTAGACAGAAATTCATCCCCATATTTTCAGAATAATTAAAATTCCTATCCAGGGCGAGCTACCGAGGGCGAGCATCTTGCTCGCCAGAATATAATTTCAATTTCCAGAATATAATTTCAATTCCCAGAATATAATTTCAATTCCCAGAATATAATTTCAATTTCCCAGAAGATAATTCAATTCCCCAGAAAATAATTCAATTTCCCAGAACATAATTTCAATTCCTAGAAAATAATTCAATTTCCCAGAACATAATTTCAATTCCTAGAAAATAATTCAATTTTCCCAGAACATAATTTCAATTCCTAGAAAATAATTTCAATTCCCAGAAGATAATTTCAATTCCCAGAACATAATTCAAATTTCCAGAACATAATTTCAATTTCCCAGAAGATAATTTCAATTTCCAGAACATAATTTCAATTTCCAGAATATAATTTCAATTTCCAGAACACAATTTCAATTTCCAGAATATAATTTCAATTTTCCCAGAAGATAATTCAATTTTTCCAGAACATAATTTCAATTCCCAGAACATAATTCAATTCCTAACAGGTTTGGTATTATTATTAAATAGGCGAGCAAGATGCTCGCACTGGATAGCTGATAACCGATAACTGATATGACTCAATGTTTAAATCCTGACTGTTTAAAACCTAACCCCCCACAAACAAAATTCTGTCAAAGCTGTGGTGAAAAATTAGTTTTAGCCGAACGTTATCGCGCTCTAAAAATTATTGGGCAAGGAGGTTTTGGCAGAACTTTTCAAGCAGTAGATGAATACAAACCTTCAAAACCTTTTTGCGTAATTAAACAATTTTTTCCTCAAGCACAAGGAACTAAAACTTTAGAAAAAGCTGCTGAATTATTTGCTCAAGAAGCTGAACGTTTAGATGGTTTAGGTAGACATCCACAAATTCCCGAACTTTTGGCATATTTTACTCAGGATAATCGACAGTATTTAGTACAAGAGTTTATAGACGGGCAAAATTTACAACAGGAATTAGAAGAATCGGGAGCTTTTGATGAAAGTCAAATTTTGGAGTTGTTAAAAAGTTTATTGCCCGTGTTGGAATTTATTCATTCTCAGCAGGTAATTCACCGAGATATTAAACCAGAGAATATTATTAGGAGAAAGAATAATAATCAATTTTATCCAGTGCGAGCTTCTAGCTCGCCAGAGAAAATTAATCCAGTTCAAGCTTCTATCTCGCCAGAGAATAATATTATATTGGTAGATTTCGGGGCAGCTAAATATGCCACTATGACTGCTTTAGGAAAAACAGGAACTGTTATAGGTTCTGCGGGATATGTTGCACCAGAACAAGCAGTAGGAAAAGCAACTTTTTCTAGCGATATTTATAGTTTGGGTGTAACTTGTATTCATTTATTAACTGGAGTAGAGCCTTTTAATTTATTTGATGTGAGTGAAAGTGAGTGGATATGGCGAGATTATTTAAAGTCGAGTGTGAGTGATGAAGTTGGAAAAATCTTGGATAAAATGATTCTTGGAGCAACTAACAAAAGGTTGAAAAATACAGGAGAAATTTTATTTCTTATTTTACCTAAATCTCAAATAAAAAAACAGTCTACTTTTCCATCGCAAATATCTCAACCATCAATTATTGATCCTACCACTCAACTACAACAACAATTTACTTCTCCACCACAAATATCTCAACCATCAACAGCAGAATCAGACAAAGGAGAGCTATTTACTTTTGATGTTGTTACTGTCGATAACTCAGGCAATATTATTAACCGTACCCAGGGAAGTGCTAGGCAAAAAATAGAAGATTTAGGTAATGGAATTAAATTAGAAATGGTTTATATTCCTGGGGGAATTTTTCTCATAGGTTCGCCAGAAGATGAAGCTGAAAGAGACTCTAATGAAAGTCCGCAACATCAAGTTACTCTCCAACCTTTTTATATGAGCAAATACTCTATTACTCAAGAACAATATTTAGCTATTATGGGTGAAAATCCTTCTCGCTTAAGAGGAGGAAACCGCCCAGTACAACCAGTACAAAAGGTGAACTGGCATAATGTTAGAGAGTTTTGTACAAAGTTATCTCTGAAAACTAGGAAAACTTACGCCTTGCCAAGTGAAAGTCAGTGGGAATATGCTTGTCGTTCAGGTACAACTACTCCTTTCTATTTTGGAGAAACTGTAATGCCTGAGTTGCTTAACTGCAATGCTTTTATCCCTTATGGCAATGCTCCTAAAGGTAAATCTCGAAAACAAACAACTGATGTGGGAAGTTTTCCACCTAATGCTCTTGGTTTATATGATATGCACGGCAATGTCTGGGAATGGTGTCAGGATATTTGGCATAGTAATTATAATGGAGCGCCTACGGATGGAGGTGCTTGGGAAACCGGAGGAGATACTAATAAAAGAGTTCTCCGTGGCGGTAGCTGGGAGAGCTATTCTAGGGATTGCCGGAGTGCCAAGCGCTACAACTGCAATATCGACCTCTGCTTCAGAAATTTTGGTTTTCGCGTCATCTCGCCTGTCTTTCATTCCTAGGATCTTCCCCTTTTCTGTCTTTGTCCAATCCATCCGTGTATCCGTGGCAGAATCCTTGTATGCCATTTTCTATCTTTACCTTATCATTCTTGAAAGCTCCAAAAAAAATATAAATATCTTGCATCTCCCCAAAAATAGCGAAAATCATTTTGTGAAGCAATGATAGTATAAAAATAAAAAAGATAAAAATGTTAGTAAGAGAGGCCAAGCTATTAAACGGGACTTCAAATCAATATAAATCCTTGGACGAAGCTATCCGGACAGCACAGTTTATTAGAAATAAAGCTGTTAGATACTGGATAGACAACCAAGGAGTAGATAAGTCGCGTTTATACAAACTGAGCAAAGAGTTAGCTAGTGAATTTGCTTTTGCAAACAAATTAAATTCATCAGCTAGACAAGCCTCAGTAGAAGTAGCTTGGACTTCGATTAGTAACTTTTATCGTCGATGTAAGGAAGGAGTTAAAAAGAAGGGATACCCTAAATTCAAAAAGCATTGTCGGTCTGTAGAATATAAACAATCTGGCTGGAAATTATCAGATGATTGTATGTTTATAACTTTTACTGATAAGTTTCAATCTGGTAAGTTTTCTCTGTACTGTGATTCAGAAACAAGGGAAGATTTATTTAGATTAAAAATTAATCGGGTGAGAATAGTTAGACGGGCAGATGGCTATTATTGTCAATTTTGTATAGATGCTGATAGGAAAGAACCAGGAAATTATACTGGGAATTTTATCGGTATTGACTTAGGATTGAAATATTTCTACAAAGACCAAAATGATAATGCAGTTGTTTATCCTCAATATTTAAGGAAGTCAGAGAAAAAATTAAAACGTCGGCAACGACAATTAAGCAAAAAGTTTGTTAAGGGCAAGAAACCTCAATCAAACAATTACCATAAAGCTAGGAAAAGACTGGGGAAATGTCATTTGAAGGTAAGTAGACAGCGTAAAGACTGGAGCATTAAGCAAGCCCGGTGCGTAGTGGCATCTAACGATGTTGTCGTCTATGAAGACCTGAAGATACAAAACATGGTCAAAAACCATCATTTGGCAAAGTCAATATCTGATGCAGCGTGGTATCAATTCACTCAATGGCTAGAATATTATGGAAAAATTTGGGACAAAGCGGTTGTCTCCGTAAATCCCAAATTCACTTCTCAAGACTGTTCTAATTGTGGGCATAGAGTCAAGAAAACTTTGTCAACTCGTACTCATGTTTGCCCTAGCTGTCATGTTGAAATATGTCGTGATACTAACGCAGCACGAAACATCTTGAAGCGTGGATTAGAAATAATAGGTATTGAGTGGAATCAAGGTACTGAAGGGCATTCAGGAACCTCCGACTATTCGGGAACGCTTGAGGAGACTACCACCTCTGCTGTAGATGGGCAACCTGAAGCAGTAAGTGGTGTCGGTGAATCAAGAATCACAGATGTGTGAGAATCCCGCGCTGTAATTTTTAATTCAGCGCCGGGAGTATGTCAATAGGTGGGCAAAAATAATTAAAGATAGAAAAAATGAACTACATCATCTTGTCCAATCTATTAATACGCTTCAACAATCGTATAAAAGCAAACCCCATCACAACAACCACTAAAATCAAAGCAAATGCTAGACCAGGCTGATTATTAACATAGAGAATAGTCGCCGACAAAGTAAAACCACTAATAAGCAGGGCATAATTAGTACCCATTTGCACATTACTAACCCGCCGAACCAACCTATCTGTTTCCGTAGCTCGAACCCGAACCCTAATATCCCCCTGCTCCAACTTATCAATCGCATCCTCAATACGACGAGGCAAACCCAAAGCAGTAGAACTAACCTGAGCCGCTTGACGACCTAGTTCATTAAAAATAGTATTTTGAGAATTTCCATCAGACATCAGCTCCATGGCAAACGGTTGTGCCACCTCCATAAAATTAAACTCTGGGTCCAAACCCTTACCAACCCCCTCCAAAGTAGAGAAAGCTCGCATCACAAAAGTAAAAGTTGCCGGAAAACGGAAAGGTTGGTCATAAGCAACCTCATACAAATCATCACTAATAGCTGTGATTGACTGAGCCTCAAAGGGCTTATCCATAAAATTATCCAACATATATTGGATCGACCGCCTCACAGGACCCATATCTCCAGTAGGAGTTAACGCTCCTAAGTCTATGAGAGAGACAACCACTCTTTCAGCATCTTTTGAAGCAATGCCATAAAGAGTTCCCATAAGTTTTTCCCGGATATTGGACTTAATTTGCCCCATCATGCCAAAATCGTAGAAAATTAATCCCCCTTCCGGACTAACAGCAATATTGCCCGGATGAGGATCGGCATGGAAAAACCCATCATTCAAAAGTTGTCGTAAGTAAGCTTCAGCCCCCATTCTAGCCAAAGCTTTGCGGTCTTGACCTGACGCTTCGAGAGCTTCATAATTACTAATTTTGATACCTGGAACATACTCTAATGTAAGTACCCGTGGTGCTGAATACCGCCAATAAACTCTTGGTACTTTTACCCAGTTACATTCTCGGAAGTTACGGCGAAAGGTATCAGCATTGCGACCTTCGTTGAGATAATCTATCTCAAGCCACAGAATTCGGCAACATTCTTCATAGATACCCAACCAATCTCGGCCACGACCCCATTCGGGGTGGCTTTGAAAATAACGAGCTACCCCTTTAAGAATAGTTAAATCAATTTGGAATAGTTTTTTCAGCCCTGGTCTTTGTATTTTGACTACTATATCTTCACCAGAATGAAGTTGCGCTCTATGAACTTGACCTAAACTCGCCGCAGCTAGGGGTACTGGTTCAAAGCTATGGTATAGTTCGTCTGTCTTTTTTCCCAGGTCTTCTAAGATTATTGTTTCTACTTGTTCGTAGTTGAAAGCGGGGACTTTATCTTGGAGTTTTGAAAGTTCTTCGACGTACTCAACAGGAAATAAGTCTGCACGAGTAGAGAATAGTTGTCCCAACTTGATAAAGGTGGGGCCTAATTCTAGCATTGTCTCTCGTACCCAAATTGCTTGTTTGCGGCGTCTGAGATTTTTCTTTTCTTCTGTTACTCCTCCTCGGTAGCTCCAATTTTTTTTGTCTATCCATAGCCAGGTTAGCCAGGTGAGAAAAAAAGCCCAAATATCAATGTAACGACGCTGGCGAGAATAATTTTCTCTATTCCAGCGATAAGCTTTATTACTATAGGATTTTGTGGAGACTTTGGTCATTGAGCCTCCAGTTGTATAGTTAGCTTGTCCCTTGCGGTTAATGATGTTGTCATCAAGGAGAACAGACACAGTAGCAGTATATAATAATTTATGATATGATTAAAGTTTAGCTGATAGCAATGGACAAAGTTAGTGGTCGGATTGTCTTTAGACAGAACCACTACGATATTTTTGTAGTTCCGATCTAACTTGAGCTACTTCAGCTCTTAAGTCGTCGATTATAGCTTGTAGGTCTTTGGGTTGATCGTTTAAGTTGCTGGAGCTACTGATATTATTTTCTGCTTGAGCTTCCCGGTCTGCTCTTTCTAATGCTTCTTCAATGAAACTTCGTAAATTCTCTCTTTGCTCTGCATCAAATTTTCCTAGTGCACTAAGAGAATTGGTAACAACATTTTCTAGTTGTTCGTAAACTCCTTCTGCAATAGCTCTACCAACGAAAAATGCATGAAGTGGTGATTTACTCATAATTAAAGTTGTCTATCTTGAGAATTTACTAATTAATTTTGATTGATATTTTCTGGAAAAGCAAGGCCAATCTGTTTTTATTTTTATTTGCTTAACAAGTTTTCTATTAATTTTTCAATTATGCTACTTATGGTTAAGCAAATTTCAATACTTTATGCTTGATTTATTTACTATATATTTACTATAAAAATATTTTAATCACCACCCTTTGAAAATCCTTCTAATTATTTACTTTATTTGTTAATCTTTTCCAATTTTTGAGACCTAATTATCTCAGTTGGTGATTACAGCAGTGCTTTTCCTGCACGGTAGACCACAGGAGGGACTAACCATGGTTAGTCCCTACAGGGTTCATAATTGTGTGTGACGATGTGGTTCATCAATATGAAAAGTGCTGTAATACTCTCATAATTGTAAAGTATTGTATCACATCATCTTATAAATATCCGAATCTTTCAGTTAGCAAGATATTACTTAGCTTGATTTTTCTAGTCTGGACTTACAGATGTGTTATGTTATGTCCGGTTGAATACTTATAAATAACTACGGAGTCCTCAGGAGTCAACCCACCCCTAACCCCTCCTGGGAGGATAGGGGAAGGAATGAGTCAGGAGGGAAGAAGAAGGAAGAGAAGAGGAAAGTTTTTTATTATTAATTAAACGGACATGATATTATGAGTACAATGATCATACAGGCCATTTCCAATAGTTAATGAAAATCTTCCCCAGATTAAAGTGTTATAGAATCCAAGTATATTTATCTACTCTAAAGACCAATTCTATTTAGCTAATACCAGAATAGAAATTTCTAGAAAAGAGGGAACAGGGAACAGGGAACAGAGAACAGAGAACAGGGATAAATAATTGACTTGATTTTGAATTTTTTGAGATGTCTATCTAATAGTAACAGTAGGGAAGAGGAAGGGATGAAGAAGAAATAAAGAAAGAAAAAAATCAGAAATAATGATAGAGATATATGGCAACTAGGATTTGAGAAACTCTTTCTATGCAGATTTTTTTAATATTATCTTTGATCATTGATATAACTAGCTGTTAGCTGAATTATTATATATTATATATTTATTTGAAAGTAGCGATCGCTCACTATAGCAAGTATCATATCTGGTAGGTAGTATATAATTTTTAGTATTAACTCAATTTGACTCAATTAATGTGAGATAATTGTGAGAAAAGAATGCTCAAAACATTTATGCAAAAATTTAATTTATCTGTAAAAAATCAAATTAATAGTAGTAGTCATCAGGATATTGATTTTGTTGTTGATATTTTTGATAGTTATACTCAAGAGGTTTAGATTGATAGTCAGAAGGGTAGTCTAATTTTTCTAGAAAATCAATTTCTTCATTGACAGAATAATTGTGGCTAGGTATTTGAGTTTTTAAATCAGAAGAATAATATGGCTGATTTGACTCATAATTATCCCCATTAAAGTCAGACAAACTATTAGGAAAAACTGCATCTCGGTCAACATAAGGTTTAGGTAATTTGTTCAATTTTGGTGGAGTTGTAGAGTAAGTTTTTACCGAAGGAGAATCAAAAAGAGGAGTAGATGGATCGCGGTCTCTGAAAGTATAGTCGTACTCATTTTTCAGAGTTTCTAGTAAATTACTTGTCGTCAAAGATACTGTTTTTTTGTTAGTTTTTGCATAACTATAACGAAGGGTAATCTCAAAACCTATCCACCCAAAAGTTGCTGCTGTAAATAGAAACACTAAAAAAATCGTCAATTGCAAAGAAAGTTGATTAATCCAATTGAAATTATTTTCCAAAGAACAATTTTTTAAAATATGAATTGGAGCTATATTATTTTTATAATTATTCTTAATTTTTGATTGATCGATCAGATTATTTGCCATTTGATTATTCATCTTTGACTTAAAGTTAGTATCTATTAAGCCATAATTACTATTAACTTCACAACATCTTTCTTTTGCCTGGTCTTGTTGTTTATTTACCTCTGAAATATCTGACTTATCAAACAGTAGTGCAAACCAACTTTCCAAAGTTTGAGGTCGTTTTTGAAGGTCTATTTCCAATCCTTTGATAATCGCATTCTCAATATTTTTCGGAAGATTCGTTTCAAGTAATCTTAATTCAGTTGTAGACACTATAAGTGTTTGAGGAATAGCTTCATCACTGAGCCTTAAAGCTGCAGGAGTAGGAGCTTTACCAGTAAGTAAATAGTATAATGTAGCAGTTAAAGCATAAATATCTGCTGCGGGGGTTAACTTTTGTTCTAGATCGCACTGTTCAGGTGGTGCATATCCCACAGAAAATAAATTAGCATAAGTTTGCCTAATTCCAGTAGTTAAGTCACAGGTAATGCCAAAATCAGTGAGTATCACTGTATTAGTTCCTGCTTGCCTAATAATATTCTTAGGTTGTATGTCCCGATGTAAAAAACCATTTTTGTGAACTACTGATAGAGCTGAAGCAATTTGATGTACATAATCAATAGCTTCGTTGGGATGAAGTTTATGGCCAGACTGTATTAAATCAGCCAAATTTTGACCAGGAATATAGTCCATTACCATGAAGAAAAGCTGATCTTCCTCAAAAAAGTCCCACACTCTAACCATGTTAGGATGTCTCGAGTTTGCTAGAAGATTAACCTCAGCTATAAATTGATGCTGAAATTTAGCAAAATCTTGATGATGGCGTAGACTTTCATTCAGGGTTTTCAGGACAACAATTTGATTGAGTTGATGATGAATAGCTCGGTAGGTTATACCAAAGCCTCCTTGGCCTAAGATACTATCAATAGTATATTTTCCTTTTTGAAGGACAACTCCTGGTTTAAGATTCATAAACACTAATTTTCACAAAAGCGTTACTTATGAGAATACAACAATATTTTGTAGTTGATTCTGCTTGATTGATTATAGATGAAGTTTCTCAAATTGGAAAATCTTGATATGGATCGGGGTGAAAGAAAGTGGTTAAGCACTAGCCGGAAAGAGCGGAATTAGCTAATCTAAATTAGTAAGTATTTGAGGATGGTAAAACAAGAAAATAAATCAATATAAATATGAGTGAAAAAAATTCTGAGTCCGCACTTAGTCTACCTAAAAAAAATTTTGTCCTAGGTTTACCAATACATTGTATTGATGACTACTCTGGTTATTTACTTTCTCGATTAGAGAAGGGACTGGGAACTCATGTAGTGACACTCAATGCTGAAATGGTGATGCAGGGAGAGAAAAATCACGTCTTGGCTGAGATAATCAGTCGAGCTGAATTGGTAGTTCCTGATGGGGCTGGTGTTGTTCTATACTTAAGGCTTAAGGGTAAATCTGTACAGCGTTGTCCTGGTATTGAATTAGCAGAGAGTCTTTTGTGGCAAGTACCAAGACAGAATCCAGACAACTTGGTATTTTTCTATGGAGGAAAACCAGGGGTAGCTATGAAAGCTGCAGACATTTGGCAACAAAAAGTGTCACAGTTAGCGGTCGCTTGTCAGCATGGTTATTTATCTCCGGCAGAAGAGACAGAATTGCTCAATACTTTAGCACAATTGCAGCCGAAACTAATATTTGTAGGTTTAGGAGTACCTCGTCAGGAGTTGTGGATTGCAGAACATAAACATATTTGTCCTCAAGCAGTCTGGATTGGTATTGGCGGTAGTTTGGATATATGGGCTGGAGTGAAGGAAAGAGCGCCTGCTTGGTTTTGTGACAATTCCTTGGAGTGGTTGTATCGACTTTATCAAGAACCTTGGCGCTGGCGACGAATGTTGGCTTTACCACATTTTGCTTTGAAGACTTTAATGGACGTGAAATTTTAGTAATGATTAAGGCCATGATAATATTTATAGTTGATAATTTAACCTAATTTGTAGTTAAAAGTCAACTATTAATTTTCACTTCTAGGGATAATTTTCATCAGGAGCAAGAAAGTCTGATTGAAATTTTGTGGAATTTATCACTTTTATGAAGTACAAATTTCTCAATTTTAGAAAGTGAGGAATAGAGAATAGGCAAAAGAGATGAGGGTATTTGGTATTAAAATTAGTTGTTATTTTTGTCTATTCTGAAGCCTTAAGTATTTGATCTTTATTGGTCAAGTTTTTAATAATTAATACCAAATTCATTTCTAAGTTGCATAGAATAATATTTTAATCAGAGTTGAGTGTAAATTGAGACAGACAAGTTAATAAATTTCATAATTCTGTGGAGCCTCACATAAAATTGGTATCAAACCTAAAACCTAAAACTTCATTCTATGCAGTCTTACATAAAATTGGTAGTAAGTTATCTGCAAAGCATATAAAAAATTTAGATAGGTAAAGGCAGGCAAAAAAATCAAACAAACTGTACAGTTTATGTCATATAATTTTGGTGAAGTTAGTATCAATAATGCTATTTCCTAAAGCTAAATAAAAAAACTGTGATATAACAGCCATATATAAAAAATCTAGCGATCGCTCTGAAGAAGTAAAACTTAGTAAAGTACAAAATTTTATTCATCAACTAGGAGTAAAAAAATCATGAATTTTGAATATGAATATCAACGATGCTTAGAAAAACTAAAATGGGCAACTGGGAAATTACAGGTAGAAGTTCAATCAGAAAAACTTGCTGAAATTGCCGAGTTAGTTGTCCAACCAATGATGAGTCCCTGGCGTTATTTTCATACTCCAGATCATATATTTGAAGTGGGAGGTTCACAAGATGCGATTGAAGTATTAGCTGCTTTATTCCATGATGTAGTCTATCTACAAATAGATCATAGTGTGAATTTTAATCTCAGTTATTATATTACTCCTTATATTAAAGAGGTACAAGGAAAGTTAAAAATCAGGGAAAAAAATGAATTACCAAAAGACCGAACTTTTGAAATAATAACATCTGTTTTTGGTTTTGTTAGTGGTCAGGCTTTGTTACCTTTCGGTGGGCAAAATGAATTTATGAGCGCTGTTGTTGCGACCAAAGCAATGGAAACATTTTTGACACCTAAACATCTGTTGAAAATCGCTGCTTGTATTGAAGCGAGTATTCCATTTCAACCTATTTCAGAAGATGACTTAACTGCTACTGAACGTCTCTATCAAAGACTTAGAGAAACTAATATTAAGTGGAATCTTAATTTAACTGATGCTGAACTATATCAAACAATAAAAAAATCAGTTAGACTCTCTAATCGAGATGTTATTGGTTTTGGTTCACCTAGTTCAATTTTTCTAGATAATACCTGGAATTTATTGCCAGAAACTAACCACAATCTCATTAATGGTAATTCATACACTATTTCTGAGTACCGAATTGCCTTAGAAAAAACTGAAGGTTTTATTAAATCTTTAAATCCCAATTTAATTTTTCGCAAATTCGATGGAGAACCCAATGAAAAAACTTACAGAAGTTTGGTTAATCAGGCGAAGAAAAATCTAGAAATTGCTAAAATTTATCTGGGAAGTAAAATTTTCACTCTAGGTTTTATTGAGGCATTATCTATGCGATTAGGCTTGAATATACCTCTTTCAACAATGATTGGAGAGTTGCCAACTCAAGGATTCGACCCTGCTCATTTGGAGAGTTTTTTACCAGATATTCATAATCCTTATCAACCTAAAAATAGTTTAGAACGTGAAGTATTAACTTTGTTGGCAGATGGGCGATGTCAAAATGCAGCTTATGATATGAGAAACTCACCCTTGAGTACATTTATAGTTAGATATATAGGATTTGAAGAAGTAAAAAAACAAAGGGAAAGAATTAAGGAATTATTTCAAAAAATTATTTCTCCTGAAGATTTTATTGATGGCTGTAACCAAGATTTAGTGAAAATGATTATTGATGGAGTTTTAGAATTATTTGAGAGTCGTAAACAGGCAATTAGTGGGGTAAAAAAAGGCAATTGTATTCACTGGAATAAACATTAATAATACCAGTAATATAGCAATCCGATTCCAATTGTAATATTTCTGTGGTAGTCAGGAATTAGGAGTCATAATTTTCAAAGTTTTTCGTCAATCTTAACTATTATAAAAATTCTCACAAATCATTTAGGATTGCTATAGATGAGAAAATAAGGTGTGGAGGAGATGACAAGCTAGTATTTTTGATAACAGGATTTAGTGTAATCAACTCTTTCGCATACTATATTGTAGAAATTGTAGAACTAAAAAAGAAATTAAACTAGGTAATATAGTGTTTTTAAGGAACTGTAAAAAAACTTTCATTAATTGATAATGGATAATGGATAATTACAAGAAGGTTAAAACCGTTACGGAATTGAATATAAGGAAATATTATTTCTTCTCTTGGTCGATGGTCGGACAGCTCCGAGACCTCGCCATCCCACCCTACGGGAAGCTGCGAAGATAGAACTCCGTTCCGCTGTCGCGTTTCGCGTCAGCGTTGCGTTACGCCAGTTTTGCGAAGCAAAAGCAAACGACCGCTGTCTTGGTCGATGGTCGGACAGCTCCGAGACCTCGCCATCCCTCGACCGCTTTTTCCCCGATCAAGGGGAGGCTTCAAGGCGCGAATTATTTAATTATTAATTATTAATTATTCGGTAAAAATATGAGTGAAATAGCAGACAAACTGCTCAAACAAGGGATTTATCAATATCAAAATCATAAATTTGAAGCAGCTTTGGAATCTTGGCAACAAGCATTAGCTATCTACCAAGAAATTTCCGATCGCCGAAAACAAGCCGCAGTTCTAGGAAATATTGGTGTTGCTTATGACGCATTATTAGATTATCACTCAGCCATAGAATATTATCAGCGACACTTAAATATTGCTAGAGAAATTCAAGACCGAGAAGGAGAAGGAAAAGCCTTAGGTAATTTAGGAAATGCTTATTATGCTCTAGAGAATTATTCACAAGCAGTTGTATACCAACAAAAACGTTTGACGATCGCTCAAGAAATGCAAGACGAATTTGGTTGTGAACAAGCCTACTCCAGTTTAGGGATAGCTTATCATGGTTCGGGAGAATTTGCCCAGGCCAAAGAATGTTATCAACAGCAGTTAGCTTTTGCGAAGAAAATAGATAATTATACTAGCCAAGGGGATGCCTTGTTTAATCTCCGGTTAGTATACCAATCAATGGAGGATGCTAGAAAGGCAGAAGAATGTAGACAACAACAGATAGCGATCGCCAAAGAATTATTATCAAAGCAACTGGGCAATAATTTTACAGAAATTGCTCAAACTGTAGCTCTAAACTCTACCACAGATTTTGCAGGTAGCGATCTAAGTAAGATAGACCTCCAATATACTAATTTTGTTGGCGCAGACTTACAAAAGACTAATCTCAGTGGCGCTAACTTAACCCTTGCTGACTTAAGTGGAGCTAATCTTAATGGTGCGAATTTAAGCCAAGCTAATCTCTGTAATGCTAATTTACGAGATGCTAAACTTGTAGAAGCTTATCTCAAAGATGCAGATTTGCGGACAAAATTACCTCGTGCTGATTTAACCAATGCTAACCTCAGTGGTGCTGACTTGAGTAGTGCTTATCTGCCCAGTGCTAAATTAGTCAATGTGGATTTAAGTAATGCTTCTTTACAAAATGCTGACCTCAGTGGAGTTAATTTAAGTAGGGCCAATTTACGCGGAGCTAATTTAAAACGGACAGATTTAAAAGATGCTATTTTAGAGAAGACAATATTTGCTCAAAATATAGGTATTTCTGAACATCAAAAGCATGAATGGGTAGAACGAGGGGCATTGTTTGAGATTTCAGATTGACATTCTCTCCCGTTAAATCAAAGATTATAATGGGAGAAACCCAAACCTCACGATTTAGGGTTACTGCATGAGTGGCACTTATCTAGATTGTTTGCAACCACCGACAGTACGCCAACGAGGGTCAATTTCTGCTACCATATGCATTGGTCGCAGTGACACCTCGATGACAAATCACTTTTGCTGCTGCCACATCACGATTGATTGAGTAGTGACATTCAGGGCATTTATGTTCCGCGCTCAGACAGGTCTTTTTTACCTGTATGCGCTCCACAGTTCGGACAAATTTAACTGGTATATCTGTAGTCTACCTGGCCAAAATCAACCCCTCGTTTCCTGCATACCCAAGCCAAGAGACTTGAAAAACTGACCGAACCCTGCATCTAAAGTATGTTTACCTATAGTCATCCCAGTTAAGATTGAGACAAGGGTTTCTTGCCTAGAAAGAGTTTCAGCTGAAAAAGTGTTCCAGTCTTATTCAGAATGACTATAACATTCCTTTGGCCCAGATTCTCAAGTCTAGGTCTTCAACGAATATCATTCCAGCTTGGTAACACAAATGATGAGCTAGCTTAGTATTATCATGTCCACATTGTATCATAATTCTATCTCAATGGGGTGCTTATTGTTTGTTTAGTCGTGATTCATCTCCTGGTAAATCGGTGATTATACTGGAAGTCCTCTCGCTCCATTTCAGATAAAAGAATAAGCGTTGCTGATGTTTACTTCTTTCCTACTCGTCTACTCCTATGGTCAATAAGGCATTGCATAGTTGCGGGATGATTTTATCAGAGAGAATCAACTATAATCCCCGTGTTGACCTGTCCTCGTGTCCCCGTGTCGGCCTCAATCATCCCAGTATTCAGCAACGCCGTCATAAAATGTAGAAAAGCTTTTGAGAAATGGTATAACGCCCTCCACCCCTCACACTCTAATTTATCCCACAAATATGCAACGCCTTATTTATCTAGGGTTTGCGCTTAAAAGTCTTTTAGTAGGGGTAGGAGACAGGAGACAACCCACCCGCGGGCCCCTCCCAGGAGGGGAGAAATGGCTCGGGAGCGAGGAGGTAGGAGCTAAGTTTTGTTCCTTAATTTTTCTGCCCAAATCTTGACCAAAATCCGCTCCTAAATTGAACCATTACCACATAAAACCTCGCACTTTAAAAGGCTAAAACCTTTATCTATAAAAACTCTTAGATTTAATCAGCAAGCCCTATCTATCTCCTGAGTTATGACTCCTGACTTCTGAGTTCTGACTCCTGACTCTCAAATGATTTTCCGGTAGTGAAAACTGCTATAACAATTAAAAATATAGCTGAGAAAATTGTTGATTCTATGACTGCTATTGAAGGATTATGGCCTCATAATATTAGCCCCAATCGACTCGCTGTGCTAGAAAGAAAATTGGTGCTTTGGTTGCGATCGCAAAAATTTGACTCTAATTTAACTTCTGAGTCGTTGCAATACAAATCTTCAGAGGAATTACAAACTTTGATATTGTCTGCAACTACTGCAGGTTGTGATTTTTCAGAGTTTAGAATAATAATCAAGAGTGTAGTTGAAGCTGATACAGAAAATTTACTGGAGTTAGCAAATATCGCTGGTATAAACCCTGCCTTAGATTTTGCAGGAGCTAAGTTATTAGGAGTTAATTTATGTGGTGTTGACTTGAGTGGTGCAAACTTGTATGAAGCTTATCTACGGGGTGCAGATTTAAGTGATGCAGATTTGAGTGAAGCTAATCTTGGAAAAGTGAATTTAGGTGGAGCAGATTTGAGTGGAGCATTGTTAAGTAATGCTGATCTAACTGAGGCAAATTTGCGTCGTGTTAGTCTAGCTTTAGCTAATTTGAGTGGGGCAAATTTGAGTGGGGCAAATTTGAGTGAAGCTAATTTGAGTAATGCCAATTTAAGTGATGCAGATTTGAGTAATACTAATTTAACTAATGCCGATCTAAGTCAAGCTGGATTAGCATTAACAAATTTAAAAGGAGCTAATTTTCAGAATACAAAAGTAGAGAATGCTAGGTTATGGCATGATTCTGGTTTATCTGATGAAATGAAGCAAGATTTAATTAATCGTGGAGCGTTTTTTGAGGATAATTAGAATCAGAAAAAAAATCATTGGCGTTGCTGAAGCGCGTGTATGATATTAATCTTAATTATTTAGGGTTTGCGCTTCACTAGTCTTTTAGTAGGGGTGGGAGACAGCTATACTGGAGACAACCCACCCGCGGTGCCCGACCGTGGAGGGGAGGGGAAGACAGGAGAATGGGAATGAACGAGGAGGTAGAAGTAAGAATTGTAAGAATGATTTTTCTGCCCAACTATGCGCCTAAAATACGCTCCATGCATGAGCGTTTTAGACTGAAACAGGCGCACTGCAATTCGACTCCAAAAAGGCACTTGTCTTGAAATTTCAATGCTTTTAGATTTAATCAGCAAGCCCTATTTAGGAGTCAACCCACCCGCGCGCCCCTCCCAGTAGGGGAAGAAAGGAGTCAGGAGTCAGGAGGGAAGAAAGAAGAAGAAACCACGAGTAGAAGGAGAAAGTTTTTTGTTTGCTGGCGCACAACTTTCCTGTCAGAATGCTATCGCAAACGTTAACGCGAAGCGTTGCATCAACATCATCGCGGAGTGCGGAATGGAGTTCTATAGCGCTCTTATCCGAACATGATATCATATCTCAAATCACCAACGCCAAATCATCTAATTAATAATTATCAATCTTATTGATTTTGTATTCTTTCTCAGATGCTTCTGTTTATCCTAGCTGATGATTTTTTAGTAATTTTTGAGAGTACAGATGAAATGGTACAAATTAACCATGAGAAAGTTTGCTAGATTATAATTATATTAGTCATAGTGTAATTATTCATAATTATACTTGACTAAATTAATTACAGCGATCGCTTTTAAATAACATCCTATTATATATTGTTAAAGAATAACTTTATATGGCTAATCAAAAATCACTTGATAAACTGCAGAAACTAATTAATGATACAGCTCAAACTAGCAATCAAAAATTGACTAACAATTTTACTGGTATAAATCTTGAGTTTGCTGACCTGAGTCTTTGCGATCTAAATGATATTAATTTCACTGAAGCTATTCTCAGGGATGCTTATCTACTTTGTGCAAACCTGAAAAGAACTAATTTTAGTAATAGCGATCTGAGTCATGCTAATCTGAGTGGGGCAATAATGTGGTTTGCCAACCTGAATAATATTAATTTAAAGAGTGCAGACCTTAGAGGGGTAAGTTTGAGAGGTGCTAACCTCAACAGTGCTAACCTAGAGAGTGCTAATCTCTGGCGTAGTGAGATTACAGATGCACAATTAATTCAAGCCAATTTAACTAATGCTAATTTAATTCGTACTAATCTCAGAAATACTAATCTCACAGATGCTAATTTTAGTCATGCTCAACTTGATGAAGCAAACATCAGTGAAGCTAATCTCACAGATGCTAATTTTAGTTATGCTAATTTGACAGATGTTAACCTTAAAGATTCTAATTTAAAAGGTGCTAATTTATCTAAAATTAATCTTGTCAGAGGTCAATTACATCGAGCTAATCTAGAAGGTGCTAATCTAGAAGGTGCTAACCTAGAAGGTGCTAATTTAAGTGATGCTAATCTTAATTATGCAAAGTTGATGAATGCTAACTTAAATCATGTTAATTTCAGGGGAGTAAAAATTAATCATAAAACAGAATTAGATGATAAGTGGTATCTTGTTTGGGATATTGTAAATCATGGCGCTTATGGTAGAACTTTAAATGGTGTTGATCTTGAAGGTGCTGACCTTAAAGGCGCTAATATGGGAAATGCTAATTTAGCAGATGCTAATTTAGCAGATGCTAATTTCAGATATGCTAACCTCAGTAATACTAATCTCAGCAATAGTAAATTAACTAATACTAATCTGACAGATGTTAATTTGATCAAAGCCAATTTGTCTAATTCTAATATGCAAGGTGCTAACTTGAGCAACACTTTATTATTTAATGCTATCTTGGCAGGTGCTTTATTAAATGAAGCTAAATTGCTAAAAGTCCAACTGTGTGATGCAGAATTATCAAATGCAAAATTGAAAATGGCAAATCTGATGGATGCTAACTTAAAAAATACCAAGTTATTGAAAGCTGATTTAAGAGAAATTAACCTAAAAGGTGCAGAATTAAAAGGTGCTATATTTGGTGAAAATTTAGGAATTACTGAAGAAATGAAGCAGGAGTTAGTTAAACGTGGAGCTATTTTTCAGGATAAATATTAGGTGTTGGTGAAGCGCGGGTATGATATTAATCGCGCATTACTTAGGAGTCAACCCACCCGCGGGTCCCGACCGTGGAGGGGAAGTCAGAAGTCAGGAGTCAACCCACCCGCGCGCCCCTCCCAGGAGGGGAAGAAAGAAGAAGAAAAAGTAGTAGAAGGAGGAAGTTTTTTGTTCGCGCTCTTATCCGGACAAGATATCATACTTGTTTTCACCAACGCCTTTATCCCTTTATTTGTTGCCGTAGTGAGTCTTTAATCCTAACTTTTTGGTCACTCAAGCTTAAAAAGTTGCACTTTTTTTCGTTCTAAAAAGGCACTTACCTTTATCTGTAAATGCTTTTAGATTTAATCAGCAAGCTCTACTTAGGGTTTGCGTATGGAAAGTCTTTTAGTAGGGGTAGGAGACAGCTATACTGGAGACAACCCACCAGCGGACCCCTCCTAGGAGGCAGGGTCTATTTATTGTCACGCCTAGAAAAAAGGAAGAGGGGGGAGAGGGGGAAGAGGGGGAAGCACAGGAACTCAAAAAAATATAGGGTTGTAAATATTCTCGCTACGACAAAGAATTAGCCCTGCTCCCAGGAGGGGAGGGGAAGACAGGAGGAACGGGGAATTATAGAGGAAGTAGTCGGAAAAATTGTAAGAGTGATTTTTCTGCCATAATCATCCCAAAATACTAGTTTTTTGAGCTGCATAAAGCTGAAAACAGGCGCATTTTTTTAGACCAAAAAATGCTAACACCAATATCAGTCAATGCTTTGATATTTAATCAGCAAGCTCTACTTATAATCAAATAGTTAGTTGGAATAATAGGGATATTTTTTCTGTATAGACGAGGATGAGTTTTCGATTAATTAGTCTGAATTATCCTGATTTTATATTATTAAGAAGTTGATGAAAATCTCAAGCAACGATATTGAGCATTTAGTAAAGCTGTTACTTCTGGTGGTTTAGAAGTAAATTGGATATAAAAATAACCATTTTCTACAGATTTATCCAAAACTTTAGCATAAATATCTTCTGTCAGTGTTTCTGAATTAGTTGCAGGGAATAAATTGAGTTTAATATTAGTAAATACAGAAGGTATAGAACTTGTTTCTTGTGAAGCAGATTTTACCAATGCTCCTTTACTAGAAAGTTTAACTAAACTACCTAAAAATAAATTTTCTGCAACGTGCTTACCTTCCAAAATTGTATATTGGGTAGGTATTTCTTCAGTCAGGTCTAAAAATATTTGTTCCTCTTCTTTTAAGAATAAGTTATACTCTCCAGCAATCCCAGTAATATTATAAATATTAATAGGTTGTTTGACTCCTTTTGGTTGCACTAATTTTCGCCCATCAATTCTCAAAAGTGATTCTCCTACTTCTTGAAGTGTAGTTTCAGAGATGAGAATTTCACCACCAGTAGAATAAGATTCAATCCGATAAGTCAAATTAACTTGATTTCCAACTACACCATATTTTGTGCGTTTCTCGGAACCAATATTTCCAACTACAACCTCCCCAGTATTAATACCAATTCCCATTTCTAAAGGAGCTAAACCCCAAGCTTGTATTTGTTGATTCACAGATTCCATTGCCAACTGCATAGCTAAAGCACAAGCAACTGCTCTTTCTGGATCGTTTTCTCTGGTTGTTGGAGCACCAAATAAAACTAAAATCCCATCACCCATAAATTCATCAATAGTACCATGAAAAGAGGTAATAATATCTGCCATAGAAGAAAGATAAAAGTTAATAATAGTCACAACTTCTTCTGGTGGTAATCGTTCAGAAGTGCTGGTAAAACCCCGGATATCGGAAGTGAGAATTGTAATTTTTTTCCGTTCACCCCCTAGTTTTAAACCTTCTGGTGTTTCTAAAAGATTTGAAACTACTTCATCTGTCACATAACGACCAAAAGTTTGGCGAATATGTGCTTTTTCTGTGCGGAGTTTTTTAATATTAATATGTGTCTTAATTCGAGCTAGTAATTCTTCTTTGTGGAATGGTTTAGATAAATAATCATTAGCACCTGCTTCTAATCCAACTACTAAATCTGAAATTCTATTTTTAGCAGTTAACATCATTATTGGTAGTTGATGAAGTGGCCATTTTTTCCTAATTTTTTGTGTAACTTCATAACCAGTCATACCAGGCATCATTACATCTAATAAAATTAGATCGGGTAGAAAACCTTCATCAAGAATGTTTAAAGCTTTCTGTCCACTATTAGCTTGAATAACTTCATAATTATGCAAAGAAAGTTGATTAGTTAATACCATTAAATTCACAGGTTCATCATCAACAATGAGAATTTGGAATTCACCTTCTTTTTGTTGGTTATTTAGTGGAGTAACATCAGATGTTTGAACTTGATTTATTTCTGATTCTGAATAGGTTTCATCTGAAACAGATGCTGCTAAATGAGAAGCATCCAAAAAAGACATTTGCCTTTTGAGAGAAGATTCAACTTGACTACTTTCTGCTGGTTTTTCAGAAATATCCAGAGTAAAAGTAAAATCAGATCCAATACCAGAAGTTGATTTTACTGAAATAGTGCCACCGTGTAATTCAACTAATTTTTTAGTAATTGGTAAACCTAAACCTGTACCACCATATTGACGTTCTGTAGATCCATCTCCTTGCTCAAAGGATTGAAAAATTGCCTTCTGTTTATCTTCAGGAATACCAATGCCATTGTCAGAGACAGTGACTGCTATTTTTTGGCGGTTATCAACATCAATTAATTCTGCTGAGACTCTCACAATACCGCACTCTGTAAATTTGATTGCATTTCCCACCAAATTATGCAAAATTTGCTGAACGCGATTTTCATCTGCTGTTGCAGGTGGGAAGTTTCGGGGAATGGCATTAATAAGTTGCAAATCTTTGCCTTGCACCAGAATACGACAAAAAGCGATAACTACTTCTGTAATCTCTCGCATTCCTACTGAACCTAATTGTAGTTGAATATCATGGTGTCGTAGTTTGGAAAAATCCAGAATATCATTGACTAAATTTGTGAGACGATATCCACTTCCAACAACCATTAATAGATTGTTTTTTTGCAGTTCTGAAATAGACCCAGTAGCACCATCAATCATAGATTCTGCTATACCAATCATTCCATTTAAAGGTGTACGGAGTTCGTGGGATGTATTTGCTAAAAATTCATCTTTGAGTTGATCTAAGTGTTGCAACTCCTGATTTTTTGTTTCTAGATGATTAAATGACTCTTCTAATTGTTCAGTCATTTGATTAAAAGATTTAGCTAACATAACTAACTCTTTCACTCCTTTAATTGGCACATTTTGACCTAATTTTCCATGAGAAATTTCGCTAGCTGCTGTTGATAATTTTTTGATTGGTTTAGTTATCCAACGTACTATTAATAGTCCCAAACCTACAGCTATTCCCAATGCTAAAAAACATAGTTGAATAGTGGAACGAGTATTGGCGTTTATTTGCCCCATAAATTGTTTTTCTGGGATGACTACTACTGTCAACCAATTGAGACCATAATTATCAGCATAAGGTGAAACTTGCATAAATATTCGCTCGCCATTGAGCATAAATTCAAGTTGTTTTGTAGTGTCAATGTTACTCAAGTCTCTGTATTGTTCTGTCAAATATTGTGCTGTTGATTTGATTAAATTACTATTACTATCTACTGCCTTTTGTATTCCCAGTTCATCTGTTTCTTGCGATGCTTCTGTTTCCATGGAACTTGCTATTAATATACCTTCTGTATCTAAAATAAAAGCTCCTCCAATTTCACCAATTTCTATGCTTTTTAGGAATTGACTTAATTCTTGAGAGAAGTAAATATCAACACCACAGACTGCTTTAAGATTATTTTGCGGGTCGTATATTGGTAAAGCAGCAGTAATTATAGAGACTTCGGTGCTAAAGTCTAGGTATATTTCACTCCATGTAGCTTTACCTGCTTTAACAGCTGCCTTATACCATGGACGACTCCGGGAATCATATTTTTTAGAACTTTGTTTAACTAAATTTTGAACGTTACCTTGGCTATCTAAAGGATATTCATAACGAAAAAAATCCGTCAATTCATTACTAATAGCTAACCGTAATTTATTATTTGTTCCTAGTCTTGTTACTCCTACAAATTCACCTTTTTGGGGACTACCACAATAAATCCAGATAACTGATTTAAATAATTTCATTTGTTGCCAAAAAAGACTTTGACCTTGTACTGGAAATAGACTCAGATTGTTTTCTTGGATAGCATAAGCATTTAATTGATTAATCAGATGAGGAATTTTTAAATAGTCCTCTATTTCATGATCGATGTGGGCAGAAATTTCTTCACGAAACTTACTAGCTAGGTCATTAATAGCTCTCTGTCCATTCCTAAAAGATAACCATCCTGTTAATCCAAATACAATCAATAACTCCAAGAAAAATGGAATAATTAGGATGATTCTTAAAGGTGTTTTTTTCAAAAAATTTGTATTTTGATTTAATGGCTTGATAGGTTTTATTTTCATGGAAAAGAATCCTAAATAATAACTAATATCATGTCTGGATAATTAGTGATAAAAAAACTTTCTCCTTCAACTCCAGTTATTCCTCTTCCTTCTTCTTTATTCCCTCCTGACTCCTGAGGACTCCGTCGTTATTTATTTATAACTGTTCAACCTGACATGATATAATTTTGTATTATACTATAGCCATCTTATTTCAGTTGCAGGTAAAAATATATTTGAATTTTGGGAGCATGGAACAGACCTCTCCAAAAGTAAGGATTTAGGTAAAATTGTAGTGACCAATTATATATATCCTGTCCTCAAATTAATAATGTATTAGAATATATTTATAATCATCCAAAAGAAACAAAAAGGATTATTGGTATTACAGATAAACAACTAATAAAGTTAATAGAAAATGCTCAAAAAATTGAAGAAAAACAAAGACAGGCGATCGCCACTCAAGAAAAAAGATTAATCAAGGCAGGAGGAGGAAGAAAAAAGTCTTTAAGCAAGCCGGAAGAGATAATTTTGACGCTATATTATTTGGAGGTTAGAGAGGAAGAACAAAAAAGCTGGTTTTGATACCGGATTTGGTATTACATGGACAACAGAGCAATAAAAAAAATGTTTTGAATATTGACCGCTTGTTTGTTTGATGATATTCTAACAATTGAAAACATTCTAACAACTAAAGAATGAAACAAATACTATCGTGGTTGATGTCAGCACTACTGACATTTTCCTGCTGGAACTTTATGCCTTCAGTGACATCTGTTGCTATAGCTGCAACTAATTGCAGCGGCACAGTTATTTTTGAGGATAGCTTTGATGAAGACCCCCTCAAGTTAGGAAATTCAAGTTTGACAAACTGGGATGTAGAAAAAGCGATCGCCGATATCCAAGGTCAAGATGAACCCAAAGACGCAAATCAGAATGGTTATAATCTCTATGGTTACTATGGACTAGGCCATTATCTAGATTTGAGTGGAGGTGGAATTTCAACAATTAACACTAAAAGAACATTCATCTTGACCCCTGGTACTTATCAACTTTCCTTTGAGATCGGTGGCAGTCCTGGCTATATAAGTAGGTACGCAGTTGAAGTAGGGAATATTTTCCATGAGGATTTTCTTGTAGACGGCGATGATAGAATATTTAGCACTATTAGCCGCCAAATTAAGGTTGATACCGATACTAATGCTTGGTTGTCATTCATTAACTATGGTCCAGATGGAACTTTCGGCCCGATATTGAATAAAGTAAGTTTCAACAAACTTCCTGATTCGAGTATTTGTCCTCCGCCTAATCAATCTAACCTTTGTTGCGACACTACATCAGTTGAACCTGAAGTTATTTTTAAGGAAACCTTTGACCAAGAACCTTTGAAATTAACGGTCAATAATTTGGCAAATTGGAAAGTAGGGAGCTTGAAGGTGAGTTCAAATGGAGGCTTTATCGATATCCTAGGCCAAAAAGAAGATAGTACTTCTTTGTACGATTACTATGGGCCAGGAACTTATATTGATTTAAGTGGAGGTGGAATATCAACTATCTCCACCAAAGAGAAATTCACCTTGACTCCAGGGATCTATGAACTCTCCTTTGAGATGGGTGGTACTCCTAAATCCTACTTAAGTAGGTACACAGTCCAATTGGGAGATGTTTTCGATGAGAAATTTATTGCAGACGGCCAAAAGGAAGAATTTGTAACTGTTAAGCGCCAAATTAAGGTCGAGAAGGAAACTAATGCTTGGTTGTCATTCATTAACTACGGCCCAAATGCAACTTATGGTCCGATATTGAATCAAGTTAGCTTAAGCAAAATAGCAACTTGTAATGGAGGAGAAGTCGAGAAGGAAAACTTGGTAGAGAATGGCAGCTTTGAAGAACCTGAATTAGAAGGTTTCTATAGTTTTGAACAATCAATTCCAGGGTGGGAAAAAGTTCAGGGGTATGCGATCGAAATTAATAAGAGAGGTATAACCGCTCCCAAAGATGGGTCACAAGTTGTAGAACTTGACAGTTATTCAACTACCAAAATTGCTCAAGATATTACTACTGAGGTGGGTAAGACCTACACACTTTCCTTTGCATTCAAAGCTAACCCTAATGCTTCTGAGAACAAGTTGAATGTGTATTGGGGAGATACTGTAGTTGCGAATCTAAATAAAACAGCAACGGAAACCGAATGGCAAACCTATACCTATGATAACCTCAAAGCTACTAGCACCACCACTACCTTAAGTTTTGACAATCTTGATGAGATATCTGATGCTGCTGGTACTTACATTGATGCAGTGAGTTTGTTAGAGAACTAGGTTTTGAGTGTTATTTATCCCAAGTTTTTTTTGGGATAAATTTATGCACTAGGTATTAAGATTAGGAAAGCTAAGAAACTTCAAAACATTACAGTTAAAAGTTTTGAATCTAGCTGAATGATGTTTGCGGAGCATTCCGTAGGAAATGCTGAATGCTTATAGCTATACTACTTTTTACCTCTGGTGTGTCTTGTTTCTCAAAAATCAATGGATAACATTTAGAACAAACGATAAACAATAAAGTCAACTAGAAAAGCGATCGCCCAGATTAAAACTAGGCGATCGCTTCTTACTTTTAATGTCCAAAAAAGTGCGATCGCTCTTGGAACTTTAGTCATGTGATATCATGTCCGGTTGAATACTTATAAATAAATGACGGAGTCCTCAGGATTCGTAGGGGGCGAATGGCCATTCGCCCCTACAGGTTTTCCCTATTCTCGTTCCTGAATTTCCTGACTTCACCAGGACTGAGTACTGGGAGCAAAAGCACATATCTCGTGCAAAGATACCACTCAGGGGTTCTATAAGAATTTCTATATTAGTCTCAAAAATATCCAATTATCTTACCAAACTTTCAATTGAATCAATATCGCTAGGCAATTCTTGAGTCAAAACATCAGCACCATTTGGAGTTACTAAAACATCATCCTCAATTCTAATACCTCGAACATCATCAAATTTTTCTAGCTTTTCCCAATTCACAATATCTTGATATTTTTGACGCATTTCTTTGTCATTTAAAATGCCTGGTACTTGATAAAAACCAGGTTCAATTGTGACTAACATTCCGGGAATTAATGGACGATTTAATCGTAGAAAACCTAAACCAAAACGACTACTACGCTCCCTACCTATTTCGTATCCAGCTAAATCTCCTAAATCTTCCATATCGTGAACATCTAAACCTAATATATGACCGATTCCATGAGGAAAAAATAAGGCATGAGCATCCATTTCTACTAAGTCTTCTGCTTGACCTTTTAAAATTCCTAAATTGACTAATCCTTCTGCAATAATTTGAGCTGCTAATAGATGAATATCTAAATATTCAATACCAGGTTTTATTTGAGTAATACAAGTATCATGGGCAGCTAAAACTACATCATAAATATCTCGTTGGGTGGGAGAAAATTTACCATAAACAGGCCAAGTTCGAGTCACATCACTTGCCCAACCTAAATTTGTTTCTGCTCCCACATCTGCTAATAGTAAATCTCCTGTTTGTAGGGGGTGATGATATTGTCCATTGTGCAAAACTTCTCCATGTACAGTCACAATACTTGTATAAGCACAAGTCATATTATGGGAGATAATAATACTCTCCATTGCGGCTCGGATATTAGACTCGAATTTAGCATTTTTGGTGCTTGCCATTCCAGCTTTATGAGCTTCTACAGTTACTGCTACTGCTTGTTTGATTTCTGTTAAAGCTGTGGCATCGTGACTAAGTCTTAAAGAGATAATAGCTTTTGTTAATTCTAAGTCAATTTCTTTGGGTTTATTAGGTGGAGAAATATGTCTATTTAGAGTCTGAAATTGTGTGTTTTGAGTAGGATAATTTTGCACATAAATAGTTGCAGCATTTGTGGCGCGAGATTTCAATTCTTGCATAGGAAAAGCTGCATCAGCACCAATAATTTCAGCTAGGCGATCGCGTGTGGGTACTTCTCCATGCCAAAGTTGACTACTAGGTGGTGCATTATCCATAAATAGTTCTAATTTTTCTCCATCTAAATGTATAGCAGCATCTTCAATAGGTAGTCCGGCAAAATAGAGAAAATGACTGCTAGGACGGAAGGGAAAAGTATTAGCTGGAAAGTTGCGGGGACTAGGAATTCCTGACCAAAGTATGACGGGAAAATTGATTAATTTGGCTAATTTTTGTCTTCGGTTACGAAGTGTTGTTGCTAGAGAAGTTTGTAAGTTAGGAATGTGCATGATAGTTATTTATATAGAGTAAGAAGGAAGAAGGAAGAAGGATATAAATCAAAATTTTCTAGTTTCCTTTTTGCGGTATGATTTTTGATGATTGGTATCACAAATGATAGATAATTTGAAAAAATCTCTAATTTACTATTGTACCAGCTTCAAATTTACTATTGTACCAGCTTCAAAAGGAAGAAGGAAGAATAAATTAAGAGAAAGCCAAGAATGATATAAATAAATAGTTTTTAGGAGGTCAGAGAAGTCAATTATTGGCAAAATTTTCTAATTTCCTTTTTGAAGTATGATTTTTGATGATGGGTATCACAAATGATAGATAATTTGAAAAAATATCTAATTTACTATTGTAGCAGGTTAAAAATTTACTATACTACTGGACTGACACAGGGGGATGGGGCGGGTTTATCTAAATTTAATGTTGAGCAAGCATTATATTCTTGGGGTGGGGGCGGGTTAATAAGATAATTTGAACACCATTAATTTAACGCGGAACCCGCCCCTACTATTACTTTTTAGGGGTGTCACGCCACTATATTATTACTAGGAAAGGTCAATTCTCTGATATTTCCCCCTAGTCAATACAGCAAAAAGCAAAATCAACTAGAAATCAAAAATGTCAATTATAAAAATTTTAATGATTACGTCAATCTTCTTATTAACAACAGTAGTTACTATATTTAATGATAGTATATCTGAAGCTAAAAATAATAATAATCTTGTCTATCAAAATAATTATTTCCAATTAGCTGAAGCTAACTCAGTAGAAAATTTACAGGATATTATTGGGGAAAATGCACAAGTAGAAAAAGTAGTAGAAGGTTTCAAATTTATCGAGGGACCTGTCTGGCATCCTGACGGTTTTTTACTATTTAGTGATATTCCAGAAAATACAATTTATCAATGGCAACCTAATCAAGAAGTCAAAGTATTTCGTCGTCCTTCTGGGAAGGCTAATGGTAATACACTTGATTTACAAGGAAGATTAATTACTGGCGAACATAATAATCGTCGGGTATCGAGAACTGAAAAAGATGGCAAAATAATTACACTTGCTGATGAATATAACGGTAAACTTCTGAATAGTCCTAATGATTTAGTTGTTAAATCAGATGGCAGTATTTATTTTACAGACCCTCCTTATGGAATTAAATCAGAACAGGAAGAATTAGGTTTTTATGGTGTTTATAAGATTGCACCAGATGGTAATTTAACTTTATTAGTTGATGATTTTACTCGTCCTAATGGTATTGCTTTATCACCTGATGAAACTAAACTTTATGTTAATGATTCTGAAAAAAGTCATATTCGTGTTTTTGATATTAAGTCCGATGGAACTCTAGAAAATGGAATGATTTTTGCTGAATTAAAAGACTCAAATAAACGAGGTGTACCTGATGGAATGAAAGTAGATTTGCAAGGAAATGTTTATAGCACTGGGCCCGGAGGAGTTTGGGTTTTTACTCCATCAGGAAAGTTATTAGGAATTATTACCGTACCAGAAAAAGTTGCTAATTTAGCATGGGGAAATAATGATTATAAAACTCTTTATTTAACAGCTAGTAAAAGTCTCTATCGAATTACTCTTAAAATTGCCGGAGTTAGACCCTTTCAGGGAATTCAAAAGTCAGAATTCAAAAGTCAAAAGTAAGATTTTACAGGCTCAAAACTTTGACACTACAGTAATTTCAGGAGATTATTTCAAATCTTATAGGATAAAACTATTTGTCACATCTCTAAAGTGAATTGGTATTAAACTTGGTGGAAGAAGGAAAAAGATGTTTCATTATCTAGGCAATTAGTTATAGCAGTCGCCACTATAGTTAGGACATCGGGTAATTATGATGATTTATGACGCGAGCAAGATGCTCGCACTAATTGTCAAATATCAACCTGGCAGTTGCTATATCTAGCAGAGAGGGAATAATCTTATGTTTTATGATACCAATTCATAAGTATTAATGCTATATTTAAACCATTTCTGAATAGCAATGCTATATTTGATTACTATCTACCCTTAGAAAAATTAAATATTCACAGCCAGATTAATGTTAAATAAACATCTGGTGATCATCAAAAATAAAATCAATTGTACAGAAATTATCAATTATTTTCCCCCTACTCCCTACTCCCTCTTTTTCAGAGATGTTAAATAATTATCTATCTAAAACATCATATCAAGCAATATTTCTCGGCTATAACTTTTTACCAAGAATTACTTGGAAAATATGGTCAAATTCTGCTGCTGAAATCGTGGCATTTTTTAACAACTATCGTATTCATAAACAGATTACATATTTGACTGTCAATAATTACGATTTAAAATTAGATATTTACCAGTCTCTCAAAAACAAACCTCACCCAGTAGTTATTTTTATTCATGGTGGAGGATGGGTAGACCGTCCAAAAGAAGTGGAACTACTTTTTTTATTGCCATATTTGAAAATGGGTTTTTCCATTGTGAATGTGGGGTATCGTTTGGCAGCACAGTCCTTAGCACCCGCAGCAGTAACAGACTGTCAGTCTGCTTTAGGTTGGACGACAAAAAATGCCCAGAAGTATAATTTCGATCCTGAAAAAATCATTGTTAGTGGTTTTTCTGCTGGAGGCCATTTAGCTATGACAACTGCTATGTTACCTACCTCTGCTGATCAGGAATTGAAAGTAGCTGCAGTCGTCAATTGGTATGGCATTACAGATGTTAAAGATTTACTTGAGGGGCCTAATGTTCGAGATTATGCTCTGGAATGGATGGGCAACCAGAGCGATCGCTTGGAAATTGCCAAGAATATTTCTCCTATTAATTATGTACATTCTCAACTCCCACCAATTTTCACTGTTCACGGCGATGCTGATTTAAGTGTGCCATATAATCATGCCGTGAAATTTCACGAAGCACTTAATCAAGCTAATGTACCGAATCAATTATTAACTATTTCAGGGGGTGGACATGGAAAATTTAGTTATAGTCAAAATCTGAAAGTTTATGAAAATATTGAAGCTTTTTTCATAAAAAATGATTTATTAGGTGATTAACAATTAGGTGGTAGTGAACAGTCTTGATCAAGGCCATATTGAGGGTTTTTAACAACTCCCAATTCCCAATTAATATTTCTTTACTATTAATTTCGACTACCACCTAATTAACTGCCAAAATGGCTGGAAAAACCAGAAAAAACTGAGGCAGTGTTGTTAACCTTAATCAATCAAAACAAATGTTATATCTGAGTGAATTTTCAGTAGTTAATTCAGCAGTTGGTATGATGTTACCAACTTTAAGCGATATGTTTATCTGGCGATCGCTCTTCTTCCTATTATTGGCAGCTACTTTTTGAATTTTGGGCTGAAAATACCTTTTATCGGATGTCCACTGTTACGTTATGTAGGTATTCCTTGCCCTGGATGGGGGTTGACCCGCTCCCTAACGGCAGTTGCACGAGGAAATTTTAGTCAGGCGATCGCTTATCATTTATTTGGGCCTATATTTTTTGCTGCGTTTGTTATTGCAATTTTACATATTGTTTTAGAATTAATAAATAATCGGAAAATCCGAACATTTTATGTACCTTTAATTCAAAATCATCATTTTCAAATTTTTTGTTTTCTAGTTTTATTTGGTTATCATGGAACACGACTACAAGAGTTGTGGAAAACAGGAGAAATTTATAATTTTTTGATTCATTCCACCCTGGGAAATTGGTTATTTGAGGTTATTAGTTAAGTGTGGAGACCCACCCCTAACCCCTCCCAGGAGGAGAATGTGGGGAGATGGAGAGATAGTGAAGATGAAATATAAAAAAGAATGCTACGAATAATTTAGCTGGTTAAAAAACTTTACCGAAAAATCGTGGTCTAAAGCCTCCCATTTTTTTATTGCCATATTTGAAAATGGGTTTTTCTGTATTAATTAGTGGTGAATAGTAATGGTTGAGGGTTGATATTGCAATCTTAGCTCCTGATACTTATGGCACTGCTCCCACTACTTCAGCTTAATTGCATTGGAGAAGCTTCATCAATGATTAAATACTGAATATTCTTTATTAATAAAATTATTTCAAGGGAAGTAATTTGCTAGAAGTAATTTGCTATTTGATATAATTTTTCTAGTCAAATAAAACAATTAATTAGCAATGAATCTACAAGAACAAAATTGGACTAACCTATTCGGAAATCATACCCCAGAAGGAACAGCTTGGTATGGTATTTGGACTAGATATTCTCCAGATTTAGAAGTTATAAAATCTTTTCAAGGTATCAGAAAATTCTCAGCTAATCAGGATAAAACAATAATTACTCACCACAATAATTACACTTATGCTGATGGTAGTACCGAAGAAAAACAATGGCAAATTGAGAAAGAAATTGCTAATCAACCAGATGGAATTATTCATCCAGCATTTGAATCAATGAGGACATTATCTTTCAGTAAAGAAGCCAAAACTTGGATGTGTCTACAATTAAAAATAGGGAATCGTTTTGGTTGTGAATTATTTTTCCAGCATCAAAATTTTCGGACTAGCGTTGCTTCTATGTATGGAGAGAATGGAGAACTAGCAGGATTTACACAAATTCGCGAACATCTTAATAGTTATCCAGACCAAAAACCAGGAGCAGAATTAAAGAATATATCGGGAAATTGGGTGGGACAAAAACAGTCTATGATTCCTGATTTACAAATTTCTCAAGAACCAGAACTTACAGAACTTGAGTTAGATCCAACTGCAGGTAAAAATCAAACATTTTTTCTGCCTGATGGTATAGTTATTAATGTTCCTGAAAAGGTAAACATAGGAGAAGAATTTGAACTTGTAGTAGGTAAGATGGTGATAGAAAATAAGTATAAACGAATGACAATTAAATATAATCAAGATGGTAAATTTATTCAGTTAATTTATGAAGTTTTTGACCGAAAAAATTAAACTAAAAAAAATAGTGGTAGGTCTTTTCAGTTATCAGTTATCAGTTATCAGTTATCAGTACCTCTGCTACCCCATTTAAACCAGGTTTCTTATAACACTAGCAAGCAAACGGATTTGATATTATTTCTAGTCCAGTAGTGGAGTGGCACATCTAAAATGGTGCAATAGCAATAGTAGGGGCGGGTTCCGCGTTAAGTTAATGGTTTTACCCAGGACCTGGTGAACCCGCCCCCGCACCAATAATCTAAATGCGCTTCAGCAATCTACAGCACTAAACAATTAAGATTAATACCATACACTAATTCAGCAACGCCAATATGAAAATTCTTTTAGTTGAAGATGATAAACAAGTTGCCGATGCACTATCGGAGGCATTGCGCGATCGCAATTATGTTGTGGAAACTGCTCAAGATGGAACAGAAGGTTTAGAACTGGCCAAAACTTTTACTTACGATTTAATTGTCCTCGACCTAATTTTACCTAAATTAGATGGAATTACTCTTTGCCAACAGTTACGAAATTCGGGAGACCGGACGTTAATTTTAATGCTGACAGGTAAAGATACTAGGGATGACCGAGTTTTAGGATTAGATATAGGAGCGGATGATTATGTTGTCAAACCCTTTGACCTCAAAGAGTTATTAGCCAGAATTCGAGCATTGTTACGACGTAAAGAAACAACACTACCTCCTATTTTAGAATGGGAACGACTCCGTTTCGACCCTAATCATTATGAAGTCAAGTATAACCACCAATTATTACAACTGACTCCCAAAGAATATGCTTTGCTAGAATTATTACTCCGCAGTACTAGTCGCATTCTCAGTCGTCGTGCTATTCTGGATAACCTCTGGGAATTTGAAGACCCGCCAGAAGAAGAAACCATTAAAGCTCATGTGCGTGGGTTGCGCTCAAAATTGAAAAATGCGGGGGCACCTGCTAATTTTATTGAAAATATTTATGGTGTCGGTTATCGACTTAATCCTAATGTCTAATACCAAATTGATAAATTTTTCCTACAAATAGCTAGGATATTTCTTAGGAGTCAGGAGTCAGGAGCCAGGAGTCAGAATGAATGGCTTCAAGACCATTTTTGAGCTAGGAAATTCTCTTTTTTGTTAATGGGACATCTCCTGTAAAGTCTTTAGATCGCGCTTATTATTCGTAACATTCTTTTTTCAAAATGGTAAAAATGTCTAATTTTAAACAGTTAAGAACGGTGCGATGGCGTCTGATGCGCTTCTATTTGGGGATAATGATAACAACTTTAGGCATATCATTTTTAGTCGTGGAACGTTGGGTAACTTATGACCTCAACCAACAATTTAATGACTACTTACTCCAATTAGCAGAAGCAGCATCTCAAACCTTGGAAATTGTTAAACATGAATCTAATGAACACGAAGAGGGAGAATATGACAAAGACCAACTACCAGAAGAACATTACCAAAGTAATTATCCAAAAACTTATCCAAAGCTTGCCGACCTAATGGCAGGATACAACCGCCACGAAACTCTTGCAGTTTCCAAACACCGTCTATTTTATTATGCTCAAGGGGTAGAATGGTTCGATGAAAAGCAAAAATTGATAATTCGAGAAGGCGATCTGGATGTCACCTGGTCTCTATCAGATAATTTAGAGCGTTCCGGTAATATTCTAGAACGAAATAAAATTCGTAGTTTGGTTCTGCCAGTATTTTACACGCTCCCTAAAAGCGAGAGTGAAAGACTATCGGGTTATATCCGCGCTAGTCATGTTACTGAAGTGTTGGATATTCAGTTAGAAAGACTGCGATGGGGATTAATAATTGGTGGGGTGGTGGCAGTCAGCTTAACTGCATGGGGTGCAATTTGGTTAACCAACAAATCTTTACAACCCATTGCCCAAAGTTTTGAGATACTGAAACAATTTACCGCTGATGCGTCTCACGAATTAAGGAGTCCGCTGACGGTAATTAAAAGTTCCATTTCTGTATTACAAAGCCATCCCGAACGTATCGATCCAGCAGATAAAAATAAAGTAGATGCTATTGCTGATGCTAGTTATCGCATGACACATTTGGTAGAAGATTTATTGTTATTAGCACGTCTAGATGGTTCAGTTGCGTTGATGAGTCTGGAAAAAATTCCCCTTCCCTTAGATGAAATTCTCGAAGACACTATTGAATTTGCTCGTAGTGAAGCAGAACAAAAAGATATTGAGCTTAATTCAAATCTTGATTCAGATATCTGGGTTTTGGGAGATGGACAGCAACTACAACGGGTATTTTCTAATTTAATTGACAATGCCATGCAATATACCCCTAAAGAGGGGAAAGTCACAGTTTCTTTGTTTGCCGATCATGAAACAGCAATTATTGCAGTAGAAGATACAGGAATTGGCATTGCTCCAGAAGAGTTACCCCAAATATTTGAACGTTTGTGGAGGAGCGATCGTGCTAGAATTGAACGACAAGAAGGAACAGGGTTAGGCATGGCGATCGCTCAAACCTTAATTCAGGTTCATGGAGGCAAAATTGAAGTAACCAGTAAAATTGGTGTAGGAAGTTGTTTTTGGGTAAAACTTCCAATTTTAAGGAGTAGGGGAGTAAGGGAGTAGGGGAGTGAGGGAGTGGAGAAGATGGAATCAAGAGTTTTGTTTGTAGTTGGGCTTTAGCCCCTTAAAATATCTATCCTACAGCACTTTTGAGATTTACAGGACTTACGCATACAAAACCCTTGAAAACACCATATGTAGGGGCGTTTTGCTGTCGCATAACTCCGTTAACGCTCCGCGACATATAAAGCGGAGCTTTGCGGAACGCAAATGGCATTCGCCCTTACCTATTGTATGAAGATCGACAGAATTATATTACTCCAAAGCCAACGGATTTGATATTATAAGTTTTGATATTATAAGTTTTGATATTATAAGTTTTGTTGCAGTTTTTTACTTAAAATCTCAAACCTTAAAAAAATAATAATAACACGATATTTTCCCTAGTTTTTTACTTTTGATAACTAATCTAAGAATCAAGTCTAAATTAGCGTCAAGAAAGATTCTATGATTACACAGTCTCAACACTCTCAAGAATCACCACTTCCTCGACCTATGGATATTGCCACCACCTGTGTTTATGGGTTGAGTTTCCTCTCAGCAGGGTTATTTATGTTTCTACCTCTAGTGAACTTGTTGAGTCCGAGTCCGTGGCAACGTTATATGGGAGCAATACATGGTTTTGCCGCCCTATTAGCAACAGTTGTTATCTCTTATGCAGGACATCTAGCATTTCCCCTATTACGAGGAGTTCGGAAAATTCTCCCTCAAATGCGTACCCTTACCTTTTGGTCAACCTGTTTGTCATTTTTCGCTATTGCTTCAGGAAATTGGGTATATATGCGCTATCGTGCTCCTGCCAACGGTGCAAGAGCTTGGTTGCGGGAAAATACCCCTTTAGTACATTACCTATTTATGGAATATCATGAATTCACTGTTCTGTTTACCCTTCCTTTAGGTGCTGCCTGTACCTGGGTTTTGTGGAAATATGGCGACTCAATTTTAGAGCCACAAAATCGTCCTGTTCTTACCGGAACTTGTTTAGCATTGATGGCAATGATGTTCTTTGGTATTGGCGGTTTGGTAAGTGGTTTAAATGTTGCCAGAATGCACTCTTTGTAAAGAGGAGTCAGGAGACAGGAGTCAGGAGACAGGAGGAGAAAAAATCATAATGCTGAAAGTAAGTCAGAGATTACTTTTGACTTTTGACTTTTGACTTCTAGCTTGCCCGTAGCAGTATATTCATCCAAATTAGGAGAACACTAATGCAAATTTTCGATCATGAATTTCAGGATTTACCATTTTACGTCAAATTTTGGAATCAACTAAAACAATTTCCTCAAGGTTTGGCAACCGGAGCAAAATCTAATCCAACTGTATCCGGACCCGCAGCAGCAGCACTTGTGAGTGCAGCTTTCAGTTGTTTTGCATTAATGGTTAACCAGCATTTTTGCAGTCTATTTAAAGTTTGGGAAACAAAAGTTTGGAGTTTAGGTGATTGGATTCCTGGTAGTCACAACCCCGACCCCTTATACGGTGAAATTGGTAGTTACTCAGGGAAAGAAACAGTAATGTTAATCGCTTGGTTATTTAGCTGGTTCCTCCTTAGTCAACTTTGGAAACATGAACAGGTTCAGTTTTCAACTATCTTTTTCTTCCTGTTTACATTTCTTGTTGCTGCAACAGTAATGAATTGGCATCCTCTATTTCCATATCTGCCATTAATGCCTAAATAGGGAGATGGGGAGATGGAAACCCACCCCTAACCCCTCCCAGGAGGGGAATGTCGAGAAAGATTACTTTTGAATTTTGACTTTTGAATTGAATGATTGTTTGGAGGTACAACACAATGTTACAAGCTAGTGAATACAAACAAAAAGTTCTGACTGTACGACAAAGGCAAAATTTGCACAAATATGTCTCAATTTGTGTCGGGTTATTACTTTTGATGTTAGCAACATTTCCTATAGCATACCTGCGAGTCAGTGGCAGTGGTAAATATAATGGTGGTGCGTTTAATTCTTTAACTCTTGAAGAAAACGAAAAACCCGAATTAAAAGGCGATCGCTAACCGCTCAAAAACTTGTTATCGCAGAAGGAAGAAGGCAGCGGGAACTGTTGGCACAGCATGACCTAGGAAAAGCAGAAAGAAAAATCTGGCATTGCCTAAGTTTTCAGCATGGGGAGTAAGTGTGGCCCGAAAGGAGGATGTATCAGTGCGTGATTTGTGATTAATGCAGCGTAGGGTCAGACCATATCCTTTACTCCCCATCCTCCCTACACTCCCCCTATATTTTTAAATAAATCCCATATGGGTTCCCTGTTACCTACTCCCTCTTTTCCCAAAATATCTATTTTAATTGTGAATAACGATGATTTTCAATTTTGTCAAATGTACCATTGTAAACAAAGTTTCTGGGCATATCTGCGTTAAAGAAATCATGAGGAAAACCGAGTTCAATTTGACTTACTTTCTCAAGTTGCTGAATTTGAGCTGCTGATAATTCCACATCTACACATTGAATATTATCTTCACTCTGGGAAGAAAAGGAGACAAAATTATACTTACCTCCTAAACCTTCCGGGTCAATTGTAGCGATCGCCTTTTAAGCACAATTGGCCTTTTTAAGCATTGGCCATAATCTTCTAAGGGCTAAAGAAATAACTTTAAAGGCAATTAAAGTTTTAAATCCTTGAGCTTTTTGAGATGTTCCAGCACTTGGTAAGTCTACATTAACTCCAGACTGAGCAGCCAAAATTAGAGCATCTTTGCTTTGGATTGTGGCTAATTTAACAGCCTTAATTTGTAAAAGTGCTGGACCAGGCGACTTGGGGAGCTACCCCTTACCGCAACTTCCAGGCGTGGAAGTTTCTTGGGAATTTCACCCAGACAATTTCACCCGTTCCTGGCAAAATGCCCAAACAATTAGTTAGTCATCAGGCGGTTTATATGTTGTTGAAAAAATGATATTCCAGTCTTTTACCAATTTGAGTTCGTGTTTCAAAGTTTAATTTTAAAATTTTATTTTCTAAGTCATATTCATAGCCCATCTCAGAGCTGATTTATAAAGTAAATATTAAGAGGATAAATGCTTTACAGTGTAAGGGTTCGACACTATCTAAGCCCCTAGGGCATAATTTTCCGCAAACCCATGCTAGAAAGGAGTTTTAACTCAGTTTATAAATCAGCTCTCAGGAAATTCCCGAACAGAGTTTACAAATTTTTCATCAACTAATAATTGAATAATTTCAGTTTCTTGTTCTTTGTAAAATCTTTGAATTGCTTTGATAGAATTAATATTTATTAATAAGTCATG
>NZ_JAAHGH010000001.1:135096-327597 GCF_010672525.1 Okeania sp. SIO2B3 | reverse complement strand
TTCAAGGTGCTAGTTTGCTACGATTAGTAGCTAGGTTTTTAGAGCGGTTAAATACCTTTGCCGCTTTTATAAGTATAACATAAAGTTGCCCTAAAAGGGCAAGGCTTTAAACCCAATTTTTCGGTAAGAGGATGTTTGAAAAGTTGTTTAATACTGAATTTTGCCCCCCGAGCAAGCCAATTCTGGGGGGAACAAGAATCCATTAGCTGGTAAGATTCAACCAATTTTGGGGGATTTAGGGGGCTTTGTTGCTACATCAAAGCCCTTTTCAGACAACCTCTAAAAGTGTTGTTTCCTGCGGAAACGCTCTACGAACATAACAGTAAGGGGGAATGGCTATCCTCTCCCTGCAAGATTTTTGCTTGTGAAGATGTGGTTCATCAATATGAAAAGCGCTGTAAGGTTAGGAGATTAATAAAAGTTGAAACCCTTTTGTATTTATTCTCCCTGTTGCCTTTTACATAGCGCTATATTTTTGAACTATGCCGCTCTTCGTGACATACTCCCACCCTAACCCCAAAGGTATAGCGTGGGCTTCTCGCTTCATAGTCCTGCCATTGCATCGGACTCCACGAGCTTTAAGGACGGGATGCCCCGCCGCCCTTTTTGCAAATAAAAAAGCTGCTCACCTAGCCCCGCAATCAGATTTTACATTCCCAACGGATTACTAGGATGGATGGGATATAACCCCATACCTTATTTTATTTTCATGGTTCATCACTGGCGGTTGTTAACTCAAACCAGCTTGAGTCTATCATAACATAAAATTTGTAAATTAATGGCACATCGAGTCCCATTAATTTACTGTCGATTCATCTGGTCACCAAATTTTCAATTATGGTGTGAGGCTTCTCGACGCTCTAGCTAAAAGATATTGCAATTTAATCCGAATATTGTTTTTTGGACCGACAATAATTACAACTACATCTCCAAATTTTGGAGGACCAGTGAAAATTTTTGGGTCTCTCGAAAAGCCAAAACCTTCTTTGGGGATGCCAAGGCCATTAAGATTGAAAACGCCATCGTCATTAATATCATGGAAGGCAGCAACGCCATAACTTCCTGGTTTCAAGTTCTCAAATGTAATTGCGGGAGTCCCTTCCTCTAGAGCGACACACTTTACTTGCAAAGCGCGATCGCCGTCACTGGGAAATCCTTGACTGCCTGAAAAAAGACTGAGGCAAACTTGTCCATTTTGATTCTTCAGACCATCAATATTAACAGTCAAGCTACTATTGACTTTCAAGTTATTTTTTGCCAAGTTACTGTTTAATGTTGCTCTAGCCTTCTGTGGAACGACTAGATTTCCCATAAAAGCCAGCAGTAGAATACTGAAAAAAAATCGTTGCATTATATCTCCTAGGAACGGTCAAACTAGATTTTTTAATGATTTCAATAGGATTTTTGATTAATACTAATCCTATTACGAAAGCTCAGATCGGTCCAACTTTTGTATCATTGACCAAAAACTCAGTGCCCATCAGATAAATTATCAAAATAATTGGGTTGCGCAACCCCGCCTTTTAAGGCGATCGGGTTTTTGGAGAGTTGCTCAAATCCCCTACTTCCCCTCCTGGCTCCCCTCCTGGGAGGGGCGGGGGTGGGTTAACTTCTGAGTTCTGAGTTCTGAGTTCTGACTTCGTTAAGACAGGCCCAATTAGAGGTCGTGTCTTCAACTCCAAAAGCTTCCATAAAAATTCCACAATGTAAGCAAGCAATTACAAGGGTTTGACCTTTTCCTAGTTCGATCGCAAAATAATAGAGGTTATCTGCATGGAAATTTAAACTGAAAAATATTTTGCTTTAGAAGAGACTACAGAGTATTTTTAGGAAAAAATACCATAAATTTAGCAAATATTCAAGTATAAATTCTTTTCTGCGAAATTTATCGAGAAGTAGATTTTTCACAAAAGGAGTAATATCATGTCCGTTGGTATCGTTTGTGTAAACCCAAGGGTGAATATCTAGAGGAAATTTAGATTTTTTTCTTGCTCAATAACCTTCCTCCCTCTTCTTTCCTCTTCTCTCTTCCTTCTTACTTCTTCCTTACCTTTGCTATACAATACCGATGCTACCGGACATGATATAATACCATGCTCAACATTTACATTTTTTGGATCGAGATTTCCTATAAATATCTCTCTTAACTGTTGCCTATTCCCTCAAAAAAAAGTTTTGTAAAATTACTCGATCAAATATATATAACATCTCAAACCTAAAACCTTCTTCAAGAATATCATGGAAGATTTACTAATAATAGAAACAACAGCTAATTCAATTATCAAAAAATCTCCGAATAAACCTTCTCCATATTCTGTTGTCTCTGCACTTATTCAAATTGAAAAACAGTCAAAAAAACAAGACAAAAAATACAATATTGAGCAATTATCGGGCCATTGGCAATTATGTTTTATTACTGGTACGAAAAAAACTAGAAAACGAGCAGGTATTGTTCTGGGAACTGGACGTTATATTCCGAATTTTGTAAAAATTATGCTCTCCTATTTTTCTCCTCTCAATACTTCTGAAACACTTGAGCAATTAGAAATAGGTAGGGTAGAAAATACTGTGGAATTTGCTGGTTTAAAACTATCTCTTTCTGGTCCGACAAAATTTATAGACAAAAAAAATATTTTGGCGTTTGATTTTACAAAAATTACAGTCAAATTATTAGGAGTAAAACTCTATTCTGGATATATTCGAGGTGGTCAAGAAAGTGAAGATAAATTTGCCACTGAAAGTGTGGGAAAGCAAGCTTTTTTTGCTTACTTTTTGATTCAAGAAAAATTTATTGCTGCGAGAGGAAGAGGAGGGGGTTTAGCTATTTGGAGAAAATTGGAAAATTAGAACTTCAACAATTCATTCAGAAGGAAGAAGGAAGAAAGAAGAAGGTTTTATAGCACTGCGTCTTTTGGTTAGGACAATAAATTTGGGTTGTAGGGGAGACTATACATAAACAATTTTCCCTTTTGCTCTCTGCTTTCTGCCTTCTTCAACTAAGAGGATATCTGAAAAGTTTTTTGATACTGAATTTTGCCCCCCGAGCAAGCCAACTTTGGGGGGAACAAGAGTCAATTTCCTTGCTCTAGTCCCCCAATTTTGGGGGATGCGCGGGGGCACTGAATTTTGCCCCCCGAGCAAGCCAACTTTGGGGGGAACAAGAGTCAATTTGCTTGCTCTAGTCCCCCAATTTTGGGGGATGCGCGGGGGCTTAGATGTAGCAAATGGGACTTCTCAGACAACCTCTAAGATTCCGTTGACAACTTTTGCCCAATTCTTGGTTCTTTACCATCTAAAAGTCGTTCAATATTGCTGCGGTGACGCCAAATTACATACATACCACCAGTAATAGCAAATATTTCATAAGGCAGTGGTTGACCTGTGAAAAACATTAACCCAGAAACAGAAATAGCAGCAATGATAGAACTCAGAGAAACAATACGACTAATAGCTAAAAATACAGCAAATACAGAAAGTGTTCCTAAACCGACAACCCAAGACATTGCTAACAAAATACCCAGACTAGAAGCAACTGATTTGCCTCCCTTAAAACCAATCCAAATAGACTTAGTATGACCGAATATAGCTATTAGTCCTGCTAAGATTACCATCCATTCTTTTGCTATATAAACATCAGGTATTCCAGCAGTAATAGTTAAGTTTTGCGCAAACAAAAGAGAGTAAATATAGCGGACTAGAGCGATCGCTAATACCCCTTTTAAAATATCAATAATTAACACAGCCAAAGCAGGCCATTTGCCGACGGTTCTTAATACATTCGTCGCACCTGTAGAACCCGAACCTTGTTCGCGAATATCGATTCCGTAGAACCACGAACCTATCCAATAACCACTAGGAGTAGCACCCAATAAATAGGCAATAATTAATATTACTCCGTTTAATAATAACCAGCTAATCATTAAATTATTCCTTTAAAAAAAGCATCAATAGGAGGAACAAATTTAGCATAGCTAATTATTGCTTCTATATCCAGAATCCCTCTGAATTAGCTTTTTGCTTGCTCCAATTGAGAAATATTTATACTTCTTTGAGATATAGCAGAAGGAATAAGGAAGAGGGAAGGAGGTTTTAGTTATCTAGGAGAGAAAAAGAAAGAAGGAAAAATTTTGCATTGTCTGAGTTTTAAGCTTTTGATATGTCCAGACCCTTTCCTTTGACTGCGATATTGTCATCAATCTAGCTATTAATTTTTGATTTTTTTATTTTGGGTTTAATACCCCAGCATCTACACAGTGTTTATAATTGGTTGGGGTTTGAGTCCCCATCGATTTTTTCTTCCTTCCTTCCTTCTTTCTTCTTCACTTCTTCACTTCTTCCCTCTTCCTTCTTCCTTCTTCCTTCTTCAATTTCAAAATCTATCTATTGAGTTTTGAGCTCCAGGTTCAGGAGCAAAAGCTAACCACAGAGGAAACTGTAACATTGAGAGACTAATTCTATCTTCCGTATCATCGATCGCAATTATCGGTAATTTTCCCTGTTTTACCAATCGATCTGCTTTTTGGGCCAAGATTTCTGGGTCTTCAAACAAAGCTACACCTCTATCTGGGCTAAAATCACGGCGGTCAATCCCTAGACAATCTTGTAAACCCCGACGCCATTCTCCTAAACGTTCCGGGGAATTAGCAAGTATCAGAGCGCGTACTCGTGTATCATACAAATCTCTTAATACAGAAAAAATTGCCGAAGCAACCAAAATATTTTGCAAGCGACTACCCATAGTTCGCAGGGCGCCACGACCACCTTGAACGAAAAACCAGTTAGAAACTCTTTCTGCATGAATAGGTTCAAATGTACGCCGTAATTTCCAGGGCGGGCCATAATAATCTGGCATCTTCCGATATTCATCAAGAATTTGGCGAATTTGTCTAGCTTGCTCCTCAAAACCCATTTCTGCAAATTGAGGAGTTTCAGCATTTCTGACAGACCGAGGAGAATTTTCCATAACAGAAGGCGTTGGAGGTTCCTGTATCTGTGGGGTTAATTCTAACTGTTCGGCAGCAAGAGCTAAATCTTGTAAACTTCCTACTAAGTAATCTTTAAATCCCTGAATTCTAATTGCTAAATCTTGAGAAGCACCTGCAAAAGTAGTTCGCATCTCTTTCTGAATACGTTCTTTGCGACGTTCTAGTTTTTCGACTTCTACTTGCAATATTTGTCTACGGGACTCCAACTGATTCAAAGCTTCAGGTAGCAGACGCCCTATGGCCTCAGTTTGCGCCATTATTTCTTGCTGTAATTTGGCCTTGGTTTGTTGTAGAGTAGCTATTTCTTCCTTTAAATTTTCTTCTTGTTGCTGTTGAAGGCCATTAACTGGTGGTGTTAATTCTATTTCAATGTCTTCAACTGGGGGAGTTGTAGGTTCTTCTTTGATATTAGGAGTATCTGTAGAATTCTCTTCTACAATTGGGGGAATTGTAGGTTCTTCCTTGATATTAGGAGTATCTGTAGAATTTTCTTCAACTAATGGAACATACTCTGCATCTATTGGTTGAGTTACAGCAGTTTTGTAAGGTTTGACACTTTGTTCATCTGTTGGAATGACTTGAGTCTCAACCTCTTCATCTAAATCCCAAGGTGAAGGAACTATTTCATTTATATTATTTGAAGTTGTTGTTGATTGGTTTTTTTGTTCTTCTGGTTGTGTTTCGTCTGGGTACATAATGGGAAAAAAATTATCAAGACTTTATGCTATTTTCATCCAGAGTTTTAAACTGAATGGTTTTCATTTTCTACTTTAAGCTTTTGTAGATATTTGCTCAAAGGGAACGAGTAATATCAAGGGTGATAAATGTTTGCTAAATTTTCGCATTGCGGGGGACCCACCCCTAACCCCTCCCAGGAGGGGAAATAGGGGAGTGGGTAGGGACGTTGTATGCAATGTCCGAGAGCGAGAAGTAAAAATAAGAATAATTAACAATAACTAGCTAATAATTATCAAAAAAGTTATTCAGTCTGTGTTAATTACTTAATAATTGAAGTACCACTTAAAATATAGCATTCTTTTTTCACCCTTGGTATAACAGAGATTGACTACGCTTCTATTGAATTCTGATTTGAGGGTAAGTGTTTTTCTAGACAAATTTTCAGTGTTTTAGGGTCAAAAATAATTGGTAGAAAGTGGATACTTTTAACTTCTCTAAAATAGAACAAAATTGGGACAGGAGACCAGAATATTTCCCAGTTTAGCCAATCTTGATAAGGAAAGTTTCGTATTAGTTTTTCTGAACGATATACTTCTAGGGTTATATCAGTAAATTTAAGACGGATAGTTGCTGTTTGAAATAATAGAAATAGACCAAATAGAGCGATCGCTAGACTTACCCATGGTTGCCAAAAGGCCAAAGGCAATGCACTAATTATTAGTACTAGAGGAATTTTATAATTAGGGGCAAGTTCGATAGTTTGTTTGGCTTCGGATGTAGAAATAGTAGTCATAGTTTTATTTTATTTGCTCAATGGCACAATTATTTATGTAAAAGGTAGTAATATCAAGTTCGTTGGCTACGGTTCCCGAGAAATCGGAGTAATATAATTCTTTCGATTTTCATACAATGGGTAAGGGTGAATTGCCATTTATCCCTAGATCATAGACTCTTATCTTTAATATTAAATAACACCGATGCTACGGGATTTAATATGATAGATAGCATGAATAATTTATCAGTTTAAACATCCTCAAAACTCAGAAAAATCTAATTTGCTTAAAATCATCAAAATTACGCTCCTAAAAATCAATTTCAAATGAATGTTTTTAGTTTTTCGTTGACAATAGGTCAGACATAAGTGACTAATTTTGACTTTTAATATCAAATCCGGTTAAACAGTTATAGAATGATTAAGTCAGGAGTCAGAAGGAGAGAGAATTACAAAGATGAGCGTAGTTATGACGATTGGAGAACTTTTTTATGTCCAATAAAACAGATTTGATATAATTTACAAACAAAATAACAAAATAATTAGTTGGCCTGCTCCTAGATTAACAGAAGGAAAGCAAAAATCAAGAATTTAAAAAACCTACTCCCCATCTCCCCATCACCCCAAATTCCCCTCCTGGGAGGGGGAGGGGCGAGGGGTGGGTCCCCATCTCCCCATCACCCCTATTCCCTAACATTAAAAACTTTGCTTCATTGCTCCACCAACACCTTGAAACATTGCCCAAGATAGAAAGAAATTAAAGATAAAAATAGATATTAAGGCTGTCACAACTGCTGTAGTTGTAGATTGGCCTACTCCTTTCGCCCCACCAGTAGTAGTTAAACCCCAACTTGTACCAATTACAGCAACTAAAACACCAAATACCATTGATTTAGCTAATCCACTGCACAAATCCCAAAGTGTTAGAAAAGTATGGACAGAACTAATATATATACTCTGGGGAATATCATACATATTAACTGCTACCATAAGTCCTCCCAATATAGCAGCTATCAAACATAACAAAGTTAAGATTGGCATCATTACAGCACAAGCAATAACTCTAGGAATAACTAAATAATCTACCGGATCGGTTTTCAGCATATATAGAGCATCAATTTGCTCTGTCACTTTCATTGTGCCAATTTCCGCTGCAAATGCCGAACCTACTCGCCCCGCGACAACAACTGCTGTCAATACAGGACCTAGTTCCCTGGTTAAAGTTATAGCCAACATACCCCCAACCATATTAGCTGTACCGAAGGAAACAAGTTCCCTGGCAACCTGAATGGTAAATACCATACCTACAAAACTAGCTGTCAGTAAGACAATAAGTAATGATTCTGGACCAACTATCGCCATTTGCTCAACAGTGTTACGACGATGAATTTTGCCCTTTAGGACATGAAAAAAGACTTGGCCTGCTAAATATGCTGCCGCCAACATCCGTTGCCCCCATACCCCGAAATTTAACTTAAAAGTAACCTTACTCAATAGAAATTAATAAATTAGAACACTAAAGGAAATGAATGAGAGAAATTTACCAATCTTCAACAAGATTGTTTAACCAAGGTTGAAGTTTTCTGACAGATTGACTGATTTTAAGCGATCGCTCTCTATCTTAGAAAGTAAGCCATATAGGCTTACTTGCGACTGAGGTGGCATTCTGACTGAACTTATTTTTACATATATGAATATTTTGCCTAATCTTCTACGTTCTTTGTTAGTTACAAGTATCTTTAGCTTTGTAACTCCTATTGTGTTAATTGGGGCTAGCTGGACGAGCTTTGCCTTAATTAGTCATTTTCCCAGTTTACGGACAATTGGTCAATCTGGTGTTGCCCAAATTTGGCATTTCTTGGCCACGTTTGGCAATGGCCATCCCAGCCAAGGATGTTTGGTTATTGCTGTCACTTTTAGTTTAGTGGGGGCAATGTTTGATACTTATGTATTTTGTCAAAATCCTAGAGGACATTAGAAAAGAGGGAGTAGGAGAGTAGGGGAGTGGGGGAGTGGGGGAGTAGGGGAGTGGGGAGTATTTTTCTACTTTTTTCCCCTATTCTCCTTGCTGAATTTCCTGACTTCACCAGTCCTGTAGGTCGCTCTACCAAAGGAAACCCTAACTGAAGACCGTAACCAAAAACACATACTGCATACAAAGATACCACTTAGGGGTTCTATAGAAACTAACAACGATATTTTTTGCCAGAAAATTATAGATGTTCGGAAATTGCGATCGCACAGTAGGAAGGAACCGAATTCAATTATTTTTCTACTTAGATTACATTAAAGACAAGTTGAATGAAAACAACTTCAACTGAGTTTTCAAGGGTTTGTTTTTGGTAGTTTGAAAACTGAAGTACGGAAATTGCGATCGCATCTCTGTTATTAACCGAACTTAAGGGCGAATGCCATTCGCCCCTACAATTAGAAACAACAACCAATTCAATTCATACATAAAACATTTATTTAGGAGGCAACAACTATGGCTATTGTACGTTTTTCTCCATGGCGTGAAATTGATTCATTACAGAAAGAAATGAATCGTGTTTTTGACAATTTTGCTCCTTATTTAAACGGTGAGGAAAAAGGAATAGCATTTACACCAGCAGCAGAAATGGAAGAAAACCATGATGCTATTGATTTAAAAGGTGAGGAAAAAGGAATAGCATTTACACCAGCAGCAGAAATGGAAGAAAACCATGATGCTATTGATTTAAAACTGGAAATTCCTGGTTTAGAAGCTAAGGATGTAGATGTACAAGTAACTGCGGAAGCTGTAGCAATTAAAGGAGAGCGTCGTCAGGAAGTTAAAACTGAGGAAAAAGGTATGACTCGTTCTGAATTTCGTTACGGTGCTTTCCAACGAGTAATTTCTCTACCAGCGAGGGTTCAAAATGACCAAGTAAAAGCTGAATATAAAGATGGTATTTTGCATCTACATTTACCTAAAGCTGAAGCAGAAAAGAATAAAGTTGTGAAGGTAAATATTGGTTAATATTGTCTCTAGAGAGAGATAGGAAAAATTAGTAGGGGCGAAAAGTTGTTTGCTCCTACTATTGGGACTTACAGAATTTTTAAGCCCAAATAATGAAACCAAGATAGCTCCGAATTCTCCTCACTCCCTCTCCTCTTCCCAGTCCTCATAAATTAGCCCGTCAATTCGTTCAAATTCCCTAGTATTATGAGTAACTAAAGTTAAATTATTTGCCATTGCTATGGCAGCAATTTGTAAATCATTACTCCCTACAGGAGTCCCTTTTTTCTCTAAATTTGCTCGAATTATGCCATAAACTTCCGCTGATTTATCATCAAAATCAAGCGAAATAAATTCTGACAAAAACTCCTTTTGTCTTAATAATGTTTGGGCAGGATTATTACTTTTATTTGCACCATAAAATAACTCAGCTTTGACGACAGAGCAAACAAACACATCCTTAACAGCTATTTGCTTTAGTCTTTCTCTGATTAGAGTAGAGCGCCGATTCAAATACCTAACAATTACATTAGTGTCTAGTAAATACCTCATCTTTAACCGAAAAATTGTAGTCTAAAACCTCCCTTTTTAAAGGAATAAAAAAAGAGACTATTTCTTATGAAAATCCTCCTTATTGCAGAGGTAATGTTAACGCAGTTCCTCCGGAGGAGGCTAACTGATAACTGATAACTTATAACTGAAATTACCCTTCAGAAACATTCTTGCACACTATCATCTAAACTTTCATCAATGCCTCCATTATCAATTACAATAGGGTCATCTGCACAAGAACCAGCCGTTCTCTCAAAGAAACCTCTACTCCATCCTAATTCTTCAGGAGTTTTAATTGTTTTATTTGCTAATTCTTTCGTCAAAATAACTTGAATCTCCTCTGTTAAAGTCCTACCGTTATTTAAAGCTTGATTCTGTAATTTTTCCAGGATTTCTGGCTCTAAATTATCAAGAATAATAGTCATAACATTACCTCCTTATTAGTTCTAATTTAATCATTTAATAACAGCGCTTTCCTAATATTACCATCATATACAATATTAAAAGCTGAGAACTATAATGCTAATTGCTGACTGCTATTTGGAATATAGATGCACAAAATAAACGTAATTGACCTTTTCTGTGGATGTGGTGGTATGTCGTTAGGCTTTCAAAATGCAGGTTTTAATATAGTTGCTGCTTTTGATAACTGGGAGCCAGCAATTAAGGTCTATCGTCAAAATTTTAATCACCCAATTTATCAATATGATTTGAGCAAAACTGATTTTAATTATCAAACTTTTATTCAAGTTAAACCAGACCTAATTATTGGCGGTCCTCCTTGTCAAGACTTTTCTAGTGCAGGCAAGCGTAATGAAGATTTAGGTAGAGGAAATTTAACTATTTCCTTTGCTCAAATAGTGGCTAATATTTTGCCTCAAATTGTTGTGATGGAAAATGTTAGTCAATTTATTAAATATACAAAATATCGAATGACTAAAGAGATTTTTAAAGCTGCTGGATATGGCATGAGTGAAAAAATTATTGATGCAAGTTTCTGTGGGGTGCCTCAAAAGAGAAAGAGATTTTTTTTGATAGGAGTTTATGGAGGTAAAGACAAAGAAATTGAACCATACTTAGAAACTTATTTAGCCAAAAAACCGATGACAGTTAAAGATTATTTTGGGGATAAATTAGAAATAAAACATTATTATCGTCATCCCAGAAGTTATAAAAGACGAGCAATATTTAGTATTGATGAACCTAGTGCTACGGTCAGAGGAGTGAATCGACCAATTCCTCAAACTTATCAAAATCATCCAGGAGATTCAGCAAAATTATCCTCAGAAATTCGACCATTAACAACAATAGAAAGAAGCTATTTACAGACATTTCCTGAAGGTTTTATTTGGGAAGGTTGTAAAACAAATTTAGAACAAATGATTGGTAATGCTGTTCCTGTAAAGTTAGCTGAATATGTGGCAAATAGTATTTTAGAATATCTGAAAAATCGGCGTTGCTGAATTTAAAGTATGAATACGCGATTCAAGCCCCCGCGCATCCCCCAAAATTGGGGGACTTCTAGAGTTTTATTCCCCCCAAAATTGGGGGGCTAGGGGGGCTTGCATCATACCCAGAATCAGCAACGCCGAAAAATCAAATTTGAAAAAAAATCTGACTCCTGACTTCTGACTTCTAAATTCTAACTTCTGACTTTCCAAAGGGGTTGACAATTTGTATACTTAAAGTTAAGATAAAAAGTAAGGAGGTAGGTATAAAGAAACTTTTAAAATGAATAGCAGTGCTTTTTTAGTCATTTATAGTCTTTAAGGAATGGTTAAAAGGTAGTTTTTCATCTTTGCATGATACCCCACATACACGCCTCTGAGAATCGCTAAAACCCTGATTCTCTCGTTTACCCGTGTATGTGCTTTGCCAGGAGCGGGTTTGAGGGTGGTCATTTTGGCAAAAATTGCTTTGTTGATTTTTTTATCAAAGGGGCGTGTATATTTGGGGGTCTGAAAGTCTTACTGTGTCGTGGTTCTAAAACTGAACTCTCTAGTGCTTCGTTTGAAGCGGAATTAATGGAAACAATAGGATTTATCGTTGTCTAAGTACAGAATGAAATTCTGTCTCTAGTGCTTCGTTTGAAGCGGAATTAATGGAAACTTTGGATACTCAGATACAAGAGGTACACGGTATCCACTCTAGTGCTTCGTTTGAAGCGGAATTAATGGAAACTTTGGTTGGTTTAAAACGGAATCTTTGCTTTGTCTCTAGTGCTTCGTTTGAAGCGGAATTAATGGAAACGATTAGGATTTTTTACTCTTTCAGACACTCGATCAGCTCTAGTGCTTCGTTTGAAGCGGAATTAATGGAAACGTCAGCAGTTTCAGGGTCAAGACCTCCCCTTTCAACTGCCTCTAGTGCTTCGTTTGAAGCGGAATTAATGGAAACGACTTGACCTGCTACGTGAAAATAATGTGAGTAAATACCCGGCCTCTAGTGCTTCGTTTGAAGCGGAATTAATGGAAACTAAAGGTCCAAAATGCGACTCCCAAAACCATTCTCTAGTGCTTCGTTTGAAGCGGAATTAATGGAAACGCAGCTGGAGTTTGACCGAAAAACAAAAACTCGTATATCACCTCTAGTGCTTCGTTTGAAGCGGAATTAATGGAAACCCCACCGTTGGCTGTTTGTGACGGACTCAATGTTGAGAGCTCTCTAGTGCTTCGTTTGAAGCGGAATTAATGGAAACGTTAATGAGTTAGGACTTCTTTTAGAGCATCTCGTCTCTAGTGCTTCGTTTGAAGCGGAATTAATGGAAACCTCTTACTTTTTGCTCTTCAGTATTTTTTTTAATCACTCTAGTGCTTCGTTTGAAGCGGAATTAATGGAAACTGCTAGAGAAAAACTAACATGTTTTAATTTTTTAACTCTAGTGCTTCGTTTGAAGCGGAATTAATGGAAACGAGAGAGTCTGCTGAATTAATGCTTGACCTATTGCTTCACTCTAGTGCTTCGTTTGAAGCGGAATTAATGGAAACTTCTAACTCTCCATTCTTAAAAGTGTCAATTTGACTCTAGTGCTTCGTTTGAAGCGGAATTAATGGAAACATTTCTCAATACCGCAACCCGAGCGGTCAGTGTGACTCTAGTGCTTCGTTTGAAGCGGAATTAATGGAAACAACAGAGGAGACCATGAATTCGCTAAATCTATCAGCCATCCTCTAGTGCTTCGTTTGAAGCGGAATTAATGGAAACCTCAGAGCTACAGCTATCGCCCGCTTGTGCGGAGTTGGGATCTAGTGCTTCGTTTGAAGCGGAATTAATGGAAACCTCCTCAACATCAGGGGAAGTTTTTTTGCCAAATTTTCCCTCTGTGCATTAGAAGCGATCGCTATTACTACAGAGCTTTTGCCTATCTCTGAACCTCATAGTCACAACAAAAATCGCGTAGGGGAGTTGTGCGGTAGCAAAACACACCCTACCAATAGCTCAAGTAATATTAAAAAAAGTTTTTTTAGGCAACAGGAAACAGATATTTGCATCAAATGAAAAGACTCAATCTGCAGATGACTCAGGAGCAGTAGGTAACTGAAATTCATTGGGGTTGACTGTCCTTGCTGGAGTGGGTTGTTGTTTGGACTCAGACTCAGAGGGAGTAACTGAAGAATCAGTATTATCAGTATTGGTAGTAGCACCAGGACCTGTTTGAGGTGCGCCTGGTAAAGTTGCTAGAGCCACACGATCGCCTCCTACTTCTCGCAATAAATCTAGAACTTGCACAACATCATTGTATCTTGCTTCTTTCGGAGCATATAATACAACGACTCCACGAGGATTAACTTGATGATATCTCCGCACAAATTTTTCGAGTTCAACTGCATTTACAGCTTGTTGTTCAATAAAGGTTTTTCCCACATCATTTACACTTACAAGTAACATATCTTGTGATTGAGGTTTACCCGTGCTAGCTTTTGGTAAGTCAACATTAATTGCCTGTTGACGAGTGAGTTGTAAAGCCGCTAAAAGGAAGAAAGTTAGAATGCAGAATATGACATCAATTAGAGGTATTAATTCAATCCTAACTTCTTCAGTAGCAAATTCTTGATTAAGTTTCATTGTTTTTTGATTTGGAAAAAATTCACTTCAGTTATCAGTTATAGCGCTGTGCGCAGGCAACAGGCAACAGGCAACAGCGGTGCGACCCCGCGACGACGCCAGCTCGCTTGCGGAACGCCGACCAAGAGAGGGAATGCGCACTCCTGTGAGGCAACAGTTCATCTGGGGGAATAAAAAACTGTTTGCGTAGCATCTCCGTTGGAATAATATAAAACTTTTAACTATTGGACAGTTCTTGTAACTTGTCAATATGCCAGCGCACATTGTTATATCAGTACCTCCTTTCAACAATTATTAATTATTAATTATTATCTGTCTCATCTATAGTTTTATCAATATCCTTTTCCCCTGGAGAATCTGTTGGTTTTGTATTCTGTTCTAAAGAATCTGGAATACTCTGAGAATTCTGCGTCCATGTAGGGGGAAAATAAGTATTATTATCTGGTGAATTGTATTTATTTAAATTATTTAAAGATGTCTGTTGCCAATATTGTCGGTAGAGTAATTCTAATTCATTGCCAGATTTCCGAAAAACCTTTATTTGATTAAATAACAAACTTTGAAATAATCGATAAAATACTAAACTAAAAATAGCTACTACCAAACCAGCAGCAGTACTGATTAAAGCTTCACCAATACCAACTGTCACCCCTGCAGTTGAAGAAGTGCCTAGATCCCCAAGGCGAATCGAACTAAGGGAGCCAATAAGACCCAAAACAGTACCTAGTAACCCCAACATCGGAGCCAAAGCAATAACCCCTTCTAGCAATTTATCTCCCTTACGCATTGAGGCCAACTCATCATCGGCAGAAGCCTCTAGTGCCAATTTAAACACTTCAGGTTCTGGGTTTTGTAATCGCAGAGGAGCATAGAGAAAACGACCAATAGGTTGTTTTAGAGTGCGTCTAGCCATTTCTGTAGCTATACTCCAGTCACGACGTGCCGCTTCTAATACTCGGCTCACAGTTTGTTTTTCCTTAATCAATAGATTTGTCCAGAACCATAAGCGGTCTATTATGGTACTAAGGGACAGAATTGATAAAACTAGCAGAGGCCACATCGCTGGGCCTCCTTTCTGAATCAACTCTTCAAAGGTCACAGTATATTTGCTCCTGCTGTTTCAATTGATTACAATTATTTGTCTATTTACTTTTTTTTGAAGTTCCTTAGAACTATAATGTTATGGGAATCATAGATTGACAAAATTTTAATTAAATGATATAATTTAATCAAAATAAAACTATTAAATTTCTGCATATTTTTTCAGCATTAAGCTTCAGCCATAATTAATTTAAGCTATAAAGTGCAGGCTTACTTTAAGTAGTATAAGTACTATAATTGAAATTGACAATTTGTCCAAAAGAGAAGTTTCTAACAGGGTGTACAGTAGATATTTTACAGAAAGAAGTCAAAATTAACTGGTGCAAAAATTTAGATAAATTGATAATTTCTGTATTGTAATTTATTTGGTTTTGAGTTTTACAAGAATTATCCTAGATAAACTAGGCTTGAAACCTCTATGATTAATTTCAGAGGTATTACTTTGGAGTTTGCAAGTTGTTAATAGAGCTTCAAAGTCCCTCATGATCATAAATAGCTGCAAAATGTAGAAATTAGCATTAGTTAAAAATTATTCTGGAAATTGAGGTAACTATGACAGAAAAGTTATATCAGTCAGACAAAAGTAAATCTTCAAACTTGCATTATTAGGTACTAATTTCTACATCGTTATATTTTTGCTCAAACATCATCAGAGTCATCTAATATGTTTATTCCCTCCATCAGTCAGGCCATTAATTATAGTCCCTTTACCGCTACACCAGAAACTCCTATAGAAGATGTCATTATCTATATGAGTAGTACAGGTGCAAGTTGTGTGTTAATTGTAGAATCATCCTCTCCTTCTCATGTAGTAAAAATATCTCCACAAAGCGATCGCACTACAGAATCTCAAAGCCAAAGTAATGGCTCCAAATCTCAAGATACAAAGCTACAATCTTTCGGGCCAATCATTGGTATATTTACTGAGCGAGACTTAGTACAGCTAATTTCTATTAGCGCTTCCCTAAGTGGATTTCCCATTGCTCAAATTATGATTAGATCTATAATAACAGCCCGACTATCGGAAATTCCAGATATCTTTGCTCTCCTCGCAATATTAGAAAAGCATCAAATCAGCCATTTACCTATTGTTAATGACTCAGAAGAGCTTATTGGCCTAGTGACTACCCGCAGTTTAATCTTCGATCTGCCTCAGACAAATAACAAGAGTCTAAATTTAATAGTCAACAGGCAAGGGGAGGCATCTATTAATAAAAATGGTACTAATAATAAAAATGGTACTAAGGTCGCATCCCAAAAACAAGAATTAGAAGCTCACAATAATGCAAACAAAATAACCTTTGACTCATCCTTAACTTTACCAACTAACTTAATCCAAATTAATCAATTAGAACAAATCTCTGAATCTCAAATTATTCAAGCTTCATCTTCTTTCTCAATTCGGCAAATTGCCCAACTGATGTTTACCCATAATATTAGTTATATTCTGATTACTGAAACCAAAGAAAATCCATATCAAAGTCAGAAATCGACTAAAATATTAGGGACAATTAGCAGTAGAGATATAGTACAATTACAAGCATTAAAAATAGATTTTAATAAAACTAAAGCTGAGACAGTTTGTAATACTTTACCAATGCTAGTCCGTTCTCAGGCCAGTGTAGAAGTAGCTTTAGGTTTAATGAAAAAAAGTTATTATCTGCTGCCTCTAATTGTACAAGCTCCCACAGGCCAGACAACTAATATTATTACTACTACAAAAATCATTCAACAAATACTTTTACCTAAATCATTATATCAATCATTAATTCGCTTTCATAATTATATAGAAAAAACATCTATTCAATTGCAAAAAAATGATGAAAAACTAAAGCAATCTGTTATAGAGCGGGAAAATTTAGAAAAAATTCATCTCAAAACAGAAGAAAGTACAGTTATAGCAATTGAAGGAAATCAAGATGGAGTTTGGGATTGGAATATCAAAACAAATGAAATATTTTACTCATCTCAGTGGAAAAAAATGTTGGGCTATAGAGATGATGAAATTTCCCATAAAATTGATGAATGGTTAAATAGAATTCATCCAAAAGATATCAACAAAGTCAGTGCAGCTGTTCAAGAACATTTAGCAAATAAATCTTTATCCTACCGAATAGAATATCGCATAAAACGCAAAGATCATAGTTTTATCTGGGTTATAGACAGAGGAAAAGCATTATGGAAATCGGGAACACCAGTGAGAATGGTGGGAAGTTTGATAGATATTACTCAGTCTAAAGAAACAGAAATCAAACTAAAATCTCAAGTCAAACAGTACACAGAAATAATTAATAATATTCAAGAGATAGCTTTGAAAACTGATGCTACAGGTAATTTAATATTCTTAAATGAGACCTGGGAAAAAATTACAGGTTTTACTTGTGAAAATAGCTTAGGTAGAAATTATTTAGAGTTCATTCACCCAGAAGATAGAAATAAATTAAATTCTTCAGCAGAGAATACCCAAGAAAATGAAAATATAGAGTTGGTTGCTAGTAATAAAAAATTAGTTGCAGGTTGCTATCAATTGAAGTGGTTAACCAAAAATGGGAATTATTGTTCAGTAGAAATGAATAGTACATTGGTAGCAGACCGCAAAGGCAATATTACTGGTATGGTAAGTACCCTTAGCGATATTTCTGCGAGGATAGCAACCCAAGAAAATTTGCAAGCTAATGAAAAAGCAATTAGAGAATTATATGAAGTTACTACTAACGCAGATAACTCTTTTGAAAGCAAAATAGTTGCATTATTAGACATGGGATGCCGTCGGTTTGGCATGGATATAGGACTATTAGGAAAAGTTTTAGGAGAACGTTATGAGGTCATTGCGGCTCACTTACCAGAAGATTTCTTATTTGGAATAGCCAAAGGAGACGCTTTCGCCATTGAGCAGACATTCGATCGGGAAGTATTGCGCTCCAATAAACCTCTAGCGATCGGATCTGCGAGAAATTCTCAGTGGCGACATCATCCAGCATATACTGTGCGTCGCGTAGAATCTTATCTTGGCACTAAAATTTTTGTTTTGGGAAGAATGTATGGCACTCTCAGTTTTAGCAGTCGTCTTGCGAAGAATAAATGGAGTTCAACAGATATAGAAGTTTTAAAGTTAATGGCGACTTATATCGGTGGCGAATTGTTGCGACAAGATGCTATAGAAACCTTGCAGAAAAAATATCAGCATATTTTATTGCTCAAACAAATTACTCAAGAAATTCGCTCTAGGTTAGACACTAAAGAAATTTTTCAGACTACTGCTACCGAAATTGGGCGAGTATTTGGAGTCAACCGTTGTTCAATTCATAATTATCTTTCTCAACCTTATCCTCATCTCCCTTGTGTTGCTGAATATTTGGAAACTGGTTATGAATCAACTTTAGATTTAGATATTGTAGTTACTTACAATTCTCATACAGAAACATTATTATCAGAAGACAAAGCGATCGCTACTCCAGATATATTTTCAGACCCTTTATTAAAATCATCTGCACCGATGTATCGGAGGCTAAATGTTAGGTCAATGTTGGCAGTTCGCACTTCTTATCAAGGACAGCCAAATGGTATTATTAATTTGCATCAATGTGATTATATGCGTCAGTGGACTAAGGATGAAATAGACTTATTAGAAGATGTCGCCGCTCAGGTAGGGTTAACATTAGCTCAGGCGAAAATATTAGAGTCAGAAGTTACTCATAAACAACAGTTGGAAGCTCAAAATCAAGCTCTAGAACAAGCTCGACAAGCAGCAGAAGTAGCAAACCGTGCTAAGAGTGAATTTCTAGCAATGATGAGTCATGAAATTCGCACCCCAATGAATGGTGTAATTGGGATGACAAGTCTGCTATTAGATATGGAATTAACTTCAGAACAACGAGATTTTGTAGAGACTATTCGCACCAGTGGAGATGCGCTTTTAACTATTATTAATGATATTCTTGATTTTACTAAAATAGAATCTGGTAAATTGGAATTAGAACAAAGTTCTTTGGATATTAGGAACTGTGTTGAAGAGGCGTTAGAATTATTAGCACCGAGGGCAGCACATAAAGATTTAGAGCTTGCTTGTTTAATTGATAATTCTGTACCAGGAATGATTGTGGGAGATGTAACAAGGCTGCGTCAAGTGTTGGTTAATTTGCTAGGAAATGCTGTGAAGTTTACAGAAAAAGGAGAAGTGGTTGTTTCTGTAACGGCTCGAAAAGTTAGTCAAAATGATCGATTAGAAGATATAGATTACGAGCAAATATCTAATTGTGAAGCTCCTAGTAAAATCACAGGTACTTATGACATTCAGTTTGCGGTGAAAGATACAGGTATTGGTATTCCTCGAGACCGCATGTACCGCTTGTTTAAAGCTTTTTCCCAAGTAGATGCTTCTACAACTAGACAATATGGTGGTACAGGTTTAGGATTAGCCATTAGTCAACGTTTAAGTGAAATGATGGGCGGTAAAATGTGGGTGATTTCTCAGCAGAAAGAAATAGATGAATTGACAGAAGAAAATAGGGAAAATATTCAGTCAAAAACTAATGAGAATAACCGAGAAAACGAAGTAAATATTGCCAATTCAAATACTAATGAATCTCTAGTAAATATAGCAGGTTCTCCACCTCCTTACTTTGTTAAACCTGAAAAAGTTAATAGAGGTTCAACCTTTTATTTTACGATTCAAGCCGCAGCAATTACAGTTCCTTCTTCTGAAGGAATTGATAGTTTCTTAAAAGGTAAAAAATTATTAGTTGTGGAAAGTCATCTTGTTAATCAAGAGGTAATAAAACAACAAGTTAATTCATGGGAAATGATACCTATAATTGCTGATTCTGGTACAAAAGCTTTGAGCTGGTTGAACCAGAGAAGAGATTTTGATATAGGAATTATTGCTATGAATCTTTCAGATATGGATGGGTTGACATTAGTGAGAAAGATTCGGAAGTTGGAAGCTGAACAAAATGCCAAGCAAAATAGTTTGTTATCTTTGCCCTTATTAATGTTTACTTATCTCGGCAAGGCAGAAATTTTCCGAGAACTACAAGAGGCAAAAGTTAATTTAGCTGGTTTTTTGAATAAACCAGTGAAACAGTCTCAATTTTATAATGTTTTATTGCAAGTATTTGGTACTACAGCAGATGCAACAGTTAGTACAAAAACTCCTAGTTTAGGTCTGAAATATTTTCAAAAGTTTAGCGAGAGAAGTAGCGATCGCTCTCATCTCCGTATCTTGTTAGCAGAAGATAATGTAATTAATCAGAAAGTAGCAATACACTTACTAGAAAGAATCGGTTATCGTGCAGATGTAGCTGCTAATGGAATAGAAGTTTTAGAGGTTCTCAAGCGAGTACCCTATGATGTGATCTTAATGGATGTACAGATGCCAGAGATGGATGGGATAGAGACCACTCGTCGTATTCATCAAGATTATCCAGAAGAAAAACGTCCTTGGATAATTGCGATGACAGCTAATGCTATGCAGGGCGATCGTGATAAATGTCTCAATGCTGGTATGGATGATTATGTGACCAAACCAATTCGTCGCGATCAATTAGTGGAAGCTCTCAACAGGTGCAAGTTGCCAATACGAAAGGAGAAATCAACGTCTAGAAATGATTCAGCATTGGTCAAAAGAGATCCTCCGAAGAAACCAGTTACTTATAAGCAGCAGAAATTTATCAACGGTAAAGTAAAATCCAACTTTCAGTTGGAGGAAGCAGCATTAGTTAAGAATACATTTCCCACTCCAGGGTCAAGTAGTAGTTTGCTTCCCAGTAATGATGATGAAATCAAGCTTATTTCTCAAGCAGGTTTACAAGAATTGGCAGCAGTTGACGAAAATTTAATTGATTTAGAGAATTCACCAGAAAGCGATCGAGCTATAGCTACAGATTTAGATTTATTGGAGAATATATTAGAAGCAGAAGATGAGAAAAAATCAGCGATAAATCCCAAAACTTTAGAAGATTTCCGCAATCTTTATGATGATGAACCAGATACTCTAATTATTTTGATACAAGACTATCTTGTTGATGGTAATAAGCACATGGATATTATGAGGAAATCTATCAAAAAACATGATTATACTGCATTAAAAGGAGCTTCTCATACTCTGAAGTCTAGTAGTGCTTTACTAGGAGCAATTAATTTTTCTCAATTGTGTCAAGAATTAGAGCACATGACTCGTGCTGTGATTGAGTCTGGAGCAGATTTTAATTTAAAAAAAGCTCTTGAAATTCTTTCTCTAGTTGAAACTGAATGGGAACGAGTTCAAGAAGAGTTAAACCAAGAAATAGGGAGTAGGGGAGTAGGGGAGTAGGGGAGGTCAAGAAAGATTTGGCAATGGCGGTCAGATGGAACATTTTTTTATACCGAATTAAACGGATTTGATCTCATATAGTATCTTATATCATGTTCGGATAATCAGTTATAAAAAAACTTGATCCCTTTTAACCCTTTCTTCCCTCTCTTGGTGCGCATTCCGCAAGCGAGCTGACGCCGACGCGGGGTCGCACCGCTTCTGCCTCCAGCTCCCGCTGCCTTCTGCCTTCCTTCCTCCAAAGTGTAAGTATTCAACCGAACATGATATTAGTATCTGGATAATTAGCGATCGTATAATTCAGGAGTCATATCATGTCCGGTAGCATCGGTATTGTATAGCTAAGGTAAGGAAGAAGCAAGAAGGAAGAGGGAAGAAGGAAGAGGAAAGAAGCAGGAATGCTTAAGAGCAAGAAAAAAACTTAAATTTCCAGATATAGCGCTGTGCGCAGGCAACAGCTCATCTGGCAACAGCGGTGCGACCCCGCGACGACGCCAGCTCGCTTGCGGAATGCGCACTCCTGTGAGGCAACAGCTCCGGAAGGGGGAATAAAAAACCGATAATATAAGGCTTTTAGCTATTGGACAGTTCTTGTAATTTGTAAATATGCCAGCGCACATTGCTATATTCACTCTTGGGTTTACACAAACGCGCCCCAACGGACATGATATCACTAGAAAGGAAGAATGAGAGTGGGAAAAATCTTGGGATATTCCGACATTTTATATGTGCATTGAATGGAAGTAAAGATTGCGATAACTGTATAGAAGCCATTTGGTATCTATTTAACAAGCTACAAGTTCAATACCCATCTGGGTTTTATGATTCTGGCAGTCATTTTTCATAATTTTTCGGTTTCCTGAAACCTTATAGTAGTAATTTATCTTTTTCGTCCAATAATATTTCCTATAAATTATTTTAATACTGCTTACTACTTGTAACATTCTTTTTTCAAAATGGTATAATACTATAGGATATTTATTAAAAATTTAGGGTTTGCTGATGCACAAAATACTTAACTATGAACTCGTAGAAAAAATATACGTCAGCGATCGCACTGTTGTTCATCGTGCTAAGGGAAAGTCATACCAAAAACCAGTCATCCTGAAGCTGTCGCATCATCCCTATCCTAATTTCAACGAATTGACTAGATATCGCAATGCTTACACACTTATCAAAAATTTGAATTTTCCAGGAATAGTAAAAATGCTTGCTCTGGAAAAATTTGAGCAACGTTTAATATTAGTAATGGAAGATTTTGGGGGTATCTCTCTAAATCAATTTATCAACAATCAAAATACTTCTAATTTCAACAGCTTTTCTACATACATTAATCAATTTTTTCACATTGCTCTGCAAATAGTTAATTCACTAGAAATATTACACCAACATCAGATTATTCATAAAGATATTAAACCTCATAATATTATTATTAATCCCCAAACTAAACAAATCCAAATAATTGATTTTAGTAGTACTACTAAGTTACCTAAAGAGACTCCAGAAATACGCAATCCTCATACTCTTGAAGGTACTCTTGCCTATATGTCTCCCGAACAAACTGGGCGGATGAATCGAGGTATTGATTATCGCAGTGATTTTTACTCGTTGGGAATTACATTTTATGAATTATTGACTGGAAGACTCCCTTTTCAATCAACAGATCCTATAGAATTAGTTCATTTTCACATTGCTCGTCAACCACAATCTATAATTAAGCTAAATCCAAAATTACCAGCAGCTCTCAATGCTATTGTGCTGAAATTGATGACAAAAATACCAGAAGAACGTTATCAAACAACAGCAGGATTGCGCCACGATCTAGAAAGATGTCAATCTGAGTGGGAAAGTACTGGAAAAATCAGATTATTTGACTTGGGAGAAAAAGATAATAACAACTGCTTAATTATACCGGAAAAACTTTATGGGCGAGGACAAGAAATCGAGATATTACTAACAGCTTTTAACCGCATTTGTAACAAAAATAAATCTAAAATAGAACTGATGTTGGTCGGGGGATTTTCTGGTATTGGAAAATCAGCGTTAGTTAATGAAATTCACAAACCTATCCTCAATAAACGAGGTTATTTTATTTCTGGAAAGTTTGACCAATTTCAACGAAATATTCCATTTTATGCTTGGTTAAATGCCTTTCAAGAATTGATTAAGCAAATTTTAAGCGAACCAGAAGAAAAGTTACAGGCGATCGCTACTGAATTACAACAAGTATTAGGAGAAGAAGCACAAGCTATAATTGATGTAATTCCCGAATTAGAATTATTGATTGGCAAACAACCCCTGGCCACGGAACTATCTCCAAGTGCAGCAGAAAATCGCTTCAATTTATTATTCTCAAATTTTATCTCTGTATTTGCTCAAGCTGAACATCCTTTAGTAATATTTCTTGATGACTTACAATGGGCAGATTTAGCTTCGTTGAAGTTGATGAAGTTGGTAATGGAAAAAGTTGACATTAACTATTTATTACTGATAGGAGCTTATCGAGATAATGAAGTAAATTCTGGACATCCTTTGATATTAACTGTTGAGGAAATCAAAGAAATAGGTGCTGTTGTTAATCAAATTATTCTCACTCCTTTGAGTCAGTGGGCACTCAATAATTTAGTGGCTGATACTGTCAATTATTCTCCACAGGAATCACTACTACTTACCGAACAAATTTATCAAAAAACTCAAGGTAATCCTTTTTTTAGCAATCAGTTTATCAAGTCTCTCCACAAAGAAGGATTAATTTTTTATAATTATCAACAGGATAAATGGTTGTTCAACTTGCCAGAAATTAAAACTTTGGCAGCAAGGGGAGATGTAATAGAATTAATGGCTGCCCAAATACAAAAATTACTCCCTTCAACTCAGGAAATATTGCAATTAGCAGCTTGTATTAGTAACAAGTTTGATTTAAAAACTCTATCTATTGTTTCTGAAAAACATCTGTCAGAAACTGCGTTGATTTTGTGGAATGCTTTATCAGAAGGATTGATTTTGCCAGAGGACGAAACCTATAAATTTTATCAGGGAGAAAATGACGATCGTTTGCCTGAAATAACCGATTTACAAACACCAATTTATCATTTTCTCCACGACCGGGTTCAACAAGCAGCTTATAGTCTAATTCCACAACAGAAAAAACAAGAGATTCATCTGAAAATTGGCAGATTACTCTTAAATAGTACGGCGGATGACCAACTAGAAGAAAAAATATTTGAAATTGTCAATCAACTCAATTATGGTGTGGAATTAATTACAGAAGCAGAAGCTAGGGAAGAATTAGCAAGTTTAAATTTAAAAGCTGGAATTAAGGCTAAAGTTTCTACTGCTTATAAAACAGCAATATCTTATTTTAATACAGGGATAAATCTACTAACTGAAAATAGTTGGTCAACTCAATATCAACTAACATTGACATTATATGAAGAAGGAGCAGAAGCTACCTACTTGAATGGTGATTTTGAAGAAATGGAGAAGTTAGTTGATATTGTATTAGAAAAAGCTAATAATCTCTTGGATAAAGTCAACATCTATGAAATTAAAATACAAGCCTACATTGCTCTAAGTAAACTACAAGAAGCTTTAACTATTAGTTTATCTGTTTTAGAACTTCTTGGTATTAGCTTTCCCAAAAATCCAACTCAATCATATATTCAAAAATGCTTGCAAACAACTAAGGATAAATTGAAAGGAAAAAATATTGATGAACTGATTAATTTACCATTGATACAAGACCAACAAAAATTAGCAGCAATGCAGATTTTATCATCAATTTTTTCTTTGACATTTGTTGGTAAACCAGAACTATTACCACTGATTATATGTGAACCAATTGATCTATCTTTACAAGTAGGTATTTCTCCATTATTTGCTTTTTTTTGTGCCAATTATGGTTTACTTTTATGTAGTGTAGAACAAGAGATAGATATAGGATATCAGTTTGGTAGACTTGCCTGTGAGTTGCTCGAAAAATTTCATAGTAAACACCTCAAAACGAAAGTATTTCAAGTGGTTTACAATGCCATAGAACATTGGAAAAATCATGTTCAAGAAATTTTTCCTTATTTGCTTGAAGCTTATAAAATTGGTTTAGAAACAGGAGATTTAGAGTATGCTGCTTATAGCATTCTTCACTACTGTGGTTACTCTTACTTAGCAGGTATATCTCTAAATAAACTAGAGTCAGAAATAGCAAATTATAGCAATTCTCTAAAGCAGCTTAAACAAAAAAATAATTATTATTATAATCAGATTTATCATCAAGCTGTACTGAATTTACTTGGGGAGACAGAAAATCCTGAATTATTATCAGGCAGTGCTTTTAATGAGACAAAATTTATTCCTTTCTATGAAAATATTAACGACCGCTATGCTTTATTTCAAATTTACTTCAATAAATTAATTCTGTCCTATTTCTTGGGAAATTTTCAAAGCTCAAAAGATTATGCAATTCTAGCAGAAGAATATGTTAACGGTGTAACTGGGTTATTTTATTTTCCTGTATATTACTTTTATAGCTCACTAGCTAAATTAGCTTATTACTCAGATGCAGAAACTAAACAACTAAAGCACATACTAGAAGAAGTAACTGCTAATCAAGAAAAAATGAAGTTTTGGGCAAAACACGCACCAACAAACCACTCCCATAAATATTATTTAATAACAGCAGAAAAACAAAGAATACTCGGAAAAAAACTCGAAGCGATAGAAACTTACGAACAAGCGATCGCCCTTGCTACAGAAAACAAATATATCCAAGAAGCAGCTCTCGCAAACGAACTCTGTGCCAAATTCTATCTAGAGTGGGGTAAAAGCAAAATTGCCAAAACCTATATGTTAGAAGCTTACTATGGATATATTAATTGGGGAGCGCTAACAAAAGTCAAAGATTTAGAAAAACGCTACCCACAACTACTAACATCAGTTTTTCTTGGCTCCTCTGAAAATAGCGACTCCCTGGCAACTTCCCAGATACCAAGCACCAACAGAGAAAATATCCTCGATCTATCAACTGTACTCAAAACTTATCAAACTCTATCTGGAGAAGTAAAACTAGAAAACTTACTATCAACATTAATTCGACTGATGATGGAAAATGCTGGTGCCCAAAAATGCGCTCTTATCCTACTCAAAGAACAGCAGTTAATTCTAGAAGCAATAACTCATGTTGTAGATCCTCAGCAGTATTTACAAAATTTTGAGCGTCCGGTCATACCCATTTCAGCAACTCAAGAGTTACCCCAAGCATTAATTAACTATGTGTGGCGAACCCAACAATTCCAGGTATTCGATGACGCTACTATAGAAGCAACATGGGTAAACGACCCCTATCTCAAACGAAAGCAACCTCAATCTATATTATGTACTCCTATTATCAAGCAAGGTAAACTTATCGGTATTATCTACTTAGAAAACAATTTAACAACAGGTGCATTTACCCCAGAAAGATTACAGTTATTAGAAATGATTACCACCCAAGCAGCTATTTCTCTAGAAAATGCTTTGCTTTACGATACTTTAGAAAAAAAAGTAGAGCAACGCACCCAAGAATTAAACGAAAAAAATCAACGTCTAGCTCAAACTTTAGAAGAATTAAAACAGACTCAAACCCAACTAATTCAAACAGAAAAAATGTCTTCTTTAGGTCAGTTAGTAGCAGGAGTAGCTCACGAAATTAATAATCCTGTTAACTTTATTTATGGCAATCTAGACCATACTCAAGAATATGCTGAAAACTTATTAAATATCATTAAACTATATCAGCAATATTATCCAGAATCTGTTCCGGAAGTAACAGATATTATAGAAGAAGTAGATTTAGATTTTTTAGTTGAAGATTTGCCAAAAATACTAACTTCTATGAAAATAGGGGCTAATCGAATTAAAGAAATTGTAGCATCTTTACGCAATTTTTCTCGCCTTGATGAATCAGAAGTTAAGAATGTAGATATACATGAAGGAATAGATTCTACTCTAATGATTCTCCAAAATAATCTCAAAGCTAAACCCCATGAATTGGAAATTAAAATTGTTAAAAATTACGGTCAATTACCCAAAGTAAGATGCTATCCCGGCGAACTAAACCAGGTATTTATGAATATTATTGGTAATGCTATTGATGCAGTACAACCAATCAGAAAAGAATCAAGCAATTCCCTTCCTCAAATTACTATTACTACAGAGATAGAGACAGAAAATCAAATAACAATTAGGATAACTGACAATGGTATGGGTATGAGTGAAGCAGTACAAAAGCGAATATTTGACCCTTTCTTTACCACAAAACCAGTGGGTCAAGGTACAGGATTAGGTTTAGCAATTAGCTATCAAGTTATTGTTGAACACCACGAGGGGGAATTAGAATGTATTTCTGCTCTAGAAAAAGGCACAGAATTTATAATTAAAATCCCCCATTTTATTGACTGGGGGAGTAGGGGAGATGGGGAGATGGGGAGATGGGGGGATGGGGAGATGGGGAGTGTGGGAGAAATTAAAAAATAATATCTTCACCATTACGCGAACTCCACTACAACAATAATTATTACAGCAGTTTGATAAATGTTTGCTACAAATCCCTATTTCTATTCCCTATTCCCTATTCCCTATTCCCTATTTCCTATTTTCTTTAATTTCTACTAAAAATTCATATTCAAATCCACGGAAATTAGAATCTAATTCTAAAGTATATACTCCACTAATAGGCACAGTATCTGTCCATTCATTTTCATTACCTTTAATATTAGGTTCCCTTGCCATAAGTTGGCCATCAGGACTAATAATTGCCGGAAATACATCCCCAAAATTTTTGATAGTCATGGTCTGACCCTGGATCATCCTGACCCGATAATTATGATTACCAGTACCAATCATCTCCCCTCTAACAATAGCTGTGTCACTTTCTGGAGAAAAAGTAATAGTCTTATCTACTCTCTGACAAGTACTACGAGTCCGGTTCTTGGCAACCCAACCTATAACTGGATCGGTAATTTGTAGCCAGCCAGATTTTTCATCTGCGACAGAAACAAAGGTATTATTGTTAAGTTGAGCAACTTTATTGCCTTCTCTAACTTCTGGACTGTTACGAACATTTAGAGGTGGTTCAGGATCATCTACTATGGCCATACTAACTTTACATCCCGATGTTGATGGTGTAATCACAACGGGACTAGAATTTTGACTAACTAAATCTGAGGAATTAGGAGTTGAATATGAAGATTTTAGTTGATGTTTAGGAGCCAGTGAAACTAGGTTGCTATCCAATTTTTGTGTCTGTAAAGAATTAGTAGTAAATTGTGACGAATCAGACTGAATTGTGAAATAAGCAACAGAGGTAGCACTAGCAAGGCCAGTTATTCCTGTAACGATTAGTTGTCCTATGTTGAATGACATAATTTTTCACCCTTTATACACTAGATTTTATGTTCACTTTATTGGCTAATTTGCATTTTGATCACAAGTATCACTATTACCTATTAAGACTGATATATGCTGTTAATATTTTAACTATAAATATAGTTAAATCAAAATAACAGGGTAAGCATTTCCTGTGGAATGCGGAGCTAACAGCCATCAGCTATTAGTTAGCCTCCTAGGTCGGAACTGCGGACTTCAGCTATTAATTTTGGGAAAGGTAAAAACAACCTTTGAAATTGAAAAATAATAAAAAGTTACTGCTATGGGCCTGAGGACAAAACCTTAGAAGTAATTATTCATTACTAATTGCTGTTTGCGTAGCATTCCGAAGGAAAGGAATAGCTGACTGCTGATAGCTAAATGCTTATATAACAGCTAACTCAATCATCTAACAATAGAAATATACGAAGGTGCAAAGAAATCGCGATAAACTATTAAATACAGTTAAAAGAGAAGTTCTGCAACTGCGATCGCAGTCTCTACACCATGCAGTGATAGTTAATCTTGTTCGTCAGCGACCCCCCCAACAGTTAAAACGTTCTTGGGATATAGAAGTAAAAGTAGGAAAGCGCCCTAGTTTTCAACTACCAGAAAAAATAAGTATTATCCAAGTTTTTGACAGAATGAAAGGAAAATTACTTATATTAGGAAATCCTGGGGGTGGAAAAACTACAACTTTACTAGAATTAGCTAGAAAGCTAGTAATTCGGGCGGAAAAAGAACCACAAACATCAATCCCAGTATTATTAGACCTTTCGGCATGGCAAAATAAAAATCAGGATATTTTAGATTGGTTAGTTAATCAAATTAAATTTAAGTACAAGATACCCAAAAAGGTCATTAGAGATTGGTTAGAAAATCAACAATTGTCACTTCTAATAGATGGATTTGATCGAGTATCTCCAGAATTATCTAAAAGTTGCTTAGAAGAAATTAATAAATTATCAGTATATTTGCAACCAAAGGACTTAGTTATTTGCAGTAGTTTTACCGCTTATAAAAATTGTCGGACTAAGTTTAAATTAAATGCTGCTGTATTATTACAGCCTTTAACCACAGGTCAGATTCAAGATTATTTATTAGCAGCTAGTAGTAGAGAACTTTGGCATTATCTTCAGGATGAACCAGAGTTATTAAACTTAGCTGAAATACCATTAATGTTAAGTATGATGACCTTAGCTTATGAGGAAATTTTAATTGCTGCTTGGAGAAGAATTACTTCTCAAAAGGGAAGAGAAAAATATTTATTAAATGCTTATATTCGTCGTCAATTAGGGCGAGATAATAACTATAATTGGTATTCTAAAGGCCGAGAACCACTGCCGGAACAGACAAGACGATGGTTAGCATGGCTAGCACAACGAATGGCCGCAGATAACAGTCAGGAATTTACAATAGAAAAACTACGGCCAGCTTGGTTAGATTCTAACGGCGAGTTACAGGCATATCAGTTAATTGTTAATTTGATTAGTGTGTTATTTTGGGGGTTTATTTTTGGGTTTATTTTTACCTTGGTTTTCGATTTATACCAAGGTTTAATTAGTGGTTCTATTGGAGGTGTAATTATTGGGATGTTTTTTGGTTTGCCCGGACTAAAAAATTTTGTGCTGCGGATTATTCTATTTTTTAATGGACATATTCCCTGGAATTATCGTCGTTTTCTCAATTATGCTGCGAGTCGTTTATTATTGCAAAGAGTAGGCGATCGCTATCAATTTATCCATCATTTATTGTATAAACATTTTACTGAAATGTAGCGGGAAGACAGAATGCATAAGGCAAGAAAAGGCACGGTTCATCACTTATCTTAATTAGTCAAATTGACATCTCCTGTAAAGTCTTTTTATCGTCTTTAATTATTGGTAAAATTATTTTTTTAAAATGCTATTAATACCCCTGCATCTAAATAATACTTAGGAAACTTTGAAGATTTTGAGAATTTACTATAATCTCCTGTAAAGTTGTTATTCAATACAAAATTCTGGAAATGTCTATTATGAAAATAGATGTTTTTGGTGCTTCTATAGATACTGATCCTTATTTTGCAGGTGTTACCCTGACGCTCGTGTTAGCGCAGCTCCTCCGGAGGAGGCACTACAACACCACGCCAGTTGCTTCAAGTCGGGGGACCCGCAAGGGCGCACTGGCTCCTCTATCCCATGGTCAAAGACATTTGGGACTACTTTTTCTTTTCCTCTTTTTTGATTATCTCCCTGATTCGATTTCTACTTGGTTATAATACAGAGGCTTGGACTTATGTTCTTATGTGTCTAGAGGTAGCGTGTCATTTCAGTTATCAGTTATCAGTTATCAGTTGTCAGTCCAGGAATTTCACCCTATTGAACTCAGATCACTGACTCTTGAGACTCTTTAATTTTCTATTATTACCGACAAAGTTAGATTATGTCAATAGTCGCCCAAATTTCTAAAGACTATATCTAACTATATATGACTATATTTATATACAACGTTTATTATACCTGAAGTATAGCCATAAGAAATCATTCGTGAGAAAAAACTCTAGGGGTTTGGTCTCCAAACCTAAGCGCCAAGGGATTTGGAGACCAACCCCCTACGGTAAAATCTTACAACCTATGCGTGGATTACTATAAGTAGTAAGCGTTAAAACTTACCGTATTTATGAAGGCATAATGCGCGTACCTGACGAGTATGAGAACTCCTATATATTACATGACAGAATTTATGATTAATATTACCGAATTCTTAATTCTTAATTCTTAATTCTTAATTCTTAATTATTTTGAAGCTAGTCTCCTATTCATATCTAAGTCTATTTATAAATTTATAAGTCTAGTAAAGATTTTACCAAGATAAAATTATCGTAAATCAGCAAATAAAACATTTGAAAAACTCCCAAACTATTTGTCAGATAATCAGAGGATAACAGAAAATATTCTCCTTCAAATTATCAATTTTTTTGTAGAATTTCCTACTTTATTCTTGCCCCTTCTTCCTGCTATATAATTTTAACAACAACCAACATGACTATTCAACCCCGAAAAAGATTTGCTCAACATTGGTTGAGGAGTGAAAAAGCACTTAATAAAATTGTTCAAGCTGCTGAATTATCAGATAGCGATCGCGTCTTAGAAATTGGACCAGGTACAGGTATTCTAACTCATCGTTTATTGCCTCTAGCAGAGTCAGTTGTTGCAGTCGAAATTGACAGAGATTTATGTCAGAAATTAGTCAAAAAAATTGGCGGAGTAGAAAATTTTTTATTGTTACAAGGAGATATTTTATCCCTAGATTTAGAAACAAATTTAGCACAATTTCCTACTTTCCAAAATCCCAATAAAGTTGTGGCGAATATACCTTATAATATTACCGGTCCGATTCTTGAAAAACTCTTAGGAACAATTGCCCAACCTGTGGCTAATACTTATGATTTAATCGTCTTATTATTACAAAAAGAAGTAGCAGATAGAATTTGCGCTCAACCAGACTCAAAAGCTTATAGTTCCCTATCAGTAAAAATCCAATATTTAGCAAATTGTGAATTTATTTGTGATGTACCTGCCAAGGCATTTTATCCTCCACCAAAAGTTGATTCAGCAGTAGTAAGACTACGCCCTCAATTAATAGAACCCCAGGCAAATAATCCTAAACAAATGGAAATGTTAGTTAAATTAGGTTTTGCTAGTAAACGGAAAATGTTAAGAAATAATCTTAAGGCAGTTATTGAACGCGATCGCCTCTTCCCATTATTAGAAAAGTTAAAAGTAAATCCTCAAGTCCGTGCAGAAGATTTAAGTGTGCAGGAGTGGATAGCACTAGCAAATAGTATAGAAGAGTTGTAGCAAAACTTAAGCAACACTTTCTTCGTTAAGGGCGAGGCACATACCCCAATTTTTTGGTAAATTATGAGTAAAAGTCGCCAACGAATCATCCTTCTAGGTTTGGATGCTTAAGACTCCATAACTTGACAAAGGGCGAACGATGGGACTCGAAGCGGAGGACAGACCTGTAATTACGATATAGCGTTGATTTTACTTACTCAAAATAAAGCCGGGTGAGTAAAAAATGAGTAAAAATCAATATACAAGTTTTGAAGACTTATTGGCCTTTTTCCACCGGAAAAAGAAAGAATGTCCAAAAGGGGTATCCTTGAAATTGCAAGGTAATAAATATTTGTTACTCCAATTTGTATTCCCAGATAGTGGAAAACGCAGTAGTAAGGCTTGCAATACTCAATTCACTGAAGAAGGTATTATTATTGCGGTCAGCAAGGCCAAAAAAGTGGCTGATGCACTGAAAACTTTCTTGCTAGCTAGTGATTTCTGGGATTGGTACGATAAAGAAATCCTTGAGATAAGCGAGATCGAGAACGACTTAAAGACTTATGAGCAGATATTCCAAGAAATAGAAGAGAATTACTTTAATGGGTTTCACAAAAATACAGGGAGGAAACGCGATCGCAACAATTTAAGCGACCAAAATTCATTCAAAAGAACTAAGGAGTATTATTTTAAAAAAATTTCTAAGCGAGATGTTTATCCTGACTGGAATGGAATTCAAAAAGTATTGTTCTCCTGGGAACAGGGGACGAAATCTTTTAGAGACGCTTATTATTTCCTTAAGGATGTCGCTAGTCGCTCTGGGAATGCAAGCTTAATTAAGACCCTGGATGAAATTAACCCCAAACAAACAATATTCTCAGAAAAGCAGAGTTGTAGCTGGGACGATTTTCATTCATGGCATCAGCTTCGTTCCCGAGAGCTGTCATCTTTACCTACAGATGTGGCAGAGAGGAGGAGGGGATGGCTATGGGTATCTGCGATGTGTGTGATGTATGGATTGCGTCCGAGCGAAATAGCAGCAGTAGAAAATCTGGAAGTTCCTTGGGCGAAAGATGATGCGACAATACCTGCTATCACTGACGTTAACAACAAAGATATGTTATTGGTTGTTGGCGAGTTTACATACTTCGGAGCATCGACCAAGACTGGACAAAGGATATCTCGTCCGATGGTTACAGATAAAGGTATTTGGGATGAATTACATTTAAAGGACGTTTGTCTGCCTATTTATGAACCTAATTCAAATAAACCTGAAGTGATAGTGAGAGGCTTCAGCGATCGCTTTTCTCAGTCCCTTAAGAGAATGGATTGCCCAGTAAGCCAGGCGTATGCTTTTAGACATTTAGCCAATCAATTAGGAGAGAAATATGGGATACCTCAAGAGATAAGGGCAAGGATACTGGGGCATTCTGTCGCTGTAAACGATCGGGTTTATAAATCAAGAAAAAATTTAAAAACTGAGATCGATTTACTAATGAATCACAGCAAGCAACCTTTGAGTTATGAGTTGGCCTTGGAAAGGCTCGAAGCCCAAGGCTTGGATTTTGATCGGGATATTCTAAAAATCATTTATCAACTATAAATTCGTTTCTCCCATCAAAAAGGTGACGTAACGGTGTTGACGAGAAATTTATAACACTGCCAACACTCAAGAGCGTTAACATACTTTACCCCAGAAATTTCTGGGGTAAAGTAAATATTATTAAATATTTTGGGCAATGTCTTGGTCGACCATTTCTTCTGGCATATATGCCTTGATAAGCCCAGAGAATTTAATCTTGACGTTCCAAGTCAAATTATCTCCGAACAAAACTGGATAACGACCATCTTCCTCGTCGTACCTTAACTTAATGAGGTCACTGCTAGGAAGAGAGAATGCGTCAAGCGGTTCTAGCCAGTCTATTTCATCTCCATTTTGAGTATTTACCCATAAATGATCTAAGTCGCTATCGAGACGTTTCCTTGAGCCGGCAAACCTCATTAGGGGGATTCGCAGATATTCCTCTGTCTTGCTTTTAGCCGTGTAAGAGGTACCATTATTTGAGTTATAGTCGTCCAATACGGTCGTAGGGAGCTGTGCAATATTCATAGCTTCGTATTCCCCTTCGATATAGAATAGGTCACTGCCTACTCGGACTTGTTCATAATTGAAGGTATTTTTTAACGGCTCTACTAGAGGTTGTAACTCATCCGGGTATGGACTTCCGTCCTGCCCGTAGAAGAATTTCATTTCAGTAGATCCAACCAAGAGTTGGCTTACTTCCTCCGCGGGAGTTGCCAACTCTTTGACACTCACCTGTACCGTGTTTCCTTCTCCCGAGAGAACATCAACAAGTTTTTGTTGACCGATCGCGATCTTATGAAGCATCGCGATCGTTTCTTCATGTCTAGTTAATTGAATTTTGCCCGGCATTGTTTTGGTATGTCCTATTTCTCCTCATTATAGCGCAAATTTCAGCTCTTTTTATCATCTTTAAGATTCCGGACAAAATGACACCAAAGAAACCCATCTGGGAGGCAAGTCCGCTTGATTAATTCGTACGAATAGTGTAAATACGCCCCACTCAAGTCCTTACGGTATCCAGTAGAAAACCATTCACCGTAAGGATCATGCACAATAAGACCGTTCTCGTCGTATCCCACGACTGTTACTATGTGCCCGAAGCTTGTGAAGTACCCATGGATAATTACAGGTAGATTCCATTTATCCATCCACGATTTCAATTCTTCTATAGAGCTTTGCGAGCGGAAGGAGGCGTTCGCTCCATAATTTTCCGCAATTTGCCTCAAATCATACGGGCTATGCCTTGAGTAACTATGGTCTAAAGCATATTGGTATAATTCATCTTCAAACTGAGAGTACTCTTTGTATCTAGGATACCGTTCTATGCCTAGATTATTCAATACCATTGCTAAGGCGGTAACATTGCAGCTACCACTTGGGTTGTGCCAATTATCATTCTGAGAGAGATATTCTACGTCTAGTTCAAGTTCTGCCATTTCTATGTGTCCTGACAAGGTTTAGGGTTGGGATACTTTTGTATTGTAGTCGATATCAACTGAGGTTTTGATTATTTTGTTTATATAATAATTTTATATAATAATTTTATTATATAAACTAGGTTGATGCTTCTCCGATAGTCATAAAATATTCGCGGAGTTACTACAGGCAGAAAGTGCCTAGCTATTCGATTCGTCCTTTGATGTAGGGCTGCTTATTCTGGGGTTATCTCCACTTCCTAAGTCGTCGTCAGTGAATTTCCCGTCTTCTAGTTCCTCTTTGAATTGATTCCACTCTTCGGCAGGATCGTTTCCTAAACCTTTTATGAAACTCAAAATGCTGCCAGAGATATCTCCTGGGTTTACAGGAATACCGAAAGCCTTCTGAATCGTAGTAGCGGATCTCAGTAACTTGTCTAGGTAATACCGAAAATCTTTATTCTTTTTATCTTCCTTGAATTCTAAAACCTCTACATTTCTCTCGCTAGGCTCCAGGAACTCATCATACTTTCTTTTCTTTGGATTTGTTGCGAATTTAAGCTTCTTCCTTGTTAGGTCAGGTTCAAATCCTAGCCATTCAATTATTGAATTAATCATATACTTTGTTTGGAACAGATTCTTTTTAATAAAATAAATTTCAGCGTTAGTAGCGACTTCTAGTCGCTTGTCTTTTATATTTATAGCGTTAGTATATGCTACGCCATAAAGTTCAGCTAATGCTTCAGAAATATTAGGTAACTTGATTACTTCGGGTTGCTCCCCCTCTTTTGATATGTCAGCATCTTCTATCTTTGTTTCGATAGGATATTGCCCTAGAACGCTATCTAAGTATTTAAAAATGTACAAAAGCATCTCAGGGGTATTACTGATGTCTATCTGCTTAGGGTCATTCCCTATCATCGTTTCAGGAAGTTTCCCGTATCCCTCCAGCGCACCTGTTACTTTAGCAATTTCTATTAAGACAGCAAGTTTCTCACGGATCTCTTCTAGAAGGTTGTTTACTTGCTCGCCTTCTTCTCCTGATGGATATGGGTATAAAGGTGTTGCACTTGTTCCTGTCACGTTTGCTATGCCCTGAAGAAGGGTATTATCGACGTTCGACTTTTGCCCAGGAAGAGAGAGAAGATCGATTTTCTCTTTAATATTGTTAACCTCTATCACGTCGTCAGACTCATCAATTGTCACCTCCGAGGGATATAGGGAATCTTCTGCCCCTCCGGTTACATGATATATTTGCCTCAACAAAGATAAAGTAGCTTTGCAACATTCATCACTCATTTTGTCACCGTCCTTTTCTTCTACGATTAAATCATCAACTTCTTCAACTGATGGTGGGCTAAGGCTAGGAGGAGGCTCTTCTCCTAACGGTAGTATATAGCAAGCATCACTTCTTGCAGAAGAATATCTGATTAGAGTCCTAGTAGTTTCATCTTTTCTTATAAATTTAAGATAATCAGTGGCACTGTCAGGGAAGCTGTATCCTGACAATAACTTAAACTCTTCAAACAGACTATTTGTTGTGTTTGAACTCTCTCCAAAAGAGGATGCGTAAAGAGTAGCCCCTCCTGATGTCTTTGGGCCGAATTCGCTTTCACTATAATCCCACGCTACGTTCCAGGCGGTAAAGCTTTCTGTCGCCCCAGAAATAATACTGTAATCAATACCATGAGGCTCTAATAGGTATTTGGTCTCAAATGTCGGCGTAAACCATCCTACAATATATTCAGCTATAGGCTCAATCTCTTCTTTATACCTTCCAGTCTTGGTAACTCGAAAAATTATTTTGTTAATAGGACAAATCAGTCTGCCTGGTTCAGTCGGGGGTATAGGAGGATCTATTGTATCTTTTTCTTCTAAATCAATATCTGGTGGTTTATTTGGGTCTTTTTTTTCTATTTTTTTATCGCAAGTGCTAAACGTGATTTTTTTATCACCTACCCCTAATGATATAATCCAGCACTTCTCCTTAGTGTCTTCTTCGCTGTCCTCTTCATCAGGGATGTCTTCTTCGTACGAGACCTCTTCGGTTTCCTCTATGGCATCTGGAAGTTCGTCCTCAGTTTCTTCTAAATTTTCAATCTCTTCTTCAAGTTCATCTATTAAATCTTGCATCTCCTCCCCCCATTCATCCACGATATCGTCGAGCAAGTCAGAGCTATCAAGATCCCTTAATGCTTCCTCTACTTCTTCTATAGTTGGGAAATCACTTTGTGGAAAATCTTCTTCAGGATCATTATTGTAGAACCCTCTATCGTCATACGTAGGAATTCCGTCTAAGGCTGGTTTAGGCGGGAGTATAGCGAAAATAGGAGTTCCTTTCCTTTTGAAAACGGCGATCGCAGCTTCAAATATAAATCTTCTTTTTTTTTCCGCTTCTTCTTCTCTGTTCTCAAATTCCACCATTATTTTTAAGAGTTAGTAACAAGTTTTTTTATTATGTCTTTAATCCTGGAAGCAGAATTGACGCTATTTACCTCGTCTAAATTATTCATTTTCAAACTTCACAGTGAGATCGTTGTTTATCTTGAACCCGCTTAATTCTATCAAATAATCACAGGCAATATCGATATAGTCATCACCTAGCGTCAATCCATATCCTAAGTCCACCAAGGAAGCGGAAAGGATGTCTCCTCTTCCTAGATATTTTGCTGTCCCACTTATTTTTGACATCAAAGGAATTGTGTTTGATTTTCCGTAATTAACAATTCTCTTCCTTAATATTGATTTTTCATTTACTTTAAGTTCTATGCCTAGTCTTTCACTGGCTAATTCTGACGTAATTGTTTGTTTCACTTTACGTGCGCTGCTGTCCTCTGGTCTAATGACTGGAACCGTAGCTAAGTTTAGACTAGCTAAATTCACTTGCAGTCTTATATCTACAACCGCAAATATGATGCCGACTTTGTAGTCGCTCAATCCATCAAAAAGACCGATAATTTCGTCCTCCACGATAATGAGATCGCTCTTCAACGTGGAGGATTCTAATCTAGTTATGGTTGTTCCACTAGAATTTAATAACCCTGCCATGATTTTCTCTTTTTGATACTCGTGTACTTCTGTTTCTTATATAACTTATACAAGTAATTACTTGCATAAATGAAATTTTGCAAGAGTGTATCCACTCAAGATAAAAAAATTTTATACTAAAACACATAAATAAAGAAAGACATTCTTGGATAAAAAGAAGGAGAGGGGTAAAATATGGGAGGAAATGCTCCAGTAAAAATAACGAACTTCAGTGATTTCAAGATTGACGATACTAAGTCGATCGCTGAGATGACAGGAATCAGAAATGCTTTACTGCAAGTGTTTAACAAATTGGACGATATATATCTCCTGTTTGGAGGAGGAGATGATATGAGTTTAGACGATACAGGAGGAGATATGGAAATTCCACTAAAAATTAAGAAATGGGTTGGGACAGGGGCAAAGCTTGGGCAAGACTTGCCACTATCTTTCTTGCAAAGTATATATTCCGATTGGGAATATATACTCGCACAAAGTATTGACAGTGATCAAGGCGTAACAGGGCATAAACTAGCTGGCCTTTCCTGCTATCAACCAGGAAAAGAATACACTTTTAAGGTTGATATTGACACAACCTTTCTCGACATGGATAAGACCTCTAAAAGAAAACTTAAGAATTCGGCAGGAGAAGTTATTGGGGCTGAAGTTCGCCCCATCCTAGTTTTTTATTTTGATTTAATCAAAATTTTGTCTGAACTATCTCCTTTAGCTATCGTTGAAAGTTGGAACGTAGGAGGAGACGAAATAGCCTCAATGATTGGCAGGATTAAAGACAGTACTTGTGTAGCTTCGTTACCACCTAATGGCGGTGAATTTAGAATAACCCCTCACAATACCCCTGGTTTTATTCATTTTACCTCCAGTACTATCAATGATGGAGGTCAGGGATGTATTATCACCCAATACGACACCGGAACGCAGACTTTCACACTAGGGGGGTATTAATTCTTAGAACAAAATAGTGAATATATAATTAAAAACAATGGCATTTAATTTAACAAGGGATTCATTTTCAGGCATCCAAGTCAGGCAGGCTATAACCGGTAATAGCGAAGGCTTGAGAACCATTCAATCGACGAGTATTCAAACCCAAACTGAACTTGGTTTTTTGGCATCTATCGTTCGCGGAGTAGGAAGTTTATTAGGGTTCCTAACTTCAGGGTTGAAGACGGCTTTGGCTAGCATCGAATTCACTGCAACAAATATTCTTGACTGGTTCAAGGAAGGATTCGACTATATATGGGAATTCAACTTTCAAATCTCAGATGAGCAGATAGATAAGCAAATAGAAGGATTATTCAACTCTATTCAGACAAGAGTATTCGGAGTGTTGGGGAAACAAATAGGTTCAATTACTGCGATCGGGATAGGGGGCGCTTTAGCTTTCTATATAAATCCGGTCGCTGCTAAATTACTACTAATCAACACGGCTGACGACTACTTCGCTGAGATATTAAGTGATACACAGCAGTTGTTACTCCTAATGGCTCAGAGTTCAGTGAACGCTGGCTTTCTTGCTGCTTTCAAAAATACTCGCGCTTTCATTAGAAAAGCGTACAAAGATCCTGTGTTGAGGGAAATATCAAAAAATGTTGGCATCGACCCTAAGATAATAGATCAATGGGGGGAGAAGGAAGCTTCAGAATGGTCTTTCTCTGAAGCTTTGAATCAAAAGATAGAAGCGATAAAAGACGATCAACTCCAAAACAATATTGAGGAATTCAAAGAGGAATTCACTGACGCTTTCTGGGATACCGCTTTTAATATGACTTATCTATGGGATCAATTGCAGTTACAATCAATTAATCAAGCAAGTCCTCAAACAGTCATTTATGAACCTAACCGTAATCAAAGCGAAAGGGTCTATCTCCATGGAACTCCTGACGAACTAAGGAACCAGGTTATATCAATTAACGCCAATCAAGTACTCCTTGACAATAGAGACATAGGAAATGTATCGGTAACGAATGACGACCAGCCTGTTATCAGTAGTAATGGTATTGAGATAGAGCTTGTATTCTACTCCACTCTAGATACCCCTTGGGGAAAGGAGAATAGGAAGACGCTTGCAAGGCATTGCCCTAAGATACCTAATGTCGATCGCTCCAAATTCACCTGGGAGCTTTTAGAAACATCTTTTAGGCCTAGCGCCTTTACTGATGGCAATGTTACTGTCAGCCGAGATTTGAAGAACGGAAGAAAAATAGTTTGCAGAGGGAATTCAAAAAAAGAAGCATTTAGGCTATCTGAAGTGCTATTAAAGATAACTGAAGTCGAAGCAGTAGGGACTCCATACTATAGCGAGCTAGACGGCGAGATCACTCCCAGATGGAAGCCACGGAAACATCAGCCTATGTATCTTAGCCATTTTTATGTCAGAAATTATGAAAGAGCGACAAAATATCAAAATCAGGGCTTAATAGCGGAGTCTAAGCAAAACATAACTAGGAGATTTAATTTTGGAGAAAAGTCGAAGCCCGTTAACTTCGACTTCCTCCTAAATGAAGCGTTCAAAAGCTCTATCGATTAGAATGGCAATGCTCTAATATTAGAGCACTGGTTTATTTGCTCTAATCGTCGCCTGAGCTGGTTTAGAAGATATATATTTATAGTGAATATATTTTTAAGAGGATAAATGGCAACAGAAAGACCAACCCAGAAGGAGAAGCAGAATAGTCCTGCTGTCGATCCGAAGGGGCTGAACGCTGATGGAAACGCCGGGACTGGGAATACGAAAGCAGAGCTTGAGGAAATTAACGAAGGGAGGCTGGATAAATCTCTCCCTATCACAAGCAAAATTCTTATATCTACTACAGGGACAGGATACTATATCCCTGTATCAGTACCTCACAACCTTGCCCACGCCTTAAAGATCCAGACAGACGCGGACCTAACGGCTGCTAACACAAGAGTTGCTGTAGCTGATACAGCGAAAGTGTACGTCCCTCGAATAAATAAGGCGACAGAAGAAGGGGACGAAGGTTCGACACCGACTAACACGTCAAACAAGGCTAATACGAAAAACATGGATGAGACTCGCATCAAAAATAAGCAAATAGTAGGGAAACGCTTCATTGTAAGAGTCAAGTCCCCTGTCGATCAAACGGTGAAAGGAGTGAAGAAGACTGGATATATCAAGAAAATAGGAATGAGGGTACCGGACGCTGTTTCTATAGCCGCTTTTGGGACTTGGCTGAGTAAATTCGCAGACCCGACCGAGATCCCTCTCCTTTATTGGGTGGAAAAATCTAGTATTGCTCGTCCACCTGGAGACTATACAGACAATCTCACAAAAATAGATATCTCAGGGCCGTAATGTGGATAATCAAAGATGAAGCCGAATTGACTGAAGAGAGCTATGGCAGTCCCCTGATTGCTAAAGGGAAGAACACTATTCTCCTTCAGGTTACTACAGAAGGGCGACCCACTTGGAAATTCGCAGGAAATTGTGGAATTTTAGCAGGGGAATTGGCTCCTGTTCTCCTTTCTTACAAAAAAGTTTGGCTGGAGTACAGACAACTAATATCGGCGTCATCATTCAGTCAATATATCGACAATTATTGGCAGATTGTATTTGAGCCTGCACGTTGGGTGGGTTTAAATACATACTATTTAAGACTATGGGAGGAGGTTTGAGAGGAAAAGCATATTAACTATAACAGAGACTCCTGCTCCTCTTTTGTTACGTTTTTAATATTTGGATACGGAGTCAATGTATGAGAACAATCGACTGGGAAATAGTAGGAGTCTTAATTGCTTTATTTGGGGGAGTTATGACTACTGTATTTCAAATCGGAGTGCTGTATGCTAAGATGAGAGCAAATTCTGAGCAAATAAAGAAGATAGAGGAAGTGGTATCCGATCTTAATCGAGAAGTCAAAGAGACAGAGGAACTCTTTTTTTCTTATGAGAATACAGCCAGAAACATACAGATACGCTTAATCAATCTGGAGGAATGGAGTGAATCTAAAGGGTATAGAAGAGTCAGGACAAAAACAGACTTTGAATAGTGGCGAGGGGGAGCATGACAGTATCGAAGATGAATGTATCCTTGAGTGCCCAATGTGCGGAAATATCGTTGAAATATTAGAGACTGATAATGAATATACTTGCAAGAATTGTGGATTTACTTTTTGGGAATAGAATTGTCTGTCCTAGGTGCGGTAGCACAGATATAGAAAACGAAACTCATTGCAATTATTACTGCAATGAGTGCGGTTACTATTGGCCTAGGATGTGGTGAAGGGTTTCTTTTCTTCACTTATGTTGACGTTATTGAGTGATATTTTATTTATACTATAAATTATATAAGTAATTTATAGTATAAAGTTCAACACGCGCCTTCATTCAGCGGAATAGTCGTTTTCAGCCGTGACTATTCATATTTTTATTTCGGTTGAAATATAACGTTTCTCAACTGCCTTGTTGCATTTTAGAAAATCACTGCAAGCTTTAAAGCTTGCAGCCTGGGAAACTATCTCGTTAACCTCCTCTTGAGAGGTTTTGCCAGATATACTACCCAGGATATATACCATCAGGGTTAGTGAACAATCAATTTCAATCACGGCGGGACAGAGATCAAGCTCTACAAAGACCTTCGATGGAATCATCTCGACATCTCTCTTTCTGACCCCATAACTATCTAAGATGCAGATCAAGATTTCTTCTTGTGAATGAATAATGAATGGGTGCAAAGGAGGCAGTTCCTGCAAAAATTTTATTGCGAAAGAAGTTCTCCTTAGGAGCTTTCCGTCTTCTAGAGTTAAGCGACTCCTAGGCATTTCAGCGAGAAAGATGAATGGGTCTTCGTGAATAATTGTATGCTGCATGAGTGTTTTAATTGGCAAAAGGAATAAAAAGAGAGAAGTTAAGCTTAACTTCTCTATATATTGAGTGGTTGACGCTATTTGACGTGCTTCCACGACTTTCTGGCTTTTACACGATCTATAGTTGTTACAGACACTTTGTAGTAATCAGCAAGTTCTTTCGAGGGCGTATAGAGACACCTCCTGATTGCCCTAACATCTTTTTCTGTCAGCTTTGCAGAAGTTATTTCGTTCCCCTTTCGTCGAGGCCATTTTTGAGAATGATTGATAGGCATAATTATTTTGTTCCGAGAGATAATTTCTCCAAAAGGGCAAAAAATTTGATTGAATTTTTGTTCGTCGCTTCCACAATAGACAAAAACACTCCCTTTAGCTGCCGGATATTTCTCCTCGTATCCATCTAATATATCCAAGAATTTAATCCTGCCATACCAAAAGCAGATAGCTCGCGATCGCTTCCATACCTCTCCAAACCATCGAGTATCGGTAGAGGCAGGAAGTAGCCCTATCCCCTCTTTCATATTCCCTTTTTCGTATTCAAAGAAGAATTTTTCTACCCATGGAGCAGGGTTGGAGTAAGGAGGGTTCATGTAAATTTTACCAACCCAATCTTTTGTCAGTCCGTCAGTCTTGACGGTGAAATACTGATTTGCCCAGATGTTCTTAGTTAGCAAATCTTCAGCGCAAGGATCGATATTTATCTCCCCTAATACATTCTTGATGAGCGTTTTGATTTCACAGGGAGTCCCCCAATAGTCTGTATTTTTGTTTTTTACCATTCTTGTCATTTTGGCTAATTGTGCTCAATCAGAAACGATATAATCAGCAGTGTCTGTACGTACAAAGCAGCCACAAGGGCACCGAATATTATTGCTTTAACCATAAACCTCGTAGTTATCATTTTTCTTCAACAGCACTTAGTGCGTGTCTGATTAACATTTTTGGAGTTGATCTTCCTAACTAGAGAAGAATCGATCTTCTCTTAGAGAAAGAATTTTCATCTCTTTGGTCGCATCCTGGCGCATCAGGTTAGCAATGAAGGATTGGGCTATCAGACTTTCTTTTATCCGCCTGACGACAAGGGCTTTAGCAGAAATAGACGACGCTAGGTCTAGAGACCCTAGATAGGATGCCCTTATAGAAAGGGATTCAATGATTTTTACAGCCCTCGATGAGATCGAGTGAGGTTTTGAGTCCCTTGATATCTCGCAAATAAAGGTGTAATAATGATTTATTGTATGTGCAACGTCTGTGACGCAAAAAGGTTGATAAGGCTCCCATTGAGATATCACCTCAATGCTTTCCAGTGAACTTAGATCAATATTAGGGATTAGAGGGAAGTCGCTTTCTCCTCTGATATTAGGTAATTTTGGTGCCATTTTAAAATCGTAAAGTACTTGGGATGACACTTAGTAAGTGTCTAACAGGGTTCCTTGGAACCCTGTTAGCACCAACTTAACCAAAGAAAGTACGTCTTATGCGAAAGGTTTCACCCAATACCAAGACCCCGAAAGGTTTTTCAGCTCATAGCACTTTTCTCTCATTATTTGAGAAATAGTTTGAGTATTGATGGAATCAAAAACTCCATTTTCAACTCCCTGTTTAAATTCCTGCCTGATGGTAGCAGCAGGGATAATCACTGCTACTAAAAGTTCATCTCCATCCTTCTTCCTTTTTTCGTTAGTCCTCATAGCTTCTGCCTCTTTCCTTTCGAGGTATTGGTTGATGTACGAGTGCTTAGGATCGGGCTTGAATAGTATAGATTTAATATATTTCCTATATTCTTTTACCTTGTCCTTAGCAGCAGGGATTTCCATGTCATAGACTACCGCCATAGAAGCAATCAACTCCTTTTCCTCACCACGAAGTCTTTTTAGGAGGATTTTGAATTCTTTTTGCTTCTCAAGCCAAAAATTACGAATCACGTCTGCTAGAGGGAAGTCGCTTCCCTCATTGAAAACCAGCATTTCTTTATCAACGAAATCTCGATTTTCTTTTTCTGTAGGAATTATTATTATCCTCCTTCGGATTTCGTGAAATTCAGGGAGTGTCCAGAAAGGATCGCAAGTGCTTACGGCTTTTGGACACGCTGAGTTGAAAGATTGGTTTTTACCAGTTTCGGCGCTGCTGATTGCAGTTTTTGCATTAGAAATAGAAGTTCCTGTTTTTAAGAGGGTATAGATTTTTTCCTCCTTGAAAGTGTTCTCGCTGCAATCATCTATACAAATAATGATGTTCTCTTCTGACTCTTCACCATTGTCGTCTACAGAGATGCGACAGCTTTCTATATGGTTCCTGATTCCAGCGTAGGTCGCTGTAGAAGACAGAGTAGGGCAATCATACATTTCGCTTGCTAACCTTAGAGCAGATGACTTGCCAGTACCTGACTTACCCCAGAAAACGGTAATAAGATAGTTGCTACACAGCGCAGATGGTATCATTAATGTCGATATCAAGACTGGCATCACTATTTCTGGGTTTGAAATAGTGGTCAAATTACAGATCAACTCTTCTAGCTGAAGTGCGATAGGATTACTTGGGTCACAGTATTCAGTATACTGGTCTCGTGTATCTTCTCTTGAGAATTTTCCTTTTTTTCGTACTTTTGGTTGAGAAACTGTCTTTGAAATTAATTCTAGATTTTCTTCACCCTTGGAGGTGTCACATTTTTGAAAAGCAACAATATCTCTAGCTTCAACGACTTTAAATCCTAGCTCTGAAGAGTATATCAACCGCTGATCTTCAAGTAGCGGTTCTCCTTCAAGAAAATAACCACAGTAGATAGCCTCATGCTTTTTGTGCATTTCGGGATTAACCCATTTAATCCTTTCTAGGACTTTAACAACTCTTGCCTCAGAGGAATCAATAGCTTTCTTGTTCCTCTCTAAATTCTCTGCCCAAATGTTATTCATTACTTCTCCATTTTGTTTTGTCTTGTTTTTTCTTTTATGCAAGTAATTACTTGCAGAAAAGACTTATATAAAAGGAAAACTGCTTATGACATCAACGCTCGTAAGACAATTCCTATCTCCACGCCCAATCCTTCAGCTACTTCCTTGATACCTGACGAATTAGATTTCAAGAACTCCAGCCTGGACTTAAGTTTCTCAGTTGTAGACTCGCCATAGCTATAATTTTTTTTGCTACTAGCCGAAACGTCTGGAGGAGATGAAGATAAAATTTCTTGAGCCTTATCACCAGTCGCCTCAGTAATGATGATCCGCGGAGGTCGGCTTCCTTTACTGACAGTGAGTGCCTGCCAGTCTATGTCTGGAGTATTAAAGCTAGGATCTCCATGTAGCTTAAGCTCGGATTTGTAGTACTCATCATAGTATAAAGAGTGTAAAGGAAATTGAAGATCGAAGACTTTAATGTCACCTGATGATGACAGTATCTTCTCAAAGACTACTTTGAATACAGAAAAGTCTGTAACTTCCTTTCCGTAAATCTCGCTTGGAATGATAATGCAATGGATTTTTCCAGCGTCAACAGGAACTGGCTCCTTCTTCCACTTTGTTTTTCCTTCTGAATCCTTGCCGTCAGGTATGTTTTTGCAGAAATTGAAAGAATCTAATTCAAAGTAACCGAGAAGGACAATGGCGTTATCCTTGATTTCAACCTTGCATATTCCTTTGAGAATCTTATCGTCCTCTCCGGCTTGTAGCTTAGTCGTGCCATACTTAACTCCAAGCTCAAAAGTTTGTATTTTTTCATCAGTGAGCTTGGATGCAATTTTGCCGTCGTAATTCTTGTAATTTGACATATTCTTGTCCTAAATTTCTGTAAGCAGGCCTTGAGCTTCGCTCGCTAAGAGCTTGCGAAACGCGGTACTGAATGGAAGCGAAGGGTTTGTCTCCACGAGCAACAGCCATTCCCTCCACTCTTCACTATCTAAAGATACTTCAATAGTCGCGTTCTCCAATTGGGCATTTAAGATATTCGCAATTGCAGAGAACACTGGAAACATACCTTCATCCGGGAAGACTACATAAATGCAACCTGACTGGTAGTGGGGCACATTTATAACCAAGTACCTATTATCTTTTAGTTTTCTAACCGAGCTTCTCTCGCGTAGAGTTAAGCGCTTTTTCGGAAGTAAGGAAAATTTCTCCTTACTTCCCCATCGATAACGCGGAGGGCAGAAGACGTCAAACTCTTCTGGGGTTAAGCCACAAAGAAATTGTAGCTCTTCTATTAACAAAAGAAGGTTGATGTCTCTTTTGATTTGATTAGTAATCATCTAGAGCGATCGCGAATTAGCTGCAATAGTTCGACCAAATCGACTTGCGACATCAGGCTAAAATGACGCCAAGATATAAAATGAACAAGTCCGCTAGAGTGAAACCCTCTTGGCTTTTTATCGTTCAAATGAACCACCAGAAGAGGGATGTCCTGGTATAACTGCCAGAGCAAGAACTTGAACTTGTCACTCTGGAGGAACCTACCTTTAGCCTCCAAAGCAAATACTCTAGTATCTGTCTTGCGTCGCACCAAAAAGTCCACCCTCCAACTTGTATTGGAGATACAAAGTTCCCTGCTATTTAGAGTGTCATTTCCTAAATAAGCAGCTCTAGCATGAGGGCTGATAAACGCCTTGTTTACTAAAGAGCAAAGCTTTTCATAGACTTGACTCTCATAAATGGAGTCGAATTTAATGCCGTGCAATACAACTCTCTTGGCATTATACTTGTTCGTTTTCGATCTCATTTTTCTCCTCTATTTTCTCTACAGGCGAAGCAGCTTTGAGAGTCTCTATTTCTGCGATTAGAGAAGCAAGGACACTTACCTTATCTCCCGACGTTATCTTTGATAAGAGTTGAGTCACTCGGTACTTGATATATTCTTTGTCAAAACGAACATACCGCTCACTTTTCGCAGCTAATTTTTGAGATTCATTGGCTAATCGACAATTAATTTTTAAAATGTAGCCTTCAGGTAGCATCATTAGCTCAACAGGGGCGGTTTGATGATGAAGGTAGTGAATTTCATCTTAGTGCATCTACTAATTTATTAAACATAATTTCCACAGCCTTGGCCCACACTTTCCGCCTAACTTTAGCGATCGGTTTACCCGATTGTTTCTCGCTCAAATAAATACCGTGCAAATAATCCCCTACTTCATTTTTTAATCTCGATCGCTCAGGCTCAATCCTAACAAAACTCCACTGCCACAAGCTTAATCTGCATAAATCGCTTCCGCCTTTTTTATGCCTCCGCTTCCCCCCACTCCAATCACGAGTAGGGGCAACACCTAAAATTTTTCTAACTCTACGTAAACTCAAAGGCTTCTTGGTTAGCTTTCCAGAATTTTTGCCAACAGAATAAATTACCTCCGGTTTTCCGTCTGGGCCATAAAATCTCTCTAATGGGTAAAGTTGAGACAACAAAATTGCCTGATGAGGCAATCCAAATCCAAATTCTTCAAAAACTTCAATATACTCAGTAAACTTATTTTTTAATAAAATCCTATCAATCTGTTGTTCGATAATTTTACAATGCTCGCCAAGTCGGCAAACAATATCAGCATTAAATTCAGTAAAAACTGACAAACCAAATCCACAGGAATCTGCATATAAATCGTCATATCGACTCAACTCTATTTCAGGATCTGCTAACCAGCGCCAAAAAACAGCAGGAGATTTCAAAATTCTCCTTGGCGATTTAACTGTAGAAACTTCGGGAAATTCATAACCTAAATCTTGATGAACTACATTGATATATTTGGTAGCTGATTCTTCATGGAATATCCTACGAAAAATCAACTCTCTCAAAACATTAATATCAGAGTCCTTCCGCGAAACAAACTTTCTAGGGTTATCAGAATAATCGAACCAATAACAAGCCAACGCCAAAGCATCAGCCTCATCATCTTTGTCTGGCAAACCTAAAAATTGTCTGTAAGAAGGAAGAGCTTGATTAGGAATTAAAGAAACTTCACAGCCAATTTTTGCCAACCATTTTTCCCAGAATTTTAAATACTTAATCCCCGTAGGTTCACCTACCGCAAAATCAGGAGATAAGACTTTCAACAGTTCTACTCCTGATTGATTATTTTCAATGTGATAATATTTATTATTTTCCAAATAATACTTGCTGACTTTTTGGGGTCTCTTGTCTAACAAGCAACAAACTATCTTTCCTCTACAAACATCAAAACCCAAGACTTTTGGCATATAAAAATAAGTATAATTATAAAAAGAGCGCATGAATCTTTTGGGGCACAAAAGCCCATTTCATCTTCTGCGCTCTTAATTGATAGCCCAAGAAATTCATAGGGAACAAAAGCCCATTTCTGACCAAGGGCTATCAAGCTTTTAAATCTTGAATCAAAGTCTTAATTTCAGCTAATTTAGCCTTCCCTTCGTCCCACTTCCTCCCAGAGCAATGCAACACTTCCTTGATGATGCGAGTGTCGCTAGTTCCAAGTTCCAGTTCCTTCTTAATTTCCAATATTAGCTTGCCGGAAAATTCTGGGGAACTGTTACTGGAACCACAATCTGGAACTATTTCTGGCTGCAAAGGCTCTGGCACATCTGTTGCATCATATTCAGAAAAATACCCAGATTGACTCTCCTCGCAAGCCAATGGAGGATTATAAGTTAACTCTGCTAAATGTTGGTTAAAAGCAGTCTTTTCCGCAAGGTCTAAAGCCTCATATAAACTCCGATGTTGCTGAAGCTTTTGAGAAGAAATTAAACCAGCACTGCTTAACCCAAAACCCAAGAACAAACTACCTATTCTAATCGTATGATTTTGGGTTGTAAAAGGAGGAATTAGCCATAAAAAAAAGCTGCAAACTGAAGTTCCTAAACAAGTCCCTTGCAAACAAGTCCTGCTCAATTTAACAGAATCTCTCAGTCGGACAAACTTCAATAAATTTACGTCCATTGAATCAATCCCCCCAGTATTAAACATCCCAAAATAGTCCAACAAACGATTCTAACCAGAGGGTTCTTTTCAAGATAAATTATTAATCCAGCTAAAATAATTATTAATAAAGCTGCGGACAAGAAAGGGGGCAACAATTCATAATTAATCCTGGCCAGATAACTAAGAAAAGAAAAGGAAATTAAGCCTATGTTGCAACAGGCAATGAAACGATGTATCATGTTTCTATAGTCGGTTCCTAAGAATAAATTAGTAGGCAAGCGTGACACCTTGCCTACTATTAATTTACAGTTGATTCATCTGTTGAGCTAAAGCATTAATTTGATTTTGAGCTGAATTGTCAGCTCTTTCTAATGAAGCATTAGCTTTTGCATACCCAGGGCGCAAACTGTGCAAAGTTCGCCCTACTCCAGCGTTAATTCGGGCTTGCTTTAGTCCGGTTTTAGCGTTGTTCTGGACATACTTTCCCCAAGAAGCATGAATCTTAGCTTCATGGTTATCGATGCGCTGCAACTCTTGATATCCAATTCGACTGGACTTTCTCAGTTCGGCCACCTGCTTTCGGTGAGCAGTCAAAGCTTTTGCCTCTGAAGGCGTAAGCGGACGACTTTTATCTACCGTAGGAACTGATTGAATGTTCCCCCACTCTGGATTATTAGTGGGAGAAAATCGACCCCCAGCGCCGCCATTAATAATTGAATTGCTGTTAATTTGGTGATTCCCGCTACCCAAGCTATTATCTTGTTTGGCTGATTTCTCTACACCCAATCTTTGAGCTAAAAAACCCATTACTTCGTTCCTCCTGTGGTAGTTTCAGCGTGGGAAATGAACATAGAGGGGCTGGGTAAATCGTTGAACATAGACTCATCCAAATCCCCATCGATGGAAGGCAAATTATTGCGCAATTTTGCACAAATAATCATCCGTGCATCTTCTTTGTATTCTTGATAATAATGCTGATAAACTTGCCCCCATGTAATTATGTCCTCCCTGGCGGTTCGTTTAGCATCATCGATAATTTCAGTTAACTCTAGTTTTTTACGATCAGATGGCAACTGATTTGACTTCGATACAGTCGCCAGGATGTTGTTGTTGCTGTTTGTTGACATTTCTAACCTCATTTAATAACGGCAATGCGTGGATGACTCCTTGCCCGCGACTCCTGTACCTACCAACAATCCAGCGGAAACAAATCATAATTTCTGCCGATTCGCGATCGAGATAACTGTCTCGCGGGAAGTAACTGAAGCCTGGCAAGCAAGAGTCTTTAAGTAAAGTGATATCAGCATAAAACTGGGATTTTTTAATGTTGAGCGATTGAGTCAAATCATCGCGTTCAATCCAGTCATTGTTGCCTAAAATTCTTGATATCAGTTCTTGCACTTCTAATTTAGTGTTGCGGTGGTAATTCATTCCTCCTTTTCCATCTTTGATGTAGTTTAATGCTAGCGAACTTGAGGTCGGTAGTCAAGCAGTTTAGCAAAATAATTTTATTCAAAAATTTCGCAGAAAGAATCTATCAACTCACTAGGCGCAAAGTATTTGATGAGTTGATTTTTATTGATTTTCAAGGCTTATTCTGTATTATGTTGTTCTATTGTGGTTAATTCACTAGAAGTATGAATAGCAATAGAAATCAGTTCTTTTTCGCCATCTTCTGTCTCAAAAACTCGTCTGGATGTTGGAAGCCTCTTTGACGGAAATATCCATATCACATCACCGGGATTCATGTTAACTGCCTTCGATAGGTGAGGTGCTGAAGCTAATATGCCTTTAATCCAATCATATTCATCAGGAGCAAATTCATAAAGCTTTGAGTTTAAAAAATCAATACGGAGATAACCTTTTATCGAGTTAAGAGATAATAACGAATTTGTATAATAGTTAGTCAATTTACCTCCTTCGCTGCAAAGAAAACACTTACAACGAGTCGCTTCCATCTGGTTTAAACCCGAAAAATTCTAAAGGGAAAGATTCGACAGTTGGCATAATACAAATAGTTCCATTTTCGTCGAGTTCGAGACCGTCGTAAAAATCGACATCAAAAAGGCCGTAGCAACCATCGACATCAGGAAGGTCGTCGCAATAATCGACACGAGAACAAAAATCAGGAAGAAGTTGTGGAAATTCCTTCCTTGCCCTATCTTCAGCCTCCTTTGTTATAAAAGTATCGCTATAATTAGGATTATCAACGGGCTCATGCCAGCCTGCCTGCTGATAAGCCTCAATGATGCAATTATCATCCGAGTCTGGGTCGTAAGGAAAATAAACTTCCAACCAAGAATAATCTTCACCATCTTCCTTCTCAGAAAAAGAATAGGGAATACGCCAAGCTTCAGCCCATCCGCACTCTTTCAAGTCGTCTAGGGTGTTTTCAGAGTAACCGTAGATAGAAACCATTAATCTACCCGGATACACTTCATAAGGTAAGTGCAAGCCCTCACCCAAGCGTCTGCATTCATAGTGATTAATGCAATAACTAACGCCATAGACAACATTATCAGGAAAAAGACTGCAATCAAGCCCTATTGGGCATTCTTTCACCAGTCAACCCCCACTTTCATATAACCACTTTCCTGCTCCCAATATTCTTTGCCCTCAAAGTTGTAAAAGACACCGCATTGGTTAATTCTAGTTACTTCAACTATTTGCCCGTGGCGATCGCCTGCCAAACCAACACCAGAAATAATTTTAATCGTATCGCCCACTGAAGCATTCCGGTGGTAATGTTCGGGTTCGAGCAGGTCTGGATTTAATCCAGACATTCGTCGTCCATCACTCAAAACGACGCCAACAGCGCCATCCAAGCTTACCCCGGAAACTTCTCCGAAATTTTCATGCTCCAGGCAGTAGATACGATCGCCTTTCTTGAATTTACCTGGTAAAGTTTCTGTTTCTGGTTCGTCAAGATTCTCATCAGGTTCAGTAGGAATTGGTGGTGCGGGTGGTTTAGGGAAAGGTGGTTTGAAGTTTTCCACAGGGGGAGCTGTAACTACGTCCAGATAAAAAGCGTAAGCCTTGATATATGTGTCTTTGCGCCTACAGTCGCCACCGCCCCATTCCCGGATTTTTTCAATAGGAATTTGCTTGCGCCAAAAGAATTTTCGATACCACTGAATTTTATGAATTTTTCGTGGTTTAGGAGTTAGTGATGGGGAATTAGTATAGCACTTTTCTAATAATTCCAATGACTGGACAGGCTGAGGCTTAGGTTCAACAACCTGAGTTTGAGTGCGACATTTTTCTGTCAATTTTGTTTTAGGTAAAGAATTCAGAAACTCTTCCCGCGATAACTGTTTACGTCGAGGGTTAGATTTAACAACCGGAACTCGACATTGAGTGCGACGTTTTTCCGTCAACTCTGTTTTAGGCAAAGAACTCAAAAACTCTTCCATTGATAACTGCTTAGGTCCAGTCTCAGCCTTGAATTCAATAACTTTCCCTAAATGGGGACGCTTCTCCACAAATTCTGTCTCTGATTTGTGGACAAATGTTGCTATGTCAAATAATTGTTGTTGTACTGCTGTTACCATTATTCAAACTCCTAATGAATTAAAACTTTCTTGACAAACCTCAACGGTTAACTGGCTAAACCGAAAAGCACGTTGTAATTGAATTTTGATTTCCTCGGATGTTAAGTCTTGCTCAGACTGCCAAATTTTTATAACCAATTCTTTGTAAATATCAACTATAAGATGATGTAAATTGGCTTTGTTTTCGTGAATTGCCTGTCTGATGTGTTCTCCCATCACTTCTGCAAAGAAAGGACTGGAAATATTCACGCTAAGGGTCTCATCTTTAAGAATTTTTGGCAGTTCTTTTTTGATTTTGGATATTAAGTAATCAGTTTCTGTTTCAGTCATTAATACCTCTTTTTACAATCTGGACGTTTGTTTCGGTAATCATCAAATTGGCGTCGCCTTTTTTTGTCCCTAAACCGTTTTTCATAAATGGCCTTTCTAGCTTTGCGCGATCGCCTCTTAGTTGGCCTCAGAGGATTTTTGCGATCGCGATAAGTGGCCGATTCAACTAATTTGCGGTATCGGTTGGCCGTTCTTATTCCAGCACTTTGGATTAATAGAAAGTATTGCTTAACTTGGCAAGGCAACATTTTGTTTTATAGGTAAGGGGCTGACTTGGCAAGAAGTAAGCCCCTGGCAGATGGATATAAATTAAGTAATTTAGAAATTTTTAAGTCAGCTTGAACGACCAAGGAGTCGTTATGTCATGCTTTTGTTGGTTAGATTCTCCTGTTAACTTCCCCCTTTTCTTTGGCTTATGATTGACATGGTAACTCAATAAATATACCATGTCAACATGGTAACTCAATAACTCTAGTGTCAAAAGTATAAATGGTGTTACAAAGCATGGATGGTGTTACAATGAGTATCAAAACCAATAGAGGAAATGAAAACAGAGCATCAGAAGTACGGAGAACTCAAGGTAAAGACAGGTGTGTCCCTGACCAAGACAGCGATGAGCTACCTGGACAAACTAAGGAAGGAGGAGCAGGTCAGTCGGAGCGAAATGCTGGAACGGTTGGTCAGGGAAAAAGTAAATCCATCACCATTAACAGAGAAGGAGGCCATGCTAAAAAACTAGCGAGCCAGTTGGAACTGTTAAAAGAGGCTTTCTATGAATATGTAGGGGCGCATCGTGGCAGACTTGAACAAAGGCTAGACGAAAACAAACAGTTCACTCAAATATTTGAAGAAAGACTTGTTGCACTAGAACAAGAAGTATTAGGGTCGCCCCAGCATCACACCGAAGAAGAATAAAAGTCCGACGGTAGTTAATACCGTCGGATTTTTTCATGGAAAAATGACTCAATTAATCAACAATTAATCAAATGGAACGAATAGAAATAGAACTACCCCAACACTCAGTCGATGGAATAAAAGAAGCCATTGAAGGAGGAATTTGCAGCGGACTAGAATACGAAATTACGGGAGTAAAAAACGCCGTATCGGAAGGTGTTAAAAGCGGAATAGACACCAACCTAAACGGCAGAGAACATAGAATATTTGAGGTGTTTAAAATCATCTTTAAAGAAAAATATGAATGTTCTGAAGTAGACCTAGAATATGCTGTTGGGTGGATGACAAAACAAGCTATTAGAGTTGTCGATCGCTTCGAGGAAGAAATGTCAAATGAGATAGAGCAAGGAACAAACAACAAATGAAAATTAAAATCAAACCATACACTTTTAAAGTAGAAAGCGCCATAGCTAAAGCTATACAAAAAGCTATTGACTCATCAGAAATTAGTAGGTTAATAGTTAACAACTTTGACAACTTTGTAAGCATTTTAGGAGGCATTGTGCTTCCAACACAGGCTGCCAAAAAAGCAGCAGCAGAGGAAGAAGAACGAAGACAAGTATTTGAACTATTCAAAATACTCTATAAGGAAAGGACTAAAGAAATAGACTTACTGGACGAATTCTCAATAGAAAGAATGGCACAAATAGCAGTTGGTGATACAAAGGCGTTCAACAGAATAGCAGAGCAAGAGAGAGAAAAATTACGCGATAAATAGAACCTTGATTCCTTAAGCAAACAGATGAGCATATTAAATCAATTAAAAGCCCTAAATTGGCAAAACCAAGTATCAGTAGAACATAGATTTTTTGGGCAGATGCCTAAACATTTTTTCAAACAAATACCAGATGTTTATATCAAAGAAGTAGAACAAGCTTTATGTACACAAATGACAGAGGTTCGGCTTAGAAAAAAGTTCTTTGGGTATGTTATTTGCTCTATTAATTTGTTGAACACAACAAACAGAACTATCAAGAAGAGAGGGGATAAATATGTTTGCGAGGCCAATATAGACATAAAATTTACTGCTAGATTCGTCTCAAAAGTAGATAATAAGCTCGGCGAATCATTTTGTAGACTACATAATGTCTCAGTAGGAAGGTTGTCTAAATACATATTCAAAGAAACCGAGAAAATATCTGAGAAAAATTATAATCAAGCCAAGGAAGAAATAGAGAGATATATGAAAGGATTACAATCCGACTTATCCAACTCAGCCTCAACCATTCTTGAAAAAGTTTTTGATATTTAACCTCCTAGCTGTTCCAACACAACCATTAGAAACAATATGGGAATCGAAAAAGATTTAATCTCAATAAAAAGTTTAGGAAATCTAATATTTTGGCACGAAGAAATAATCGAACTTATTAGGTTCAAAAGCCAGTCAGGATTAGTGCCTAATACCAATGATGGATTTTATAAAACTATAGGATTTAAACCTACCTTTTACAGCGCTCATTCAGCAAAAGTAAATCAAAAAGATATTCATATTATAGCCTTTACAAAAATTACCAAAGATTATAGGCCTATCACAAAAATAATGGGATTAAGAGAAGAAACAAAAGAAATAAATCTTCCTCCCCTTGAAAAGTACGAATACATTTTAGGGTCAATAATTACTAGGCATATAAATGAAATCATAGCCCAGGTAATCTCATCAGATGACTTCGACCAAAACTCTTTAGCGATGGGACTTTTCGTCCTACGAGTAAAAGCAGAAAAAGCTTTATTTGAGTAGTTATTCGAGTGGTTATTAGAAGCCTCAATTCCACAAATATTAACCCACAAAAACAAGGTATTAACTAGTGAATAAAAACCTAGAAAAAATCAAATTATTAACAAGAAGCTTGTCAAAACCAGAAATAGAATTATTGATAATCTCCCTCAAAGACTTGCTGCTGGAGCCTCAACCAGAAGCTGCGATCGCAACTTCCAGCACTTCAGACAAATGCAAGTCCCGTTGGACAGAAATCAAGTATATAAAAGGCCATCCCTACTTATACGAAAGAAGGAAAGAGGTGGTCTCAAGTCCCACAGAAAAGACCGAAATAGTTACACGAAGTAAATATTTAGGCAAAGTTTAACCCCTCAGAGTTAGGGAGATATCTCCCTAACAAAATACTCATGATACTATTCCCATCCCGACTATTCCATCACTACAAAAACCCGCTAGCTCTATGGCTCTATGCCAGACATATAGACGAAAGAGGTAGTGGCCAAGCAATCTTTAGCTTGGAAAGTGCTGCGCGATCGCTTAATTTCGCAGTCCAAACTCTCAAAGGCTGGCTATGCGAAGGTAAAAAAATGGGACTGTGGCGATATTACGACACAAATCAAATATTAGGGATGGGAGCATGGGTCAAATTATTTTATACCTCTAGTCATCGATTAGCATCTCAAGCCAACCTTACAGACTTTGGCCCCGTAGCAGAAATTAGTCTAGATGATTTTTCAAACCACCGACTAACAATACTTTCCACTGAAATAGAACTTCAGTCCCTTCAAAAACAATCAAGATTTGCAGCTCATTGTGAAGCGATCGCCAAAATCCAGGAAAAATTACTTATCAAGAAAGTCTTAAAAGCCAAGAAGCTAGCCCCAAAGCCCTTACAACCAGAGAAAATCATCCCTGCGACAAAAATGGCGCGGGTACTTTGGCGCTCTGGCTGTCAGTTAGGAGTCTCAGAAGGATTCCTGAGTTATGGGGCCAGTCATCAAGGAGTCGCAGACCGTCGGGGTGTTTGTGCCAAGACGGTCCAGCGTCATCTTTCTAATAACTATAGATGTGATGGAAGTCCTATCAGGGATTTCAAAAAATGTGCCCCTTTGCAATCCATCCATATTAATCAAAGATTGAATCGCTACCATGGGAAAGCACTAGATGTAGCGTCATTGTCTGGGGAGGATTACCCAGAGTTAAACGGTAAATACTGGAGAAACAAAGAGGGGAGGTGGTTTGAAAGCAAGCCCAACATTTACGAGCCTAGTGTTCAACTAAGGAAGGTTAAATTTAGGCGATCGCGACTTTTATCAGAAAAAGGATTGGGTTGCTATTCAATCCAGAAGGCTGAGGGGAGTAGGAGGTTTGTGTCCAATCACGAGTACTTTATTCATAAGTCTAGCTTATCGATTTTAAGAAATGGCCGGGGGATAAGGAATAATTATGATTGCTGATATTTAATTGAATTTTTGAGTCTTGGTGAAGGCAGATAAAATTTATTTTTATTTTTTTTAATTCACTTAAAACTAAAAACCCAATCCCCCAACCAACCAGGGGTATCCAAGACAAAAAAGAAATTTGTTAGAATTTCAAATGTGATGCTCCCTAATGTAGATTGACCGCCGGGGCTTCACAGGAATCTCTGGCGGCTATCAGTATTTAGGAGACCCTGGTGGAGATTGGTTAGTGGGTATATTTGTACTGCCCTTAGTCCATAGGGAATGCCCACTTTTTTGCAATTAACAAAAACGACCGTATTTAGAGACTACTAAAAGCCCTCAAATCTCGTTATATAAATATAGTCTCTTTGAAGTGTACTTCATAGCGACTGCTTTGTTAGAAGTAGCGTCAAACACTCAAATGGGGTAGAAAATTTACCCCTATAACTAAAACCCCCCTTCAATGGGGTAGAAAAATTTACCCCAAAAATATTGGTTTACACATGGCCAAAATTGGATATGCCAGGGTTAGCAGCGAGAATCAAAATCTAGACCTACAGTTGGAATCACTTAAAGACTGCGGCAAAATCTTCACTGACAAACAATCAGGCAAAGACAACGAAAGGCCACAACTCAAAGAATGCTTAAAGTTTTTAAAAACTGGAGATACTTTGAAAGTTTGGAAGCTTAGTAGACTTGGAAGATCTACAGCCGGGTTATTGGAAATTCTCCAAGAACTGAGAGATAGAAAAATTACGTTTGAATCCCACACTGAAGGTATAGACACAAATTCAGCGATGGGAAGATTGATTTTTGGGATATTAGGCTCAATTGCAGAGTTTGAGAGAGAAATTATTCTTGAAAATCAAATGGCTGGAATAGCTGCTGCTAAGGCATCCGGGAAAAAGTGGGGCGGAAGAAAACCTGTGAACTTAGATAAACTCCAGGCGATCGCTCTGTTTATAGAACAGGGCAAATCCGTAAAAGAAGCTTGCCAACTCATAGGAGTCAACAAATCAGTTTGGTTCCGGAATCGGCATCGAGTTATCAATACCTCGAACAACGAAGGTCAAAGGAAAAATTGACTTTTGATTGATACATATACACCGTGAAGAAACTCCGGAGCTGTATAACGGACAGAAGCCTTGCTAAATCAAAGCTTTTGTTCTTAATACTTTCGCACTTTTATCGATACATCTGTAGCAGGAAAATAAAAATAATAGCTGCTGTTAATTTAATTAGTGCTCTTAGTACTCAAAAGTCAGGGGGACTGTCTCCCTAACCCTCTATTGGGTTTTCAAAAACTAGAACCTTTTATTCATCAATAGTTTTGAAACTTTTTAAAGTTATAAAGCGACAAGTCTATTATAAACTCGCAAGTAGCATAATATCCTTTCCCCGACCGCAAAATGGGGGAGCTTATCTCTACGGAATTTGAATCTTAGCTTTATCTTTTAACCATTTATTGAATAAAAGTTTTAATCTTTGAAGGTCGATTAAATTTAAATAATAAAACACATAACAATAAATATCTAAAGTGGCATCAGTAACAGCTTTATCCTTGTGTACAATAAATTTGAAATTAAGACAAGGAAATTTGAAAACATTTATTCTCTTCAATATAAATATATTGAAGATATTGAGAAATGATTCAGAAATCTTACAGTTAATTAAAATTCGGCAAATATCTCCTTCTTCAACAATATTCAAGCATTCCAGTTCCCATCTAATAAAATTAAGGTCTACAGGAAACATCTTCTCAATAAAAAGTTGAATCGCAATAGCTTTTACTGACTTACACATATTAGATGTAATATTAATGAAGATTGCATTGATACTTTATCCTAAGAATATTGTTCAAATATATTTAAGATTAAGAAGGACGTTCTGATGAATTTTCAGCTTTTATTTCCCAGCAACTCTAATAATTGCCATTAATTTAATTAGCACTCTTAGCACTCAAAGTTAGGGAGATTATCTCCCTAACAAACTAATCCCTACTCCCCAACCTTCCCTTTAGTTTTCAAAAACTAGACATATCTTAATGTAGTAGAGGCTTAACCGCTTGGGAAGATTGGCAATTGGATTACTGAAAAATTTTCGAGAGCCAAGAGTTTAGGAATGAAAGAACAATAATTGCCATTAATTTAATTAGCACTCTTAGCACTCAAAGTTAGGGGATTGCCTCCCCAACAAACTAATCCCTACTCCCTAACCCTCTCTTCAGTTTTCAAAAACTAGACATATCCTGATGTACTAAAGGCTTAACCGCTTGGGAAGATTGGCGACCGGATTACTGAAAAATTTTCGAGAACCAAGAGTTTAGGGATGAAAGAACAATAATTGCCATTAATTTAATTAGCACTCTTAGCACTCAAAGTTAGGGAGATAATCTCCCTAACTAGTCATGAATCATAAAACGTGGTAATAGGTGGTGTCCAAAGCCCACCAATCATAATTGGTAAAAGAAGTAGGCAGGTCCTCAACCCCTAGTCCTTCTAAGTTAATAGCCATCACTGAGTCTTGTCGATCTTCTTCATGCTCTGGGTTTAGGGCATGACCGAACTCATGCCATGCCACGAACTCTTGATATAATTCAGGTTGCCGACTCAAATCTGGTGACAACAAAATATCTCCACTTATTGGAAAATCTCCAGGAAAATAAGCCAAACCCAGAAAACCTTCAGTATCGCCAAACCCAATCAAAATATCAGGGGAAGCGCTTCTGGTTAAAGTTAAACGAGAATTTAACGTTATTTCAGAGGCTATTTCGTTAAATGAATGTTGAAGCTCAGAGGATAGATTGGGATTGAAACCATAAGTGACATTAGTTCTGCCCCAGTCAAACCCGGTCAAGATATCGTACATTTTTTTCGAATCAGTTTATTTTCTGTCCAGTTTGATTGTGTAGTATAATACCCTAATTGCGATCGCAACTTTGACAAAACGCCCTGCCGGAATCGAACCGACCTAAAAACAAATTATGAGTTTGTTGCCTCCCCAATCGGCCAAGAGCGCAGTTAATTTCCTGCTAAAATTAAAAGATGGTACTGTAGGCAAATTGGTAAAGCCACCTGTCTTTCATGCAGGAATTTGCGGGTTCAACCCCCGTCAGCACTTTAGTCAATGTCAAAGTTAGGGAGATTATCTTCCTGGTTAAGTTTTGATGGGCATAGAGGACGTTACTAAAACATCCTTCCCCATCCAGTATTTTGCCCCTCTACTAGCCATCTAGCATTCAAACTTTGGTAAGGATAATAGCAATCTCTACCATTAACATCGTCATAACTAAAACCTCTCCCCCAAGGATCATGACAGAGATAACCCCCTGATTCCTTACCTACCACTACACAAACGTGGCCTCCACTAGGATAATTTAACGTCCCTTTGTGTAACACGCCTATCGGGATAGGTTTTCCTCTTTCCAATTGAGCATCCAAGCTTGCATAGCTTAAGTCGGTTCTCCAAGAACTGTTTATCCCTAATGAAGCCAGTAATTCAGTATGAGCAGAGTGGTTTGTAGTGTCGCCATAATCAGCTAGACGATCGAGGTAATCGTCATCACCAGAAATACATCCAGGCTTGAGGTATTGCGCGCACATTGCCATGGATGAAGCATTACAAGTTCGCCACCAATCTACTGTATTGTCACGCTGAGAATAATAAGGAACTAATAATCGCATTTTGTTGAGTTATCGTGTAAAGCCTGACTCTATGCTCACTATTGTCAGGCATTGAACATCGTTTGTGGTTTTATAGATAGACAGTCTACTACCGCTCTATATTCTCATCTTTCTCTCGTGTCTAGAGTCCCTCAATCTATGTCTAGTAGTCCTAGGTTTAATCTGCTTCTTCCATATCTGGCAAATCTAGAGTAGCTGCAGCCCAAAAAGACATTTTAATATTCCATACCAAACCTGTGCCAAAAGGTACGGAATAAGTTGCTTTATCAAACTTCAGCTCTATCTCTTTGCTATTCTTACGCCAAACAGCGAACAACGGTTCTACATGGGTTACGACATTTCCATTGCTGGAGTTTACCCAATCACTCTCGCAAGAAAAAACCAAAGGAACATCCTGCCCAGATGAGTTTCGTATAGGAGTTATGATTTTATCGATAGGCCGTTCTCCGAAAGACGTGCCATTGTCAGCGTTATAAGTGCTGAGTATAGCAGGAGCTATTTGAGGTGTGCCTAAAGATACAAACTCTCCATAAATGTGAAAAAACCTTTCCGGATGCTTGATTTGATGCCAGTAAAAAGTGCTTTCATCTGGAGTGAATTGTGGCTGCAATTCTGGAGGGTACTGAATTTCAGTCTCATTGTCAAAAAGAACATATTTCATTTCGCCTTCTCCTACTACCAATTTTGGCATAGAAACATCCCCTGACTCAAGAGCTGGGATTCTGACCTCTAATTTGCCCAATTCTAAGTCCCCCAGCCGTGAATACACTTTTTCTACCGCAGCCTCAAGACGCGGAGACTCAAACTGTATAGCCATACTTCTGCTCCTCGGTTAGTTTAATTCGTGATTAGGTTTGCTTTACATCTTATCACACAAATTAAAGTAGTGCACGAGCATTGAATCAAAAGTAAACAAATCGTTCTAAAGAGCGCAGCAGTAATTCACTTATCAATAAATCGATAATTATTTAGAGATTATTTAGAAAAAAAGCGTCAAGAACGCTCGACGGTCAAGCAAATAAATCGCTGTAACTCCCCTGCAAATAAGCAGCACCTTTTGTTGTACTCCCAGCAACTATGACAGGCAAGTTGAACTCAAAGCTGATTAAGCAGTTAGCGCCCAAGTCTCCTACATCTATCTCTTGAATTTCTCTGGTAATATTCTCTACTTGAGCTGAATTAAAATCTAATATCCTTTCAGCTCGATATTGTGCTGAGATAGCTTGATAAATAGCGCTACTAATGTTCGTGCATAATTGGTCGCCTCCACCAACTTCTGAATAAGCGTAATTATAAGCGTCAATTATTCTAATCTCGCCTCTATCAACATCAGAAGTCTCTATAAAAATTGCAGGGATGACAATAGTCCCGGTTGCTGTTTTTGGATTTTCGTAACTAACAGAAAAGCCCGTTAGATAGTCCAATCCATTAGGATTAGTTGAAGATTTGCCCTCCGTCTCATCTACTTTGAGCAACAAAGCGAAAGTTCTTTCCTCCAAAGTTGTGTAAGGACTAAATTCATCAGTAGAGTTAAATAACATAATATTTTGCGTTTGCGTTAAAGTAAATATATTATAGATGAAGAATAAACATGGGAGAAGCACCCCTAAATATAAAAAAATGGGATGACAAGACCATTCCTGATAAACTTTCTAATATTGAGAATAATATTGCTAATGTTGGGAATTATTTACAGTTAATCTATGAATTGCTCAAAACACCAAGTACACAAAGCATTGGAGGAGGTGACGAAGAAGTGCCGGTCCCTTTGAAAGTCAGACTAGAAATGCCAACAGGAACTAATTTTGAGTTTCCGCAAAATTTTCATAACGACTGGAGCGGTGAATCATGGTTGCGCGATCGCCTCGATTCCGATCTAGGGATTGATGGCTATAAGATTTTAACTTTTGAAAGCTTTGATTTAAGCATCTCAAACACTGAGGGGTACACATTCCTTGTAGAAGTAGACCCTGCTTTCACTACTATAGATACTACCGCCACACCTCATGTCCAAGTTCATCGGCTTAATCCGATTAAAGTGGCAAAGCTAGGATTGTTAATGCTTGGCGGTTGGAGTGACGATTATTTAGGTTACTTCCCTGACAACATAATTGGTTGGGTCAAAAAGGGAGGTTTGGCTATTCAATTATCTACCACTCCTAATGAAATGACTCTTAACCCTAATCTATTATCATGGGTGTACTTCTTCTCAGTCAAAATAGAAACTGGAGAATGGAAAAGTGCAGTAATTGATTTTAATCCAATCAATAATAAGATCGTCATATTAGGTTATTAATTAAAATTAAAATGAAAATAGCAATTGTAGGAGACTCGCACGCTACTTACTTACCATCAGATGCCAACAAAGGCATTCCTGGATTGCCAGCATGGGATATTGAACTAAAAGAAATGACAGAAAGTTTGATAACTCAAGATTATGACCGAATATACCTTTCTCCAGGATTTTATTTGGTTGGAGTAAAAAAAGCTGAAAAAGCTATTGAGGCATCAAAAAGTAATATTTTCATTCCCTGTCAAAAAGAAGATAGGTCTTTTTATTCTAAATCTAACTGGAGAAAATTTATTCTCAACGAGGATAAATCAAAAGAATTATATGACGCTTGGGCCAAGGCAGTGAAAACTTTATACAATTTATCTGATAATATTTGGCTTTTGCCATTATCCATGTATTGGTTTGAAATGAAAATAAAAAAAGAAAAAATAATCAAAAATTACTCAACTTTTTGCGCCAAATTTTCTCGAATAATTAATGTCGAACCTATCCTCAAAAAGAATCCTTTTTTTCACAATAATAAATTTGGAAGATTAACCAAGGAAGGTATATCTTTGCTGCAACCAATATTGAAGGAACATTAAGGAAAAACTAAAGAGTGATTCCCGTTATCAAATGTATAATTCACACTTCCTCTATAACTACCTGAAATTATGAGCGAGTCTGATTCTAAAGGCTTGATATTTATAGCTTTAGCTTTCAACGTACATGAATCACCTACTATTGGTGTGCCTAAATACTGAAGCAAAGGCTGGTTTAATCTTGTCAAAGAATTATACAACAATATTTCTCCAAAAGGAATATTTAATGAATTATCAATAATTGTTAACACTAATCTTATTGCATAATATTTTTCAATTCTTTCATCAAAAGTTAATTCGTTGTATTCTCTTGAGAACTCCACATCTTCTGCTGTTCGTTGCGCTTGAGTTATTCCCTTGTATTCTCTATAAGGTTTTTCAATTAAAGAAGGCAATAAATAAGATGCGGTCAGGTAATCCAGGGCATAATTAAAATTATAATCACTACCCGAAATAATGCTTTTATAGTAATTAGTTTCTGCGGAAAAATCAATAATTGTGATATCAGTGGATGAATCAATCCTTGCACTAAAAAAACTGCTAATTGGTTCGGAAATTCTATCTAACATCCTAATATAAATATAAAGTGAATAAACTCAGCAAAAGCCTTAAAAATAATCTTAGCTCAAAAAATAATCTTAGCTCAGAGCTAGAATCTTCTGAAAATGGCTTTGGAATTAATCTAGAAATAGCAGGAATAGGCATTGTTGCATCCACTGAAAATGGCGGGACTGTGGGGATAGGTATCGGAATCATGGGGATTGAATTTGATGCCAAAGGGGGAGGCAAGCTTGAATACTTAAACGGATTGTACACGATAGAAGTAGAAAAAACCGAATGTACCTATATTAAGCAATATTATATAAATGGAGTTTACACTCATACAGAAGTTGAAATAATTCCAGCGTGCAAAGAGGAGACATTACAAGACGGAGATACAGAACAAGCTGAATCATACTTTGATCCAAACTCTTTTGAAGGCTTTGCTAATCTTGATGAACCACTACAAGAACCGCCACCCGATAGTCCCCCACAATCAGAAGGAAATCCCAATGATTTATTGTTAGTTTCTTTTAATTCTATAGGTTTTAGGGGTGATGACTTTCACTCTAAATCTTTCCAGAATAAAACATTAAGGGACATCACTCGGACAAAAAGAACTGTTTGGCTTGACGGAACTGGAATGATTTTTTATCAAGATTATGATAATTCTGCTGGAGCAAGAGTTCCTAGAACTGGGCAACCAGGCCAATTTTCCAATGAGCATACTTCTGAGATAAAATCATTAAATATGCGGATTAAATCTTTTTTGAGTGTTCAAGGGTGGCATCCTGAATTTACAGATTGGAGAAATCCTAGGTCGCCCGATTTAACTGCTGATTACACCCCTGTAGCTAGTGGCTATGCTCTAGATCAATCAATAGAGATTTTGTACCGTTGGCAACTAAATTTGTTGTTACAAAGGTTGAACGTATCATATTATTACGCTGATCTTTTTACCACTAATCTACGAACAAACATTTGCAGTCCAGAATCGATAATTGTCATTAGAGCCGATAAATCCTGGTATCCCACCTATAACAGTGAAAATCACCAGAATCAATTCAATTCAGAAGATAGTAAATATAATAACAAGGACGAAGCCATGAATCAAGAGTGTTGCTTTACTGAATACGATCGCTTAATGCTGTACTTAAATATGCAAGCATTAGATAGTTTGAACTTAAGTAACGGGATTACTTTTCCTAAACATTTATTGCTTCCTGGAGAAGACCCCAAAGCTCAAACAGCACCTTATTTTAATTATAAAGACTTATGGGTTGCCACCCAAAAGCATCTAGAAAAAGTAGGGATTGGAGAAATTGCTCTTGACTTAGATGACGATGGAGAAATAGAAAAATATTATCCTACTGGAACTTTAGCTATTAAGTCGCTAATAGAAAGCAATAGCAAAATACAAGAGTCTAACGACTCGAATAATGATTTATTGCCATTGTTAATAGCGATGGCCAAGTTATTGCTAGGAGCTTACAGAAACTCAGCAAAAAACGGGTTTCAACTAACAGAAATTGGTGACTTCTTAGGATTCCCAGCCACTTCTGTTACGGCTAAGATTCCATCATCAATAGACCCTTCGCTTGGTGCTTATGCTGCTTGCAAAAAAGACAAGAAAGGTTTTAAAGAAGGAGATACTGAGGAACCTACCCATGAGGAATTAGAATCACAAATCGCCAAAATGAAAAAGGAAATATCTAAAGCATCAAACCCCCAAAAAGAGTTATTGTCTCGACTGATTGCTGAAACTTATTTAATAATTAATTATGAAGAGTTTAACAATGAAGTTGAGTCAGTTTTTGACTCAATACAAAACAGGAAAATTGATTTTGAATGATGTATAATAATCAACAAGTCTGCCAGCCTCACTCACACTTTACTCGCAGAATCACTCACACTTTACTCACACCATAAAAAAAAAAGTCAAGAAAGTCGAGCAAGATAGCGATAAGCATAATGATAGATTAAGAAGAGAAATAGCAAAACGACTTAAAGCAGAAATAGATGATTATGTAGCAAGGTTAGAATTAGATATAGACCAATAAAGGTTTTGATGTTTTACTAGCGTAAAAATATAAATCATTAAGAACATGAAAATTATCTTTATAAAAGTTCAACGTTTTTTTTGAGCCAATAGCCAATACTGAAAATCTTAAGTGCAAATGATGCGAAAAAGATACCAGCACTTATGCATAATTTTACTATTAGCATGGTGTTTAATATTCTAGAATTTTTCTATAAAGATTCCTGCCTGCAAAAATGGGTGGAAACCAAAATCGCTGAAATGTAAATTTAAAAGCTGAAATTTTTAACATTTCAGCTTTGTTTCTCACAACTAGGCCGCTGTGTAATGGTCCTATTATACAGCAAACTTTTTATGGGTAAAAGGGGACGGGCTGGTAGAGCCAATTCAAAACAGGCTTTAAAGGAGCCAGCCAACAGAGATAGATACACAAAGCGGAAGCCTAAAACAGCTACTGAGGAAGCTCAGATGATAGCTACTGACTTGGCGGCAGAGTTGTCTGCTTACGTTATTCGACTGGAGATGGAATCAGCACAACTTCGACGTGACATCAGACAAGTTTTGGGAGTTGGAGACCCCTCTCCATTTTTGGAAGAGTTTCGCAATAACTACCAACTAATGTTGGCCAAAAAAACTGAGGGGAGGGAAGAGCAGCAATATCTTGAGAAAGAAAATCAAGAGACATATATCAGCTACAAAGACCGTAAGCAAATTCTTGATGATATGTTGTATGGTCGCAGTCCCGGAAAATCGTCTAATAAATCTAAGAAAAAATGACAACAGCAGTAATAGAGTCTAGCGATTTAGCTACAGCTTTATCGTTACCCGGAGTAGGTTTAGGTTCTGCATGGCAAACCAGTAAGCTAAAAAATGTCAAAAGAACTATAACGGCAGCCCCTGACAAGCAAAAGCTCGCAGAACATTTAGCTAAAAAGTCGGAAGGAAAATCACCTAATTTTTTCAATAAACTAAGAGGCGATGCCTGGAACTTTTTTAAAAACAGGGCTATTTTTGGATTAGGAGGCGGGTTCGGCCGATTATTTCTAGGGATTTTTTCTGAGAAAGAATTGGGAGGCAATGTTACCGGATTTTTGAAAAAAAAATCTGGTGAAGTGTTTACAGGATTTCTAGAGAAGCCTTTGCAAAATACAGCCGAACTACTTATTGGAGGCTTGGGCGTTGCTTCTCTAGCTTTCCAGGTTGGCGACGGTGACTTGATACAGGGGAGTCTGAATTTGGCTGAGACGGTTTACGAGTTTGATTTCAATATATCAGACAAACAACTAAACGAACAGATAAAAAGCGCTATCGATGCGCTTTATGGCAATACGGGGGAGTTTCTTGGACGGAGCATTGCAGGCCTGACTATTGGCAGCATTTTCTCTCCACCGAAAGTTGAGATAAACGTGCGAACACTTGCGATTCAATGGAGGCTTGCTCCTGAGTTGATAAATGAAATCTTACAAAATGTGAGTAATTTTGCCCAGATTGGTCTTAACGCCTTTAGAACTATCACAATTAAGCGGATGCTAATTCAGGGCAGGAAAGGAATCAAAGCATTATATAAGAATGCTTCGTCCGCACAGAAAAAATTCATAGAAAGTCAATTTCCCGGTATTAGCAAAAATATTGAAAAGTGGGGGAAAGGTGGTGAAAGCTGGAGTATTGAGCAAAGCGTAAACAAAAAGGTAGAGAAAATTGAAGACAAAAGAGTTCAAGCATTCGTGCGCGAGTTCATTAGTGGATTTTGGCAGGGAGTCGGTGACGGCGTAACAATGAGGTATACTTGATGGCAGGAAAAAAGCAACAGCGAGATTTCCAAACTTACTTGTTACAAAAAATATCACGAGAGGATGAAGCGGTAACAGTTACCTCGGAAAAGCCTACACGGAGACGTGACGACTTGCACTCACGATTTGATGTTTATGAGTTCGCACCGTCAAATCGTTTCCGCAAAGAAGCTAAGGATTTAGGCTTGCCAAAAACTTATTTATCGGGACCTGAGTGGAGCATTTTCAGCCAAAGTTCTCAGTTACAAGCTGAGTATCAAATACTTGGCAAGGAGTTGGGATTTAACCAAACTTTTGAAAATTGGTGGAGTCAATGGCAAAGAAATTTTCCCACCTCGATTAACCGACCTGCTACCGATAAACGGTTAAAGACGAATTTTCCTATCAGGGGGCAGGACGACAAAGATGGCTTGCCTCAATATATAGAGTACGAAGATCCTTCGGCTAAACTTGGAGCGCGGGCGATTGAGTATTTTCCTGATGGGTTCTCATCGCCTCAAACCTCTGTTAGGTTCACTGGTTCGGACTGGCAGATTATCTGGAAAATCGAACAGTATGAAGCCGGGAGGATGGAGGCAGAAGCTGCGAGTGGTGGTGGTACTTTTTCCAAAAAAGTTCTTAGCGGGTGGCCACTTATTGGCTTGATTTTCAGGCAAAGAGAATCTTTGCAATCAGACCAAAAAACCGCCCTGGAAACAGAGCTAACAATAAACCTGACTGGATACTCTGAATTTTCTAATAACTATAATGACGAAGTCTTGACTATATCCAAACTTAAACAATTTGCCAACAAGATCGAGGAACTTTTTCTTGTTCCGGAAGTTTTTAAACTTGAACGTGGCAGAGAAATTTACTCTTACAATGATTGGCGATTTGGTTATGCTAACTGGTGTGCTTTCGCCAGTAAATCAGCAGCTTATAATTTATATCAAAGATTAGTTCAAATCAAAGGAGATATTTTTAACGAAGCAAGAATTAGTATTGGAGCTAAGGCGATCTACGAAAGCTCAAAGGAAGTTAAGATTCTGGACGAAACAGTGAAACTTCCGCAAAGATATCGTAAGGTCACTCTTGAATTTTGGAGAGCTTATGCGTACTTGCCTTTCAGTAAGAAAAAAATAAATTTAGTATCTCGAAGTAAGTGGAGTCCAGTTGATGAGCGGCTGCTTAATTAATTTTGAGAAAATTTTTTACTCCTTAACACCCCAACCAACTTTTTCGTAAAGTTTAAACTTTCCGACTAACCCCCTACTCCCTTCGCGGGTGAAAATCAAGAAAAAAGACGAGACAATAACGATGCATATCTGCTAAGAATAGATTAGACAGTTTTCAATTGAGGTAGTAAAAGATGGCAGATTTCATATTGACTAATGCTGATTTCCGGGAAAAGCTGACAGCTAATGGAGTAGACCCAACTGATACAACAACTTATCCTGATACCCAAAGTTGTTTAAAGCTTGTGAATGATATTCTAGATTCTCTGAGAGAAGCACAGTTAAAACAGAACGCAGATGCTACGGAGGGAGCGGATGTTAATATAATATCTGCTACTGGCAGAGGGATTACTGAGGAGCGAGAGTACCCACCCGGCAGCGGTACATTGGTAACCGTCACCCCAGTAGCTCGGACGATCGGATACACCGAACGGATACAAGTATCCTCGTTTATTCCGAACTTAGCTTAATTCCTTTGAAAATATTTATTAAACTAAAAATATGGCACAAAATCCTTATGCAGCAGAAAATAGGCTGTTGTACTGCAACATGAAGCTAGGTAGTACAGCTTCAGTCGTAAAATACGGCTTTCCTACAAACATAGATGGAACTACTTTAGGAGCTTTAGGTCTGGCTGTTGCGACGGAAGGCACAAGTAACGTGCTTCTCCCAGGGGTCGTAATTGGATGCAACGCGCCAAAACCTTTTCGAGCGACGAAAGACCTTGCTGGAACCCAGGGAAGTGAGAGCAGCTTCATCTCAGATGCTCAGATTGCTACAGCGAAGGCTGCTGGATGGACAATCCAGGCTCCTAAATATAAAAATCCACCACGTTCTGCTAGAAGTAAATTGGTCTATATCGAAACTAAGGTAGGCGCAACCAATATTCCCTATGGGTGGGCGATGCCCTTATATCAGTACACTGCAATGACTCCAGCAGGATTGGCTGAGTTGGGAATTACAGAAATTGCAGATACAGAGGTTCCTATTGAGAAAGCTCTCTTTGGGTTGAATGCTCCAAAACCTGGCAGAGCTAGAAAAGCCTATCAGGAGTTGGCGGGTGCTAGTGGTGGAGGCACAGGAGTCTTGAGTACTTTCTACAGCGATGCGTCTGCCACGACAGCAGCTAACGCTGGATGGACGACGAAATCAAAACCTCAAATCATCAAAGGTTATGTAATTCCGTAATGAGTGAATATTTAATATTACCCGGCACTCCATTATTTGATGCCTGCCTGCAATCGCTACCACCACCGCCAGATAAGGAGATTGTCAAGCACAAATCCTCTGGCGAGTATAATTATATTGTGCATGCAGATGGAAGTGGGTTGATGGAATGCGTCCATTCATCGGTAGCTAGGGAATACGTTTTTGGTGGTGAATACGAACTTCGGCTATCTGAAATTGTATCACCCGACGATGATGATGAATATATTGACTATGATGAATGGTTGGCTTTAACAGAAGGTAGAGATGTGGAGAAGCCTGGGGACGGTTGATTTTTGGGGGATGGGTGTTATCGAAGATTGGAAAGGATTCCAATTAGGCGGTAATCTTTCGGAATCCACCCTAAAAATAGAGTTTTTAAATATCACAGAACCATTAGATTTTAGATACCTATTAAGGAGGAGGTTTTCTGATACTAATGGTAGAAAGATTGTGGAGAAAGCAAATTATTTATATCCTTCTGTGGAACCACAAATAATTGAAATGGTCATCCCTAAAAGTTACCAGGAGTCAATGGTGTATTATACAGTAGAAGTCAAAAAGATACTATACTGGAAATATAGATACATTCATCCTGACCCGCAAGTACAAATGAATATTCAGAGTTGGCAGGCATGATATTAAGTACAATAGAGATAATTGTCGCTGCTATCTCTATCGGTGGCAGCGTAGTAAGTGTTTTCTTCTACATCGGTCGCCTTCAGGCATTGGTTGAGCGGAATCAACGCCGAGCCGAAAGATTAGAAAACGACGTTGGAGAGATAAAAGCAGATTCAAGACAAGTGCATGAGTCACTAACATACATCGGAAATTCTCACAATACATCGCAAATCAGAATTAATAGTATTGAGCAGTTTTTAGAGACTAATCACAACTTCGACCCTGTTAGCGTCCACACAGATTCTTTCGACAGAAGAAAAAGGTGAAAGACGTTGACAACGCACCCAAGAATGCACCCATGCTTTCAACGAATTACAAATCAAAAACTTTAAAGCTGGAGCAGGGAACAATTGCTCTGGTTAACTCAAGCGAGAATGATGAAGAGGGCGAGAATGATGAAGAGAATACTCTCAAATGTCCTAAATATGGCAGTAAGAAGTCACCCGTGGGCATGTCAATTGTTACTGCCATAGCTGCGGTCATCGTTGGTAGGGCGATCGCTCGCTTCAAATAAAGATTCTGACCAGTGAAATATATCCATTGTTAATCTTTGTTGATGATGTACAATTTTTTTGACGCTCGACTAAAAGCCGTGTATAGCAAAGCAGGAGTTATGTCTCCAGCTCCCAATAGATCATTCAAGAGGACAAAGCAATGCTCGATAGAATTACCCTGGGATTTGTGTACTGTAGACGCATACAAGTCTTTGTATAGATCACCAAGATTGTACAAGCACTTAAGCATAGACTTAGTATCCTTTCGCCGACCAGATCCCTTTAGTTCTTTGCGGAACTTGGTAATCAAATCTTCTTTTGAGAGTATAGTTCCAGGTGATAGCACTATTGCTTCATACCTGATATTGTCTGGAGTTAGTGCCTGGAACCTAATAGATTTTCCAGGCAAAAGGGAGACAAAAGGGTGCGCTGTATCGTATCCTAGAATGCCACCAAATTTTTCCGCAATATCCTCTACAGAGGAAATAACCGGACTAGATCGAACTTCAATTATTTCGCTGTTATTTGCCAAGATGTCAAATTGAGGTTCAAAAGATCGATACAGAGACCCCGCTACCATAACGCGAGTGACAGGCTTGTAGCACTTCAACTTATTCCCTTCTACAAACATTGATGGGAGGCCTAATGCTTTCCTGAAGCTATTATTTAAGCTATCTACAGCTTTATTCGTGAAGGCAAGAAACCTACAAAAGTTTGACCTATCTTTGTATTCCTCACTCCTAAAAAGGTCTTCTCCAAGAGATATCGCTTTTCTTAACGATATATACTCAACGTCCTCTCCTTCGATCGGGATATACTGTCGCCCCTCTAAAGAAGCCTCTCTTGATTTGGTCACTTCTTTAGAAAGATGACCGCTTGACCGCATTACTCTGTTCAAGCAAATCTGAGAAAAATCAGACTCAAATATAGGGCTAATTCTTTTTCCGACCGGGGGTAATTGCGCCCGGTCCCCTACAAAAATGACTCTTTTGCAATTAAGAAGAATCTCTTGGTAATCTTCCTCCGAAATCATAGAGGATTCATCACAAATCGCTAATTCTTCGATATCAACGATTTTAGATCGCCTAAATGTTTGCTTACCAGTCTTTTCATCTACAATAGGTTGCTTACCTAAAAATTGAGCCACTGTATTGACTTCCAGAAAATCAAGATAATTCTTCTGGAGAGCAGTTTCTAACACTTTCTTGGCTTCGTGAGTAGGGGTTAAAAAGGTAGGGGCAGCTTCTGTCTGCATCGATAGCCATTTTGCTATCGTATAAGTTTTTCCCGTGCCTCCTCCTCCTGTGAGGATAATAGCTTTGAATCCGTTACAATACCAGTTTCCTAGCTCGTTAACAGCTTTTTCCTGGTCTTCATTCAGGTCGTTTGGCGTCTGACTGGATATCTCAAGATATCCAGGAATCACCTCGTTTAGGGGGATGGGCACTATTTCTCCCTCAAAAAAATCCTGGACTCTTTTGCATATCTCATCAAAATGAGATAAGTCTTCATCCTTGAGGTCATACTCTAGGATTTCGCCTACGTCAAGAAGTATGAGCTTTAAGTCTGAAATAAAATAGTCTTCAGACTCTAGACTCAATCTTGCTTCTGCTTCTGGCGAGAGTTCTATCTTGATGGTTAATTCCACATTTCTCTATTCCGTTTTCAAGGTACTTAAAACAATTGTTCTACCTGCTTCCGCTTCCTCTCCCCCCCCACACAACTCATACGGAGAAAAGCCTTGCGAATATGGATAGATTTAGTCGAAATTCGCCTCAGATCAAGGTTTATATAAGTAATTACTTGCATAAAAGACTTATATAAACTCAAGCGAGGATATAAGCAATAGAGCAAAACTTATTTTACAGAGAAGCAACTTATGATACTCGGAACCTTCACGGCCTTTTTCTGGTTGCCTGTCTTGTTTATGTTTTTTTCTTTGCTATGTGCTTACTATAGCCGTATACGGCATAAAAGCACAAGGCTTTTTATATTATATTTTATTATAATAAATATAAGTAATTTTAATATTATAAGACGGATCTATATAATGCTTGAAAAATTCTTCCTAAGAAAAGTGATAAAGTATTTTTAACTGCAAAGAAAAAACTGTTAGTGATCAATAGTCACTAACAGTAATTAACTAAAAAATAAAAGTATTAACGATGCTCAATCTATTTATTAACTATCGTCAGTGTCTGGCAACTTGTTATCGTCAAGAAGCTGCGATCGCTTGCGCTTCTTCCATATTTCGTGCGCAGCCTCTTCAACTTCTTCTTTTATCTCTTTTGGTATTTTGATAGTAGTTTTTTCGCGATCTGGCACTCCATAGGGGTATCCTGATCTATGACCGCCTCTAGGCATAATATCCTAACTCCTCGTCTTTAAACTAAACAATCCCCTAGTCTAACATTAATTTAGGCCAGACGAAGGAGGGCGATCGTCCAGGATCGCCTGTCAGCAAGCATTACAATTTTTATATAAGTAATTACTTATATAAATTATACAAGAGACAAAATATGCACAAGTATACAGTCACATAATACTCAACTTGAAAATATTGATAAAGAAAATGAAAGACAAAAGAGAGTTTGACGCTGATTTTCTGGAAGCATTAGAATTGCTGAACTTTTCGCAGGATGAAAAAACGTACCTAATCAAATATATGTCAATGTATTTAGAAACAACGTATTTAAAAAATGGCGCAGATGTGAATTTCAACAAGGTAGTGTCAATTATGAGTTCGTTCAACGAACTATCTTATAAAGGGAAGATAAGAGCAATAAAATATATTGTTCTCAACACGTAACAAAATTCCCTCTGCAAGAAACAAAGTGAGCTATATAGCTCACTTTTAACAACCCTCACCTGAAAAATAGCAGTCTTCTAGATATATAAAAAACTATCTAGAACCTGTCTATTTACGAGGGAAAATGTTCTGTCTATTAAAAACTGAGGATACAATCAACAGCTGCATTGGTTGTAATTATTGCTTGAACTATATAATTACAGCGTCCAGGAAGCAGGTTGACAGTTATCAATCCGTTAAGGATGAATTTGATAGCACGTATGACCATTGGGAAGGCGATTACTTCGCGATTCTCTCTGACGGCATATCAGTAAAAATTGAAAAACTGAAATCCCATCCACATGGCTCAAGGCATTGGTCAACAAGTAACTCAAATAGAGTCAAATCAATCCTTCGTGACTTAGTAAAATTTAAGCGATCGCCTGATGAAATCGTTCGTGAGTTACTAATTGAACTAAGAAATTTAGCCGTACAACTTCCATGGGAGCTAGTTGAAGACAAAGAGCTTGTACCGAAGGATAAAGACCTACAGAAATTTCTCAGGAAGGCCAATGAACTAGCTAAGAAAACTGATGGTTTGATAGCTATCAGAAACAGAGCTAAAGCTGATATCTACTTGAGGGTCTTAGCTGGTATCGTAGGATGTTTCGTAAAGAGTGAGGGTAAAACCTTTCAGCTCATCAAATCCTACGAGTGCTCAATCGCAGAAAAAATTGAAGAAATAAATTAATGATAAAAGTGGGAACAAATAGAAAACAAGGAGAATTATGAAGTACAAGTATTATTTCCAAAGGGAAATTTGTGGATACCAATTCTTTTCTCCCATCGTCGCCGAGAGCGAAGAGGAAGCTAGGCGGAAGTTGATAGAGTTATTTTGGTTGAAGGAATAAATGAAGACGCTATAGAAGAAGACATCGCCCCTGGGCGTTTAGAGCTAGCTGATTCAGAACCATTAGATTAAAAAGTCTAATCAAGAGGGGGGGGGTAGCGCCAGTAATTATGACCTCCCTCCTCTTCCTGGGGCTGGAATGTCGTTTATTCAGCCTGAAAACAAATTGCAATCATCTGGGTTCACTAAAATGATCTCAGAAATTGTAATTTACTCAATAAAATCAAGGCAAATGAAACCGCAAAATTATTCTTCAGACATTTCAAGAGAAACGCTAATGTTTAGGGGGTTTAAGCAGATTAGAACTGCAATAGTTGAGGGCGATCGCTGGTTTGTAGCGAGAGATATATGCTCTGCTATAGATTTAACTGGAACCAGCGTTGCACATAAGAGACTCTCCTCTGAAAACCCAGTTTTTATACATTTTGAAGACGCTAAAGGAAGGAAAAGGCCTTATTTAGTTGTTTCGCTGGCAGGGGCAATGGAGATCGCCCGTCGCTCACGGAAAAATTGGGCAAAAGATTTACTTGAATGGTTAAGCTCACTAGATGAGAAAGGCATCCACGCCATTACAGCAGACCAGGAGGAACTAAGCGAGAAAAATACTGAAGTATCACAAGAAGCTGTTGAATCATCCAGTGTTGAAATTACCACCCTTGAAGTAGATAATTCACCTATTATGAATAATGATTTTTGGATTGATAAGTCCGGAGAGGGGCGCTGCTCTTTTCCTGGGGTAGCGGAATTATGTGGGATAGACCATGAGGATTTAATTGCGTTGTTAGAGGTTTCGCTAGAAGAGAAAAAATATTCCTTTTTCCCAAGGCTGGTTCAAAGTCTTGTGTCTGGGGGGATAGACCGTGATGAGTTCCTTATCTGGAAAAAGAAAGGAATTCCAGTTGTTGCAGCATCTTTAATAATTGAATATTACGCGTTCGGAGCTGGAAAGCATCGTACTGACATTGCGAGAAAGACTTATCGTTCTTTCTCTACAACGAGCCTCCAGGATTGGATCGCCGAAAAAGCTATGAATTGTGACCTTGAATATACATCAGTTTTACCTGTTACAGAAGAATCAAAAAAGCCAGCGGAGATTCAAAGAGTCAATAGCTCGACTGGATCTAAGTCAGAGGATATGGAAATTACGACTCTTGATAATTTCCTTGAATCTTTTGATACTCCCAAAAGAGACCCTGAAGTTCAGGCTACAACGACCAGCCCAGATGGGACGATCGCAGAGGTGTTAACTGATGATTCTGTTACGCCGTTCGATTTTAAAGGGCATGACGTCAGGGTAGTCCTTATAGAGGGTGAACCTTGGTTCGTCGCTAAGGATTTGTGTGACGTGCTAGAATTATCTGATGTTTCTATGTCATTAAAACGACTGGATGATGATGAAAAGCTGATACAAACACTATTTGTATCAGGCCAAAACCGAGACGTATCAATAGTTTCAGAGTCTGGTATGTATTCTTTAGTTTTAAAATCTCGTAAACCACAAGCGAAGGTCTTCCGGAAATGGGTTACTTCAGAAGTTTTACCTAGTATCCGCAAAACTGGAGGCTACCAAACTTCTTCGGCAGAAAAGGCGCAAGAGCCGGAAAACCAGTCTGCGCCCAAGTTTGCAGTAGCTAAACCTGAAGTATTGCATCATGCTATGTCTCTATCATACCCCGCTCAAGACTACTTTGTCGAGCTAAAGTATATGAAACCAATCATGGAGAGAATTCTCCACCAGGTTCATCTAGTCAATTTAAAACGGCTCTCTAACAACGAGCCTCTCATTGACGCGATGATATCGTCAACAGAGGCGATCGCCTACTTTAAACAAGCGACTGTTAGTGGACTATTCCCAAAAGCAAATGCTAGTAAACGTAATCAAGTAATGAGCTTGCTTGGATGGGAGTTTATTAAGGTTAATAACCGCTATTATTACCGCTATACTGGCGAGTAGCTGTAAAAACACGGGGGTATATACTATATACCCCCTCTCATCTTCATCTAATTTATTTTACAAAAGGAAGGAATTAAGCATGGACATTGAATTTAAACTTACCATAGGGCTATGTAACGCTGAACAATCATAGATTGTTCCCCTTGAAAACTTGGTTCCCCCTGAAGTAACATTGTCTGTGAAAGAATGGTGGGATGGAATGACAGAGAAAGAGAAAGAAGAGCTTATGTATGAAGCTGCTGAAGAGTTTTTGTCTGAGTATATCGAATACTCTTGGAGAGAGCTGCCTTAAGAGGATGATTCTGAGTAGTCGTGAGTCATTCTTCAATTTGCCCTTCGCAATTCAAGCTCAAACATAGAGTGCTTGACGTGCATCATTTTCTTTATACAATAATTTACTTGTATAATTTACTTGTATAAAAAAATAACGCTAGTCACTGGAAAATATTACCTTATAGCAATCCCAGGCTAGCGTTATTTTTTTTGGAGAATTTAACTAGAGTGAAGCTACCTCCGGTCGCTACGTTATGATCCCTCTAGCTGGCATAGTCACTTATATCCTGATTATTGACCAACGGCACTACGATAAAAGTCGTAGCAGGAAGTCGAACATTTTTAGTATACAAAATAGAATATTATTTTGTCAACTTTCATTTTTTTACCCATAGTCGGATGCAGAATATTTTTTATTACATAATTTACTTACATAATTTTATAGTACAAGAAATGATATAAGCAGTTAATGGTGTTAATTAGGCCATTTATAGATTTTTATTGGCCATGATTTTATTCGCGATCGCGAATAATCTGACCTATCTTCCTCGTGAAAGTTTTGACTTTTTACTCAATCATCCCATCATGCTAGACTTAATTGAGTAAAAAGTGAGTAAAATCAACGCTTCTCTTTCATCCTTCTAGGTTTGGATGCTTAAGACTCCATAACTTGACAAAGGGCGAACGATGGGACTCGAACCCACGAATGGTGGAACCACAAACCACTGCCTTAACCACTTGGCCACGCTCGCCATACATATTTTTCTTACAGTAAACTAATATAGCATTACTAAATCATATTTGTAAACCCCCTAGGCAAAAATCTAAAATATAAAACTAACCCTTCAATGAGTTATTGCGTTAATTCTCTATGTCCCAATCCTGAAAATCCAGATACAGCAACCTATTGTCAGAGTTGCCGATCGCCCCTACTCCTCCACAGGCGCTATCGTCTCCTGAAAAAAGTTGGTCAGGGAAGCTTTGGCAAAACATTTTTGGGCGTAGACGAACAACATCCTCTGAAGCTCCCATGTATTCTCAAGCAAATATCATTTTCCACCCTCGACCCCGAAAGTCATCACACAACAGCTAGATTATTTCGGCAAGAGGTAATGAGGTTAGGGCAGTTGGGACAACATCCACAAATTCCTCTGCTTTTAGCCCATTTTCAATACAATCAAAATTTGTATTTGGTGCAGGAATATATTCAAGGTTTGACATTAAAGCAAGAATTACAACAAGGTCTCTTCAACGAAGAACAAATATGGCAATTTTTGCGGGAGTTACTGCCAGTATTGCGCTTTATTCATCAACATCAAATTATTCATCGGGATATTAAACCAGAAAATATTATTCGTCGTACCTCCCCACCTATTAACTATCAAAAACCACCCTACCTACCAGGAGAAAATAGAGCAGGGGAAAAATTAGGAAAAGTGGGAGAATTTGTATTAATTGATTTTGGCGTGGCGAAGTTGTTGACAGGTACTGCTTTAATTCGTACTGGTACTGTTATTGGTAGTCCGGAATATATGGCACCGGAGCAAACCAGAGGGAAAGTATTACCAGCAAGTGATTTGTTTAGTTTGGGTGTAACTTGCATTCATTTACTGACGAATGTTGCGCCGTGGGATATGTTTGATGTTGTTAATGACTGTTGGAGATGGCGAGATTTTTTGCCGAGTGGTAGTAGTGTTAGTCAAGGTCTCGGCAATATATTAGATAAGTTATTGCAAAATTCTGTGAGTCAACGCTATCAGACGGCGGAACAAGTTTTGCAAGCGTTGGAGTCTAGGTCAAGTATTGTCAGGCAACCTGTGAAAAATATAGAGTCTTTGGCGTTGGTAAATCAAAAGTTGTCTGTGTTGCCATCGGTTCAGAGTTTGGTAGGGAGGTTTATTCCGCAAGTTTTAACACTAGATGAAAATGAGTTAATTTCGGCAGTGGGGGTAGAGTATGGGAAATTGCAGTATTTGTTGGCAGTGCAAAAGTGGCGGGAAGCGGATATGGAAACATGGGCAGTTTTATGTGAAGTTTTGGGGAAGAGGAGAAAAAGTTATTTGTTTCAGGATGATATTGATAATTTGCCTTGTGAAGATTTGCTGACTATCGATCGCCTTTGGGTGAAGTACAGTCAGGGGAAGTTTGGGTTTAGCGTGCAAAAACAGATTTATGAAAGTGTGGATGAAGATTATGGGGAGTTTTGTAGTCAGGTAGGTTGGTTGACTTATAATTTGCATTTTCGCGATCGCGGATTTAAGTTTAGAAATTGGGCACCAGTTGGTCATTTACCTTCACGAATTTGGTCAGGAGGTCAGAAGTGGTGGAGTCATGCAGAGGCGATGGCGAAAAAGTTGGATAAGTGGTAGGATTCAGGAGTCATTTCAGTTTATAGTTATCAGTACCTCTGGCTGAAGCTATGGGAACTTTGAATACAATGGAAATTTTTTTATCTCTTTAAAAGGGGGAGACTTGAGACATTATTTTTTGTTCACTTGACTACTTTACATGGCTTTGTTGCATGAAAGTAGTGTTCTTAACATCCATTCCGCAGCTATATCGTTCTGTTTCGCGATTATTGATGTTCGATTTATCTATTGTCCAATAGTTATTGCTCTGCTGAGAAAGCGTTGGCGGAGGATGGTGGCGGCAGCTTAATCGCACTGTTTCACGATTATTGATGTTCTATTTATCTATTGTCCAATAGTTATTATCGTTCTACTGATTAAACCTCAAAGCTTTTACAGATAATAGTTTCAACCTTTTATGTCAAACTGATATTTTCGATTTATCTATTGTCCAATAGTTATTGCTCTGCTGAGAAAGCGTTGGCGGAGGATGGTGGCGGCAGCTTAATCGCACTGTTTCACGATTATTGATGTTCGATTTATCTATTGTCCAATAGTTATCGTTCTACTGATTAAACCTCAAAGCTTTTACAGATAATAGTTTCAACCTTTTATGTCAAACTGATATTTTCGATTTATCTATTGTCCAATAGTTATTGCTCTGCTGAGAAAGCGTTGGCGGAGGATGGTGGCGGCAGCTTAATCGCACTGTTTCACGATTATTGATGTTCGATTTATCTATTGTCCAATAGTTATCGAACTACTGATTAAACTTCAAAGCTTTTACAGATAATAGTTTCAACCTTTTATGTCAAACTGATATTTTCGATTTATCTATTGTCCAATAGTTATTGCTCTGCTGAGAAAGCGTTGGCGGAGGATGGTGGCGGCAGCTTAATCGCACTGTTTCACGATTATTGATGTTCGATTTATCTATTGTCCAATAGTTATCGAACTACTGATTAAACCTCAAAGCTTTTACAGATAATAGTTTCAACCTTTTATGTCAAACTGATATTTTCGATTTAACTATTGGACAATAGTTATTGCTCTGCTGAGAAAGCGTTGGCGGAGGATGGTGGCGGCAGCTTAATCGCACTGTTTCACGATTATTGATGTTCGATTTATCTATTGTCCAATAGTTATCGAACTACTGATTAAACCTCAAAGCTTTTACAGGTAAAAGTTTCAACCTTTTATGTCAAACTGATATTTTCGATTTAACTATTGGACAATAGTTACAGCAGTTTCCGCGCGTTATTAAGTACATATGCAGAGCAAGTGCGGTAGTTATATACTTTCATGCAACAAAGCCGAATTAAAATTAAATATTTGGTAGTGCATTGAGAAAGTGTGGGAACGATCAACCATAAAAGTAAAAAAAACCGATATTTGAGGAATTGATTTTTTCTTAGCGATCGCTTATACTACTACTAAAACTTTCAAGAGGAAAGAGGATTGAAAATATGTATGAAAATCTGGAAGTAGACCATATTTTTAGAATAGTTGAAGATGATGCGGATGCGATAAATAAAATATCATCACTAGGTTTTTCTCCTTCTGAAATGAGGGAGCATACTGGACAAGGAACCAGTTCAAGGTTTATTTTTTTTGAGAAAAATTATTTAGAACTAATATATCTTAGAAGTAGAGAAGAATCCCAGAATAACTTTGTTAAATTTCATCAAAGGGTGGATAATTTCAGAAATAAATCTGGTTCCCCTTATGGAATAGCTTTTAGAGGTAAACTTTCAGAGATAGAGAAAAAAGAGTTTGAATTATATCAACCTAAATACAATTTGTATGGTAAAAGTTTCATTATCTATATGCACGGTTCCTATTTCACAAATCCAGAAATGCCTGCGATATTTTTCCTGGAAGTAAATAACAGTACAAAAGAGGAATTTTATCCTATAAACAGGGGGTTGTCTTGTGAAAAAGATTTGTCTTTAAATCAATTTACTGATGTAGTATTAATTTCTCCAATATTAAAAGAAGAGTCTTTTGGAAATTTTGAAATTCAGAAAGGGGATGAGGAAAAATTACTAATTAACGGTAAATTTTCATTTTGATAATTATTAGCGATATCAGTTAAAATGTTGCAATAGTAGGAGTGGGTTCTAGTGCAAATTAATCATATAAACGTTCAATGAGATGAATCAGCCCTAATGCAGTGAAAGAATTTTATCGAATAGGTTTAGCTATCAACCATAAAAGTCAAAAAAACGATATTTGATGAGTTGATTTTTTCTTAAGCTATAACTTTTTTATTATCCTTCACGATTAGAAAACTTTTGCCAAAAAATCTAACAATAATCTGATAATTGCTAAAGTCAATTTAAAGTATGAAACCAGACTCCCGACTCCCGACTCCAAATATTTATCCATATTAATCCGTATATCCGAGGCCAAATCCTTGTGTGATATCCGTAGCAAAATCCTTGTGTGCCAGACCTCCTAAAAATCATCTTCTAAAGTTTCAATTAATAAATTCATTTGTTGTTGACCTTGAGCGAGAAAAGCTTCACATTTTTGCAAATCTGCCACAGCAAGAGAAAATTTTTCAAATACTTCCTCTAATGTTAATTCTCCCGATTCAATTTCAGCAATAATATTTTCAATATTAATGACAGTTTCCTCATAATCAAATTCCATTTTTTTACTCCATACTCTCAGATTCAAAAATATCCATAATTTTAACTTTTACCTTACCACTATTTAACTGAATAATCAATTCTTGGTATGCCATTAAATCCGACGTTGAATTTACTAACTTACCATTATTTTTTTGCACCACTGCATAACCTCTAGATAAAACTGCTTTAGGGTCAAGTGCCGCTAACTTTTGCCTTAATATCTGACATTTAAAATTTGCTTTGTCTAAAGTTTTGGAAGTTTGATGAATATTTTTCAGACGATTTTTGAGAGAGTTTAAACTTGCCTTTTCTTCATTAAACTTAGTTCTCAAAGCATCAATAATTATTTCAACTCTTTGACAATGTTCTTCATAAAGTTGATTTTGGTCTGGCACAACTTTTTCTGCTGCTGCGGTGGGAGTATGAGCAGAATAATCTGCCACTAAATCTGCTAAAGTTTCATCTCTTTGATGACCAATACCCGTAATAATTGGAATTTGACAATCAGCAATAACTCTGACAACTCTTTCATCATTAAAACAGGATAAATCTTCTACCGCTCCACCACCTCTAGCTAAAATTATTACTTCAGCACGTCCGTCTAATTCAACTTTTTTTATAGCTTCAACTATGGCAATAGGAGCAAATTCTCCTTGTACAAAAGTTGGCGACAATAAAACTTTTACCAGAGGATAACGTTGTTTAATTGTCCGTTGAATATCTCCCCAGGCAGCAGCAGTATCCGAGGTAACTACGGCAATTATTTTAGGAAATTTGGGGAGATTTAGTTTATTTTCTTGGTCAAATAAACCTTCTTTTTCTAGACGGGAACGAAGTTGTAAATAGCGGAGATTTTGTATTCCCTCTCCAGCAAGGGAGACAGTATTAACTATTAATTTATAGTCCCCTCTAGGAGGATAGAGACTAATTCTACCTGTGACAATTATTTGTTCTCCTTTTTCAGGTTGATGATGAATATTTTTGAGAGTATTTCTCCAAATAGCACAGGGAAGAGAGGCAGAATTATCTGGTTCAGAAAGTGTGAAATATAAGTTCCCTGAATTGAGCTTGGCGCTAGAGACTTCTCCGATAACTGATATTTTTTGAAGTTGGTAATCTTCTTCTAAAATATCTTTGATATAAAAGGTAATTCCTGCAACTGATAAGGGAGATTCTTCTATGAATTGATTGGAAAGATTGAGAGTCATTGATAATAGTTTGGTTTCCTTCGTTATTGTGGGTAAAGTTTACAATAGATGGAATTCAAAGGTCAAAAAAATCACTATGATATTTGACAAAATTATTGTATACATTGAGTAATAAAATTTTGACAAAAGAATGTTACGAATAATAAGCATGATTAAAAGATTTTAAAGGAGATGTCCCTTTGACAAAAAAGAGAATTTCCTAGGTCAAAAATGGTATTGAAGCCATTCCCATACGACTCCTGACTCCTGACTTCCCCTCCCCTCCTGGGAGGGGTAGGGGCGAGGGGTGGGTTGACTCCTAATAAATATCCTGGCTATTTGTAGCAAAAATTTATCAAATTCCGATAACACCTTATTTTTTTAGCTTAATCCTACCAAACTAAAATCCGCATTAATGGGCAATTCAAACCAGTTTTTTTCCGATAGTCTTTTTGAGAAAAACATTACTTCCAAATTTTCAATTTCATTTGTTTCCGGGTTGAAACGAGCAACAACTCCATAGTCAATTTCTGTTGATTCTTGTTCTGGATATGGAGTGCATTTATTGATATAAAAATATCTCCAATACGGTCATATTCAAAAGTTAATTTCGAGTCCATATAACTTCTCCTTGAGTAATTTTGAGAGTGAGGTAAGCAGTTACAATCCAATTGCGTTCTTCTGGAACAGTATCAGTGACAACAGCTACCACAATATACCTGCCTTTACGAATATTAGGATACCACCTTGATAATAAGATTGTATTTTCAAACCGTACATCACATCTAACTTAATTAGGATAAAGTAAGGTATCAGCAATTAGCTGTTGATATCCTCTACCTAAATCTGGGTGTTTTTCAGTAATATGAAGTTCTCTTTAATTTGTTAATTCAACATCACTGTTTAGGTAAAAACAGAAAAATTGTATGCTCAATTTTTTTTGCTATTCACAAGTTTTACTAAGATTATTATACTATGAATTAATTGGAAATATTAGGAGTCATAAATGACGCTTTGGTTGGCATCGTTATTTTACTCAAACTTTATAGTTTTGTCTGAGCGATCGCTCTAAAAATTAAACTATTATTCGTTTGGCTTTTGTAATTATAATATAGTAGTTGTTAATAATCTGAGATTTGATATGGATGCTGAGGAACTTTTGAAGCATTATAACAGTGGGGAGAGAAATTTTAGGGGTGTTGAGTTAAGCAATGCTAACTTGAGTAATGCCAATTTGAGTAGTGCTAATTTGAGTAAAGCCGACTTAGATGAAGCAGACTTGAGTAACGCCAATTTGAGTAATGTCAACTTGAGTAATGCAATTTTGTATGAAGCCAATTTGAGTGGTGCTAACTTGAGTAATGTCAACTTGAGTAATGCAATTTTGTGTGAAGCCAACTTGATGTATGCCAACTTGATGTATGCCAACTTGAGTGATGCTGGCTTAGAGGAAGCTAATTTGAGTGGTGCTAACTTGATGTATGCCAACTTGAGGTCGGTAAATCTTACGGAGGCCAACTTACATGGTGCTAACTTGATGTATGCCAACTTGTTTAGTGTCGGTACAAGGTTCCTTAGTGCCCATACAAACTTTAGTGAAGCAAATTTGAGTGATGCAAATTTGACTGGAGCTAATTTGAGTTATGCCGACTTAACTAACGCCGACTTAACTAATGCTAAACTCTCTTGTGCTTTTTTATGTGATGCCAAGCTTAGAGGTTCATACCTTGAAAATACAGAATTATGCGAAGCAAATCTATCTTGGGCTGACCTTGAAGGAGCTAACTTAACTAATGCTGATTTAACCTATGCTAATCTAGCAGGTGTAAATTTAACGAGAGCTAGATTAGATAATGCTAAAATTAAAGGTACTATGCTCGAATTATTATCATTAAATAACAGCAGGTTAAAAAATATAAAGAGAGACAATACCATTACATGGGAAAATCTGCTTTTTCGCTTTGAATCAGAAGTTAATATAGCCCAAGTACTTGACGCAAGAGGCTTACTTTTTTTTCCCAATAGTATCGCCCGTCTTACCGCAATAAACGGAAGAGAAAATCAAGAACCAGATTTTCTAATTTGCTATAAAACTGCCAAAGGACTTAAGTGGGGAATACTCGAAATTGATGGTTTATCTCATACACCTGAAAGACGAGTAAAAGAACAAGAAATAGAAAAATATTTTGAGCAGAATGGTGTGAGGGTTTATCGGTTTGACTCCCAAAAATGTTATACAGAACCAAATAAAGTTGTAGATGAATTTTTAGAACTTTTAGAAAATCAAAATTAATATCTTTCTAATAGCTATAAGAATCAAGCTAAATTATGTTTAATAGACATCTCCAATAAGAAAAAATAAAATCAATTATAGCACATAAATTATCAATTTTTTTCTCTTACTCCCTACTCTCTCTTTATCTGGATATGTCTAATGTTACAGAATGGAATGGTGCGTTACGCTATCACTAACGCACCCTACTGGACCAACACAACTACTGGAAGAGAAGATTTAAAAAAATATAGTATGGATTTTCCTGTTCGGTCGTAATTATTATGAATAATAGTACTAATAATACTGCTTGATCATCAAGTAAATGTTTCAAAAAAAACTGAGGTGTTGTTTTGAATGATTGCTTTTATTAGTGCTTCAATGATTAATTCCTGGTAAGCATTCAGCTATTAGCACTCAACTTTTAGATGTTTCATAAATAATGAATATACAGTCTCTCTCGTCCTAGTCAGTTTTTTTCCATACTTTTAATTCTCCTTAAATCTATCAATACTAATTCCTGCTCAAAAAGTAATAAATTAATAGCTGATAGCTGATAGCTGAGTGCTGAATGCTTACAATTCCTGATTACTGTATGGGGAGATAGAAAGTAGGAGATATGGGAGTATTTTTCCTAGATATATTAATTTTCATATTCTGCAAATAAGAGTCCAATCATCGGCAAATCTATGAAAAATTTATGCTCAAATTAGAAATATTTATTTAGAGAAATTCACGAATACAAAATTAATTTCTAAGTTGCATAGAATAATATTTTAATCAGAGTTGACTGTAGATCGAGATAGACAAGTTAATAAATTTCATAACTCTATGCCACCTCACGTAAAATTGGTATAATACCCAATACCTAAAACCTAATACCTAACACCTATTATTAGTGAAATAGATCAATGAAAAAAAGAAAAAAATCAATTTTTAGCCATAAATGGCAAGCATTTTGCCTAACAGTAATTGCTTGTACTCTAACGCTATGGGTCTCTCCAGTTAGTTCCCAAGAATCAGAAACAGAAATTGCAGCAACTACTACTGAAGAACCAGAAATTCCTGTCGATGAGCTGAAGCTTTTGCTTAAACCTTTGACTCAGCAGGAATTAGAAGTCGAAGCCAAAGCTTGGCAGAATTTGCTCAAAGCCAAAGTTCAGGAAATTAGCGATGCTGAAATTGCCATCAAACGCAAGAATAGGGAAACCCGAAAATCTGAAGAAGCAGTTGATGCTATAGAAAAAGCTCAAAAATCTCTTGAGGAAGCAGAAGCAGGAAAAAAGAGTGCATCTCCTAGTTCTCCAGAAGCAGAAGAAGCTGAAAAAAATCTAGAAGTGGCACAAAAAGAACTCGCCAAAGCTCAAGAAGCAGTTGAGGAAGCTGTTGAGGTTAAAAAGCAAAGTGAAGGAACTGAGGAAGCTACCCAAAATCTAGAAGTAGTAGCAGAAGCGATCCAAGATGAAGTTAGTAATACAGATAATATCGATAGTCAACAGGAATTAGCAGAGAAAGAAGAACAATTAGAAGCATTATCACAACAACTCGAAGATTCTAGTGAAGAAGCATCGGAAGTCAAGACTCAATTAGTCGTTGGTGTCACTGAGCTGCAACAGGAACAAACTGCTCTTGCCGATCGCTTTGATACTGTTTTGGATGAATTTGAGAGTAAAGGGGGCAAAGCTGAATCTTTCCGGCAATATATTGAATCTGTTAGTGGTGTCGAGATTGATGTAAGCGATACTGAAGGTTTGTGGTTAAGGATAGCTGGTTGGCTCAAATCAGAAGAAGGTGGTTTACGTTGGGGCCAAAATATTGGTATCTTTTCTGCAATTGTGGTTACTTCTGTAATTGTGGCTGCAATTTTAGGCTTTCTTACTAATAGGAGTCTGCGAATTGTAGGGGGAGTTTCTGACCCTTTGCGTCAATTATTGGTCAGAACTGTGTGGCAAACAACTGTTGGTGTTGGCGTCTTATTAGCATTGACAGCTTTGGAAATAAATCTTGGTCCAATTCTCGCCTTAGTTGGTGGTACTAGCTTCATCTTGGCATTTGCTTTACAAACCAATATTGGAAATTTGGCTAGTGGTCTAATGATTATGATCTATAACCCATTTAACGTAGGCGATGAAGTAGAATTATCTGGGACATGGGGCTACATTGATTCTATCACTCTCGCTAATACAAAAGTCAAAGGTTGGACTGGTCAGATTGTTACAATTCCCAATAACTTAGTTTTGAATAGTGTGGTGGTTAATCATAGTGCCAGAGATACTCGTCGCGTTAGTTTGCAAATTCGGGTTGGTTATAGTGAGAATTTGTCTAAAGTTGAGCAATTACTTTTGGATGTTTTTAAATCTCATCCTTTAGTATTAGACCAACCAGGACCGAGTACATTTGCATGGAAATTTGAAGAGTATTTCGTCGATCTGTATGTAGGAGGATGGACTAAAACTTCAGATTACTGGCGAGTATATAATGAAACTCTTCATCAGATTCAGGAACGATTTGTTCAAGCAGGAATAGAGATTCCTATTCCCCAGCAAGATATTCGTTTTCAAGAGTCTACCTCATTATCTTTGAAACCTCAAAAAAATAGTAATTCTGTAGTGCAATTAAGTAGCAATGGCGAGCAAAGTGACGCTAAAAGCTAACATAGGGGTCTTTCAGAAAACGGAATCCTCTTTCTGTTGATTGTTGAGCTTTATATTCTGCTAATTTTCTCAACTAAACTACTTTTAACTCCCCCGGCGGGAAGTCCCGCGCTCTCCTGGAGGGGAGCGCCGTATGGGAAAGCCGGGCGTTATAGCAATGAGCGCTCAAGTATTTACAATGTCCAGTTCAAAGTGCAGTAAGCGAAAAGGTGTACAAAAAATAATGTGTAAATATGCCAGCGCACATTGCTATATCTGTGTTGTTCTGAGGGGATTTTCTCTTTGTAGCATACATATTGTATTGTAGTATGTGCATTGATAGCTATTGACAATTACAAATAAATAGATTTTAATTGTTCTAAACACAGGGGGAGGACATCACCTCTGTATAAACAGCAGTCAGCTTTTTTTTCTGAGAGACGAATCCCGCGTTGTCGCGTTAGCGCAACGTCGGGAGTATGTCAAAGCCTCTCCTTCCTTTAAAGGAGAAAAAAGCGGTCGAGGCATGGCGAGGCCTCCTCGCTGTCCTCCAATCAACCAAGAGAAGAAAAAATTTTCACGCTCCGTGTCAATCCTCTTCTTTTCAAGAAGAGGTAATAATTAATAATTAATAATTAATAATTAATTGTTGAAAAATTACACATCCATCACTATAGTTAAATTTTTCCTTCTTCCTTCTGCTTTATAGCAACAGCATAATCACGAAATCTTTCCATATCTGCCATCAAAGTAGATTCTACTATCCTACCTAAAAATAAGTTATCCATAATCTTAATTAACCATCCTGGAACTCCATAAGCTACAGTTAACTTAACTATACTACTACCATGGCGGTCGTAGAAACGAATTGCGCCCCGGTTTGGTAAGCCATCTACAGACTCCCACTGAATAATTTGATGCTGAACTACCCTTTGTATCCGAGAAAGCCAACTAAATTGGAAATTACCACTGGCTAATTTCCATTGAGATAAATCAGGATTATCTTCCAAAACTTTAACAGATTCTATCCACTTCATCCATTGAGGCATTTGTTCTAAATCTGACCAAAGATTCCATACTAAATCAATTGGAACAGCTACCTCTATTTGTACGCTATGTTCTAGCCAATTAGTCATTTCAGTTATCAGTTATCAGTTATTAGTTATTAGTTATCAGTTATTAGTACCTCTACCTGTTTTCAAGGAGAGATAATTAGGGTTTGCTTATGGAAAGTTTTTTGGTAGGGGTAGGAACCCACCCCTCGCCCCTCCCCCTCCCAGGAGGGGAAGACAGGAGACAACCCACTCCCTAGCCCCTCCGGTGGAGGGAAATACAGGAGAAATGGAAATTATAGAGGAGATAGTCGTAAAAATTGTAAGAGTGATTTTTCTGCCATAATCATCCCAAAATACTAGCATGCATGAGCTTTTTAGACCGAAAAAAGGCGCACTTTTTAAAGGCAAAAAAAGGCAGCAAACCAATATCTGTCAGTGCTTTGATATTTAATCAGCAAGCCCTAATTATTAATTATTAATTATTAATTATTAATTATTAATTATTAAACTCTCCCCCACTTAATTTTAACTAGCGGTCACTGGAGTTCGCCCCAAAATATGTTCCACATTTGCCAAAATTTTCTGAGCAGCTTGCTTTCCAGAAATAGTTGCCCCCTCCATACTGTCAATATAATCCTGTTGAGTATAACTACCTGCCAGAAAAAAGTTAGGCACTGGTGTTTGCTGGTTAGGGCGATATAAGTCCATACCAGGAGCTTCCCGATACAAAGACTGAGCCAATTTCACCACACTATACCAAGTCATATTTAATTCCCGTGAGGAAGGAAACAATTCATGGACTTGCTTTAAGACATGATGAGCGATCGCCTCATTATTCTCCTTAATAAAAGGGTCTCCTGGTGTTAACACCAACTGTAATAAAGAACCTTGTCCTTGTCGATAATAATCTCCTGGACTTGTTAATGCTAAATCCGCAAAACAGGAAAAGTCCGCATCTGGAGTATAAAGTAAATTATCAAGACCAGCAGCACGATCTAATTGTTCACGTTGGTTTTTATCGTGTAACTCTGTCACCCAACCATCAAACCTAAGCTGTACCGTTGCTACTGGTACTGCATCTAATTTATAGATTTTGTCAAATTCTGGCCATTTGCGCCAAGTTTCAGGCAAAATGCGCTGAATACCCGGTACATCACAGGCAAACACATAAGCATCAGCAGTAATAGTTTCTTCAGTCTCCCCACTAGCGACAACTATCCCACTGACACGAGTTTCCCCATAATTCTCCGTAAACTGAATTTCTCTGACTCGTCTCCTGGTATAAATTTTTGTCCCCCTGGCCTCCAAATATTCAACAATTGGTTTGTGGAGATATTCGTAAGGAGACCCTTCCAACATCCGCAGCACCGATGCTTCTGTTTTAGCAGCAAATAATTGGAATATTGTCAACATACATCGAGCAGAAATATTATCTGCATCAATAAATCCTAGAGCGTAGGCAATAGGGTTCCACATTCTCTTGATACTTCCATCAGACCCACCTTGGCCACGAAACCATTCTCCAAAACTAACTTTATCCAAATCGCGAATAGTTTTCATCGCCCCATCAAAATCTACCAACCCTCTAACTATGGGACTTGTGCCTAGAGCGATCGCATTTTGTAGCTTATCTTGCACAGATAACTGAGATGTGGTAAAGAAAGCTTTTAAGCCATTAAAAGGCGCTCCAGTCAAAAAGCGAAAATCTAGCGAACCTGTTTTACCCCCCTTATTGATAAAATTGTGAGTATGTTCTTTGAGGCGGAGATTCTCAAAAGCTCCTACTTTTTTCATTAATTCAAACAATTGGTAGTAGCAACCAAAGAAAACGTGCAAACCCATCTCTACATGATTTCCATCCCCATCTACCCAACTACCAACTTTGCCCCCAACAAACGGGCGAGATTCAAAAATTTCTACTTGATGTCCAGCATCGGCCAATTCTACGGCTGTGGCCATGCCTGCTAATCCTGCACCTGCGATCGCGACTCGCATTATTTACTTCCTTACTCATTTTTTTTACAATTCTTAATAATTCTACCTCCAAATTTTCACTTTTGACTTACAGCAGAAGAAAGAAGGAAGAAGGAAAAGTATTACGTTGTCTGAGTTTTAATCTTTTGACCTGTCCTAGCCTTTGCTTCGACTGCTATAACTAGCTACTAGCTATCAGCTATCAGCCTAAAAAGGTAGTGCTTATGTAATGGTATGTGTTTACGGAGCTGACCGCTAAAATGCTGAAATGCTGATAGCTATTTAAAAAGATACTGGCATTAATTGTAATGGCCCTATCCCCAATTCTTGAGTTGAGAGAAAGCGCACCTCAAACAAAGCCATCATATCCTTAAAATCTGGTTGACCACGAGAAGCGCCTGTAATACCCCTAGCAATAATTAAACCACACCAACCATCAGTAGCCTGGCAACGCTTGTCCCATTTTTGTTTAGCTTTCTTGTGTGCTGGGTCATTCTGCACAAATTCACCAAATAAATGAAGCACACCATCATGAGTTTTAAATATGCCCAAATCGTAGCTTGTTTCTTCCATGGGGTCTTCTCCTATGTTAAACCCGATACCATGAAGTCCTTGAGCTTCTTGTAAATCATCTATCAATTTAGTTGCTTTTGGCAGAGAAGTTTGAATCAAAACTATTGGTAAACCTTCTCCTAATGATTTAATATCTACTTCCGCTGCCTGGTATAGTTTGGTATTGTCTCGTAGATATGCCACTGTATCCCAAGGTACCACTCCTAAACTCAAGAAAGAATTAGCCGGGACCAAATCATTCTTCAGCATGGGCATTTCAATTTCTAATTCTTCATCTCCCTCAAGATCGGCCTCGGCAGCCATTTCATATAATTCTTCTGCCACTTCTGGCATTGTAGCCACTTTGACTGAAATTACTTGTTCAGATTCTGGTATAGGGATACGGTAGCGACTATTGATGCTAGGAAACTTATTACCTGTAATCTTTTTGCGGTAAGAACGTAAAAAACGATGGAGTGCCTCTATCGCCACTAATGTTGTAACTGCTTCTTCTTCATATAGAACAGACCTTAAACCTTCTAGAGGATGTAGATTACCAAAATTGGGCTTAATTTCTGATGCAGATAAATTTTGGAGGTCGATCTCCTCGCTCTCATCGTCTTCTTCTTGAAAATTGTCGTAAGTGATAAACAAACAATCTTGTCCCAAAAAAGCTTCTTCTAAATTTTCATAAGATTTTTCATAAGCTACTCGTTGCCGAAACCTTTTGAGAGAATCTAAAGAACGATATAGTAAAATGCCATAGTCCATACCTAACTTACCTAAGACACAGACGTAGAGATTTTTGATATCCCATTGATTAAGTTCTATGGAAATAATTTGATGCTCTCCTAATATTTCCCATGGCGCATCATCCCAAACTTGATATGCTTTTTCAACTAAAGCTTCCGCATACTCAGGAGGTAAGTTAGGAGGACGATTTTCTGCTACTTCCTGTAGTCCTTGAAATATTTCATCAATTAGAGGTAAATCTGGGACATAATCAATGGTAATTCCTAGGTCTTGTAAAACTCCCCTCAGAAAAAATTGAATTTCTCGGTCTTTGACTACTATTTTTTGGGGTCTAATTGCTGGAGCTGGACTTTGAGGATTTTCCATTGCTCGCAGCAGTGTCCGAACAATTGCTTCTGGGCCAATGTCTGATGTTACCATGTCCATTGCTCGTACCATTCCATGGGAGCCATCGACCCAGAGAATACATTCATTTGTTGTCTCTGCCTCTAACTCTGGGGTAGAGCTTGAGTCTGAGTATATAGGGCGACGATCGCCTTCCCACACACTTGGAACTTGTTGTAATTTTTGTAACCTACGAATTGTTGAAGGATTAAGAGCTGCCATAGACTAAGCCTGTAAAAGTGAAGCAATTGGTAAATATTCTTTCCTTGTTGCATTAAGCCATATGATTAATGTATTTTGATATACATTTTTCTCTATACAGCTTTGCTAATGTGACGGGAATTTTATTTTCTACTATCTTAATGACTGCTCAGAGCAATTGAGCGATGAATCATAATTAACATAAAAATATATAGACTTACTATATAATTCTCTATCTATAATTTTGATCATTTTAACATTATTAACGACAGTCTTTAAGTTTTTGATACCTATATATTAAAGTATGAAACCACAATAAGGCCAGATTTTTAAAAATGATGATTTTTTACTGAGGATACTATTCAAAAAGTATAGTTACAATCTTTATCTAGAAATATAAATATGAAATAGAATAAAATAGTAAGGAATTACTATTTTAAAGTAATAGTACAAGGAGCTAGAAAGAAAAATGACACAAGCTACTCAGTCTCAGCAAAAAGGTATAATGATGAGCGAAGCTGCTTTAGCTCAGGTTAATTCTCTGAGAGAGAAAGAAGGGAAAGACCTGTGCCTCAGAGTAGGGGTGCGTCAAGGTGGATGTTCTGGAATGTCCTATATGATGGATTTTGCTGACCCTAATACTATTAGAGAAGATGATGAAGTTTATGATTATGATGGATTTAAGGTGGTTTGCGATCGCAAGAGTATTCTATATCTCTACGGTTTAGTACTTGACTATAGTAATGCTTTAATTGGGGGTGGGTTTCAATTTAGTAATCCCAATGCAACTCAAACCTGTGGTTGTGGTAGTTCCTTTTCTGCCTAAAATTAATCAAATCAAATTATATTTGTGAGAAGCTATCTAGGTCTAGTATTCCCTAGAACTTCTGTAAATACAACTGCTTAATAATAGGCAAACTAGAGAGTAGGGGTACAGTATTGATTGTGCCCCTATCCTATGTAAATTGATTATATTAATGTACAATCTTAAACTTACTTATTGTCATTAATTTTTTCAACTAGAAAATATCGAATATTATGACTCAGACACCTGAAGAATTATATCAAGAAGGATTAGAAAGATATAAAGCTGGAGAAGAAGCCAAAACGTTAATTCCAGTATTTAAAGATATTACAAATCGTTCTCCTAAAAGTAGTAGTAGTTGGATAAGTTTATCATGGTTATATCTATTAGAGAAAAAACCTAAATCAGCTTACAAAGCAGCAAAGACAGGAGTTAAACTTAATCCAGACGATCCACAAGGGAGAATTAATTTAGCTTTAGCAATGCTGGAAATGGGAGAAAAGGGTGTAAGAATTCATGTAGAAAGGGCACAGCAAATGATTATGGCTGACTCAGATTGGCTGGAGGAAATTAAAGGTAATATTCAGGATGGTTTTGAGAGAAGAGCTGATTGGCCTAGTTTGAGTCGAGTTAAGAGTTGGTTATTCGATGTTTAATTGAAGAAGGCAGCTATTCTGAAGGGAAAATTGCTTATGGATAGTCAACGATCGGCCACTCCGTGTCTACAAACCCCAAGCAATTTTAAGCACTCCCATTGACGGTGGGGTATTAAACCCGCATTCATAAAAGATAAATTAAATAATTGCTATAGCAATCCTCATACTGATAGGAAACAGGGAACAAATAAATAAAGAAGAAAAATCATATCTCATAATTCCGAAACACACTATCTACTATCTATATAGTATAGTTATTTAGATTGTGTATAAAATTTCCTGGAATTAGGGCATAGTTATATTAGTAAGGGTTTCAGACTTTATTCTCTATATTCTGGGTTTCGCTATGGTTCTACATGAATTGCTATAGTTTTTCTAGATGAGATGGAAAACTAGATTGTCATTCTTTAATTACCTGTTATACCAAATTGAAATGAAGCTGCATAGAATAATATTTAAAGCATAATTGACCATAGGTAAGCGTAGATAAATATAGATCGATTTAATGAATTTCATCATTCTATGCAACCTCATATAAAACTGGTATTACTTTGATCAAGGTAAGCTTTTTTTTGAAGCATTTTATTATCTATTTATAGCAGTTGAAGGAAAGGGCGCGGACATATCAAAAGCTTAAAACTCAGACAAAGCAATATTTTTTCAACTTCGGTCTTTTCTTCTTACTTATTTCTTCTGCTATCACACCTCAAATGTCAAATATATACTATAAATAAACAGTGTTATAAAATCCATAAACTTCTAAGATATAGCAATCTTATTTGAGTTGTGAGATATTGTAAATTTTAGGGAATAGGTAATAGCGGTGCGACCCCGCGACGACTACAGTAGCAAGGGGTCGAGGGATGGCGAGGTTCCCTTGCCATATCCATAAGACCAAGAGAGGGAACGCACACCAAGAGAGGAAATAGGCAACAGGGAATAATCAACACCAAAGCAATAAAATTATCACAAAAGCTAATAACTAGATGTTGATAACTGTATAGATTAAGCAAAACAGTAAAAGCTATTTTTCAAAGATATAGAACTCGCATAAATGGTCAACATTAAATCTTTTTTCCTTTCCCTAATTCAACTACTCCTCACTTATTTAAGAAGCATAAATATATAAGTTTAAAAAACTTAATAATTCATATAGAAACTTTATGAAATATCCAAGAAAATCATGTTATGATTTTTAGAACTTTAAGAGATTACTTAATCGTTGTAAATTGAGAAAATCCCATAAGAGCATCTAGCTCTAGGAACTACCTCTAAACGATCTAGCGAAAACTTGAAGAATGCTAATTTTGGCATTACGTAAAATTTCAGCTAAACCTTGACTTCCTAAAGATATTTACCCAAATAATATCATAAAGTTGTCTGCATAAATGAGGATAGGGGCAAATTATCTGTACAACCCTAAGACATAGATAAAATGTCTTAGTTAATAGCCTATTATGAGCTACAAAAATTGCTGAAAGTCAAACAATAACAAACACTAAGCAATAAAAAAATGAATAGGTAGTTAAAGCACAAATAAATTCAGAAAAAGATGTTTAGAGTGTGAGGCTGTACCTAGTATATACACAAGCAAGTCTGGGAAAACTTAACCACTTGTTTAGTCTTTAGTAAAAGTCTCTATTGAGAGAGTGAAACCTAATTTTTAGATAATACAAAGGAGTTGAAATACAATGACAATTAATAACAACAATAAAGAAGTTAGTTTAAAGCCAGAAACTCGTAATCACAAAGGATTTTTTATACAGCAAGGAGATTATAAACTAATGAGCATAGATGAGTCTGGTTGGGCTTTAATTTGCCTAGATGACGCAGTATGTCATTATGTTGATCCAGATAACTTGGAACAAGTTAAAGAATTAATGAAAGAATCCGTAACTGCTCAGAAATAAAGATTTTAACTACCTATAGGTTTAAAAATTATTCGATAGAGCTGCCTTGAAATTTAAGGCAGCTTGATTTTTTTTTAACTCCCATAGCGGGAAGTCCCGCACTCTCCTGTAAGAGACGGGATGATAGCCATCCATTTTATAATAGAAAACAAACAGGGGGAGGGCATGACCTGGTGTATAAACCGCAACTCTTTTTTGAGTTGAAGAATCCCGTGGTGTTGTCTATGTGTACCGCCGGGAGTTATGTCAAGGAGCTAAAATATTTTTCAGAGCAGACTTAGCAGTTGGATATTGATACTCAAAGCCAGAAGCTTGAGTCTGTTTTGGTAAGACCTTTTGACCTTCCAATACCACCACCGCACCATCTCCTAATAACAATTCAATGGCAAAATCTGGCACAGGTAACCAAGAAGGTCGATTTAAAGCTAATCCTAAATCTTGACAAAATTCTCCCATTCGTACAGGATTAGGAGAAGTACCATTGAAATTACCTTCTATTTCTGGGTGGCGCAGAGAATGTAAAATCAAACCAACCAAATCATCAATATGTACCCAAGAAAACCATTGCTTACCACTACCAATAGGTCCACCAGCAAATAACTTAAACGGAGTGAGCATTTTTGAGACAGTACCCCCCATACCCAGTACAATACCAATCCGCAAAATAACTTTATTATTGAAGTGCTTCAGCGGATGATAGTTTTCTCTGCTTTGATTGTGTGAGTATGCCTTCTATATGTATTCAGTCAGGATATGCTGTTTTTGGGTTGAATAAAAAGTCATGCGTAGGTACGAGTAACACCCAATAATTACATACTACTATGATTTTTTTGAGGATGCAAGGGGAAAATCCTTGCCGTTTTTTTGGTGCTTCACAAGATGGTGTCTTGCATTTGTGAAGATAGCGTTGGCGGAGCAAGTGCGTTAGTTACATCGCTTCTGCATGAGTCAATGTATGGATGTGTTGATGGGGTGAAAATTTTTCGGTGTCGCTACTTCTTGTCATTTCTTTATTATTGAAGTGCTTCAGCGGATGATAGTTTTCTCTGCTTTGATTGTGTGAGTATGCCTTCTATATGTATTCAGTCAGGATATGCTGTTTTTGGGTTGAATAAAAAGTCATGCGTAGGTACGAATAACACCCAATAATTACATACTACTATGATTTTTTTGAGAATGCAAGGGGAAAATCCTTGCCGTTTTTTTGGTGCTTCACAGGATGATAATTTTCTGGATTTGTGAATATTGCGTTAGCAAAGCAACTGCGGTAGCTACATCGCTTCTAGATGAGTAAATATATGGCGTTGCATAGAGTGGGGGATGAATTTTAGGCTCTCGAACACAGGAAGTATAAAAAACACGCGCATGGGATGTACCTTCTCCCAAAAGTTTCATCCCGCCCCTCAGCAACACCTATTATTGATGTGTTGGCCTATGGGGAGGTAAACAAGGATTAGATATTTCACCTCAATAGTCTATAAATGTATTAGTAATTTGAGCATTAATTACAATGGCTTTAACTAATTTAGAAATTTTTGAGCAATTAGATGAAGTGGTAAAAGGTTTACTATGGATGAGTGAATCTGATTATCCTTTTGAAGTTTTTATTTGGGAATTTGGAGAGAGAATTTCATTAAATAATGAAATTGTTTTGAAAATTACTAAACATTCTCTAGAGACTACAGTTAAAGTAATAGAATTTGAAGTTTTTTTTAGATTGGTAATTACAGCAAAAGATTGGCATAACGCACAAGAGTCTGAAGTGGTAAGGAAATATCAAAAACTTGTCAGTATCATGAAGCAATATTTGAGTGATTTAAAGGTTTATAAGGTGGGTGAGGTTAGAAAAGATGTTTATATAGTTGGTAAGACAAATACAGGAGATTATGCAGGTGTAGCTACAGTTTCTATTGAAACTTGAATTTAGGAAAAAATGATTAGAGATAGGTAGTTTCTAGGAGAAGAAGAAAGAAGAAAGAAGGAAGAGGGAAGAAGGAAGAAGGTTTAAAAGCCTGAAAAAACTTCAATTTCTTCTAGATATTCACCCTTGGGCTTACACAAACTATTGCCTTCGGAGATGATATTATCTGGGATAGTCTGAGTAAAGTACATCTAAAACTTAACTCAAATTTTTTTGATGTACATTACCTATTTAGGGTTTGCTGAAAAAGTCTTTTTGTTGGGGAAGGAGACAGGAGACAACCCACCCCTAACCCCTCCCAGGAGGGGAAGACAGGAGAAATGGGAATGTAGAGGAGGTAGGAGGAATTATTGTCCCAAGATTGTTCTGCCATAATCGCCCCAAAATACTAGCATGCATGAGCTTGAGCAACCGAAAAGCTTGCACTTTTTCAAGGCAAAAAAAGGCAGCAAACCAATATCAGTCAATGCTTTGATATTTAATCAGCAAGCCCTATTTAAAATGTCTACATATAAGATTTTGAGAATTTTTTAGTATGGGAAAGTTAATTTCAAATTAGGCAATTTTTTTCTACAGATAAAATTTTTGGCAACAGAAAAAAATTATAATTTACAGCACAGGAAAGAGTTGGTTAAAACGTAGACTAATAATGCTCAATAGACAGGGAAATATTTTTACTACTTTTGCCTATTTTCTTTTATCTTATCTAGTTTAACAACTTATCTGGAAACTATATATATACTCGAAATTTTTGGTAGTGGTAAACAAGTAATAGTAGTGGTAAACAAGTAATAACTTTACAGATTACCTCCTGAACATCAAAAGGATTTACTAATCAATATCCTGAGATATTTAGGACTACCAAAATTTTTAATTTACAACCTACAACCTACTAGCTTATTAAAGTAAATTTTGAACCTATTAATTTTAACTTATCTATTGGTTATCAACTCTGCTTTCAATTACATCTTGAATTTCTTTAGGAATTTTTGAAAGAAAATCATAACCAGTAGCTGCTTCAATTTTATCGACTGAAACTCGGTAAGCTTTCCAGTCACTTCTAATCCCATTGAAATTAGGCATATCTACTGCAATAACTCTGGTATTTTTATTAACTCCTCTCACTCCAGAACCAGGTTTTACTACTACTATAATTTTCCATGTACTATTAGGAATAGTTACTTTACCTCCGGCAAGAGTTGCTTTTTTTCTGTATCCTCCAGCAATAATATAAAGTTCATTTCCTTGTTGTACAAGTTCGCGGGAATATTGTTCTAATCCCCGCCAAGTTACACGATTATTATCTGGACTCTGAGGAATTATATTTGTCATTAAAAATGTGGCTGAATTATCTTTTTCATTAGCGGTACGGTCTGCGGAAGGAATTAAATGTCCTCGGTCATAACCACTATTTCGATAATCACTAGGTCTGACCTGATACCAGTCTTCAGGTAAACTATTATCAGGGCGAAAATCATCCTGTCTTTCTACATTTCCTAGCCAAGATTTATTCAGTTGCCAACTTACCCAATTAGCTGTTCCTTTATCTCGGTTATATGACAATACATATTGAGGTTTTTCTATTAAATAATTATCCGTATTTTCGATAGAAGATATGGCATTACTTGGATTTCCTAGAGTTATATGAACTTTAGGAGAAGGTTTTAACAGTAGAGAACATCCACTGGCAAGTGTAAGTAAAAGTATTGTGATTAAAATAGTAAGTTTTTTTGGTGAAATTAACATTTGTTTGGTCGATCAATAAAAATTTTTTTTCTGAAAGATAGACTTGAGCAGGGGAGTGAGGGAGTAGGGGAGTAGGGGAGTAGTAAATACTAAGAAAAATTGTTAATTACTTATAAATTTTCAGATTCATGTAGAATTTCATGTTCATAGCCTAGATGATTACAGGTTTTAATCAGTATTGAAATGTTTTGGTTCATAATTGAAGAGGGAAGAAGGCAGAAGGGAAAATTGCTTATGGATAGTATTCTACACGGCACTTCGTGTCTACAAACCCCACAGAATTTTAAACAACCCCGTTGACAACTGATAACTGATAATTGAAATGACGGTGGGATACTAAACCAGCAAAATCAAAGATAAATTAATTAATCAATATAAAACACCCTAATTAATAAATTCCGCCATACCTAAATAGCGAATTTCTTGAGGAGTAACTTCAAATCTACAGGGCAAAATTTCTACCCCTTCTTTAACAGCTTCTCTCAATATTTCACCATAATCAGGGTCAGCAATATCTCCCGGGGAAAACTGATAACAATCACCACGATTTATAAAAAATAAACATACCGCCCTTTCCCCTTCTTTTACTACTTCAATTAATTCTCGCAAATGCTTTTGCCCTCTTTCTGTAACAGTGTCTGGAAATAAAGCAAGTCTTTGATTTGCCCAAGTCGTATTTTTTACCTCAAGATAAATATTTTGACTATCGCTAATTAACTTAAAATCTACCCTACTTTTTTTATCTTTTCCATAAACAACTTCTGGTTTAACTTCACAATAATCTCCCAATTCAGGAAATAAATATTCTGCCAAAGCTAACTTAATAATTCGATTAGGTAAAGCCGTATTAATTCCCACCCAAGTCGGTTCATTATCCATTACTTGAATTAATTCCCAAGTATAAGCCAACTTCCGTTTAGGATTATTACTATGAGAAACCATCACAGGACTACCAGAAGCACAAACTCCTTTCATCGGACCTGTATTTGCACAGTGAGCAGTAATAATTTCCCCAGACTTTAACTCTATATCTGCCAGAAACCTTTTATAACGTTTAATCAAAATACCAGATTCAAGTGGTGGGTAATTGTAAGAAAAAATTTGAGAATTATTCATAATGATTTAGTGATAAATTACCTGAATTTTAATCGGGAAAAAATTTAAACATTCAGCTATTAGCTGTCAGCTCAAGCGCAACAAGAGTCTCTCCTTAAGGATAGTTTTTAAATTAATATAGACTTTAAGGGCAAGGGAGCCAACTTTTGTAGTAAGACAATTAATAAAGCTTTGATCGTAAACTAAAAGCAATACCTATTTGCGTAGCATCCCGCAGGGAAGCGCTGATAGCTGACGGCTGAATGCTTACGAAAAAATTGATTATAAATTGTCAATCAGGTTACTATGGGAATAAAAAAACAGGTTATAGTCATTTAACTTTAGATTGAGACAAAGCTTTCTTGGTATAAGAGAGTTTCAGACGAAAAAACGTCTCATTTTTAAGTTAAACAACTATATTAATAAATATTCCTGAAGAATTTATCATATCTCATAATATAGTAATATCCTAATATTGTATTTTGATAATTAAGTCGATAATTATGATTTCGTCAATATGTATAGATATGAAAAATCTAGCATATTATTGTTTGTAAAAAAAATTGAAAAATATGAATCTTTTTATGACTGCCACAGAAACAATCAGTACATTACTCAAAAATCCTTCTCGCCTACCTAAAAATGTTATCTGACATTTTCCTAAATCAAAATCTCATCAAAGACATATATTTGTGTTTGGTGCTCCTAGAAGCGGGACTACTTTAATGAAATTAATACTAGGAGCACACCCAAATTTAACTGGTCTTAGTTATGAAACAGGTATATTTATGTATAAATAATTATTTAGTATACCATTTTCTGAAATTACTAAATCAGAAATAGAAGATATTCAGAAACAATCGCAAGATATTGTAGATTATTTTGACAGATTTAAAAATAGGAATAGCTTAATTATTACTTGATAAAAAATAGCTAAAATCACTGTCAAAAATCAGAGTTTTTTTCTAATAGCCGAAATTTACTTTTGACTAACTAGCTTCCCAATTAAAATCAAGAAAAGTGATACATTACAGCTCTGCATTTCTCGTAGTAAAAGTTAACTTCACTAGAAGTCTAGGTAGTAGAAACTAAAAAAATGTTTGCTAATCCTAATAATTTTAATTCCTCTGGAACTTCTAGCTAGTCTATGTCTGAAAATTTACTTTATACACAATAGATATCTCCGGTTTCCTATCAATTAATACCGAATCGTGATTAAACTTAATTTAAGCAACATTACTATATTGTAGTCGTGTCTAAATCAGAATCACAAAAATCTTCTCGTTCCCTAGCAGGAATAGCAGGTATCGTAGCAGTAGCCACATTAATAAGTAAAATATTTGGCCTAGTACGTCAACAAGCGATCGCCGCCGCCTTTGGAGTAGGTGCCGCAGTGGACGCCTATAACTACGCTTACGTCATCCCGGGTTTCCTATTAGTCCTATTAGGAGGAATAAACGGACCATTTCATAGTGCCATAGTAAGCGTCTTAGCAAAACGGGATAACTCAGAAGCAGCACCACTAATAGAAACCATCACAACCTTAGTCGGTGGAGTCCTACTATTAGTCACAGTAGGTCTAATTTTTTTTGCCGATCCTTTAATTGACTTAGTAGCACCAGGTTTAAGCCAAACAACAACAGGTCTAGAAATTCGAGCGATCGCCATTCAACAATTTCAAATTATGGCTCCAATGGCTTTATTAGCAGGATTAATAGGTATTGGTTTTGGCGCCCTTAATGCTGCAGATATATATTGGCTACCTTCCATTAGCCCACTATTTTCTAGCGTAGCTTTAATAGGAGGAATTTTTATCTTAGCCCTACAATTAGGGGAAAAAATTATTCAACCAGAAAATGCCATGAGAGGAGGTTTAATTTTAGCCTGGGGTACCCTCATCGGAGCAATATTACAATGGTTAATTCAAGTTCCCGCATTGTGGCGAGCAGGTTTAGGAAAATTACGTTTAAGATTTAATTTTCGACACCCAGGAGTACAGGAAATTACCAAAGTAATGATACCCGCAACCTTATCTTCTGGAATGTTACATATTAATGTTTATACAGACTTATTTTTTGCTTCTTATATTCCCCAAGCTGCTGCTTCATTAGCTTATTCTGGTTTATTAGTACAAACACCTTTGGGAATTATTTCTAATGTTATTTTAGTTCCATTTTTACCAATATTTTCTCGATTAGCTGCACCGGAAAATTGGCAAGATTTAAAATATAGAATTCGCCAAGCTTTGGTATTAACAGGAATTACAATGTTGCCTTTGAGTGCAATTATGGTGACATTAGCTTTGCCTATTGTTAGGGTAGTTTATGAGCGTTATGCTTTTGATTTATCAGCTTCAAAATTTGTCGCTTCTGTATTGATGGCTTATGCAGTAGGAATGTTTTTTTATTTAGGAAGGGATGTTTTAGTTAGGGTTTTTTATGCTTTGGGAGATGGAGAAACTCCTTTTAAGGTTAGTGTCTTTAATATTTTTCTGAATGTGCTGTTAGATTATTTGTTAATTAATGCTTTTGGCGCTCCTGGTTTAGTATTGGCAACTGTGGGAGTAAATTTAATTTCAATGGTAATTTTTCTCTGGTTATTAGATAGGAAACTCGGTGGTTTACCTTGGGGAAAATGGTTGATACTTTTTGCTGGTTTAATTACTGGAACTTTAGCGACAGGTTTAATTTGTTGGAGTGTGCTTTGGGGTAGTCAGTTGGTGTTGGGAACTGAGGGATTTTTTGTACAGTTATTGGAACTTGGTTTAGCAAGTTTTTCGGGGTTAGGTATCTTTGGTTTGATAGTAATGAAAATGAATTTGCCAGAAGTAGATATTTTTGTTACTCGAATTAGACAGAAATTGGGAATTTGACTTGATATCCTCCTAGCTTTTATCTTTTTTTCTCGACTAATAAAGCGATCGTCAGTTCAACTATTACCCATAAGTCAAAAGTTAAAAGTTAAAGGTATTTTTAACTAAGTCTTTCTGACAGAAACCTTTCCTTGAGAAAATGAAATTACTATTTCTCTATACGCAATAGTCAAAAATTTACCACGCACCTCCGGAGTGCTCAACAAAATGAAATTACTATTTCCCTATAGACAATAGTCAGAAATTTCGCAACTCATCTCCTGAGTGCTTAAGGGAATGAAATTACTATTTCCCTATACGCAATAGTCAGAAATTTCACAACTCATCTCACAGTCGGAGTTCTCTATAAAATGAAGTTACTATTTCTCTACCCGCAATAGTCAGAAATTTACAACTACTCTCTGAGTCGGAATTTTTCATTTCCTGAAGCTTCTACTTCCCTATAGACAATAGTCAGAAATTTACAACTTACCTCTGAGACTGAGTGCTTCAGAGAATGAAATTACTACTTCCCCATAGGCAACAGTCAAAAATTCACAACTCACTTCTGAGATTGAGTGCTTCAGAGAATGAAACTACTATTTCTCTATACGCAATAGTCAGAAATTTCACAACTACTCTCTGAGTCGGAATTTTTCATTTCCTGAAGCTTCTACTTCCCCATAGGCAATAGTCAGAAATTTACAACTTACCTCTGAGACTGAGTGCTTCAGAGAATGAAATTACTACTTCCCCATAGGCAACAGTCAAAAATTCACAACTCACCTCTGAGATTGAGTGCTTCAGAGAATGAAACTACTATTTCCCTATACGCAATAGTCGGAAATTTCACAACTCACCTCTGAAATGGAGTGCTTCATAAAATGAAATTACTATTTCTATATCCGCAATAGTCAGAAATTTCACAACTACTCCCTGAGTGGGAATTTTTTATTCCCTGAAGCTACTATTTCCCTATACGCAATAGTCGGAAATTTCACAACTCATCTCTGAAATGGAGTGCTTCAGAGAATGAAATCACTATTTCTCTATACGCAATAGTAGAAAAGGTTGAGAACCAGAAGACAGAAAAACCTTAAACTATCCTTTTTCATTCAAGAGGAACTAAGAAAGATACCAAAATATCCTCAACACAATATTTTGCAGTGGCCTAGAACGAGTATATATGAGCGCACCTTTTCCATTATATAATTTATACCATATAAAACTTTTTTTGTCAAGTAACTTCTATGTATCAGCCGTCATAAGAAGCAGGGAGTAGTGAGTCAGTGTTCAACTCTACTCCCGACACCCCTGTTCAAATTTAACTTACTATCCCATCCAGAAAAATCAACAACTCAACCAAAAATCACCAAAGAAATTAAATAAAATCACATAACTATTTCTCTTCCTAAATACCGACTCCTAGAATTTAGGATTTGTTATGATGTCAATAGTTAAATATCAAATCAAAAGTAGATATGAACACAGAACTTGGTAAAATTTTAGAAAACATTACTTTAGGGATAATTGCTGGAATTTTAACTAATTTTATTACAGCTTTAATAGTTAACTATTTTCAACCAGGTGTAGTAGCAATTAAACAATATAAAACCATTAGTACAGCATTTTTTATATTAATTACTCCAATAATTTTCAACTATTTATTGCAGAAACTGGATATTGATTGGAGTAAAATAGCATTAGTAAGTTTGATATCTATAATGTTATTAGAAAGCATTTTATTTAGTGCTTTTCCCACTAAAGAAATCAATATTAACCAATATGTAACACTCTATCCAGAATACTCAGAATACTTTGAGGGAGTTGATTTAAAGAGAACCGATCATAATAAGGTTTGGACACATGATGCCAAAATTGGAGTTTTGAAGAATCAATTGCACATATTACTCCAAGTAGAATGGAAAAAAGAGGAAAAAATGAAAGGTCTAAGAAGAAACTATGGAGGGTATATCTATTATCAAATGGATGTATCTGATAGTTTGCTTAGAGGAAGAACTGAAACGACAACAAAAATAATTAATTATTCTTTTCGGCCAGCTAGAGGAGTTTTATCTTACATCATAGGATTCATTGATACAGGATATCTCATCAAAAGAACAAATATAAGTGATTTGACCTCGAAAGTAGAAGAGATAGTTAAGGAAAATAGAATTTTAGAGAAGATAAGAGAGGGTAGATAGAGATAAAAGTTTAGGTAAACATTCAGCAGTCAACTCTCAGCAATAAGCTATTAATTTATTAATTTTGCCAAAAGAACTAATATAGATTTTTTTACTTTTATAGTGTATCTCATATTAATGAGATACACTATTTTTTCTTTCCTACTCTCTACTCCCTACTCCCTAAATTTAAAATAGCAGCCATATTTCCATCTGCTAATAAAACAAGAAAAATATCATTATTTGTCACAACAACCTTTTCAACTTCAATTTTTTTAACTTCAATATTTGCATCAATTTCAGGAGGCAACTTTATCTGCTGAATATATTTATTAGCTTCATCTTTAGCTCGATTCAATTCTTTGTCTAAAGGAAAAGAAAGACGTTCTTCAATTTGCTGAAGCAAAACAGGTTTCAAAAGCGAATCTGCTGTTGATAATAAAGCATTTTTTGTATCAACATCATAATCCAGTTCAACCACTTTCAGATTATTAGACTCTTGATCATAAAAAATCTTACCCCAAAGATATAATATTCCTTTTGCTCCCTGAAGCAAACTGCCTTTATCAGTCTTAAAATCAACCTTAACAAGAATTTTTTCACCCAATGGCGATAAATTAATTTCATTAACAATAACCTTCAAATTTTCATCAACAGACAAAGACTTACCCCTAACCTCAGATTCAAGAGTATTATTCAATTCATCAACAGAAACTTGCACAGGCAAACTTATTAAAAACTTATCTATTATCCGGTCTTGAATAATAAGATTAGGCAACGGCTTAAAATTAACAACAGGAGCTTCTTTACATATACAAGTATCCACAAACATCTTAATAGCAATTCCAGACTGAACATTTTCACCATCACTCAAATCAAACTCTTTAAAACTAACACTTTGTGGTTCAGTTTTAATCCAAATTGAAGGGTCTTGATTTACCCTTTCTGACAAATGCAAATTATTCCATTGTTTTGTTACTTCTGTCTTTAAGTTTAACTTTTCAACAAGTTCTGCAATTAATTTAGGCTTCTCTTTATTAATAGCCTTATCCACCTGTTTTTTCAGAATACTACGAATACTAATCGTGCCAACATTTTTTATTGGTACATCTGCTTTAGTTAAATTAGTCGATACATTTAGATTCGGTTGAATATTCCATTCATTATCTATTCCTAAAGAAAGATCGCCAAAAATTGTACCTGCAATATTTGTCCGCGCACTAACTGGAATTTTCGTAAAACCTAAATTAACTTTACCTTTTATTCTTGCAGTTCCTGATATTGGTACTGAAAAAGTTATCAGATTATTTTGAGTCCCAATACTCAAATCTTTGCGATTAATTTCGTAGGTAAGAGTATCATTAGAAAGCAAATCTGTAGGGTCAGCCTCTGTGCCAGAAAATGTCTGGGAAATATTCAAATTTAATGCTTTTTGAATATTAGTCAAAGGAATTCTTACAGGTAGATTTAATATACTTTCACTACGTTCAGGTTGTAAGGTATTAGCTGATCTCAACTCCGGCAGTTTAGGTTGAATATCTATTTCCTTAAAAGCTGCTCTCGAAGAAAAAATAATAATCATAATTAGTACAAATATTATTAAGATGAAAAATTTAATTATTCGTGGAATAGAGAATATTTTCATGGATTTTATTTGGATAAACTTTAAATATTTCAACTATGCTTTCTCCTATCAACTAATACCAAGTGTGAAAAAATAATGCGTAAGCATTCAGCTATTAGCATTTAGCATTCAGATGGATGAATATAATAAGTTACTAAAATTAGTTAGTTTAACAATTTCATCCATAACTTTTAATTCTACTGGAAAGACTACTTCCTCCTTCCCTGGGAGTTAATAACTAAAAGCTGATAGCTGTTTTGCTACGCGACATTTTTGCGGAGCATTCCCTATACGAAAAAGCGCAGCTCCTATGTTTCGCTACGCGACATGAAAAGCGCAGCTCCTCCGCAGGAGGTAAGAGGCTAGCTGACTGCTGAATGCTTACCGAAATAATTAATAATTAAACAATTAAATAATTAGATAATTTAGGTTTAAAGCCTCCCCTTTCAAGGGGAAAAAAATAAATCTTTTCCTTTTAGTCAATCCTCTTCCTTTTAGGGAAAGGTAATTATCCATTATCCATTATCCATTAATGAAAAGAATGCTATGCTTAGGTGACACTTCAATTATTAAGTAACTAACACAATCTTTTTAAACTTTTTGATAATTATTAACTAGGAACGGGTTAATTTTTATTATGTTTACTTCTCCTGTACGGACGTTCCCCTTTTTGTTATGCAACATCCCTACACTCCCCTACTCCCCCGCTCAGGAAAATGAGGAATTAACAAACCAATTGCAACAATTAAAATTAATCCTTCCAAAACAAATATTAAACTTATTCCCATTTTTTCAATCAGACTACCAGTTAAAATAAAGCCAAGAATTCCTCCGACTCGGAATGCAGTCCTAAACAAAGAAATACCTCTTCCCAAAAAATCTGGAGCAACTAAATCTGTTATTAGAGCAAAACTAGGACCTAAAGCAACATAAGACAAGAAAGATATTCCACAAGCAGCTAAATAAAATTGCCATAGAGATACCGCACTTGCAAGAGAGAAAATACCCAATGCACCTATTAAATAACATGAAATTAATATTGGTTTGTGACCAAATTTATCGCTCATCCAACCACTGAGAGGGGAGAAGAAAAAAGAAATACTAGCACTGAAACCCATCACAAAAGAGATATGTCTCAACAGAAAACCTTGCTGGTTCATTGCCAAAGAAATACCTAAATTACCCCCAAAAGAAACCAACCCCATTATTAAAGTTGCTATTAGCATCAATAAAAATTCTTTCGACCATTTTTTTGTTGACTGTTTAGTTATTGTTTCTGGTAAGGGAATATTAGAGAGAGGTTTATCCTCCAAAAATAATTCCGATAAAGCAAAAAAGCAGGAAAATAAACAGACAAATTTAAACATAGTCGAATAACCCCATAGATCGGCAATAGGACCAAATGTTAAACCTGCTAATAATCCAGCCAAAGCTGCTATAACAGAAAATATGCCAAATACTTTTCCTCTTTCCTCTGGTAGGCTCAATAAACCGACTAGAGTAAGATTAAGATTAATGCCAATACCGAGATAAAAACACCAAACAATAGCTGTCAACGTAGTAAGTTGCCAAATATTATTGACTTGACCCATCAACCAGAGAGCTGGAATACTAGCTACCGTACTAACAATAAGCAAAATTTTTTTATTTCCGAGTTTATCTCCTAACCAACCACCCAAAAAATTCCCACTAATTAAAACAATTTGCAAAAAAGACATATAGTAACCTACTAATTGGGAATTAGCACCTAAATATATTGCATATACTGGTAATAGAGGAGATAAACCTCTAGCTACCATAGCTACTGCAAGTCGATGTAAACCAAGGGCTAACATTTGTTTTTTATTCATCTTAAAGCTATAAAATTAAGCATTTTTTTTACTATCAAAAAATTCACTTATTCAGGTCGTTCAAATGAAAACTCAAGATTCTTCTTGGTATTGCATGGTAGATGGCATAGTATATCCTCAATTTGTTACTGAAGAAAAAGTAAATACTATGCTGACTCGCTTCAAAACCAGAAATGAAGATATTTTTTTTGTTTCTTACATAAAATCTGGCAATACTTGGCTAAAGCAGATTTTGTTACTTTTAACTCATGACGGCAATCAACCTAATTTAACTATGATGGAGGCTTTTCCCTGGCTAGAACTTTGTTTACCTCCATGTCTAGATCCTGCTAGAGAACATTCTTACGAATATTTTGAATCTCTCCCATCCCCTCGAATTTTAACTTTTCATGGCTGGCCTCATTTAATACCCACAGGAATGCCAAATACAAAATACATATTTCTACTTAGAAATCCTAAAGATGTTGCTATTTCTATGTACCATCATTTGAGAGCAAAAAAGAGTATATCTTATCAGGGAAATTGGGATGAGTTTTTTGAATTATATTTATCAGGTCAAGTTCATTATGGAAGTTGGTTTGATTTTCACTTGCATTGGGAAAAATTTTTATCATCTCGTCAACAAGTCTTATACCTTACATACGAAGAATTGCATAAAAATATCAAAACTTATTTGCGTCAATTAGCAGTTTTTTTGGAAATTAAAGTTTCAGAAGAAGTTATAGATAAAGTAGCAATTGGCAGTAGATTAGATGAGATGAAAAAAAATGATAAAGCTAATTGTAATTGGATGATAATTAATCAAAATGAAGCTCCACATTTAAGAAAAGGAATAGTAGGAGACTGGCGTAATTATTTTACAGATGAACAAAATCAACGTTTCAATGATCTATATACAAAAAAAATGTCTGACTCTAAATTTAAAGATTATTGGGATGAATCTATTTTAGGAATTACCCTAGAAGATTATTCATTAATGGATAATGGATAATTACCTCTGGTTAAAACCGTAACGGAATTGAATATAAGGAAATATTATTTCTTTTTTTCACCTTTATTTGGTCCGCGTTTTAACCTGATTAAATCTAAAAGCATTCACATATAAAGGTTGAGCGCATTTTTTAGTGAGAAAAAGTCCAAGCTTAATGGTCGTAATGGTTCAAAAAATTAGCATTTTAGGCGCATAGTTGCGCAGAATAATCCCTTGATTATTCTTCCTCCTACCTCCTCTATAATTCCCCTGACTCCTGTCTTCCCCTCCCCTCCTGGGAGGGGGAGGGGCGAGGGGTGGGTTATCTCCTGTCTCCTATCTCCTACCCTGACCCATAAGACTTTTTCAGCAAACCCTAATTATTAATTATTAATTATTCGGTCAATAAATAGAAGTAGAAAAATATATTTAATCCGACAGAGAAAGTCCGCGATCGCTCACGACATTCAGTACCCTGAAAAATTTTGCCCTGAGTTACGCTCGCCTTTATAAAATATAGAAATAAACTTTCTGTGATTCTCAAGAAACATCAACACTAAAGCGAGTTTTAGTTATGCCTAAAACTTCCTTTTTTTTTACTAAGATGCTCAACATTTTCAATCACAAGCAAAAAATCAAGAACGAGATTAGAGATGTATTTTTTCTTTCTCAGTTATATTGATCAAGAAATTTTAATGCTTTGAATTTAGTAGCGATCGCCTAATTTTTTGAGTAGTTAATTAAGTTAATTAGCCTCTGGATTATTTATGGCTAAATTTCCGATTCTAATTCAAAAGAGACATCTTCATAAAGGTCGGCTAAACTGCCTTCAAATTCAACACTTTTCAGTTGAAATACAGATTTTTCTGCCGTGTAAAATTCCAATATCCACAAACCATCTTCCCCACGCCGAAAACATTCTACTCTCTGAGATTTTGGATTAATTAAAACGTACTCTTGTAGACTTTCTAAAGTTTGATAATCAGCAAATTTATCTCCTCTATCAAAAGCTTCTGTAGAATCAGAAAGAACCTCTACAATTAAACAAGGAAAACTTTTATAATTAGTAGTTTCTTGGTCTCGTTTGTCACAAGTTACCATCACATCAGGATAATAGAATTTATTCTTATTCTTAGTTTCAATTCTAGCTTTCATGTCAGAAATATAAACTCGACAACCACGACCTCTAACGTGACTACGGAGCAATGCTGCTAAATTAAGAGATATTGTAACATGAGCATCACTAGCTCCAGCCATTGCATAAATTTCTCCATCAATATATTCATGTTTAATTTGGCTTTTATCTTCCATTTGAAGATATTCTTCGGGTGTGATATTAAAATTTTGGGGAGAAGCAATCATAGTTAAATATTTAAAATAATTTGATCTTTACAGTAACAGAAAAAAATTAAATTTTCCGTTTTGTAGTAATATGAAATGATTCCTGAAAAAAACTGTCGGGAGTTTGATCATATCAATCCCATTTTGGCTTGGGTTTGAAGACCAAACTACGATAAGATTTTACAACCTATTTAGGATTGCTATAGCATTCAAGATTTTGATAAAAAAAAGTATTTGCTATACTAGCTAGATTAATTTTTTACTGTGCAACTATGGTTGTAATTTAAGTTCTTGAGACATAGCTTTACAATTTTCTAACAGAAACCAATACAGCCAAATAAATAAAATTCTCAATATTAACCAAGGCGAAAAAGTCTGTTCTTGTATAGAATTCCAGAATAAAAAAGGCGTTTTCATTAATGGATAATTGATAATGGATAATTGATAATTACCTCTCCCTTTTAGGGAGAGGATTGACTAAAAGGAAAAATTTATTTTTTTCCACTTGAAAGGGGAGGCTTTTAACCATAATTATTTAATTATTTAATTATTAATTATTAATTATTCGGTAACTAACATCATTCCTATTCGTATCCATAATACTGTAGTTATCATTTTTGGTAGTTTCAAGAGAATTCTCTTTAACCAAAAAGCAAATATCAGAAAGAAAAATCCAAAAATTAGCTCAATTCCTAGTCCGATATAGAAACCGATTAACTCATTGACACTATATGTTGATCTTCCATATTCTATATAATTTCTTACTATTATAAATAACCCTACATTACCTATAAAAACTAAACCTATGCAGAAAAAAAATATTCTCAGCAAACCCAGTGTTATTGAACTCATTACACCCTTTTTTATTTGTATATTATTCCGGTTCACATTGTATTTTATTAAACCTGAAATAGTACTTTTTCACATTGTATTTTATTAAACCTGAAATAGTACTTTTAAAACTGACACTATAGTTAGCTACTTCGGCACTTTCACTAACTTCAAAATTATGAATAGAAGATAAAGTTAGCGAATTTTGTTGTTCAGAAATTATTTGATTATCGTAAATGATATATTCTTTACCACTCGATTCACAAATTAACTCTAATTCATGCTCTCCCACACTAAAACTAGTTTTAGGCATAACTAAATATTCCTTTTTTAACTAAGATACTTACCCTAAACTACTAAAAACTTTAAATCATAATCACAAATTAAGCAGGTAGCTATAAATACAAATTAAAATGAATAATCTGAAAATGAAGCTATAAAGCAGTTACTCAGAAGTTTTCAGCTTTTTTAATCTTAATTCCTATTTAACCAAAAATTCAATCAATCTACTTAGCATAAGGATATATTTTTCTGGCTCAACTGCCTTGATGAAAAAACGTAAGCATTCAGCTATTAGCGGTCAGCTTTTAGCTGTTTCATAGATAATGTATATACACTGCTAATGTTAAGGTCAGTTTCTTTCCAATACTTTATAATTCTCCTTGCATTTTTTAATACTAATTCCTGCTCTCAAGGCAATGAATTAATAGCTGATAGCTGATAGCTGATGGCTGAATGCTTACGAAAAAACTCTCATGAAGTAGCGATCGCCTAATTTTTTAGTAATTAGTTAATTAGGGTTAATTGAGAGTCACGTCCTTCGGAAGATAAAAGAATTTTGATTCATGTTAAATATCTTACAATATCTCATAAATCATTCGGTGATTGCTATATAACTAATTTTATAACTTATATTGTAGTTAAGTAACTAATTACTATAGTAAAATTATTTGAGTTGTGAGATATTATAGACTTTTAGGGGGTAGAGAATAGGGTATAGGGAACAGATAACAAAGAAAAAACTAATATACATTAATCCTTAAGCGGCTATTTTCTATACTTTTAGAGAATACTAAAATTCTCACATTTGATTCGGTGATTACTATAGTAAAATTATCCATAAAATATCATCTATATTAATTATGAACTTTGCAACTAGAATGAATGGTTTAGGTGGCGATGCTGCTATTGAGGTTTTTACTAAGGCAAAATATTTAGAATCTCAAGGTCGAAATATTATTCATTTAGAAATTGGTCAACCTGATTTTCAGACTCCTCAAAATATTCGCGAAGTTGCTTTTCAAGCCATGAATAATGGTTATACAACTTATACTCCCGCAGCAGGTTTATTGGAGTTAAGGGAAGTAATAGCAGAACATATTTCTCAAACTCGCAATATATTAGTTAATCCTGATGAAGTTGTAGTAATGCCAGGGGCCAAACCAGTCATATTTTTTACTCTTTTAGCATTAATAAATTCTGGGGATGAAGTGATTTATCCTAACCCTGGATTTCCTGTTTATGAATCAGTGATTAATTTGGTGGGAGGCAAACCAATTCCATTACCTTTGTTGGAGGAATTAGACTTTCAATTTAGTCTGGATAATTTGATTAATTCTATTTCTGAACGGACAAAATTATTAATTCTCAATTCTCCCCATAACCCAACTGGAAGTGTATTAACTTCTGAGTATTTGGAAGCTATAGCTAAACTGGCAATTCAACATAATTTTTACATCCTTTCTGATGAAATTTACTCCCATTTAGTCTATGACTCAAATTTTTCCAGTATTATCAGTTTTCCTGGTATGAAAGAACGCACAATTTTATTAGATGGGCATTCAAAAACTTATGCTATGACTGGGTGGCGTCTAGGTTATTCTGTTTCTCCTAAAGCAATAGCTGAAAAGTTAGACCAGTTGATGTTAAATTCTAATTCCTGTGCTTGTTCATTTACTCAAATAGCTGGCATTGAAGCAATTAAAAATTCTCAGGAGTTTGTCAAGGAAATGTTTGCAGAATTTAAGGAACGACGCGATGTTATTGTCGAAGGTTTAAATTCTATTGGAGGAATTAATTGTGGAAAACCCGCAGGTGCTTTTTATGCTTTCCCCAATGTGAAGCAACTGTCGATAAGTTGTGAAAAACTGGCTGATTATTTATTATCTGAAGCTGGAGTTGCTTTGTTGCCGGGAACTGCTTATGGAAAATTTGGTGATGGATATTTGAGGTTGTCTTATGCTAATTCCATTGAGAATATTCGAGAAGGTATTAGTCGGATGAAAATGGCGGTTGAAAAATTTAGTTAAGCGGTTGAAGGTCATTTCAGTTATCAGTTATCAGTTATCAGTTGTCAATATAGAAGATACTAATTGTGGAAAACTCTTTGGTGCTTTGATGATTTTTCCTAAATATTAAACAACTGCTGATAGGTTGTGATAAACTGGCAAATTATTTATTACTTGAATCTGGAGTTGTTTTGTTTCTGGGCTACTTCTGGAAAATTTAGAGACGGATATTTGAGGTTATCTGATGTAAATTCCATGGAAAATATTTTCTCAGATATTGGTCGAATAAAAATGGCGGTTGAAAAATTTAGTTAAGTGGTTGAAGGTAAGTATATAAGGTATTAACTGTGGAAAATTATTTGGTGTTCTGATGATTTTTCCCAAATATTAAATAACTGCCAATAGATTGTCAGAAACTGGCAAATTATTTATGGATCGAAGCTGGAGTTGTTTTGTTGCCGGGGACTGCTTATGGAAAATTTAGAGACGGATATTTGAGGTTGTCTGATATAAATTTCATGGAAAATATTCCTTCAGATATTAGTCGGATAAAAATGGCTGTTGAAAAATTTAGTTAAGTGGTTGAAGGTCATTTCAGTTATCAGTTATCAGTTGTCAATATAGAAGATACTAATTGCTGATTTTTCCTAAATATTAAATAACTACCGATAAGTTGTGAAAAACTGGCAGATTATTTATTAGCTGAAGGTGGAGTTGTTTTATTGTGGGGAACTGCTTATGGAAATTTTGGAGATGGATATTTCAGGTTGTCTTATGCTAATTCCATTGAGAATATTCGAGAAGGTATTAGTCGGATAAAAATGGCTGTTGAAAAATTTAGTTAAGTGGTTGAAGATCATTTCAGTTATCAGTTATCAGTTATCAGTTATCAGTTGTCAATATAGAAGATATTAATTGTGGAAAACTCTTTGGTGCTTTGATGATTTTTACTACATATTAAATAACTGCCAATAAGTTGTGAAAAACTGACTGATTATTTATTAGCTGAAGCTGGAGTTGTTTAATTACTGGAAATTGCTGATGGAAAATTTAGAGATGGATATTTGAGGTTGTTTTATGTAAATTCCATTGGGAATATTCGAGAAGGTATTAGTCGGATGAAAATAGCTGTTGAAAAATTTAGTTAAGTGATTGAAAGTCATTTCAGTTATCAGTTGTCAATATAGAAGATATTAATTGTGGAAAACTCTTTGGTGCTTTGATGATTTTTCCTACATATTAAATAACTGCCAATAAGTTGTGAAAAACTGGCAGATTATTTATTAGTTGAAACTGGAGTTGTTTTATTACTGGGAATTGCTGATGGAAAATTTAGAGACGGATATTTGAGGTTGTTTTATATAAATTCCATTGAAAATATTCGCTCAGATATTAGTCTGGTCAAAAAAGCGACCCCTCAACTATAGAAATTCTATTTGAATAGTCAAATTTTCTGGGTAAGTTGTGAGAAACTGGCAGATTATTTATTAGTTGAAACTGGAGTTGTTTTATTACTGGGAATTGCTGCTGGAAAATTTGGAGTAGTAAAATTTTCTGGGTTGGAGATGTGATGTAATTTTTGAGGAATTAAATTCTATTGAATATATTGACTATGGAAGACCTCCTGGTGCAATTGATATTTTTCTCAAATATTAAACAACTGCCAATAAGTTGTGAAAAACTAGCAGATTATTTATTAGTTGAAACTAGAGTTGTTTTATTACTGGGAATTGCTGATGGAAAATTTAGAGTAGTAGAATTTTATGGAGAAGAAGGCAATTTAAAACTTTTTTAAGCACACTTAAATCTGACCAACTTCCATCGCTTTCTCTTTTGGTTTTCTTTCAAAAATAAATCTTGGTTTTAACAATACTTGTAATAATAACCATAAAGATTTTAATTCACTTGGTGCTTCTCGTCGTTGCCATTGTCCGGGACGACAGAATAATAATTCTATTAATTGTCGCTTCTCAGATAAATTTACCTTTTCAAATATTACCTCCATACAAGGAAATTCTCCATTCATCTGTAGATTAGTAATTTTTCCTGCTAAACAAATTTTTTCTTCAATAATTTTCAACTTTACTGGCAAAGTCTCTCCTACTAAATTAAAAGGAATTTTCTGATTAACTTCTATCTTTGCACCTACTTCCGATATTTGTGTAGTAATACCCCATAATATCTGGTCATTAATTTCTAATTTAACCACCCTTCGCAGATTAAACCATTCATATATGTCTTGCTTCGGTACATCAATTAATGCTAATAATGCCACCCAAGTCATCAATATATTATACCCACTCCAAAATAACCCCAAATTAAAATATTTTGTTTTTTCCATCACTTCCCAACTATGACTCATATATTGAGATAAACCCAAGCATAAACTTATGATATTAAGCCCTAAAAATATAACTAAAGGCAAAGCCAACTTCCAGTTAAAATAGTAGCGATCGCTTCTAGTTCCTTTTGGTGTAACCTTAAATCCTTTTGAGAATGGATTGAGTAAAGTTTGAATTATTGTTATTGCTTTGGGAAAAGCTAAAAGCACATGATTAAAACATGACAAAAATAATGACTGGGAATGATAATTTAGCCAAGAAAATACAGTTAAATTTACAAAATAATAAGGCACAAAAAAATATAAGTATTCAGCAGCAGAAGCTTTAATGGGAATCACATCAAAAAAAACATAAGCTAATGGCATGAACAAAAAACCGATATGACTAGCATTAGTAAACCAATGTAAAAATGTTTCTAAATATGCCAATCTTTGGATAGGACGTAATCCAGGAATTGTAAGAGGATTTGAATTAATAAAAAATCCTTGAAAAGTTCCTCTTGCCCATCTTAATCTTTGAGTAGCATAACAGGAAATATTTTCAGCAGCTAAACCAGCGCTTAATTTTTCTTCTAAATAAACCGATCTATAGCCTTTAGATGATAAAAGAACTCCTGTAAAACAATCTTCACAAATTGATTCTGTCACAAACCCTCCTACTGACTCTAAAGCTTTGCGCATAACTAAAAAAGAAGTTCCTGCACACAAAACTCCATCTGCACCATCTTTTATTGGTTGAATTTGTCGGTAAAATATTTCTTCTTCTGGAGTTAAGATATTTTCTAAACCTAAATTTCTAGAAATGGGGTCGATATTATAAAATGTTTGAGGAGTTTGTACTAGAGCAACTTGTTCATTTTGGAAAAATCCTAAAGTCCGAGTTAAAAAGTTTTTTGTAGGAATAAAATCAGCATCAAAAACAACAATAAATTCACTGTTTGTTTGAGCAATGGCATGATTGAGATTTCCAGCCTTAGCATGAGTATTATCAAATCTAGTGATATATTCACAACCTAATTTTGCTGCTAATTTTTTCACCCCCGGTCGATTAGTATCATCTAGTAAATAAACTTTTTTGTTGGCATAATCTAGAGCTTGACACCCAATAATAGTACGTTCCAAAATAAACTCTGGTTCATCATAAGTAGGAATTAAAATATCCACTGATGGCTGAAAACTTTTGTCTAAAATTGCCTGAGAAAAATAGTCTGCTTCCTTGTGACGATTTTTGACTCTTAGCATCAAAAATAAACCCAGGATACTACTACTTATTGTCACAAATTCTAGACCAAATAAACCTAGACTAAATACACCATTTACCGGATCGACTAAGTTTAAAGTAGAGAGCGATCGCCAAGATAAATAACGAATAGTTAAACCTAATAAAATCCCTACTACCAAAATGCGCGACCAATTTTTGGGAGTAGGAGAAATTCTCATAATCCCTTGAGCTATTAAAAATAGTAATATTGTCGGTAATAGTAAATATTGACTCTTTTTTGTTGGTGCTTCTACCCACATTGGCGGATTTTCTTGAAAGTAATGAATTTGAGCAAAAAATCTGTCTATTTGATCTATTTCTGCTAACCAAGCAAGAAAAATAATTGTTAATAGTGTGACTAATCCTATCAGCAATAATTTTGTTAAATTGCGTTGACCAAAATTCAGAGTATTTATACGGCTTTTGAACTTTTTTTTAGTTATATTCGAGGTAGTCATTTCAGTTATCAATTATCAGTTATCAGTTATCAGTACCTCCGGTTAAAGTTAGAGGCTTGAAATACTAAAGTTTACTTTTTTTATCCACTTTCAAGGAAAGGCTATTGACCCTATTTTTTTGTCATAGTTAGTTATATATACTAATTTCAACTTAATTAACAGAACTAAAGATATACTATAATTTTTTACTTAGTATTATTCTAATTAATGCTGAGATTTTCCTGAGATTTATCGATAGTTTTACCAATTGATTCGTAAGCATTTCCTGCGGAATACTTCGCAAACAGCTTTTAGCAGCTATAAGCAAATAATAAATAATTCCTTTTAATGCTAAAAGAGCTTACTTTGGCAGTAAATAAATTTTAATTCTCCCTCTATTTATCAATTACTTTTACTTCCTTCTCTCATCAATAGTTGATAGCTAATAGCTGAATGCTTACATTGATTTGTTGTACCATTTCATAATATGACAATAGCCATTACTTTATTTGACTAATCAAAAGCTTAAAACTTAGACAAAGCCAGATTTTTCCTTAAATTCGCCAATTTTTATATTAAATTTGTTGCTTTCGCCCTACAAATATCAATATTTATTTAGGTCGATAAAAAAATTAGGTTGTCTATGGCAGTAAGCTTGAATAGACAACCTAGTTATTCTTATTTCTATAGACTAAAGTATTTTTTCAAATTAAATTTGTTGTCTAAAATCTGCTAAAACTTCTATCAACTCAGTCTGACACTGCATCGGCAACAAATCAATCAGAGGAAGCTCCTTTCTACCACCACCTAACTTAACAGGAATTCCTTGTAATATTTCCACAACTTGACCTTCCGAAGGTACTTCCTCTGTCAGAATAGGATAAAACTTTTCTGCCAAAGTAGTATGTAGCTTCGCATCAGATAAATAGAGATGCCAACCAACAATATCAATGTAAACCTTATCCCCAATTTCTGCTGCTAAACCTTCAATTATTTGTGTTGTACTACCATTACTCATAAGAACAATAAAACCTAATTTTTTTACCCACAGAATCACTAAAATTCTTTTACACAGAATCCTCAGTAGTAGATGAATAATCTGCCAGTGCGAAAATATAAATCCCGTGAACTAACAATAATAATATCCAAACACCTGTTACCCAGATAGCCCAAGGCCAAGATGCTGCTGTGAGATTACGGAAAAACCATATTCCAGAATTACTGGCTGCAAAAATAGCCACATGAATAGCAAAATTCATTCGGTCGTCCAACTTGCGGAACTCTGGGTCATTACGGTCAGGTTTACGAGGCCAACGAGGAGGCATAATACTTGATAACTCTTTTATTCACAATTATTAAAAATATTATAATAAGGAATCTAACAATCAATCTGGAGATTATTTGGTAAACACACTCTGGAGAGCAATATCGCAAGGTGTTTAATTTAAGTGGACTTAATGTTGGCGTAGCCTTGTGGAACGTAAACCACTGACTCCTATTTTCAGGAGAATCTTCGTGGTTGACGGAGAATATATCAAGCACTAACTTTTAACTTAATTGATACAGCACTACGCAAATAGGGCGCGGACATTTATAAATGTTCAAAGTTAGTCAGGGATTACTTCTGACTTCTGTACGGGCGAATGCCATTCGCCCCTACTGACTTCTGATTTGCGCGTAGCGCTATAGTCCCCAGACTTACCCCCACTCTTACTCAACAGACGAATCAACTCAATACAAATAGACTTTTCCAAACCCTTCGCCATATCGTACAAAGTCAAAGCAGCTATAGAAACCGCCGTCAAAGCTTCCATCTCCACTCCAGTTTCCGCCTTAGTTTTCACCATGGCCCGAATTTGATATCCAGGGAGTTGTGGATCGGCAATTAACCGAACATCTATTTTTTGTAAGGGCAAAGGATGACATAAAGGAATAAGTTGGGCAGTTTGCTTGGCCGCCATAATACCAGCCAACTTAGCAGTTCCCAAAACATCACCTTTTGGCGCATTACCAGCTTGAATAACCTCAAATGTTTCTCTTGACATCCTTACTTGTCCACCAGCCTCAGCTTGCCGCACAGTAGGCACTTTAGCAGATACATCAACCATTCGAGCTTCCCCCTCTTCGTCCAGATGAGTTAAACTTTGCTCGAATTTAAAAAAATCTCTTGTCATTTTGTTCAAGTGTGCTATTATTTATTATTAGTGCGGAAGAAAAGCTATTTAATTAAGCTTAATCCAGCACTAAAGATAACGGGGGCCTGTAGCTTAGTGGATAGAGTGCGTGGCTACGGACCATGAGGTCGGGGGTTCGAATCCCTCCAGGCCCGTATCAAGAATTAATAGCATAAGTATCTTGTCCCTGACCAGAAGCAAATCTGATGGAATGGGGCAAATCTTTGTTTGACATAGTGATAAATGTAGCTAGTGCTAAACAAACAAGACAAGCATCTAGAGCAAACATACTTCTATAACTAAAACTAAATTGCTCTGCCACCAGACCAAAACAAGGACCAGCTAAAGCCAAACCTAAATCAAACCCACCAATACAAAGAGAGAAAAACTTACCTCTTTGACTAGGAAGACATCGGTCTGTGATTAAAGTAATCATCATAGGAAGAACCAAGCCACTAGAAGTCCCTCCGAGAATAGCTGCGAGTAAAATGCTGTTACTGCTATTTGCTGTCCATAAAGTTAACATATCCAACAAACTACAGACTAGACCTCCACAGATAAAAATGCCACGACCAAATCTATCTGAACCTCGTCCAGTAAAACAGCGGATGATAAAACTACCGATCGCTCTGACTGTATAAAAAAGTCCTGCGTTCAGAGCAATTCCACTTTCTTGAATGAAAAGTGGCACAAAAGTGTCTGTTGTGCCAAATACTAAACCCACTATTAACATCACAAAACTAGGAACTAAAACCCTACGACTCCCTAATATCTGCCAGAATTTTTGTTGCTGTAACTCATTGAAAACAGGATTTAGCTCGGCTTGATTTTTTTCTACTATGGTGTTTTGTTCCTTAACAAAAGAAGCACATAATAAACTCATAACTCCCAGAGCAGAGCAAAGGATAAATAAAGCCACATAACCACTCGCCTCTGCTAAAAAACCACCTATTGCTGGGCCTATTCCCATACCTATAGGAGTTGCTAAACTCATATAGGCAATTAATTCTCCCCTACGACCGGGAGGAGACAAGTCAGCGACCAAAGCACTATAGCCAATAGTAACTCCAGCAAGACTAATACCGTGAAAAGCACGAACTCCCATTAGTAAAGGAAAAGACTTTAGTAGTAAGTAACCGAGTGGGGCGATCGCTGCTACACTCATGCCAATTATTAGGACTAACTTTCGACTTCTGGTATCAGCTAATGGTCCTAGAAAAAATCGTGATAATAATAGTCCCACAGCAAAGCAGCCCATTACCAGGCCAATTTGTTGTTTTGTACCTCCAATAAAATTTATGTAAAGAGGTAAGGTGGGTAGTAAGGTGGTTATACTTGACCAAAATAATAAACCTGCAATGAATAACATCATTAGACTGCGCTGGTTTTGAGGCTCAAGTGTTCGGAATACTTTCACTGTTAATTGACTCTGAATAACTTGTATTCATATATTTTGTGACAGATTGTTAAAATTTGCTTGCTTGAATGTTTCTAAATAGCACTATGGCTATATATTTGTCAATTAGTGCTTAAGGAGGGTAAAGAAAATTAGTTTGCTGTGCTAGTAAAAATTAAGGGCGATCGCTACAAAAATAACGACATAATAGGTATTTGCAGCTTTGTTTTGCTATTAAGTTATAAATAGCTCAAGATTATACTATTTTTGATAATATCACATAATTGAGAAAAAGCTCTGAAAGTTTTGAAATTTCGTGAGTTGATTCAGGAATTTTTTGATGTTTTTTTGTCAGGGATTGATGACAATATTTTGATTTTTTAAATTAAAAACTAAAACCTATAATTAAAACTGTTCAGATATCTATAAAATACCTATGGGAAGTTTTTTAATATTTGGAGGTAGACTTACAGCAAATTTCAGGAAGCGTGAGGTAAAGTTCAAGACGAATCTATAATTTTTATTCATTCTCTGTTCCCTCTGTTAGCGCGCATTCCCTCTCTTGCTCGGCATTCCCATGGCGAGGAGACCCGCTCTTACCGAATAATTAATAATTAATAATTAGGGCTTGCTGAATAAAATTGTAATCAATACCTGTAAAGGCTTTCATGGTTTTTTCTCCTGAAAAAGTACAAGATTTTTGCTCAATTAGTCTAAAAATGCTAATATTTTTCCCCTGGCGATCAGAAAATTTAGCCGTAGCAGATAGTCTAAACTGTTGCCTGTTGCTTTCCGGAGCTGTTGCCTATAATCACCATCAGACTTTTGAGCGCAAACCCTAATTAAATAATTCGCGCCTTGAAGCCGACCCTTTTAAGGGAAAAAAAGCGGTCGAGGGATGGCTCCGAAACCTGCGCCATATCCAATCGACCAAGACAGCGGTCGTTTGCTTTTGCTTCGCAAAACTGGCGTAACGCAACGCTGACGCGAAACGCGACAGCGGAACGGAGTTCTCTCTTCACAGCTTTCCCGTAGGGTGGGATGGCTCCGAAACCTGCCCTGTCCGACCATCGACCAAGAAAAGAAAATATTCCTTATATTCAATTCCGTAGCGGTTAAAACCCGAGGTAATTATCAATTATCCATTATCAATTAATGAAAGAGCCACGCTCCGCTAACGCCGGGTTCCGACCGCTTGCGTCTACCGCCGACGTGGGGTTGCACCGCTATTCCCTAAAAGCATAAAACTTTGTACCCAATCGACTCAAAAACTGGTGTATTAATTTGATATATCTTGAGAATTATGGCAGTAACATTTATTTAGGGCTTGCTGACTAAATATCAAAGCATTGACAAGTAAAGGTTTGAGCCTTCTTTGATTCCCCAAAGGAGCGTTGGTTTTAGTCTAAAACCCTCAAAAAGGCACGCATAAAAGGCAAACCTTCGGACAGAAAAATCTGAGGACAAAACGCCCGCTCCTACCTCTTTACTCATTCCCATTTCTCCTGTCTTCCCCTCCACGGTCGGGCCCCGCGGGTGGGTTGTCTCCTGTCTCCTACCCCTACCACTCATACTTTCCATACGCAAGCCCTATTTAGGGCTTGCTGACTAAATATCAAAGCATTTGCAGATAAAGGTTTTCGCCTTTTTAGATTGGTATGAGCAAAATTAATTGTATAGCAACTTCCATGACTACTATTGACTCATAGAGTATCTAAAACAAGGAAATATAAATAATCAACCTTCTTCCTCCCTTTTTCCTTCTTGCTTCTTCCTTTTACTTTTGATTTTGTTGCTCCAACCAAGCTAAACCAGTAGCAAAAGTTTCAGCTAAAACACTAATCAAGCGATAAAATGCAACAGCACTTAATACAATACCAGGAGAAAATTTTTGCTCCAGTAAAGCCAAAACAGTTGCTTCAAATATCCCAACACCTCCAGGCGCTCCTGGCACAACTAAACCTAATAGCCATGCTAAACTAAACACACTAAATATTAATAAAATTTGATTAAATTCAATAGAATTGAACGCCAACATGGTCAACAAAAATCCAGAACCTCGAAGCAGCACAAAACAAATTTCTCCGAGAAAAGGCTTGATGGGATAGCGTTCTAATTTTAATTCAGTAGCTGGCTCCAAATCATATTTTTTAACTTTTAATTTGAGTTTAACTAAATACTTAATTACTAGGTTTAAAATGCGTGGATGAATAATAGAAATGACTGCCAAAAAACACAAAAATTGTAAAAACCAACTTTCTTGAGTAGAACCGACTAAAGCGACTCCTAAAGCTGCCGCTGCCATTAAAAGTGGTTCTATTAACACAGTTAAAATTGCAATTTCAAAGGGTACTCCCGCTTGTTTTATTGCAGAAATCCGACCATAAAAATGCCATATATTTCCTGGTAAATACTTAGCAACATTTGTGAGGAGATAGACTCTAATAGCCCATCGTAGATTAACTGATTGATTAAATTCTTTAATAATCCAAAACCATACCCATCCAGACCATAAATGAGCTATTGTTGTGACGATAAAAGCAGTTCCTAAACTTACCCACCCAGAATCACTAATCCTAATTTCTAACACTTGTTCCCATTGGTCTTTGAGAGTTTTAGCTAGAAAAAATAAAGTCCCTCCTAAAATAATCCAGCCCAGATAGGATTTCAACCTCGATAAAACTTTTTTCATAAAGTATAAAACTGATTTGGTTAATAATTGCTAACTTTTTGCCTTTCCCCTCTAAACTGTGTAATACCATTTCTCAAAAACTTTTCTACATTTTCTCGATCCGGGGAGTAGGGGCGTTTTGCTAGGGCACAACTAAGTTAACGCTCCGCGACATATAAAGCGGAGCTTTGCGGAAGGCAAACGGCTGTTAGCTTCGTATAACTATCGTTAACGCCCGTATAGGACGTTGCATCCAACGTCAGTACAGAGAAATAAACATCAGAATAATTAACATTAACTGGGCTTTTAATTAGCAAAAAGGTGATTCAGCTTGTGTTAATTACTTAATAATTGAAGTGTTACCTAAGTATAGCATTAATGCTTATGAATTGGTCTAAGTAAGTCAATATTCAGCAGTCAGCTATAAGCCAACAGATATTGCTTTTAATTCATCCAAAAGCAATTAATAAATTGAGCTAAAATTAAAATTTTTTTCTCAAAGCTTATGGGTAAGTGCTCAGATACTTTTTGTTAAAGGAATATTAAATTTTGGTTTAGGGTGGGTATGAAAAGCGCAACATATTTGCGGAGCATAACCTAGGAAAAAGAAGGTAATAAATATTCTTACCTCCAAACTCTGAACTACCTGCCATAACCCGCCTAAAATACTGAAAATTAAGCGGTCTAGCGGTATTAATCTTTGCTTTACAAACACTATTCCATCGCTTAATCCTTAGGAAGTTTATTTGTTTGTTGTCCAGATATTAAGATCCTAGTAGTCATTTTTTATCCAACTTAGGAATCAGCAATAATATATTTGCATTACCAATAATTTCCTGTGATTCAATTGTAAATTGCTCTGCAAATACAGACTTAAAAATTTTCATATCTCCTCCGTAATAGATAAACCATATACGTGAAGCTGTAGGAGGTAAACTTTCAACCCAATTTTTTAAATGAGTTGGAAGATTTGATTTATCTGTTTTTTCTTTCTGATCGACATATATGGGCGCAGAACCTTGATAATAGTAAGTCAGAGGAAAAGAGCCGCCATTTATAGGGAAAGAATTAGCATGATATGTAGAGTACATGATTATGTCGCCTTCTCTATCTTGACTTTCAATCAATTGTGCTACTGGTTTGTAGTGGTCTAATGCTCCCATGTATCGTTTCGAGCTTGTATAATAAGTTACCAAACCTAAACTAACGGCCAACATATATATTACAGCTAGCACAACTCCTATTATTTTTTGCCAATCCAAAATCTTAAAAAAGCCAATTGCAACCAGTAATATAAAGTATGGCTGAGAAATGATTAGGTAACGACTATTCCAGATCGAGTAGAATACATTAGAAAAAACAAAAATGGATGCAGCAGGTATAATTCCCCATGAAGCTACCCATACAACTTCCTGAGTACGAGGTTTTTGAAGAATTGCAACCAGAATAACTGTAGCAACAATTAAAGCTACAACTTGAATCAATAATGGTATATAAGGTGGTGGGGGACTGTGAGCAAATACAGTCATTACTCTTAGTTCTCGGAAGATTTCTCTCACACCAGGAATTGGCAAATTTACTCGGTGTGAACCTGAATACCTTTTTACAGAAATAGCCACAGGAATACTAGCAAGAATTATTGTTAAATATAGAATCAGATAACTGATTAATCTGGAAATTTTAAACCTAAACTTAAGCCATAAAATCAGAATATCTGGTACTAAAAAAGCTGCATTTAAAGGTGTAGTGTAAAAGGATAAAATTCTACCTATAACCCAGATGAATCGTGGAAATTTTTTATCTGGTTGCTGCAGAGAATGTGCAATACCAAGACAGCCACAAAGCCCTAGGCAAACACTCATTGTATAGTATCTAATTTCTTGAGCATGATTGATAAATAATGGAGAAATAGTTAGTAAAAATGCGGCAAGAAGACCAACTTTTTTGCTAAAAAAGTCATTACCTAATCTATAAATTATATAGACAGATAACAATGCAAAAATAATAGCTGGAACTCTCAACCATACCTCATTATCAGAAATGTTAATCCATGGATTTAAAAGAGCATAGTAGAGTAACCTACCCTTATTAAAAGCCATCCGCATTCCATCCCTAATACTGAAAAATTCATCTATCCATAGACCTCGAAAATTTATTTTGTAAAAGTACAAAAAACACCCTAAGACAAGAATCAACAAAATAGGGAAACTTTCTTTTCGTTTTATAGAGTAAATAAACCTCTGAAAAGCATTTAACATAAACTATATTTCCTGAATTCAAAAATTAGGTTCTACAATTTCTTAAAGAGTATGTTTGTTTTGTAGAAATGCTCGCCAACTGATAGAAACTATTGATATCCTCAGACCAGAAATTGACTAGATTTAAAGCTTAAATAATTATTGCCCATCCTATTATATCATTTCCGGATGCATAGGATTTTTGTAATGATTTATCCAGACTCCTCCAGGCCAGATATAAGCCATTATTGTGACAACAAAAGCGATAGCCAAATCCACATCAACTACCCCAAACTCGCTAATACGAATTTTTCTAAATTGCTGCCAACTATCTTTCAGGGGTTTAACCATAAAAAATATTGGGTGGTGGTGCATAGTAATGGTAAAGGAGTGTGGGGAGATGGGGAGATGGGGAGATGGGGGGATGGGGAGATGGGGAGATGGGGAGTATGAGAGAAATTAAAGAATATGTATCCTACCATTACCATGCAGGACTATCAAATATTGTTCCTCCTAGAATCATCCAGCACATATAGATTTTTTTCAGATCATATTATCATATTAGTATTGCTGTTTATATAGTTGTCATGTAAGGATTCAGTTATCAGTTATCAGTTATCAGTACCTCTTCAATCAGGAGGGTTAAAATCAGGAATAGTCTCTTTTCTCTTAGTCAATTGATTGGATATGGCGCGGAGACCTCGCCATCCCTCCCTACGGGAAGCTACGAAGATCGACCGCTTTTTATCCCTTTAAAAAAGGAGGCACATACCCACAATTTTTCGGTAAAATTAGCAAATTTTTAACCATAGATACTGATAATAAATCAAGTCACATTTTCCCTCCTTACTTCTTTTAATAACTTACAAGGTAAGCAAATCTGTAACAATAGAAACTCATCCAATATCAATTTATATTAGCCCAAGCTATTTCCTAAGTAGAGAGAGATAAAAAAACCCAAGTATTAACGTACCCACAATCCCTTTCATGTTGTCTGTTGCCTTCTGATAATAACCATTTTTAACATCAAACTATTTAGTATTTCCATAACTTCTAACTACTCTTGCTGCACTCCGAAATTTTTGATAGTATCTTTGACTAACTTCATCCCCTACTTCAGATAATACATCAATGCCAATGCCATTACGACCCTGACTTTTTCCAGAACTATGAATATAACGTCCTTCTCCCAGATATAATCCTACATGATCTGCCTCTTCACCAGTGCCAAAAAACACTAAGTCTCCGACTATGAGTTGATTATTTAATTGATATTTGTCTAGAGAAATATTCTGACAAAAAGCTTCTTGTTGATGAGCATCTCTAGGCAACCAGATACCAACAGAAACAAAAGCAGCTTGAATAAGGCCAGAACAATCATAATTAGGCCCCACTGTACCTCCCCAAAGATAATAATTAGAAGTATTCATAGCTTTATAAGTAAAAGCAATTACTTCTGGTAATTTCTCTCTAATTTCAGTCTCGCCAAAAATGTGAGGCTGAAAAGGAGTTTTCGCTGGTTGAATCTTATCAATATCTGTATATTTTAACCACCCTTGATAGTCATCTTCTTGTAACTTGACCAAAATTGCACTGTCGAATTTTTCCTGTAACTGGATAACTTGTAAATTTCGCCCAGTTGCGGCTTGAGTTGCCAAAATATTACATTCAGAAGAATCATAGATATTGATATTATCTTGGCATTGATACTCAGTAACATTAGATAATTGGCGATCGAGCACTAAATTTCCCCTGGATAATTTATAGAGTTATTAAAATATTTTTATAGATATAAACTATAGCCTTAGTTATCAGAATCACTATTAGACATCTCCATAAAAGAGGGAGTAGGCAGTAGGGAGTAGGGGGAAAGAATTGATGAATAAGAGTACGATAATTGATTTTATTTTTTATTATTGGAGGTGTCTATTATCAAAGATAGCTTTGATTTTCAATAACTATGGAATAATTAACAGATAATTTTTCACTTATTCTGTATATTATTAAATTAAGTATTTTGATCTTTTCTAAATCTTATAGCAGTCGCAGGAAAGGACACGGACAAATAGAGAGCTTAAAACTCAGACAACGCAATATTTTTCGCTCCTTCAGTCCTTCGCTCCTTCGGTCCTTCGGTTCTTCCTTCTGTTATACCTGATTTTTACTATTTACTTCCTTTTTCTATATGACTTTTTTCGAGCGAGATGAACAGTTAAATATGCTGGGTCAAGACATTATAGAGGCAATCAAGCTAGAGTTTTCAGAATTAACTTATGAGCAAATTGCTATAACTTGGTTAGTCTACGATTTACCAATGGCAGAAAATATTAAGAATGCCACAGAGTTTTGGCAACAACAAGTGCGTGGTTGGAGCGATCGCGGTGATGAACAGATGTATGCTGGTAGAATAGTCCATTTATTCTATCTTATAGCTATCTATGAGTGGTTAGAGAAAGGAATGGTCAAAACCTCAGTAGAGTTAGAAAGAGCAATTCGAGATATGATTGTTTATTCGAGTAACGATGCTACTGGTTTGGTTGTAGATGTTTTAACTGGAACTACCAGTGGACCTGAAATATCATCAGGACCTTTTCAAACCTGGAAATATCAACGTAACTTTGTCAATCGTTATTTTCAATCTCTGAAGTGGCCTGAGTTAAAATCAATTAATATTAATCAAAAAACATGGTGTGATGGTCCTTATGGACGAGAAAGGATGTTTCAAGGACTATTGATGGAAAATCGGAATATACTGACTACTCATAGCACAGCTCGTTTGCTACATAGTATTGTCGGTGGGGTTGCAGTATCTCCTGTAGCTTCACAGAAAATGATGAACTTGTTAAAGAAAAATACTGGCCAAGATGAGTTAAGAGATAGAAGTAAGGAACGAGCTATAGGATTTTTGGATGATAGTCTACCTCAAGATGCTAATGTATGGGGTAAGGGAATCTCAGATTTCCAGGTGCGTCATAATTTTGCTTATATTGAGTTACCAAATATTAAGCCATATCTTTTAGTTGTATTTACAGAAGGCAAGAACCTTAGTCAAAATGAAAAGATACTGCCTTATATTTCCCAAAGGTTTGTAGAGGCAATGAAAAAATTACAATAAAATAACAAAAAAAATTTTGCCTATTTATATCTTTAAAATTTATTTAATTTAACTAGCTATTAGCTTTTAGCATTCAGCTACCAGCTACTAGGAGCGAATGGCCATTCGCTCCTTCTAACGTTTACTGCTGACCGCTTTTTTAACTATATTTATAACGGAGAAGGAGGGATTCGAACCCTCGGTACGGGGTTCTCCCGTACAACTCATTAGCAGTGAGCCGCTTTCGACCACTCAGCCACCTCTCCAATAATTATAATTATCTACTATAACAGATATTTGTTAGTTATGGCAAGACTATTATAGAAGTTATATTTCCTAAAGTAAGTTAAGTAATTGACATCCTCTCCGGTCTGAAGACACGGATAAACAAAACTGAGCCGTAGTTATTCGGCGGGTTGACGTTTTGTGCCACTAACATCGGGTACTGCACCCACCCCTCTTGCTCCCCTCCCGGAAGAGGATGGGGGTGGGTTACGCTCCCCTCCGCGTCCATTGAAAGTTTCCGCAATTGGCAGCTCCTCCTCTGGAGGCGTGCCCCTCGGCAACTCAATAGTATTATAACATATCTATATCAGGGCGAAGCACCTAACCCAAATTTTCGGTAAAACTATTAATTAATTTTATTGAGTGTATATTTTGAATCGGAATTTATAAGTTTGAAAAATATAAAGACGAATATAATTAAATTTTGTTCCTTATAAGGAAAGGATAAAATCATCTTAGTATCTTAAATTAGTACAAGAACACAAATACTATCAAGTATCTTTAACTTCGCAAGTAATACCAAGTCCAATTTGTCAAAGAAATTTAGAATTTTGCCCTGTTACCTGCTTACTTCTTTTAGGAATAATTTGCGTAAAGCTAATCTTATACCGTTTCACGGAAGTTATAAGTCAAAAGTAATGCATTAAGATTTTATAAGCTAAAAACTTTGATTATACAGTAATTTAAGGAAATTATTTAACATTTAAAGGAGCGAAACTATTTGTGACATCTTTAAAGTGAATTGATATTAGTATTATATAAACCAACCAAATCTGTAAAACTTATTCAAAGTGAAAGTTAACTTGTAACTACAGAATTTATTTATAGAATTTTAAATTAATCGGCAAATTTGGCAATTGACAATAGCTCATACTATGTTAAAATTTTTGATGTTCATATTGATTGAGCCAAAAAATATCTGTAATATTTAGACAAAATCATATATAGTCTTAAAGATGCAAAAATACACGAAACAGTACATACTTAGAACTTTCTAAAAAATGTATCTGTTGCAGCAGAAAAAATCCTGGCCTAGTTCCTGAAATAGGAATTATGTCATTAGGTATTGCTGTAGTTAATGGGGAACAATGGTTGTGCTTGTGATGTCTTAATTCACAAGGGCAAAGTTTTCCCTAGAAATGAAAATTATAGGTTGACAAAAACGGTTATCTATACAGAATCTAAAATTAGCTCTTTGAGCAAAACAAAGATAAATCAGTAATAGTAAATACTAAAGAACGAGGTAAGTAAGTGACTCAAGTAGTAATTCCACCAGGTACCGAAACAGATCCAGTAACCGATGTAAGTACTGGCATCGCCGATGGAGGTCGTGTCCGAGTATATACACCACAACCAGACCGTGGTGTTGGGACACCTGGTGCAGATCAAATTTCATCTTTAGCTGAAGATGATATAGTAGCATCTGGTGGTGGCAATGATGTAATAGCATTAGGAGACGGTAGGGATACTGGAGCTGGTGGTACTGGTAATGACTCGGTCCAAGGAAACCGAGGAGATGACTCTATAGTAGGAGGGGATGGAGATGATTGCCTCAGAGGTGGTAGAGATAATGATACCTTAGAAGGTAGTCCAGGAGACGACATTATCTTTAGCGATCGTGGAGACGATGTAGCACGAGGTGGATTGGGAGATGATGATATCAGAGGTAATTCAGGTAATGATTTCCTAGAGGGTAATGAGGGCAATGATATTATTGATGGAGGTAAAGATGAGGATACTCTTGATGGTGGTGCTGGGAATGACTTCTTATCAGGAGCTAGGGGTAACGATACTTTAACTGGTGGCACTGGAGCTGATACTTTCTTCTTCTGGTACGATTCAGATGGTAGTTATGGAACTGACTCTCTAACAGACTTTAATAGAGGTGAGGGAGATAGGATAGTTCTTGCTGCTAGTCCATTTATTCCTGAAGATGCAAGGTTTAATGCTTTAACAGGTACACCAAGTGGCTCAGCATTACCAGCAGATGAGTTTGCAGTGATTGAGAATTTCAACCCTCTAGTTGATGGAGCAAGTTCTGCAGCAATTATATATGACCCTACTAATGGTTTAGTCTACTACAACCCAACAGTAGATCCTGGTTCTGATGAAAATCAAATTGCTCGGGTTGATAATAATGTATATAATGCGGATAACCCATTACAAAATACTGACTTTGAAATCTTCTAAGTCTGGTTAATATATAGATGCGGTTTTAAATATGGGTATAACCCGAGAATGAAGATTTTGAGTCCCTCCTAACCTAATTTTAGGAGGGATAAATTTTTAGGGCGTTAGCATATTTGGGTAATGGAGGGGGTGTGGGGGATGTGGGAGGTGTGGGGGGCGTGGGGAGTAAGAATCTTGTCTACAGTTCTCAAAAAAATGTACTTTTCAATATATGGCAGAAGGCAGAAGGAAAAATCTGGCGTTGTCTGAGTTTTCAGCTTTTGATATTTCCTTTAAAAAAATTGGTTGGTGGGGGTAACACGGGGACACGGAGACGCGGGGACGCGGACATGGGGGGAACAGGCAACGGTTTCGGTCATTTTATGTGAAGAAATTTTCTTGAATTTCAGCAGAAAATTTCAGTAAATTGATGCCAATAAGAGCCAATAATTAGGAGATAAACTGAATATAAAAAGCTTCTAAGTCTTAGGTATCCTGACTTTTAGTTTTATTCAGCAAGCCCTAATTATTAATTATTAATTATTGAGCCTTTCCTTTAAATTTGAGATAAAAAGCTAAATATTCAATGATTAACTATTAGCTAAGGATGGGAATAGAAGAATATCTCAGATTAGCAAAACTCTACTTGAGCGAAGGTAAATTAGGTCAAGCTATAGTAACCTGTCAAGAAGTTTTAGAATTACAATCAAATTCTGAGGATGCCTACAGAATATTAGGGGAAACTTATCAAGTTAAAGGCAATTTTCAGGCAGCTATGTTTGCTTATGCAAAGGCTTTGGAGATTAAGCCAGAGTTTGCAGAAGTTCATGCTTTTCTTGGTGAATTATATAGTCAGAAAAAGTGGTTGATTGAAGCAGCAAGTCAATATCAACAAGGGATTAATTTAGGGCTAAAATGGCCGGAAGTTTATTATAATTTGGGTAATATTAAGCATCAATTTGGTTATTTAGAAGCTGCTATAGAATGTTATGAAATAGCAATTATTCTGAATCCTGATTATATCAAGGCTTATTTTAGTTTAGGTATTGTTTTTGAGTTACAAAGAAATTATCAAGCAGCAGTTAATATTTATAGAAAAATCATCACATTCAAGCCTAATTATGTAGAAGCATATAATAATTTGGGTGGCGTTTTAGCAGATATGAATCGCAGGTCAGAAGCTATTGAAGTTTATCAGCAGGGGTTAGGTTTAAGACCAAATTCAGCAGATTTATATAATAATATTGGTCATGCTTTATCAACAGAAAATCCCGCACAAGCGATCGCTGCTTATCATCGTGCTATAGAGTTAGACCCTAAGTTTATTAAGGCGCATTATAATTTGGGTAAAGCATTACAAGGTATTGGGGAGCATGAATGGGCGGTAAAATATTTTCAAGCAGTTATTCGACTAAAGCAAGAAAAGGATAATGTATTAGTTTACAGTGATTGTGCTTTTTCTTTAATGACTATAGGCAGGTTTAAGGCTGCTTTTTTTTATTTACAAAAGGCGATTAGGAATAATTATTTTGTTGATGGTTATTGTCAGTTATGGGAAGGTAAGTTAGAGAATGCGGAGCAGGTAGTATCTGATGAATTGTATTTGAAAAAAGTAGCTGGTTGGAATTTTCTCAAGGAGTTGCAAAAATTAGATAGTGATTCAGATTTTTTTCAGCAGCAGTATCAGAAAATATCTGAATATTTGCTCAAATATTATATTCATTTTGGCAATGTATTGATGGAAAATGAGTCTTATGCTAGTGCAGAGAGCATTTATCAGAAAGCTTTACAACTTCAGCCAAGTTCACCAGAAATTTATTGTTTATTAGGGAAGAGTTTAGTTAAACAAAAACGGTTAAATTCAGCAATTATTAGTTATCGGGTAGCTATCCAAATATTATTAAGTGAAAATAGAATTTCTGAGACTATCGGCATTTATTTTGATTTGGGAAAGGTTCTGGAAAAGCAACAACGATGGGAGCAAGCGATAGATTGTTACAATAAAGTTTTATCTGAAAAAGCAATATTAGATTCGCAGATATTCAATAATAATCTTCACCCTTACCAAAAATTAGAAGGATTATATTTATCTACAAAAGATTGGGTAGAACAATTAGACATTAACAACGACTTGCTAAGATATATAGAAGTAAAATTAGAAAAATCCACAACAGAAAATATAGCAGAAATTACTAAACCTTCAATTCAGGAATTAAGCTCTAAAAATCAGCAGAAAGATGTAGAATGTCGTGGGTTAAATTGTAGTAAATGTTTATGGGAAATTTATCAGTATTTTGAACCTAAATACCTCGCTCCAGCAGTTTATAGTCTGAATGGTAGGAGTGGGTTTAGCCCAGATACGGATTTTTTGAGTAAGAGTTTAGGGAAAAAAAGCTCTTTCCTCAGCCAACTAAAAAAAGGGGATATACCCTCCTTGACAGAAGACTCAAAAAATAGTTTGTCGAATTTTTCTCACTTTCTGAAAATTTCCCAGACTCCCAATTTCGTAACAATAGTACCAGAGGGAAGAGCTTGGGTTATGCCCAAGAAAAATTACTGGAGACTATGTTACGCGATCGCTATTATGACTCCAGATAACTATTTACTGGCGGATGTTTCTCGGGAGTATCCATCCCCATTACCAGGATGTACCAACCATGACCCAGGTAAACATCGAATATTTGATTTAGAAGAACTTCCGTCTCTAGAGAAAATTCATGGTAAAGTAGCAGTATTATCAGTACTGTCGGGAAATGTGTATTTTCATTGGATGGTAGACCTGTTGCCCAGAATAGAAATATTACGTCGGGGCATAAATTTAGAAGAGATAGATTGGTTTTTGGTTAATAACTATCAACAACCTTTTCAACAGGAGACTTTGAAAATTCTTGGCATTCCCGAAGATAAAATTCTGGCAAGCGATCGCCATCCCTACATTCAAGCAGAAGAATTAGTCGTCCCTTCATATTCTAGTTATTTAGGATGGTTACAACCTTGGGGAGTAAAATTTTTGAGGGAAGTATTTCTCAAAGAAAGAATTATTGAAAAGTCAGGGTTGCCTGAAAGAATATATATAAGTAGGAGTAATGCTAGATATCGTCGAGTAATGAATGAACCAGAGGTAGTAGAGATATTAAGCAAATTTGGTTTTACCTGTATTGCTCCAGAGTCTATGTCCCTAGAAAGTCAAATTGCCACTTTTGCTCATGCAAAAATTATAGTTGCTCCTCATGGAAGTGGTCTCACAAATATAGTATTCTGTAATCCAGAGACCAAAATTATTGAGCTTTTTTCGCCCAACTATCTCAGATACTACTATTGGCATATTAGCCAATTATTAGGACTTGAACATTACTTTTTAGTAGGTGAAGCATTTAGTTGTTATCCTATTAGGAATTTAATGTATGAAAGTTCCCTTGTAGAAGATATTTTTGTGAACTTAGGGTCACTAAATTTAATGCTTAAAGCTGTAGGTATTATCTGAAAAAGTCTGAGGTTTAATTAGGGTTTGGGAGTAGGGGAGTAGGGGAGTAGAGGAGTGGGGGGAGATTAAATATTAGACATCTGGTAAAAATCCAAAATAAAATCAATTATTATCCATAAGTTATCAATTATTCCTCCCTGTTCTCTGTTCTCTGTTCCCTGTTCCCTCTATTGGAGGAAATGTCTATTGAAGTAATTATAGAATTATCAAAGATATATTTATTATATAACCGGACTCTATATCAGAACTCAGGAGAAATGGGAATTAATTAGGAAGTAGTCGGATGAATTGTCCATTTATTTTTCTGCCCAACTCTTGCCCAAAATACTAATACTAAATCTCAAAAAGTTTGTTACTTATCTTTAGTAATGGGGAGATGAGGAAATGGGCAGGTAGGGAGTAGTGAGATGGTAATCAAGTATAGTATTACTATTCACAAATGGTATAACTTTTTGAGCTTTGTTAGACCGAAAAGCTGGCACTTTTTTCGACCTAAAAAGGCACTTGCCTTTATCTGTCAATGCTTTGAGAGTTAATCAACAAGTCCTAATTAGGGTTTGCTGAAAAAGTCTTATGGGTGAGGGTAGGAGTCAGGAGTCAGGAGTCAGGAGTCAGGATAAATGGGAATTATAGAAGGAGATAGGAGGAAGAATCATCCCAAGATTGTTCTGCGCAACTATGCGCCTAAAATGCTAATTTTTTGAACCTAAGCAACCTAAAAGCTCGGATCTTTTTCAAATGCTTTTAGATTTAATCAACAACTCCTAATTAATACTAAAAAATAGTATAAAAGCCATTCATTCTGAGTCCTGACTCCAGAGTTATGACTCCTATTTAATAACTAACCCTTCATAACGTGATATTATACAATTTATCTATGAAGTTACCCTGAATAAAAGATGATAACGACCGGTAAAATAAGACCTTCAATAATGAATAATGAATAATGAATAATGAATAATTACCTCTCCTTGAAAAGAAGAGGATTGACAAAGAGATGAAAATTTTTATTTATTATCCCCTTAAAAGGGGAGGCACATACCCACAATTTTTCGGTAAAAAAATTATGGTAGTGCATCGTTACAAAGAAATAGTATTAGGTAAAATCTGATTACTTACAATTAATCCTCTATTCCCTAAAACTAATACCTACGGAGCATAATAACCAAAAAATAAGGTCTCAAACCCACCCTTTTAAGGGTATAAAAAAAAGATAATTCCGTATTTTCTTGCCTCCCTAGTTATACTAATTTGATCGACATTTGTTACCGAATAATTAATAATTAATAATTAATAATTAAATAATTCGCGCCTTGAAGCCTCCCCTTTTAAGGGGAAAAAAGCGGTTGAGGGATGGCGAGGGGACCTCGCCATATCCAATCAACCAAGAGAAGAAATAATATTTCCTTATATTCAATTCCGTAGCGGTTTTAACCAGAGGTAATTATCAATTATCTATGATCAATTATCAATTAATGAAAAATGATAGGGACGTTGCATGGAACGTCCGTACCTCAGAAGGAAGAAGCAAGAAGGAAGAAGGGATAAATTTTGGGTATTGGTGAAGCGCGGGTATGATACTAATCTTAATTACTTAGGAGTAAACCCACCCGCAGGCCCCTCCCCTCCTGGGAGGGGAACGACCGAGTCAGGAGGGAAGAAAGAAGAAGAAACCCCGAGTATAAGGAGAAAGTTTTTTAGTCGCGTAAGCGGAACTGAGTTCTATTGCGCTCTTATCCAAACAGATATCATATCATGTCCGTTGGGGCGCGTTTGTGTAAACCCAAGAGTGAATATCTGGAAATTTAAGTTTTTTTCTTGCTCTTAAGCATTCCTACTTCTTCCCTCTTCCTTCTTGCTTCTTCCTTACCTTAGCTATACAATACCGATGCTACCGGACATGATATCATACCTCTTTTCACCAACGCCAAATATTGAAAAAAAGGGAAAAATAATAGATATAACTATCTAAAATAAACTGGAGCAACTATTTTTAAGCATATCTGTTCGAGATGTACTTTTCCATAGCATTCTTTTTTTAAACTGGTATTACAGGAGGTACTGATAACTGATAACTGATAACTGATAACTGAAGTAATGAGGGTAAAAAATAAAGGAATAGGAAATAGAAACTATTGCCCGCTTTTCAATTAAATTTTGAATCAAACCGAAAATTAACTTAATTAATAGTAGTAAAAAAAAGAGAGACAATGGCATCAACAAATCCTCCAGAAAGCCCAGCAGAAAAATTTCACCAAAAAGCAGAAGCTTATGTAGCCGAAAAAAAATTAGATGAGGCGATCGCTTCCTGTGAATTAGCTATAAAAATAGAAGAAAATTATGCTCCAGCTTACAAAACTTTAGGTAATGTTTGGCAAGCAAAAGGAAAATTAGAAGCTGCAGAAAATTACTATAAAAAAGCGTTAGAAATTAAATCAGATTGGCCGGAAGTATATGCTAATCTCGGCAGTTTATACGCCATGCAGCAAAAATGGCAAGAGGCAATATCCTATTATCAAAAAGCTGTAAATTTGAAGCCAGATTTTGCTGGAGTTTATCGCAATATGACTAAAGTATGGTTATGTTTAGGCAATGAAAAATCGGCTACATATTGTCAGTACAAAGCATTTTCTCTAGAACCTGAAAAAGCCACCCTAGAAGAAATTCTTAACTTAGGTAAAAATCTACAGCAACAGGGTAGTTTAAATGAGGCAATATCTTGTTATCGAATTGCTATTAAATTAAATGCTAATTCAGCAGAAGCTTATCAAAATTTAGGAGCTGCTTTAAAGGAGCAAGGGAATCTAGATGAAGCTACAGTTTGTTTTCGCAGAGCTATCGAACTTAGACCAACTAATACCAATACAAAAGTAGGAACTTCAACAGATATTAAAGCGAGTGAATATGATTTAATTTCTGGTAAAGAATTAGAGCCAGAAGATACTTTAGTTGGCAGTTTAAATAATCATCAAGAAAATGCTAATGATACCCTGACTGCGGCAGAACAGACAGATAATATTCCACCTCAACTAACAACTGCGATTAATACTGAAGATATAGAAACTTATATGATGGTGGCAGAGACTTATGTGAATCAGAAAAAATGGCAACAAGCTATTACTGTGAGTCAGAAAATTATTTCAATTAAACCAGAACCCAAAGCTTATAAAATAATTGGTAATTCTTTACAAGCTATGGGGAAATTACCAGCAGCATTAGATTCGTACAAAAAAGCATTAGAAATTAAACCAGATTTTGTAGAAGTACATGCAAATATAGGAACTATATTTGCTCAACAACAACAGTGGGAAAAAGCAATACAATATTATCGAAGAGCAATTGCAATTAAACCAGAATTTGCTGGAGCATATCGTAATTTAGCGAAAATTTATACCCAACTTAATCAGTCAGCAGCAGCAGCAGAATATTTGTTTCAAGTATTAAGACTAGAACCAGGAAAAGCCACAGCAGAAGAATTTTTATTTACCGGAAATAGTCTGAATGAAAATGGTCAATTAGAACAGGCGATCGCTTGTTATCAAGGGGCAATTCAGTTAAAGCCACAGTTAGTAGAAGCTAGTTATAAATTAGGAGAAATTTTAATTCAAAACGGTCAGTGGGGAGAAGCAGTTGCTTGTTATCAAAGAGTCATATCTGCAAATCCAAATAATGTAGAACCTTACGAAAAATTAGCAGATGCTTTATTAAATCAAGGACAGCTAGAGTCAGCTTTACAAAATTATCAAAAAGCCAAACAGCTAGAACCAAATAAAATAGAAGTCAAGCAAAAAATTGGAGGAATTTATTATAGATATGGAGAAGTTTTTCAAGAACAAGGAAAAATAGAAGAGGCAATCAAAGCTTACAGTCAAGCAACAGAAAATTATCCAGAATTTGATATTCCCTATGGAAAATTAGGAGAAATTTTCTCACAACAGGAAAAATGGTCAGAAGCTGCCAAAGTATATAAAAAAGCAAGTGAAATAAAATCAGATAATTCTTGGTATCACAATAGCTTAGGAGAAGCTCTCAAGAAATTAGAAAAATGGTCAGAAGCTGTTGAACCTTATCGTCGAGCAATAGAATTAAATCCTGACTTTTCTTGGTCTCATAATAACTTAGGAGACTGTCTATTAAAACTAGAAAAATGGTCAGAAGCTGTTGAACCTTATCGTAAAGCAATAGAATTAAATCCTGACTTTTCTTGGTCTTATATTAACTTAGGAAAAGCTTTGTGGTCAGCAGGAAATTGGCAAGAAGCAATAGACCCATATCGTCGCGCCATAGAATTAAAAGCAGACCTACCAGAAGCTTATCAAAAATTAGGAGATGCCCTGAAAAAACGCGCTCAATTAGATTTAGATGAAGCCATAAAATGGTACGAAAAAGCCATAGAAAATAACCCTGAAAATGAACAGCTTTATCATAAAGCATTAGAAATCAAACCAGAAGACCACAAACTTTATTTACAACTAGGTAATACATTAGTAAAAAAAGGAAAAACTCATGGAGCGATCGCCTTTTATCAGTTAGGTTTACAAATTAATCCAGATGACCCTGAAATTCAGGCAGAATTAGAAAAGATATTACCAAAAAAAAAGACTTTAAAGGAACAAGGAACAAGTAATAGGCAACAGGCAACAGGCAACAGGCAACAGGCAAATTTCACTCTTTTGAAAAGGGAGCAGGAAATAGAAAATAAGGAACAAACAAATATTGCTATTTCTCCCTCGACTTCTCCTGTCATTGAAAAAGAAGATACCTATCAATTATGGCTAAAAGAAAACTTACCCAGCTCAGAAAAACTAAAGAAGATGTCGGAAAATTTAGACACCTTTCGATATCAACCATTAATTAGTATTATCTTGCCAGAAAAAACAGCATTTCTAGAGTTTCAAGAGACAATTGAATCAGTTATAAATCAAGTTTATCCAAACTGGGAAATTTGTTATATTGCCGATAAACTTCCACAAAATCTAGAAACAGATAACAGAGTAAAATTAGTCTTGAAAGACGAAAGTGGAGATATTGCCATAAATTTAAATACTGCCTTAGCATTAGCAACAGGAGATTTTGTTACCCTCTTAAATTCTGACGATATTTTAACCCCAGATGCTCTTTATGAAATGGCGCTATTTCTGAATAAACATCCAGAAGCAGATATGGTTTATTCAGACGAAGATAAATTAACAAAAGAAGGGAAATTAACTCAACCATACTTTAAACCAGATTGGTGTTCAGACTCATTTTTATCTCGAATGTACACTGGTCATTTGTGTATATATCGCCGAGAATTACTAGAAAAATTGAACGGTTTTCGAGCAGGATATGAAAATAGTTATGAATATGATTTAATTCTGCGCTTAAGCGAAACAAGTCAAAAAATATTCCACATTCCCAAAATACTTTATCACAACAAAATTTCTGAAAATGGAGTAGCAATAAATCAGAAAATTTCAGCAGAAACAGGCAAAAAAGCATTAGCAGAAGCATTAGAAAGAAGAGGAGAAAAAGGAACAATTTATAACCTCACTCAACATCCTGGTTTCTATCAAATTCGTTATCAAATTTCAGAGAAAAAGCTAGTCAGTATTATCATTCCCACCAGAAACTTAGGAGAAATTTTAGATAGATGTCTAGAGTCAATCTTTAGCAAAACAACCTACCCAAATTACGAAGTAATATTGATTGACAATGGCAGCGACGAATCAAAAACAAAAGATATTATCAAAGGGTGGAAAAATCAAGAACCACAACGTTTCAAATGTTATGAATATGATATTCCTTTCAATTTTTCCAAGCTCAATAACTTTGCCGCAGAAAAAGCAGAAGGAGATTATTTACTATTCTTAAATAATGACACAGAAGTAAAAACTCCTGACTGGTTAGAAGCAATGGTCGAACAAGCACAAAGAGAAAAAATAGGAGCAGTCGGTGCTTTATTATTATACCCAGACAATACAATTCAACACGCCGGAGTAGTATTAGGAATGAGGAGTATAGCAGACCATAGCCATCGTGGTTTTTCTCCCACTGATACTGGATATAATGGTCAAATTATTTCTGTGAATAATTATTCCGCCGTAACTGCCGCTTGTTTAATGTGTCGGCGAGAAGTATTTGAAGAAATGGGTGGGTTTGATGAAGAATTAGCCGTAGCATTTAACGACGTAGATTTATGTTTAAAAATGCTAGATAAAGGTTATCGAAATATTTATGTACCTCACGCTGTTTTGTATCACCATGAATCGAAAAGTAGGGGAGTAGAAAATACAGGAGAAAAACAATTACGTTTCCAACAAGAAATTCAGAAAATGAAGCAAAGGTGGAAATATTTAATAGATGAAGATCCTTGTTATAACCCTCATCTAACTCGACAACAAGAAGACTTCAGTTTAAGGATTAAAACAAATGTCGAAGTTGGTATTTCTTTATATGAAAAAGATCCAGAAATAGTTGGTTGTTCAATTGATGTACCCAAACCAGGAGTAGAAAAAGATATTAGTTCTATTTGTATAGGTGGATGGGTAGTAGGAAAAACATCTCCTCCAGTAACAGTAGAATTAATTGTAGCAGGCAAAGTCATCAGAGAAGTTCCTGCTAATTTACATCGTCCAGATGTAGGTCAAATTCATCCAGAAATTCCAGAGGCTAAATATTGTGGTTTTTGGGGAGAATTAGAAGTAATTGAATTTGCACCAGAGGTGAAAATTTCCTTAGAAGCTATTCTCAAAGATGGTTCCCATGTGCGACTGGGAATGGTGAATTTGAAATGTCCTAATTTGATTTAAAAGGAAGAAGGAAGAGGGAAGAAGGAAAAATTATCAAGATACTTGTCTGAAATGAATGAGTATTTCCTATTTCCTCTTTACTGAATAAGCAAGAACGAAGAAGCAAGAAGCAAGAAGCAAGAAGGAAAAATTATCAAGATATTTATCTAAAATCAATGAATATTTCCTATTCCCTCTTTACTGAAGAAGCAAGAAGGAAGAAGGAAAAATCATCAAGATATTTGTCTAAAATCAATGAGTATTTCCTATTCCCTCTTGACTGAAGAAGCAAGAAGGAAGAAGCAAGAAGGAAGAAGGAAAAATCATCAAGATATTTATCTAAAATCAATGAGTATTTCCTATTCCCTCTTGACTGAAGAAGCAAGAAGGAAGAAGGAAAAATCATCAAGATATTTGTCTAAAATCAATGAGTATTTCCTATTCCCTCTTGACTGAAGAAGCAAGAAGGAAGAAGAAAAAAACATCAAGATATTTGTCTAAAATCAATGAGTATTTCCTATTCCCTCATTTAGTGGAGATGTCTAATTTAAAATGGTAATTTTAACTGAATTGGAAAATTATTATCCTCACTTTTGCTATCAACTTTCACTCTATAGTTTTGATGATTATTAATACTCAAAAAATGCCAAGGAATAGGATTAATTTCTTATACTGTTAAAACTTTAATTATGTAGGAATAAAGAAGAAGGAAGAAGGAAAAATCATCAAAATATTTGTCTAAAATCAATGAGTATTTCCTATTCCCTCATTTGGTGGAGATGTCTAATTCAAAATGGTAACTTTAACTGAATTGGAAAATTATTATCCTCACTTTTGCTATCAACTTTCCCTCTGTAGTTTTGATGATTATTACTACTCAAAAAATGCCAAGGAATAGGATTAATTTCTTCTGCTGTGAAAACTTTAATTATGTAGGAACCAAATGCTTTTGCTAGAAGTGGCGGTACAGCATTGCAAATTTGTGTGTAGTTCTCAATTGTCGTACCCTTAAATATAAAGCGATCGGGAAATGATTGAATACGAGCACATTCTCTAGGCGATAAAAATCTATTCTCTTCAGGATGAATAGAAGTCATTCCTCTTGTCCAATAAGCAGTATAAGAAGGTAGATCCTTTTTTGCTCTTCTATATCCTCCACAATAAGTTACTTTATTCTCTTCATATTTGTCTATAAATACTTTCATTCCTTCTCCCATAGGAACAGAACTAATTTTTTCTAAAACTCTTTGACTATGATTTTGAGTAGTGTGGTTTTCTACATTTTTACTCCCTTCTCTCGCCCAAACTTGATATGCAAATTCAGGCAATTTATCATAATCAAAAATCCCTACTTTTTCCCCAATTCCTACTTGAGCTAGATCGGATATTGCTTGCCAAATAGTAATTGCTTTTTCTGTACCTAAAACCTCACCAAATTCTGAATGAGTTGCCTTTGGTTTTTCCGGTTTAAATTCTTTTGCTCCTATTACAAAAAATCTTTGACGTTTTTGTGGTACTCCATAATGACTTGCATCAATTAAACATGAATTCCAGTAATAAGACATTGAATTAAGGCGACTTTTAAGAGCTTGATAATAAACACCATTATATAGTCGTTTAAAACCAGGTACATTTTCAAATATCCACACTTGAGGAGAAAGCATTTCTACAAGATTAAAAAACGTCCAAACTAGACTATTTCGAGGGTCTTTTTCTTTTTTATAACCCTCATTACTAAAACCTTGACATGGAGGACTACCTACTATTAAGTCAGGATTAAGTAAGTTTTTATCTGGATTAAATTTAGTTAAATCTAGGCAAAAGATTTGATTACCTAAATTAGCTCTAGCTGTGCGACAAGCTGATTCATTTATATCATAGGAACCTAAATGTTTTAATCCAAGCATTTGTAATCCACAACCCCAACCACCTGCACCACTAAAAAAGTCAAGATAATTCATTAATTGATAATTGATAATGGATAATTGATAATTACCTTGGATTTTAACCGTTACGGAATTGAATATAAGGACATATTATTTCTTTTTTCCTCTTAAAAGGGGAAGCTTTAAACTATAGCAATCAGGAATCAGTTGTGAGAATTAAAGTATTCCTTAAAAGTATAGAATATAGCAATTATTACATTCATATGATACGTTTTTTTCTTCTTCTCTGTTGCCTGTTACCTTCCGGAGCTATTGCCTAAAAGTTTCCAATATCTCACAACTAAAATCATATTGCTATAGAATTATTTAATTACTAATTATTCGGTAAGCTTCATCAATACCACTCCTATAGTTTTATATATTTCTTTGAATCACCTTAACCATAAGGAAGAGGTAAAAATCACCCAATTAGGAACGGTTTATAATTTTTACCCGGAATTTACTGTCTCATCTTAGAACTATCAAACAGAAATAAATAACCCAATTAATTCCTAGAGAACTTTAGATGAATACTCAAACTAACCTCAACAAAATTATTAGTCTCAGTTTGGTTGCTTTAACTGCTACTTCTTTGTCATTTGCAACTATAATTCCCACGAAAGTTGCTTTTGCAGAACCAAGACAGTCAAAAAGTGTAAGTCCAGGTCTAATGAACGAAGGGATGAATGGAGTGTGGAATTTGCAATGGAGAGTAAATGGGTGGTTACACAGGGGACGTTTAAGAATGGATGGAAATTTTGGAACTATGATTGTCAATGTCACTGGACCTAATGGTAGAAAAGTTTATGCCGAACAACAAATGAATATGGTTCCAGATACTAATGGTTATACTCTTCAGGGTAGTAGACCTACTTATCCTGGTAGTAATAAGATAAACCCTGACTATAAACCTGATAATTTTTATGTTGAATGGGATAATTATGGTAATTTAGAAATGAGAAACTGTACTGATTATCATGATTGTATTCCAGTCAAGATAACAAAATAGCCTTAGTAAATTAAATCAAGTTTAATCAAGTTATTGTAGGGGTAAGTTTGGCAAAAAACCTATCCCTAATTAGTTATATATAATTTCTCAAATAGATAAAAGTTTTTGATTTTAAGGAACACTGGAATAGGGAATAAACAAAAGGAAAAAAATACTGTATCTCATTAATATGAGAATCCCTATAAATTAAGATTTATCACAATAAACTTTGTCTTATGTTTGCTTAATAGTACAATCAAAAAAAATCCCTCCTGAATTATGAGAACCGATAACTAAAATGACTACTACTTAACTAATCATTAATTGAACCATCAGGCATAATTGTTCCTCTCATAATTACTCCATTTAAATCTACATCAGTAATAATTGCACCTTCCAAATTAGCATTACTTAAATTAGTTTCTTGTTTATAACCCCGGAAATAGAAACTATGAAAATCTGTTCCATTCAAATTAGTATCAGCAAGATTAGCATATTCCAAGTTAGTACCACGGAGACTAGCATTACTTAAATTAGCCTTTTCTAGATTTGCTCCCCAGAGTCTTGCTTCTAACAAATTAGCATTAACTAAATTGGCATTACTTAAATCTGCTAAAGTTAGGTCAGCTTCCAACAAACGAGTGTTACTTAAGTTTGAATTTGTTAAATTAGCTCTATTAATATCTGCTCTGTATAAATTAGCTCCTGTTAAATTAGCTCCTGTTAAATTAGCTCCCGAAAAGTTAACACCATTCAAATCTGCACCCTGGAAATTTGCACCAGTTAAATTAGCTCCCGAAAGATTCGCATTACTTAGATTAGTTTCATGTAAATCTATCTCACTTAAATCGCACTGTTTCCATAAAAATGATACGCACCAATTATCTTGTAGTAGATGATTAATATCTTCAGAATTAGCTGCTATGACTGGTATGGATAAACTAAAATAAATTAAAGAAATGGCTAAGGTAATAGCGGCTAAAAATTTCATCATATCTCGTTATTTTGATTGAATTTAAATTACATCTTTTTGAACCTATGAAGGTAGAAAACAGCTTAACGAAGTCAGAAGTCCCCAAGTCAGAAGTCAAATTAGTAATGAAAAAACTTATCCTCTTGCTTAAACAGTAAATCTTTCTATTTTCCCTACTCCCCCGCTCCCCTACTCCCCTTTTGCTATAAAAAAGAAACTTTATCCAAAATCAATATAATAATATAAAATTCGCTAGTACAACTTTTATGTAATATTTTGTAAAAATTGTCTAGCGAACTAAATAACCCTTTTAATCTTACCGAATAATTCAGGTTTAAAGCCTCTCCTTTAAAGGAGAAAGAAGAAAAAATTTTCACGCTCCGCGTCAATCCTATCCGTTTTCAAGGAGATGTATTTGTTAATTATTAATTATTAATTATTAATTATTAATTATTAATTATTGAACATCCCTTAACCAAGACGGAGAGCATAATCATCAGGACTTACTGCAAAAATGTTATTTTCAACATCTTCTATAGAAGTCTCTGAAACTACTCCTAATATAAATCCACTGTCGGACAGTCTAATTACTGTGTCATCACCGAATAATTCATAAGTTAACCCTTCAGAAGGAATGAAATTAGCAACCACGATAATTTGATCGTTATCTGCGACATTAAAATCAGTAATCAAGTCAGCTTCGTCTATTTCTTCTATGCCATCAATAATATTAGCTCGCAGAATAAAACTATCTGCACCCAAACCACCAGTCAGGATATCAATACCATGATCGCCAATTAGAATATCGCCTCCTTTGCCACCTATTAATTCATCATCACCTTTTCCACCTCGCAGAAAGTCTCGACCGTCACGACCGCTAACTATATCATCACCTTCATTACCACTCAGGATATCTGTACCATTACCACCAGATATTTCATCATCACCTGCCAAACCCATAATTGCGAAAGATGAATCAGTATCAGCATCGCTTATTTCAAAAACATCAATAACATCATCACTCTCTGTTCCAATAGTGGTTGTGAAAGAAGAATCAACAACATCTATATCCAGCACGCTCTCACTGTCATCATTTTCAGCTACCTCAGTTGTTTCTTCTGGTTCTTCATCTTCATCTTCATCAACAGCGCTAGCTATTTCATCACCCTCATCATCATCTTCACTGTCTGAATTTTCTTCTCCTTCTCCTTCTTCTTCTCCTTCAACCTCTTCTTCTCCTTCAACTTCTTCATCAATAGTTTGCGTAATTTGACTGGAAAGGATAGTATCATTATTTAGTATAGATGTCTCAACAATATCATCCGGGGCTGAATTAGCATCGCTATCATCATTTTCATTTTCAGTATCTTCATCCATAGCAAGAACATAAGATACCTTCACTTCATTGTCCGCATTAACCCAATCATTGAGTAAATCTGAGTCAGTAGCTATCTCTGAAGTTCTACTAGATATATCTCCGTCAACTACCCTAGCTACAAGAATGCGATCGCCCTCTCGAATCTCTTGCACAAAATCAAAACCTTCAGTCACTTCACCGAATACTGCATAACTGCCATCCAGTTGATCGGCAATATTATCTAAAGAGAAGTAAAATTGTGAAGAAGCTGTATCTAGTGCTTGAGAGCGAGCCATCGCTATTACCCCTGCTTCATGGGATAGCTCTACTGGATCGGCAACTACCTCGTTATAGACAATTTCTCCTGTTTCTGCAACTTGAATTTCCAAAGGTATTTCCCGTGGTGCCTCTGTTGCGGGGTTAACAAATTTTCCTGAGCCTAAATCTTCAATCAAAAAATCAGGATCTCTTCCCTGGGGGTCGCCACCTTGAACTACAAAACCATCTACAAACCGATGGAATGCCAGAGCATCATAGAAATTTTGCTCTACCAGATCGACAAAGTTTGCTGCTGTGACTGGAGCAGCGGCAGAATTGAGTGTAACAGTAATTTTTTCTCTCTCACCACGCTCTTCTTCATTTTCATTTTCCTCTTCTTCATTTTCTTCATTTTCTTCTTCTTCTTCCTGGGAGACCCTCTGTACCACCATTTCTACAGTGACTTCTTGGCCTTCTAAATCAGCTAATTCTAGCTCTTCTAAATATTCTGCGGTACTTTTTTCTTCGTCCATTTGTTAATTAGTTCCTTAGTTTTCCAAAATTTGCTACTTTATTATATTCTATCCTTAAATTTTGTTGGCGACAAAACTGCTTAAATACATGAAAAAAGTCAATTTAAAAGAGGATAAACTTCTTTTAATTATTTTCGAACACTCCATGATTTTTTTCACTCTTGCATAGCAAAGTTTAAGAGCTGATTTATAGCAATCCTAAATTGCTTGTAACAAACAATTTTTATAATAGTTAGTTAATTTGAACTGAAAACCTTTAAAATTATGATTCCTGACTCCTGTACGAGCGAACGACAGTTCGCCCCTACCATCAAAATATTACAAATTAAATAGGATTGCTATAGCTTCAGTTAAAACTCAAATACTTTACTTTACGGAATAATTAACCTTTAAAGCCTCTCCTTTCAAAGAGAAACAAGCGGTCGAGGGATGGCTCCGAAACCTGCGCCATATCCAATCGACCAAGAGAGAAAAATTTTTCATAATTAGTCAATCCTATCCATTTTCAAGGATAGGCAATTATTAATTATTAATTATTAATTATTAATTGTTTAAATTATCCAATTCTCAAAGCTGCATCTCCAAAAGGCAGTGCATCAGGAACAGAAATAGTAGTAAAATCGACAAAGAAACTGGCGCTTCTAACTTCTTCTGCTGTGGAATTATTAACAGTACCAAGAATGATATTATCTTCCTCTGTTTCACCTTCTAATTGAATTACTGTATCATTTTCTTCTTGAGTAAAAGACAGAGAAGAAATTTGCACCGAAATACCTATTCTATCCCCTTCCGAAAAATTAAAATCTGCAATTATATCTGCATTATTTTCTTCATTTTCTATTAAGGTCAAAATAAAAGTATCTGCACCTGCTTCACCTAATAAATTATCCGTACCAGCATCACCAATTAAAATATCATTTCCTTCCCCACCACTTAATACATCGCTATCTTTACCACCGCGTAAAAAATCATCTCCTCCATCACCAAATAAAGTATCATTATCTAAGTTCCCATTCAGAATATCATCATCGAGACCACCAGATAATAAATCAAATCCTTTTCCACCCCGAAGATAATCAGAACTATCTCCACCATTTAAACTATCATCTCCTTGATTACCATTAATTACATCATTAAGTATTGAACCTGTAATTTCATCATTTCCTTCTAATCCCAAGACACCAAATACTTCTTGAGATAATTCTGTGGAAATTGGAAAAATATCGTCTCCTTCTGTTAAAACTTGAAAGAAATCAATAGGTAATGGAATATTGGCACGATTAACAATATTAATAAAATTATTGAGCAGAGTAGTATCAGTAATAATTTGTGAAACTCGACTAGGAACTATTCCTTGAGTAACTCTCGCAGCAGTAATACTATCGCCTAATTCTATTTCTTCTATAACATCCAACCCATCTATTACATTACCAAATATGGCAAAACTACCATCTAAGAATGATAAATCATTCAAGGGAATATAAAATTGAGAAGATGCAGAATTTAACTCTGTTGCACGAGCCATTCCAATTGCACCTACTACATTTGGCAGTTGTACTGGAGGAGAAACTATTTGATTGTAAATAATTTCTTGCCCAAGTCCTAACGGCCGAATTTCTAAAGGAATAAATCGAGTTTCATTTGTTAGTGGATCGACAAAATCACTACTTCCTAAAAGTTCCAAAGGAATATCTGGATTTCTACTGAAAGGGTCTCCTGCTTGAACTAATGAAAATTGTGGTTGATTTTCGATGCGATGAAATCTAACACCATCATAAAAATTTCGTTCTACTAAATCAACAAAATTACCTCCAGTTATTGGTGCATTTATACCATCAACTTCTATAGTAACTATTTGATTGTCGATAACCATTAATACTGTTGCCGGACTTGATATTTGTGGTAAATCTTCTTCCATTTTTCCTAATTTTATGGGTAAAGTTTTTGTACAAGTTGCTTATTATATAATAAAAATAAATTTTCTTGCTTTTCTGATAAACGCTATTTTTCCTCAAAATCCGAAATATTAGATTTGAACAATTTCCCCATAGAAAATTTGTTCCTAAATTTATCTTTAATATGGGTTTAATACCCCACCGTCACTTGCGGTGCTGAAAATTGCTTGGGGTTATAAGACACGGAGTGGCCTTTTGAAGACTATCCATCAGAAATTTTCCCTTCTGCCTTCTTCAAGTAAACTTATATAAAGTAGAGTTTTCATCGTAAATTATGACCACCCGTCGGAATCTAATTAGTATATTTTTAGCTAGTTGTTTAGCTTTGATAACTTGGTTTAACTTTATTCCTAATACTTGGGCACTTGGAGGCAAATTACCGGAGTTAAACCAACCAGCACCAGAATTTACTTTACCCACAAATACTGGAGATGGAGAAATTTCTTTATCTGATTATCAGGGTAAGTGGGTAGTGCTTTATTTTTATCCTAAAGATTTTACTTCTGGTTGTACTATTGAGGCGCGTAGGTTTCAACAAGATTTACCAAAATATATTTCTAGAAATGCTCAAATTTTAGGTGTTAGTGCAGATGATATAGACTCCCATGCAGAATTTTGTGATTCTGAAGGATTGAAATTTCCATTGTTAGCTGATACGGATGGAAGTGTTAGTAAAGCTTACGGTTCGTGGATGAATTTTTTCTCAATGCGACATACTTTTATTATCGATCCAGATGGAATGTTAGAGGAAATTTTTCTAGGAGTAAGACCGCCTATTCATAGTCAAGAAGTTTTAGCACGTTTAGATGAATTGCAACAGAGTTAACTAAGTTAATTAAGTAGGGAGCTATGCGCCACTCCCTACTAATTTTAAGTAGCAGATGAATTATTGCTACATATAGGCTTTTTTCCTCTCAGTATTATTTCTGGCGTAATTATTCCAGGTTCTTTACTTATACAAATTATTGAATTAGTTGTATGATCTCCTTCTAGAAATACTGCACCTCTAAAGCTATTTCAATAATTAATAATTAATTATTAATTATTAATTATGACCTCTCCTTCTTTAAATGAAGCTGCATAGAATAATATTTCAAGTATAGTTGACCGCAGATCGGTGTAAATAAATAGGGCTTGCTGATTACATCTAACAGCATTGACATATAAATACTTTAGCCTTTTTTGGTTCAAAAAAAGTGCCTGTTATCACGTCTAAAACGCTCAAAAAGGAGCGTATTTTAGACTCATAGTTAAGCAGAAAAATCATTCTGACAATTACTTACTCCTACCTTCTCACTCATTCCCATTTCTTCTGTCTCCTGTCTTCCCCTCCCCCGACTGTGGAGGGGCGAGGGGTGGGTTGTTTCCTGTCTCCTACCCTTACCCATAAGACTCTTTCAGCAAACCCTAAATATAGATCAATGAATGAATTTCATCATTCTATGCAACCTCATATAAAACTGGTATAAATACAATATTTATAGTATATAGTATAGCAATTATTACCCTTGGTGAGATACACAAGTTTTCGATTTGAGGGAATAGGGAATAAGGAAAAAAAAATCCTGTACCTGATGAATATGAGAACCGCTATATCATTGATTTGATAACTAAATATCAACACCTTTTCCCCAAAAAATCATAATTTTTAAGTTAATCTATTAATCTATGGAAGAGAAATAACTAAAAATTATGCTGAATGTATTAAATAAAAGATTATTTTGGTTCTTAGCATTACCAATAATTGTCATAAATGGTTGGGCTTTACTCCAAATATTTCAATATTTTGGTCGGATAATTACAATAGCCGTCTCTGCAACCTTACTCTCATTCCTGCTAGATTACCCAGTGTTTTTTTTAGAGAAACATCAAGTTAAACGCCCCAGAGCAGTTATTTTAGTATTCTTAATAGCATTAGTAATTATATTAGTTTTAGGAGTTATTCTAATTCCCCTGCTATTAGAACAACTTACCGGATTTATTGAAAAATTTCCTAGTTGGCTCGCATCAGGAAATCAACAATTAGAATCATTTGACCAATGGGCACATAAACAGAAATTACCGATTAATTTAACCCTTTGGACAAATCAATTTACAGAAAGCTTATCTTCTCAATTGCAAGATATTACAGGAGACATTATTAGTTTCATTGTTAATACATTAGGTAGAATTTTTGACATTTTAATCACCATCATTATCACTTTTTACCTAATGTTGCATGGCGATCGCTTATGGGATGGGATATTTAATTGGTTGCCCAATCACCTAGAGATTCATGTACGCAAATCATTAAGACAAAACTTTCAAAATTACTTTATTGGTCAGGCTACATTAGCTTGTTTAATGGGTGTAGCTATGACTATAGGTTTATTAGTTCTAGGAGCTCCTTTTGGTTTATTATTTGGCATCGGAATTGGTTTAATGACTTTAATTCCTTTTGGTACAGCTTTAGGTGTAACTCTCGTAAGTTTATTGATAACTTTAGAAGATTTTTGGCTAGGTATAAAAGTTTTAATAGTGATAGTTTTAATAGAACAAGCAATTGAAAACTTTGTTGCTCCTAGAATACTTGGAGGCTTCACCGGTCTTAATCCTGTCTTGATTTTAGTTAGTTTATTAGTGGGGGCACAAGTATGGGGAGTTTTGGGTTTATTAATTGCTGTACCCATAGCAGGTTTTGTCAAAAATACTGTTAATTACCTCCGCTACTATTCAGAATTTCATTAAAGGAAAGTACACCGTTTTACGGAAGTCAAAAGTTAAAAGTTAAAAGTTAAAAGTTAAATTTTATTAGCTCAAATACTGTTTCACGGAAGTCAAAAGTTAAAAGTTAAAAGTTAAAAGTTAAAAATTAGATTTTATCAGCTCAAAACTTTAATATTACAGTAATTTCAGGAAAATATTGAACATTTACAAGGAGTGAAACTATTTATGACACCTTTAAAGTGAATTGGTATTACAGCAGTTTTCGAGTTTTGGAGGTACAAAATTTTATTGCCCTAGTGCCGCTACGCGGAAGTTAAAAGTTAAAAGTTAAAAGTTAGTTAAAAGTTAAAAGTCAATCATTTTTGATTTGTAATTGTTTTGGGATTTTGTAACTGGTAAGTTATTTCCACCATCCTGCACTAGGGAGCAGGAAACAGGGAACAGGAAATACAAGAATAGTCTTACAATGTACCTCATGCTTCCTCAAAAGTGCTGTAAAACTCAGAGAAAGTAAGATTCTTCCTTCTTCCTTCTTCCTTCTTCCTTCTTCCTTCTTCCTTCTTCCTTTTTCCTTTTTCCTTCTTCCTTCTTCCTTTTTCCTTCTTCCTTCTTTCTTCTGCTATAAAAATAGTTTTCTATTTTGCTCTGTAGAGCTTAACTTTTCTTCCAGAGTATGCCAATCTTCTTGTTCAATTTGTTGAATAAACTGGTCAATTTGTTCGCGAAAAGAATAGAGCGATCGTAACACTTCCAAACGATTATATTTGGCCATCATTAGTCCTAATTCAGGATTACCTCCTCCCACCCTGCTAGTGTCACGGAAGCCAGAACTAGCCAAATCTTGTGCTAACTTGAAAACTGTAGGATTAGTCTCGCTCATACAAGCAAGAATCAAACTAGCACTGGCCATAACAGGCAAATGAGAAATCCAAGCAACAGCTCGATCATGTTCATCAGGATCGCAAAAGTAAACTTTGCTCTTGAGCATCCTAGCTATTGCTTCAACTTTCTCTATAGACCCTAGGGGAGTATTTTCCGTAGGGGTGATAACATAAGGTCTATTTTGAAATAAACCCAACTGAGCCACTTCAATTCCATTTTCTGCTTTGCCAGCCATGGGGTGTCCACCTACAAAATTAGGCCAAACTTGGAAAACAGCTTCCACAATAGGTACCTTAACCGAACCGACATCGGTTAAAATTGTAGTGGGAGAAAGAAAAGGAATCAGCTCTTCTAAAGTAGGAATAATAACAGCGATGGGAGTACAAATAAATATTACATCAGCAATAGATAATAAAGATAGATCCAAACTGGCCTCATCAACAGCCCCAAGAGCGAGTGCCTTTTGACAAGTTTTTTCTCGACGAGATACCCCAAGAACACGATAACCTAGGGTTCTTAAATCCAATCCAATTGAGCCACCGATTAAACCTAATCCGACAATACCTATATTAATCATAATCAAATGGGGATTATACCAGAGTCCGCCCTAATGATAATCGAAGAACTTCAAAAAAAATATGCTGCTGGTGAAAGAGACTTTACTGACTTCAATCTTTTTGAGGCCAATCTTAGTGGTATTAATCTCAGTGGTGCAAATCTTAGCAGAGTCAATCTCAGCGTTGCTAACCTCAGTGGAGCAAATTTAAGTGATGCTAACCTCAGTAAAGCTAAACTTAATATTACTAAACTTAACGGCGCTCATCTTAGTGGCACTAACTTAAATGATGCTGATCTTAATGTAGCTAATCTAGTTTTAGTTAATCTAAAAAAAGCTCAATTAGTTGGTGCTAAATTGATAAGAGCAGAGCTAATTAGGGCAGAATTAAGTGAAGCTAATCTATCTTTTGCTGATTTAAGTGGAGCAAGTCTGGTAGAAGCCACACTCAGAAAAACGAATCTTAGTGGTGCTAACTTAAAGGGAGCTAACCTGCGCTTTGCTTCTATGACAGGAGCTAATTTAATAGAAACTAACCTGCAAGGAGTAGACCTTAGTGGTGCTGACCTTAGTGGCGCTGACCTTAGTGGTGCTGAACTGAGACAAACTGATTTGACTGGTGCTAACTTGAATGGAGCTGATTTAAGTGGGGCTAATTTACGTTGGGCGACTATGATTGGGGCTAACCTGAAGTGGGCTAATCTTAGTGATGCCAAGCTTAGTGGTGCTGACCTAAGTAGATCTGACTTGTCCCAAGCTAATCTTTTAAATACTAGTTTAGTTCATGCTGATTTATCAAATGCTTGTTTAATTGAAGTAGATTGGATTGGATCGGATTTAACAGGTGCAACTTTAACAGGTGCAAAAATTTATGGTGCTTCTCGCTTAGGAATTAAAATAGAAGCAGCAATCTGTGAATGGTTTGACTTGAGTGCTAATGGAGATCAAAGTAAAGTCCATTATCTCAATTCTGAGAAAATAACAAGTTTCTTTCACCAGACTCTTCCTAAAGTAAAAATTATTGTTGATGCTCCCTTAGATAGTTCTAGTCATTATGCTCTAGCCGCAACATATTATCAAATTAGTAAGTATTTACCAGAGCTCAATCAACCACCTTCTATACAAATTAACTCTTGTCGAACAATAATCTCGTTTCAAATGAACAGCGACAAGAAACTATTTGCTACTGCTTATGCTGCTATTATTGCTTTTAATGATGCTGCTAAGACACAAGAGAAAATTAGCAATATTATGAAAATGCTTAACTCTCAAGATATAAACTATTTAACTCCTGTATCAGCTCAAAAAATTCAGCAGTTAACTACGGTTTTCAGCCAATCTATTAAACAAGTTAATCGAATTAATAAAGACAAGGAATTACTGAGGTTTTGCAACGGAATTAAGTTTTTTCAGACACCAACAAAAATAACCCTGCTTAATTCAAGCAATCAAACCTTTAATGTTTATCATCATCCTACATTTGGTAAGCGAAAAGTAAGTAAAAATAGTGAAGTAGACACGATCATTCAAGTACCTCAAACAGAGTCATATTCTCTAAATACAATTATGGATTTTATTGATGGTTTTCATAACTTTGAACATTAGTTTATTTATACAACATCATTATTAATAATGATGATCTCAAATTTAAAAGTTTTATTCTTTCAGAGTTGTTTGTTATTTTACATTAATGGGACTGATACCAGAATAAAATATTTGTTACATTAGTACAATAGAAAACTTGTATACAATACAATACAATGCCTCTAGATTAACTCAAACTTTGTGAGAGAAAATCCTCTTCTCTCAAAGAGATTTAAGATTTTCCCCTATTCCCTAAAATCTTGAATTTTGTACTTCACCTAAATTGCAGCAAACTATAAAATGATAGAGTTGAAAAAAACTCGACACAAAATTTGATCTTAAAAGTCAAAGCAAGATAAATACAGCAAATTACAATTATATGAAGTACAAACATTAACAATAAAACTTTTGTGGTCGGCCATCTTGGCCGCTACTGGTCTACATCACTTAGATAAAATCTTCTGTATCTTGATGATTAATGTAGCAGTGTTAATTTTAATTTGGCATAAAATATTTTGGAATTAAGGAAAAGGCTGTTAGATTTATTTTCTATTCCTGGATTTTTTACAAATTATTTAAGACTGCTAGAACCAGAAAATTAATATGGGCTTCAAGTCTAACAGTTAACTTGATTAGATTACCTACTTTTATTTTGTACAAATAACTAATTGATATAAAAAAATCATATTAAAATTCAGTAGAAAAAAATATTTAGTCAACTTGAGTTAATCAACAACAGATGTCAGAAGAAATATTCAGAAGATACGAATTAGTTAAAAGATATGCACAAGGGGAAAGAAATTTTACTGCCATCAACCTGACAGAAGTTAACCTCAGTAAGATGAACTTAAGTCAAAGTAATTTCAGTAATGCTGCCCTATTTGTCTCTAATCTTAGTGGTGCAAATCTTAGTGAATCAAATTTCAGTAAGGCTAATCTTAATGTAGCTCGCCTTAGCGGTGCCAATCTCAACAAGGCAATATTAAACCAAGCTACTTTAAATGTGGCCAATCTAGTCCAGGCGAATCTGACTGAAGCTCAATTAGTAGAAGCTACACTACTTAGAGGAGAATTAATCAGGGTAGATATGACTCAAGCTAATCTTCGGCGAGTTAATCTCAGTGGTGCTGATATGAGAGAAGCTATCCTGACAGAAGCAAACTTAAGCCAAGCTAATCTTAGTAATGTAAATCTACGAGTTGCCATAGCACAAGGAACTCATCTAGAACAAGCTGACCTACATAGCGCTGATCTGACAAAAGCAGATCTGCAAGGAGCTGATTTTACCCATGCTGAATTAAGGCAGGCCGATCTAAGTATGGCTAATCTCAGGAATGCCAAGCTAAATGGAGCTAATCTTAGATGGGCTACTCTTAATGGAGCTGACTTAACTAATGCTAACCTGAGTAATGTTAAGTTGAGTGGGGCAAATCTTCGTGGAGCAAATTTAACTAATACAAAATTAACTAATGCCAGTTTAGTTCATGCTGATTTAACTGAAGCTAATTTAATTAGAGCTGATTTAGTGGGAGTAGATTTATCAGGGGCAATTTTGACTGGAGCAAAACTTTATGAAGTCCCCAGATTAAATATTAAAGCTGAGGAAATTGTTTGTGAATGGATTGATACTAGCCCCAACGGAGACCATAGCCAAGTCTATTATTTTAAATCATCAGCAGAATCTAAGAGATTTTTTAACCAAAAATCCCCAACAGTTCAAATTATTGTTGATTTACCTTTAGACCTAAAAGGTAATGTAGCTCTTGCGACAACTTACTATCATTTGGCCAAGAATTATAATTTTATTACTCGCCCTCCCAGCATTGAAGTTAGCTACCGAAAAACTATTTTGAATTTTAGAGTAGATAGTGATGAACTTTTATTTCTGCTAGCATTTATTGTGATTTTTCCTTTCGCTGATGCTAAAAAAGCTCAAGTTAACGTGATAGAAATTGTCAAAAATATTCCTTTACAAAAAATGAATACCAAAATATTAGAATTAGAAATAGAAATGAAACAGCTTGTCAAAAAAAATCAGCGAATTCAAACAATTATCGAGTCTGTTAGAGGCAAAATTGCTTTTTTTTCCAGCCCTACTCAGTTGATTTTAAATAATTCAACTGGTCAGAGTTTAGTAGTAAGTAGTAATCCAAACTTTGGTAAAAAAAACTGTCAAAATATAAAAGAGCAAACATTTTCTTTGCCTTCTAAAGATAAGGTAGTTGATTTTATCAACAGCTTTTATTATTTGGGTTAAAGTTTGTGATCGAAGTAGAAGTCCATAGATCCCTGCGTAATTTTCTGCGATCGCAAAATGAACCTCACTGGCCTCATAATTTGACGATGGCACGTTTAGTAGCGAGGGCCTTGCGACTGGGACGTAGTGCTTTGATTCAAACAGGGTCTCCGCCAGGTAGTCATAATCAACAATATCAGTTAAGCTACCTAGTACCAATTTTAATGTGGCCTCAAAAAACAATATTAGTTGCTCCTCACCAAGTACAGCAACATTTACTTGGGGTAGAAATTCCTAAGTTGCTTGCAAATAATTCATACAGTAGCTCATCACTGCCCAATAAAGCAATCCAAACTTATCCACTAGAAGACTCTGACTTTAATGGACTACTCCTGATAACTCCTGAAGCTTGGTTAGTTAAACAATGGGAAAATGGGCAGTTTTTTCAAGGTATTCCCACAATTATAGATTGGGCAGACGATTTAGAAACTTGGGTCCAAAATTATTTAACTACCAGTTTTTTATCTGCTGACTGGAATCAACTAATGCAAGTTTACTCTGATCGAGCTGACTTTATTCGGGAAGCTAGGATAAATTTAACACGATCGCTCTTCCAACATCCAGCAAACCCCTACAGTTGCTACTTAATTGAACAAGATGAGGAGCAGATTTTACAAAATCTAATTGAACGTTTGTCATTGACCCCAAGAAACAAGGAATTACATCGTCATCATTTGAATAATGATTTTTGGTTGAGGTGGCAAAGCGATGGACAACTAAGGTGGGCAGAAATTCATCGCCAGAGAGGGTCATTTTCTTTATACTGCACTCCTTGTGATTTATCTGAAGCTCTGAATAATATATGGACTCAACAACCTGTAGTGATTATTGGAGGAGCATTGGATTTAGAGGCCCAAGCTTCTAACTATAGAAAGATGATGGGGTTAGGGGACTTGACCTGCGTTAAATTTTCTCCAGATCGCCACAATGAGATGATTCAACTATATTTGCCTAATGGTTTGCCAATGCCAAATACACCTAAATTTCAGGAGGCATTAATTCAAGAAATTAGGACTTTATTGTATATCAGTTCTAGTACTGTTGATGGATTAATAGCAATTATCATTGGAGATGTACCACTGAAAGCTCAAGTGGGTGCTATTTTGGCCTCTGAATTTGGTTCCCGAGTTCAAGTAGAAACAAATTCTCCTGGAGTACAAGGCATTTTGATTACTGGTTGGGAGTTTTGGCAAAAGTATCAAAGAGAATTAAAAGCACCTAAGTTATTGATAATTGCTACTTTACCTCTTCCATCTTTGGAAAGTCCCTTAGTATCTGGACGAGTAAATTTTTATAAGCAACAGGGTTTAGATTGGTTTAGATTATACCTTTTACCAAAGGCACTACAGGAGTTACAACGTGCTATTGCTTCTGTCAGAGAATCTCAAGGTGTTGTTGCTTTGTTGGACAGTCGTGTAATTCGTCGTAGTTATGGCAAGCAAGTTTTAGTAGCTCTTAGTCCTTTTGCCAAGATTGATTACTTAGATACTACATGGTTAACTTAATTAAGTCAGAAGTCAGAAGTCAGAAGTCAGAAGTTAGAAGTTAGATAGGGCAGCCGTCGGATTTGTGGAATACAATAGTATTAGTATCTAATTATTTTTGTCACGGTATAAGTCGGTGGGAGCATCTTGCTCCTGTTCTAAGTGTTCCTTATCTCCACTTACCATTACTATGCAGGACTACCAAGATTTATTATCCTAACCAAAAGACGTAGTGCTATAGTTTCACCCCTCAAACAGAAACACTATAGAACCCTGATGATATCTATATAATTATGGTAGTCAAGTCTTTTCGCGCATCAATTTTGACCGAAAATCATCTGAAGGAGTGTTTTTTGTATTATTTCTCCCCACATCTTCCTTCTTCCCTTCCCCTCCTGGGAGGGGGAGGGGCTAGGGGTGGGTTGTCTCCTGTCTCCTGTCTTCCCCTCCTGGGAGGGGCTAGGGGTGGGTTGTCTCCTGTCTCCTCGCTAAAAAAACGTGCGTATTTATGAAGATACGATCAGGGGTTCTATAGATATTGCTTTTGGTATTTTTGGATAAATTATCTTGCATTGCAATTATGACGTTGGTCCTCTGGCAATATTCTGAATAGTAGCTAAATTAACCAATTGATTAAGAACTAATTCTTAAAGTTAACTTTTTTGCTCCTTTCTTAAATAGATTTAACAAAAAAAGCTTATTCTTGTCGAGGCTCACTGTTATGATCTAAATTAAAATCACTTAAATAACTATTGAGATAATTATGGGTGAAGCAAAGCGTCGTAAAGAATCATTAGGAGAACAATACGGCCAAGAAGCACGGTTTATTTCTTGGCTGCCAATTACTAAAAGTCAAAGTCAGAAATTCATGCAGTTAACTTCAACTGGTGCATGGATTGGTATTGGGTTTCTCATTGTTGCCTGGTTAACAGTTAGATTCATTGGTCCTGCTTTTGGATGGTGGCAAATTGAATAATTATTTCTCTATAAAGTTAAAATAACAATTAGAGAAATTTAATAGCTAATTGTTAAATTTTAATTAACAAGTATTGATCAGAGTACTCCTAGAGTTAAATATTTTGCAAAGTATTTATTTAACAACATTGATGAGTATTGATGTAGCATAAAAGTTAAATGAATTGAAACTTTATACAAACTTTTGATATTTTAAAAAATACTAATAAAATCTGTTATAAAAAATTTTAAATCTATGAATAAATTTTAGTGAAAGTTTGATTTATGATGAATTTGATAGATGTCAAAAACAATTTATTAAAATCAATACTCAATAACATAATCTAGCAGTATAAAAAAATAAGCATTTCCTGCGGAATGCTGCTCAAACAGCAGTTAGCTATTAGCTAGCCTCCTCATAGGAGGAACTGCGGACTTCAGCTAATTTTTGGGAAGGTAAAAGCAACTTTTGAAATTGAGAAAGAATCAAAAGTCACTGCCATGCGTCCCCTTCCCAAACCTGAGAAGTCATTATTCATTACTAATTGCTGTTTGGGTAGCATCCGGCAGGGAAGCACTCACTGCTAACAGCTGAATACTGACATAAAAACTCTAAAACTCTATCTATTGTAGAATTTTAATTGACTCTAGGAATAATGAAATTATCGCAATCAATAAAATAAATAAGCGAATACATTTTATTGATTTTTATCTATAAAATAGTTTCCAATCTCAATACAATCTAATATCTATAAAAAATTAACAACTCACCTCTAGAAAAGTTTAGGTTGAATTGTATTCCCTCAAAACTCTTCCTTACCGAATAATTAATAATTAATAATTAATAATTAAATAATTCGCGCCTTGAAGCCTCCCCTTTTAAGGGGAAAAAAAGCGGTCGTTTCGGCTGTCGCCGACATGAAAAGCGCAGCTTCCCGAAGGGTGGGATGGCTCCGAAACCTGCGCTGTCCGACCATCGACCAAGAAAAGAAAATATTCCTTATATTCAATTCCGTAGCGGTTAAAACCTGAGGTAATTATCAATTATCCATTATCCATTATCCATTAATGAAAGGGTCTTTAATGCATCTTGATACTATTTAACTTATAACCATGATTAATTATTTGTATAATTTTCTGGTTTGAGTTCCTCAAATCGCTAATTTTGGAACCTAAATTTAGTTTTTAAGTCTCTCAAAATAAAGAGATATGGCATAGGTGGATGTTGCTCTTGATACTTTGCTCAAAAATTCTATTAGTTAACCTAATCAAGTATCTGGTATTCAAGGCTACTCAGAGAGATGTGCTAAAAAAATTATTAGGGATATACTTAATGTTCAAAAGCTAAATATCCAGATTTTTATAATAACTTAACTAAAAGTCTAAAATTTAGGAGTGTGGTGATAGGAGGATAACAGTGTTTCTGAGACTTGCAGAACAACATCGTCAATTTGTACAAGACCTGGTAATGAACTTGCAAGCTCTAGCAATTGTGCTGGAGAATAGAGGGTATTTGGCATCTTGTTATACCTGCGGAGGTAAAATGAATAGTGCCTCATTTATGGTCAGCTTGGGAGAGAATCATCTGATTCGCTTTCTAGTATCAGATTATGGTATTACATGGACAGAGATGCGAGACGATCGCGAACTAATGAAATTAGAAGGAGCTGAAGCAATTAGTCAGTTACAAGAACTAGCTAATTTGCTGAAAAATCAGACTCAACCTTGTCCAAACTCTAGTCAACTTCCGCAGGAAGACTTAAGTCTGAATCAGGTTATCTAGTCTATTAATTTCCTGCGTTAAACCTTGTGGGTATGACGCAGACCTTAATCTAAATTCCCAGAAAACAAATTTAGTATTTCAAACAACTCCCTCTTCAATTCCATCAAGCCTAAGTAGATCGGGAAAATAGTTCTGAGATTTGTATAAAAATTAGCAACTTACAATATCTGTAATTCATAGAAGAAAAGCTACTTATGTCGTATTTTACTACACATAGCTTGAACAGATGTTAATCTAGAAATACATAAGTTAAAAATATAACATTGGCCAGACAAAAGCTACTAATAAAATTAGACGAGTCTGGTGGTATATAGATTGGAGAGTTGATTGCAAATTATGAGTCTTCTAGAGTCTCAATGGCAACATTTTTTCGTAGATACCAATAATGTACGTCTGCATTATGTTACTCAAGGTGAGGGAGAGTTAGTCATACTCCTTCATGGGTTCCCTGAATTTTGGTATTCTTGGCGCTATCAAATCCCTGCATTGGCCCGCCATTATAAAGTTGTAGTACCAGACTTACGAGGGTACAACGATTCCGAGAAACCAGATAACGGCTATGACTTAGATACCCTAGCTGCTGATATTCGAGGACTAATTGAGCGTTTGGGTTATGTTAAAGCTCATATTGTAGGCCATGATTGGGGAGGAGCGATCGCCTGGCATCTGGCCCAAAAGTTTCCTCAATGTCTTAACCGTCTGGCAATTTTGAATGCAGCACATCCACAAAAACTGATTCAAGAAATAACAGGAAATATAGATCAACTACGACGAAGTTGGTATATATTAGCTTTTCAAGTTCCTGGTATTCCAGAATGGCTGATTCAGCAAAATTTAAGAGAATTTATTAAAGGGTTTTTTCAGGGACAAGCTATTCGTAAGAGTGTCTTTAGTACTGAAATTACTCAAATTTATCAAGCAGCTCTGGAAAAACCAGGGGCGCTGGTATCAGCAATTAATCACTACCGTCAATTTCTTTTACCTCAAAACTGGCTCAAAAACTTTTATCCTCAACCATCATTAATTACAGCACCTACTTTAGTTTTGTGGGGCAAAGAAGATTCTTTTTTAAGTCAAAAACTTACAGAAGGTTTAGATAAACTAATTGCAGCTCCTTTTTGGTTAAAAGTTATCCCTGAATGTGGCCACTGGATTCAGCAGGAAGTACCTCATACAGTGAATAGAGAGTTACTTGATTTTTTACAAAAGAAGTAAATAGGAGGGAATAGGGAATAGGGAATAGGGAATAGGGAATAGGGAATAGGGAATAGGGAACAGTAGGAAAAACATTTCCCTGTCTAAATTTATAAGTCTATGGTCAGCGCCCTATCTATACTATTGCTATCTATGAACTATTGACAAATTTAGCAAAAAGAAAAAAAATCATAGTTGCATAATCTTGAGATTAATAATAATAAAATAACTGCAACTATGAAATTCTTAATAGAAGCTAAAATTTACCGAATAATTACGAATAATTAATAATTAATAATTAAATAATTCTGGTTTAAAGCCTCCCCTGAGTAAGGGGAAAAAAAAGATAATATTCCTTATATTCAATCAAGAGCGGTTTTAACCAGAGGTAGTTATCAATTTATTCATTATTCATTATTCATTATTCATTATTCATTATTCATTAATGAATCTTACTCTTCTTCTAAAATTTCTGCTTCATCTTCTTCCTCTTCTATTTCATCAGGTAGTGCCACAGAATTAGCAGAAACCAAAGCACCATGATTTAATTTTTCCCGAACTTGATCTTCAACTTTTTTGGCAAAGTCAGGATTTTCTTCCATATAAGCGATCGCTTTTTCTCTACCCTGAGCAAAATTACTTCCTCCGTAGCTATACCAAGCACCTTTACGCTTAATTACATCTGTCTCTTCAGCTAGGTCAATAACACAACCGACACTAGAAATTCCTTTACCAAAAATAATATCAAATTCAGCAATACGGAATGGAGGTGCCACCTTATTTTTAGCAACCTTTACTTTAACATGAATACCATATTCCTCTGAAGATTTTTTCAGAGTTTGTGTACGACGAATATCAAGTCTTACCGAAGAATAAAACTTAAGAGCATTACCACCAGTAGTAGTTTCTGGATTACCATAAACAACACCAATTTTTTGTCGAAGTTGATTGAGAAAGACCACTGTACAACCAGACTTACCAATATTACCTGTAATTTTCCGTAACGCTTGACTCATTAAACGAGCTTGGAGACCCATGTGAGAATCTCCCATGTCCCCCTCAATTTCAGCTCTAGGAACTAATGCTGCTACCGAGTCAACAACAACAATATCAACAGCTACAGATCGAACCAGGTGATCCACTACCTCCAAACCCATCTCCCCAGTATCAGGTTGGGAGACCAATAAATTTTCAATATCTACCCCCAATGCAGCAGCATAAGTGGGGTCAAGAGCGTGTTCCGCATCTACAAAAGCTGCAATACCTCCTGTTTTCTGAATTTCGGCGATCGCGTGTAAAGCAAGGGTAGTTTTTCCCGAACTTTCTGGGCCATATATTTCAATAATTCTACCCTTGGGTAAACCACCTCCTAATGCTAAGTCTAAAGTCAATGCCCCACTAGGAATTGTTTCTACCTTCATGCGGGTAGAATCTCCCAAACGGACAATTGACCCTTTACCAAAACTTTTTTCTATAGTTTTCAGGACTGAATCTAAAGCTTTTTGTTTTTCTTTATTATCTGTAGCTGAAGCCATTTATTTTTTTCCCAACTTAACACTAGACATTGACATTCTCTGAGGCTAAACGGTTTGCCCCACGGTTAATAGCCTGATATTTTGAAGAGACTTGGAAATAGCTAAGTGCTAGACCCACTACTCTACACTTTAGATTAGGAGAGCCAAAACCTTCCTATTTTAGATTTCACGACAACCAAGCTGTGCGAAACAGACTATACTCCGTCACCTAATTTTCTAGGATTAAGGCCACCGCCGAACGACACGGCCAAGTTTCTACCCTAAAAAATATCCGTGCCACAAAACCCATAACTTTATTTAATTTTCTAGGTATATTTTATTTACCATAGTTTCCACAGGCAGCTAGTAAACGAAAACCTCTAAAGAATGGCCACCCAAGTAAATCGATGTAGTTTTGCATACTGCATAATAGTAACATTTTTAAATTTCTATTATTAGATGATACATATAAATATTATTCAAATGCTTTATTTTCACTTATATAAACAATAATTAGGGCTTACCGATAGATTATAAAAGTATTGATATATAAAGGTTTGAGCATTTTTATGGTAGAAAGAAGTGCACCTGTTTTAGTTGAAAACCCTCAAAAGCTAGTATTTTGGGCTGACTATGGTAGAACAATCTTGGGACAAAACGCCCGCTCCTACCTCCTCGCTCATTCCTATTTCTCCTGTCTCCTGTCTCCCTACTACAAGACTTTTTGAGCAAACCCTAATTATGGCTTACTGAATAAAGCTAAAAGTCAGGATAGCTAAGGCTTAGTAGTTTTTTATATTAAGTTTATCTCCTAATTATTAGCTCTTATTTGCCTCAAAATACTGAAATTTTCTGCTGAAATTCAAGAAATTTTCTTCACATAAAATGACCGAAACTGTTGCCTGTTCAACCACAAATCGACCTGTCTCCGCGTCCCCGTGTCCTACCCCCACTAACCAATTTTTTCAGCAAACCCTAATTATTTGTAGCAATAATAAAAATATTTATTGAATATTATTGGCTATCTTGCTCTTTCTCAGAAGTTATTTGTGCTATCTTATACTTGGTAATATAGTCAGGATAGTGTATAAAATGTCACCATAAACACTTAAAGATAGTGTAAATCAATATTTCAGTTAGCTAATACATCTGAGTAAATTTTTAGTCGTCAACATTATTTATAGATAATGGCAAAAAATATTCCTTTCGTTGACCTCAAGCTCCAACATCAACCACTAAAAACAGAGCTAGAAAATGCCATCCAGGCAGTATTAGATAGAGGAGACTTTATACTTGGTCAGGCAGTAGAAAAATTTGAGCATTCATTTGCAGAAGCTTGTGGAGTGAAAAATGCTATTGGAGTTGCTTGTGGCACGGATGCTATTGCACTGGGACTTCAAGCTTGTGGTATTGGTGCGGGTGATGAAGTAATTTTACCTACTAATACATTTATCGCCACATTAATTGGGGTACTTCATGCTGGTGCTATTCCAGTTCTAGTGGACTGTCATCTTGACAATGCCTTAATTGACTTAGAAGCAGCTCAAAAGGCCGTTACTTCCAAAACTAAGGTAATATTACCAGTACATCTTTATGGTCAAATGGTAGCTCCTAGTGAATTACAAGATTTTGCTCAAGCTAACAATTTGATTATATTTGAAGATGCAGCCCAAGCTCATTTGGCACAAAGAGAAGGATATAGTGCTGGAAGTATAGGAACTGCTGCGGCATTTAGCTTTTATCCCAGTAAAAATTTAGGCTGCTTTGGTAATGGAGGAATAGTTATTACTAACGATTCTGAGGTGGCAAATAAAATGCGTAGTATTCGTAATTATGGCGCACCGCGTAAATATGTCCATGAAGAAGTAGGGACTAATAGTAGACTAGACACAATACAAGCCGCGGTACTGAATGTCAAGCTTCCTTATTTAGAGAGTTGGAATAGCGATCGCAACCAAGCAGCTCAAAAATACGACCGCCTCCTCAGTCCAATGAAAGAAAAAGGTATTATTCCCATACAGAATTTGAGTGGGAGTGGGCATATTTATCACTTATATGTGATTCGAGTCACGGACGAATCTCCCATTAACCGGGATACCCTAAAAGAAAAATTAACAGCCGAAGGTATTTCTGTTGGTATACATTATCCTATACCCTGTCATCTCCAACCAGCCTATAAAAATTTAGGTTATAAACAAGGAGACTTCCCCAATAGTGAAATTCTCAGTCAACAGATTTTATCCCTACCTATGTATCCTGTAATTAGTGAAGAACAAATTAATCAAGTTGTTGAGACAATCAGTAATATTGTTAATTAATAACTGTTAATTTGATTGATTTTAAAATTCAGGGTCTTCTCAGAAAAATATCAGCTAAAAACAATTAATTTTAGCTATAAATGTAGAAAAAAAAGCAGAATAAAAAATAAGAGGAAAAGCATAGTTTTTTGGCTATCTCCGAATATTAATTATCCCAAAATTAAATTTAAAAAACTTTTCCTGATGGAATGCTCCGCAAACATAAATTAGCCAGCTTGATAAATAACTGAAACCCAGAAAAATTCTCTAAAGGAGGTTTTAAATCAAGCTGAAAGCCAGTGAATTTGTGAAGTTTTTATCTCAAATATTTATATCGGTCTAAGAGGTTGCCTGAGAAGTTCCATTTGCTACACCCAATGCCCCCGCGCATCCCCCAAAATTTGGGGACTAGAGCAAGCAAATTGACTCTTGTTCCCATTCGACAAAAAGCGCAGCAACATCTGGCTTCCCCCTTTCCAAGGGGGACGGGAGGGGGATTAACTTTGTTGGCTTGCTCGGGGGGCAAAATTCACTATCAAAAAACTTCTTCAGATATCCTCTAAAACTGTAATGTTTGGAATAAATATCAATAAAACTAAAAAATATGCAAACTCGTCAAAAATTTCCCATTGCTATTGAACAAAACATACTCACAATAGCGATCGCTGCCTTAGTATTTCTGATGTATATTCCTCTAATCATTTATTGGTATGATGGCTGGCTAAATAAAAGTATAAGTATAGAACATGAATACTTTAGTCATGGAATAATAGGTCTACCTTTTGCTGGTTATATTGTTTGGAATAATCGTAATAAATGGCAAGAATTACCAAATATTTTTCACCCATTAGGAGGCATATTATTAGGACTGGCAGGAGCTTGGTATGTAAGTGGTATCCCAGACTTAATAAACTTATCTTTTCCACTAATACTAGCAGGAATTTGTCTTTGGTTTAAAGGAATTCCTGGATTAAAGTTAATGGTTATGCCGCTAATTTTCGTTTTGCTTGCTAGTCCTAACCATATTCCTTATCTAATAGAACCTTATGCCTTACCTCTACAAAAATTTATTGCTGCAGTAGCTGGCTTTATTTTAAAACAATTAAATATGGATGTTACTGTAGAACAAATATATCTATATGTAGGGGAAAGAATCGTCGAAGTTGCCCCCCATTGTGCAGGTTTAAAAATGTTGTTTACCAGCCTCTATGTTTCACTAATGTTACTTTACTGGACTGGCGCTATAGCTAGTCGTGTGAAAACAATTGTTTTACTTTCTAGTGCAGTAGTGGTTAGCGTCACTGCAAATATTATCCGAAACACTATACTAACAATTTTTCATGGTACAGCCCAAGATGAAGCTTTTCATTGGTTGCATGAGGGATGGGGTGGAGATATGTATTCTGCTTGTATGTTGGGTTTATTAGTTTTGATGATGAATTCGGTAGACAGTTATTTTACAACATCAGTTGAAACGAGCAATCAGGCTGATTAAGGTAACTATTTATAAGGTAGAATTTTGAGATTTATTCTAGTTAATAAATATCGAAAAATTAATAAAAATTATGGGTTTAATAGCAAGTGTGAAAAAAGAATGCTCAACTTAGGTGAAACTTAAATTTTAACCCCGTCCTTAAGGGCGATATCTTATAAGTAATTAACACAGAACCATGGAATTTTTTTGATAATTAGCACCCCAGTTATTGTTAATTATTCTGATGTTTGCTTCTCCCCTACCCCCCAGTTACCGAATAATTAATTATTAATTATTAATAATTAATAATTAAATAATTCGCGCCTTGAAGCTTCCCTTTTTAAGGGGAAAAAAAAGAGAATATTCCTTATATTCAATTCCGTAGCGGTTTTAACCAGAGGTAATTATCCATGATCCATTATCCATTAATGAACCTACTCCCCACGCTCAAGAAAGTGTAGCAAACATTTATCAAATTGGTATAATAGGCCACAGTTACGTTTGCTGTCTACAATTTGGTTAGAGTTTGTAGACAGTAATTCTATTGTAGAAGACTATTCCCATCTACTTTTTGCTTCTTCCTTCTTAACTTCGTTACTTCTTCGATATGGTTTATAGTTTAAAAAATCTGCAAAAGTCTAAATTTCCACAAATAGTATTGCTGGTATTTCTTTTAATCATTTTAATAGTAGGGACTGTGCCTGGTTATGTAGCAGGAAAATGGTCATGGGAAAATACTGCCAAAATTACTAATCTCAAAAGCTTAAGACAAGTAAGAAAAAATGGATTAACTATTCCTGATTGGACAACAACATCTCATCAAGAAATAACAATTGCCGATCATAAGTGGTTGCTTCAAAAAATTAACAATGAAAATAAATCTGTCATTTTGTTACTATTAACTCAAAATGGACCAAAAGACAAGCCTCAAGTAGAATGGATGGATATCAATGGGTTTAATCGTTGGAAGACTGATTCATATAATCGAGTTAGTTTCACCTCAGAGATTCCTGATGAAGATAGTACTACAAACTCAAGAAAGCAAAATATATCAAATATAGAAGCTAGATTCTTGAGAGGCTGGACAAATAAACAAACTTATGCAGTTATGCAATGGTACTCTTGGCCTGGAGGTGGTAGCCCAGAACCTGGTGATTGGTTTTGGACTGATAGACTAGCTATGGTATCTCGGAATCGCGTGCCTTGGGTCGCAGTAAATATTTTATTTCCAATTGAACCTTTAGAAGATATTGACCCCTATCTGTCACAACTCACATCAATTGGACAAAAAATTCAAGCATCATTAACAGAAGAAGCATTCAAATAAATGAAGGCAGCTATGCTGAAGGCAGAAGGAACAATATAAGCGCCTCCTGTCCCCTATCTTTACCTGATAATCTGCCAATAGTTAGCGAGAGAGGTTTTATAAGATAAAAATGTAGGCAAAAATTCGATCGCCAAGTCAGTCAAACTCAATCAGATTAAGCTACCTAAAACCCTATGATTAACTGCTATTATCAAAAATTAACTCCTTTATTATTGGCTAGTTTCTACTCTAGTGCTGTAACTATTTCCTTCGCAGCTCTAGTTTTTCCCAAAAGAGCTTATGGACAAATCCCATCATCAAATAACTCTCAGCAAAATATTTCACAGCTTAAAGCACCATCCATAGGTTCTCCCCCCTTAAACCCGAATTTTGACTCGGACCCAGAGTTACGGTTGAGACGTTACTTACTAGGACCTGGAGACCAAATTTCGATTCAAGTTCAGAGATTTCCAGACCTAAATGTAGCTACAAGTATTGGCCCGGAAGGTACTATTCAAATGCCCTTAGTCGGAACAGTACTGTTGCAAGATTTGACAATATTAGAAGCAATAGAAAAGATTACCTCTGAATTAAATAAATTTATTATTAATCCAGAAGTCTCCATATCCTTAGTTGTTCAACGTCCAGTCCGAGTCACGATCGCCGGAGAAATTACTAGACCAGGCTATTATCCAGTAGGAGGAAATTATCAAATTTCAGATGCTTTAAGTGCAGCAGGTGGTACCACTTTTACTGCAGACCTAAGAAATGTAGAAGTGCGTCGGACTTTAGCTGATGGATCTGTAGTAAGTCAAGTAGTTAATATTTTAACTCCATTACAAATGGGTGGTTCTCCTCCTAATTTACGTTTAGAAGATGGAGACGTAGTGATTGTACCTTATCAGACTTCTATTGTAGCTCAAGATAGCGATCGGGAATTACTAACTAATTATAGCCAAGCAGGTCCATTACCTGCTGGTATTGTAACTGTGAATGGGGAAGTACAAAGACCTGGTTATTATCAGGCAAATCAAGTATCTTCTGCTTTACTCGCTTCTGGTGGAGCATCTCTAACTGCCGATCTACGAAACATTTTAGTACGTCGGAAATTAAGTGATGGTAGTGTAGTTGAAGAAACAATAGACTTATATACTCCCTTGCAAAATTCTACCGAATTGCCTAATATCCTTCTTAAGGATGGGGATGCTGTAATTGTACCTAGATTGCAACCAGGCTCGGATCTTGGTTATGACCGCGATCTAGTTGGGAAATCGACTTTGAGTGCACCAGATATTACTATTCGTATTTTCAGTAGTCCTAACGATACCCTTGCTACTACTAATCTTCCCAACGGTAGTAGATTAATAGATATTCTGAATGGTATAGCATTAGAGTCAGCAGATTTGGAAGCAATTAATTTAATTCGATTTGATCGGGAAACAAAAAAAATAGTTAGACGCGAACTCAATGGTAAAGATGCAATATTTGGCGATGCTTCTCAAAATATTTTACTTCAGAATGAGGATATAGTTGTTATTGATAGAACATGGATTGATAATATTAACTATTTATTTGAAAAGTATACACTTCCGATCAGGAGTTCCCTAGAATTTGTACTTTTTTTCCGGTCTTTGCAACAAGATACCTCTAATGTGTTTTTTGGTGGGGGTAGCGGTAATAATCGGAACAACAACAGGAATAATAATTAGGGTTTGCGCTTCACTAGTCTTTTAGTAGGGGGAGGAGACAGGAGACAGGAGACAGGAGACAGGAGACAAGCCACCCCTCGCCCCTCCCCCTCCCAGGAGGGGAGAAATGGCTTGGGAGCGAGGAGGTAGGAGTAAGAATTGTCCCAAGATTGTTCTGCCCAACTATGCGCCTAAAATACGCTCCTTTTTGAGCGTGAAGAGCTGAAACAGGCGCACTGCAATTCGACATCAACAAGGCTAAAGTCTTTATATATCAATGCTTTTAGATTTAATCAGCAAGCCCTAATGAATAAAAAAATAGGGAGTAGGGAGTAGGGGAAAATCATTGATAATTTCTGTACAATAATTAATTTGATTTTTTATTATTGGAGATTTCTAATAATTCATGAGGCAGAGCTATAGCAGTGTGCGCTGGTATATTTACAAATTGCGGGAGCTGCCCAATAGCTAAAATCTTATATTATCGGCAATTTATTCCCCCTGTTGCCTATTACCTGTGCACAGCGCTATAAATAAATTAGCTAATATCGAATAAAATATTCAACAGAGCCAAGAGTTAAAATTTCATTTCTAAATATATATATTAAAAAATACTAGATTATGGCTATACCAATTATTAAACGCTATTTGATCGCTTTAGGACTATACAAGTGGGTAGGAGTAGCAACTTTCACTGTAGCAGTAGGTGTTTCTGGAATAGTTGCTTTGCAGCCAACCCCAGAAGAAAAAAGTACAATTCTAGGTACATTAAGGAAAGTTAGTCCTATTTTACTATTTTCTGAGACTGGTGCTCAAATACAACAAAACGCTCAAGCAGTTACTCCAGAAATGTTACTAAATGATGAAGTTAGACAGACAGTAGCAGAAAAAGTATTGGTAGATCCAAGAAAACTCAAAGGAGCAAAATTAGCTTTCAAAGCAGATACCTTCTTTTTATCTTATGAAGATACAGATACAGAAAAAGCTATAGAAATAGTAGATGCTCTGATGGAACAAATAGTGCAGCAAAGCCGAAAAATTAATACTACATCTCAAAGAGCAATTATTGATGAAGTCAACAAACGTTTACCCGCAGCAAAAGAAGAATTGGAAAAAGCTCAACAAGATCAACAGAAATTTGAGAGGGAAGAGGAAGCTTTACTTGTTACATCAAGGGCAGCAGCTTTACCAGGTGCGATCGCAGGTAGCAGACAACAACAAGACCAGATTAAACTTCAGTTAGATGGGGTAGAAGCTCAAATTAAGAGTTTAGAAACACAGTTAGGGTTGACAGCAGATCAAGCTTATGTAGCGCGGGCACTTGCAGCAGACCCAATTATAGCTCAACTACGAGTGCAGTTGTATCAAGTAGAAAATGAGTTAGATAAGTTATTATTAGATTTTACAGAAGAATATCCATCTGTAGTTGAGTTGCGTAGGCAAAAACAAGTTGCAGAACAACAACTGCAACAACGTGCTACAGAAGTTTTAGGAGGTAATGGTATTGCAGCACCATTAAGAAAAGTAGAGGCAATTAGAATTGATGCTTCTTTAGACCCCACAAGACAACAGTTAGCGGAAACTTTAATAGCTCTGACAACTCAGCAGGAGCAACTACAAAAACAACTACAAACAACAATTCAAATTGAGCAGGACTTGCTAGCTGAGTATGCGACTATTCCTAATAAGCAATTAAAATTAACTCAGTTGCAAGAAGAAGTTGCTGTGAAAAAGTCTCGCTTGGATAAGATGCGAGTGACTTTAGAAGATGCTGAAGCAGCGGAGGCAGAGATAATTAGTAGTGTAGCTATTGCTCAGAAAGCTGGTGTTGCTAAGAAGGGTGAACCAGGAGGAGAAAAAAGTATGCCTTTGATGTTGGCAGTAGGGGGACTAGCAGGCATAGTTGTTGGTGGAGGCTTAATTTTTGTTTTGGGAATGCTTTCTGGCAAGTTCTATTCTTGGGAAGAAATTCAAACAGCATTAAAGGAAAAAGATGTACCATTGTTGGGTCTATTGCCAGATGTGATGTATTTTGACAACATGGAAGCTATGGATATAGAGGAAATGCCCTTATTAGTTGAGCATAATTCTCCTTATCTTGAACCTTATGAAAAGTTACGCACAAATTTACAACGTCAAGGGACTAAACCTCTGAAAGTTTTGTTGCTGAGTAGTGGAGCAAAAGGGGAAGGTAAAACATTTTGTGCTTATAATTTAGCGATCGCTGCTGCACGAGCAGGTAGGCGGACACTTTTAATTGAGGCAGACTTAAGATCTCCTTCTAAAGTTCAATCTCTTAAAATTGTTCCCGACCCACAGAGAACTATTGAACCTCTTCGTTATTACAGTGACATCAATGATTGTATCCAACAAGTGCCAGAAGTAGAAAATTTGTATGTCATCCCTAGCCCTGGCCCTGTGAAACAAGCAGGAGGTATTATTGAATCAAGTGAGATGAAAAGGTTACTTTCTGATTCGCGACATCGTTTTGATTTTGTCATCTTGGACTCTCCTTGCATCAGTAAAAACAATGATGCTTTTATGTTAGAACCTTATACTGATGGGATGATTATTGTGGCTAGGCCACATTTCACTATATCAGGTGTACTAGCAGAGGTTATAGAACAGTTAACAGGTGATGATGAAGACGAATCTGGTAAATATATTCCTAAGCTTTTGGGGGTTGTGGTCAACGCGGCTGATATTCCTATAGATATTCCATTGGAACAATTTGATGATTTGGATATACCCGAACCACAGTTGGCTGACTCACTGAGAACATCTACTCTGAACACTGGAGTGGGAACATTGACACAGGTTCGCGAGCAATAACGATTTTGTTTGCTCCTAATTAATTCCTCGTTTCTCCTAACTACTCTCTACTCCCCTTTTCCCCTCCACCGGAGGGGTTAGGGGTGGGTCTTCTACTCCTGAAAAAGACTTTTTCAGCAAGCCCTAAGTAGGGCTTGCTGATTAAATATGAAAGCATTGAGTGATATTAGTTTTAGCCTTTTTAGGTATTGAAAAAGTGCGAGGTTTTAGGTGGTAATGGTTCAAAAATTCAGGATTTTGCTCAAGAGTTGGGCAGAACAATCTTGGGACAAAACGCCCGCTCCTACCTCCTCCAAATTCCCATTTCTCCCCTCCACCGGAGGGGTTAGGGGTGGGTTGTCTCCTGTCTCCTGTCTCCTGTCTCCTGTCTCCTGTCTCCTACCTTCACCCATAAGACTTATTAAGCAAACCCTAAGTAGGGTTTGCTTAATAAAGCTAAAAGTCAGGATAGCCAAGGTAATGGAGTTTTTTATATTAAGTTGATCTCCTACGTTTATGGCTGTTATTGGCATCAATTTACTGAATTTTTCTGCTGAAATTCAAGAAAATTTCTTCACATAAAATGGCCGAAACCGTTGCCTGTTCCCCTACAAATCGACCTGTCTCCGCGTCTGGTACGTCCCCGTGTCCTACCCCCACAACCAATTTTTTCAGCAAACCCTAAGTATTTATGTCTGGCGAGGAAAATAATCCAAACAGAGGACCAAGAATAGCTCCAAAGACAAAGCCTCCAGCATGAGCCCAATAAGCTATACCACCTGCTTCCATACCAATATTGGCTGGTGTATTCAGACTAGCAACACTATAAAATGCTTGCTGCAAAAACCAAAAACCTAGGAAAAAGAATGCTGGAATACGAACGGTGGTAATAAAAAATCCCAGAGGTAATAATGTGAGAACCTTAGCTTTGGGATATCTGAGGATATATGCTCCCATTACACCGGCGATCGCTCCACTTGCACCCAAGGTGGGAATAGCTGAACCGGATGAGAAAAACCACTGGGATAAAGATGCTAGTACACCGCAAGCGAGATAAAAAATTAAAAATTTCACATGACCTAAACAGTCTTCTACATTATTGCCAAAAATCCAGAGGAATAGCATATTTCCACCCAAATGTAACCATCCCCCATGTAGAAACTGAGAACTGAATAGAGTTAGCCATTCAGGAAGTGGGGAAGTTGGTAGTGGCACTGAACAAGTATTGCTGAGTTGACAAGGAACTACAGCCCAAGAATAAAAGAATTGCCTAAGTTGAATATCTGACAAACTAATTTCGTACAAAAATAATAGGACATTAGTTACAATTAAGCCGTATACTACAAAGGCTGTTTTGCTAGTAGGGTTTTCGTCGTTTAGTGGAACCACGGTTATTTTTCCTGTTTTGCAACTTGTTCGCTAATAATAGTCATGTCTATACCACTATGTTCTTCTTTGCTACTTCTATATATTTTAATTTTATGGAAACTTTTTAGATAGAAGTTAAAAGTAGTTACAATTATTTGAATTGAAATCCATACACTACTCTTTCGAGAACTTCTCAAGTATCAATAGTTATTAAGGAGGGTGTTTTTTTATTTGTCAGTTAAGGATATTAGTCTGAAGTTTTCTAGAACGATGTCAATTTTGTTCAACCCCTTCTGCTCCCCAAGCAGGAGCTTTTTGTGCAGCTCTCAAAATAAATGCGCCCATCTGTTCGACTTCGGCTTGTGACATCCAGTTTTTGGTAACTTGACGACAAAAATAAGTATAATCACTACCGTCATATATCATAGGGTCTCTGAAGAAAGCAACTAAATTATTAATGTTATCTCGTGGTGGTGTTGCTCCTTCTAAGCTTTTGAGGGATAGAGATATTGGAGGGTTTACTAAATTTGCTCCTCCTACATGACAGTTAAGGCAATTTTTGGCAAAAATCTGTTTGCCTGTAGATAAATCTTCAGCAGAAAATTTCTTTGTTTCACCTTGTTCATTCAGTTTAATTTCTACTGGTTGTTTAGCGTCTAAATATCTTTTTACATAGGAATCTACAGCAGCTTCGGCTGATTGAGTATCAAAAATTATTACTTGAATAATAATTAATATAGCTAGTAGAAAACGAATCAGTAATGATTTATTCAACATACTATTTTTATTACTTTAATTAAGTACAAATCTAGAATAATAAATAATTGATTTTAGATTAGGGTTTAATGAAGAAAAAACTAATTTTTTTTGTCTCCCATCAAAAAACCAATAATCTAAAATCATCAGTCAATATTTCAAAGAAAAAGGAATTTTAACGGAAGATTTTACCGCCGCCCCATCCTTTGCCTAAAACTTTAGGCTGTACGAGAATATAACCAGCGACCCCGTATAAATCATCCTCTGTGAGATTTCTCATTTCTGGATAAATATCGGCACTCTTTTTGCTGGGGTGAAATTCAAATATCTCAACCTCCCCATCATAGGTAGTAGGATTTATCATGTAGTCTATGAGACCTTCTATGTTATCTCGTGATGGATAGGCTAAAGCTAAAGCTTCTGGACCAAGGCCAATATCAGGATTAGTTTTGGTTATTCCTCCCACATGACACTGAGAACAAACATTATTAAATACCTGTTTGCCTCTGGCGTATTCCTTAATCTTAAGTACAACTTCTTTACCTTCCTCATTCAGAGGTAGAGTCCGGACATTATCTGTTAATTCGGCTGCTGTGGCAATGTTAACGAACGTTTGAAACGTCAGAAATACAATGGCAACTACAGCAATGAAAAATTTTTTCAACATTCTTCTCCTTAAAACTGGCAAGTTAATCAAGTGACATACTCCCACGCCAACCTTAAGGTATGACATGGGCTTCTCGTTTCCCAGTCCCGGTACCCCGTCGGACTCCACGAGCTTTAAGAACGGAATGCCCTACCGCCCTATTTTTGATATTTATTGCTACATTCAAATCGCAGTCAATAATCACACTGCAATTGGCACAATAATTTGATCTAATTTTTATTTATCAGTGGCATCGTGTCAATTAGTCAAGTATTTAACAACTTTTATTAAGAATTAGATTTTTGTTCTTGGGCTAATAAATGAGACATGATTGCTTTAGCATCCTCTAAGGCCAAACGAGTCTGAGGGTGCTTATAAGAGATTCCCTTTTGGTCACAAAGACGAAGTACTTCATCTACATGGACATTAAAGTCTTCTGCTATTTCCTGGATTGATATATCTGCGAAACCCATAAGATTTTTTCAATTTATAAATAATTTAAAAAAAATTCCTGGAAGCACTCAGAATCTAATTCTGAGGCATGGTTTGAATTATGTTGTCATTTGTCATGGAATTATGTTGTTCTGGCTGAAAGGGTAAATGGCAGTGTGGCCCTGTTTCTAATGATTCAGTAGAAGTAGGAGCAGCAGGATGAGTTTTATGAAGGCGAATTAACTGAGCCAGAGTTTTCTTTAACTGAGTACGAGGTACTATTATGTCTATGAAACCATGTGCCAATAGATATTCGGAGGTCTGAAAGTTTTCAGGTAGCTTTTCACGGACTGTTTGTTCGATAACTCGTCGTCCAGCAAAGCCTATTGTTGCCTTTGGTTCAGCGATAATAATATCTCCAAGCATGGCAAAACTTGCTGTCACCCCACCTGTAGTTGGATGAGTTAAAACTGGAATATATAGCAGTTTCTCTTCTCGATGACGTTCTAAAGCACCGGATATTTTGGCCATTTGCATCAGGCTCAACATTCCCTCTTGCATTCTGGCCCCACCAGAAGAACAAATAATTATTACAGGTAAGCGCTCTTTAGTAGCTTGTTCTATTAATCTAGTCAGTTTTTCTCCAACAACTGACCCCATACTTCCTCCCATAAATTGGAAGTCCATCACTCCCAAAGCTACGGGTTCAGCTTCGATGTTGCCGATACCTGTTTGTACGGCATCTAAAAGTCCTGTTTTTCTTTGATATTCTTCGAGACGATCGCTGTATGCTTTGCGATCGCGGAATTTCAAAGGGTCTGTCCCTCTAACTTTTTCGTTAATTGTCATCCATGTGTTACTATCTAGCAAATGCTCAATTCGCTCATTGCTGGATATTTTCATGTGGTATCCACATTCGAGACAAACCATTTGATTAGCTTGGAGGTCTTTGGTATAAGTTAAAGCACCACAAGCTTCACATTTGATCCACAGTCCATCAGCAATTTCTCGTTCAGGTCTCTGTTGAGAGTTCTGGACTGACTTTTGACGATTTGCAAACCAATCAAATAGAGACATTAAAATAATTTAGAATTAATTATTAAGTGATTAAATTTTTGCTAAAGCGTTGTGCTTTTATCCTATTCAGGTAATTAAGTATAGAATATAGAGCTATGACTATCAGCGAACAGAAAATAAACTAAGAGCGTTTTGATTCAAAAAAATTATGTCATAGTTTAAAAAAATTGGTTTTAAATTCGGGTTATTATACTTAGTTTTTATCTGCTTAGAAAAGTTTTAGCCCTAAGTATCTATACTTTAGATATCCTGATTAATATGCTTCATCCAGAAAAATCAGGATGAGAATCCAGGGAAAAATAGATTGAAGTAAGTTGATAATATATCATCACCCCAGATAACAGTCAAACCAGCTCCAATTGCTAAAAAAGGCCCGAATGGCATTGGTTGCTTTCGGTCTAGCCAACCTAGAGCGATCGCTCCTCCACCTATAAATGCTCCCATAGTACAGGCGAGAAAACAAGTTAATAGTAAATATTTCCAACCTAGCCAAGCTCCGATCATTGCTGCTAGTTTGGCATCCCCTCCACCCATAACTGTTTGTCCGAAAGCTATGGAACCGAATATAGAGATTAAGTCAAATAACCATAAACCAACTACTGCGCCGATAATACCAACCATTAAAAAATTGATTAGATTATTTTCTTGAATATTTGTCTCTAATATGGTAAGTAACTGGAAGCCTAAACCCAAGACTAATCCAGATTGTGTAAGAGGATTGGGTAAAGTCATGGTGTCTAAGTCAATCATAGACAGAGCTAGCAGCCAACTGAAAAAAGTCCAATAACCTAAGGTGGGAATTGTAGTTCCAAATTTCCAGAAAACGAGCAAAAATAAGAAACTTGTAATGATTTCTACTAAGGGATAGCGGATAGAAATTGGGCTGTGGCAATGGCCACAACGTCCGCCTAACCATAACCAAGCAAATATTGGGATATTTTCCCAAGGTTTTAATTTACTTTGGCAACGGGGGCAGTGAGAGGGGGGGAAGAGTATGGATAATTTAGAAGGTATGCGATAAATGACGACGTTGAGAAAGCTGCCAATGGATGCACCAAGGGCAAATACAATTAGGGTAAGAGGCCATATTCGAAGTAGGTCCATATTTGGTTGAACAGTTTCGTTAAAGGAGTCAGGAGGCAGAAGGCAGGAGGCAGGAGGCAGGAGGGAAGAAAGAATAAGAAAGAGAAAGTTTTTTGTTTGCTGGCGCACAACTTTCCTATTTCCTGGGTCGAAGCTGCGCTAAGGTTATGAAGGGCGCAAAGGTTAATGCGTCAGCGGAACTGTGTTCTATCGTTAATTATTCGGACATGATATAATTATATATTTGGATTCGGTTAAACGTTAATGCGTCAGCGGAACTGTGTTTTATAGTTAATTATTCGGACATGATATAATTCTATATTTGGATTCGGTTAATAAATTTTTGATTCAATTAGGTCTACAGGGACGAAAAGTTCACCTGGTAATAAAATTGGCTGATGGGAGAATATCAGACTAGCTCTGTAACTGACGGGACTAATAGCGACACCAAAGGGAGGTCTAAGTAGGTCAGGATGAGTTTCCAGATAAGTACGATAGAGTAGTTTAGCCAATTTTTGCAGGGACGGAGGAAGTAATAAAGCAATAGCTGGATCTAGATATTTTGCTGGTCTTTTTTGTGTAGCGTTTACCACGAGGAACCCTGATTTTAAAATTCAAAAGTCAAAAGAAAGTCAAAAGTTGAAAGTAAGAAGTCAAAAAGAAGAAGTACAGGAGTCCAGTAGGGTGTGTTAGCGGAGCGTAACGCACCATCCCATTTCTTTACTATTCCGTATTCCCTATTCCTTTTTTCATAGCACTTGGTCTCCATATCCCAGATAAAACACTATAGTTGTTAATCAAAAATGCACTATGATATTTACCAAGATTTTTTAGGTTGGATAACTTTGCTGAATATAGTGGTATTAATCTTAACTTTGAAATTAAAATATACAACAGACATCTGCAATAATCAAAAATAAAATTAATTATTGTACATAAATTATCAATTCTTCCTCCTACTTCCTACTCCCTCTTTTCTGGAGATTCTATTATAAAATATAGTTGTCAATCAAAAATGCACTGCGATTTTTACCTAGTTTTTTTAGGGTTGGATAAGTTTGCCGAATATAGTGATATTAATCCTAACTTTGAAATTAAAATATACAATTGAGAATGAAAGCTATCTAAGAAAAGATTAGGACAGTATCGACAGCTTAAAACTCAGACAACGTAAGATTTTTTCTTCTTCCTTCTTTCTTCTTCCTTCTTCCTTCTGCAATAACATAAATACTACTAAAATTATTATGGGAAATTTTTGTTTGCAAGCTCCTTTTCAACCTACTGGTGACCAACCTCAAGCGATCGCTCAATTAACTTCTAATATTCAGACTGGACATGATTTTCAAACTTTACTAGGAGCTACAGGTACGGGTAAGACTTTTTCTATAGCTTCTGTTATTGAAAAAGTAGGTAGACCGACGTTAGTTTTGGCTCATAATAAAACTTTAGCGGCTCAATTGTGTAATGAGTTGCGCGATTTTTTTCCTAATAATGCGGTTGAGTATTTTGTTAGTTATTACGATTATTATCAACCGGAAGCTTATATTCCGGTGACGGATACATATATAGAAAAGACTGCTTCTATTAATGATGAAATTGATATGTTGCGTCACTCGGCAACTCGGTCTCTTTTTGAACGTCGAGATGTGATTGTTGTGGCTTCTATTAGTTGTATTTATGGTTTGGGAATGCCTGCTGAATATTTAAAGGCTGCTATTTCTTTGCAGGTGGGAGAAGAAGTTAATCAACGACAAATTTTGAGAGATTTAGCGACAGTTCAATACAGCAGAAATGATTTAGATTTAGGTCGAGGAAAGTTTAGAGTTAAGGGCGATGTTTTGGAAATCGGACCTGCTTATGAGGATAGAGTTATTCGGGTAGAATTTTTTGGGGATGAAATAGATGCTATTCGTTATATTGACCCTGTAACTGGAAAGATTCTCCAAAGTTTAGAGTCTTTAAATGTTTATCCGGCACGTCACTTTGTTACTCCTGAAGAAAGATTGGAAGCAGCTTGTAATGATATTGAAACAGAATTAGATGAGCAATTAGAGGAATTAGAAAAGGCAGGAAAGTTGTTAGAAGCTCAACGTTTGGAACAGCGTTGTAGATATGATTTAGAAATGCTGCGGGAAGTGGGATATTGTAATGGGGTGGAAAATTATTCTCGGCATTTAGCAGGTAGAAAAGCAGGGGAACCTCCGGAATGTTTGATTGATTATTTTCCGGAAGATTGGTTATTAGTTATTGATGAATCTCATGTGACTGTTCCACAAATTCGGGGAATGTATAATGGCGACCAAGCTAGGAAAAGAGTTTTAATTGAGCATGGATTTCGTTTGCCTAGTGCGGCAGATAATAGACCTTTAAAATCTGATGAATTTTGGCAAAAGGTTAATCAATGTATTTTGGTTTCTGCTACTCCTGGAAATTGGGAAATAGAAAAGTCTGAGGATAGAATTGTTGAGCAAATTATTCGTCCGACTGGTGTTGTTGACCCGGAAATTTTTGTGCGTCCGACTGAGGGTCAGGTTGACGATTTATTGGGTGAAATTAGAGAAAGAGTTAAGCGGGAAGAGAGAGTTTTAATTACAACTTTAACTAAGCGGATGGCTGAAGATTTGACTGAATATTTGCAGGAGCAAAATGTGAGGGTTCGTTATTTGCATTCGGAGATTAATTCTATTCAGAGAATTGAGATTTTACAGGGGTTGAGAGAGGGAGAGTTTGATGTTTTGATTGGGGTGAATTTATTACGGGAAGGTTTGGATTTGCCGGAGGTTTCTTTAGTAGCTATTTTAGATGCGGATAAGGAGGGATTTTTACGAGCGGAACGTTCTTTAATTCAGACTATTGGGAGGGCGGCGCGTCATGTCCGGGGTCAGGCTATTTTATATGCTGATAATTTAACAGATAGTATGATTAAAGCTATTGATGAAACTGAAAGAAGACGAGGAATTCAGTTGGCATATAATAAGATGAATAATATTACACCGAAGCCTATTGTTAAGAAACAAAGTAATGCAATTTTGGCGTTTTTGGATGTGTCGCGCCGTTTAAATGCTCAACAGTTGGAAGAGGTTTATGAACAGGTGGATGAGTTGTCTTTGGAGGAGTTGCCGGAGTGGATTAAAAAGTTAGAAAATCAGATGAAAGAAGCGGCGAAAAAATTGGAATTTGAAGAGGCGGCTAAATTGCGGGATAGAATTAAGTATTTGCGGGATAAGTTGGTGGGTAATTCGTAAGCATTCAGCAGTCAGCTATTAGCTTCTCCTATAAATACAATTAACTTGAGTTTTTTCATCCTATTTATCAGTAAAAACTCCAAGTATTCGTACCTGGTGAAACGGAAAATTTACTCATACTTACTCTTTTTTGATTACTATCATTACAACTTACTTTATCACTTTTAGAAATTGTAAACTTGTCAACTGAATTTATACAAAAAGAGTCTTTTCCCTTTCCCCATTCATGTTCACCCCGGTTATACATTCCGTAGACATAGACGTTATCCCTGTAGTTTTGAGCGACAGTAATTTTTCTACATTTTTCTGATTCAACACGATACCAACCTTCTGATAGAAATTCATTTTCATTCCAGTAAGTGAATGCAGCGTATATTTTATCATGAGAAGTTTTATTACAAAAATTTATATAAGTAGTATATTCTTTAGATTCATTGTTGCGGTTTTGCCGATAATTATTATTGATGCGATTGATACGGTTTTGCAAAGAATTATTTTTATCTTTTAACTCTTCTTTTTCTTCTTCTAAGTTTTTGACTTTGGCTTGCAAATTTTCAATATTCTCGTCTAGAGATGTAGTTTTTTTTCGCATCTCCTTAATTAAGTCATCTATATCAAAGTAAATTAAAGGTTTTTCTCCTTCAATAATATTGCCAAAATTTTCTAATTCTAATTCCAGAGAATAAGATGATAAGTTCCATTTTCCAGAGGGAAGTTTATTTTGCTCTCTTAGTCGCTCAATTTGCTTAATTATTTGATTTCTTTCTTGATATTGGAGGAAAGATAAACCAGCTAAAGCTGTACTAATAATTGTAGAAATTGTGACTATAGTTTTCCATGGAGTTACAGACATATTTTTTCCAACAGAAGAGGATGATTTTTGAGTATTTTGAGTAGATTTGTTTGCTTGAAAAGAAGAAGATGATTTTTGAGTATTTTGAGTAGATTTGTTTGCTTGATAAGAAGAGGATGATTTTTGAGTATTTTGAGTAGACTTGTTTGCTTGATAAGAAGAGGATGATTTTTTGATAAGTATACGTTTAGGGTGAATTGGCTGTTGAACAGATGGGAAAACATCAACGTTTAAATTGTTGGCTCGCTCGCACCAATAACACTGACCATAATGTTTACTATAGATATGATTTCTATTTTTACTACAAACTTCTAAACCATTAATTGCTACTTGTAAAGCTTGAAACCAATCTTCAGGTGATGGGCGAAAAGATGGCTTTTTATGACCGTCATTAAAACATTTAAGAAATAATTTTTCTAGTGTTGGATGTGCAGCTTTTAGAGGAATTGTATTTGGGCTAGGTATCAGGAGACTATTAATACCATAAGGCCAATAACCTTTACTAATTGATTCATTTTGTCCTGGGGGGTCTCCTGAACCTGTCCATTTTCCTGTAAAGGGATGATAACCAAATAATAAATAATAAATTATTACGGCGAGTCGAAAGCGATCGTTATATCGTGTTTGTGTGAATTGAGATAAATTTTTGCCTACTAATTCAGGGGGAATAAAACCTTCTGAACCCACTGAACAACGATAGACTTTTCCTGTTTTAGAGTCTTTAACCTGAAAAGAATCAGTATCAATTAAGGAAACTAAACTCCGGTCATTAACTAGAATATTTTTGGCACTAATATCACCAATAACATAATTTCTAGCATGAATTTCTTTGAGAATAGAAACAAAATTTAGGGCAATAATATGTAGGCAATACCAGTTAAATTTAGGAGCTTCTTGACAACGCAATTTGGGATGGTAGATATTAATCATTTCTTTTGCATTGCTAATCTCTAGCATCAAGAAGCCTACACAATTTTTTTGACTGTCTATAATTAAATCTATAGGCCAACTAATCGCAGTATGATTTTGACTAGCAGTGGGATTTTTTGGAGGGTGAGCAAGCATTAATTTGAGTTTTTCTACTTGCTGTGAAGTTGGTTTGTAATAAATTTTTCCTAAATATCCACTACGATTAGTTGTCCAGACAGCTCCTTCACCTCCCTTAGCTATTTCTTTGACTAAAGAGATAGATTTACCCTGACTATCAAAGTACATAGGCATAATTATTTAGGTATAGTGATAGATAATTATAGTTTGGATAAATACAAAATATACAGATAGATTGAGTAATAAAATAGTCCTCCTAAGCCTAAACCAGCAGAAGAAATTATCAACGCTTTTACTTTTTGGTATTGAGATTTAGAAGACTTGAGTGGTTTATATATATACAAGTTAACCAAAATTATAATTGCAGTTAATACAACAACTATATTGATAGAAATAATCCATCTAAAAATAGAATTATTAAATTCAATTTGTACAAATAAATCGTGGTAAAGTGAGTTCCAGAAAATTCCTGATAAAACATTGACAGCAAAAACTGTCAATTCTGTATTATATTTTTCTCCGATTCTAGGATAAGAAGGATTTTCTCCTGGTTCAAAATCTTCATACCAACATACTAATATAGTTTTATCATCATCAGTTCTGTTGTTCACATCTTTTGATTTTAACCACTCTTTCGTCGAAAGTTTTTCCTCCTTCTCATCTCTGATTTCCAGTGCTTTTTCAAACATCTCAAAAAAAGGCGGGTGTGGTTCCAAAGATTTCATATTAATTGCTATTCTTTCTAATCCATCACTAGCAGCACAGATAAATTGTTGCTTACCAAATAATGTCTTGACTTGCATTTCTTCTAAAGCATTGGAAGCAGTAACAAAAGTTGTTTCACTGGCATATTCTCCTTTACTGGGATGAAACAATAACTGATATTCTGATTCAGGTTGTCTAGTAACAATAAAACCATCCCCTATTTGCATAGCTGCCAACCAATCAGGAGCAGTAACAACGACCAATAAAGTACAGGAAAAATCTTTTGGGGAACAAGTATTCTCCTCTGCTTTTCCATTAAAAGCTTCTATGACTTTTCCTAACGTTTGCGCAAAAGCTTTCTTCGCAGATTCTTTTAATATTTCTGGTGATGGATCTTTCTGGTGATCTTTCAACCACTTCAGCCAAGCTGTTAAATGTTTCAGAGCTGTTGTAACTGCTAACTTTGAACCAATATCAGAATATTTGCAGCTACCAGCACCATCCGACACAGCACCAATAAAAAAGTCACCATTATCAGAAATTTGTCCAGCATTGTTAAGTCTGATAAATTTAGTGTAGTCTTGACAAGGCAACCCTGACTTTTGATGACTTGTACCTATTTCAGAGCAAGCGATCGCTTTCCAAGGCATGAAATATCCTCACTAAAATTAAGTTGGTACTTGACCCCATCCCGGAGGTGAAGTTTGTACCATTGTTGTTGCTCCCGGTTGACTATGAGATACCTGTTTAATTGATTGACTGAGCCACAAGAACATAGATTGAAAATCAAGACCATTCAGTAGTAATGGTGGGCGACTTTGAGGGGCTATTTGACTCAAAATCCCCATATCTGCATCTTCAACACCTACTGCAAAAAAGGAAAATTTCTTATCATTCTCACCTTGTCTAACTCTTTGTGCTGCATTTCGCCAATCATCATTAGGTCCGCCATCTGTAATTAAGAAAACCCAAGGTCGATAGTATTGAATGCCATTATTTTGATAATCTACTTTGCGATTTTCTAGCAAGTCCAAAGCATATTCAATCGCTTCTCCCATTGGAGTTAAATCTTCAGCATCTAGCTGGGGTGGAATAAACTGATCGATAGTGATAAAATCCTGACGCATTACAACCGGACCAAATGAAACAATCGCTACCTCTACTCTCAGTTTGGCTAGTGCATCCTGTTCCACAGATTGCTTAAAAACAGCAACACCTTGATTTAACTGCTGAATAGGTTGACCAGACATGGAATATGAGTTATCTAACAATAAAACAACCGGACAACGTGGTTCTTGATTAACTGCAAAGTCAGCTACATTACCTATTGGCATAGATTTCCCCTTTTTGTCTTATTTGTCAAGTTTTTTTACAGTAACAATAATACATTAACCAACTTCTAATCGTCTACTGAGTAACGTTAGAAATAATGTTAGAATTATGTTAGCAAACTATTACATCCAATTAATAGCCCAAATTGATAAAATCTTCAGTCAAGCTGCTCAAGAATGGGACTTAGAAAGTCTTTATGCCGATCTAGCTTCTGCAAAAGGAAAACATCTCACTCCTATTGAAAAGGCTCATTTAAGAGGATTATTATGTGGCTTCAGTCCTTCGGAAATTGCGGAATATTTAGGTAAAATTCCTAGAGGTGTAGAGTCAGATTTATGTGCAACGATTTATAAATATGTTAAATCTCTTCTAGACAAGGTTGAAAAAGTAGAAAATTGGCGAAAAATTTATGAATGGCTTGATGATTATGGTTATAAATCTAAGTTAGAACAAGTGCCAGTTAAAAGTTTATTACCGGAACAAAGCATTGTAAATATCACGAATATTAATCTGGAACAAGATAAAATTGTCTTTCAATTTAATCTCACAATTCCTACATCAGAAGTTCCTGAATTATCGCTAAAAGATTTGAAGGTTGAGGAGCATCTGGATGAAAATAAAAATAATCATAATAATTAAATTGTTTTTTGATGCTAAACAGGAGGTTATTTGTCAATAAGTATCATATTTTTGTATACCCATAAACTCTAAGGATTCAAATTATTCTTTCATGTTTTTGGTATTTTGTTTCAAGATAAACTACTTAAAAATTGACTTGGTGTAACAATCAAAATATCTCGAAAAGGATGCAATTCTAATAAGTCTTTGTCTCCTGTGATAATATGAGTAGCATTTCCAGAAACAGCTAATTCTAAAAATTTATTATCTTTAGGGTCTCGACAAATATCAATTGTTTCGGTAATAGCTATTAATTCTGTTTCTTTGGTTAAATTAGCTAAAAAATATTCACGAATTTCTCTTGATAGATAGCGGTCAAATTTTTGACGACTGAGTACATCAATTAATTCTGATAAAATTTCAGCAGAAATTAAGATTAATCCGTTTTCTTTCGCTTCTCTAAAGGCTTGCATTGTGGTCGATTTAGAGAATATTAATGCACTTACAATTATGTTTGTATCAATTACCGAATAATTAATAATTAAATAATTAAATAATTTAGGTTTAAAGCCTCCCCTTTCAAGGGGAAACAAGAAAAAATTTTCCTTTTATTCAATCCTATCCGTTTTAGGGAGAGGTAATTATCAATTATCCATTATCAATTATCAATTATTGAAGATACGCTTAGTTTTCATCATTAAGAATTGATTCTAAAATCTCTGGTGTCATTCCATTAGCAATTGCTTGTTGACTCGCTTCTTCCATGATATCTAAGAGTGGTTTTTGGCTAATCGCTTTTTTCAGCATTAGGTTAAGAAAAATTTGGATTTTTTGCTGTTTTTCTGCTTCTGCTTCTCGGTAAGCTTTGGCAGTTTCAGGGTCAACTTGAATGGTAATATTTTCCATGATAAATTAAAGTTAGTTAATCTATTTGAGGAGTTGATGAAGATAACAAAAGTCAACTGATTCAGATATTAGTATCTAAAATAATTCGTAATCTACTCATCTTGTAATAATTCTTCTAAAATTTCAGGTGTTAAACCATTTTCGTCCGCTTCTTGACGAATTTGCTGGACAATTTCTTCAAAACTTGCATCTTTGAAAAGTTCTTTAAGAATAAGGTTAAAAACAAGAAGCACATTTTGCTGTTTTTCCGGTTCTGCTTCTCGGTACGCTTTGGCTATTTCAGAGTCAACTGGAATGGTAATATTTTCCATAATAAATTAAAGTTAGTTAGTCTATTTGAGAAGTTGATAGAAGATAACAAAAGTCAACTGATTAAGATATTAGTATCTAAAATAATTCGTAATCTACTAATCTTGTAATAATTCTTCTAAGATTTCAGGTGTTAAACCATTTTCGTCCGCTTCTTGACGAATTTGCTGAACAATTTCTTCAAAACTTGCATCTTTGAAAAGTTCTTTAAGAATAAGGTTAAAAACAAGAAGCACATTTTGCTGTTTTTCCGGTTCTGCTTCTCGGTACGCTTTGGCTATTTCAGAGTCAACTGGAATGGTAATATTTTCCATAATAAATTAAAGTTAGTTAGTCTATTTGAGAAGTTGATAGAAGATAACAAAAGTCAACTGAT
>NZ_JAAHGH010000001.1:90398-134996 GCF_010672525.1 Okeania sp. SIO2B3 | reverse complement strand
TCCGGTTCTGCTTCTCGGTACGCTTTGGCTATTTCAGAGTCAACTGGAATGGTAATATTTTCCATAATAAATTAAAGTTAGTTAGTCTATTTGAGAAGTTGATAGAAGATAACAAAAGTCAACTGATGAAGATATTAGTACAGGACTTACGCCAAGACACTATATATAGTTTTTGGTGCGTTACGCTAGCGCTAACACACCCTACTGGACTACTGGACTGTTTCACCTAAAATAGTGCATTAGATTAAATTCAAAAGTCAAAAGTCAAAAGTCAAAAGTAAGAATTTTTAAGTTAAAAGCTAATGCACATTTTTAGATGAAACGATACACTACCATTAGCTATTTCATAAGGAATTATTTTCTCAAAATTTATCAAAACAACATGGGTCTAAAATCTCGCCTTTTAAGGCGCAATATTTTTGGAGAGTTGCTCAAAATCTCTGTTACAAAAATAACTTCTGACTTCTGACTTCTGACTTCTGACTTCGTTAACTCTCCCTATATCTACTAGCTAAAACTTAAACTGAATAATTTTCACTTTACTCTTTACTCTTTTATTCTAAGGTGTAGGATTAGGATATTTAGCATGAACCTCATCAATTTCAGCAATAATTTCCTCAGTCAAATTTATCTCCACACTACTAATATTTTCCTTCAATTGTTCCATAGTTGTTGCCCCAATAATTGTACTAGCTACAAACCATCGGGAACTGACATAAGCTAATGCTAACTGTGCGGGAGTCATATTATTTTTATGAGCAATTTCTACATAACTTTTTATTGCTTCAGTCAAATTTGTTTTACGATAACGTTGCTCAAATCCAGGAAATAAAGATAGACGAGAATTTTCTGGAATTCCATGTAAATATTTACCAGTTAAAATACCAAAAGCTAGAGGACTATAAGCCATTAATCCCACATTATTAAATCGACAAGCTTCGGCTAAGTTTATATTAAAAACACGGTTAACTAAACTAAAAGCATTTTGAATCGAAACTATTTTTGGTAAACCTAATTTTTCTGCTAAATGACAAAATTCACAGACTCCCCAACTTGTCTCATTACTTACTCCTAAATAACGAATTTTTCCAGCCTTAACTAACTCAGAAAATACTTCTAATTGTTCGGCAATAGGTGTTGTATCTCGTTCGTTATTTGGGTCATAATCTGGTGCCCCAAATAGAGGTACATAACGGTCAGGCCAATGTATTTGATAGAGGTCAATATAGTCAGTTTGAAGACGACGCAAACTGTCTTCTATTGCTTGCTGAATATTGGGGCGGTTAACTTGATTATTTCTCCCACGAATCCAAGTAATTTTAGGATTAGGTCCAGCAATTTTGGTAGCAATAATTAATTTATCTCGCTGTTGTTTAACTAACCATTCACCAATATATTCTTCTGTTTTTCCTTGAGTTTCAGCCTTAGTTGGCACTGGATACATTTCTGCTGCATCAATAAAATTAATACCTTCAGCAACAGCATAATTAAGTTGTTGATGAGCTTCTTCAATGGTATTTTGTTGCCCATAAGTCATAGTCCCTAAACAAATTTCTGATACATTTAGGTTACTATCACCAAGTTTGTTATATTTCATCGGTTTGTCTTTTAGAGGTTTTGTCTTTTAGAGGTTGTCTGAGAAGTCCCATTTGCTAAATCAAAGCCCCCGCGCATCCCCCAATTTTGGGGGACTTTTAGAAGCAAATTGACTCTTGTTCCCCCCCAAAGTTGGCTTGCTCGGGGGGCAAAATTCAGTATCAAAAAACTTTTCAGATATCCTCTTAGTAAATTGTCTAATTTCATCCTAGCATTAACAGGAAAAGAACTTACGCATAACCACCATATCTTCTAGGGGCGAATGGCATTCACCCTCTACAATTGGTGTATAGTTTCACATCTTGCGTAAGTCCTGTTAATAACTAAATACAACCATAAATTGCATCTAATAAAGTTTGAGTTTTTTCACTCACTTGACAATAATTTATTGTAGAATTAGTCACACCATTGAACACCACGTCAGCAAAATTTTCAATCATTTTCACCTGAGAACTTTGCTCACTTTTTACCTCAATAAATTTGACATCCCCACGGGTATCCATACCATTTTTGAGATAAAAACCCGCCTTGAGATTAGGATTTTCAAAGGCAAAACTATTCACCCAATCTAACACAAAATCATCTAGGGTAATAATGCCTTTTGTACCAATTAAAGCCAAATCCATTGTTATCGCACCTGAAGTATATCCTGCATCCCAAGTCGAGGTACTGTCATCATCAAAAGCGAGCATACCACAACAACGAACGATCGCCCCAGTTTCGGTGTCTCGTTTAACTTTGACTGAAGTTTGGCTTAAATTAATGTTAGGAGCTAAAAATTCAACTGTTGCCCGCATATTATACCAACCTAAGTCCCCTAAAGCTCCTGTTGGTTCCAATTCGGGATTGAAACGAATATTACTGCGATCGCTAACGGGAAAATAGAAGGCACTTCGTATCGCTTGAACCTTACCAATGTTTTCCTCCATAGTTTGCTTAATGGTTGCAATTCTGGGATGATGGACAAAATGGGTTGCATCCATAAACAAGACTTGATTTTCTCTACAGGCTACGGTAATCTTTTGCAAAGACTCTAACGTTGCAAAGGGTTTATCCACTAAAACGTGCTTTTTCTGTTGCGCAGCTACCACAGCAATTTCTTCTTTTAAGGCAGTAGGAGTCCCAATATAAATTGCATCCACCCCAGACCAAGCAATTAAATCTTGCCAACTGTCAAACCCTTTAACATCTCCGAATTGCTGGCCAAACTCCTGTGCCCGAGAAATGGAACGACTAGCCACTCCCACTAAAGCACAATTTTTGGCATCGACTAATCCTTGGGCAATCACCTTGGCAATTAATCCCGTTCCCACAATACCAAATCGTAATGTATCTGTCATGCAACAGTCTCCTTAGTTAGATGCTAAATTCAGCCACAGTTAATGTAACTTGGGCAATATTGATAAAGTTATACCAATGTGATAAATTTTTGCTACAAATAGTTAGCGGGACTTACACAAAACAGCAGCAAAAAATAGGCTCAAAGATAGATAGCAAGAGGTTTTTATGTCAAAAAGTTATAATTCCTTTATCTCAACGTTGGTTGAAGACCCGCGCTCTCCCGTTTTGCTGGCGCATAACGCACGTTAACGGCTGTCGCCGACATGGAAAGCGGAGCATTCCGTCAGGAAAAGGCGGAGCAAGTGCGGCAGCTATTAGGGGAGCGTCGCATGGGAAAACCAATCAATTTTGCGGTTTTTTCAATAGTGTGTTATACTTAAAATATGGCTGCTGGGCTAGCAGTGTCAGTCTGTGGAGCGACTGTAAGACCGAAAAGAGGCTCGACCTTGGAGGCTGGTGCATTGTTAGCGCAGCTCCTCTGCAAGAGGCAGCAGAAAGGCCTAAGAGCGCGATGGTTAGGAATCCCGCGCTGTCTCGTAGAGCAGCGTCGGGAGGATGTCAATACTGAATAATACCAATTTGATAACTGTTTGCTACAAATAGTTAGGCTATTTCTTAGGAGTCAACCCACCCCTCGCCCCTCCCCCTCCCAGAAGGGGCACTCAGGAGTCAGGATTCGTATGGAAATGACTTCAATACCAGTTTTTAGGTCGGAAATTCTCTTTTTCTCTTGGTGCGCGTTCCCTCTCTTGGTCAGCATTCCCTCTCTTGGTGCGCGTTCCGCAAGCGAGCTGTCGTCGTCGCGGGGTCGCACCGCTTTGTCAAAAGGACATCTTCTCTAAAGTCTTTATATTGCAATTATTATTCGTAACATTCTTTTTCCAAAATGGTTTAATTAAGGTTTAAAGCCTCTCCTTTAAAGGAGAAACAAGCGGTCGTTTTGCTGGCGCACAACTCCGTTAACGCTACGCGACATGTTTGCGGAGCATTCCGTCAGGAAAAAGCGTAGCTTCCCGTAGGGTGGGATGGCGAGGTCTCCTTGCCATATCCAATCGACCAAGAGAGAAAAAATTTTCATGATTAGTCAATCCTATCCGTTTTCAAGGAGAGGTAATTATTAGAGTTGTCGCTAAATAGAAGGAAAAAATCGCTCCAACCTAGACAGAGCAATAATTCCAAGGCTTTTTAGCCACCAAGAGCTACAATCCTTATAGAACAAGGTTTTTGGGGATTTTTGAAGTTATAAAGCGGCAAGTCTATTAATTATTAATGGCTTTGTTGCATGAAAGTATATAGCTGCCGCACTTGCTCCGCATATGTACAACAATAACGTGCGGAAACTGCTGTAACTATTGTCCAATAGATAAATAGTAATCATTGCCAAACAAAGCGTACGCCGATCGCCAGAGTAATCACTATTGTCCAATAGTTAAATAGTAATCATTGCCAAACAAAGCGTACGCCGATCACCAGAGTAATAACTATTGTCCAATAGTTAAATAGTAATCATTGCCAAACAAAGCGTACGCCGATCACCAGAGTAATAACTATTGTCCAATAGTTAAATAGTAATTATTGCCAAACAAAGCGTGCGCTGATCGCCAGAGTAATAACTATTGTCCAATAGTTAAATAGTAATCATTGCCAAACAAAGCTTACGCCGATCGCCAGAGTAATCACTATTGTCCAATAGTTAAATAGTAGACTTGTCGCTTTATAACTTCAAAAATCCCCAAAAACTTTGTTCTATAACGATTGTAGCTATTGGCAGCTAAAAAGCCTTGGAATTATTGCTCTATCTAGGTTGGAGCGATTTTTTCCCTCTATTTAGCGACAAGTCTAATAATAATTGCCAAACAAAGCGTACGCCGATCGCCAGAGTAATAACTATTGTCCAATAAACATCTCCAAAAATACTCAAACGCCTATCCTAACTATCTTTAGTGGAGCGATCGCTACTCATTAAAATAGTTAACTTGTACGGTTTTATGGGTATCAGAAATACTTTGTGTTACTATTCTAAATATCTATTGCACTTTTATTTCTTATTTTTATCTCTACTTTTTATGATTTATACTAATATAAATGAACCAATTCTTAATCGGACTATACCACATATTGTTAAGATTACTTTTTCATAATTATTATCTTTTTATCTTAACCTTTCTCTAGCAACTCCAAATATTTTAATTAATCTTATTACATGGTCTACAAATATTCTCTTTTTAGCTTTTTATTGATTTTATTCTTTGATTTCTGGCAGCATTTCTTTTTTTCTTGGCTTCTTTTTTGGTGTATTTGTTCTCTCTACTCCTTCATCAGCTTTATCTCCTTGAAATTTTTGTTTTTTCTCAAAATTATCCTGTTGTTTTCTTAATATATTTACATCAAAAGCCATTATTAATTATTAATTGTTGAACAAGGGTTATAGCCATTTTTCTGACTTTGATGTAATTCCCTTGCCTATTCAAAATCCATTACCAATCAAAATAAATGGTGCCCAATAATAAGGATGACTAAACTCACTATTAATCATACTAATTTGTGCTTTTTGCACTGCTTCACTTTTAGTTGCACCATTCTTCAAAGCTGCATAAAAATAATTCATAAATTCATGAGTACCCTGGTCATCAACTTGCCATAAAGTTGCCAAAGTTGCTAATGCACCAGCTTCTTGTATTTGATAACCAAAACCGAGAATTTCTACCCCATTTCCTAACTGTTTTCCCACGCCAGTTTGACAAGCGCTCAAAACTACTAATTCTACATTACTTAAATTCCAATCTTTCACATCTCGTAGGCTAGCTCGACTGCCATCTCCAAATAGTATAAAAGATTCTTCTGGATGACCATTTACAAAAGCAGAATGAGTGGCAAAATGTACAATGTTATAGTTATCCATTTGTGATTCCATAGCTTTTTTAGTAAAAGCATTACCTAATAATTTATTGGTTTGAGGAAACATCGTTGCTAATTTTTCTACCTCTACTCCAGCAAAAGGTAATCCTTCAAAATCAAAGTTTTTTTTGCCTACTTGGAAATTATAAATTCCCTCTGTTAAAGCACCTGCTAAAATTAGAGGATTAATCTCTGTTTTTGGAGTTAAATCCATTAAACTAGCAGTGGTAATATTATTGATTTTAAACTTCTCTAATAACCATTTTTCTCCATCATATAGTGCTGCTAAAGGAAGATAACGTAGTTGACCATCGGGTGCATAAACAATAGTTTTAGCATTAATGATTTTGAGGTGAGGTTCTATAGGTTTTATCAACAAATCGTAAAGTTTTGCTCCAGCTTCCATAACTTTTCGATCGGATTGATTATTATTTCCTCTAGATAATGATTGGGCTTTATTTCTATTAATTAATCTGACTCTTAATTCAAGGATAGCTTGGCTAAATTCTTCCTTGGTTACTGAAACGGTGCGATGAATTGGATCGGAATTAGCACTGACTAATATTAATTCTAAGCGGTCTTCTAGAAGTAATGGATATAAGATTACTGTATCTTGCTGTTTATGTTCTTGAAGTTCATACTTTAAGGAAAGCAACAGATCCGAAGTAAGTTTTTGACCATGAGCATTTTCATCTAATTCTGAGACAATTTTTGCCACTTCTTCACTATCAATAAAATTATGAATACTCAGCAATTTTTCTGACGAAACATTCCGTTCCTCAACCTGGTTAGTGCCGACTTCATTCATTAGTTGAGTATACCTTTTCCAGAATTTTTTTTCCAGTTCTAGCAGTGGAATTTCAGTATATTCATCCTCATCAGTTTTTAAGCTTCCTATATATTCAAATATCTCTTGTGCTTTCAATAAATCTAGAATTTGATGTGCTTCTATGGCGCGTTTTTCTTGGAGCAATAAGTCAGCTAAAGTACGATATATTTCTGCAACACTTTCTATATAATACTTCTGCTGTTCTACTGGTAATACTTTTAAATCTTTGCGAATAGTTTCAGTAATATTAACTGATTGTTTATAAAAGATTATTGCTAATTGAGGGTGATTTTTTCTTTCTAATAATTTACCGATATTTGCCAGGGTAATTCTTTCTCCATCCTGATTACCAAGTTGTCTATCAATAATTAAAGTATGAGTCAGAAATTGTAAAGCATCTGGATGTCTATCTGACTCACGATGTACTATACCAATATGATGAAGTGTAGCTGCTTGACCTTCCTTGTCGCCTAATTCTTCTCGAATAATTAATGCTTCCTGATGAGATTCTAATGCCTGAGAATTTTTGCCCTGTTCTCGATAAATTACACCTATATTATCAAGAGTTGTAGCAATACCAACACGGTCTTGATTTTTCCGATGAATTGCCAAAGCTTGTTGATAAAATTCTAAGGCTTTTGGAAACTCTTTTAAGCGACGATAAATAGCGCCAATATTATTTAAAATTGTAGCTTTTGTTGAGGGGTTAGTCTTTAAAACTTCCTGATAAAAATTGATAGCTTGTTCATATTGACCTAACTGAGAATAAACCAACCCCATATTACTTAAAATTGCACTAATATTTGCACTATCTTTTTCCTGTTTAGCAATTTTTAAAGCCTCTTGATAAAACTCCAAAGACTGGGAATATCTACCTTGAGTATCGTAAATAATAGCAATTTCATTTAAAGTTCGACTAATAGCAGTACGATCGCCAAGTTGTTCACGAATTACTAATGCTTGGTTTAATGATTCTAATGCTTGAGGATATTGACTAAGATGATGATAAACTGTACCAATATTGTGTAGAGTAGCAGCAATTAGCTCTTGGTCTCCTAACTGTTGACGAATTTCCAGTGCTTGCTGATAATACTCTAAAGCTTGCTGATACTTCTGCTGTTGCTTGTAAATAGTTGCCATGCTATAGAGAGTACTACTAATATTAAAGCGATAGAACTCCGTTCCGCTATCGCGATCGCCCTGTTGATGACAAATTTCTAATACCTGTTGCCAAGTTTCTAAAGCTGCTTCTAATTCGCCATTTTGAAATTGTTGTGTAGCTCGATCCTCAAGTTGTTGTGCTTCTATTTCTAAATTTTCTTGGGTTAGGCGATCGTGCCAGCGAAACGTAGTTTTATCGCTATATTTTGTAGTCTTTTGTGCAATTGCCTTTGAATGTATATGTATTTTATCTGTTACTAGAAATGGACAAACAATAAGGAAAAATCCAGTACCGATAATTAATCTAAAATGTTTCCAATTTCTCATTTTATATTCTTTGAGTGAATTTATTTATATCCATAAACTCATTATAACTTCAACATTCTCTATAAATAAACGGTAATTTATTCTAGAAGCTACTTTCAATAATTAATAATTAATAATTAACAATTACCTCTCCTTTAAAACGGATAGGATTGACTAATCATGAAAATTTTTTCTTCTCTTAGTCGATGGTCGGCCAGCTCCGAGACCTCGCTATCCCACCCAACGGGGAAGCTACGCTTTTTCCTACGGAATGCTTCCCTACGGGATGCTGCGCAAACGCAAACATGTCGCGCAGGGCGTTGTCAGAGTTGTGCGCCAGCAAAACGACCGCTTGTTTCTCCTTTAAAGTAGAGGCTTTAAACCTTAATTATTCCGTAAATTTATACAATTATACCAATTACCAAAAGTAATGCTATACTTCAGCTATACTTCAACAGTCAAATATTTACCAAGATTCAAAGTCTGTTTTTGACAATTATTAGTCTGTTAGTAATTATTTTTCCTACTTTTCCTCTCCCCACACCTCATACAGGAACCACATTTACCTACCCAATCAGATATAGCATTCTTTTTGAGAAATGGTATTACTATATTTAAGTACCAACTCTTGACTACTAAGTCTAAATTATAGTAAGCATTTCCTGCGGACTGCTGCGCAAACAGCTATTAGCAGTCAGCTATCAGCAAACCCTAATGATTCATTACTTCTGAGGTTTAGGAAGGGGACTTTAACAGTAACTTTTATTCTGTCTCAATTTCTCAATTATTTTTACCTTCCTCAAAATTAATAGCTGAATTGCGCAGTTCCGACCATAGGAGGCTAGCTAATAGCTGATGGCTGAATGCTTACAAATTATAACTAATTTTCGCACATAATATAACTGTACATTTCTTCTAATGGATATAATTTTTTTTCGATAAATATATCAAATCTTATCAAAATTAAATGTTGATTATTGATATATCATATCTTAACTTAAAACCTATTATTCAAAGACTTATTCCACAGGAAGTATTTCAATTTTAATCTGAACTCCTGTTTCCTTAACATTAGGAATATATTCAATAGTCAGCTTAGGAATACAACTCAAGCGGTCGTCCTGTAGTACTCCAGCACCCTTTAAAGTTAAAGCATCAAGACAAGCCCCTGCTAAATTATCTAAATCAGAATTAGTACGATGTTTACCACAAAAACTGATAGAAATAGCTGCTCTTTGAATTGGTAAATTTACTTCTAAATTAAGCTCAGAAACTTGACGGTAAATTTCTACTTCTGCCTGATTTCTCCAAGCACGATATCGAGGTGGTAAATAAGTACCCTTAGTAGTAACTCGTGGGCGTGCTTTTGGAACTACTTTCCCAGGAAGATAAAAGTTAATAATTGTGGCATTTTCAGATTTTTCAGACTCGGGAATAGAAGTCGAAAAATTTTCAGTATTGTTCAATAAAGGAATAATTTGATTAGCTTCTGTATTCACATCTTCTTCAACATTATAATTTGACTCTGAGGAAATAAGTGACATCTGGGGTATATTCTCCATGGCAGATAAATCTACTTTTCTATAAGCATCTAATTGTGTCCGGAAACTAGGCCAACTTTTAGCTATTTGCAGATAAGATTCAGCGCAACTTTCTGAGAAATTGCAATTCTTTTTGAGCCAAGATTGCCATTCAGTGGGAGAAAATAAAGCTTGAGTTTCTAGCAATAATTGCCCTAAAGAATAAGCAAATGCCATAGCATTCATCGGGTCGTCTTGGCATTGTTTATGTTTAAAATTAATTTCTGTTATTAAGTCTTGCCAATTAATTAACATTTGATATTAGGTGAAGAAGTTGACTATAGAGTTATTTTACATTTTTTTATGAGCATAAAATTTAGGGGCAAACAGTTGTTCACCCCTTCTCCAATTAATTAATTGTTGTGGCTATAATTGTAGATAAATCAGGACTTACGCATTACGCATGAGGTACGAAAAACTAGGACTTGAGATTGCTTTCCGTTCCGGACTGCTCCGCAAACCCTTTAAGATTGAGACAAGGGTTTCCTGCCTTGAAAGAGTTTCAGCTAAAAAAGTGTTCCAGTCTTATTCAGAATGACTATAACTTCTGACTTCTGATTTCTGACTTCTGACTTCATTAACGCCTCACCCCCTTTCTAACTTCTGACTTCTGACTTCTGACTTCATTAACGGCGTCGTCTAGAACCAAAACCACCACCGCGACGAGAGGGAGATAACCCACCACTACCAAAACTACGACGTTGTTGGCGAGGTTTTGCTTGCTCGGAGCGACGCAAGTCACTTGCACTAGCACCGCTTCCTGTAGAACGATTGAGATTTTGCTGCTGTTTGCGAGTGTTGTTACTTCTAGTTGAATTAGTTACACCTGTAGCACGCAATGTTTGACGATTTTTCACTGCTGCTGGTGGAGCTTGATAACGTTCTTGATATCGGTTAACAGCTTGGTCGTAGCTATTGCCATACCCACCATAACCAGTCATTACTCCACCAGGTTGATAAACTGGCGGTACATAATATTGAGGTCTGAACAACATATTACTAATTGCTCCACCAACTACCTGACCTGCTATTGCTCCAGCAAAAGGTGTCCAGAAGTTAGACTCCCGACGCACAATTATTGTTTCTTGTCTACCTGTTTGGGGATCGGTTTGAACTTCAGTTACGTTGTGTACATATTCAATTTTAAAGTCTGGTTTGATGTGTAAACTAGCTTGGTTGCCATTAATTTCAGCATAGTTAGTTTTACCTTCCTGAATTTCTTCCTCAGTCAAACTTGCCATTTGCAAATCTGTCGTACTATACATCGGTGGTTTACCTGCTGGAGTATTCAGCAACATTAGAGTATATTCGCCGTTGGCATCATTATAGGTTGCCTGTTGTACGGGATATTCTCCCTGAGTGACTTGATTTTGGTTTTGCCTACTAGGGTTGGAGGAAATATTGGGATTTGAGTTTTGATATGAAGTTGTGTTTGAACTGCCACAGGCAACTGTTGTCCAACACAATGTTAAACACATAAACAATACTGTCAATTTACGCAACATATTTTATGATCGCTCCTAAATAATCTAATTTTGAGTCAGTTTTACTTATTATTCTACCTTGATTTTATTTTTGAGAGGGGAATAACGAACTTAGAAGCCATAAGTCAGAAGTCAGAAGTCAGAAGTCAGAAGTTAACCCACCCCTAACCCTTCCCCTCCTGGGAAGTAGGTGATTTTGAGCAACCCTCCAAAAACCCGATCGCCTTAAAAGGTGGGGTTGCGCGACCCAATTATCTTGATAAACCGAACTATCCTAAGTTTTACCGAGAAATTGTGGTCTAAATCCTCCCCTTTTAAGGGGATAAAAAAAAGAGAATTCCGTATTTTCGTAGCCTCCTTATTGCAGAGGTACTGATAACGGATAACTGAAATAACCTACAGGGGAATCAATTCTGAAAAATTGAGTAATAGTTGTTCATTGTCTAATTCATCCCCTAAACGTGCTGGAGAAAAATGTATTTGAATACCTCGCAGTTTTTCTTGATAATGCAGATTAATTAAAGCTTTTAATGCTAAAGTCATTGCACCCATGCTAGCAAGATCGGCTTCAATATCTGGCACTTCTCCCTCAAAAGCAACTGTGAGCATTACTACTAAATTACCAGTAGGTGATAAAGTTAGAGGTTGGTCATCTACTTCATAATCTTCATTGTCCCCAGAGCTTAGGTAACGAGAAGCCGAGTCTGTAAACAGTTCGTCAAAGAAATCTCCTGCTTCTCCTTCATTCCAAATTACATCTCCCTCATTAGCAGCAGACTGCCAATAGGTATCATATTGTAGGAGACTTTGACAGACTTCAACCAGTTCTTCCCCTGCTACTTCCAAGTTACCTTCTGATGCAACTATCTCCCTCACAGCTCGATTCAAAACACCCAATAGAGGCGTTACCTCTGAACCCGCTAAGTGAATAAATAAACGAGAGACAACAAATCGAGTTTTACCTGTAAATTTCTTGAAACTATCTTGCCAAGAACTCATAATTTACCTTTAAAAAATCAAAAAGTCAAAAGTATAGCGCTACGCGAAAGGCAACAGGCGAATACAAAAGGGTTTCAGCTTCTATTTATGTCCTAACCTTAATGCGTAGCGCTATAATAGAAGTTAATTATATCATGTGTCCCCTCCGGGGGAGCTACCCTATCAGATAATCAGTTATGATTAAGATTTAATAGTCATTAGACATCTCCTCCATGCATAGGGAATAGGCAATGGGCAATAGGGAGAAGTAATTAATAATTTATGGATAAGAATTGATTTGATTAATGTTAGCCAACCATAAACTTGCTTTATCATCTGAGAACTTATATCATGTCCGGTAGCATCGGAGCGTGTATAGAATTAAGTCACAATTGGAAGAAACCCTTTCCTAGGTCATGCTACGCAAACAGCATAGCTGCCCTCTGCTTTGATATGAATGCCTGTGGATGAGTAACCGCCGACGGCCTCAGTAGAATCAGGAAGTAAATATCAAGAAGTAATTCTATGTGACTTATTGTATCAGTTTGATCAAGCAGTTATTGACTCTTTTGTTTGTGAAACTCATCAAAATTTGTACGCTTTAACTATATATAAATACAGATGTCAAAAACAATGATATTAGTTATGATATTAGTGAATGTTTAACTAATCAAAATCATATAATTTCCTAATATTAGCGAATAAATAGTTATGAAATCTGATGTCAACAGTTTGCGCACCTGCCAAAAACAGTTAGTTGATTTACAAAATGAAAATGCTATTCTTCAAGAACGTCTATATCAGTTGGAACAAATATTAGATATTTTACCTGAAAGCTTGATTTGTCAAGATTTGACGAACCAGGAAATATTTTATAGCAATCATGCTTTTCAGCAACAAAGCCATGAAAATCAAACTAAAATTTCAGAACTCAGCAGAATAACAAACGATAAACATCCAGTAGAAAAAACTACTCAAATAAAACTAAATGACAATACAGAAGAACGCTATTTAGCCATCCATCAAATTCCTCTGCGTAATAGTCAAGAAAAAATTAGTTATTTAGTAACATTTTCTCAAGATATCACTGAGTTGAAACAGCTTCAACACTCACAACAGCTATTGTTATCAATTATTGATCGCTTACCTCAAATGATTTTTTGGAAAGACCGAAACAGCGTTTTTTTAGGGTGCAACCATCACGCTGCTCAAATTTGTGGTTTTTCATCACCTACAGAAATTATTGGTAAAAATGACTACGATCTGCCTTCGACAACAGAAGAATCTGATTGGTATCGGGAGTGCGATTTGAGAATTATGGAGACTAATACTCCAGAGTTTAATATTATAGAAACTCTACATCGTCAAGATGGTAGTCAAGCTTGGCTCAATACCAACAAAGTACCACTCCATGACCAAGAAGGAAATGTGACAGGTATAGTAGTATCCATCGAAGATATCACTGAGAAAAAGCACACAGAAGCACAACTACAAGAAGTTACAGCTCGTTGGCAACGTATTGCTGCTAGCACCCCTGGACTTTTTTATCAATATTGTCAATGTCCTACAGACCCCACAGGAAAATTTACCTTCCTGAGTGACGGTTGTTATGATATCTACGAACTCGATCCTGAAGTTGCCCTTCAAAATAATAGTATGTTGTGGGAATTAGTTCACCCCGACGATCTCCCTATCGTCCAGCAGTCTAAAACTCAGGCATTCACACTTGAAGCAGTATGGCAAACAGAATATAGAATTACCACCCCTTCTGGCAAACTAAAGTGGCTACAAGCAACTGCAATGCCATGCAAACAAAAAGATGGAAATGTCTATTGGGATGGCATTATTCTTGACACTACTGAACTAAAGAAAACTGAAGTTGCCTTGCGTCAGAGCAAAGAAAAATTAAGATATTTTTTTGAAAAGTCTCCTCTAGCTGCAATAGAATGGGATGCTGACTTTCGCGTTGTTGACTGGAATCATACGGCAGAAAAAATCTTTGGTTATAGCAAAGCAGAAGTCTTTGGCAAGTCGAACTCAGAATTTAATCTTGTTTCTCCCTCAGCGCAAGATGATGTAGATCTAGTAATTCAAAAGTTACTTGCAGGAACAGGAGGAACATTCAGTATCAATGAAAATATGACTAAAACAGGAAAAATTATTATTTGTGAGTGGCACAATTTTGCGTTTTATGATGATGATCGTCAGCTAATTAGCATTTTCACTATGGCGCATGATGTCACAGAACGCCAAAAAATTCAATCTGAATTAGTCGAACAGCGACAGTTACTCAGAACTATTGTAGATACTTTGCCCCAAGCTATTTTCTGGAAAGACTGCAATAGTATTTACAAAGGTTGTAATAGTACATTTCTTAGAGAAATAAATCACCAACCTTGCTCAGAAATTGTTGGTAATACAGACTATAATTTAGCCTTGAGTGAGGAGGAGGCAAAATTAGAACAACAGAGCGATCGAGAAATTATGTTATCTGGCAAACCACAAATGCACTTAGTTGAGCAAAGACAACTTCCTAATGGCAAGCAAGTTTGGCTAGATACTTGCAAAGTTCCTTTAGTTGATGAAAATGGTAGAATATTCGGTATTCTTGGTACTTATGCAGATATCACTGAACGCAAGCGAGTAGAAGAACAACTCAAACAACAAATGATGGCAATTGAAGCAGCAATTGATGGGATTGCAATTTTAGCTGATGGAGAACATTACTCATACATAAATCATGCTCATCTACAGATTCTTGGGTACGATAACGCAGAAGAGTTACTAGGGAAAAGTTGGCATATTTTATATGAACAGGAAGAATTAGAACGTATCAAGAAAGAGGCTTTTCCTGTAATTGATCGACAAGGTTTTTGGCGTGGAGAGTATGTTGCTAAACGGAAAGATGGTACAAGGTTTGAGCAGGAAATTGCTTTGACGATGACAGATGTGGGACTTATTTATATTTGTAGGGATATTAGCGATCGCAAGCAAGCAGAAGCAAAAATAAAAGAGAGTTACAACCTATTAAATGGAGTAATTAATAGTACGACAGATTTAATTTTTGCCAAAAATTTACAAGGACAATTTCTGCTAGTTAACTCTGCTTTTGCTGAGAGTTTTGATCAATCAGTTGACGATCTTCTTGGCAAGGATGATACAGTTATATTGCCTCTAGAAGTTGTACGAGAAATCAGAAATACCGATCGCCAAACTATTAATAGTGGCACTTCAAAAGATTATGAGGAAGTTGTGCCTATACAAGGCCAACTCAGAACCTTGCTCGCGACAAAAACACCTTTTCAAGATGCTGAAGGCAATATTATTGGTATTGTAGGTATGACAAGAGATATTACTGAACTCAAGCTTACCGAACAACTGTTACGAGAAAAGGTTCAACGAGAACAACTTTTTAACCAAATTATCAGTCAGATACGCCAGTCCTTGGATATTGAAACTATTCTAAATACTACTCTCAATAGAATTCGGGAGTTGATGCAAACAGATCGATGTCTTTTTTCCTGGTATTGCACTGATGCAGAAGAACCTTATTGGTATATTAGTAATGTATCTCAACTTCCAGGTTTGTCCGATATACCAAAGAAATACCCAACTTCGATATTAGGTTCGATCTATCGGAAGGCTTTACATTTAGAAGTTATCAAAGTAGTTGATACTGACTTAGAACCAGATCGAACTTTTCAACAATTGCTCAAATCATTAAAAATTCAATCTTTTCTGTCTGTTCCCTTTCAAAAAACATCAGGTCAAATTGGAGCATTAATATGTAATAATCACACTCAGGCACGTCACTGGAGTGATACAGAAATTAGTTTACTACAAGCTGTAGTGGAACAGTTAGATATTGCCTTGACTCAAGCAGAATTTTATAATCAAAGTCGCAGCAAGACAAGAGAATTAGAAACTACTCTCAAGAAACTGAAGCGGACTCAAGCTCAGATGATTCAAAATGAAAAGATGTCTAGTTTGGGTCAACTTGTAGCAGGAGTAGCTCACGAAATTAATAATCCTGTCAGTTTTATTTATGGCAATCTTTCTCATGCTAAGAAATATACTCAAGATTTATTCAATTTGATTGAGCTATATCAAACCCATTATCCTAACCCACATCCTGAAATTCAGGAAGAAATAGAAGCGATGGAGTTAGAATTCTTGCAGGAAGATTTACCGAAACTTCTTAACTCAATGAAGGTAGGAGCTAATCGTATTGAAAATATCGTCAAATCTTTGAGAAATTTTTCACGCCTTGATGAATCTGGACATAAAAAAACTAACCTCCATGAGGGAATTAATAGTACTCTTACTATTTTAGACAATCGTATTAATAGGCGACATAATTTTCCTGCCATTGAAATAGTTAAAAATTATGGTAATCTTCCACCAGTGGAATGTTATCCAGGAGAGCTTAATCAGGTATTTATTAATATTATTAGTAATGCCATTGATGCTATTGAAGAAAAAGATCCAAAGCGGACTACCGAACAAATTAAATTAGAGCCAAGCTTAATTGAAATTTCTACTAAAATTGTTGGTAAATTTGTACAAATTTGTATTCGGGATAATGGAACTGGTATTCCACCAGAAGTTAAAGAACGTCTTTTCGACCCTTTCTTTACTACTAAGGATGTTGGTAAAGGTACTGGACTAGGATTGTCTATTTGCTATGAAATTGTAGTTGAGAAACATGGCGGTAGCCTAAAATGTAACTCTAATCCTGGTAAAGGTACAGAGTTTGTGATGAAAATTCCGATGAAGCTTATACCGTTTCAATAAATTCAAAATTCAAAAGTCAAAAGTTAGAAGTCAAAAGTTAGAAGTTAGAAGTTAAAAGTTAAAAGTTAAAAGTGATATTTTTAAGTACTGAAAACCTCTGCGGGTTTAATACCCCACCGTCTATACGGTGCTTAAAATTGCTTGGGGTTATACAGCGGTTTTCATTTGGGTAGACCACAGTAGGGACGTTCCATGGAACCTTCCTACAAGGTTTGATGTGTGAAGATGTGGTTCATAAACTTGAAAAGCGCTGTAAGACACGGAGTAGCGTGTCAAAGACTATCCCCATGTAATTTTACCGAATAATTAATTATTAATTATTAATTATTAATTATTAATTGTTGAGCCTCTGCCTTCTTCAAGAAGATGGTATTAAACGTTTTCTCATAGATTCTGCACGTCTTTTTGCAGTATCATTTTTTGGGTCACATTTTAATGCTGACTCATAAGCTTCTAAAGCTTGAGCAGTTAATTTTTTCTTCTCATAAGCATGGCCTAAATTATTGTAAACAGTTACATAATTAGGGTCTATTTTTAATGCTTCTTTATATTGCCTAATAGCAATATCGTATTGCTCTTTAGCAAAGTAGGAAAAACCAAGAGCATTATAAATTTTAGCAAAACTTTCTGAATTTTCTGAGTCTTTTAATTTCAGAGCTTTTTGTAACAATTCAGTTGCTTGAGAATACAATTTTTTTTCTAACAATATACTGCCAAGCTGATAATATTCATCTATTGTTCCCTGTTCTTTTGTCAGTTTACTTTTCAAATTAGAAAGCTGAATTTCAGTTTTCCTTGTCTTAGTAATCTGGCGAATGACAAATATACCTGCTACAGACAATAATATTAGTAGTATTAATAGGTATAAAACTGGTAGAGTGCTATCCATAATTAATATTAATTTTGATCGGTAATAAGGCTAGATTCAAAATCTTAGGAGTGGAGTAGGAAGTAGGAAATAACTGTCTTGAAGAAGGCTCTTCTGCTGTTTGCGCAGCATTCCGCACCGAAAGGCAGAAAGTAAAATTGCATGGGGATAGTCTTCAACAAGCCACTTCGTGTCTTATAACCCCAAACAATTTTAAGCCCTCCCGTTGACGGTGGGGTATTAAACCCGCAAAAGAAAAAATAAAAATTCCCGGTTTCCAACTCCCTAAATTTTCTAGTTGATATTATCCTTTAGCTTGACTTGCTAGTTCAACTACTTTAGCAAAAGTTTCAGGCTCTAAAACTGCTAATTGGGCTAACATCTTACGGTTAATGCCAATATTAGCTTTTTTCATATTACCTATCAGTTGACTATAACTCATGCCCTGTTGACGAGCTGCAGCATTTATCCGAGTAATCCATAAACGACGGAAGTCCCGTTTACGTTTACGGCGATCGCGATAAGCATTGCGTAACGCCTGCATAACTCGCTGATTAGCAACTTTAAATAGTTTAGACTGTCTACCTCTAAATCCTTTAGCTAGTTTAAGAACTTTGTTACGGCGTTTACGAGCAACATTACCTCTTTTGACCCTGGTCATAATTTTTCCCCTAAAGTTTTACAAATATGGAAGCATTAAACGTACATTTTCGTCATTAGTCTCATGGACAAGAGCCATTTTAGACAGACGACTCTTACGAGTGGAGCTTTTATGTTGCAACAGATGACTCTTAAAAGCTTTACGACGCATGATTTTTCCACTGCCTGTGACTTTAAAGCGTCTAGCTGCTGCCTTGCGAGTTTTTAGTTTTGGCATGAATTTGCAGTAATTTTACACACAATATTTTATTATAACACAAAAGTTTGTTAAAATAAAGGACTTACTTTGATTTTTGATATGATGATATCAAATCAGTTGGCTTCTGAGTCAGTAGGGGTAAACAGCCGTTTACCCCTACAATATTGAATCATACCAATGGTATAGGATTTGATATAACAAAAGGCACAGAGCAGAAGGATGATATGAAATTTGGACTTTAAGTTTGACGTAACAGTGACCTTATGATAAAAAAATCGGGCTAGAGTACTTCGCACTTTATTTAGTTTGCGAAGTTTTCCCATGGTAATCACGCTCAGAGTAATGATACTAAATGTTTAGTCTTCCTAGCAAAATTGAGGCAATTTTATACCTCAAGGGACAACCCCTCTCTATTTCTGAAATTGCTGAAATTGCCAAATGCGATCGTGGCCAAGTAAAAGATGCTTTAATCGAATTAATGTCTGAATACGCCCACCGACATACTGCTTTAGAAATTGTAGAAACAGAAAAAGGCTATAGTCTTCAACTCAAAGCAACTTTTGCTGAGTTGATAGAATCTTTGATTCAACCAGAGTTGGGAGTAGGTGCTTTGAGGACTTTAGCAGCGATCGCTCTCAAGGGAGGTATTAGTCAATCAGAATTAGTAGATATTCGTGGTTCGGGAGTTTATCAGCACGTCCCAGAGCTTGTTGCCTTGGGGTTTGTTCGTAAACGTCGTCAAAAGGAATCTCGTTCTTATTGGTTACAAGTCACAGATAAATTTCATCAGTATTTCCAACTAGATCGACTTCCCCAACAATTATCACTTGACCTTCATTCTTTATCTAATGATGAAGAGGAATGAAATTCGGGGTAAGGGAGTGGGGGAGTAGGGGAGTTAGGGAGTAGGGGAGAGCAGGAGTGGAAAAAACTGGGAGTAGGAAAGAAACCGAAATCAAGGCGTTACATAAATGCGCTTGGGATTTTAATAGTTTTGTGGAATGGACATCTTGCCCGTTCCCAAGAGAAAAGAGAATATTCTAGATGTCAAACTTCCTTATTCCAGAGGTACTGATAACTGATAACTGAAATGACCCACCTGAATATTTTAAATGTAATTTTACTAGATTAATGCTCAAAAAAGAATTAAGAAGCTCACTGTTGAAAAAACGTCAGTCTATGTCAGAGAAAGAATGGAGGGAAAAGAGCGATCGCCTTTGCCACCACTTACAAAATTTATCCCTATTTCAAAAATCTCAAACTGTTTTAGCTTACTTTAGTTTTCGTCAAGAAGTAGACCTTAGTTTATTATTTATAAATAATAGAGAAAATCCAACAGTTTCTATTAAAAATTGGGGATTTCCACGGTGTGTAAAAAAAAGTTTATTTTGGCATATTTGGCAACCAGGAAATTCTTTACAAAAAGGCTATTATGGTATTTTAGAACCAGAATCAAACGCACCATTATTACATTCATCAGAAGTAGATTTAATTTTAATTCCTGCTGTTGCTTGCGATATAAATGGTTATCGTTTAGGCTATGGTAGTGGTTTTTATGACCGGATGTTAAGTTCTGAAGAATGGGCATCAAAACCTACTATAGGAATTGTGTTTGAATTTGCTTACTTACAACAATTACCAATAGACCCTTGGGATAGACCTCTAACTGCCGTTTGTACAGAAAATGGTGTCATTTCAGTTATCAGTTAACAGTTATCAGTACTTCCGACTAAAGCTGTTGGTAAAACAGATAATATATAACAGGCAATAGGCATCTCCAGAAAAGAGGGAACAGGGAATAGGGAACAAGAAACAGGAAACAGTGGAGATATTTCTAGGGAAACGGTACGGAAAATAATTTTGTGAGGAACTTATACAACTCTAGCTTATGCTAAATAAAGGGCAAGTTTATTTTCTGGAGATACAGCATATTCCAGGTATCTGAAGTACAGATATTAACAATCAAACATTTATAGTGCGGACACCTTGCCCGCGATAGATGTACCTCACTAAGGTGAAATCCGCTGTATCTATATATTTATCGCTATTCAACCGGACATGATATTAGTTTCTAAATTGAAAATTTTTTCCTTCTTCTTTGTTGTTTGTTACTTCTTGGTAACTCCTACTTTAGCAATTCAGACAAAAGATGGTACAGTTTATTTCGCTCAACCACCTCGCCTAGTTAAGGCAGTCACTACCCGCAGTGAAACCTATGTTTGGAGCGCAACTTATTACTTTACTCTGAGTTTATTGCCTGATGCTGGAGTGCCACTAGAACGATTAACAATTACCAAAACTGAAGGACCTGGCAATATCCGATATAACCAAAAGAAAATTATTGCCTTTGAAGGAACTCATCACAAGAAAGGTCCGCAACTGGCAGTTGAAGAAGTCGTAGTCGATCGGGAAACTAATACTGTGTCAGTAACCTTTGACCCTCCAGTACCCCCAGGCAAAACTTTTACCATAGGTTTGCGTCCAGTACGGACTCCTAAGTATGGAGGTATTTATTTATTTGGAGTGACTGCTTTTCCGGTGGGAGAAAAATCATATGGTCATTTTCTTGGCTATGGTAGACTTCATTTTTACGACAGCTCCAATAGTTATGATTAAAAGATATTACCATTACCAAAAAATATAGAAGAATAGTGAAAGCAGTTATTTTATTGTCAGGAGGATTAGATTCCTCAACAGTTTTGTACCAAGCAAAAGCAGATGGTTGTGAATGTTATGCTATTTCCTTTGACTACCAACAACGTCATCGTCGAGAGTTAGACTCAGCTAAAAAAATTGCTGAAAGTGTGGGTGTAGTGGAACATCATGTTGTCAGTTTTGACCTCAGACTATGGGGAGGGTCGGCATTAACTGATAATCAAATTGATTTACCAAGCGATCGCTCTGTTGAGGAAATGTCGCAAAATATCCCTATTACTTATGTTCCAGCGCGTAATACTATTTTTCTGAGTTTTGCCCTCGCTTATGCTGAAGTTGTCAATGCAAGTCGGGTTTATATTGGGGTGAATGCTTTAGACTATTCGGGTTATCCTGACTGTCGCCCAGACTATATTCAGGCCATGCAAGAAGTTTTTCGCCTGGGAACTAAACAGGGGAGAGAGGGAGAAGCGATCGCTATTGTTTCCCCACTTATTGATATGAAAAAGACCGAAATTATTCAACTGGGGAATAATTTAGGAGTACCTTGGGAAAAAACTTGGTCATGTTATGCAGGTGAAGAAAAACCTTGTGGTATATGTGATTCTTGTCGGTTGCGGTTAGCTGCTTTCCAGGAGTTGGGATTAAAAGATCCATTGTCTGATTGACATACTCCCGACGTTGCTATATTCGCGACAAAGTGGGATTCTTCAGCCAGAGAAGCCCTGACCGCAGTTTTAACAGAGGTGATGTCCTCCCCCTGTGTTGATCACAATCCAACCCACCCCCATCCCCTCCCGGGAGGGGAGCTAGAGGGGTGGGTGAGTTATAGTCCCTATCTAGTTCTTGTCCGCATTTAGGACATGAATGCCTTTCATGTCGCGGAGCGAAACGCTCTGATAAGCTTTTAGGGACTTTACTCAAGCATTCCCAACAATTTGTAGCACTTGAGAGTGCATAGACTTATACTCAGGAAATAGCTTTTTGGTTTGTGCTAAATCTGCTAGTTGAACAGTTTCCCACACAACATAACCATTTATTATATTTGGATGCCTATCACCTTTCTTTGTTACTGGATTACCCGCCGTTTTTTTTTCTACCGTCCCTTGCTTGTATTCTAAACTCTGGGATATGCATGATAAATCCGTTGTACGGACGCCCTTATGCAACGTCCCTACTACTGAAACGTTAAGTGGGCAAGCGTTTACTGGTGTGCGTGTGGCTTCAAACCAATTCAGCCTTTCAGCTAAACGGTAGTTATATTGCTTTCGGGCTAATTCCAACCAATTAGCTATAATTACCATTTGGCTTTTCTGTGGTTTGAGCTTGTACTTATATTTCAGTAGCATGATGTAGTATCGACCTTTATATCTACGTTATCTATCATAACAACTGTTTTTATTTATAGCTGTATAGGAATTTCCCAGAAATCAATTATCTGAGAGTCTTTTAAAATAAAAATTAAAAATAAATATACGGATTAACTAATTTAATCTGTCAAATTTCTACCAATTTCCCTTAAAATTTTATTAATGGCTATTACAATTTTATAAAAAAATAATACTGTTTGGGATTTTTGTGTTTTAATTTCTCTTTTTTAAACAAAAAATAATTCTTCAACTTTATTATCACTAAATATTGTAATTGTCAAGAAAAAAACTTTTATAGTTTTGAATTATGGAATGGCAAGAAAATTCTGGTAATTGGGTACTAATACCTTCTCATCCCAAAGCAGTCGTACATTTTTTGGGAGGAGCGTTTGTTGCAACTGCACCCAATGTAACTTATCGGTGGTTATTGGAAATGCTAGCAAATCAAGGATATGCAGTAATAGCGACTCCTTTTGTCAATACTTTAGATCATTTAGCAATGGCTAAAAATGTTTTCAGTAGTTTTGATAGCTGTCTCGATCTTATTTATGCTCAAAGGATACTGCGAAAAAAAAGTCTACCTATATACGGTATTGGGCATAGCATGGGATGTAAACTACATTTACTGATAGGTAGTTTATTTTCTCTAGAAAGAGCTGGAAATATTTTGATATCCTTTAATAATTCCGCAGCTCGTGATGCAATACCCTTGGTGGAGCAGATATCTCCTGTGATGAAAGTAGAATTTACTCCATCTCCTAAGATCACAAACCGTCTAATTCAAAAGCGTTATCAAATTCGGCGCAATTTATTGATTAAATTTAAAGACGATGATATAGATCAAACTCTTCGTTTGAGTGATTTGTTGAGATTACGTTTTCCCGATATGGTGACAGTTAAAAGATTAAATGGAAACCATTTAACACCTTTGGGCCAAGATATAAATTGGCCTGTAGGGAAAGTATATACTCCTATAGACGCGATCGCTCAATGGCTAAAACAAGAAGTGTATCGAGACCTTAATCAACTTAAACGTGAAATTTTACTTTGGCTGAACCCATTGGCACAAATATCATAGTGCCGCTACGCGGAAGTCAAAAGTCATGCATTTAAAAGTCAATCATTTTTGATTTGTAATTGTTTTAGGATTTTGTCACTGGTAAGTTATTTCCGCCACCCTGCAATAGCTTTACACTTATAAATTTTAGATTTAGCTGTCACTATCAGAGGTTTGATTTTGTTCTTTGGGGTATGGCCAATAACTTTTACTAATGAACAAACAATTCCGATTTTCGGATGTACTACGGGTATAACTAATATGGTCTGCTATGGCATACATAAGTTTTATACCCCGTCCACCAGGTGCAAATATATCTGTTTGAGCTGGTTGTGCTTTTAACCATTCTCCTAAGTCAAAAGGCACACCAAAATCCCAAATTCTAATTTCTATGTGGTCACTGAACATTGTAACTTCAATGTCTATAAGTGTTTCTCTAGATAAATCTCTATGGGCATGGCGTGCTGCATTAGTAAAACCTTCAGCCAAAGCCAGCTCACACTGTAGCCAAACTGTTTTTGGAATAGGTGCTTGATATAATTGCTCAAACCATGACAAAACTTTATCGTTTTCTCCAAGGTCTGAACTAACTTGTAAAAAAGCACTACGTTTCGTAGGTAATTTATCAGATTCTTTGACTTTATTCACACTTACTTTCTTAATTTATTACATAATAATTTTAGGTATATCCTAAGCTATATTGTAAAGTATGTGTATAAAATTTATGTAAATAATTTAAAAATAAGGAAGAGAGTTGATAAAAAAAGGGATTCTATCCCAATGTAAGATTGAAGACCAACAATTTTTAAAAGGCGTGGGAGAATTAAACTCTATATCTGCAAAATGAAGGAAGTAAGAAAAGAAAAAAATATTAGTACTTTACTTATATCCTTCTATCCTTCCTCCTGCTGCTTTTGAACGAAGCGAGTTGAAATGAAAACCCCTGTTGGTCTACTCACTTTTATGTTGGCTTTAGCCGAAATAGTGAATTGTTTAACTGAGTGCATGATGTATAAAATTTTGGTTATTGATGATGATATTGCCATTCAGGAATTGCTCAAAAGGGCTCTCCAGAAACAGGGTTATGAAGTGACAGTAGCAAGTAATGGTGAAGATGGTTTTCAACAGGCACAAAATTTACAACCTGCTTTGATTATCTGTGACTGGATCATGCCAAGACTCACAGGAATAGAAGTATGCCGCCGAGTTAAATCAAGTTCTGAGCTATCTACTACTTTCTTCATTTTATTAACTTCTTTAGCAGCGGTTCCAGATCGAGTTAAAGGTCTGGATGCAGGAGCTGATGACTTTATTTCTAAACCAATAGAAATGAGTGAATTGATCGCCAGGGTCAGAGCAGGATTGCGATTACATCAGCTATCTCAAGACTTACAAACCCAAAAGCGACTACTAGAAGCAGAATTAGCTGAAGCTGCTGATTATGTCCGCTCTCTTCTGCCAGAACCCTTAATAGAACCGGTCAAAGTTGAATCACAGTTCATTCCTTCTCACCAGTTAGGAGGAGACTGCTTTGATTATTATTGGCTAGACGACAATTACTTGGCTGTGTATTTACTGGATGTAGCTGGCCATGGTTTACGGGCGGCACTTCCTTCTGTTTCAGTTTTGAATTTATTAAGATCGAAGGCAATACCGAATATAGATTACCATCAACCTAGTGATGTACTTAGGGCTTTAAATAATACTTACCAGATGACATATCAAAATGATAAATACTTTACAATTTGGTATGGGGTATATAATCGCTCTGAGAATCAACTGGTATATGCAAGTGCAGGTCATCCTCCGGCTGTGTTAATCTTAGGTAATGGTCAGCCTAGTCAGGTGAATAAGTTGAAAACTCCAGGAATGCCTATTGGTATGTTTCCAGATGTGACTTATGTTGATAATTCTTGTGTAGTTGAGAAGTTGAGTTCTCTGTATATCTTTAGTGATGGTGTTTATGAAATTCCTCAACCTGGAGGAAAAATCTGGGGTATAGATAACTTTATCAATCTAATTTTAGAGTACCATAAATACGGTTATTTTCATCTAGATAAGATATTAAACTATGTGCAAGATTTGAATTGTGGTAATGCTTTTAGTGATGATTTTTCTTTACTAAAAGTTATTTTTGGTTAGCTTGCTGATATAAGCTAGGATGCATTTAGGTTTTATGTTCTTTGTTAAGGCTTAAGGGTTTCCTTTGATTGAGAAGTTCTATAGTTTAAATGTTCAACAGCTTATATCAGATGTGTTAAGGAAGTCAGAAGTCAGAAGTCAGAAGTCAGAAGTTATTTTTGTAACGGGGATTTGAGCAACTCTCCAAAAACCTGATCGCCTTAAAAGGCGTGGTTGCGCGACCCATATTATTTTGATCAATTTTTTTTAAAAGTACTTAGGGTGTTTATAGTCCTCTGTTAAGATAATTTTGAGGGGTTGCATTACCCAAAAAACATTACCCAAAAATCACAGTTACAAAAATTTTCAAATTTGACAGACCCCTAGTAGTTAGTAGTTAGGAATATAGGTCTTCATATTATATAGCAGTCGAAGAAAAGGTTAAGACATATCAAAAGCTTAAAACTCAGACAACGCTAGATTTTTCCTTCTTTCTTCTCTCCTAGATAACTAGGGAGTCCTCCTGTAAAATTGCTGTCGGTATGGCGACATATAGTTAGGAGGGAATAGAAGGAAGGAGGAGAGATAAAGAGAATAGGCGGTGGTGCATAGTAATGCTAGAGATAGTGTGGGAAGTTTGGGAACCCACCCCTAGCCCCTCCCCCTCCCAGGAGAGGAATGTGGGAAGTTTGGGCATAAATTAAAAAATATAGATCTTTAAGCATTACGCGAGCAGGATAACCGAAAATATACCTAAGTATAAATTACGAATAATTTTACCTACTTAATTATTGTTCCAAATGGTAATATCAAGTCTTATTAATTAGCTATAATAAAAATGTTTTATCTGATAAATTTATCCCTGTTTCCTGTTGCCTAAAATTTTGATTGTAGGTATTCAAAGATACATGATATAAGTGTCTAAATTCATGGCGATCGCTAGTATATTTAATCACAAGGGACAACTAGAAGGCAGAATATTTGAAAAAAAACATCTACAATTCTATATAAGCAACTATAAATTTGATGAAAGTTAATCTAGATTATAGTAATTTTATATTTTTTATATTGTTGGTAGTGAATGCTTTTTTCTTATTCACTTTCACCCCTTCAATTCAAGTTTTAGCCTTAATTAAACCTGGAGAAATAAATGAGAATTCTATACTATTAACTGAGTCATCACGAGATAATTTGCAGATATGCTCTCAGCAAAATCTGCCTTTAGTTACATCTTTTTATGTAGAAACAGCTAATTTTTTTGCCAATATCTGTCGAAAGCCAAATGGTCAATTAATTTATATTGGTGGTCAAAAAGCTAATCCTGAAAATTATATTAAGATAGCTGCAATAGCTGAAGAGGGAACTGGATATGTTGCTGAAGACGGAAATACTACCTATATTGTAACAGGTGCTACTTTAAGTATTGTAGAAAATGGTAAGACTATCAGTGAAGAACAAGTAACCTATATGTGTAGTCAATTTTCTGAAAAAGTATGTCAAGAGAGATAGTATATCTATTAATTTTTATTTGAAGAAAATTTAATTTGCCTCCCTTGCCAGATATGCTTTTGATTAAATCATAGAAATTTAATTATTAAATTTTACTTCTATGTTGTATCATGGAACCCATTAATTCATTTATCAGAGGACTAAACTGTGAATTTTGTTAAGACTAATCAACAGCTCTTAAAGTTAGGACTATTGACAATAACTACATTCTTTTTATATACATTTTCAGCAAAAGTTCTAGCATATCACAACAATCTAGAAACAGAGCAAGGGACTATATTATTAGCTGAACTTCCCCGGAATGACCGACGTATTTGTCTTCAACGTGGAGACAACTGGTCTGAAGTAAATTATTTTGAATCCAAGAACTATTTTGCTAATATTTGTCGTCAACCAAATGGTCAATTAATGTTAGTTGCAGGCAGAAAATCTAATCCGAATCAAGTTTTAGAGTTACCTGTAGAATTTAATCAAGGATATGCTGCAATTGATGGTAATAAAACTTTCAGAGTGAATGATGGTTCTTTTAGTCTAGCAATCAATGGTCTGGTCGTGAAGAGAGAAGAAATTACTTATCAAGAACAATAAAACGAGGTATTGTTAATTTGCGATTGAAGCAAAAATTAAAAATTAAGATGTTAGAGTAATTATTTCCTCTATTCATTATGGTAAATCAATACAAACAGTATCTAATATATTTCGGTCGTCCTGTATATGTAGTGATAAAATTGTGGTCAGGTGATATAGCTGCTGCTAGTCTCCCCTTCTGATGTAGCGCAGCGAAACGCTTCTTTTAGTTTCTATATCAATTGCTAATCAGAGCCATTGTTTGTGATTTTTATTGTCAATAAAATGACTACATTTCATAACATTGGATGGTGAGTTTACCCAGTTTTTTCTTAGTATATTTAATAGACCGAGAAATTTCAGCATACTTATTATTAACGTAATTCTGGAACCATTTTTTCGACACACCTGTTACACGAATTAAAAAGTGCCAAACTAACTTATCAATTAATTATTTGGCTTAATTACTAAATATAATTTATTTACTATTTTCCACAAATTGTCACAGATAATTTTGACACTGATATTTTTGTTTTTCCGAAGTGAATCATCCCATTTTTAACAATATAATTAGGGTTTGCTTATGGAAAGTCTTTTTGCTGGGGTAGGAGACAGGAGATAGGAGACAGGAGACAGGAGACAACCCACCCCTCGCCCCTCCCCCTCCCAGGAGGGGAGAAATGGCTCGGGAGCGAGGAGGTAGGAGCGGGCGTTTTGTCCCAAGATTGTTCTGCCATAGTCAGCCCAAAATACTAGCTTTTTGAGCAAAATCAACTGAAACAGGTGTACTGCAATTCGACCCTAAAAATGCTCAAACCTTTATATATCAATACTTTTATAATTAATCAGCAGAGCAATAATTACTACCACAACTAGGGCAGATTAGTTGATTATCTGACATTTTATTATAGAGATAGAGATTTTTTCTGATTACTGTTAATAGATAATAGAATACTTTTTGGTTAGAATATTTGGGGTTAATTCCTGATGATTTTATAGCTGATGATATGAAGTGTTTTGCTGCGCGACATGAAAGGCAGAGAGAGGCTAGAGGCAGCTATATTCCCTAGACAATAATTTTGAAATTTTTCAGCAGGAGAAAACTTAACTGGAGAGTACAAAGTTCTTCTAAAAAACGGTGTGCTATCCAGACTGAAAGTTTTACTGGAAAAGGCTTACAGCACCTATTGTTCTGAATGGATAGTTTTTAACCTTGAGTCTCTGAAAGCCTTGGCTAGCAATAGTTATTCCAAGAACTTTACACTGTCTAAAAACGTAATATTTTCAAGATTAATGTTAAAAACTAATCATTTATATTGACTTATCACTACATATACAGGACTATCACTTATCTAGTGTACATACAGCATTAATATCTACATCTCAATCCCAATAAAAAAATTTTCCAGTTTACAAAATTGTACCAAGTGCAGCTTTGTAACACGAACTTTTTATTTTCGCTTATACCAATTAAAAAAAAGAATGCTACAAAAAGGTAGATATTGATCGAATATGCTTAAAAATAGCTGCTCCAGTTAATTTTAGATATAGCGCTGCGCGCAGGCAACAGGCAACAGGCAACAGGGGGAATAAAAAGCTTATCATATAAGACTTTTAGCTATTGGACACCTCCTGCAATTTGTAAATATGCCAGGGCACATTGCTATAGTTATTTCTATCGTTTTTCCCTTTTTTTCAAAATTTTCCCCTTCTTCCTTCTTCCCTCTTCCTTCTTTTGTACGGACACCCTTATGCAACGTCCCTACCATTTGTAACAAACATTTATCAAATTGGTATTACCGAAAAATTAATAATTAATAATTAATAATTAAATAATTCGCGCTTTGAAGCCTCCCCTTTTCAGGGAAAAACAAAGACAATATTCCTTATATTCAATTCCGTAACGGTTTTAACCAGAGGTAATTATCAATTATGCATTATCCATTAATGAAAAGTAGATTTGGTATCAAAAACTCTTATCTAAAAAAAAGAGCCTCACAGACGTAATTTCTGTGAAACTCTTATATCAATTCAACTATTAACTTTACTTAGACTTCTAAATTTGCTATTGCCAATGTCTAGAAAGTCTTATCCAAGAAAATTAGATAGAGAAGTCAGGATTAACATAGTAACTCAAATCATCATCGATGAGACCATTGATATCAACAGTACCTAGATTCTGATAAAAACCACTTTCGACAGTTTCGACCTGCTGCACTTCTAATTCTTTGATCTTGAATCGGTCTTCAGGAGTTGGGTCGGAGGTAGAAGCTGCAATAACAAGTATATTACCACTTACTTCACCATCATTGATATTTGCCCAGCGTGAACTTGAACTGAAGGTATCATTGTCTTCTGTGAATTCAAGACTGTCTAAGAAATTATCACTTAAGATATTGTGGTCAGTGAACGCATCTTCCTTGCTACCTACCCAATAGGTAATATCACTGTCATTTGTTACGGAAGCTAATAATGCCTCATCGACAACAACATCCTCAGAGAATTCAAATAAGACATAGTTGTCTCGGTATACATTGTCAACTTTATGCTTGTTATTGCTTCCATCACCTTCTGAGTTATCGGTGACTCCGAGTCCACCAGAGAAACTACCCAAAAAGCCTTCATCCCAATTTCCGTGTTCATCGCGACTGAAAGCACTGGCGTTGACAGAAAGGTCACCAGCATCAAAGGTACGGATATTGCCATTAGGACCATCTAAACCACTATTGCCTGTGAAATTGAAGGTTTCAGTTGTACCCTCTGTAACTGTGGTCAGGTCTTGAGCTGTTCCTGTTTGTTCGTAAGTCCAGGTTTCACCAGGATCTAAGGTGTTATCGCCATCACCTTGGCTAACGATGTTGGTAATTGTGCCTTCCTGGTCGTCAGTTACGTCAATATCAGATTTATCAAATGGTACATCACCAGTATTGGTTACTTCATAAGTCCAAGTAACTGTCTCGCCAGCAGCAATTTCTGCTGCTTCCTCTAGAGTGTCAGCATTTACGCCGTTGGTGAACTTCTCAATGTCAATACCAGGATTTTGAGGTTCGTCAGGGTTGGTGTAACTACTTTGGTCTTCATCACTTACAGAACCAGCAGTTACAGTTCCGATATTGACGTAATTGCCGATGCTGGTGTCACCCGCTACAGAAATATCCAGTTTTTTCAACTTGAAGTTATCCATACTGTGATCGTCACGGGCAGAAATAACTATGGTATCACCTGTTAACTCATCAGCATTAAAGTTAGCCCAGCGTTTGTAGTCACTACCACCATTACCGCCATCGTTATTTTCCTTGGTGAAGCCACTTAAGATATTGCCGTCCAAAAGTGAAATGTCTCCATCGCGATCGCCAATCCAAACTGAGATATCGCTATCATCGACGATATAATCAAGTAAGGCTCGATCTACGGTGACATTTTGGTCGAACTCAAAGAGGATATAATCGTTGCTACCACCATTATCTACTCGGTGATGGGAACCACTTTCATTACGATTGGTAACACCTAAACCACCACCATAAGCTCCAAGGTAAGCGGTTCTCCAGTCTCCACCGCTCTTGTTACTGCTGAATGCGCTGACATCTACTGATACACCATCTTGAGTAAAGGTACGGACATTTCCGTAATTGCCCGTTGTGGAACTGCTACCTGTTAGATTGAAGGTAATGTCTTGGGAACCGGTGGCAGTGCTTAAGTCTTGAGCAGTTCCTGTCAGTTCATAAATCCAGGTTTCATTAGGATCTAATGTGTCATCTCCATCACCTTGGTTAGAGATGTTGGTAATTGTGCCTTCTTGGTCGTCAGTAACCTCAATCTCAGATATATCAAATGGTACATCACCAGTGTTGGTTACTTCATAAGTCCAAGTAACTGTCTCACCAGCAGCAATTTCTACTGCTTCCTCTATGGTGTCAGCATCTACTCCATTAGTGAACTTCTCAATGTCGATACCAGGGTCTTGAGGATCTGGTTCGCCGTTAACATAGTGACTGGGGTCTTCGTCGGTGACATCATCAGCAACAACTGTACCGATATTTTTATAGATACCGTCACCTATGCTGTCAAAATCTAAGCCTGAAATAGCACCACTACCAGCAAGTTCAACTTCTATCTTGGCAACATCACTGTCATTGATATTTAAAGTTTGGAGACTACCATTTCCAGGAGCAGGAATTGAGGTAGTATCTATTATATTTCCATCAACATCAATAGTGCGAACTTCACCACCCGTTTCCTCAATATCTACAAAGTTAATAGAGTTGAGTTCGATTGGGTTATCCAAGTCAAAGGTAATGACCCCACCACCAGCATTGTCATCAGGATCGGAACTGTCACCATCTTCGGAAATGATTAAGATGTTGCCTTCACTGTCTGTTGCTAAATCTGGGTCTCCACCAGTTGGGTTAGCACTGTCAAAGATCATGGCACCGAATTCAGTAGCGGAAATGGTTACCCCTAGGTTCTGGTACTCGTCATCAATAATTGTGCCAGCAGCTAAAGCATTACCCTCACCATCGGTTTCAAAATCAATAACATTGTTAGTAACGGTAGATAAATCTTGAGCTATTCCTGTCTGCTCATAAATCCAGGTTTCATTAGGAGCTAAGATGTTATCACCATCCCCTTTGTTAATGATGTTAGTAATTATGCCTTCTATGTCGTCAGTGACTACAACTTCACTTTCATCAAAGGGTACATCACCAGTGTTGGTTACTTCATAAGTCCAAGTAACTTCCTCACCAGCAGCGATTTCTGGTGCTTCTTCTGGTGTGTCAGCATCTACAGTGTTGGTAGACTTTTCAATTTCGATACCAGGATTTTGAGGTTCTTCCTCATAACCGAAGTCTTGGTCGAGGTTGTCTTCCCCTGTTCCCAGAGTCACATCAGACATACTGTCATTAACACCATCTGGGTCCACAGTATTTACTACATCATCTGGTAAGGTATCGGTATCTACCATTACTGTGTAGTCACCACTGTTTAACCCATCGAATAAGTATTGACCATTAGCATCTGTGGTTTCGGTGGCATCAAATGTACCATCACTATCAATGTCTAGTTTGACTTCTACTCCTGCTATGCCTTCACCTGCATCTGGTGTACCATTACCATTTTCATCTAGGAAGACAGTGTCTCCGATGCTGCCTGTGGGAGTTGCGACAATTCCTGCATCTACATCTAGATTTTCTTCACCAGGTGCTAGGATGACTACATCTGTCATGCCATTGCTTGGGTCAGCATCAGAGTCTGCTGCATCATCCCCACCTTGGTCTTGATCTGTGAATTCAAATCCTTCCGGTAGGTCAGAGAATGTGACTTTATACTCTTCACCAGGGTTGAGATCCTCGAACTTATACATACCATCTGCATCAGTGGTAGTAGTTACTGTGGTGTCGTCGTTCCCTTGGCCAATTATACCATCTTCTCCACCACCAGTTAAGGTTACTGTTACTCCTTGTACTCCATCTTCTCCATCATCTTGGATACCGTCCCCATCATCATCAAAGAATACTTTGTCTCCTAAAGAAGCCGAAAATTGAGATGATAATTCCACACCAGCAATGATGATTTGATTGTTATCTGGTGGTACGAGGATAACAGCTACTTTTTCTCCTTCCTGGGGGACAAAATCAGCATTATTCTGTGCTTCAGCCACAATTGCAGCCACATTGGCATCACTAATTCCACCAAACATATCAGTGAAATAATTTCTGAAATCGTTACTGAGGTTGGGAGTACCATCTACTAATTCCCAAACTGCTGTTTGGATATCAGCTGCACTAAATCCTTGATTGATAAATGTGTCCTGGTTATTAATTAACCAATTGACCATACCTAAATTCTCAGGATTTTGTACCCCACGAGCTGTTAATTCATCATAGATACTTGTGTCATAGCTGGAGTAGACTGAAGCTGAGAAATCTGTCGGGTCTACCTCATCTGCATCAACACCGAAAGTTGGCAGGTTAACATCTTGATCGTCAGTGTCACCATCACCATTATAATCATATCCAACAAATGTTAATGCTGCGTCAAAATCTAGACAATAACTATCAAAAGAACCATCGAGCAGGTTAGTAGAATCATTGATTTTCAGATCAAAATAGCTGGGATCGCCCAAGGCAATATCCAAGTTTTGACCTTGCGGTCCGCCTTCTGAAATATTTCTTTGGATAGCGGTGACTGTAACCTGCTCAGGCAGGATATTTTTCAAATTGTCAATATTGCTCATAGTTTTTATCTAAGTAAAAAGTAATACCAATTTCATAAACTTAGGCTACACTGCTTATCTTAGTTAATATTATTTAGCTCCCACATTAGGCAGGTTATAGTAGAAATTTTGAATATTTTTCAAGTAAGACAGGGTAAGTATTTCAAGATTTTTGCCATTATAGATTGAGCTGAAAAATCCTTGTCTTTCAACCGATCGCATTCATTCAATTTTTGATGAGGATGTGTAGCGATCGTACTATCAAGTGCAATCACATTTAATTGATTATTCACTCACCATTGATATCCCTAGACTATTCAATGAAAGAGTGATATTAAATCCTGTTTAGCTAGACCACAAACAAGTAAACTACAATCTATAAAATATCAGGCTTTTCTCAATAAGATATGTGGTTTCTAGTCACCGGATTTTACATGAACAAAAAGCCTTTAACAAAATACCCCAATAACATCCGTTAACGTGCGGAATGTAGGTTATATGATTTCATTACTTGAGATATGATGTGTAGCTATCTTTAAGGAGATTGGTATAAAAAAGGATGTGAAGAAAACAGATAATCAAAGGTGACAGCTATATAGCTGCCAACCCCAAATAGGATTTAGGCTTTGTTACTTGCCTTCTTTGTGTGACTCTCCACGTTTTACAGCTAGCAAACTACCTCCAGTGAATGCAATCAGACTAATAACACTCATGGGTTCAGGTACTTCTTGAGGGCCAGGGGGCAGCGTAATATTGGCCAAAGCAGGCATAGAAGAACCAACAACAGTGATAGTGGTAGCAGCAGCGAATAAAGTCTTTTTCAACATGGCTAGATACAACTCCATAAAATTTGCTTGATGTCATCATCTTATTTTACTTTTCTTGGAAACTACAAGAGGAAAAACACGTTTTCACGAAATCTTCATTGAATCTTCATGGAAATCACTTACAGCTTCATCACTTCTTCATAAAAGTCTCAGTAGAAACCCATATTTATAACTATATAGTACTTTTGTATTAGGTCAAAAAAACATTTAGTATCAAACCGTATAGCTACAAAATTGATACATACTCAATACATACTGAGTTTTTTAATCTTTCTTTATTTAATATTTCTTTATATTGCTATTGTTGAAAATTATAAAGTTCAAAACATATCTTCTGATTAATAAAAGTTTACTTAAATCTTGATGAAATCCGAATTTATAGCAGAAGTTAAGAAGTAAGAAGTAATATTACATTCGGTTGAATACTTATAAATAAATTGTGTGAGGAGTCATATCAAATCCGGTAGCATCGGTTTAATTAGATGGTGAGTAGGGGAGTAGGAGAGTAGGGCAGTAGGGGAGTTAGGGAGATACGGAGATGGGGATATCGAGAAATATTTGGTAATGGTTGAAGATGAAACATTTTTTACGTGCCGAATTAAACGGATTTGATATCAGGAGTCCGGAGGGAAGAAAGAAGAAGAAATAGAAAGTTTATTTCCCTTCTGCGTTCCTTCCTACTAAATGTAAGTATTTCCTGCGGAATGCTGCGCAAACAGCTATTAGCTGTCAGCTCTCATGAGGGGGTTTAAATGAAAATAGACTGTCAGCTCTCAGCTGTTATGAGGGGATTTTAATATATAGACTGTTTTAGCCAGCTAGAGAGCGTAAAATTTAATTCTCACTAAATTAGTAAAGCTTTTATCTAGAACTAAAAAAAGGAATAGCTGAAGTCCGCAGTTCCTCCTCCGGAGGCTGGCTGAAGTCCGCAGTTACGAGCATAGGAGGCTAGCTGACGGCTGAAGACTTACTATTTAACTTCTTCGACAATGCAAAATGCTTCCCTATTTTAGATTGTAAAACAGAGAAGCACCTACCAAGTTTGCTTAAAACAATTTATGCTTCGTCTAAAGCAACGATACCAGGTAATTCCTTACCTTCTAACAATTCCAAACTAGCACCACCACCAGTAGAAATGTGACTCATTTTTTCACCCAATGTCAACTGTTCTACAGCAGCAACAGAGTCTCCACCACCAATAATAGTAATAGCATCCTGCTTATCTGCAAGAGTGCGTGCGATCGCCTCAGTTCCCTTCGCAAATTTTTCCATCTCAAACACACCCATCGGACCATTCCAAATCACAGTTTTGCAATCACCCAAAGCATCTTGGAAAACCTTTGCAGAGTCAGGACCGATATCCAAACCCATCCAACCATCAGGAATAGCTTCGACACTAACAGTTTGAGTATTAGCTTCTTTGTCAAACTTGTCAGCTACAACTACATCAGTAGGTAATAACATCTCCACACCTTTCTCTTTTGCCTTAGCTTCCAGAGACTTAGCCAATTCCAACTTATCGTCTTCAACCAAAGAGTTACCCACACTTAAACCACGAGCTTTGTAGAAAGTGAAAATCATGCCACCACCTAATAGCAGCTTATCGCACTTATCCAACAAAGCATCAATCACACCAATTTTACTAGAAACCTTAGAACCACCAATAATAGCAGCTAAAGGTTTTTGAGGATTATCAACTGCACCTTGGAGGAATTTTAATTCCTTTTCAATTAAATAACCACCTACAGAAGGACTCAAATATTTCGTCACACCCTCAGTAGAAGCATGAGCACGGTGAGCAGTTCCAAAAGCATCATTCACATATACATCCGCCACAGAAGCAAGTTGCTTGGCAAACTCTGGGTCATTTTTCTCCTCTCCAGGGTAGAAGCGAACATTCTCCAGCAAAACTACATCACCATCTTGCATCGCTGCCACAGTAGAAGTTACATCCTCACCAATACAGTCGTCACACTTTTTAACTTCCTTACCCAATACTTCAGAGAGTCTTTCTCCCACAAGAGTCAGACGCATATCCTCATTTACTTTTCCCTTCGGACGTCCAAAATGGCTAGTCAAGATAACTTTTGCACCTTTGCCAATTAAATCTTGAATTGTGGGAAGAGCTGCCCGAATCCTAGTATCATCTGTAATACTACCATTATCAACAGGCACATTAAAGTCTGCTCGCATGAGTACCTTTTTGCCAGATAAGTCAGATGCCGATAAATTTGCTACAGTTTTTTTTGTCACAGGATTAATCTCCTAAGTATTTGTTTTATCAATGTCCATTAATGGGGTATGGCCCATTAATGGATAAATTAGATTACCCAATTCGTTCACGATAAACATATTATCGGAGTCCGTGCCTCAAATATACTTCTATGTTTAAAACAGTTCTATTTCCTGTAGACCGTAGCCGAGAAGCTCGCGAAGCTGCGGAAAAAGTGATTAACATTGTCAAGACATATCAAGCTCGCCTGGTAGTAATTTCAGTGCGAGAAGTAGTTTCAGAAGGCCAGGAAGCTTTCCACCCAGAAATGACTTCTGAGCAAACAGTTACCCAACTTTTAGAGGAAGCTAAGGCTCTATTTGCCGAGCAGGGTATTGAAGCTGAAACTGTCCAAAGGGAAGGCCATCCGGCTTTTACTATCTGTGATGTGGCAGATGAGATTAATGCTGACTTAATTGTGATTGGCTGTCGAGGTACTGGTTTAAGTGAGGAAGGAGCTACTGATAGTGTCAGTAACCGGATTATTAATCTTTCTCCTTGTCCAATTTTGGTAGTACCTTGAATAATGAATAATTAATAATGAATAATTAATAATGAAATAAGAACAATAAATAATGAATAATTAATTAAAGATAATGATTATTAACTATTAATTGTTAATTATTTAGGGTTTGCTGAAAAAGTCTTATGCGTGAGGGTAGCAGACAGGAGACAGGAGACAGGATAAATGGGTACTTAGAGGAGGTAGGAGTAAGAATTATAAGAATGATTTTTCTGCCCAACTATGCGCCTAAAATACTAAATTTTTGAAGGTTTTAGGCTGAAAACCAGGCACTTTTTAAAGACCCTAAAAAGGCTAAAACCTTTATCTGTAAATACTTTTAGATTTAATCAGCAAGCCCTATTTAGATGTTTATCTAGTTAAATTAAATTCTGATAATTATTAATTGTTAATTGTTAATTGTTAATTATTCATTATAATTGATAGCTGTTTAATTTGCTATTGGCAATTTCCCTCCCGTTAAATCGCGGATTATAACGGGAGAACCCTTGCTGAGTCAAGTTGGGAAAAATCCGGTTTCTATAATAAAAATAGGATTAAGTGCTGGGAACAGCAGGTTTTTGGATATCTTCATAGTTAGAACTTTGTTTTTGCTTCACTATTTGTAAACCTTCCTTAAGTGCAGTTAGGCGATCGCCCATCCAGTAATTCTCTGGAATTAAGCCAGCAATTCCCAGTTTTTCTAACCGACGTTTTACCTTTCCAGTTGCTCCAACCATAATTATATTTCTTCCAGCATCGATCGCTTCTTGAATAGCATTTTCAATTGCCAAAGAAGAAGTTACCCCTAGAATTGGCACTTCACTCAAATCGACAATCAACACATCATAATTACTAATGGCACTATGTTCTCTGGAAATCGCTTTGGCTACTCCAAAAATCATTGGCCCACTTAAATGAAACAGTAAAACTCGGTCATTTGCCCAATCCAAAATTTGCTTTTCTTCATCAGTCATGACGATTTGATCGTCCGCATCAGTAATCGCTTTTACAGACTGAGATTGCATTTCTTCAAGACGTTCAATGGTTAAAATATTTGCGACAAAAACTCCCACCGCAACCGCTACCATTAAATCCACAAATACCGTGAGGAGGACCACGCTATAAACAATTCCGGCAGCCTTCCAAGAAATTTTGTGAACCCGTTTGAGGAAACCCCAATCAATAATATCAATTCCCACCTTTAAGACAATTCCTGCTAAGACAGCTAGAGGAATTCCGGAAGTTAAAGGTGCCGCCCATAACACAACAATCAACAGGGCTAAAGCGCGACTAATGCCAGATAAAGCGGTGCGTCCTCCCGCTTGAATACTAACTACAGTTGCTGTTGTGGCTCCAGATCCAGCAATTCCACCGCATAAACCTGTAATTAAATTAGCCACCCCTTGACTGATTAATTCTTTATTAGATTTATGTTCAGTTCTGGTCAAACTATCTGACACCAAACAAGTTAATAGACAATCAATAGAACCCACCATACCCAAAACCATAGCATTCACAAACATTAACCGTAAATTTTCAGCGGTAAATGTAGGCATTTGCAGTTGTGGCAAACCGGGGGTAATTTCTCCAATTGTAGCGATCGTCCGAATTTCAATGTTTCCAAAGAAAATCAAAGAAATCGCTGTACCAATTACCAAAGCTATTAGTTGGGGAGGGACTAACTTTTTTAGTTTGGCGGGACAAAAGAATAAAATTCCTAGAGTAATTAATCCTAACAACGTTTCCCATGGATTAATATTGGTAATCAAATTAGGGAAAGCCTTAATCACGCCAATTACTCCACCAGAGGGGGTTTCTTGACCGATAAACGGCGCAATTTGCAAAAAAATCAAAATCACGCCAATTCCTGTCATAAAGCCAGAAATGACGTTATAGGGGAGCATGGTAATATACTTCCCCAACCGCAGGACTCCAAATAGGATTTGAAAGATACCCGCCATCATCACCACGGTAAAGGCCATTGCTAGACCACTTTCAGGATTTACGGCCATTAATTCGGCGATAACAGCGGTGACAATGACAGTCATCGGCCCAGTTGGTTCAGAGATTAGACTAGGGGTGCCACCAAATAAAGCGGCAAAAAATCCGACTAAGATTGCTCCCCACAAACCTGCAGCAGCACCTGCTCCAGAAGCAATTCCGAAAGCTAGTGCCATTGGCAGGGCCACCACTGCAGCAGTCAACCCGCCAAAAATATCTCCTTTTAGGTTTCGGAAATGAATCGTATTGGTAATTTGCATGAAAGATTTCCCTGAATCACAATTAAGATGCTACATCTAAATAGGGTTTGCGCTCAAAAGTCTTTTAGTAGGGGTGGGAGACAGGAGACAACCCACCCCTAACCCCTCCCAGGAGGGAAAAGACAGGAGACAGGAGGAATAATAAAGAAGGTAGTCGGATATATTTGTCCCTTAATTTTTCTGCTCAACTCTTGCACAAAATGCTAGTTTTTTTGAGCTTTCTTGACCGAAAAGCTGGCACTTTTTTTCTCCCATTAAAGGCTGAAATCTTTATATTTCAATGCTTTGATAGTTAATTAGCAAAGCTTCAATAATCCAAATACGATCCTAAATTTATTTGGCCAAAAAATCAGGTCTCAAGCCTCCCCTTAATAATCAAGTTCAATATTTCAAGTCTCTGACTTTAGGCAGAGGTACTGATAACTGATAACTGATAACTGATAACTGATAACTGATAACTGAAATGACTATACAATGGTATCCTGGCCATATTGCGAAGGCCGAACGAAATCTTAAGGAACAACTGAAACGGGTTGATGTGGTTCTGGAAGTTAGAGATGCTCGTATCCCGCTGACTACTAATCATCCCCAGGTGTCTGAGTGGGTAGGAAATAAGGCCCGGGTATTGGTTTTGAACCGCATGGATATGATTTCTTCGGATGTGATGAAGATGTGGCAGGAATGGTTTGAAGCTGAGGGACAAGTGCCTTATTTTACTAATGCTAAGTTGGGTGATGGGGTGAAGGGTGTGGCTAAGGCGGCGCGGGAAGCTGGTCGTGCTGTTAATCAGAGAAGGCGCGATCGCGGGATGTTACCTCGTCCTGTTCGTGCTGTGGTTATTGGTTTTCCTAATGTGGGAAAGTCTGCTTTGATTAATAGGTTGTTGAAGAGGAAGGTTGTTGAGAGTGCTAGACGTGCTGGTGTGACTAAGCAGTTAAGATGGGTACGGATATCTGATGAGATTGAATTGTTGGATGCTCCTGGGGTAATTCCTAGTAGGATTAAAAATCCAGAGGATGCGATTAAGTTGGCTATTTGTGAGGATATTGGGGATGCTGCTTATGATAATCAGCGAATTGTTGCGAGTTTGATTGATTTGTTGATGTCTCTAGAGGTTGATAGTAATGGTTTTGTTTCTGCTTCTTGTTTAGAGTCTCGCTATGAGTTAGAAGCGAGTAATTATACAGGTGAAGGTTATTTACATGAGGTGGCAAATCAACTTTATCAAGGAGATGTTGAGCGTACTGCTAGACGAATTTTGGATGATTTTCGTAAGGGTTTATTAGGGCAAATTCCTTTGGAGTTACCACCAATTTAATTCAAGAAGTAGTTTGAGATTTAATCAGTAAGTCCTATATAGTTTCTTGAAGCTTCACAGGATGAAAATATTTCTGATATTGCTCTGAGGCAGAATTCCTCCATAGGGTGAGGGCTTTTTAACCAGGAAATTTAGTTGAATAAATAGTCATGCGTAGGGGCGAGCAACCCCTTATAGTATTTATGATATCAGAATTTTTGTGAGGATGCAACCAAAAATCCTTTGAACCGCCGATCCTCTAGGAGCTTAATACAATGAAAATATTGGTGGCTTCCCCACTCAGGGGCGATGGATGAAAATATTTGATGAGGGGAAAACAAGTATATAGTTCCTGGAAGCTTCACAAGATGAAAAAAATTCTGGCATTGTTCTGAGGCAGAAGTCCTCAATAGGGCGATCGCGTCTTAACAAGGAAATTTAGTTGAATAAATAGTCATGTGTATGGGCGAAGGACCCCTTATAGTATTTATGATATCAGAATTTTTGGTTGCATCCTCACAAAAATTCTTTGAGCCGCCGATTCTCTAGGAGCTTCATAGAATGAGAATATTGGTGGTTTCCCTACTGAGGAGCGATGGATGAAAAGATTTGATGAGGGGAAAAAGGGGAAAAATTTGATTCTAATCTTAAAAGGTGAGTAAGGAAGTAGGGGAGAGGAAATAGGGGAGTATTTTTCAATCTTTTCGGTGTATTGCCTCTATTCGACTCCCGACTATAACTCAAAAATTTAATCGCGGACAAGAATAGCAAATTGGTTCTATAAACCTCTTGCAAAATTTTTAATTAAACCAATTCAAGATATAGAATCAACAATTTCTACCCTATTCCTTGACTTATGGAATAAGTCTTATAAACCGCATTTAGTATTACTGCATAAAAGCTGCAAAAGGACAGCGACTTACTGGTGAATTAGAGACTTTTGGATTTTTTTTCAACGGCAAAAAGTTTTTGATAAAACCCATAAATTTCTGTTGTAAGGGATTAGAAGTTTGTGTTCCTCCAGATGATTGTTGTTGCTTTTGAGCAATAGCTTTCCCACCGGATGTTAGACTGTCTAAAAATTTTGTATTGTCATAATAGTGTTCCAATGACAAAATCTTTAAATCATCACTAACTTTGACAATACTTATTCCAATAACTTCAATTGTCTCTCCTGTGGAAACATAATCTTTATAACTTCCTAGAAAATGTCCCCAATGTCTCCATTTAACAACAATTGTTGGTGGTGGAGAGTAAACTTCTACGACTTCCCATAAAAAACCTTCGGGAAATGCTGTATGAAAGAGATTTGTGGAAGTCTCAAAACTTTCTTCTGAAGCTTTGTAATGTTGAGTATTACCTATCAATAATTTGTAAGTACCTGAGTTGATTAAATCTTGTAATTGATAATTAGTTCCACCGTTTGTACTCATGCGGAATTTATCTTGAACTACAGTTAACCAGTCTTGAGGATTTGTTTTGAAATTTGCTTCAATATCGAATGTTCTTACTAAGTTTTGTACAATTGATTCAAGAGAGTTTTCTGGGTGGTTATATTTACTTTCTTTGGCTAGATTTTTAGTAGAAGTAGTGTAATTTGGTGCTGCTCCATTACGCCATTTTACATCCTGACTGGATTGTAATACTTTCTCTCTATCTTGAACCCATAATGGTAGATTATCGGTGTTAATTTGAGTCATTATGTACCTCGTTTCATTAATTGATAATGGATAATTGATAATTACCTCTGATTAAAACCGTAACGGAATTGAATATAGGGATTTTTTTTCAAATTGATAATGAAAAATATCACGAAAATCTCAATTATTGATTAATAAAAGCTATTTCTAATTATCAATTGTAAATTATCAAGTTCGCTATTGCTAAAAAGAGGCAATAAAGCTGAATTGATTAATTATCAATTATCCATTGGTTAACTATTAGTTAATTGGTGTTGGTGAATGATTGTATTATTTTTAGTAGGGGAAATTTCCTACGGAATGCTCCGCAAACGCGAATTTCCCGTACAGTAGTTAGTAGTTAATAGTCAGTGGTTAAAACAGTTTTTTCCTGACTATTCATCTGATTCTGATAGAAATTTCATACTTTATGTCACTAATACCAGTTAATACAGAAATAGATTGCCAAAATCATCATTAACTGGAAAATATTTTTAGTGGTCAGTAGTCAGTAGTCAGTGGTTAAAACAGTTTTTTTTTCCTGACTATTCATCTGATTCTGATAGAAATTTCATACTTTATGTCACTAATACAAGTTAATACAGAAATAGATTGGCAAAATCATCATTAACTGGAAAATATTTTTAGTTGTTAGTAGTCAGTAGTCAGTGGTTAAAACAGTTTTTTCTGACTATTCATCTGATTCTGATAGAAATTTCATACTTTATGTCACTAATACAAGTTAATACAGAAATAGATTGGCAAAATAATCATTAACTGGAAAATATTTTTAGTTGTCAGTAGTCAGTGGTTAAAACAGTTTTTTCCTGACTATTCATCTGATTCTGATAGAAATTTCATACTTTATGTCACTAATACAAGTTAATACAGAAATAGATTGGCAAAATAATCATTAACTGGAAAATATTTTTAGTTGTCAGCAGTTAAAACAGTTTTTTTCCTGACTATTCATCTGATTCTGATAGAAATTTCATACTTTATGTCACTAATACAAGTTAATACAGAAATAGATTGGCAAAATAGTCATTAACTGGAAAATATTTTTAGTTGTCAGTAGTTAAAACAGTTTTTTTCCTGACTATTCATCTGATTCTGATAGAAATTTCATACCTGATTTCACCAAGACCAGTTAATACAGAAATTGATTGGCAAAATAATCATTTACTGGAAAATATTTTTAGTTGTCAGTAGTTAAAACAGTTTTTTCCTGACTATTCATCTGATTCTGATAGAAATTTCATACCTGATTTCACCAAGACCAGTTAATACAGAAATTGATTGGCAAAATAATCATTTACTGGAAAATATTTTTAGTTGTCAGTAATCAGTAGTCAGTGGTTAAAACAGTTTTTTTCCTGACTATTCATCTGATTCTGATAGAAATTTCATACCTGATTTCACCAAGACCAGTTAATACAGAAATTGATTGGCAAAATAATCATTTACTGGAAAATATTTTTAGTTGTCAGTAGTTAAAACAGTTTTTTCCTGACTATTCATCTGATTCTGATAGAAATTTCATACCTGATTTCACCAAGACCAGTTAATA
>NZ_JAAHGH010000001.1:60708-90298 GCF_010672525.1 Okeania sp. SIO2B3 | reverse complement strand
TTGATTGGCAAAATAATCATTTACTGGAAAATATTTTTAGTTGTCAGTAGTTAAAACAGTTTTTTCCTGACTATTCATCTGATTCTGATAGAAATTTCATACCTGATTTCACCAAGACCAGTTAATAGAGATAAAGTACATTGCAAAAATAACTTTTAACTGGAAAATTTGCATCTCTTTGTAATTCCATCTGTAAGTATAATTGCATCTGTTAATTATTAACACCAGGGAAGTTCGGGAACTTATAAAAAATTATTTGCATATTTCAGCATTAAATTTTATGATTCCTAACAATTCTAAGGTTTTTGTGACAAAAGCATGGCTATTTCAGTTATCAGTTATCAGTTATCAGTTATCAGTTATCAGTTATCAGTCATTAGTATCTCTGACCTTATACCATGTTGAAAAAAGAATGTTACAAATAGCACTATTGAAATATTTTATAGGAAATTTGTATTTGACAAATAAAGATGATTTTAAATATAAAAAACTCTATAAAACCTATTCATTATGATTCATTACTCCTGACTTTTTACTTCTTATGTTGGGAGCAGTAGGGGTGAGTTTATTTCTAATAAGTACCCTAACTATTTGTAGTAAACACTTATCAAATTGGCATTAGTCGGAGGCTTCAAATACTGAATCGAATATTTTTTTCATTCTGTTAAAAGGGAAGGCTTGAGACCTCGTTTTTTAGTTAATAAGAAATTCAATAAAAATATAAAACTTCCATAAAAATCCATAACTTCCAGATTGATGATAATTATGCTTAGGAATAATAAGAGATAATAGGTAATTATACTATGACTGGACGAAGCAGAGGTAAACGAGGAGTGATTCTAACAAGTGAGGGATGGGATAAACTCAATAATGCTCAACAAATTCAAGAAAGTCAAGAAAATTCTGTCAAACCTTATACTATTGAAAACTTGAGTGAAATAACTAGACTCGATCCGACGACTATTTCTAAGGTTTTACGTCGAGAAGTTGGTGTTGATAAACGTACTTTGGATCGCTTTTTTCGTGGTTTTGGTTTGGAGTTAAATCCTAGTGATTATACAAAATTAGATGTCGTGAATAATAAGGTTGAAATACCAAGGGATAATAAACGAAATAATTATTTTTGTGATGAAGCTCCAGATGTTTCGATTTTTTATGGTCGTTCTGAAGAGTTAAATATGCTCAAACAATGGGTTGTAGATGATGGTTGTCGTTTGATTACATTAATTGGAATTGGTGGAATTGGGAAAACTACTTTATCCGCGAAAGTTACTCAAAATTTGAGTCAATATTTTGAGTGTTCAATTTGGTTTTCTTTACGGAATGCACCACCACTTTTAGAAATTATTACTAATTTTTTACAGGTTTTATCTAATGGAGAGGAAACAGATTTAGGGAAAAATATTACTCTGATAATTAATAAGTTAATTGGATATCTGAAAAATCGACGTTGTTTATTAATTCTGGATAATGTTGATGCTATTTTTTCGGAGGGTAATTATGCTGGTAATTATCTGGAAGGATATGAGGGTTATGGTGATTTTTTTCAAAAAGTAGGGGAAACAAATCATCAATGTTGTTTGCTAATTACTTCTAGAGAGAAGCCAAAGGAAATTGCTGCTATTGAAGGTAAAGAGTTACCTGTTCGTTCATTACAAATTAGCGGTTTGGGTATTTCAGAAATAAAGGAAATTTTTAAAGCTAAAGGAATTGTTGATACTAGAGATTCAGATTTACAAGAGTTGATTAATAATTATGGTGGTAATCCTTTATATCTTAAAGTTATCGCAACTACTATATTGGATTTATTCGATGGTAATGTTGATGATTTTCTGGCTCAAGGTACAACGGTATTTGGTGATATTTGTAATCTTATTAATCGGCAATTTCAGCATTTATCACAATTAGAAAAATCTGTATTATATTGGTTGGCTATCAATAGAGATGCTGTGGCTATAACTGAATTAAAAGATGATTTGTTGTTACCGAAGTTTGAACATGGGAATAGTAATGAATCAACTCTGGAATTAAGATCGATTAATCAATTTAGTTTACTAGAAATATTAGATTCATTACATCGTCGTTCCTTAATTGAAAAAACTAGAGATGATATTCACAATAGCTCTAAATTTTCTCTACAACCAGTAGTTATGGAATATGTAACTATAAATTTAATTGAAAGAATGTCTCACGAAATTATCTGTGGTGAAATTTTACTATTTCAAAGTCATGCTTTGCTTAAAGCTACGGCATCGGATTATATTCAAGAAATACAAAAACGTCTAATTATTATACCAATTATCGAACGTTTAGAAATGACTTTAGGTAGTAAGGAGGAAATTGAGAGTTATTTGATGAAAATGCTTGATCGCTTCCGCAAAAAGTCTCCATCTTTTACTGGATATGTTGGGGGAAATATTCTGAATATACTATTTAGTTTATCTGTAAAAATCAGTGACAAAGATTTTTCTGATTTAAGTATTTGCCAAGGAAATTTGCAGGGGATAATTTTAAACAATGTTAATTTTACGAATAGTAATTTTGCTAAAACAACTTTCACTGATACCTTTGGTATTATTTTTAGTCTGGCTTTTAGTCCGAGTGGAGAATTTTTAGTTACAGGAAGTATTAATGGTGAGGTTTGTTTGTGGAAATGGCAAGAAAATCGACAAATTTTTAAACATCAAGAACATACAACTATAGTTGATTCTATTACTTTTAGTCCCGATAATCAAAAAATAGCTAGTTCTAGTAGAGATAGAAATATAAAAATCTGGGATATTGCTACAGGAAAATGTATTTATACTTTAAATTCACCGAACAATCAGATAGTCAAAAATATTGTTTTTAATTTCGATGGAAGTCAGTTATTTGGTTACTCAGAAAAACAAATAATATCTTGGAGTTTAGAAACTGGTAATTCAGATATATTGATTGAATCAGAGAGTCGTATTTCTGCCTTAAGTCTTTCCCCTCAAACAGGTCTTTTAACTTTTGGTTGTGAAAATGGTGTGGTTTATCTGTGGGATATAAATACAAAAACAATTATTAATAGTTTTGACACGAATAGTGGTGTAATTTTATCAGTCAAGATTATCGAAAGCGATCTGGTTTTAGCTTCTAGTTTAGAAAATAAAACTGTAAAAATTTGGGATATACATAATTGTCAATGTTTAAATACATTCAAATCTCAGAGTTATCATATTTCCTTGATTGATATTAGTATTAATGGTGAAAATTTGGCGACTGGTAGTGGAGAAAAAATTGTTAAAGTCTGGAATATTCAGACAGGTTTATTTTTACAAAGTTTAGAAGGGCATCTTTCAGAAATTAACGCTATAACTTTTAGTAGTAAAAATATTTTAGCCACAGCTAGCGTTGATAGAACAGTAAAAATCTGGGATATAACTACAGGTAAATGTCTGAAAACTTTACAGGGTCGTGCAGATTTTGTTCATTCGGTTGTATTTATTAATAAAAGTCAAATAATTGTGAGTGGCAGTCAACATACAATTAAATTTTGGGATATAAATACTAATGAATGTCTATCTACTTTTTTTGAACATAAAGATTGGCTTTCTTCATTAATTATTAGTCCTGATGAAAAATTTATAGCTTGTGCAAATGTCGGTAATAGAAATAATATTATCCGAGTTTGGCAGATAGATAACTTTACTAAAAATAATCTTCACGAAATTACTAATCATCAAATATCTCACAAAATATTGCAAGGACATAATGATAGTATTTGGTCGATTGCTTTTAGCCCAGATAGTACGAAAATAGTTAGTGGTAGTAGTGACAGAACTGTAAAAATTTGGAGTTCTCAAACAGGAGAATGTTTAAAAACTTTCTACGGTCATTCTCGCCCGATACTTTCTGTTGCTTTTAGTCCTGATGGAAAAACAATTGCAAGTTGTGGCGGTCATTCAATTATTAAATTTTGGGATATAGTAACTGGGGAATGTAAGGGAACTATACAAGAAAAAGCTTCTTATATTATTAGATTTAATTTTAATGGTTTAATTTTAGTTAGTGGGCAAACTACTGGAATAGTTAAACTTTGGGATGTAGTTACTGGAGAATGTATTGAGACTTTAGGAAGATTTGGTAAACCAATTATTTCTATGGCTTGTAGTTATGATGGTAAATTTATCGCTTATGGTACTTACGATGGAATTGTAAATATTTGGGATATCAAAAATAGTCAATTAATCGAAATATTACAAGAAAAATTTTCCTCTATTTGGTCTCTTACTTTTAGTTCAGATTCCAATTTTTTAGTTATAGGTAGAGATAGAGAAAAATTTCAAGTTTGGGATATTAATGCGGGTAAAATAATTAATTCTTTTCAGGGCGACAGACCTTATGAAAATATCGATATTTCAGGAGTAACAGGTTTGTCAAATTCAACTACTACTAATTTAAAAGAATTAGGTGCATATAATTGTAAGCATTCAGCATTCAGCTATTAGCTATCAGCTATTAATCCATTGCTGAGTTAAGCAGGAATTGTTATTGATACATTGAGAAAGAATTAAAAGTTACTCTCAAATCACACTCCCTTGACCTCATAAATCTATTTACATTGTTTATTAAAAAGCTAAAAGCTGAATGCTTATATCAAGTCTTATTAAGAACGCCATAATAAAGATTTTCTTCTCTATCAGAGAGAATATTCTTCAAATTTCCCTTTGTTCCTTACTCCCTACTCCCTACTCCCTAAATTTTTCCGAAGTGGTTATTTAAAGAGACATGATATTAAATATAATTAGGGCTTGCTGATTAGTTCTCAAAGTATTGATAAATAAAGGTATTAGTCTTTTTGGGGTTCAAAAAAGTGCCAGATTTTCGGTGCAAAAAACTCAAAAAGCTAGTATTTTGGGCTGACTATGGTAGAAAAATTAAGGAACAATTCTTACTCCTACCTCCTTTAAATTCCTATTTCTCCTGTCTCCTGTTTCCTACCCCTACTAAAAGACTTTTGAGCGCAAACCCTCATTAGAGAATATTTATCAACTTGAAGGAAAAATATTACTAAAGTGCTTCCTCAAAATTCTATAAGCTTGGCGATCGCTATAATCTGAAATTAAATATTTTTATAGCTAAGAAATAATTAGTTAGGACTTATGGGAATGACGAATCTTAGACTAGAAAATGTTTTTCCAACTTTTCCCTCTTATAGTTGTGAAATACTTTTTTAGTTGAATAAAAAGTCATGCGTAGGTACGAACAGAAGACATTAAACACACAGTATCACAATTTTTTTGAGGATGCAAGGGAAAATCTCCCCGCGCCGCCGATTTTTTCGAGTGCTTCACAGAATGATATTTTCCTTGACTTTATAAACTCTTGTAGGAATAGTAAAAGTAGAATTATTGTATTTGAACTACTTATCGGAAAGTTTGCTTAATACAAATAGGATAGGAATATCGTCTCCGGAACCAAGATAAATTGTAATGGAGAAAAAATTAATACGGACAAATAAATTATGAACAATTCAATTATCACATTAGTAGATAACTTACTCACTGGTGGGATTACAGTTTTAGCATTACGCGCTTAGGTAGTAGGTTTTAGAGAGTATTTGTCAAATAAAATTAGAATTTTATTAGTTGAATAAAAAGTCATGCGTAGGTACGAGCAGACCCCATTAAATACACAGTATCACAATTTTTTTGAGGATGCAAGGGAAAATCTCCCTGCGCCGCCGATTTTTTCGAGTGCTTCACAGAATGATATTTTCTTTGATTTTCAAACTCTTGTAGAGAGAGTAAAAGTTAGGATGTTATCGTACTTGAACTACTTATCGGAAAATTTGCTCCATGCAAATAGGATAGAAATATCGTCTCCGGAACGAAGATAAATTGTAATGGAGAAAAAATTAACACAGACAAATAAACTATGAACAATTCAATTATCACATTAGTAGATGACCTACCCAATGGTGGGATTACAGTTTCAGCATTACGCGCTTTAGATTTCATCGTACCTGGAGAATGGAACAATTTAGTAGGTTTTAGAAATACTGTTCGTAAAGTAACTGGCGAAGAAGACTTAGAAAGGATTCAAAAAATCAGTGAGCGTGCTTTGTGGATATATAATGACGAATCTCAAGGTTATCAGGGCGCTATCTGGGCTTACCAAACCCTGGATAAAGCTGATGCTGCTATGGGTGCTGCAGCAATGGCCAACAAAATTGGTGAAAAAATCTCTTTCCTCAGTTTCCTGAATAAATTAACCCCATCAGCAGATAAAACTCAGGCAGTTGATTTAGCGATTAAGGTGGTGGGTGAGTTGGTTGCTTTCTGCAAATTAAATGGAATGCCTACCAGAGAAAGTTTAGGAGATTTTTCGGCTGCTTTGGCAGAAGAATATAGTGGCCCATCTTTGATGCGAATGGTTGCTTTGGTGTGTTTTGATGGGTTAATTCCTTTGGGACCTGATTTTGTCGATCGCGTGGGAGATATTATTGGGGGAATGAGTTCTGCTGGTCTGCAACAAAATCCTTTGTTTCAGAAGGTAAATAATTTGATTCCTGGTGATAGTACTCAGGGTAAGCTTGATTTTATTGGTAATAGTTTTGATTCGGTTAGGGGTTGGATGAGTAATTTAGTTTCATCACAAGGATTAGACCCTCAAATGATTATCGATCATTTACAAGGTTTTGTTGAAATTGCTGATGATAAGTTGGATTATTTGGCGGCTTTTCTTGATTTGACTACTAATTATTTTGAACATACTGGTACTCAAACTGTAGCTCGTCGTTTGATTTTGCAAGCGGCTGAGGAAGTTTGAACAATTAATAATTAATAATTAACAAATACATCTCCTTGAAAAGAAGAGGATTGATGCGGTAGGGAAAATTTTTTCTTCTCTTGGTCGATTGGATATGGCTCTGAGACCTCGCCATCCCTCGACCGCTTTTTTTCTCCTTTAATTGTTGGCGTACGCTTTTGAGTCTCTATATATATGCTTAGTTGATAAAATCCTGTTTTGCTGTTGAATAAAAAGTCATGCGTAGGTACGAGCAACCCCCAATAATTACATACTACTATGATTTTTTTGGCGATGCAAGGGGAATATCCTGCCTATTTTTTTGGTGCTTCACAGAATGAGTAATTGGTTTGTGAGCGATCGCTCTATAAGTTTATTTATTAAAGTCTCTATGGGAGAAATATTTTTGGTGCTTCACAGAATGATTTTATTTCTAATGTTGGCGTACGCTTTTGAGTCTCTATATAGTACTTACTTCTAAAATGCTGTTTTTACGTTGAATAAAAAGTCATGCGTAGGTACGAGCAACCCCCAATAATTACATACTACCATGATTTTTTTGGCGATGCAAGGAGAGCATCTTTGAGTTTTTTTTGGTGCTTAACAGAATGAGCAATTGATTTGTGAACGATCACACTGTTAATTTATTGATTAAAGTCTCTATGGTGGAAATCTTTTCTTTTGCTTAGTGCTTCACAGAATGATTTTTTCTGATGTTATTGTTAGCGTACGCTTTTGAGTCTCTATATAGTACTTACTTCTAAAATGCTGTTTTTGCGTTGAATAAAAAGTCATGCGCAGGTACGAGCAACCCCCAATAATTACATACTACTATGATTTTTTTGGCGATGCAAGGGGAATATCCTGCAGAGTTTTTTTGAGCTTCACAGAATGATTTTTTCTGATGTTATTGTTAGCGTACGCTTTTGAGTCTCTATATAGTACTTACTTCTAAAATGCTGTTTTTGCGTTGAATAAAAAGTCATGCGCAGGTACGAGCGACCCCCAATAATTACATACTACTATGATTTTTTTACCGACGCAAGGGGAATTTCCTACCTATTTTTTTGGTGCTTCACACAATGAGTTATTGGTTTGTGATGGTAGCGATCGCGCTGTGAGTTTATTTATAAAAGTCTCTATAAAAGGAATATTTTCTTTTAGTGCTTCACAGAATGATTTTTTTTCTGATGTTATTTTTGGCGATCACTTTTGAGTCTCTATATATACTTAGTTTATTAAATGCTGTTTTTGTGTTGAATAAAAAGTCATGCGTAGGTATGAGTAAACCCCAATAATTACATACTACCATTATTTTTTTGGGGATACAAGGGGAATTTCCTGCCTACTTTTTTTGGTGCTTCACACAATGAGTTATTGGTTTATGAGAGTTTCTGACAAAATTCTGTCGCGTCGTTCCAACTTACTTTTTCTACAGGACGGTTTGCACCTTTAAAAGAAGAAGGATTATTTCCCATAACTGCTTGCCATTGTGCTTAAGTGGGATATTTTACCATGAAAAATTCTGGCACATCTACTTTCTACCTAGTCTTAATAAAAAGCTGATTAAAATAATATGTTCCCTCAGGATTTTGAGCAATACCAATACCTGTTAAATTATAGTCACCTACTATATTTTTATGAGTACCAGGACTATTAATCCAACCTTCTACAGCTTGTTCTCCAGGATTACTATAAAACCTATTATTTGCTATGTTTTGAGCAACACTTTTGTAAGGAATTTTTTGACTGATTACTTCTACTCTTTCTTTAAGTCCATCATTGCTAAAAGTTGTTTTTCCACTGGCCATTTGTTGAGCATGAATTCTTGCTTGTTCAGCAATAGTATTATTCCACTGGAGAGCAGGTAAATTTTGAGATTTTCGATATTGATTTATCTGGGAAAACACAGATTCTTCCAAATCATTTATGTTTGGTGAAATCCAACTATAAGTTTTTTTTGGAGTAGTAATTTCTGGGGTGGTAAATGAATCTTTCGTTAACATTGCTACAACAAACCCACCTCCTGCTAAACCTCCTAATATCAATATTTGTCTTCTGGTTTTATCAAATTGGGGTGGAGTTTTAGATACAGGTGAAATTGCTGGTACAGGTTTTGGTTGTGGTGTGGGTAATGGTTTTGTTTTAGATCTAGTTGGAATAGTTGGTGCTGGTGTAGGTGCTGGTGTCGGAACAGGTGTTGGTTGTGGTGGAGCTTGAATATTCAATGCTTCTAATACTTCCGTCGCATTTTTATAACGCTCTCGAAAATACTCCCGCACCATCTTATCTAATATATCTGCCAGACGTTTACTTACCTTTGTCTCGTTCCGCCAGATTATATTTCCTGTATCTTGGTCTGTTGGTAAATCTTTCGGTTCTTTACCTGTCAGTGCTTTTATTCCTACCATTCCTACTGCATAGATATCGCTACTCAGTTTCGGTTTACCGTTACTTTGTTCGCTTGGCATATATCCTGGTGTTCCTACTGCCACAGTTAAAGTGGTCGTTCCTGGTTGGTTGGTAGTTAATACGTTTATTTCTTTGACTGCTCCAAAGTCTATTAATACTATTTTTTTGTCTGACTTACGACGCATCAAGTTTTCTGGTTTGATGTCTCGGTGAATTATATTATTTTTATGAGCTACTGCTAATGCTTCTAATATTCCTTTGAGTAAGGCAATGGTGTAAGATTCGCTTAATTTTTTTCCTGGAGTAAGTTCTTTTCTTATATCTTGCCCTTCTATATATTCTTGTACTAGGTAAAATTCTGTTCTTTCTTGGAAGTGGGCAAATAGTTTTGGTATTTGGTCTGAGTCTTTGCCTAGTTTGTATAAGGTTTCTGCTTCTGTCTCAAATAATCTTTGGGCAATAGCTAAAACTTTTGGGTCTGAGCTTTTAGGTGATAGGTGTTTGACTACGCATTTGGGTTTGCCTGGTAAGTCTAAATCTTGAGCTAGGTAGGTATCTCCAAAACCTCCACTTCCGAGGGACTGAATAATTTTGTAGCGTTGTCTCAGGATTTTTCCAGACTGCATAATTTCAGTTATCAGTTATCAGTTATCAGAATTCCTCGCATACTGCCTAGTAGGGAAATATAGCCTTTTTGGCCGAATTTATTTGAGTATATATGAGCGCACCCTTTCCATTATATTTATAATATCATGTCAAGTTTTTTTGTCAACCCTCTTTTTCTGTTATCAGTTTTTGTCGTTAGCGTAGCTTCCCGTAGGGTGGGATGGCGAGGTCTCGGAGCCATATCCAATCGACCAAGAGAGAACAAATTTTCATGATTAGTCAATCCTCTCCTTGAAAAGAAGAGGTAATTACTCACTTCCCGGTGCAAAATTCTAATCAGTAAATCCTTGCAGCATTATAGTTTATAACCAAATTTGGCTAGGTAATCTTCTAGCGGGAAGGGAGTATTAATTATTAATTGTTGAAGAGGCATGGCAGTGGGAGCATCTTGCTCCTGTCCTTAGCATTTTTTCTGTTATCAGTTTTTGAATCTCTTAAATAATTTAGATTGCTTCCCTCCACTCCGTTCCGGTCGCAATGACATTATCAGTTATCAGACTTCCTCACATACTGCCTAGCAGAGAAATATGACTTTATTTGGCCGAATTTATTTGAGTATATATGAGCGCACCTTTTCCATTATATTTATAATATCATGTCAAGTTTTTTTGTCAACCCCCTTTTTTCAGTTATCAGTTATCAGTATCCAGCTAGTAGTAAGACTTGAGTAATAAAATCAATATTTAATGGGCTAAAGGCCTACTACAAACAAAGGAGATTTCAACAATTAGTAAAGCTTTTAGTTCTAGATAAAAGCAATAGTTGATAGTTGAATGCTTACTTTCTCCCTTCTTCCTTCTTCCTTTTTTCTTCTTCCTTCTTTAATTGTTACTCTTTACTATAAAGTAGAGGTAATAGGATATTTTTTTATTAGGGGATAACAAAGTTGCTTTCACAAAATCCGATTGTTACATTTACGATTCTTTTATTAGTAATTCTCACTCTGCCACCTCTATTTGAACGTCTCAAACTACCTGGATTAGTGGGTTTATTAGTGGCAGGAATTATTTTAGGTGGAGATGGATTAAATTTGCTTGACCCCGAAACAGAAACGATGAAATTATTATCAGATATTGGAAAGGTTTATCTGATGTTTGTCGCGGGATTAGAAATTGATTTAATAGAGTTTAAAAAAAATCAAGACCGGTCTCTTGGTTTTGGCGTTGCCACATTTTTATTCCCACTTATTACTGGTACATTAATTGCCAAAATATTTGGCTTGGGTTGGAATGGTGCGATTTTAACTGGTTCTTTACTTGCTTCTCATACTCTCTTAGGTTATCCCATTGTTCAACAGTTGGGTGTTGTGGGAAATCAAGCAATTACTGTTACTATTGGGGCGACTATTTTTACTGATATTGCTGCTTTATTAGTTCTGGCAATTTGTGTGTCGATTAATGCTGGTAATTTTTCGGCGATTAGTTTAGGAATTCAATTGGGAAGTTTGGCGATATATTCAGCAATAATTCTTTGGGGTTTTCAATGGCTAGGTAAACAATTTTTCCGGCGAACTACTAATCAAGAAAGTAATCAATTTTTGTTTGTTTTGTTGGTTGTTTTTATTGCTGCTTTGGGTGCAACGTTGATTAATGTCGATCAAATTGTTGGTGCTTTTCTGGCAGGTTTGGCAATTAATGATGTGGTGGGTAAAAGTCCGGTTAAGGAAAAGATAGAGTTTGTTGGCAGTGTTTTATTTATTCCCTGTTTTTTTATTGATATGGGATTATTGCTGGATATGTCGGCTTTTGTTAATACTTTTTTGACCAGTTTTGAATTAACTTTATCTATTATTTTGGGTTTGCTTGGGAGTAAATTTTTAGCGGCATTTTTGGCAAAAAAGATTTATAAATATAATTGGTATGAAACTATGAGTATGTGGTCTTTATCTATGCCACAGGTGGCTGCTACTTTGGCTGCTGCATTGGTGGGTTTGCAAGTAGGAATTTTGCCGGAGGTAATATTTAATAGTGTAATTTTTTTGATGCTGCTTACTTCTATTTTGGGTCCGATTTTGACTGCTAGGTTTGCGAGTAAAATTTCTGTGCCAGAGGTGGATTTTTCGTCGGATAATTCTTTGATTTGGTGGGAAACTCATCAGCAAGTTCCAGATAGTTTTACGGAGAGGGTTGATGGAATTGTTAATCATAAGTTTGTTGTATTAGTGCCTGTATATTTTTCTCCAGAACAAACAAAATATTTGATTGAAATGGCAGTAATGTTGGCAAAGCATGAGGGTGGTTTAATGATTCCTTTATCTATAGTTAAAGGTTACGTTAATATGGATTCTCCTCAGTTGAATTTGGCTTTACAACAGAGTAGTGAAAGGTTAGATTCTGTTTTAGAAATTAGCCGAAGTTTTGAAGTTGATGCTACTCCAGAAATCCGAATTTATGATGATTTTGCTAAAGGTGTTAGTCGTACAGCACGGGAAAAAAATTCTAGTCTAATTGTGATGGGTTGGCACGATACTACTGGTATTAAAGCTCGTTTATTTGGGAATATAATAGACCGGGTATTTTGGTCTGCTCATTGTCCGGTAGCTGTTGTACGTTTGTTGGAAAAGCCAATTAATATTCATCGAATTTTAGTACCTGTTAAAAATATTACTCCCCAAGCATTAAGAACTGTACGTTTTGCTCAACTTTTTGCTGATGCTAATCAAGCTTCTGTAACTCTACTTCATGTATGCGATCGCCAGACTTCTAAGGAACAAATTGCGAGGTTTCATTCCCAACTTTCTCTGCTTATTTCTCAAGGAAAAACCGAGGTAAAATCGAGAATTAAAATTATTCGTTATGATGATGTTGCTCCTGTAATTAGTAAGGCAGCAAAATCATATCAATTAGTAGTATTACGTTCTATGCGACGACGTACTGCGGCCGGATTATCTGTTAGTGATGTTACTACTAAAGTTTTGTCAGAAATTACTTGTTCAGTTGTTATATTTGGAGAGCCTTATTCTTAGTTTTAGGGAATAAGTAAGCATTTCCTGCGGACTGCTGCGCAAACAGCATTCAGCGGTCAGCTATCAGCTATTAGCTTTTATAAGTAATTATTCATTAGACATAGGCGTGGAAATTCAAAATAAAATCAATTCTTATCCATCTATTTCTGTTTCCAACCAGTCAAAATCATTATTTTAGGGAATAGGGAATAGTAGAAATAATCTCAGAATATTTCTGTTTCCAACCAGTCAAAATCATAATTTTAGGGAATAGGGAATAGGGAATAGGGAATAGTAGAAATCATCTCAGAATATTTCTGTTTCCAACCAGCCAAAATCATAATTGTAGGGAATAGGGAATAGTAGAAATCATCTCAGAATATTTCTGTCTCCGAGCAGCCAAAATCATCATTTTAGAGAATAGGGAATAGGGAATAGGGAATAGTAGAAATAACCTCAGAATATTTCTGTTTCTTAGCAGCCAAAATCATAATTTTAGGGAATAGGGAATAGTAGAAATAACCTCAGAATATTTCTGTCTCCGAGCAGCCAAAATCAGAGAGAGATTGTATTTATTACTAATAGACCTCTCTTCAACCATTAATAATTAACAATTACCTCTCTGAAAAGAAGAGGATTGACCCTTAAAGAGAATTTTTTCTTGTTTCTTCTTTAAAGGAGAGGCTTTAAAGCTTAATTATAGGGTGAAAATCAAAAATCCAATCAATTCTTATCTATAAATTATCAATTATTTTTCCCTGTTCCCTGTTCCCTGTTCCCTATTCACTCTTTTCTATAAATGTCTATTAAAATTTTATATTCTCTGTTTCCAGATTCGGCGCTCCAGTGTTCCCTTTTCAAAATTGGGATATATAGTCTAAATGCTGAAGGAGCTAACTTAAATTTTTGTGCAAAATGTAGAGGGTTTGCTAATATATTGAAAATTTTAATCAGAGGTAATTAAGTTGCTACCCAATAATCCAATTGTTGTCTTCACTATTCTTCTACTGGTTATTTTAACCATTCCGCCTATTTTTGAACGTCTTCGACTGCCTGGTTTAGTAGGATTATTAGTAGGAGGAGTTGTACTAGGTCCTCATGGTTTACAGCTTCTAAATAGTGAGACAGAAACTATGAAGTTACTATCAGATATTGGCAAAATATATCTGATGTTTGTCATAGCTTTAGAAATTGATTTAGAACAATTTAATAAGACTAGAAATCGCTCTATTGGTTTTGGCTTGATCACTTTTTTTATCCCTATTATTGCTGGAATTATAGTTGGTAGAATTTTTGGTTTTGGCTGGAATGCTTCAATTTTAATTGGTTCTCTATTTGCACCTCATACTCTCTTAGGTTATCCCATTGTTAATCGATTGGGTGTAGTTGCTAATGAAGCGGTTACTGTTACTATTGGGGCGACAATATTTACTGATATTGCTGCTTTATTAGTTCTGGCAATTTGTGTGTCGGTTAATGCGGGAGAATTTTCTGTTTTTAGTCTGATTATTCAGTTAGGAGAATTAGCTATTTATGCAGTAGTTGTTTTGTTTGGTTTTAAATGGTTAGGGGAACAATATTTCCGTCGAACTGGGGATGAAGAGGGAAATCAATTTTTATTCATAATGTTAGTTGTATTTATTGCTAGTGTAGAAGCACAAATAATTCATGTTGATATTATTGTTGGTGCTTTCCTGGCTGGTATTGCTGTGAATGAAGTTGTGGGAAATGGTCCGGTTAAGGAAAAAGTGGAATTTATTGGTAGTACATTGTTTATTCCTTTTTTCTTTGTAGATATGGGATTAATCTTGGATGTTCCGGCTTTTGTTTCAACTATAACTTCCGAATTTGTAATGACTTTAGCTATTATTGCTGGAGTAATTATTAGTAAATTTATCGCAGCTTTATTAGCGAAACAATTATACAATTATAATTTCCCAGAAACCCTGACAATGTGGTCTCTCACTTTACCTCATGTTGCTGCTACTTTAGTCGAAGCTTTAGTTGGTCTTCAGGAAGGAATATTAACAGAACCATTTTTCAATGGTGTAATTGTTTTAATGTTAGTAACTTCTATACTCGGACCTTTAACTACAGCCAGATTTGCTCCCTTATTATCCCAACCTTTGAATCTATTTAATAGTGGTAATAAATCAGGAATTTGGTGGGAAACACACGAACAAGAATTAGAGGTAGAAAGTGATGAGCATAGGTTTACTGTTTTAGTTTCTATATATAATCCTGTAACGGAAAATTATTTGCTAGAAATGGGAGCAATGTTAGCTAAACATGAATCTGGATTAGTTGTTCCTTTATCAATTGTAAAATCTAATTTTCATCTGGATGAACCAGTTTTAAGTACAGCAATTAGCCATAGCGAACGACAGCTAAAACGAACTCAAGCAATTACTCAAAAATTTAATGTTGAAGCTCAACCAGAACTACGAATTTATAATGATATTTCTCAGGGAATAAGCTGCACTGCTAGAGAAAAAAATGCCAGTTTAATTATTATGGGTTGGAGTCAACAAAGTGGTTTACAGGCGCGTTTATTTGGAAGTATTATTGATAGTGTATTTTGGTCTTCTCATTGTCCGGTAGCAGTGACAAGATTATTAGATGACCCCATTGATATTCATAAAATTTTAGTACCAGTAAAAAATATTACTCCTCAAGCATTACGAACTGTTCGTTTTGCGCAACTTTTTGCTGATACTAATCAAGCTTATGTGACTTTATTACATATCTGTCCTAATGTTAGTTCTCCAGAACAAATTGATGAATTTAAGTCTCAACTTTCAGAGATTGTTTCTGTTGATAAATCTGAGGTTAAATTGAAAATTAAAGTTATTGCTAATGATAATGTTGCTCAGGTAATTATTAGAATGGCTCGGTCTTTTGATTTAGTTATTTTGCGTTCTATGCGTCGCCGTACTGCTGGTGGTTTGGCTGTTAGTGATGTGACTAATGAGGTTTTGAAAGAGTTAAATTGTTCCTTGGTATTGTTTGGTGAACCTCATTCTTAAGTGAAGGAAGAGTGAAGAAGGAAGAAGGAAGAAGGAAGAAGGAAAAATTTTGCGTTGTCTGTTTATAGCACTACGCAAATATGACGCGGACATTCCTCTATTCCCTGTTCCCCTATATATATATCTACAAAAATTATTAGAACTGGAAATTAAATAACCTCCGGAAAACTATATAAGTAATATGTAGTGCTATTTAAGGGCAATAAATCAAGTATTTAAGCTTTTCAAGATTTTCTAACTATGGGGGCATTTTAAAAATTAATACTGACTCAAATTTAAGGAAGAATAGTAATGCAGAAATTTAGTAATAATACTCCCAAAATGTTTTCTAAACCTCAAGTTGGTGTGGTCGATGAAAAGATTACTTTTGATCAACCTGGAAGAGTTAAATTCAAAGCTACATATTGGCCTGCTATGCTTTTTAGAGGTTACAGCATGACTCTTGAACCTGGTCAAGAAGTTGCAGTTATCGGTCGTCAGGGAATTACATTATTAGTACGTCCTTTCTAAGTAAGTTGTATTCAACTCAAACGTCTTATATCAGTTTGAAAAAAGAATGTTACGAATAATCTAGTCAACTAATATCTTTCATCTAAATGTACAAGGTATTACAATTGATGATTTAATGGTAAAAAAAATAATAATAGCTGCTTCTACTGACTACTAGAAGCAGTCTAAATATTTGTAACAAACATTTATCAAATTGGTATTAGTCATAGCAGAAGGAAGAAAGAAGAAGGAGAAATAAGCGGTCGTTTTGCTACGCAACATGTAAAGCGCAGCTTCCCGTAGGGTGGGATGGCGAGGCCCCCTCGACATATCGAATCGACCAAGAGAGAAAAAAATTTCCTTTGAGTCAATCCTCTTCTTTTCAAAGAGAGGTAATAATTAATAATTAATTATTAATTGTTGAAGCCTGTCGTTGTACAGCCAATAAAGTAATATCATCAAACTGTGTGGCACTACCAGTATGATTTAAAACACTGGTAGATATTTCTTTGAGTAAACCTTCTGCTGAAGCTGCTTTTTTTTCCGCAAGTAACCGCAATTTTTCATTAGTAAAAAATTCACCTTTACTATTACGAGCTTCTGGTACTCCGTCTGTGTAACCTAACAAAATTTCACCAACTTCTAAGTGAGTTTGTTCAATTTTAAATTTCATATCAGCTAACATTCCAACTGCTGGACCTGTAGAATTTAACTCTTCCTTGATTTTTCCTGTAGCGTCAATAATAAATAGTGGTTCATGACCACCATTAATATAAGTAATTTTACCATTATTGATGTCTAAAACTCCAAAGAAAAGTGTGGCAAACATTCCTACTTCACCATGATTTTTCGCAATATAATTATTAGTCAAACACACAGCTTTCAGAGCATGATAGCAATCTGCAGTAGCTAGACCTCTATCTAAATACAACTTATCTTTTTCATCTCCTAAATTCTCATTCATTTCTTCAAAATAATTTTGACCAGAAAAAACTCTAATTAAGCTACGAAACAAACTCATAAATAATGCTGCCCCTACTCCTTTATCACAAACATCAGCAATTACTAATCCTACTGTATGATTAGAAAGTTCAAATACATCATAAAAATCACCAGCAACTTGTCTAGCTGGTTGAAAGAAACTAGCAATTTCCCAACCATTTTGTTGTGAAATTTTAGCAGGCAGAAAATTCTTCTGCATCTGATGACCTTGCTGTAATTCATAATTAAGAGCTTGAGAATAAGCTTTAACTTTTTCTAGACTTTCCTGTAAAGCTGCTTCGGCTTTTTTCCGCTCGCTAATTGCTTCAGAAATTTTCATAAACATTAGTTCAAAGGCATTAATTACTTCTCCTAATTCATCTTGTCTTTGGAGAGAAATTGAACTAAATGTAGGTGCTTCTCGATCTTTATATATTGCTTCCCCTGCTTGATTCAAATCCCTTCTTAAGAGTAGAATAGGATTAATTATAATTGGTTCTAAACATAGCCAAACTGTAATTGTCAAAAACAGAGATATGATAATAACTAAACCAATAATTCGAGAAATATAAGCAAGTAATTCTGGTCTGACATTAGAGGCATCGTGGCGAAGAATAATACTATAGTCTGTTTGCATATCTTTTCCAGACCAAATTAAGTCATCATAACGATAAACATTACTACTTGTGGAAAGGAAAAGTTTTTTGGAATTATTTACTTCAGAAAGTGACAATTCTGGAGACTCACCAAATGTACCTACTTTTTGTTTGTTAGAATCATAAACAGCACCTCCTAAAATGGCAGGATGATGTTCCATAAGTTCTGATAAATGATTGACAAGTTCTGTATGTGAAGCATTAGGATAAGTAATCAAAATCCAAGCAACTTTCCCAGAAGACATTTGCTTAATTTGAGATAGAAGTTCTTTTTCTCTTCTCTTGACAGAAGGGATTAAAATAATGGTTTCAATGACAATAATGCTAGTAAAAACACATAACACTACACGACGAGACAATTTTGATTTTAGTCGGTCATTAATTGACTGAGCTAACTTTTGAATACTAGATAGTTTGCTGTTTTTTTGATTTTTTTTCATTTCAATTTCAGTTTGATAACTTGAATGATTTGATAACATATATTTGATTCTTTATTATATATATTATTTGACTGCTTTACTCTAAAATATAATAATTTATTCATTTATTTTAGGGAGTAGAGAGTAGAAAAGTAGAAAAACAACTGTACTTGATTAACTTGAGAAACGCTATATCTGAAAATACTCACTCTTACTATAGATTATATTCTTTATATATTTTTTTCAACAATTATTGTGATTTTATGTATACAAAAATTAAATTTTTATCTCTGAATTTGCACAGATTTATTCACGTTCAAATCTACTTAAAATCATATAATTTCCAGATAATTAGTGATAAAAAAAATATCCTTTTCCTCCTCTTTCTTCTTTATTATTGCTTATTTATTCTTCTTTCTTCCCTCCTGAATCCTGACTCCTAAGTAATTAAGATTAATATCATACACGCCCTTCAGCAACACTGATTTTTGTATTGTTTTGGAGTAGTACCTGTAAGTTGATGAAATATTTTAGTTAAGTGGCTTTGATGAGAAAAACCACATTGAAAAGCAATTTCTGTAATGCTGATATTTTGCTGTTTCAATAATTTTTTTGCTAGTTCTACTCTTTGATGAATTACATATTGATAGGGAGTAATACCCATTGATTGCTTGAATAACCGGGAAAAATGATATTGACTCATACCAACTACAGCAGCAATTCTAGTTAGTTTTAAATCTCGGTCTAAATGTTCATTAATATACTCAATTGCTTGGCGAAGCCTATATTTTGATAATCCTCCTCGGTACTCATTAACTTCTAAAGTCATAGTGGAATATTCGCGGACTAAGTGAACTGTTAATGAATATGCTAATGACTCTGCATATAACCTACCTGCTACTCCTCCTGATTCTAGTTCCCCTAGTAGCAGCAACCCAACCTGGCGAATAAATGGATCGCGAAGAATAAATCTGTCTACGAGTTCAATTCGCTGGGGGTCTACTTCTACTACTTCAGTCGCCACTTTTTCCATGAGCGAAGGTGCTAAATATATGTATAACAGGTCTGGGTTTCCTTGAATATGCCACTGGGAAACTTCTCCACTGGGCACAATAGCTATATCTCCAGATACTATTTTCCCCCGGTCGTATTTTCCTTTTAGCGATCGCTCTATATGACAAGGATAGTCTAAATGAATTATCAGTAGTTCTTCTGGTATTGCAGGTAAGGAAAATTTACTTTCTGCTGCGCAATAGTATAGACGTTGTAGTAGAATACCCTGCCAATTATTATGTTTACTTGATATCAACAGTTTGCTAGATTCTGGTTGGTCTGGTATTTTTGATGATTGAGGAATTACATTAGATTGTAGTATCATATTTTTTCCTTGTGATTTTTTAGCAGAAGGAAGAAGGAAGAAGGAAGAGGGAAGAAGGAAGAGGGAAGGAGGAAGAAGGAAAAATATTACGTTGTTTGGGTTTTAAGTTTTCGATCTGTTCGTGTCCTTTCCTTTTTTGGTGGCTGAGAAAATAGCGATCGAGAAGATTGATAATTTTGCCTCCCTATTACAGTAAGCTACTGAATTCCCCAGTTCCGACCATAGGAGGCTAACTGATAACTGAAGTGACTCCCCTATTCCCAACTATTCAACCGGACATAATATAATTAGGGCTTGCGCTCATAAAGCTAAAAGTCAGGATGGCTTACAGTAATAGAGCTTTTTATATTAAGCTTACCTCCAAGTTTATAGTTCTTATTTGCCTCAAAATACTGATATTTTCTGCTGAAATTCAAGAAAATTTCTTCACATAAAATGGCCGAAACCGTTGCCTATTACCCCACAAATCGACCCGTCTCCGCGTCTCCGTGTCCCGGTGTCCTACCCCCACCAACCATTTTTTTCAGCAGACCCTAATTATTTAGGGCGATCGCACGTTGAGAGCGACTAATCAAACCATCTCTTTCTAAGCGTTTGAGGGCACGAGATAGAGTTTCTGGGGTCAACCCTAACTCAGCGGCTATTTCTTTGAGGGGTCTATCTAAATTGACAAATGTCTGATTAGAAAGTCTAGCTATCTGGGATAAATATTGAAGCACTCGTTCGTGGGCAGTCTTGATATCCCGTAATTCTAGATGGTGTTGTAGGCATTGATTTTTTCTGACTAAAATTGCCATGAAATCTTCAGCTAGGTCGGGATAGCTATGCAAAGCTGCTAAAAAATGTTTTTTCGGATAAACCATTACTTGTGAGGCTGTTTCTGCGATCGCTGTATTGGCATATCTGCTAGAAAAAAGTGTTGTCTCGGCTAAAATATCTCCTGCTGTAGCAGTGCATAACCTAACTATTGTTCCGCAACTTTTGTAGCGCACTATTTTGAGTCGCCCAGTCTTGACAATAAAGACTGCTTGAGCTGAGTCTCCCTGCCAGAATAGTTTTTGCTCTTCTGACAACTCTCGCCTGGCGATCGTTTGACGTAAATAAGAAGGAAGGATATCTATATCTAAGAGCTTCATCGGCACTTTTGCTTCTCCTATCGAGTGAGATTTATAGCGCTGCGCGCAGGCAACAGGCAACAGGCAACAGGCAATAGGGGGAAAAATCTGTTTGCGTAGCATTCCGTCAGGAATAACATAAGACTTTTAGCTATTAGACAATTCCTACAATTTGTAAATATGCCAGCGCACATTGCGATATCAGTTTTTTTTGGAACGATTATTCCAGAAACTACAAAGAAAATCACACAAATTTCAGCACTAGAAGTTTATTAAAGAATGTCATAACAGGGTGTTTTCCAGTTGTGGACAATCTGATCTAAACTTCTATAAATTGATAATTGATGGTTATTTTTTGCTTATATAACTACCCTAGCAATAATAGAACGCTCAGTCAAGTATATTAGCTTTCATTCAAATAAATTATTAATTATTGCCAAATTAGAAGCAATTTATATACTACTAATCAAATTCTCATCATGAACTTATCTGCTTCTCATCATAAATTTAATTTTTATATTAAAGTCAAACCTTTTGATATAGTTCTTAAAATTGTGTCTCGTTGAATATCCACAAATAACTGTTATTCTGGAATAGGAAATAAGGTCAATTAAGTTATCAGTTAGAGACTGTTTGTAAACAAAAGATTAAGTAGTGGACTGACACAGCTAAAACTGTGTAATAGATTTTTGTTTCTAGTCCAGTATTAGATTTTTCCCTTATGGGTTTAATATCATGTTCGTTTAATTAGGATTTGCTGATTAAATCTAAAAGCACTGAAATATAAAGGTTGAGCGCATTTTTTAGTTAAAAAAAGTCCAAGCTTAATGGTCATAATGGTTCAAAAAAGAGCGCATTTTAGGCTCATAGTTGCGCAGAATAATCCCTTGATTATTCTTCCTCCTATCTCCTCTATAATTCCCATTTCTCCCCTCCCCTCCTCGGAGGGGTTAGGGGTGGGTTTTCTCCTGTCTTCCCCTCCAGGGAGAGGTTAGAGGTGGGTTGTCTCCTATCTTCCCCTCCAGGGAGGGGTTAGGGGTGGGTTTTCTCCTGTCTCCTACCCTTGCCCATAAGACTTTTTCAGCAAACCCTAATTAGCGATAGAACTCCGTTCCGCGCTCCGCGTTAACGCAGTTGTGAGCCAGCAAACAAAAAACTTTCTTCTCCTTTTCCCTCCTGACTCCTAACTCCTTCTTCAATACTTTCTTCTCCTTTTCCCTTCTCTTCCTTCTTTTTCCCTTCTGACTCCTGACTCCTGACTCCTAACTCCTTCTTCAATATTCCAATTTTTCCATTGGTGCAGTCTTAGGGTCAATAATTTTTTTACTCTTACCAAATTTGATACCTAAACTCAGTTTTTGTCCCCCACCAAAAACATTAGTTACCTGTCCTACTCCAAAACTTTTGTGCATCACCTTCTCACCTACTTGCCAATTTTCTCCTTGATTATTTGCTGATTTTTTGACAGTAGAATTCTTAGTATTTTTACTTTGACGGCGGGAACGATAAATCACCTTTTTCATCCCATTAGTATTAATCAAATCTTCCGGTAATTCAGCCAAAAATTGAGATGGAACTGCTACATCTCGCGCTCCCCAAAATTGTCGCCTTTCAGTGGCATAAGAAATAAATAATTGTTCCTGCGCCCTCGTAATTCCTACATAACAAAGTCGCCTTTCTTCTTCCAAAGATAAAGGGTCATCTTTACTACGAAAATGAGGTAATAAACCCTCCTCCAAACCAACCATAAAAACCACCGGAAATTCCAAACCTTTAGCCGAATGTAAAGTCATTAACGATACAGCTTCCTGCCCATCCTGTAGATTATCTAAATCAGAAGCTAGAGAAGCATTTGCCAAAAAACCTCCTAAACTTGTATCCTCATTATCCTCTTGAAACTGAGCAACAGCACTACATAATTCCCCCAAATTTGCCAGTCGATTATCTGCTTCTTCCGTACCCTTTTTTTTCAACTCTTCAATATAACCAGAATCCTCCAAAATTCCTTCAACAATTTCAACCGCCGTCAGATTTTCTACTTCATTTTGCCAATGCTTAATTATCTCAGCAAATCTATTCACAGCTTTTGCAGAACGACCAGCCAAAGTATTAACAGAAGTTTCATCATTAATAATTTCCCACAAAGGTATTCCCATCTCCAAAGAAGCATTTATCAAAGTATCAATAGTCGCCTTACCAATACCTCTTCTCGGAGTATTAATAATCCTGAGCAAACTAACAGTATCAGCAGGATTAGCAATGACCCGCAAATAAGCCAAAGAATCCTTAATTTCCTTCCGGTCATAAAATTTTAAACCGCCAATTATCACATATTTAATATCGTAATGAATCAAAGCTTCTTCCAGGGCACGTGACTGAGAATTAGTCCGATAAAGTACGGCAAAACTGCCTAAATCTAACTCTGGATTTTGGTCTGTAATTTCCTGAATTTTACTACAAACAAATTCCGCTTCTTCTAACTCACTTTCCGCCTCATAACAATAAATTTCTTCCCCTAAACCTCTTGTTGGTTTGAGAACTTTATCAATACGTTGAGTATTATTTTCAATCAATTTATTTGCCACTTCCAGAATATTTTCCCGCGACCGATAATTTTCCTCCAACTTAATCATTGTCCGGGTATCTTCATCCGCTAAACCATCACCAAAATCATGTTGAAAATCTAACAAAATTGTATAATCTGCCATGCGGAAAGAATAAATTGATTGGTCCACATCTCCCACCACAAAAACAGAACGATTTTCCCATTTATTAAAATATTTAGGGTCTTCACCATTAGTTGCTAAAAATCTAATCAAATTATATTGAGTCCGATTAGTATCTTGATATTCATCTACTAAAATATGGTTAAAATGTTTATGCCAATAAGCCAATACTTGCTCATTTTGTCGAAATAATTCTACAGGTATTCTGATTAAATCGTCAAAATCAAGAGCATTATTAGCTGCCAAATTATCTTGATAAATACCATAAACTTCAGCAATTACCCGCCCCCGATAATCTGGTTCTGACCTTTGATATTCTAGAGGCGACATTCCCTTGTTTTTAGCATTACCAATAGCATATCTAACCGAACGAGGTTCAAATCTTTTGTCATCTAAATTTAGCTGTTTAGTAACAATTTGCTTAATCAAAGTTTGAGCATCACTTTCATCAAATATAGAAAAATTTTTATCCCAACGACGTTTTTTTTCATCCTGATATTTATTAATATCAAAACGCAGAATACGAGCGCAAAGACTATGAAAAGTTCCCATCCATAAATGTTTCGTAATACTTTTATAGACTTGCGATCGCAATTTTGTCTGTTCTTCCAGTGTCAAAGCTGATAATGGTTTACCATATTTTGCTTCTGCTTGTTGCCCGGCAAATAGCTTCTCGATCCGCTCCTTCATTTCCCGTGCAGCTTTATTTGTAAATGTCACCGCCAGAATATTTTCTGGATGTACCCGATGATGGCGAATCAGATGGGCCACGCGATAGGTAAGCGCTCTAGTTTTGCCAGAACCAGCTCCTGCCACAACTAGCATTGGTCCGCAGAAATGTTGTACTGCTTGGCGTTGGGATAAATTTAGTTCATTGAGAAATTCAGTAGTTTGCATAGTTGCTTATGAATATATCAGTTAATATATTGCATATTATCAGGAAAGGCAGAAGGTATCCCCCCTACCCCAGTTTCATTCTCGATAGACACGGGGACGCGGAGACACGGAGACGCGGAGACCTCCATAGACACGGGGACACGGGGACACGGGGACGCGGAGACGCGGAGACTTCCATAGACACGGGGATGCGGAGACACGGAGACGCGGGGATGGAGGCTTTTAATTTCTGATTAAAAGTTGACTTTTCACCCAAAGAAGTAGAAATGTAGGTTGGGTAGAACGAAGTGAAACCCAACAAAGCTTTATACCAAATAACTTACGAGTTTTTGGATCGTGGAAAGCTAAAACAATAATACTCTATAGAGCAAAGACAATTTTTAAAGCTTGATCAATTTTTAGGACTAATTCTGTTTCTAGTTCACCCCTAATACTTACTAAGCGAGAACAATAATCAATGGGTCTAGTTTGTAAACAATCTGCTATTGATTTTTTACTTAAACAGTTAACTGAAGATGGTTCAATTACTACATTAGTTTTAATCCTTGCCTTTTTTTGACTCCAGTTTGTAATAGGGACAACTTGAATAACAGGTACACGCTCGTTATAAGTATTATTCGTGACAATAATACAAGGTCTAATCTTTCCTGTTTCTGAACCTAGAGTATGATCGGGTTTAATTCCTGCCCGCTCAAAGCTAAAGAAAGGTCCTGTTCGACCACATCCCACTTTGATATCATCAACAATTAATAAAATTTCTCGTTCTTGAGTCATCTGAGCTAGGCGTTGCAGCCAAGGAATGCTGGCAACATTAATTCCCCCCTCAGATTGAACGGTTTCTAGAATCACGGCTGCGGGTTTTTCCTGATTTAGACTCAACTCATCCAGCAGTTTTTCTAATTTATCCAGACTGTTGTCTTGGGTGCTATTTTTATCCTCGAACGGAACCGTTAAGACGTTACTGAGGGGAATTCCGGCAGCTTTTTGATAGACTGGATTAGGTGTAACAGCAAGCGCTCCTAAAGTATGACCGTGGTAACCTCTGGTAAAACAGATAACTGTTTTTCGACCAGTCGCTTTACGAGCCAGTTTCAAAGCTGCTTCCGCAGAATTGGTTCCTGTCGGACCGGTAAACATTACCTTATAGTCAAGTCCTCGTGGCTTTAAAATTACTTCTTCAAAACGTTCAAGGAATTGTTGCTTGGCAGAGGTAAACATATCAAGGCTGTGGGTAATGGCATCTGAGTCTATGTATTCTAGAAGACGCTTTTTTAGCTTGGGGTTATTATGTCCGTAGTTTAGGGCACCGGCACCGGACAAGAAGTCTATGTAAGTGCGGCCATTCTCATCTGTTAATCGATCTCCCACTGCCTTAGTAAAGACTGTGGGAAATAATCTACAATAGCTTCGGACTTCGGACTCCAGTCTAGTGAAAATGCTCATATTTTAAATATTTCTTCTGTTTAAGAGATTATACCATGGACTTCAAGCAAATGGCCTTGTAGGTTTTAAGTTCCCATATCCCATTTACTTGACTTAAGTTAACGATACTTAACTTTTACTAAATGAGGATTGGAACCTAAAGTATTATATACTTTTTAGAGTAAATCAGATCAAATTAATTGGTAGAGAAAATAATGAAAGAAAGTGCATTTACAGAAGCTGATACCGAGGCTTTGTTCGATGATCGCGAACGAGACCAACGTTTTCGCAGTTTCTGGCATCCAGATGGTAGTCTCCACTGGGGCTATTTTGAGAATTTAGCTGATGCTCGACCCGAGGACTTTGCTCCATCCTGCGATCGCTGGGATAAGTATATGCTCGAACAAAGTGGTATTACTGCGGAGTCGAAAGTGTTGGAGATTGCCTGTGGAAATGGTAATGCTGCTATCTGGCTAGCTCAACAGACAGGATGTGAGGTCGTCGGAATCGATATTAGTAGTAGTTATATAGACAATGCTCGGTCAAAGGCTAGTAATTTCCCGTCTCTGCGCGTTACCTTCCAAAAGGAATCAGCAACTAATTTACCTTTTGAGGATGGCTCCTTTACCCACGCCTGGAGTCAAGGTGCTCTTTACCACATTCCTGAACTGAATACAGCTCTGGCGGAGGCTCACCGTGTTCTTGGTTCTGGGGGTATTTTCTTGTTTGATGACTTGATCACGCCAGTAGAAGAAGTCAGCGAGACTACCCGCAAGTATGTTTACGACCGTCTCCTATTTAACCCGACATTTAGCCTTGAAGAATATGCAGAAAAACTTACTCAGTTAGGATTTAGAGTGTTGCAGCAAAAGGATATGAGCGCACATTTGGAAAAAAGCTATGAATTAGTGTCTGAACTTGCTGGGGAAGAATATCCAGATATGAGTGCTGCCTTTAAAAAAACCCAGGAAGCGATCGCCTCTAGTGAGTTGGGTTGGTGTTTCTGCCTTTGTGAAAAGGTTTAGTAATTTCCCGAAAATTCATATACTGCCTTTGAGTGAAATTGAAGGCAAAATGTACTCTGTTTGTTTAATTATGCGATCGCGACAAACCAAAGTTCAGTACCTCAATATAACCTACAAGTTCATTTTTCTGGCACTCAAAACTGTGTTTGCAAGAATAGATATATTTAAAAGATATCTCTGATCGTCAAAAATAAAATCAATCCCATACGCATAAATAATCAATTATTTCCCCCTACTCCCTACTCCCTACTCCCTCTTTTCTGGAGAGGTCTAAAGATGAAGGTTAAAATTGAAATATAATAAGCATTTTAGACTAGAGTTTATATTCGTGCTATATTATGATATAATTGGATAGTACGTCCTAACTTTCAACAATGAACTCTTTTTCTATAGCTAAAACAATTGGTTCAATTTATTGTGTAGGTCGTAATTATGCTGACCATGCAAAAGAGCTAAAGAACCCAGTTCCCAAAGAACCGATAATTTTTACAAAATCCCCTGCCTGTTTTGTACCATTTGAAGGAAAGATATTTTTACCTCTTAATTTAGGACGATGCGATTATGAAACAGAGATTGCTATCCAGCTTGGCACTGATTTATATCAGGGGGATCTAGATCGGGTTTTACAGGCAATTAGTAGTGTTGGTATTGCTTTAGATTTGACTCTTCGCGATCAGCAAAATGAGTTGAGGGCTAAAAAGTATCCTTGGGATCTAGCCAAAAGTTTTGTCAATGCTTGTCCATTGTCAAAGTTTAGGAAGGTGGATCGTGTCACAGAATTAGAGGAACTTGAAATCAGACTTGAAATCAATGGTGAAGTTCGTCAAAAAGGGTCTACCAAACAAATGTTATTTTCAATTCAAGACCTGCTCTGTTTCATTAGTCAGCATATACCGCTACGTTCAGGAGATATTATTTTAACTGGGACTCCACCTAATGTTGGGCCTCTCAATAATAATGATTATTTGGTTGCTTTTCTAAATGGGGAAGCTATTGCGGAGGCTGAGATTATTAGAAAATTAGAAATTGATTAGTTTTAAAGCAATTTTGGATCGACACTAATTATATCATATCCGGTTGAATATTTATCAATAAACGTAGGGGCGAACGGCCTGCAACTCAGGTTTTTTAGAATAATTTCACTCTTTAATATTATAGCATTTTACTGTTTAATTATCTGTTTTAATTAGTTAAAATAACAATATTCTATGGGTGAAAACGAACATGAAATTCGGGTGCAACATTTTTCTCTTCTCAAGTCTAAGTATCGCGCAAGTAAATATAAAAATTCATCTCCTTTAAGCTTTCTATATCTCATACTTAGAAGAGTTGATTTTGGCATTTCAATTACAGATGTAGAATTTCAATATTTAGAAGCAAATCAACTTTTTAAAACTATCAAACTAATTAAGTCAGGATTTACCTTAAAACAATATAATAAAACTGAGTTTCATCAAGCATTAAAAAATGAGTTTTTGGTTCTCAAAAAAAAATACAAAGTACCCATAAATTTTGGATTTTATTTTTTGCATCCGCTGCTTTTTAAACTTGATAGTGAAAATGAGTTAACTAATTCAGAAATTAAATTACTTGAAGATTATCATCTTAGGGAAACTGTAGCGATCGCTAATCAAATCAAAGAATTTACAGAGTTAAAAATTAAATACCATGCTACTAAATATCAAGATTTTTTCCCGGATAAATTGTTTTGTATTCTGAAAAAAATTGACTCATCAGAGACATTAAGTGCAGAAGAGTCTAATTGGTTATCGAATAATAGTGTTTTATTGGAAGCTCTAAAAATTTATTTGAAGCAGGAGAAAGAAAAACAACAAAAACAAAGAGAGGCTGAGGCTAAATTTGCAGAACTAAAAGATAAGTATCAAGCTACTAAATATCCCGATAAATCTGTCTCTAGTCCGTTATTTTCAATATTGGAAAAACTAGAAACAGAAATTATTCTTGATAATCAGAATTAGATTTGTTACAAGAAAACCAACTAACTGAGGCGTTTTTTATTGCACAGAAACAAAAACAAAATAAGGAAAATGAGGAAAATGAGGTTAAAAGATTAGAAGATGAGTTATTAGCTCTCAAAGCAAAATATCAAGTACCTAAAAATGTGGAATATAGTTTTTTGCATAAACTACTTCTTAAGCTTGATACTAAAAATAAATTAACTAATTCAGAAATTAAATTACTGAAAGATTGTAATCTTCAGGAAACTTTAGCGATCGCTAATCAAATCAAAGAATTTGCAGAGTTAAAAATTAAATACCATGCTACTAAATATCAAGATTTTTTCCCGGATAAATTGTTTGATATTCTGAAAAAAATTGACTCAGCAGAGACATTAAGTAAGCAAGAATATAATTGGTTATCGAATCATGGTTTATTGGAAACTCTAAAAATTTATTTGAAGCAGGAGAAAGAAAAACAACAAAAACAAAGAGAGGCTGAGGCTAAATTTGCAGAACTAAAAGATAAGTATCAAGCTACTAAATATCCCGATAAATCTGTCTCTAGTCCGTTATTTTCAATATTGGAAAAACTAGAAACAGAAATTATTCTTGATAATCAGAATTAGATTTGTTACAAGAAAACCAACTAACTGAGGCGTTTTTTATTGCACAGAAACAAAAACAAAATAAGGAAAA
>NZ_JAAHGH010000001.1:0-60698 GCF_010672525.1 Okeania sp. SIO2B3 | reverse complement strand
TTATTTTCAATATTGGAAAAACTAGAAACAGAAATTATTCTTGATAATCAGAATTAGATTTGTTACAAGAAAACCAACTAACTGAGGCGTTTTTTATTGCACAGAAACAAAAACAAAATAAGGAAAATGAGGAAAATGAGGTTAAAAGATTAGAAGATGAGTTATTAGCTCTCAAAGCAAAATATCAAGTACCTAAAAATGTGGAATATAGTTTTTTGCATAAACTACTTCTTAAGCTTGATACTAAAAATAAATTAACTAATTCAGAAATTAAATTACTGAAAGATTGTAATCTTCAGGAAACTTTAGCGATCGCTAATCAAATCAAAGAATTTGCAGAGTTAAAAATTAAATACCATGCTACTAAATATCAAGATTTTTTCCCGGATAAATTGTTTGATATTCTGAAAAAAATTGACTCAGCAGAGACATTAAGTAAGCAAGAATATAATTGGTTATCGAATCATGGTTTATTGGAAACTCTAAAAATTTATTTGAAGCAGGAGAAAGAAAAACAAAAAGAGGTTGAAGGTAAGTTTGCAGAACTAAAAGATAAGTATCAAGCTACTAAATATCCCGATCGATCTATCTCTAGTCCATTATTTTCAATATTAGAAAAACTAGAAAAGGAAACTATTCTCGATCGATCAGAATTAGATTGGTTAGAAGAAAATCAACTAACCGAGACGTTTTCCATTGCAAAGAAACAAAAACAAAATAATGAGGAAGTTAAAAGATTAGAAAATGAGTTTTTATATCTCAAAGAAAAATATAAAGTACCAAAAAATGTGGAATATAGTTTTTTACATGAACTACTTTTTAAACTTGATACTGAAAATAAATTAACTAATTCAGAAATTAAATTACTTAAATATTATAATCTTAATGAAACTTTAGCGACCGCTAATCAAATCCAAGAGTTTGCCGAGTTAAAAATTAAATACCATGCTACTAAATATCGAGATTTTTTCCCGGATACACCATTGTTTCCTATTCTGAAAAAAATTTACTCAGCAAATTTGTTAAGTACGAAAGAATGTAATTGGTTGTCAAATAATGGTTTCTTGGAAACTCTAGAAATTTATTCCGGTCGGGAAAAACAAAAACGAAAAAGAAAATTTGCAATACTCAAGAAAAAGTACAAAGTGACTGAATTTGAAGATTCATCACCTGATAGTAATTTGTATAAAATTCTCCAAAAAGTAGAGCAAGTTGAGGGACTAACAGAGGTAGATATTGATTGGTTAAAGTTACATGGTTTGACTGAAATTATTAAAGTAGCTGAAGAAAAATATTTGGAAAAAGATTGGATAAGACTCCAAGATAAATATGTAGCTACAGTCGGGGAATTAAAATTCGATCCTTTCTACAATATTCTTAGTAAGTTAGATAAAGGAGAGCGATTAGACAAATTAATGGTTACTCAGTTAACAACTGAGAATTTGCTAACTCCTGGTAGTAAGATTACAACTACTTATTATCAGATTGAGGCTGATTTTTTTGAGGAAGAATTTAAAAGAACTAAAGATAAATGGCTAATCCCTAAAATTAGTAGTTACTGGCGTAAAGCAAATCTATCATTAAAAGCATTAGAAATTACAAGTAAAAGTAAAGTCAATTTAGAGAAATTAAAGGATAATGACCTTAAGTCTAGAATACTTGTAACTAGAGGTGCTGCTTTTAGAGATGTTAGACAATTAAATGAAGCAAAAAATCTTGCTTTACAAGCGCATGAAATAGATTCTAAAAGTCATCATCCTTGTACTTTATTGGGGGCTATTTGTTTTGGTCTAGGAGAATATAAATATGGAGATTATTGGTTTGAAGAGGCACGAAAAAGAGGAGCTGATACAAAAGATATTTATCAAGAAATTAAGCGATTAGTTAAAGAGACTAGCAACAAGAATAAGCGAAAAGAAATTATAGAATATCTACTGAAAAAAGATAAAAGGAAATATGCTTGGGCTAAAAAATATCTATAGCATTAATCAATATCAGCTTAGGCGGTTTAATTAATTAATAGAAAGTAGATGATTTTAATAGTTTTGTGTAAGTGGGATGGGCATCTTGGCCGTTCTTAATATTTTTGGGCAAGCAGGATGCCACTTATATTCATCCCGCCTCTCCGTAATGCCTTAATTAGTGGTTATAATGGGTATAAAATGATAGATATTTTTATGCAAGGGTAATCTCTTAGCAACCTATCTAACGAAGGAAAGAATTACTCTCATAAATTTTGAGTGTTTCTTAGTAATATTAAATCAGGTTAAACACTTATTATATAGTTGAGAGTAGGGGAATAGGGGAATAGGGAAGATTAAATAGACATCTCCAATAATAAAAAATTCAATCAATTATTGTACATAAATTATCAATTACTTCCCTATTTTTATACTGATTTTAATGTTACAAATTGAAGTTCGGAATGTGGGATACAATGTCCCTACTCCCTCTTTCGGTAGAGATGTCTAATATTGAAGTAATTATAGAATTTCAACAGATATTATAGAATCGAATTCTATGTGTAATTAACCGGATTTAATATCAAACAATTATTTCCAAAATTCTATAAAATTATGATTTAGTAATCGCAATTAATTATTGATATTTATTATGAACTTAGTCACAGCTTTAGGACTACTAGCAGGCAGTTTAACAACTATTTCATTTTTACCTCAAGTTATCAAAACTTGGCGCACTCGCTCCACAAAAGATATTTCTCTAGAAATGTTTGCTATTTTTTGTTCTGGTGTATTGATCTGGATAATTTATGGCATTCTGGTTAAAGATTTACCTGTTATTTTTACTAACGTTGCTACACTGACTTTAGCTTCCCCGATTTTGTGGTTTAAATTAAAGTATAAATAACTCGATATATAGCAATATGATTTTAGTTCTGATATCTTGGAGACTTTTGTTTTAATGAATAGGGAATAGGGAATAGGGAATAGGGAATAGGGAATAGGGAAGAAGAAAAAAAACGAATACATAAGAATAAGATAAGTTCTATCTTCTATACTTCAAAGGAATACCTCAATTATCACATCTGATTCCTGATTGCTATACTTCTCAGAAAAAGTATTGATTTGTAATTGTTTTAGGATTTTGTAATACAAATTACCAAAAATAATATACTTCCAATGGGACTTCATTTATTAAGTAATAATCATAATAATTCAGTAATGTTTGTAAGGATTATCGGCATTAATCCAAAATATATTATGTCTTTAAAGCCTACTCCCTACTCCCAAGGAAATGTAGCAAAACTTTTGAAAAATGGTATAATTGGTTAGTTATTTCTGGCATCCTGTACTCGGCTATTTATTAGAAGTCAGAGTGAATAGCTTGAATACCATTTTTTAGGTCGGAAATTATCTTTTTTGTCAAAGAAAAATCTGCTTTCAAGGGTGAATAGTCATTTGCCCCTACTACCTTTATTATTCATAATATTCCTTTTTACTCTTAGTATAAGAACTGATAATATCATGTTCGGTTGAAGACTTATAAATAACTTTTGTGAGGAGTTAGGATTCAGGAGGAAAAGAGAAAATATCGGAGGAAAGTAAAGATAATCTTAGTATTTATTTGGTACTATTGGTACTATCGGTACTGTTAGTCCTTAAATTTGATTTATAACTGATAACTGATAACTAATAACTGATAACTGTTTAAGTATGTCTACTAATATATTTAATACTGAACGTTTACTCTTCACTCCAGCAATACCTGAATCTAATGCTATTCCGATTATTTTTGCTTTTCCTAATGAATATACTGTAGGAATAACTAGCCTTGGTTATCAGATTGTTTGGGCAACTTTAGCAATGCGTTCCGATCTACAAGTTAGTCGTTTATTTACTGATATTAATGAACCTCTTCCACCAGAAGTAGAATTATTTGGTTTTTCTATTTCTTGGGAACTTGATTATGTGAATATTTTCAATATTCTGGAGTCTTTAGAAATTCCTATTAGAGCTAAAAATCGTTGGGCAACAAATTATCCAATAGTATTTGGTGGGGGACCTGTTTTAACGGCAAACCCTGAACCTTTTGCTGATTTTTTTGATGTAATTTTATTGGGAGATGGAGAGAATTTATTAGGGGATTTTATTGAAGCTTATAAAGAAATTAGGGGTGCTGAAAAACAGGTACAATTAAAACATTTATCTCAAGTACCTGGGGTTTATATTCCTAGTCTTTATGAAGTAACTTATGAAAGTGTTGATGGTGCTATTAAATCTATTGAACCTATAGATAAAGATATTTCTACTGTGGTGCAAAAACAAACTTATCGGGGTAATACTTTATCTGCTTCTACTGTCGTGACTGAAAAGGCAGCTTGGGAAAATATTTTTATGGTAGAAGTGGTGAGAAGTTGCCCGGAAATGTGTCGTTTTTGTTTGGCAAGTTATCTGACTTTACCATTTAGAAGTGCTAGTTTAGAAGGGTCTCTAATTCCTGCTATTGAAAAGGGATTAACTGTTACAAAACGTTTGGGTTTATTGGGAGCTTCGGTAACTCAACATCCTGAATTTGATAGTTTATTGGATTATTTGAATCAGCCAAAATATGATGATATTCGGTTGAGTATTGCATCGGTAAGAACAAATACGGTGACGGAAAAATTAGCAAAAATTTTAAGTAATAGAGATACAAAATCAATTACTATTGCTGTAGAAAGTGGGAGCGATCGCCTGCGAAAAGTTATAAATAAAAAGTTGGAAAATGAGGAAATTATTGCAGCTGCTGTTAATGCTAAAGCTGGTGGTTTAAAAGCAATTAAATTTTATGGAATGGTGGGGTTGCCGGGAGAAGAAGTAGAAGATTTGGATGCTACTATAGAAATGATGTTGGCTTTGAAAAAAGCTACTCCTGGTTTAAGATTAAGTTTGGGATGTAGCACTTTTGTACCGAAATCTCACACTCCTTTTCAATGGTTTGGAGTTAATTCTCAATCAGAAAAAAGACTGAAGTTTTTGGAGAAACAACTACGGTCAAAAGGGATAGATTTTCGCCCAGAAAGTTATAAATGGTCGATGATACAAGGGTTAATTTCTAGGGGAGATAGAAGGTTATCTAAATTATTAGAATTGGTAAGAAATTATGGGGATTCTTTGGGAAGTTATAAGAGAGCTTTTAAAGAGTTGCGTGGGGAGTTACCAGAGTTGGATTTTTATGTTTTTAATGATTGGAAGTTAGAGCAAATTTTGCCTTGGAATCATATTCAAGGTCCTCTACCAATAACAACTTTAAAGAAACATTTAGCAGAGGCAATAGGGGAAGTCAGAAGTCAGAAGTCAGAAGTCATAAATTAGAAGTTAGAAGTCATTTGCAAGTTCTTGGAAGCAGACTATTCATTATCCCTCAAAAGCTGGAGAAGGTCTTGAAGAATTTGAAAATGAAGAAATTATAGCAGCAATTGTTAATAGTATCTAATAAGTTTCTGTTTGTTACAGTAATAACTAAGATTGTAGTAACTTAATATTACTACCACATATTTTTTAACTTAGAAGTATCTAACAACAAGGAAAAAACATATCTAGTTTCATGGGTAAAGACTGATGGATCAAGATAAAATTATAGTTATCAGCAAATTTGAGTTTTCATAAGAAAGGTTTGTTTTGGCTTGTACTGGTGGATGTTTTCAGTATTTACCTGCTCCTTGGGAGTTTGAAAAACTTTTGCTAAAAACTTTAATAGAATCTAATTCCAAGGAAAAATGGCAAAAGTCACTAACTAATTTTTATCAAGATAATCAGCATGATGATGTTAATCTTTTGGTTTTGGTTTGTTCATTAGGAAAGAATGAGCTAGATTTTCAATATTTTCATAGTGCTTACCAGTCACGTTTAGAACATCTAGATAAAAATTATAATATTCAAAGTAAAAGTAGGCGTAAAGATGCAACAGAAGTCAAAGAAAAAATCAAATCAAGCAAAATTAGAAAAAAAATCAAAGTAGAGGTTATCAGCAATGGCAAAAAAGAAAAAACTAAAGCAATTCTAGAGCCTTATCTTATACCTGAAAATTAACCAAATCTTCTAGGAAAATCCCCTTCATTTTAAATCTAATGAAATTACTTTTTGTTTGCAATTACTCAATCAAAACTATAGCTTATTTTATCCTAGTAAAAACAAGCTATGACCTTGTAGCTTTGCCCCTATTTTTAGAAGCAAAGCGATATGTATTAAAGTTTGAGAATGAATTATCTAGGACAATCACTACCTATAAATATTTAATTGTATTATCTATTATCTCTATTAGGAAATAGGTGTCAAAAGAAAAGCACAACAACTTTGACCTTTAGTTCCCCATCCCACAATTTGCCCATGACTATTAATAGAGCGCGCTTCTGTCAGAACCCAACCGGAGGACGGATCGATCAAATCATTTAGGTCTTGCATCTTATTAACACTATCCCAAATAAAAGCTCTTTGAGCAAATTCTTCTTGCTCCGTATTTATTAGCTTGTCAGAAGAACCAACTATTACACCAGAATCATTAATACTATGAGCTTCACTGTCAAAAAATTGTAAGTTGGCATTATTAGAAATAGTACCAAGGTCTTGAAATTCTTCAGTGTTATTCCACAAAAAAGCTCGGTTATTGTGTTGAGGTACAGAATAAAAACCAATAACCTGACCAGACATATTAAGATCTGAACCTAAAAAACCTGGTAATTCTTGGATATCTTTGTCACCATTCCATATAAAAGTTTTTACGATTAAATCTGAAGAGACAGAATACCCTACTACTTGACCAGAATAGTTAATTGCGTAGGCACTACTTTCTATATCATCAGAAATACTAAGATTTTGTATGCCTTTTGTCTCATCCCAAATAAAAGCTTTTCTTTGACCATTATTGGTGACAGAAAAACCTACTACTTGACCAGAATTATTAATACCATAAGCCTCACTCAAATTATTACTTTTGGCATCAAGGCAATGTATGCCTTTTATCTTATCCCAAATAAAAGCTCTCCGTTGACCACAATCAGATACAGAATAGCCGACTACTTGGCCATAGTCATTAATACTATAGGCACAGCTAGAATCATTGCCAATAGTACCAATATCTTGCATACCTTCTTTAAGGTTCCATACAAAGGCTTGTTTTTGACCTATATCGTTAATTGAATAACCGACTATTTGAGCAGAATCGTTAATATCTTTAGCTACACTTATACCACCTCCAAGTGTTCCTAAGTTAGTCAGATCGTAGTAAGAAGCAGCAGTAGGATTTAATGGTTTTACACGTGGCATCAGTACTTGTACTGAGGCTGGGGATGGTTTGATTTTCAGATTTATAGATTGAGGTAAAATCATAGTCATTTGTTTTGTAATTTATTAGGGGTCATCTACATTTTCGTTTCACTACTTAATTAATCAAGAATCAAATAAGTAATTACGTTCAATTTCATAATAAATCAGCCATTTATGTTAGTCTTTTTTGAGACATTTTTTTGCTCCCATGAAGATTTTTTACTTGAAAGTTTAATCACTTAACTTAAACAACATCATAAATTAATAAGGCTTTTATAGCTATACTTAACTGAATATCTTTATTCCATCTTCATAAAACTAGCAATTATTTTAAATTTGCTTTACCAAATCTTTATAAGATAAATTTGTCAAAAGTATATAATTCTATATCAATTCCAAGTCTGCAATATCTCTAACTTTCTACTGGTCATGTTCGACTTTACTCAAATTGCTATGTTGCTAACTATACATTGTTTTTCTATACAATATTTTTCCGTAAACCCGTAAATTGAATTAGTAGGTTGTGGATTATTAAAAATATATAAAATTGAATTTTAATTAGCAAAACAACTTGTATAAAAAAGTACAATCCATACTTAATTAATAGACTAATTTGCAGAAAGTAAAATTTCTTGAAATAAAAAACTCATCTAACTTTAGAGATGTTGTTGTGTCAGATTAAGTATTTTTGATTAGTTTTTGACATTAGCTTCTACTTCTAGTCTGAGACTAGAGTACTAACCACCAAAAAGCCAAGTAGAGCTGTAACTTCAGGGACAGTTAAAATAGCAATTTGGTAATCGCCTTACAGAGAAGTAGCTCTTACAGTAATACCAATAATGGGTAAAATCAGTGACTATCAAGTGCTGTACTGATAAGCAGAAGGAAGAAGGCTTTACTTTAGTTATCTATGAGAGAAGGAAGAAGGAAAAATCTGGCGTTGTCTGAGCTTTAAGCTTTTGATATCTCCTTAACCTCTCCTTCGACTGCTATATAGCATTACGCAATTATGTTAGGATATTGTTGAAGGCCGAAACTTATGAGAAGTCAACTTTTGAATACATGACTGTCTTGAGTTCGTCTTACCCAACTGTTGGCATAGTCTTTGCGGAAGCAACGGAGACCGACAAATTACGCACTCGATGCATGACTTTTGACTAAAGTCCAGTTTCATTTATTTCACTAATTATTCCTGTTTCTACAATATATCCATTAATATTGTCTAAGTTGAAGAATGCTGCCAAAGCATTAGGAGCAGCAAGAATACCCAAAGTAGACAATACAGTAGTGATCGCTAGATAGCTTTTCATAGAATACATATTTTGGAATACAGTTCTAACCTGAGTTTTTGACTAATATTATGTGCTAACTCCGGGGGAGCTACGCTATTGGATAATTACTGATATACATGATCGCGATCGGCAGTATAAAAAAACACGCTCATACAGTAGATTCCTCGCATAAGAAGTACAGAGATTAACAATTGAATTAATGCAAGTGCGGGCATCTTGCCCGCGATGGGTGTACCTCACCCTTAGTGGAATCTGTATATATTTTCCCTTGTCTCCCATCTCTAAAAATTACTTAAACTCTCTAATCAAGAATCATATACCTTGAATATGGTTCTTGAATATTATTATGGAATAAAATCAGTAATATTGCTGTACTCTCAGGGCCAACTTTACCAAATCTTCATAATTTTATAGTCAAATACACTTAAATTTTAAAGATTTAGTAAAGTTTGGAATAAAAATAGTTCAGAAAACAATAATTGTGATAACTCTTGAGGATTAAGAATGTTGCACTTTCGGTATTCAACGTTAATCAATGCACCAGTTGAAGTTGTTTGGGAATTTCACGAACGTTCCGATATTCTGCAAATTCTGACACCGCCTTGGCAACCAGTCCAAATCATCCGTCGTCAAGGTGGACTGGAAATAGGGGCCATATCAGAATTTCAGATTTGGCTCGGTCCAATTCCTGTGAAGTGGGTGGCCGTACATACAGAGTGTGAAAAATATCGTCTGTTTACTGATGAACAGAAAGAAGGGCCAATGGCTAGTTGGACTCATCGTCATCAGTTTAGTGAAGAAGATGGTAAGACGAGGTTAACTGATGCGATCGCTTTTTCTTTGCCTGGAGATTGGTTAGCGGAATCTTTTTTAGGTTGGTGGGTAGATTCTCGACTAGAGGATATGTTTCGGTATAGACATGATATGACAAAACGGGAATGCGAGTAGGGGAGTGAGGGAGTGGGGGAGTGGGGGAGTGAGGGAGTAGGAGAGCTAGAATATAAGTGCGAATGGTATGGTTCTGGGCTAGTGGTAGTTGATAGATTTTTTCCGTCATCAAAAACTTGCTCTAACTGTGGTCATGTCCAAGATATGCCCTTGGATATGAGAACTTATGATTGCCCAGAATGTGGGTTGTCAATCTTATTGAGATTTAAACGCCAGTATTAATTTGAGAGAGCGAGTGCGTAATTCTGAGGTCTCCTCAGAATTACGCACTCAAGAAATGCGGTCGGGCAAGACCCGTCAATGCCTGTGGATGAGTAACCGCCGACGGCCTCAGTAGAAGCAGGAAGTAAACATTAAAATGTCAATTGTTATGACGTTTTATATCGGTTTTATGAAGCAGCTTTTATTCTGGATTGATATCAAATCCGGTAGCATTGGTATAATTCAAGATTAGGGGAAAATAGTCAATATTGTAGGGGCGTTAACGATAGTTATGCGAAGCAAACGGCCGTTCGCCTATATTTCAATGTTTTTAGATTTAATCAGCAAACCCATTATTAATTATTAATTATTAATTATTAATTATTAATTATTAATTGTTGAATGTAGCTTCTTGTTGATTTGATATTGTAGAGGCATCTGCTGCTAATAGAGGTGAACGTACAGACAAATAAATTAATGGACCTAAAAGTGGAACTAATGCTATCCAATACCACGGATATTTTTTCATTCCTCGCCTGCTCATATCATCTCCTAATAAAGTGGGAAATAATAGACACAATAGACAAAAATCTAGACTCATTACATGAATAAATCTACTACTTTGCCACTGTTGAATAAAATCTTCCCAGTCGCCATTTGTTAAACCGTATATTAGTAATAAAATTGTAGCTAATGTTAAAGAAATTCCTAAAATTCGAGAATCTAAAATATTTAAAAATAAGTTCTTTTTTCCTGAAAAATTTGGATTAGGTTGACGCCATCCTAGATAGGGTAAAATAGCAAATGCTCCGACTCCAAATGATAATGTTGAAAATAACCAAGCTGGTGTTTTTTGTCCTCTGCCATCAAAGAACATTAAACAACTGTAAATCAATGGCCATATTCCCATAATATTAAATAGAGATACAATCAACGGATTGATATTTTCCCATTGACCTGTTGACAATTTTTGAATTAATTCAAAAGTATCTGGTTGGTCAGGAGGTGCTAGCATAAATGCGTAAATGCTAAAACCAATCCAAAGTAACCACAAAGCTATTTTTTTTAACATAAGTTGTTTAATGAAATCTTTTTCTTGCTTTGCTAAAAAGTCAAATTATTTGATGGAATATGATGAAATTTACTGTTGATTTTGCAGCTAATCGATAACTGAATTTTCTAGTCAAACCATTGATTTAATTTTAGTGGATAAAGGTAAAAAATTATCATTTTCCTTATAGGTTTAATACCCCACCGTCAACGGGGGTGCTTAAAATTGTTTGGGGGAGCGAATCGATAAGAAATTTTCTCTCCTGACTCCTGACTCCTGACTCCTGACTCCTTCTTCAATTAAGGTAAAAATCTATCTAAAGCTGACTTTAAAGCTGCCATCTCAACATCAATATCTCCATCTTGAGTTGCCCGGGCAATACAATCAGATAAATGGTTATCTAAAACCATACGAGCTACTCGGTCTAAAGCACCACGAACAGCAGCTATTTGTACTAAGACATCAGGACAAGGACGACTATCTTTGATCATAGTTTTAATTCCTCTAACGTGCCCTTCAATTCTTGATAATCTATTCACAAGACGTTGTAGGGATTCTTCACTATGAACATGAGGATGAGCAGAACAGTTGTGGTTATGTTCCGAATTTGACTCTGCTTTGGCTTGATTATGAGGTAGCTGTTCTTTTTGTTGTTCCTGAGATAACACCATGGATTTTTAGTATAATATAGTTAGGATTAGGATTATTATAACACTAATCCCACTCAGTTAGTCAATCAAACTTTAATGCTATGAAATTGCAGAAATTTTCTCAAATAACTACCAAAATAGCTTCTCAATTATTGGCCATTCTTGTTGTTTTTACTTTAATAGTTACTTGTCTGCCTACCCTTCCAGCAATGGCAGCTTCAAGACTATTCCAAGGATTATCAAATCCTCAGTTATTAGCATTGCAAACTTCACCAGAAAATCTAAATACTAGAAGTAGTAATAGTTTTGTGACAGAGGCAGTCAATAAAGTTGGTTCAGCTGTGGTGAGAATTGACACAGAAAGATTAATTACTCGCCCAACCAATTCTTTTTTTGAAGACCCTTTTTTTGAACGTTTTTTTGGTAGTGAGTTACCAATAGAACCTCCTTCACAAGAATTGTTAAAAGGTCAAGGTTCTGGTTTTATTGTTGACTCGAAAGGCATAATTTTAACCAATGCTCATGTAGTAGATCAAGCTGACAAAGTTACTGTGAGTTTAAATGATGGGAGACAGTTTATTGGAGAGGTAAAAGGAACAGATGAAGTTACAGATTTAGCAGTAGTTAAAGTTGAGACAAAAGGTGAAACTTTACCAGTAGCAACTTTAGGTGATTCTGACTCAGTACAGGTAGGAGATTGGGCAATAGCAGTAGGAAATCCTTTGGGATTTAATAACACTGTTACTTTAGGAATTATTAGTACCTTAAAACGTCCTAGTTCAGCAGTAGGAATTCCTGATAAAAGATTAGATTTTATTCAAACAGATGCAGCGATTAATCCTGGAAATTCTGGGGGCCCTTTGTTAAATGGAATAGGTGAAGTAATTGGGATTAATACTGCAATTAGAGCTGATGCTATGGGTATTGGTTTTGCTATTCCCATCAATAAAGCGAAAGAAATTAAAGATGTATTAGCTCGTGGAGAACAAGTACCTCATCCTTTTGTTGGTATTCAGATGATTACTTTAACTCCAGAAATTGCCAAAGAAAATAATACTGACCCCAATTCTTTTTTAATTTTGCCAGAGGTAAATGGAGTTTTAGTGACAAAAGTATTGTCTGGTACTGCGGCAGAAAAAGCAGGCATTCGCAGAGGAGATGTAATTCTAGAAATTGACAATCAACCAATAGTTAGTGCAGAACAATTACAGAGGAAAGTTGAAGCTGGTGGTGTAGGTCAAAAATTACAGTTCAAAATTCTGAGAAATGGTAGAGAAAAACAGTTATTTGTTGTAAGTGGACAAATGATTTCTTCTGCTCATGTAGTAGATAAAGTTGACACAGTAACTGTGAGTTTGAATGATGTTAGACAGTTTATTGGGGAAGTAAAAGGAACAGATGAAGTTACAGATTTAAAAGAAATCAAATATATACTAGCTCGTGGAGAACAACTACCCTATCCTTCTGTTGGTATTCAGATGATTTCTCTAACACCAGAAATTGCCAAAGAAAATAATGCTGACCCCAATTCTATTTTAATTTTGCCAGAGGTAAATGGAGTTTTAGTAACGAAAGTATTGTCTGGTACTGCGGCAGAAAAAGCAGGCATTCGGAGAGGAGATGTCATTGTAGAAATTGACAATCAATCAATTGTTAATGCAGAACAATTACAGAGAAAAGTTGAAGCTGGTGGTGTAGGTCAAAAATTGCAATTTAACATTCTACGAAATGGTAGAGAAAAACAGCTATTTGTTGTAAGTGGACAAATGATTTCTTAGAATGTAGTAATACAGCAGATTCCAAGTATATGAAGTACAGATATTAATAATTGAATGTTCCCAGTGCGAGCATCTTGCTCGCGTGGGTGTACCTCACCAAGATGGCATCCGTTGTATCTGTTAAGGCAAGAATAGTTAGGGAGCAAGATGCTCCCACTTTTTCTTTGATTTATATATTTATTTATCCATTCTACAAAAAGAATTATAGCAGTCGCCACTATAGTTAGGACATCAGGTAATTATGATGATTTATGACGCGAGCAAGATGCTCGCACTCATTGTTCTAACCCCCTTGGCAGTTGCTATAATGTCAGCTAAAGACTTCGATCACTATACGTTCAACAATTATTAATTATTAATTATTATAAACGTCCCTATTTAATTATTCGTCGGTATCTTTTAAGCTGATTAGTAAAACAGATATACTAGATGTCATAGTTACTCCACTTTCAATAGCTTGACTAATTTTTTTGGTATTTTGATTAGTGCTAATTGATAGGATGCTGAAAACACCTCCAGCAAGAACTGAGATTAATAATTTTTTCTTCGATTTATACATTTTATCTTGTTAAATTATTCAGTTCAAATTTGACATTTTTAATCTAACAAAATTAGCACTCACTGAGAAGTGAAAAAAGTCGAATAATGTAGAAGTAGAAAAATGTAGAAATAAGTAGAAAAAACTGTTTTAAATATCTATTTCCATGGCATTGATATTAAATAATTTGCTAGGGTATAACTGTACTAAAAATTTAGGGAAAATTAAAATTATGGTCAGTTCAGACTATAAAGATAATGAAAAAGAATTTCTCAGGGCTATGGCAGTTAAGTTTTGCTTTTCTGGTAATACGGAACTAGCTTTTTTTGAACGTCTCTACAATACAAATGTGCAAACTTGGGAACAACTGGCGGAGGATTTGAAGCCACAACTGATAGAAAATGCTAAAAAAACAAAAAATGTTGTGCAATTACTGAAAGATTGCTGGAATAACAACATCTACTCATCCCTCACTAAAGAGATGGAAAACGATGGCTATCAATTTAATGGGAAAAACAAGTGGCAGTTTGTTAGAAAATGGTTAGTTGAAGTTAAGTATCCAGAGTGGTTGAAGGAAAAACAAAAGTTGGAAGGACTTTTACAAAGACTACAGTTATTAACAATTTCTGGCCTCTGGGAAGAGTTAAGATTTCGGGCTGTTTCAACTAATAAAATGGGTCCTGTTATCCCAAAGGTTAGCGACATGAATATGTATACACCTGATTCTAATTATCGTAATACTATACCTCCGGGCACTGAGATTAAATTTGAGGTACAGTTGGAACGTCCAGGATATTTAACTCTATTAGAAAAAGGTACTACTGGCGAATTTTTCTGTTTGTCTCCATCATCGCTTTTTGCACCTTATCCTAATTTTAAAAAGGCGAGTAAAGTATTGTTACCAATGGAGGGAGCACCTATAGAATTTTTTGAACTGAGTCTTCAACCTGGGGTTGAGGAGATAATAGTGGCGATCGCTCCTGAACGTCCAAAGTTAGATTGGTTGCCGAAACCAGATCAAGAACCTTTGCAGTTACAGGGAAAGCATTTACAGGAATTTTTGGTATATTTTGAGTGCGAGTCAGACTGTACCTTGTGGTATATGAATTATAAAGTAGCGTAGATGTAGGGTGTGTTTAAGCGAAGCGTAACGCACTAGCAGAGTTTATTGTGATTTCTGACAATGGGAGCTAGACACTGATTTGGCCACGGATGTACGGATTTATTGTTGCTACTGAAAGGTTTAAAACCTGAACTTTGAAGTTTTAAACCTCAACTGATTTAAACTTTTTTATCTATTACATAAAAAATCTGTAAAATCTATAAAATCAACTCATTAAAGTCTGAAAACCAGCTTGTCTGAAATGGCGATCGCAGGTTAAAGCTTGGGTAATATTTGCCTCACGCATAACTACAAAAGAAATACAATCTACTAATCCCCAAGATTGATCTTGGTAACTTTTGTACAAAGTAAATCCTTTGTCAAATAATTGAGGAGTTAACCGAACAATTTCTATTTCTTGGGAACTCAAAAAGTGTTCGATTATTTCAATCGCTTTATCTTTATAATTTCGTGCCAGAGCATTACCAATTTCTAGCAAAATGGCATCGGTACTTAATAAAGGATAGCCATCAAAGCGATCGGCTAATTCCCTAGCTTGTTGGTGGTATTGGTCTCGCTTATTGATTAAAGCTATTACAAATGAGGTATCTACAAATGTTTTATTCGACACTTTTCTCTCCGTTTAGATACAAATCTAAATTAGCAGCAAAATCTTCTGGACCGTCTATTTGTATACTTTTCAATTTAGACATAAATGTAGATTTTTTTTTAATCGGTTTTGCCTCTGCAAACTTTTTAATTAACCAGTAGAGTTCCTCGAAATATTCTTCTGAAATACTCTCTATTTCTGCGTAAATTTTTTCTTTATTGGTCATTGTTTTACTCCATTTAAAAAACGATCGCCTCTATTTCCCGAAAAAGGAATTGAGGGAAAAAATTGCCTTAGATGGGTATTATACCAAATTAAGCTTATGTTAGTAGAAGTTAAGTAACTGTAGGTTGGGTTGAGGGAACGTTAGCGGAGCTTATCCGTAGGATAAACCCAACAACAATAACATTTTGTAACTATTTTGTTGTGCCACTTCTCATAATACTTTTCCAATAAAAGGAGCAAATTAATATGTACAAAATTCTACAAGCAACTTGTCAAAATGGCAATCTGATATTTAGCGAACAACTCAGTCCAGAATTAGAAGGAAAAAAACTTAAGGTGATTTTGGTAGAAGCAGATGCTATTCAGGATAACAAGGAAAGTTTAGTTAGCAGTTGGTCTGGTATTGAAAAGACTCCCGGTGTTTGTGGTGGTGATGCTTGTATTGTCGGTACTCGCATTCCTGTGTGGGTATTAGTGAATTATCGAAATTTGCAAGTAAGCGATGCTGAACTGCTCAAGTGTTATCCTAGTCTGCGTATTTCCGATTTAGAAAATGCTTGGATTTATGCTGAAGCTAATACGGAGGAAATCAAACGCGCTATTCAAGAAAATGAGGAAGCTTGAGCTATGGCACGTTTATATGCGGATGAACAATACCCGCTGCCAGTTAATGTTTAATCAAACATAATACAATTATGTAAATAAGGAGAAACTAATATGAACGAAGAACAACTCGCAGAAGCTTATCTAAATTTAATTTGCCAACTACTAACTTGCCCTAATGGCGAGGTGCATGCAACTTTACACGCTAATTCTCAGTTATTAGACGATGCTTTTGTGAAAGTAATGAAATTGGTGGCAGCTAAAATGGCAGAATATAGGGACAGTAATGCAGAATGGTTGCAAAGCTTTGCTGAACTATTAGGAGAAATGATGGAGGAGTGTAAACAGCTAAATGACCAGGTGATTGAACTCTACAACGCAGGTAAATACAATGAAGCAATACCCGTTGCGAAACAAGTGGCAGCATTAGCACTAGCACTCTGGGGAGAAAGCCATGCCAAGATAGCAACTTCCCTCAATAACCTAGCAGAATTATATAGTTCTCAAGGGAGATACTCGGAAGCGGAGCCATTGTACCAACAAGCCATAGAAATCGACAAGATTGCCTTACCTGCTAATCATACAGACTTTGCTAGAGATATCAATAACCTAGCAGGATTATATAAATCTCAAGGGAGATACTCGGAAGCGGAACCTTTGTTACAAGAAGCTATAGAAATTGGTAAAATTGCTCTGCCTGCCAATCATCCATCCTTCGCAACCTACCTCAGTAACCTGGCAGAATTATATAGTTCTCAAGGGAGATACTCGGAAGCGGAACCTTTGTTACAAGAAGCTATAGAAATCGACAAAATTGCCCTACCAGCCAATCATCCATCCCTTGCTAGAGACCTCAATAACCTAGCAGAATTATATAAATCTCAAGGGAGATACTCGGAAGCGGAACCTTTGTTACAAGAAGCTATAGAAATCGACAAAATTGCCCTACCAGCCAATCATCCATCCCTTGCCAGAGACCTCAATAACCTAGCAGGATTATATAAATCTCAAGAGAGATACTCGGAAGCAGAACCTTTGTTACAAGAAGCTATAGAAATCTTCAAAATTACCCTACCAGCCAATCATCCTGATGTTGGCAAAAGCCTGAACAACCTAGCAGAATTATATCGTTCTCAAGTGAGATACTCAGAAGCGGAGTCATTGTACCAACAAGCTATAGAAATCGACAAAATTGCCCTACCAGCCAATCATCCATCCCTTGCCACTCACCTCATCAACCTAGCAGAATTATATCGTTCTCAAGGGAGATACTCAGAAGCGGAGCCATTGTACCAACAAGCTATAGAAATCTACAAAATAGCCCTACCAGCCAATCATCCATTCCTTGCCACCGATCTCAACAACCTGGCTTTACTATATGAGTCTCAAGGGAGATACTCAGATGCAGAACCATTGTTCCAACAAGCTATAGAAATCTACAAAATAGCCATGCCTGCTAATCATCCTTATCTTGGCAACAACCTGAACAACCTAGCAAAATTATATCGTTCTCAAGGGAGATACTCGGAAGCGGAACCTTTGTTCAAACAAGCTATACAAATCCTCAACAAAATCTGCCTGCCTGCCAATCGTCCTTATTTTGCCAGCAACCTGAACAACTTGGCAGAATTATATCATTCTCAAGGAAGATACTCGGAAGCAGAACCTTTGTTCAAAAAAGCTATAGAAATCGACAAAATCGCCCTACCTGCCAATCATCCATCCCTTGCTATCGATCTCAATAACCTGGCAGGATTATATAAATCTCAAGGGAGATACTCGGAAGCGGAGCCATTGTACCAACAAGCCATAGAAATCGCCAAAATATCCCTACCTGCTAATCATCCAGAATGTGCCACCTACCTCAACAACCTAGCTTTGTTACTAGAAAAAACCGATCGCCCTAAAGAAGCATTCAAACTGATGCTCAAAGCCAGCAAAATCCAAGATAAAACTATCCAGGTTATCTTTGCTTCTAGTTCCGAAGGCGATCGCCTTGCCCATATCCAGCAAGAAGTCAGACCTAGTCTTGAGTATTTCCTCTCCTTTGTTTACAAATATTTCTCCCACTCCCAAGCAGCAAAACAAGCAGCATTAAATCTCGTCCTCAAAAGGAAAGCTCTAACTGCAGCTGCTCTTGCTGCTCAAAACCAAGCAGTATTCAGCGAGCGTTATCCCCAACTCCAAGAGATTTTCCCACAGTGGCGACAAAAGTGCAACCAACTTTTAGCATTTACCTATCAAGTACCCCCACCAGAAAAACTGGAAGCTCACAAACAACATTTAGCTCAACTGCAAAAAGAATGTAATGAGTTAGAAAGACAGTTAACGCGAGAAGTGCCAGAAATTGCCATACAGCAACAAATGGGCGATAGACGGGCAGTAGCTTCAGAGTTACCAGAGGGGGCGAAGTTGTTGGAACTCGTGCGATTTCGAGTCGTTGATTTTCAGAATGATAGTGTGCAGGAGGCGCGGTATCTAGCGTTTGTTTTAACTGCGGGAAAACCTTCTGAGGTGGAAATGATTGATTTAGGAGAGGCAAAAAATATTGATCGCCTAATTTCTACTTACCGAAACTCAGTAATAGAGTTACCATTACCACAAAAGATGATGTGGAATCGCAACTCTACCAAAACACCCGCAAAACATTATGTCTACGACTCCCAACCAGGTAAGCAACTACGAGAGGCAGTTTTTGATAAATTGCGGGATAAATTGGCAGGTTGCAGTCATTTAGTAATAGCTCCCGATGGGGATTTAAACTTGGTGCCATTTCAGATATTGCCAGAGGATGATGAGACAACATTGCAAGATGAGTACAACATTAGTTATGTCAGCGTCGGGCGAGAGTTATTGCGCCGTCGCATCAAAACAAAGGGTAAAGCAAACGAACCATTAATTATCGCCGATCCTAATTTTGATTGGTCTCAGGGCGATCCAGGTATTGCACAACCAGAGTCAAATATGGCTGTTTCTAGTCTGAATGTTAGCCAAATGTTCGGAACTCTTGCCAGTGTAAAATTTGAACGAGTGAAAGCAACCGCTGATTTTGCTCTTACTATTGGACAACAGTTAGGAGTTAAACCTTTCTTGCAAAATGAAGCAACAGGCGATCGCCTACTCAATTGTAAATCTCCCAAACTGCTCATCGTTGCTACTCACGGTTATTACTCCCAGAGAAACGAAGAATATTGGCGTTTGTTGAGAGAGTTGCTGAAATGCTCCCAGGAAAAAGAAGCAGAGATATTAGCAAAAAATTATGGTTTCGTTGATGAAGAGTTTCTGGAATATATTGAAGTGTGGCGAAACGTGGAAGATTTTGATAATGAAATCAGAGAATGGTTGGGAGCGATATATGCTTTGGTGAAACAACAGATAACCGCCACTCCAGTAAAACCCCCAGTTAATAACATCGAATTTGAAACCTTCAAACTAAACCGCCACCAAGCAAAAGTCGAAAACCCGATGATGCGTTCGGCGATCGCTTTTACTGGAGCCAACACCTGGTTTTCAGGCGGCCAATTACCCCCAGATTTCCCAACAATGGTATTTGCTCAAGATATTGCGGGTATTGACCTCTGGTCAACAGACCTCACGATTTTAATTGCCTGTCAAAGCGGGTTAGGAGACGTGCAAACGGGAGAAGGAGTTTTCGGGTTGCGTCGTGCATTTGCCGTCGCTGGCAGTAAAACATTAATAATGAGTTTGTGGAGCGTACCAACATTAGCAACTATGTTATTAATGGAGCAATTTTTAGATTATTTAAAAGCAGGTATTAGTCGTGCGGAAGCATTGAAAAAAGCACAGCAATATATCATTAATATCACCGTTGGAGAGTTACAAAAAAGCCAATTAGGTAGCGATATTTTAGCCGAATTAAAGTTAGGAAATAATCTAAAAATTGACATTCAACCATTAGCTCATCCGTATTTTTGGGGAGCGTGGGTGTGTCAGGGAGAGTAAATTCAGTTATCAGTTATCAGTTATCAGTTATCAGTTTTTAGTAGGGATGTTGTATGCAACATCTAAGCCCCCTAAATCCCCCAATTCTGGGGGACTAGAGCAAGCAAATTGACTCTTGTTACCTTTTTAGTAGGGACGTTGTATGCAACATCCAAGCCCCCTAAATCCCCCAATTCTGGGGGACTTTGAGAAGCAAATTGACTCTTGTTCCCTCCAAAATTTGGGGGCTAGGGGGGCAAATTTCAGTCCTCAAAATTGGGGGACTAGAGCAAGCAAATTGACTCTTGTTCCCCCCAAAGTTGGGGGTTAGGGGGGCAAATTTCAGTCTCCAAAATTGGGGGGCTAGGGGGGCAAATTTCAGTCCTCAAAATTGGGGGACTAGAGCAAGCAAATTGACTATTGTTCCCCCCAAAATTGGGGGGTTAGGGGGGCAAATTTCAGATATCATCTAAATATAATGAGATTTTGTACATGAATCAAATAGGATTGTTATATTAATAACTGGACTTAGGCAAATTCTTAGATAACACGCTATTTGTAGAGGACAAATGCCGTTCGCCCCTACTAGATATCACTGTTTTGCGTAAGTTCTGAATAAAAACAGACTTTCTTTTATAGAAGGTCTCTACTTGAAAAATAGCGGTAAAAATGATGAAGAAAAATCCTACTATCAAAGGCATTTACGAAGTTTGTATAGGTATAACTGAAACCTTATCAATGATTCAATATTGGCAACAATTTGGCTATCGCATCGGGCAAACAGGAGAATTAACTGCTCCCATAGTGAAAAATTTATATGGAGTAAATTCTAATCTGCGCTCAATTCGACTCGAACACCAAAATATAGATCATGGTATAATTCGCCTCATGGCTTGGGAAAACCCCACTAATGAAGGTTTAGAAATGACATCAATGAAAGTTTTGGGCAACCGTTGGGGTACGACCTTAACTGCAGATGTTTTGAATATTCTTAACCATGCTGAGGATGCTCAGTTAGCAGGTTTGCCAATTAAATATACTTTTCCTCAGTGGGAAATGATTTTCAAAATGGAGAAAGGTCGCCCGTTTATCGATCCGGTAGTGGGAGTGCGGGAAATGATGTTACTGCAACCATTAACACGTCAGGTATTGTTTCAACGTTTCAATTATACAGTTCCCGAATATGGCAAAATTAATCATCACTCTACTCTCAAAACCAGTCAATTTACCCATGCGGGTATGGTGGTGCAAGATGATAGCAAAGAAACATTGATGTTTTACGAGGATGTGTTAGGTTTGTTGCGATCGCGGGATGACTCAGAAACTACTTATGAAAGTTCAGAAGCAGGCAGGCAAATTTTTGATTTGCAACCGGGGGAAAAGTTTATAGTTACAACTTTTGACGATCCACGGTCCTCAATAAATTGGCAGGAGGCACGCTCTGGCAGAATGTATATTATTCGATTTCCTGAAGCAATGAAGTTGGAAAGCTGTTTTGAATATTCGCGGCCAGGTTGTTTAGGAATGTCTTTGTATACTTATCGGGTAGAGAATATAAAATATTATTTTGACCGAGTTAAAAATTCAGCAGCAACGGAAGTAACAGATATTGTTGATAACGAGTTTGGCGAACAAAGTTTTTCTTTTGTCGCCCCTGATGGTTATTTCTGGAATTTAGTTAGTAAGTAGGAGGAGTCAGGAGTCATATCATGTCCGGTAGCATCGGTATTGTATAGTGAAGTAAGGAAGAAGGAAGAGGGAAGAGGGAAGAAGGCTTAAAAGCTGAAAAAACGTAAATTTCCTGTAGATATTCACCCTTAGTTTTACACAAACGATACCAGCGGACATTATATCAGGAGGGAAGAAGGGAGAGGAAAAAGTTTTTTGATCGCTCTCTTATGCGGACATGATATAACACACCAAAACCCTATATCTATTGTCAATGCCTAAGTCCTGATGATATTACAGCACTTTTTAGGATAGTGAGGTACAGTTTATTAATTCTCTGTTGCCTGTTGCCTAAAGTCCTAAAATTTTGTACCTCAATAACTCCGAAACTACTGTAAGTTCTGATAGTAATAGTAGGTGGAGACAAAAATCATTAGAACGGGAGCAAGATGCTCCCACTAGACTATACGGTGACAAAAATCATTAGAACTTTACCATTTCAACGCACCACTACCACCACTGTAGGACATTCCATGGAACGTCCCTACAACATTTTGCTTGTGAAGATGTGGTTCATCAATGCGACTATAAACCTCTCCCCATCTCCCCATCTCCCCCACTCCCCATCTCCCTTCAGTATTATTAGTGAGGTATCTCAATTTGAGAAAAGATATACTAGAGTTAATAATAATTATATTTGTGAGTTTTACCGTTAACTCTCAGTTCATAATATGAAACTAATCACATTACATCTTTGTCCTCTGATAAGCTTCGTGTCTCTATTGGGAACAGTTGCTCTTCCTGCTCATAGTCAACCTATTACTCCGGCAAATGACGGTACAGGAACGACTGTAAATCAAAACGGCAATCAATTTAATATTCAAGGCGGTACTCATAACGGCACTAACCTCTTTCACAGCTTCGGTAAATTTAACCTCAACTCCGGTCAAACCGCCAACTTCATCTCCACCCCAGATACCCGTAATATTCTTGGCAGAATTACAGGTGGAGACCCTTCTATAATTAATGGCTTAATTCAAGTTATAGGTGGTAACTCCAACCTTTTCTTAATGAACCCTGCCGGAGTCATGTTTGGCCCTAATGCGAGTCTCAATATTCCCGCTTCCTTCAGCGTTACTACTGCCACAGGTATAGGTTTCAACAGTAATAATTTCTGGTTTCAGGCAATGGGAACAAATGACTACTCAAATTTAGTAGGCAACCCCAGTGGCTACAATTTTAATGTCTCAAACCCAGGCGTAATAGTTAACGAAGGAAATTTAAGTTTAAATCCTGGACAAGATTTAACTTTAGCAGGTGGTACGGTTATCAACACAGGTGAATTATCTACGGTAGGAGGTAATATCACCATCGCTGCAGTTAATGGTGGAGATACATTAAGAATATCTCAACCAGGCCATCTGTTGAGTTTAGATGTATCACCTACTTCTAATAATTTATCAGGACAGTCTATTACACCAACGTCATTACCAGAATTATTAACAGGTGGTGACATACATCACGCCTCATCTGTGGTTATGAATGCTCAGGGTAATTTGGAATTGACCGATACAGCAGGAGTAGCGATAGCCTCTGGTAATATTAATGTATCAGATACCTCCAATGGAAGTATTGGGGGACAGGTGAATGTATTGGGCGATCGCGTGGCAGTTATCGATGCTAATATTAGTGCCAATGGTCTCAATGGAGGGGGCAAAATATTAATTGGAGGCGACTTTCAAGGTAATGGAATTGTTCCCAATTCTCAGCAAACTTTTGTTAACAATAACTCAACTATTTCTGCTGATGCTATTAATAATGGAGATGGCGGTCAAGTCATAATTTGGTCGGATAAGACGACTAATTTTGCCGGGAATATTAGTGCTAAAGGCGGAAACTTTTCTGGTGATGGAGGCTTTGTTGAAATCTCTGGAAAAGAACAATTAATATTTGATGGAAATGTTAATGTTGCGGCAGCATTTGGAGAAACAGGAACAATATTATTTGACCCTAAAAATATTAATATAGGAGAATCAGAAAGTAGCAACGAACCACCGGAGCAAAATGAAGATGATAATGTCACATTTTCTGTAGAAGAAATAGAAGAATTAGAGGGTGAAATAATTCTTCAAGCGGATAATGATATAACAGTTAATGAACCAATAGAAACTTCAGATGCAATAGAATTAAAAGCCGGACGAAATATTAATATAAATGCAGATATAGATACATCTCAAAGCAATAGTAATATTTCTCTATTTGGTAACGACAATAGTGCAAATATTAATAATCGCGACCAAGGAGCAGGTTCAATTAATCAAAGAGAAGGTACAACATTAAATTCTGGTAGTGGCGATATTACAATTAGACTAGGAAATTTAGGTACAAATGGCGATATAAATCTGGCTAATTTAACTACTACTGGTCAACTATTCATCAATGCTGACCAAGGCAATATTAGACAAGTTTCTCCTAATTCTTTAATTACTGCTAATAGAGCAATATTTGAAACTCAAAATTCTGGTGGAGTAGGTTTAGCTGAAACACCTTTGCGAATAGATGTAAATAATTTAGAAGTATTGACAGGGGAACAAGGAATATTTATTGACTCAATAAGTGATTTAACCATTGGTGGAGTTAGCGAAGAAGTAACAGGAATTTCTACTAGAGAAGGCGGTAATATTGAACTAAATATTGATGGGAATTTCACTGCGAATGAAGAAATATCTACATCAGTTCCTGACAGGCAACCAGGAAAAATTACTATTTCTAGTACTGGGAATATTGATACTACTCAAACCACACTTAAGTCAAATTCTGAATCAACTACAGGTGGCGATATTTCGCTCACTGCTGATGGCAATATTCAAACAGGAGATATTAATGCTTCTACCATGGGTAATGATAGAGGTGGAAATATTACCATAAATAGTGGTGGTGAAGTTGATGCAACTGCGGGGGAAATATTTTCTGCTTCTTTTGATGGTGATGGTGGAAATGTAACAATTACCAGTGAGAACGATTTAAAAACTGGCTATATTGACTCTCGTTCAGAGGGTAGTGGTAATGGAGGGAATATTACTCTCGAAAGCACAGGTGGTAATGTTGATACCAGTAGCGAAGAATTAGCGTCTTTTTCAGTTAGAGGAAATGCAGGAAATGTCAGTATTACCAGTAATGGCGATATCAAAACAGCAGATATCTTTTCTTCCGCAGGTGAACCATTAGATGCAGACGGAGACTTAACAAATTCATCACCATTCGAGACAAATAACACTGACTCAAATCAAACTCAGAGTGCAAACGGTAGTGGAGGAGATATTACCCTGACAGCAGAAGGTATTATTGATACTAGCGCAGGAGTCCTGGAATCATTTTCTAGTCTAGGCAATGGAGGTAATATCAGCATCACCAGCAAAGGCGATCTTACTACAGGGGCAGTTTTTTCCACTGCTGGCGACCCTGATGTAGGCGACTCTGCAAATAATAACACTACCAGAACAACACAGACAGAAATAAATAGTGGCAATAGTGGTAATATCAGTATTGAAAGCACAGAAGGGGCAGTAACTATCACCGCAGAAATAGATACTGTTGGCGAGGCAGGAAATGCTGGAGATATTACTATCAAGGCTTTTGGAGATATTAAGACTGAAAGTATTGAATCAAGGACAGGTGGTGGTGAAGGAGGAGATATAACTATTGAAAGTAGAAGTGGTACTGTTGATACTAGGGTTGCTACTATTAATACTATGGGAACTGAGGTAGAAGCAGATGCAGGAATATTTTCTGCTTCTGAGAAAGGAAATGCAGGAAATATTACTATCAATAGTCAAGGAGATGTGAGTACAGGTAATATTAACTCCAGTTCACTGAATGGTCGAGGTGGAAATATTACTCTAGAAAGTACAGGTGGAATTGATACAAGTAGTGGTGAAATATCTTCTTTATCACAAACAGGAGATGCTGGAAATGTTACCCTCGGCAGTAATGGGGATTTGATTACAGGTAATATTAACTCCACTTCACAAAATGGTCAGGGAGGGAATATTACTCTTTTAAGTACCAATGGAAATATTGATACAACTGGCGTTACTGTCGATACCATGGGGAATGAGGAAGTTGCAGGAATATTTTCTGCTTCTGAAGAAGGAAATGCAGGAAACATTACCATCACCAGTAATGAGAACTTGACCACAGGTAATATTGACTCCAATTCAATGAATGGCAATGGTGGGAATATTGCTCTCGAAAGTATAAGTGGAAATATTAATACAACGGGTGGTGAATTAGCTTCTTTGTCACAAACAGGAAATGCAGGAAATGTGACGATCGCCAGTAATAGAGATTTGAGTACAGGTAATATTGACTCCCGTTCAAAAGGTAGTGGTCAAGGTGGGAATATTACTCTAGAAAGTACAGGGGGAAATATTGATACAACAGGTGGTGAAATAGCTTCTTTTTCAGAATTAGGAGATGCAGGAGATGTGACTATCACCAGTAATGGTGATTTAAGTACAGGTAATATTGACTCTCGTTCCAACGGTAGTGGTCAAGGTGGGAATATTACCCTCGAAAGTACAGGGGGAAATATTGATACAACAGGTGGTGAAATAGCTTCTTTGTCACAAACAGGAAATGATGAAGATGTTGAGACAAGTAACGATGATACAGGCAGTGAATTATCTTCTTTTTCAGAATTAGGAGATGCAGGAGATGTCACTATCATCAGTAGTGGCGATCTGAAAACAGCAAATATCAACTCCCGTTCAAAAGGCAGTGGTCAAGGTGGCAATATTACTCTCGAAAGTACAAATGGAAGTGTTGATACAACGGTTGGTGAAATAGTGTCTAGGTCACAAACAGGAAATGCTGGAAGTGTAACTATCAAAAGTCTGAGCGATATTCAGACAGGTAATATTGATTCCCAGACACAAGCAGGTCAGGGTGGAGATATTACTATTGAAAGTACAGGTGGCAGTATTGAAACCTTGGGAACAGACCAAGATGTAGCAGGAATATTTGCTGCTTCTGAGGAGGGGAATGCAGGAAACGTTGCCATCACAAGTAACGGAAATTTGATTACAGGTAATATTGACTCCCGTTCAACTAATAGTCAAGGTGGGAATATTACTTTAGAAAGTATAGGTGCAAATATTGATACCAGTGCTGGTGAAGTCAGGTCTTCTTCCCGTAGGGGTGATGCGGGAACTGTGAGTCTTACCAGTCAGGGTGATATCAAAACAGGAAGTATCCTTTCTTTCGCAGGTCGCGGAACAGATGAAGTCGAAGAATCAGAAGATTCTCAAAACCAGAGTGGCAGCAGTAATGGGGGAGATATTACCCTGAAAGCAGGGGGAGATATTGATACTACCGCAGGAACTAACGATCAATCTAAGTTAGAGTCATTTTCTCGAGAAGGTTCAGGTGGTAATATTAGTCTGGAAGCTAAAGGTGACATTACAACAGGACAAATTCTTTCTACCGCTGGCGACCCCCAAGCAGGTAACCCCGAAGATAATAGTAATATCACACCCCTAACACAAACAGAAATAAATGAGCGGAGCAGTGGTAATATCAGCATTGAAAGTACGGAAGGTGCAGTAACTACAACAGAAGAAATAAATAGCTTTGCCACTTCTGGTAATGGTGGCAGTGTAACTATTAAAAGTCGTGGCAATTTGACCACAGGTGATATTAACTCCCGTTCAGATGTTAATGGTAATGGTGGAAATATTACCCTCGAAAGTACAGATGGAAATATTGATACCACTAACGGCGATCGGGGAATATCTTCTTTTTCAGAATTAGGAAATGCTGGAGATGTTACTATTACCAGTAATGGGAATTTGACTACAGGTGATATTGACTCTCGTTCAGACGGTAATGGTCAGGGTGGCAATATTACCCTCGAAAGTATCACCAGAAATGTTAATACCAGTCAGGGTAGATTATTTTCTTTTTCAGAATTAGGAGATGCTGGAGATGTTACTATTACCAGTAATGGCGATCTGACCACAGGTAGTATTGACTCTCGTTCAGACGGTAATGGTCAGGGTGGCAACATTACCCTCGAAAGTATCACAGGAAAAGTTAATACAACAGGTGGTGAATTATCTTTCTTTTCAGAATCAGGAGATGCTGGAGAAGTCAATGTTACCATCACTTTTGACAATAGTGAATTATCTTCTTTCTCAGAATTAGGAACTGCTGGAGATGTCACTATTACCAGTAGTGGCGATCTGACTACAGCAAGTATTAACTCCCGTTCAAAAGGTAATGGTCGAGGTGGGAATATTACTCTAGAAAGTACAGGGGGAAATATTGATACAACTGGTGGTGAATTATCTTCTTTGTCAGAATCAGGAAATGGTGGAAATGTGACTATTACCAGTAGTGGCGATCTGATAACAGGTGAGATATTTTCCTCAAGTGGCAACCCACGAGGTTCAAATAACAACCCATCCATCTTACCTAGTGAAAACCAACAACAAACAGATAATTCTAATACGGTCGAAAATAGCGGACGTCGCGGGGGTAACATTACTCTAATAGCTGAAGGTGAAATAAATACTACAGCAGGAGTCATAGAGTCATTTTCTCGTCAAGGAGAAGGAGGTGATATTAGCATCGAAGCTAAAGGTAATATTACCACAAGTGAAATCATTTCTTTAGCAGGAGACCCAGAAAATATTCCACCCTCAAGAGACAATACAGAAAACGCCACCATTACTCAGTCTCAGGTTGAGTCAGAAACAGGTAGTCCTGGGGGCGATATTAGCATCCAGAGTTTGGAGGGTAACGTAACAACTCAAGGGGAACTCATTTCTTATAGTAATCAAGGAAATGGAGGTAATGTTAGTATTATCAGTAACGGCGATATTAATATTGCTGGTATTGACTCCCGCGCTGATAATAGAGGTCGTGGTGGTAATATTTTAATCCAAAGTCAAACAGGTAGTATTGACACTATCAATGGTGAGTTAGCTTCTTCTTCCAGAACAGGTGACGGCGGTAATATAGAGATTATCGGTACAGGTAATATTCTAGTAGAAACGATTTTTTCAGAATCAGAAGGTAATGGTAATGGTGGAGATGTGACTATTACAGGTAATAGCAATATCAAAACAGCAAATATTGAATCATTTGCCGGAGGTAGTGGTACAGGCGGAAATATATCTATTACTACTACAGATGGTGCAATAGATACCAGTGTTGGCGAGTTAGTCTCTAGTTCCCAAACAGGGGAAGGTGGAAATGTTATTCTCAGCGCCACAGGAGATATTATTACAGGTTTTATCGAAAGCTTTAGCGGTGCGGGAGCAAGAGGTGGTAATATTACTTTGGAAACAATTAATGGCAATATTGATACTACTGTTGGGTTTTTAGGTGAAGAGGCAAATATTCCCACTGATGCGGATGTATCTTCAGAAGATGTTGCGACTACCTTCGAGCAGGAACGCGCAAACCTGAGTTCCTACGCTCCAGAAGGTACTGGAGGCAATATTGTGATTATTCAGCGGGGTCAAGGAGAGATTACCACTAGCAATATTAGTTCTTTTGGCGGGGAAAGTAGCGGAGCTGTTAATATCACCAACAATGACGGCAATATTAACACGGGTGTAATTTTTTCCACTGCTATTAACGGTGCAGGCGATCGAATATCTATCGAAACTCTGAATAACGGCGACTTAAATATTAATCATATTGCTACTTATTCTACTGCTGAGGATGGTACTGGGGGTGAGATAAAATTGAATGCTAGTGGTGTTGTCAATATTAATAACGTAGCATCTTTTGGCAATGCAGGTAGTGGAGATGTAAGTATTGAAAGTAATAGCGGTAGTATTAATACCGGGACTATTCAGACTCGCGCCCCCAATGGCACCAGTGGTAATATTACTTTAAATACTTTTAGCACTCAAGGGGATATTAGAACTGCAAATGTTAGCACTGAAGGGGGAGAAGCGGCTGGAACAGTTGAAATTCTTGCTCCCGATGGTTCGGTTACTACTGAAGATTTGGAATCTATTTCTGAGTCTGGAAATGCTGGAGGTATTGATGTTCAGGCAGGGGAGGATATTGAAACTGGAGACCAAACTGTTGATAGTGCGACTGGTGATAGTAATATTAATAACGAAGCTGGTGGCGATATTACTACTGGAGACCAAACTGCTACTACTGAAGAAGGTAATGCCAGTATTAATAATCAAGCAACAGGTAATATTACTACTGGAGACCAAACGGCAGTAACCAACCAAGGTAATGCCAGTATTAATAATCAAGCAGGAGCTAATATTACCACTGGAAACCAAACAGCGATAACCAACCAAGGTAATGCCAGTATTAATAATCAAGCAACAGGTAATATTACCACTGGAAACCAAACAGCGCTAACCAACCAAGGTAATGCCAATATTAATAATCAAGCAACAGGTAATATTACCACTGGAAACCAAACAGCGATAACCAACCAAGGTAATGCCAATATTAATAATCAAGCAACAGGTAATATTACCACTGGAAACCAAACAGCGATAACAAACCAAGGTAATGCCAGTATTAATAATCAAGCAACAGGTAATATTACCACTGGAAACCAAACAGCGATAACAAACCAAGGTAATGCCAGTATTAATAATCAAGCAACAGGTAATATTACTACCCAAGACCAAATAGCAATAGGTAATACAACAAATATCATTAACCTACCAGGTGGAGAACTTAATACTGGTGAAGTCATTCAAATTAGTCCACCTCCATCAATACCAATAAGCAATACTTTGCCACAACAATTACCTCAGATACAAGCAACTCCAGTCATCCCACCAGCAGCAAACCCAGTGCAACCAACAACAACTCCAGTCATCCCACCAGCAGCAAACCCAGTGCAACCAACAACAACTCCAGTCATCCCAACAAATAACATTTTGCCAAACAACCCAATCTCAAATCCGATCGCCACTAACATTATCCAGTCAGTACAGAGTAACAGTACCATCAGCACAACAAACAATCCTAATCTGCCAAACAAAAATAGCGATCACCAACAAATCAACATCAATACCGACACCAAAACAGCTTTAAAAAACATCAATATTATTAACAATACTCCCTTAACTGTTGCTGCTAACTCCCAGATGTTGATAACCTTAGAGCAAAATCGGAACAATGAATTTACCGACCACCTTGGAGAAGACCCATCAACTCAAAATATATCCATCAAAAATATCCGGGAAGTGCTGACAGATATCGCCCGTGAAACAGGCAAAAACTCAGCAATTATCTATGTCACAGCTTACCAAGAAGAACTGCAACTGGTATTATATACATCAGACAGCGACCCCATCCTCAAAACTATTCCGGCAGCTAATCGCCAACAACTCATGGAAGTTGTCCTACAATTACGAGTTCAAGTCACAAATCCCTCACGTCGCAAAACTCAAAGCTATTTGCCACCAGCACAAAAATTGTACAATTGGCTCATTAGACCCATATCAGCAGAATTAGAAGCAGCTAATATCGATACCTTACTATTCAGTATGGATGAAGGTCTACGGACATTACCTGTAGCAGCATTACACGATGGCGAACAATTCCTCGTCGAAAAATACAGCCTCAGTTTAATTCCCAGTATCAGCTTAATGGACATCAACTACCGCCCAATTCAAGATACCCGAGTATTAGCAATGGGAGCAAGTGAGTTTATCGAACACAATTCCTTACCAGCAGTGCCAGTAGAATTAAAAACTATTTCCCAACAGTTGTGGAAAGGTACTCAATTTCTCAATCAAGACTTCACCCGTAATAACCTGCTAAACCAACGACAAAATTATCCCTATCCGATCATTCACCTAGCAACTCATGCAGAATTTAGACCTGGTGCTATCAGCAATTCCTATATTCAACTGTGGGGTAACCAACAACTACAGTTAGACGAAATACGGGAATTAGGTTGGAACGATCCTCCAGTAGAATTATTAGTATTGTCAGCTTGTCGTACCGCTGTTGGTGACAAAAATGCTGAGTTAGGTTTTGCCGGGTTAGCAGTCGCAGCAGGAGCAAAGTCTGCCTTAGCGAGTGTGTGGTATGTGAGTGATGAAGGTACGTTAGGATTGATGACAGAATTTTACACCCAACTAAATAATGCCAAGATTAAAGCAGAAGCTTTACGACAAGCACAGTTAGCAATGTTACGAGGAGAGGTAGTTATTACAGAAGGTCAGTTAAGGGGAACAGCAGCTCGTGGTGCAGTGGTATTACCGTCAGAGTTAGGAAAGTTTGAAAATCAAAATTTATCTCATCCCTATTATTGGGCAGGGTTTACTATGGTGGGTAGTCCTTGGTAGTTTTTGGTAGTAGGGGAGTGGTTCACACCGATTATGCCACGGATACACGGATACGGAAGGGAGTGGGGGAGCGGGGGAGTAGGGGAGTAGGGGAGTAGAGGAGTAGGGGAGAAATTAAAAAATAGGCGTTGGTGATTTGAGGTATGATATCGTATCTAGAGCAGAGTGCCATAGAAGGCGTTGCTGATTCTGGGTATGATGCAAGCCCCCCTTTCCCCCCAATTTTGGGGGGAATAAAACTCTAAAAGTTCCCCCTTATTAATCCCCCTCCCGTCCCCCTTGGGAAGGGGGAAAGCCAGAGGATGCTGCGCATTTGAAGGATGGGAAGCCAGAGGATGCTGCGCTTTTTGTTGAATGGGGGATGCGCGGGGGCGAAGGCGAGAACCAAACAATCGCGCATTCATACTTCAATTCAGCAACGCCCCATAGAACTCTGTTCCGCTGAAGCGACCAAAAAACTTTCTCTTTCTTCTTCTTTCTTTCCTCCTGAGTTCTGAGTTCTGAGTAATTAAGATTAATATCATACACGCGCTTCACCAACGCCAAAAAATATACAGCAGAGATCAGGAGTCATATCATGTCCGTTGGTATTGTTTGTGTAAAACCAAGGGTGAATATCTACAAAAAATTTACGTTTGTTTTTTCCAGCTTTTAAGCCTTCTTCCCTCTTCCTTCTTCCCTCTTCCTTCTTCCTTCTTCCTTACCTTCGCTATACAATACCGATGCTACCGGACATGATATCAGGAGGAGAGAGAATCACAAAGATGAGCGTAGTTATGACGATTGAAGAACTTTTTTATGTCCAATTAAACGGATTTGATATTATAAAATATTTGGTTGATAATTAAAAAAAGTTTACTTTAAATACTTAAGGTACAGTATAACAATAAATACTACTTTTTGCAATACTTGTGACACGAAAACTTTAACCAGACCTGGTTGATTAAGTCTAAAACCTTTATCTGTAAATACTTTAGGCTTTTTTCACAACAAAAAGTGCAAGGTTGTAGAGGCGAAAAGCTAAAAATGTGAAGATATTGAACAGACAAAGGCGAAAAAAATTCCGACAACTTTTCCTTCTAAATACTCTGTAATTCTCATGTATACTGGCTTATAAATTCTGATCGCTAACTTCTTAACACCTGAATCTTAACTTCCACTTTCACCAAAAGACTTTTTCAGTAAAGCCTAACTATTGTATTTTATCAAGATTTCTGCTATTGAATTACCAATATAAGCACCTCTTCCAAAAAATAGAAAATTAAAGCATAGTTCTCAGGGGACGAGGGTTTGAAGGATGAAAGTAGTCTTTTAGACTTTAGCTAAATTAGAAAAAAAGTAGTATAAAAATGAGAATAGGGAAAAAATATTATGAGCAAGCAACACTGGTTAGATATAAGTGAATATGTCTGCCTAGCAGGTTCAGTTTTAGGAACCATTGCTTCAGCTACTTATGGGCAGGCAATATACGCAGCAGCACCTTTGACTTTGGCCTTATCTGCAAGTGTAGCTAATAGAAAGCGGCTAGATAAATTGCAACAACAAGAACAAAGAGTGGCGCTTACAGATATTCAGAAAACCTTCTTAGAAGATGTGGATAGAGTTGATAGTCAAACATCTCAGTTGCAAGAAAAACTGAATCTTCAAACTGAGGAACAACAAAAGAAATTAGAAGTAATAACAGAACAGCTGAATCAAAAATTAGTCGCTGAAAGGGAAACCTTAGAGCAGCAAACTCAGCAACAAAGGCATAAATTACAAGAAGCTATAGAGTCAATACCAACTGAACTACAACAATTCATTCAACGTTTAGATCCATTAGAACGCCAGCAGAAAGAAATCATTAGTCAACGCTTACCTTGGGCAGTTTCAGCGATTGAGGAGCTACAAGATAGAGCTGCTGCCATCGCACCCTTAGAAAGTAACTTTGGTCATATTAGTAGAAATCTGCAAATTTTGAATAATCGTGTTGAGAGTCTGCCTCAACCAGAGTTTTTTGGTAAAATTGAAACAGCTATTACTTCAGTGCAAAAGCGACTTGATTTGAATCCTGTCAATTTTCAAGATGCAGTGCTGACAGATGCTAACCTCAGTGGTATTTATCTCAAGAATGCAAAACTAACAGATGCTAACCTCAGTGGTGTTGACTTGGGTGGTGCTTGTTTAAATAATGCCAATCTCACAGATGTTAACCTTAGCAATGCTAATTTAACAGGTGCAGATTTGGCAGTTGCTAATCTATCCTACGCAAACTTGAATCATGCTGAACTGGGTCAGGTTGATTTGTCTGGTGCTAACCTCAGTGGAGTAGATTTATCCTCAGCTAACCTTAGTGATGTTAATCTTTCGTCTGCTAATCTCACAGATGCAGATTTAAGTAATGCTAACCTAAATGGTGCTAACCTAACTAACGCTAACCTCAGTGGAGTTATTCTCAGTGATGCAGATTTAAGTAATGCTAACCTAAATGGTGCTAACTTGTCTCATGCCGGTTTAAATAATACTAATCTCAGTAATGCAAATCTTTGTGCTGCACAATTGTGGTGTACTGATATAAGTGATGCTGACTTAACTGGCATATTCATAGATCAAAACACTAAATTAGACGAAAAAACTCAAGAGCAATTGCAAAAAGCAAGTCATAAAACAAAGAATCAAAATCTTCATGGTTATAGCAGGAAAGTAACTGATATTAATCACAATAGGGTTCATCTGATGAGTCCTAATTTTTTGGAAGGAAAATCAGGCGTTGCTGAATAAATGTATGATTTCACAGTCCTCAGGAGGAACGTGTCAGGAAGAGTGAGTCAACAGAGTAGGTAGAAAGGAGTTTTTCGGTGATTAAATAGGTATAATTTGCACTATTGTTTTGGCGGAAAATTGATATTCCTGTAGATATAGTGATATTTATAGAACCCCTGATCGTCTCTTTGCAGGGGGTATATACTTCTGACTGCGGTCTTCAGTCCTCACAAGTTGTGGAAATTCAGGAACGAGAATAGGGGAAAAAGCGGATGCGACCCCGCAACAACGTTAGTCGTAAGGGGTCATATCATGTCCGGATAAGAGCGTGATAGAACTACGTTCCTCTTACGCGTTAACAAAGTTTTGCGCCAGCAATCAAAAAACTTTCTCCTTCTCCTCCTCTTTACTTCTTCTTTATTTCCTCCTGACTCATGAGGACTGTACATTGCCAATCCGACGGCTCCCCTACCTGACTCCTCCGTCGTTTATTTATAGTCGAAGGAAAGAGCACGGACATATCAAAATTTTAAAACTCAGACAACGCCAGATTTTTTGCTCTTTCGATTCTTCGGTTCTTCTTTCTTCCTTCTGCTATAACTACTGAAGTTAAATAATTGGAAAAAAGTGACATGATTAGACATTGCTTGGTACTATCAGGTGTCTAAATGTGCCCTCAAATCATATTTTTGAGAGATTTCTATATATACTTCTGCAATAATAATTTCAACTTCTCCTTCGTCTGAGTAGGTACCCTATCCAAAGGAGTTAAGATGGCATTTTTCAAAGCTGAATGAGAATCAGAAACAAACTGTTCTTGACTCAATCTCCGCACCGTTTCCTGAATAACTTTTTGGGCATTCACAACATTCTTCTTTAAATTATTAATCACCATATCGACAGTCACGCTATCATGTTCTTCATGCCAACAATCGTAATCTGTAGATAAAGCTAAAGTTGCATAAGCTATTTCCGCTTCCCTTGCCAACTTCGCTTCTGGTAAGTTTGTCATCCCGATAACTGTTGCGCCCCAACTGCGATATAAATTCGACTCCGCTTTAGTGGAAAAAGCTGGCCCTTCCATACATAAATAAGTGCCAGTGCGATGCACATTTACATCGGGCAAATTTAAACTTTCCGCAGCATCCGCCAGCATTTTTGCTAGTTGAGGACAAGTAGGATTTTCAAAAGTAATGTGTGCTGTTATACCTTCACCGAAAAAAGTAGATATCCGACCTTTTGTCCGGTCAATGAACTGGTCTACTACTACTAAGTCTAGTGGTTTGACTTCTTCTTTGAGAGAACCAACTGCAGAAGCAGAGATTAAATATTCCACACCTAGACTTTTCATACCATAGATATTGGCGCGAAATGGTAATTCAGATGGTAATAAAGCGTGGTTGCGATCGTGTCTGGGGAGAAATGCTACTCGTGTTCCTTCTAAAGTACCAACAATAATACTATCAGAGGGAGACCCAAAGGGGGTATCTACCCGTATCTCCTCCAAATCTGTGAGTGCCTCCATTTTGTACAGACCACTACCACCAATAATTCCTATTTTTACTTTGGTCATCCTGAGGTTAGCTAATATGTTTGATTTTTTAGGTATTCTACCTGATTTCTGGTGAAATTATTTGAGATTGTATAGGTTTAAATACTTATTGAAGGAAGTGACTAAGAATACGGCCTGTGGGGGGTATTACCCCACCAACAGCATTGGTACCGCAGGTCACAGTGGGGTGGGGTATTAGACCCATTACAGATAAAGATAAATAACTAGCAATAGGGGACTATAGAGAACAGGGCACAGAGTCAAGTAAGTGTTTATCATTAATACTTATGTATTAATGATACTATATATCTAAGTCTTTTTCATCGCCAAATGTATAAAAAAAAATTAATTTTTCAAAATATTCAATGTTAATGCTTAATCTTTACCAAATTTTCATAAAACAAACTATACTTTTGTAATATTGTAGGAAAATAAGAATTAATCAATTTTCTGTCTTGCCCTTTCTTGATTCTGCTAAGCAATTCTCCTACCCAGATATTTTTTCTATTTTCTGCGGGTAGCCAATATTTTTGGAATATTTCTCTTTTGTCGGACAATTATCTGATTTATTAGGAAAAATGAACAAATCCCAAGCTAAAGCTAAAACAACTTCCCTAGAATTAGTTGTCAGTAATATTTTTGCCGCTCGTAAAATTTCGGCTAGCGATCGCCAGTTTTTAAGAGCAGCATTGTTTTTGCCTAATCTTTTAAGTATCACAGAACAAAACCAGATTAAACAAGTTTATGAAGAATTAATGGCTGGACGAATTAGTGTTGTCAAATAGGAATTGTATGAACTTTTTAAAATTTCTCTGAAGTTATGACTTTTGAATGTTGCTTCAGAGTCTAGAGTCAATTCGTGATGATTTCCTTCTAATTCCTCATCATATCAAGTCCGGTTGAACAACCTTAATTTAATTTAGTAGTCAGTAGAGCTAAATCCTGAAATGTTTAGTATTGCTAGACATTTTACTGTTTCCTATGACCTATCGGTCTCGCAAAGGAGCAGGGAGAATACAGATATAGCACTGTCCAACTTTCCGGAGGTACAATCTATTTTGGGCAGCAGTGGAGCAGGGAGTAGGGAGAATGGAGTAGGGAGAATGGAGCAGGGAGTAGGAAAGATAGATTACAGCGCTTTTCAAATTGATGAACCACACATATTCACAAGCAAAACCTTGTAGGGACATTCCATGGAATGTCCCTACAGTGGTCTACCCAAATGAAAACCACTGTAATGTTGAACTGTACCTCAGCATCTTTAAAAATGCTGTATTTGCGGTTGAAGTGAGAGGGTCGGTTTTTTCAGGTCTCAATTAAACTGACATGATGTTACTTACTTTTTCCTCAAATTAGCTTCAATAGACTTCCCTTAGGTGACAACCTATACAGATAAACAATTGGAAAACCTTTAATCATGTTTCCTAGCTTGACCATGAGTTATAGCAGTCGCCATTACTTTTAGAACATATCAAAAGCTTAAAACTCAGACAACGCAAGATTTTTCCTTCTTCGTTCTTCCTTCTTCCTTCTGCTATAAATTAATTTTTTTGGCGTTGGTGAAAAGAAATGTGATGTCATATCATGTCCGGTTGAATAATTAGACTTTGGTGGAAGGAAGGCAGGAGGCAGGAGGCAGGAGGCAGGAGGTTTTCTCAAGAGTGTCACCTTAATTTTATACACGCTCCGATGCTACCGGACATGATATCATGTCCGGATAAGAGCGCGAACAAAAAACTTTCTCTTCTACTACTCTTTCTTCTTATTTCTTCCCTCCTGACTTCCCCTCCACGGTCGGGACCCGCGGGTGGGTTTACTCCTGACTCCTGAGTCCTCAGTAATTAAGATGAATATCATACACGTGCTTCAGCAACGCCATTTTTTTTATTGTAAAAGCCAAAATCCACTATAAGTCATCCCAGAATCATCTGGTTGTACTAACAGAAAATGTAACCCCTGACTATATTGTTTTCTCTGTTGATAAACTTGAGCTGCTAGTGACACTTCCTGGTCTGAAAAAGTAGCAACTACCCACCGATCTACTAATCCCGCTTCTAAAATTAACCCGTCAGGATCGCCAGAAACATACTTTAAAAAGTATGGTTGCGCTGCTTCTAACCATTGAGCTAATCTCATAGACTGACGACCTCCATCTATAACAACCCCTGGTATAGGAAGTGTTGAAGATAATCCTAAATTCAAGGGTAAAAGAAATTCAGGTACTGCCAAAATAGGAATTGGGCGCTCAATAATATCCTTAATATTACCTGCAGGTAATGTAGCAAATCTCCAGCGATCGCCCCAAAGATTTTCAGCTAATGGCACGGGTGGAGGAGAATCTAATTTTAAGGGATCGTAAGATTCCTCAGTATATGTTTCCATTTTCTGATATTCTTGCACCCTCTCCAGTAACCATTGTTTTAAAGCAGTAGTACGTCTAGTCGCTTCCACTTTTACCCCCAACATTTGAGCTGCGGTTTCAATTAAACCCAAAGATTGAGGTCGAAATACTTGAATTGTATCTGGTACATCCTGGCCTTGACCCACTTTTCTAAGTTGCTCCACTAGCCAATGGGCATTAACTTCTGACTGGGGACAAATAGCCGTAAATTCTAGGCTACGAGTGGGAGTACAAATTAATAATTCCCATAATTGTTGGCCTTGTTTATCCTTGAGTGGACGGCGATAATAATCTGCTTGCCAAATACTATTGTTCATTTATTTTTGAAGGAAGAAGGAAGAAGGAAGAAGGAAGAAGGACAGTTGCCTGCTAGAATTACTCTTGGCTACAATTAAAAAATTGTCAATATATTTATATTTGATTAGATGCTATGGTCAATCCTGCCTTAAGTGAATTTGGTACAACTATGTCCCGCCTCACAGGTGTGCGGGCAATTATGGCAGATATTATTGCTACCCTACAAGTAGGCCAGGGACAGAAGTTTCTCAACTTCAGTTCAGGAAATCCCTTGGTTTTGCCAGAATTAGAAAAGTTGTGGCGGGATTGTACCACAAAATTATTGGCCAGTCCAGAATATGGGGAAGTTGTGGGGCGTTACGGTTCATCTCAGGGTTATCAACCGTTGATTGATGCAGTTATTAATGATTTTAATCGTCGCTATGGCCTGAATTTAAGCGATCGCAATATTTTAATTACTCCTGGTTCTCAGTCTATATATTTCTATGCTGCTAATGCTTTTGGTGGATATACTAGCAGTCAAACTCTGAAAAAAATTGTTCTGCCTCTCAGTCCAGATTATACAGGTTATGGCGGAGTGAGTTTAGTGCCAGAAGCGGTGGTTGCTTATAAACCGACTCTGGAAATAGATGCTGAGTCTCATCGCTTCAAATATTGTCCAGACTTTAGTCAACTGGTCATTGATGAAAATACTGGCTGTGTCATTTTCTCACGCCCCTGTAATCCTACTGGTAATGTGATTAGTGCTGATGAGGTTAAGAAAATTGCAGATCATGCCGCTGTTTATGATGTGCCAGTATTTGTGGATGCGGCTTATGCTCCCCCATATCCAGGATTAAATTTTGTGGAGATGGAGCCAATATTTGGGGACAATATCTGTCATTGTATGAGTTTATCGAAAGCTGGACTTCCTGGAGAAAGAATCGGCATTGCGATTGGGGATGAAAGAATAATTCAGGTTTTGCAGGCTTTCCAGACTAATATGTGTATTCATTCTCCTCGTTATGGACAAGCGATCGCTACTTATGCAATTAATTCTGGGGCCTTGGCAGCAATTTCTACTGAAGTAATTCGGCCTTTTTACCAAAATAAGTTTTCAATTTTAGAATCAACTTTATCAAAAGCTCTACCAAAAAATTTGCCTTGGTTTCTCCATAGTTTTGAGGGGGCAATTTTTGCTTGGTTATGGTTTCAAGATTTACCGATAACTGACTGGGAACTGTATCAAAAGTTGAAGCAGGTGGGGGTTATTGTTGTGCCTGGCAGTTCTTTTTTCCCTGGTTTGCACGAAGAATGGTCTCATAAACAGGAGTGTATTCGGATTAGTTTAACTGCTTCTGATGAGGATATTAAAGAAGGAATGGAACGTTTAGCTAAGATGATAATTTCTATTTTTTAAAGCACTTGTTAAATACATTATACATCTCCTCCAAAAGAGGGAACAGGGAACAGGAAACAGGGAACCCACCCCTAGCCCTTCCCCCTCCCAGGAGGGGAATAATTGATAATTTATGGATAATAATTGATTTTATTTTTGATTTTTACCAGATGTATATTAGACCTCTTGCAAAAGTTTTAATTAAATTAATTTAAGAACTGAAATCAACAATTTAATCTCCCTCTTCCCTATTTATTATTCCCTATTACCTGACTTCTGCAAGCAGTCTATTAAGCAATTTGCAATAGCATAGACTTTAAAAAATACAGATAAATAAAAGGAGTATAAAATATATGAGTACCTCAATTTATAGTATTGCAATTGAACCCACTGCTGGAATTGCTAGACATTATTTTATTTCGTCTGATGGAACATTTAAAAATTCAATTGGATGGGGTCCTCAAGGAATTGAATATCGGGGAAAAGGGGCAGAATTAACAGTTGAACAAGAACAGCGAGCTTGTGAATATTTACACAAGTTTGGCAAATACAATATTCATACTAATAATTGTGAAATGTTTGCTTGGTATATTATTACTGGAAGACGTTATTCTGGGCAAACTCAAGAAAAAATTCACACTGCCATTGGAGCTAAAATGGTTTCTCTTATACAACCTGTTTTGACACCTGGAGAAATAGTGAATTATCAGTATGAACAAGCAATAGTTTGTAAATTTAATGAAGACCTGGAAAAAGCAAAACTTGCTCGCTTAAAATCAGAGCAAACTATGCGTGATGATTTTTGGAAAAAAAGAGATGCCAAGGTAAATGAGATTTGAGAGTAAATTAAGTTCCTTACGCATCCTAATTGTTCTTTTCAGGATTTAATTTTTTGAAGTTTAAAGATTATCCTCCTATAGAATATGCTAAAAATATAAAGATCCTACATATAAAAAAAAAGCCACTGTAACCATGATAACTGTCAAAGAAGCAAGAGAAAAAGCATTATCTTTTCTTAGTCAACAAGGACTTGAAAGAGAATTTATTGAAAATGCTTCAGTCAAACTTGATGATGCAGAAAAATTGATTAATATCAGCCGTCAAAAAAATCCTCAAAAGATATTAGAAATTGGCACATTTGTCGGAGTTTCCACTGCTATATTAGGATTGTGTCTGCCAGAGTCAAAAATTGTTTGTGTGGATGCCGACCTTCCTGTAGAACTTCTAAATCTTCTTTGTGTTAAACAATTTGAAATTAAAAATAAACAAACTCATTTATATTTTGTTGAAAAAGTCCTTAAACACTTTGATATTTTGACAAGATTTACCTTAAAACGAGGTTTTTTTTCTTGCGGTTTTCCTAACAAAGAAGATTTAGAGAAAGTAGTAAATTATGGGATTAATCTTGAGGACAGAGAAATTATTGGTCGAGAGCTATGTGAAGAATATGGACCATTCGACCTAGCATTTCTGGATGCAGACCATCGAACGGAAGCGGTCAAACAAGACCTAACACTACTTTCTAGTTATATTAAACCAGAAGGAACAATTATTCTTCATGATGTTGGTTTAGATTATTGGGGACAACAAGTACGACAAGGGGTGGAATTGTTCTTAAAAGAACATCCTCAAAAAAAATTTAATATTGAAGGTGAAATAGGCTTGATCTCTTAAGGTTTTGTCAGCAACAAATGATTCTTAAAACTTAAAATTGGGTCAAAAATTCCACATACCGAGTTTCTACACTGCTTTAGTCAGAGACTCGGTTAATTTTTTATATCTTACAGCAGTTATCTTGTTGATGAGGTACAAAGTTTATTGCTCTAGGGAACAGAGAACAGGGAATAGGGAATAGTAAACTGTTAAAGGGTTTGAGGGTTTAGAAATGTCCTGACTTTAATGCATAGCGCTATAAACCTACATATATATATAGCTAGCAGAAGAAAGAAGGAAAAATATTACGTTGTCTGAGTTTTAAGCTTGATTAAAATTTGTAAATCTTAGTCATCGATACAAAGCGAAAATTCTCTTGCTCAAAGTGAAGTTTTAAATAAAATGAAAATTCTCCTGAGCAACGCAAAGTTCTAAAGAATAAGCTATAAGTAATAATATGGTGAGGGGTCTCACCCCTCGACGCGATTACCAATTTATCAAGGATGTCCAATGCTAAAGACTTTTCCGATTGATACAACTAAAAACATCAATCCTCTAACTAATAACTTCAGGGTCAACAATTTCAACAATGGATATACATTCGTAGCTACTCCTGGCTATGAAAATACTGAATTAGAATTCTTACAACTCTCAACAATGCCTAGTTGTATTCGCCTTGGCCTAGAAAACTTAAAATCCTTTGAAGTAGTAGACCATCAATTTAAAAATTGGGGCCTCACTTTCTCTAATGCAATTGCAATTGAACCCTCAAACCCTGCTTTTGCAGTTCCTCCAGGTGTCAAAGTATTAATGGGAGCGCCAAAAAGTGGCCTAATAGAAATTTACTTTAAATCTCCAGTCAAGTTTGTCAGTGCAGTGGTCACCAGTTCTCGCCGAACAGTCTTGTCAGCCTATAATAAAAATGAAGAACTTCTGGCCAAAGACGAAATGTCCGCCTCAAATTTGCTTGACTCTAATTCAAATATTCCTCCAAATGCTCAATTAACTGTGAATGCCGAGAACATTCACAAAGTTAGTTTCTATGCTTTTGACGGTCAACTAATAATTGTAGATTTGAACTTTGGCTTCTGAAACTCCCCAAAAGTTCGATCGAGCTTCAAGATTTGAGAACTTTTCCTAACTTTTCTTAATAGTGCTATAAGTAATAAATCCATGAATAGTTTAGTACCAGGAAGAGTGTCAGAACGTGTCAAGTCCCAATTCTCTGTCTATATTTGTCCCCTGGTTACATTTTCATCAACCTCCGATTTGGAATAATGGTCAACTACAGGGCAACTTAGAAAAAATGCTTGGTGGTGAAGAAAACTCTGAAGAGCATTGGAATGCTCAATGGTTTGCTCAAGCATACAAAAATCCGGCCCGTTATGCGAAACAACTTACACAAGAAGGTTATCAACCCCGGATGATGGTAGATTACTCTGGAGTATTGCTGGAAGAAATGGCCAAGCTTTCGACCAATGGTATTTTTTCTCATCTTCACGTTGATAACGAACCAGTAGGAGATGTCATTGGTCTTTGGCGAGAAGTTCTCACAGAATATTCAGACACGATAGAATTTACTGGTAGTGCATATAGTCATTGCTATTTTCCGGCCACTCCTGAACGAGACCACGAAGCTCAAATTATGGAATGGCGACGAGTCTTTGCCGATTTATTTGGGACAGAGGCACTATCACGGATAAGAGGGTTTTGGTTACCGGAGATGGGTATGACAGGAGACTCTGCTGAAGCATTGAGATTTATACGTCTGTTGAAGAAGTGTGGTTATGAATGGATTATTTTACCTAATGCAGCATTGGAACATCCTGAAGGTTGGAGTACGCCAGAGTTAGAAAACCGAGTGCATTGGTTGGTGGTAGAGTCAGATGGTGAGTCGGAACGTATTCTCTGTGTGCTTAGGGATACGGATATGGGTATTCGACAGCAAAGTGGTCAAAATGCTGATGGTTGTATTAGTGATGTGCGATATCGTGGGCAAGAAGTGGGAATGAAACCGCCTGCTTTGGTAGTGCCGACTTCTGATGGGGAAAATGGTAATGTGATGATGTTTGAATATTTTAAGAATTCTTTTGTTCCTCTGTTTCGGGAGAGCGATCGTTGGTCTGATGTAGGTTTTCTGACTGTAAGTCAATATATCGATACATATTTATCAGAGGGTTCAGCGACAGAGGTAAGACTGAAGTCAACCGGGGGTTCGTGGATAGGGGGTCATCAGCAATGGCAAGAAGGAGACTTAAGACAAGAGGTATTGGCAGCAGTTGAAAAGTTGAGTCAAGATTATGCCAAGGTTGTAGAGTCTGGTAAGGGGTCTGTTGAAAAAACTAGAGCGTTATTGTTGTGTGAAACCAGTTGTTTTGTTTATTGGGGTTCTGATTTTTGGGCGGAACAGGCAAAGTTATGTATTGAGTGGGCAAGAAATATGTTGGATATCTAGTTTTTCTTTATGATGGCAAGTTAGGGATGAGGAAGTTGCGATCGCCTACATTGTATAGATATCAAATGAATTCTATCCATATTATATAGTTAGGGAAGGGAGTAGGGGAGTGGGGGAGTGGGGGAGATGGGAGGATTTTTCGGTGGTGGTGCATTATCATTATTTTGTGACGTAAGGCAGTGGGAACATTTTGCTCCTTTGCCAGGCACCCCTTGTTCTTGTATACAACCCATTTGATATCTATATAATTATGCTAGTCAAGTCTTTTCGCGCATCAATTTTGAAGAAAAATCTTGGTGTTGGTGTGTTGAATTTTTTGTATTATTTCTCCCCACATCTTCCCTCTTCCCTCTTCCTTCTTCCCCTCCTGGGAGGGGTTAGGGGTGGGTTGTCTCCTGTCTCCTGTATAGCTGTCTCCTGTCTCAAGGCTAAAAAAACGCGCATATTTATGAAGATACGCTTAGGGGTTCTATACCATTACGGCTGCAAGACTGCCCATGTTTCTTTTTCCCCTATTCTCTAACTGCATCTCCTGAGTTCTGACTTCTGAGTCTTGCAGCCAAAAGCACATACTGCAAAAAAACTTAAATTTCCAGATATTCACCCTTGGGTTTACACAAACGCGCCCCAACGGACATGATATAAATAAACTTTTGAGAAAAATCAAAACTGAAATTATCGGAGTTGAAATTTGCAGAAGACACAGGGAATATCCCCATAGTTAGAGCAGATGTACTTAGGGTTTGCGCTTCACTAGTCTTTTAGTAGGGGTAGGAGAAACCCACCCGCGGACCCCTCCCAGTAGGGGAAGGACCGAGACAGGAGAAATGGGAATGAGCGAGGAGGTAGGAGCGGGCGTTTTGTCCCTTAATTTTTCTGCCCAACTATACGCCTAAAATACGCTCCATGCATGAGCATCAATAGCTGAAAACCAGGCACTTTTGAAAAGCCCCAAAAAGGCTAAATTCTTTATATGTCAATGCTTTTAGATTTAATCAGCAAGCCCTACTTAAGGTAATGCTTATGGAAACAACTGAATTCATTGCCACAAACTGAATCTTTGATTCCATATTCAGAGCTTGACTATTACTATGGAAGACTACCGAATAATTTACAAACTTATATCATGTCCGGATAATTAGACTTCTCCAGAAAAGAGGCAACAGCTCATCTGGCAACAGGCAACAGGGGGAAATAATTGATAATTTATGGATAAGAATTGATTCTATTTTTGATTTTTGGAGATGTCTATTAGTGATAAAAAAACCTTCTCCTTCTCCTCCTGTTCTTCTTCCTTCTTCTTTCTTCCCTCCTGACTCCTGACTTCCCCTCCACCGGAGGGGTTAGGGGTGGGTTGACTCCTGAGGACTCCGTCGTTATTTATTTATAACTGTTCAACCGGACATGATATTACTCAGAAGCCAAATTTAACTTTGACAAAATAGCAAAATTATAGTATAATTAAAAATTTATAATCCTTCCTAATTCTTAAGATATTTTCTGCATAATTCAAATAGGACTGCTAGGGATAAATATAAGTTTAATCAGTAATATTAGCCTCTGGAGTAAAACTATGTATCATCAGAAATGGAAAAAAAGAATTATTTTTTGTTTATTATTTATCTTAATTTTTTTTAGTACCATTATCTTAAATATTTTGCTGGTAAAACAATCAGCGATCGCTGTTAAAGAAGAGGACTGGGATAGATTTTTAGAGCAGAAAGATTTTATTGAAGCAGTAAATCAAGTTGAACAACATTGGGAAAGAGACTATGAAAAATATTTTGATGAAAATCTAGGTGACTTTTCAGTAACGGCTGAAGATATTGCTGAAACTCTTTCAAATATATCTCAACAAACTGGTACAAAACCTGCTGTTATTTGGGTTTGGTCACGAGCCGAACAATTGCAGCTAGTATTAATAACTCCAGGCAAAAAACCAGAAATTTATAGTGTTAGTGATGCAGATAAACCACAGTTAATTAATACAGTTAGAAGGCTAAATGTAGAAATTACAAATCCTAGAAAACGCAATACTAAATCATATTTAGAATCAGCACAAAAGTTGCATAAATGGATTGTAAAGCCATTAGAGCCAGCTTTAGAACAGGAGGGAATAGATACTATTATGTTCTGTTTAGGGATGGGATTACGAACTTTACCATTAGCAGCATTACATGATGGAGAAAACTTTTTGATAGAAAAGTATGCTCTTACTAGAATTCCCGCATTTAATCTGATAGATACTAACTATAATAAAATTAAAAATGCTGAAATATTAGCAATGGGAGCATCAGAATTTAAAGAACTAGAACCTTTACCAGCAGTACCAGTAGAAATTAACAAAATCACACGATTTACATGGCAAGGTAATGCTTTGATGAATCAAGATTTCACAGTTAACAATTTACAAGAACAACGACAAAAAAAATCTTATGACATAGTTCATTTGGCTACCCATGCAGAGTTTAGACCAGGAAAACCAGAACGGTCTTATATACAGTTTTGGAATGATGAAAAAATTGGATTAGATGAAATAGAAAAGTTGAAACTGAATGACCCTCCAGTAGAATTATTAGTATTAAGTGCTTGTCGCACTGCTTTGGGGGATAGACAAGCAGAATTGGGTTTTGCGGGGTTAACAGTGAAGTCAGGAGTTAGATCAGCATTAGCAAGTTTGTGGAATGTCAGCGATATTGGAACATTGGCATTAATGACAGAATTTTATCAACACTTGCAAAAAACACTACTGAGAGCAGAAGCGCTCCGACAAGCTCAAATTGCAATGATACGAGGGGAAGTAGGTATAAATATGGGTGAGTTAAGTGGAACTAGGGGAGAGTTACAACTACCACCAGAGTTGTCAGAGTTTGGCGATGAAATTTTTTCCCACCCTTATTATTGGTCAGCTTTTACATTAATTGGTAATCCTTGGTAAGTTTTCTGGGTGTTGGTAATTTAGACCCTAGATCGATATATCTTCATCGACCTTATGTAATAATATATAGATTGTTTAACTGTAAAAATAAATTTAGGGCTTACCCACCTGCAACGTATTTTCGCCCGAAACGACCGACAGGGTTTACGGAGGAGTCCGGAACAGCTATCTCAAATCCTAGTTTCCCGGACCTGATGGGTAAGTTCTGAAACAAATATTCCATTGCACTAAAATTAGCAAAGTAGGAAGTAGGGAGTAGGGAGTAGGGAGTAGGAGAGTCCAAAAATTGGATAATTTAGTTTTTGCTATTCCTTAACCCTAAAAGTAAACAAATAAATTGGGAGAGACCAAAAGCATCCAAACAATGACTCAAATATATCATCCTCGCCAAAAGCAACTTCAATCTCTAATAGAAAAGTTATCCATACCTCAACAAGCAGCAATAAAATGGAATTTACTAGATTTGGCTTTAACCCATTCTACAGTTTCCTCAACACATAATTATGAACAATTAGAGTTTGTAGGTGATGCAGTAGTACGACTGGTAGCTGCCGAGTTACTATTTGAAAAATATTCAAATTACCCAGTAGGAGAATTTGCTGCCATTCGTTCTATTTTGGTGAGCGATCGCTCTCTAGCACAAATTGCTAATAAATATGGGTGGAGTCGTTATTTACTGGTATCTAAAAGTGCGGCAGGAGATCGAGCTGGGGAAGAGTCACGAATAGCAGATTCTTTTGAAGCTGTTTTAGCTGCTCTTTATTTAAGCACCAATAGCTTAGAATTAATTCGCCCCTGGTTAGACTCTCACTTTGAAATCTTGATTGCAGAAATTCGCAGTGACCCAGCTAGGCAAAATTATAAAGCAGCTCTCCAAGAATGGACTCAAGGTCATTACAAAACACTGCCAAATTATCAAGTTCAGGAAACTAATAAGATTCATGGCGATCGCGGACGTTTCTTTGCAGAAGTTTGGTTTAAAGGCAAGAAACTTGGCATGGGTAAGGGACCATCAATTAAAGCTGCGGAACAAGCTGCAGCTAAATCTGCTTTGAATAAATTGAAGGTTCAAAGTTTTGAACAGTTAGACGATCTACTTTAGTACCTGAGAGATAACGTTATATTATGTCTGGTTGAATACTTCGGAGGAGTCAGGAGTTAGGAGGGAATAAAGAAGGAAGTTTTTGGTCGCGTAAGCGGAACGGAGTTCTATCGCGCTATTAAGCAGACATGATATTATTCCCTATTTCCTATACTCGTAAAACTTTGTACTTCATCAACTCCAAAACTGCTGTAGTAAATGAATAATAGAGGGATATCTTCTGTATAGATAGGATCGGCTTTTTGATTGCTCAATTATTGGAACTCGATCTCAATCAAGTTGCATAAGGATAACGCACATTGAATCTATTATAACTACTACTCATGCCATTTGGATGAATATTTGCTATAAATCTTGATTTTGCATATAAATTAACGCAATGCAAAATCAGACCGCAATCTCAAGTCCAAATCTTCCTCTGGATAAATCACGACCACCTCTGCTTTTTCCCGACCCAATAATACTCCAGCTAAAGCACCCAACCCAGCACCAGCTAACACTCTTTCTGTGGCAATTACTTTATCCCCAGTAATGCCAGATAGTAAAGTAGCAGCAGCACCACCCACAGCGGCACCCTTCAAAATATCTCCAGCATCGGCACCCTTTGTGATTTTTTCAGTATCGGTAATTACCCTAGAAATAGCGTCAAAACGAAACCTTCTGCGACCGCGGATAATTAACTGTTCGGCAACAAATTGAGTACCATCTGAAACAGGTTGTAGTTGACCTTCTATGAGACTGCCAAAGGGTATGATTACTCTTCCTTGAACATCTCGAATATCTTGTGCTACTGTTAACGTTAATCTCATAGATTCATCTGGACTTAGGACTACTTTTTCTGCTTCCTCATATTCCACAGGTATAAGTGTTCCTGCTGGTATTCCTGCTACAGAAAATTGTCTTCGTTGGTTGTTTGGAATTTGCCTTTGTTGGTTGTTTGGAAATTGACTTTGTTGGTTCCCAAGAAATGTTCTTCGCCGATAAAATTGAGCCATAGCAGGATTTGAAATTAGAGGTGTTGCTGTGGTTAATGTCATACCTAAAGCTAATAATAAAGATGTTCCAAAACGGCTTTTTTTTGAATTAAACATAGATAATATTCTCCAAATAGAAAATTTCCAGTAGTGTCATAAATATCTGATTAGATATAGCAGTGCAACCTCAGCTATTGAAAGAAGCACCTCAGCAATCAGCAGATTTTTTTTGAGACACCCTCGGAGAGCGGAGCATTCCGGAACGGAAAGGAGATTTCAACTCCTCCGAAGGCCATCCGGTTGCTCAGAAGCTGGGAATTTTTACCCAGAGCTGCTCAAAGCTGAAGCGCTGTTAACGTAGTTCCGACCCAAGAGGCTAGCTAAAAGCTGATAGCTATTTAAATTTTTAAGGTCAGGGAAAATTGCTAAATTTTTTATATAACAAGATTTTTTATTCCCTATTCTTTACCTACATAGCAATAGCTTTCAAGGCTAAAATTCCTGCACCATAAGCAGGTTGATTTCGAGGCCATATGATTTTGGCAGCAGGAGCGACCGCTATGATAGAATCTTCAAATTGACCGCGAAAATTAATCATACTCTTCCAGACATTTCCAATAGTAACAACCTCAAAAGTTTCGTGAGGCTGAAATAAGGTAGATATCACAATTTTTGTAGCTATGCTTAACTCCTCTACAGCATCGTTGATAATTTTCTTAGCAACCTTATCTCCCTTATCTGCGGCTGTGGAGACAATAGGAGCAAGTGCTGCTATCTGTTTTGGACCCCATCCACGACGATAGACTACTTCTATTAGACCTTCAATATTTGTTAGGCCCAGATATGCTTGAAAATCTGTAATTAGAGTCGTGGGTAATTCACGTCCATCATAACTTTTCAAAGCTGCTTGTAAACCCCGAATAGCTATATTATAACCACTACCTTCGTCTCCCAACAGATAGCCCCAACCACCAACTCGTTTAGTTAACCCCTGACTATTCTGTCCAAATATTTGAGAGCCTGTACCTGCCATAGCAACAATACCTACGGAATGACCAGTACCACCGACCAGAGCAATTGGGCTGTCGCTACATATAATTATTGTATTTGGCTGTAATGCCCATTTTATCGGAAGATTGGTAATAATTTCTTGGAGGAAATTTTCTACTACTTGAATATCTTCTGGTCTTCCTACTCCTGCTAAACCAAGACAAATTCCAGAAATTGGTTGATGGCTATTACTATTACTAACTGCTTGACTAATAGCGGTTTGAATCGATTTTTTTGCTACTTCAATTCCTACACTCTGATAATTTGACGGACCGCTTTTACTACTACCAAGAATTTGATAATTCTCATCCATTAAAACGGCTTCTGTTTTGGTGCCACCGCCATCAATTCCTAAAACATTCACTTTTTTCATGTTCTTCTATATATTAGAATTACTATTATTATTAGACATATCCTTAACGAAGTCAGAAGTCATAACTCAGAAATCAAAAGTTATTTTTGTGACGGGGATTTGAGCTTCGCTCCAAAAATATTGCGCTTTAAAAGGCGGGGTTTTAGACCCATATTATTTTGATAAAATAGGGAACAGGAGGGTACATCTCAATGCAAGAATAAAGCCAAAAAATTATCGCTTTTAGGCAACAGGCAACAGCTCCGAAAGACAACAGGGAATATATAGGAAAAAAGTTTTTTTGCACATAAGAGACACACCCTATTTATCCCTATTTATTGAGTAAAATTACTTTTAGATCAATTGAGATGCACCCGAACAGGAAACAATAAATAGTAGAATAAAATTATACTTTATGGATAATAATTGATTTTATTTTTATTTTTATTTTTTTATAATTCTATTTATCTAATTTGGAGGGAGGAAAAACTTTAACATCAAATTATTCTAATCAGACAAAAATTATCACAAGTAGTCATTTCAGTTATCAGTTATAAGTTATTAGTTATCAGTACCTCTGCCTGTTTGCACAGTATGACCTAGGAAAGAAAGTGAATTGAAATATTGAACTTTATTTTTTTCATTCCCTTGAAAGGGGAGCCTTGAAACCTTATTTTTTGGTCAAAATAAATTTATTTTTTATTCAACTTGACAGGAATGAAATGTAAAAGTTAGTATCAAAAGCGATGAAGCAGGTGATATAGGGTTTCTCAGCCCAATGAGGTATACCTATTTTTATTTGTATTCTGTTCCCTATTTGCTGTGCCTTAAAACCAACGAATGACGGTACATCACCAGCATGGGAATTGCTATATAACTAATAGTTGCATAGTTAAAAGTAATATGAATATTTATTTTGGACAAGATCGAACCTTCTGCATTTCAACCATAGATGAAATTAATTTGTACCTCAAAATTCCTATTCTGGAAGGGCGATCTATTATTAATTACTCTAGCAAATTAGGAAAAAAATACAGCGAACAAGGCTTTCATCTGCTACAAACAAAATCACAACTAATAGGTGCTTCCACTGTACCGATAAAATATCCTCTAAACGAATTTGTATACAAAACATATTTAAGTTTGCTAGAGCTGACCCAAGACTGGAATTTATGTCGCATTTGGAATTATGTTCCCTACATTAATAATGAAAGTAGAGGTCTGGAAAACTATAAATCTTTCTGTCAAGGTAGATCCCTGGCATTTGAAAGTTTTTACGGGGCAAACTTTTCTGTAAAATTACCAGCAGGGACAGGTATAGGAATTGCTGATGACACCTATGCAATCTATTTTATTGCAGTTAAGGAAAATATTAGTAATGTGGAAAATCCCGAACAAGTTTCAGCCTACAAATACCCACCCCAGTATGGACCACGTTCGCCAAGTTTTGCGAGAGGAACCGTTATTAAGTGCAATGGTAAACGTATTGGCTATCTGTCAGGAACAGCTAGCATCAAAGGACATGATTCTGTGGGCAAAGGCAATATTGAAAAACAGTTTGAGGTAACTCTAGATAACATGAAACTGGTGTTTGAACGTATGGGTTTTAATCGAGGACTTCCAGACCCAATGCTTTATGATCGCTCCTTCACCATTTACATCCGCCATCCTTCTGATTTGCCTGTTGTTCAACAGATGGTTAAGAAAAATTTCGCTGCTGCCGATAGACTTATCTATTTGCATTCAGATATATGTCGCTCAGAACTAGACATGGAAATTGAAGCCATCATTACTGAAAAGTAGCTACCATAACTGCCCAGCAATTGAGCTACTCGATTTTATTCTTTATCAACTTGAAAAACAAAATGGAATTTGGTTTACAGTTTTTTCCCGATGTTAGCCCTCAACAGAAGTCAGGAGCACAGTATTTTCATGAAGCTCTCCATCTGGTAAGTCTGTGCGACAAACTTAATTATACTAATGTTAGAATTGTCGAACACTACTTCCATCCATACGGCGGATATAGCCCTAATCCTATCGTTTTTCTCACCGCAGCATCCCAACAAACTCGAAAAGCTCGCTTGATTACCGGAGCAGTTTTGCCTGTCTTCAATAATCCACTTAAACTTGCTGGAGAAATTGGGATGTTAGATGCCATTTCCAACGGACGTCTAGAAGTTGGCTTTGCCCGTGCATTTCTACCCCATGAATTTGCTAGATTTGGGATTGATTTGAATGAAAGCCGCGCCCGCTTTGTGGAGGGAATGGAACAGGTACGTTGCCTCCTCGAAGCAGAAAACGTAACGATGGAGGGTAAGTTTCACAGCTTTGATAATGTTACTTCTTTGCCTCGTCCTACTCAAACTCCCCGCCCTCCCTTCTGGGTAGCGTGTCTGGCTACACCAGAATCTTTTGTTACTGCTGGTGAAAAGGGTTATGGAGTAATGGCAATTCCTTTAGCTGGTGGGAAAATGGCCGAGTTAATTAAGCTATATCGAGATGCCTGGAAATCTGCCGGTCATCCAGGCCAAGGTAAGGTAATGTTGGCTTTTCATATGTTCTGTGCGCCAACGGAGGAGCAGGCGATCGCCATTGCTCGTCAACCATTAAATAGCTATTTGAAATCTTTAGTAGAAGCTGCTTCTGATTGGCTAACGGGTACTTGCTCGGTAGATTATCCAGGTTACGATAAAATTATTGCTTCACTACAACAAGAAACCTTTGAATCTCAGATAGAAAAGGGAGCTGCTTGGATTGGTACCCCTGAAAAATTGCGCAAGACAATTGCCAACTACTATGAAAGGGTTGGAGGTTTTGAGGTTGCATCTATGCAGGTGAACTTTAACACTATTTCAGTAGAAAATGCTACGGCTTCTGTAGAATTGTTTGCTGAAGAAGTGATGCCTCACTTGACTGAAAAGCAAGTCGGTGTCAACTAACAGCGCCGTTTGACTATTAGGTGGGGAGCTATCAACAGTATTAAAATAATTAGGGCTTGCTGATTAAATATAAAAGCATTGACAGATAAAGGTTGTAGCATTTTTAGGTCTAAAAAAGTGTTAGCTTTTCCACCGAACAGCTCATGCATGGAGCGTATTTTAGGCTCATAGTTGGGCAGAAAAATCCCAAATTGATAATTGTTACTCCTACCTCCTCGCTCCCGAGCCATTTCTCCTGTCTTCCCCTCCCCTCCACGGTCGGGGCCCGCGGGTGGGTTGGTCGGGACCCGCGGGTGGGTTGTCTCCTACCTCAGCAAAAAGACTTTCCATACGCAAACCCTACATATTAAAGCTATTTTTACCAGAAAATTGGGTTTAAAGCCTCGCCCATAAGCGGGCGACTTTTGAGTTGATTTTATTTCAATAAATATGTTATCATGTTGTTAGTTTAATAATCAGATTATGAAAGCTAGATTTAAGTATCGTATCTATCCAACACCGGGACAAAAATACCGATTAGCCAAACTATTTGGTTGTGTCCGTGTGATTTGGAATGATAGTCTAGCTTGCTGCCAAAAGAAGCATAAATCAGGAGAAAATAAAGCCACTAATTCAGAACTACAAAAGCTTTTTATCACTCAAGCTAAAAAGACTGAGAATAGAGAATGGCTATCAGAAGTTTCTGCTATACCATTGCAGCAATCTTTGAATGATTTAAACCAAGCCTATCAAAACTTTTTCAAAGTACGGACGTTGCATGCAACGTCCCTAGGTAAGAGAAAAGGTAGACCTGTTAAACCTCCTAAATTCAAAACTAGAAAGTCAAAACAAACTGCTAGGTTTACAAGAAGAGGTTTTCAAGTAGGTCAACACAAAGTTTATTTAGCTAAAATTGGGAAACTAAAAATAGTTTCGCCTGTGAGAATTACCTGCTGCTCCATCATCAGTAACTATTATCAAAGACTCTGCTAATAGATATTTTTTAAGTTTTGTAGTAGAAATTTTGCCTGAAGCTTTACCTCAAACTGATAATTCAGTAGGTATAGATTTAGGTATCAAAACTTTTGCTACATTGAGTAATGGAGAAAAAATTGATGCACCAAAACCCTTAAAGAAAAGAATTAATAAGTAGCCTCTTTCAGAGGAGCTTTCCTATCGGAATGCTACGCAAACGCTAACGTAAGTTAAGTAAGTTTTTGTCTAGAAAAACTAGAGGCTCTAAAAGGTACGAAAAAGCTCGGTTGAAAGTGGCTAAATTTTCCTACGGAATGCTACGCAAACATGCCAAGCTAAAGGATACTAGAACAGATTTTCTGCATAAATTGTCTACTGAAATAATTCGTGAAAACCAAACGATTGTTTTAGAGGATTTGAATGTTTCAGGAATGGTGAAAAACCGCAACCCACCCCCATCCCCTCCCAGGAGGGGATGGGGGTGGGTTGGGTATCAGATTTAGGTTGGAGGCAATTTAGAACGCTATTAGAAGGAAAGGCAGAAAAGTACGGTCGTGATTTTAGAGTAATAAGTCGCCCTTGAACCAACGTCCCAAGTATGGTGCGATTCGTTCAGTCGAAACCTAAAAAATAGGGGGATGATTGGCTTGTGTTGAGTAACCAATAAGGTAGAGTTCGCACTTTAATCCTCAACAGATGACAACTAAATAACCATACTGGTGCGAGCAAGTATCAAACGAAAACTCAAGTCCAGTCCTCCAGACACAGGAGTGAAAGCACTTTCCCTCAAGGTAGCGACTAGCCATCAATCTTTGAAGCAGGGATGAAAGGGTAAAGGTAACTCAACCTAGAGTCAATGCCACCTCAGCAAGTTCCCATGGATAGAAATACAAAGATACGTCCGAACCGTCTTGAGTGAAAACCAGTGAAATAGGTTGATACACGCTTAAGTCCCAAAAGGGCAAAGACTAAGGGAATCGGAGAGATCATACCTCAATCTGATATGTGTTTCCCGAATATAGGCGGAGAGTATCGTCCTCAAGGAATAAACCAATGGTTATTTGGAACGAAGTAACCCATTTATTACTCTTAGTCAAGGTCGATTGATTAAGTAGTCAGCTAAGACGGAAAATCTACCACAGGTGTAGGTAATAGATGGGAAAGATTGAGCTCAATTGCCAACGCCTCATTGTAATGATGAGGATATGCAGACGGACTCACGGTAATACGGAATGTAAAGCTACAAGTAGCAATGTCAAGTTATGAACACGGAACCAAAGCCGATGTATAAATGGAGGGACATCAACTGGCGAAAAGCCCAAAGATGTGTCTTTAAGTTGCATTCATCGGATTTACAAAGCGTCACGTCGTGGAGATGTCAGAACAGTTCGTAGACTCCAAAAATTACTAACAAAATCATGGTCTGCAAAATGTTTAGCGGTGCGTCGAGTAACCCAAGACAATCAAGGTAGGAAGACGGCAGGTGTGGATGGCATTAAGTCGCTGACCCCAAAGCAACGTCTCATCCTGGTCAACCAAGTAAAAATAGGCTCAAAGGCAAAACCCACTCGGAGAGTATGGATTCCGAAACCAGGTAAGGATGAAAAAAGACCTTTGGGAATACCGACCATGTACGACCGCGCATTGCAAGGGCTAGTAAAAATGGCCTTAGAACCAGAATGGGAAGCCCGATTTGAACCGTCCTCATACGGCTTCAGGCCAGGGCGCTCATGTCAAGATGCCATCGAAGCAATTTTTATAGCAATCAATCAAAAGGCCAAATATGTGCTTGATGCAGACATTGCCAAATGTTTCGATAATATCAACCATCAACGACTCATAGAAAAATTAAATACCTATCCGACCCTACACCAGACAAATCCGAGCTTGGTTAAAAGCTGGTGTGATGGATGGGAAAGAGTTGTTTCCAACATCTGAGGGTACACCCCAAGGTGGGGTCATCAGCCCCTTACTTGCAAATATAGCCCTCCACGGGATGGAATCTCGAATCAAAGAACTTGCCAAGGATTTTGATATGAGAGAAAAAAGCGGTCGAGGGATGGCGAGGTCCCCTCGCCATATCCAATCGACCAAGACAGCGGACGTAAGGTCAGCCTCCCAAATAGAAGAAAATCCGTAACACTAATTCGATATGCCGATGACTTTGTTATCATCCACGAAAGTCTAACCGTTGTCCAAAGGTGTCAAGAAGTTATTTCTGAATGGTTAAAAGACATGGGTTTAGAATTAAAACCCAGCAAAACCAGATTGATCCATACACTGCAAGAAAACGAAGGACACAAACCAGGATTCGATTTTCTCGGATTCAACATCCGACAGTTTAAAGCAGGAAAATATACATCTGGAAAAGATTCACAAAAACGAATACTAGGTTTTTCCACAATCATCACCCCATCCAAAGAAAGTCAAAAGGAACATTACACCAAAATCACAGAAGTTATTGACAAGCACAAAGCTAAACCGCAAGCTGCACTTATCAAAAACCTCAATTCCATAATCAGAGGATGGTGTAACTATTTTTCCATAGGATGTCCAACAAAGGTATTTTACCGAATGGATTACTTATTATACTGGAAACTCCGAAGATGGGCAATAGAGTTGACACCCCAACAAAGGCGAACACTGGATTAACAAGTATTGGCAAAAAATAGGGAATAGAAATTGGGTCTTTTCTACCTCACGGGAAAATAACCCTTTAACCAAGCGTGGAATATGGCTCATTCAAGAGCCAACAATATATAAAAGTTAAAGGCGATGCCAGTCCTTATGATGGGAACCTAGCTTATTGGAGTACAAGAATGGGTAAACACCCTCAGATGCCGAAGCGAACAGCATCGCTGCTGAAAAAGCAACAAGGGAAGTGTACCCACTGCGGATTGTTCTTTAAAGATGGAGACGTAATAGAATTAGACCATATCATCCCTAAGTCAAAAGGCGGAAAGGACGAATACAAAAACTGGCAACTACTCCATCGGCATTGCCATGATGAAAAGACCAGAACAGACGGAAGTTTGGAAAGGTCTGGCAACAAAACTGGCTGTAATAGTGCCATGCCCAAACAACTATCAGACATCCCATCAAATTACAGATGGATCGAAGATATGTTTGTGGTGACGTACTAATGACAATAGCTGTTTTACTGAGGAGCGCAGTGATGGGAAACTATCATGCTGCGTTCTGGAGAGCAGTGGAGGGGGTGACTTCTTCACTGACTTTAATCTCTAGCTGTGGTTTTCGAGGAGGTAAATTAGAACTTTCAGTGAGAGAATGGTTTTGTCTCAATTGTGGAGCAAAACACGATAGAGACGAGAACGCAGCAATAAAGTGCGATTCGTTTCCCCCAAATCTTAACAAGAGGGACGGGGAGCGTGGCTAAAGTAACCAAATAAAAGGTAAGGTTCGCACTTAAATCCTTTAGCCATGACAACTTCATAACCTTGTAAGTGAGGCCAAATTACTCTAGAAATGGCCAAGTCTTACCCTACAAGCACTGTAGTGAAAACATATTCCCCAGGGAGCGACTAGCCATCAATCTCTGAAGCGGGAATAGAAGCGGAAAGGAGCGGGGAATCTACCCCTAACCCCGTGAGTAAGTTCTTATGGATAGCGTAAGCAAAGGTGCGTGTGAATTACCGTTACTGCGAACCAGCGAAATAGATTGATACGCGCTTGAGTACCAAAAGGTCAACAGTACAGGGTGTCAGAAGAATTTTCGTCGATCTGACAGTGCTACCCATAATCTCGGTAAAAAGTATCGTCATGGAGACATAGCCAAATGCTTCGACCGCATTGACCATCAACAGCTACTCAGAAAATTAAATACCTATCCTACCCTACGCAGACAAATTCGAGCTTGGTTAAAAGCTGGTGTCATGGATGGAAATAAGCTGTTCCCCACATCTGAGGGCACACCGCAAGGAGGAGTAATATCACCCCTCCTAGCCAATATTGCCCTCCACGGAATGGAAGAAAAGATTAAGGAATTTGCAAATACCATAGATATGAAACGTCCCGATGGCACACAATTGAGTCAAAGGGACAAGAGAAAATCCCTTAATTTTATACGATACGCCGATGACTTTGTGCTTCTCCACGAAGACATAACCGTTGTCCAAAGATGTAAAGAGATTATCTCTGAATGGTTAAAAGACATGGGTTGAGAACTAAACAAGAGTAAAACAAGACTTACCCACACACTGAATGAGTATGAGCAAGAAAAACCAGGATTTGATTTCCTGGGGTTTAACATCCGACAATTTAAAGTTGGTAAGTATTCATAAGGATTGGTCAATGGCAAATTATTAGGGTTTAAAACTATCATCACCCCCAGTAAAGAAAGTCAAAAGAGACACTATAGACAACTAGCAGAAATAATTGATAAAAGCAGGGGTATTAACCAATCTCTCTTAATCAAAAGATTGAACCCACTCATCAGAGGATGGTGCAATTATTACTCAACAGTAGTCAGTCAAAAAGTGTTTGAAAAACTATATCACTTGTTGATATGGAAACTAATTAAATGGGGAATACACCGTCATAGAAACAAAGGAAAAAAATGGGTCTATCTCAGATACTTTCATAATATTGACGGTAATAAATGGACATTCGCTACAAGGGAGGAAAAAAAACCCCTTAAAACTAATCAAACATTCGGATATTGAAATAGTTCGATTTGTCAAAGTTAAAGGGGAAGCTTCTCCATATAACGGCGATTTAGTCTACTGGAGTACCAGAATGGGTAAACATCCTGAGATGCCAGTGCGAACGGCATTGCTGCTCAAGAAGCAAAAAGGAAAATGTACTCACTGTGGGCTGTGGTTCAATGAAGAGGATGTTATAGAACTCGACCATATCATTCCTCAAGCCATTGGTGGAAAGAATGAATACAAGAACTGGCAACTTCTTCATCGACATTGCCACGATGAAAAAACCAAGTACGACCTCAGAAAAATTAAGGAACACAACACCCAAAAACGGGGTGAAGAGTTACTAAAAACTTGGGACAATGTTAACTATATCTGGGTTAACGATATTCCATATATGGCAGACAAACAAGGTCAAGTTTGGGGCAGAAATGCTGATGGAAAAGAGTATGTAATATACAAATTTTCCTGATTTGATGTGCCTATGTCAAAAGGCTGTTTCGTTGAGGAGCGGAGTGATACGAAAGTATCACGCTCCGTTTTGAAGAGCAACGGCTTTCGTGAGAGAGTCGTTGACTTTAATTATATTAGTCGCGGGCGGGCAGTCCGAGACAAAAAACGGACGTGGAGGCAAGCGTAACCCACCCCCATCCCCTCCCGGGAGGGGAGCAAGAGGGGTGGGTGCAGCAGCCTATGTTAGCGGAGCTTTGCGGAGCGCAAAACGTCAACCCGCTGAGGAGCTAAAGGCCCGGTAGGAATCCCCGTGCCTTTAGGCCGGGGAGGATGTCAAAAAGAACCTGTAACTGATTATTTTGCTAAATTCCAAAACAATAACTTATATGTTTCAACAGAAAAATATTAATTTTTTGACAACTGATAACTGATAATTGAAATGACTCTGGTTGGGTCGAAGCCTGGTATTACCCAGGGCAACTCCCAGTTAGATCCGGACGTGCCCGTTTCCGTGCATCCGGCTCCCGACAATCTGTACATCACTCAGGGGAGTGAGTATCATTGCTTCATGT